>NZ_JBFUMJ010000002.1:0-1302805 GCF_054049435.1 Polaromonas sp. P5_D5
AACCTGCGCTCCTCGGCGCAGACAGAAGGGGGTGGAGGCAGGAATACCAAACAACCGAAGACAAAACCCGGAATACCAGAAGAAACCAGGACTCGCCCTGGCGAGTCCTGGTTGGTATTTGTCTTTGGTATTCGGTCCCCGTTCCCGATTGGCCCTTGTGGATGCGCCGAGGAGCGGAGGTCCAGACGGATCGGGGCAAAAACTCGTTTGAGCGAAGCGAGTTGTTTTTGACCCCGGCTGGACCGAGCACCAGGCTGCCCGCAGCGAAGCGAAGGAACGCAGGAACCAGGGTCGCCTTTTCTTTGGTGACTTTCTTTTGGCGAAGCAAAAGAAAGTTACTTGCATGCCGGGCAACCCCCGGCCAACAGCCCTCAGCAAAGAGCGCAAAGGCCGGAGCAAGACCCGACCAATACCTTAGCCGTTCTGCGACCCCCGATGCGCCCACGCCGTAGTGTGCTTCTCGACATAGCTAAACAACTCATACATCGCCATAGCCATCGCCCCAATCACCACCAACCCGGCAAAAGCCAACGCCAGCCGTTGCTGCGACCCGGCACTTTGCATGAGGTAGCCAATGCCTGAATCACCCGCAGTCATTTCAGCCAGTACCGTGCCGACAAAAGCCAGCGTGATGGCGACCTTGAGCGAGGCAAAGAAGAAGGGCATGGAGCGCGGCAGGCCGACCTTGACCAGCACGTCCCAGCGTTTGGCGCCCAGCACGCGCAGCACGTCTTCCAGCTCTGGCTCCAGCGTGGCCAGGCCCGTGGCCATGTTCACGGTGATGGGGAAAAACGAGATCAGGAAAGCCGTGAGGATGCCGGGGCCCACGCCGATGCCGAACCAGACGATGAGGATGGGAACAATCGCGGCCTTGGGCACCGCGTTGAAAGCCACCAGCAGCGGATAGACCGCGGCATAGGCCAGCCGCGACGAGCCCACCAGAAAGCCCAGCAATACGCCGACCACGATGGACAGGCCGAAACCCACCATCGTGACCCAGAAGGTTTTCCAGGCGGCTTCGGCAATCGGGCCCGCGAATTCGTGCATGGCCTGGGCAATGGCCAGCGGCGCGGGAAAGATGAACTCCGGCACCGAGAAACCGGCGCACACCGCCTGCCACAGCGCCACCACGGCTGCCAGTAACACCCATGGCGCCCAGCGTTCGAGCTGTTTGTTGTTCATGTTCATACGGCGGCTCCGCCGCGCACCGCGCCGATGTGGCCGCGCAGCTCATGCACGATGTCGCTGAACTCGCGGGTGTAAGTGACTTCCAGGTCGCGCGGACGCGGCAGTTCAATCTCGCGCCGCACGACAAAGCGTCCCGGGCTTTTGCTCATCACATAGACGGTGTCGGCCAGGAACACCGACTCGCGCAAATCATGCGTGACCAGGATCACGTTGAAGCGCTGCTCGGTCCAGAGGTCGCGCAGGATGCACCAGAGCTCTTCACGCGTGAAGGCATCGAGCGCGCCGAAGGGCTCGTCGAGCAGCAGCATTTTGGGCTCGTGGATCAGCGCGCGGCAGATGCTGGCGCGCTGCTGCATGCCCCCAGACAGCTGCCAGGGGAATTTGTCTTCATAGCCTGCCAGGCCCACCTTCTGCAGCAGCTTGCGCGCCCGCTCTTCAAACTCCTTGCGCCTGGCCTTGAACTGGCTGCGATAAGGCTCGACGATCTCAAGCGGCAGCAACACGTTGTCGACGGTGGTGCGCCAGGGCAGCAGCGATGGCGCCTGGAAGGCCATACCGGAAATCTTCAGGGGCCCTGTCACTGGCCGTCCGTCAATCAGGATGCTCCCGGCCGACGGCATCTTCAGCCCGGTGGCCAGCTTCATGAAAGTGGACTTGCCGCAGCCCGAGGGCCCGACGATGGCAATGAACTCGCCCTGGCGCACCTGCAGATCGATGGCTTCAACGGAAAACTGTTTGCGCGCCAACAGCTCGTCGTTGTAGGCAAGCCAGACGTCCCGGAAGTCAACAAAAGGGCTGTCAGCGGTGGCGAGGGGCATGTTTTAGGTAGGAAAACGGCTGCTGGCCCAATCGGGATGTGCGCAAGCAGCTATTAAAAGTGTAGCAATCCGGGCAGGCATGGCGCCAGGCACAGAGCCTGAGGCCAGGACTTATTTCTTCGGCAGCACATTGAGCTCGGCTGCCGTGGGCAGGAAGGAGCCGTTCCACACTGCGTCGGGGTTGACACGGGTCTTGGTGCCGAAAGCGTCCGACACCTGCGAGGCCATCAGCGAGAGGCGCGGCGCTTTGACCTGGCCGAAGCCTTCGGCACGTGCGTCGGGGCTGTTGACGACGGTGTCGATGGCCAGGCGCAGGCGGCGCACTTCCAGCGGCACATTGATGATGCCGTCGCGCGCTTTCACGAATTCGATGGCGGCGGCCGGGTCGGCCACCACGTCTTTCACGCCCTTGGTAAAGGCCTGCAAAAACGCCTTGATGGCGGCCGGGTTTTCCTTGATGAGTTTGGGCGAGACGATCACCACGTTGCCGTAGTGCTTCACGCCGAAGTCGGCATAGGGCAGCACCACCACGTCTTCAGCCTTCACGCCGCGCGCCTCCAGGTTGAGCAGCGAGGTGAAGGTAAAGCCGGTGATGGCGTCCACGTCGCCGCGGGCCAGCATGGTTTCGCGCAGCGGCGGGTCCATGGCTGTCCACTGGAAGCCGGTGATGTTGTTGGCCTTGGCAAAAATCGGGAAGGCGCGGCGGCCGGCGTCAAACACCGGCGCGCCCATTTTTTTGCCGTTCAGGTCGGAGGGCGTCTTGATGCCTGATTTTTTGAGCGCCATGACGGAGGCCGGCGTGTTGTTGTAGACCATCATCACGCCTACCGGCTTGTTGGGTGCGTCCGGGTTGTTGGCGTGAAACTCCATCACCGAGGCCATGTCGGCAAAACCCATGTCGTAGGTGCCCGAGGCCACACGGGTCACCGCCCCGCCTGAGCCATTGCCGGCGTCCACCGTCACGTCGAGCTTGTTGGCCTTGAAGTACCCCTTGGCCACCGGCGTGAGGAAGAGGGCGGACGGGCCTTCGAAGCGCCAGTCGAGCTGGAACTTGATCGGCGTGTTTTGCGCATGGGCGTTCAGGGCTGCCAGGGCGATCACCGCCCCGGTCATCCTGGCTACAAGGCTGGGAAAGGCAGATGCGGCAGGTGCACGATTTTTCATGGCGGGATTTTCTTGAAGGGGTTGCAAAAGGGGAAACCGGCAGGCCAGCAATCAGCATAAGAACGCGGTGGCCGTGAAATCGAAGCGAACCTCAAAACGATACAGCAAAAACAATGCCTGCCACGCTGCGGAGTAGAACTTTGGCATTGCCCCGGCAGTTCAGGTGTCTGGTGGGTCTTGCCGCTGGGCGATGCGGATTGGCCTAAGAGCAACACCTGCCGCGTTCAGGTGCTGTCAGTTTTCGCACACTGGGATTACTCACAGGATGCATTTTGTGATGTATCGGCATCCGTATTTTTGGATGTACGGCTGGCCTGCTTTCCGCACATTGAGCGGCCCTGGCCGGGAGGATGCCCAAAGGCAGCTATTAAAAAGGTGGCCGCTGGCACCTCCTGTTCCTGGCCGCCAGGAAGTTCTGGAGGAAGGCTGAGGCTGTTACAGCTGTTTACGTTTGAGCGGAGCAGCTGCCGGTGATTTGGGCCGGGCACCGCCGCGCCCATGCCCATGGCAGGTTTCACCTGTCAGTCCTGACAGGGCGGACGCCATGAACAGGCTTTGACTATTTTTGCGGCCCGTCCATAGAGTGTATTTGCGTAGGTGACAAGGATTAAGCCGCAAGGCCATGCAGTTCCGAAGCCTTGACAAAGCCTTGGGGCAGTAGCCGAAGTCATCCAGCAACGATGTACTGGGTTAGCGGGCTTTCCAAAACAAGGCTTTCATGAAAACACCTTCCTCGCAGCTTCGCCGTCAGATGTTGTCAATCCTGGGCCTGGGCGCCCTCGCAGGGGGTATGGGTGGGCCGGGTAACGCCTGGGCCCAGGTTTCGGCTGCTGCCGCTGCCTCTGCTGCTAAAAAACCCGCAGGTGGCGCGAACTGGCGGTTGCTGATCAATGAAGCGGTGGGGGGCGACACCAACTCATTTTTGCTGACCAACCGTTATCGCCCTGCCGCCGACTTCATCAGCACCCAGCTCAAGGGGCGGCCCATCGTCGTGGAGCCCATGGTGGATATCAAGCGCTTCATGGCGGTGGCCCAAGGCGCCAGCAAGCCGGAGTTTGTCTTCGGGAAGTCCGTCAACCAGCTGGCCAAGCTGGTGCGCGACAACGGCTACCAGCCGGTGGTGCGGCGCGCCGATCCCTACAAGGCGGCCTTCATCGTGGCCAAGGATTCGCCCATTAAAACCCTGGCGGATGCGGCTGATGCAAAGGTCATCATGCCCGACGAGTCTGCCGCCACCAGTGCGGTGGCCCTGGCGGAACTGCGGCGGCAAAAACTCGGCCGGGTCCGCGTGACACACGTTCGCTTCCAGGAGGAAGTCGCGCAGTTTGTGAAGTCCGGAATGGGCCAGATCGGCGTGGTCAATCCCACCATTGCCAAAAAGTGGGTGGAAGAGGGCGGGCGCGTGGTGGCTGAAACCCAGCCGGTGGTGAACTGGTCGGTGCTCGCCAGTCCCAGCCTGGCGGCGGACATGGTGCAGCAGCTGCGCGACGCGCTGCTGGCCACCAATTCGGAAAGCGCCGCAGTGATGGCTTCGATGGGCGTGAAGGCCTGGGCTAAAGCGGAACGGAAGGACTACCTGGATTTGTTGGACTACACGAGGGAGTAAAAAATGGGTACGTTGATTCAAGCACGTCTGTTTTCACTTTCACTTTCGCCATGGCGGGCCGGACTGCTGGCAGCCATATTGGCATTTTCCTGCGGCGTACAAGCCCAGGAAAAAAGGGCGATACCGCCCAACATCGCACAGGCAGCGGCTGAAATTGCCGCGGAGCTCGCCAGCAGTTGCCCGCTGGCGCCGGCCGGTGACGTCAATGCCTACACGCAGTGCCGGCAAACCCTGTTCGGCCCGAGCCAGCTGCGTGCACATGTGGCGCCCATCATGCTGTGGGGTCGGCAAAACAAAAAGGACAACGCCACCCTGCGCCAGACCAACCTGACCCAGTTCGCCCCTGACGCCTGGACCGGCATGTATGCGCCGCTCTTCATGTTCAACGGCCGGCATACCGTGGAGTGGGTGGCCGACGAGAAGATGTTCCTGGTGCGGCTTGAGGCGGCCTTTCGCAACCGCCTGCCGCCGGGCCAGTTTCCTTATCCGTTCTGGCACGACGAGGCCAAGTGGTCGATGTACGAAAACGCCCGCAGCATGATGCTCTGGATCAGCCCCGAAACGGGAACCATCAAGGTAGCGCAGTTCACCGACGTGGCGCCCACGCCGCTGTTGCAACCGGTGCAGACGGTGCAGCATGAAAAATACCAGGGCCCATGGCTCTGGACTGACGACAAGGGCCACACCCAACCGGCGGTGACGCTGTTCGACGGCTTGTACCGGCCGGAAAACCCGCATCTGGGCAACGTCGACAAACGCTACCGTGACCTGGCGCTGCAGATGCGCGAGTCGCAGTGTGTGAACTGCCATGTACCCAACAACCCCGACAAGATGAGCCGCCTGGTGCTGCTGTCTACACCCGCGCATGCCGCGGCAGAGGTGGACCGGTTGATCAAGGCCGTGCGGGAAGACCGCATGCCGATGGACGAGTTCAGGTTGAGCTACGCGCTCTCGGAAGACAACAAGAAATGGCTGCTTGAGAGTGCGCTGGCATTCAAGGCAACCTTGACAGCTGCCAGGCAATGGGAAGACGAGGCAGCGAAGAAGACCGTGCAATCTGCAATTAACCCTTTGAAGGTGATCAAATGAATACTCCGTTGCTGTCACAAGTTACCGGTCGCCGCGCGGTTCTTCGCGGTGTGGTGGGCACCGCGGTTGCCGTGGCCTGGCAGGGCTTTCCCATGGTCAGCTGGAGCCAGCAGGCGGCGGGCCAGCTGGCGGGTGTTGATCGCTGGAGGCTGCTGATCAATGAGGCGGTTACGGCAGACCTCAGCATTTCGATGCTGGCCCTGCGTTACCGGGGGCTGGCCGACTACCTGGGAGGGCAGATCCGCAACAAGCAGGTGGTGGTTGACCCCGTCATCGACATCCAGAACTTCGTGCGGCAGGCATCGTCAGAGCAAAAGCCCCTGATGGTGTTCGGAAAATCCGTCAACCAGCTGTCCAAGCTGGTTCGCGATGGAGGTTACCAACCCCTGGTGCGCAGGCCCGAGCCCTACCAGGCCGCCTTTATCGTGAAGAACAACTCACCCATCAACAACATCGGGCAACTGAGCGGCAAGAAGATCCTGATGCCCGACGAATCGTCCGCCACGGTGGCGGTCGCGCGTGCCGAAATGCGCCGCCTGAACGTGCGCGAACCCTATATTTCCTACACACGCTATCAGGATTCCGTGTCGGCACAGGTGGCGGCAGGCCTTGCCGAGGTGGGTGCGGTGAATCCGACCATCGCCAGGAAATGGCAGGAGGGCGGGGGCCGTGTCATTGGTGAAACCCAGCCCGTGGTGAACTGGTCGGTGCTGGCCGCCCCCGGCGTGCCGGCGGACATGATCAGCCGCCTGCAGGATTCCCTGCTGGCCATGAACAGCCAATCGGCCGGCATCATGTCCGAGATCGGCGTCAAGCAGTGGGTCAAGGCCGAGCGCAAGGAATATCTCGCGCTGCTGGACTACACCCGCGAGTAACCTGCCATCAGACCGGGCCGGGCAGCAGCAGATCGAGTAGCGTCCGCGCAATCACCTTGGTAGCGCGGCGCAGGTCTTCGAGTTCCAGGCGCTCATCGGCCCGCTTGGCATGCGACTCCAGCACGGTGCGCGGTCCGGCGCCGTAAATGACGCCGGGAATGCCGGCCTCAGCGTACAGCCGTACGTCGGTGTACAGCGGCGTGCCCATGGCCGGGATGGCCTGGCCGAACAGCGCTTCGCCGTGCTTCTGGATGGCCTCCACCAGGGGCTTGTTGCCCGCCAGCGGCCGCATCGAGTTGGCCAGCAGCAGGCGCTTGATGTCGACCGAGATGCCCTTGCAGCCGGCGGCCGCGTCGGCAATCACTTTGCGGATGTTGGCCTCGACCTCGGCGGGGTTCTCCTCGGGGATCATGCGGCGGTCCAGCTTGAACATCACCTTGCCCGGCACCACGTTGGTGTTGGTGCCGCCTTCGATGCGGCCCACGTTCAGGTAAGGGTGCTGGATGCCCTCGACCTTTGAAGTCACCTGCTGGTACAGCGCATTCTGCGCATAGAGCGCATTGAGAATGTGCACCGCGCCCTGCAAGGCGTCGATGCCGGTGTCGGGAATGGCGGCGTGCGCCATCTTGCCGTGCACCGTGACTTCCATCTGCAGGCAGCCGTTGTGCGCGGTGACGACTTCGTATGAGAAACCCGCCGCGATCAGCAGGTCGGGTTTTGTCAGGCCCTTTTTGAGCAGCCAGCCCGGGCCCATCTCGCCGCCGAACTCTTCGTCATAGGTGAAATGCAATTCGATAGCGCCCTTGAGCGGCGCGCCCAGCGACTCCAGCGCGCGCACCGCGAAGGTGAAGCTCGCGAAATCGCATTTGCTGACGGCCGATGCGCGGCCGTAAATCTTGCCGCCTTCAATCTCGCCGCCATAGGGATCTTTGGTCCAGCCTTCGCCGGGCGGCACCACGTCGCCGTGGGCGTTGAGGGCAATGGTTTTGCCTTCGCCTTTGTTGCCGTAATGGCGGCGCACGATCAGGTTGGTGATGGACTCCATGCCGTAGCCACGCACTTCGGCTTCGGGCACGGGGTGTTTTTCAGCGTCAAAACCGAAGACCTTGATGAGCTCTGCCGTGCGCTCGGCATGTGGGGCGTTATTGCCCGGTGGCGTGTCGGTGGGCACGCGGATGAGCTGCTGCAGGAATACCGTTTCTTCGTCGAAATGGGCATCGATCCAGCTGTCAAGCCGGGCGTAATCTGTAGTGAGGGTCATTGTTGTTCAGAAGAAAGATGGGTAAGCAGATGCGCCAGGGCATGGATCGCAAGTTCGATGTCGTCGCTGGTGGTGCTTTCCAGCGGGTTGTGGCTGATGCCCGAGTTCTGGCCGCGTACAAAAAGCATGGCCTGCGGCATCACCTTGTGCAGTTTCATCGCGTCATGGCCGGCGCCGCTGGGCATGCGGTACAGAGGCACGCCCAGGCTTTGCACTGCGGCTTCCCAGCGCAGTTGCCAGGCAGGTGCGCTGGGGGCAGCGGCGGCGCGCTCGGTCAATTCGGTTGTGAAGTGCATACCGCGGCGCTCGCAAATGCTTTTGAGTTCGGCCAGCACGTCGGCCACCAGCGCGTCGCGCTGCGCATCGATGGGCGCGCGCAGGTCGAGCGAAAAGAGGCAGCGCCCGGGCACCACATTGATGGAGCCGCTGGGCACCTGCAGCATGCCGACCGTGCCGACGGAATTTCCGTCTTGCGCCGCGCGCCGTTCCACATACAGCAGTAATTCGGCCGCGGCTGCTGCGGCGTCACGGCGGCGGTTCATGGGCGTGGTGCCGGCGTGGCTGGCCATGCCGGTGATCTCGCACAGGTAGCGCACGTTGCCGTTGATGGAGGTGACGATGCCCAGCGGCAGGTCGAGCTCGTTGAGCACCGGGCCCTGCTCGATGTGCACCTCGATAAAGCCGAGGTAGTTGTCCGCGTCACGTTTGATCTTCCCGATGTCTTCGGGCTTCAGGCCGGCGTTGTGCATGGCCTCGCGCATGGTGATGCCGTCAGCGTCTTTCTGCTCCAGCCATTCGGGCTTGAAGTCGCCGATCAGCGCGCCCGATCCAAGGAAGGTGGCCTTGTAGCGCTGGCCTTCCTCTTCGGAAAAACCGACCACCTCAAAATTAAAGGGCAGGCGCTTGCCCTGGCGGTGCAGTTCGCGCACGCAGGCCATGGGCACAAAAATCCCGAGCCGGCCGTCGTATTTGCCGCCGTTGCGCACGGTGTCGTAGTGGCTGCCGGTCAGCAGGGTCTTGGCGTTGGGGGTGGCGGCCTTGTAGATACCCACTACGTTGCCGACCGCGTCGATCTTCACCTCGTCAAAGCCGCAGTCCCGCATGGTGTTGCTGATGAAAGCCGCGCAGGCACGGTGCGCATCAGTGAGGTAGGTCACCGTGAGCTGGCCCTTTTCAAGATAGCCCGGATCGCTGTACTGCGACATCGTTTCCTGCCAGTCCCACACGTCGTTGCCCAGCGCGGGCGTGGCGGCGAACTTGTCGTTGAGCCGTAGCTCCACCACGCGGTGGATGTTGCGCAGGTTTTCCTGCAGCTCGAAGTCAGGGTGATTTTGCAGGCGCCGAGCGAAGGTCTCGATGATCTGCTGCTTGCTCAAACCGTCGCCGCGCGGGCCGCGCACCGCCAKGATAAAAGGAAAGCCGAACTTCGCGTTGTAGTCGGCATTGAGCTTTTGCAGGGTGGCGAACTCTTCGGGCGTGCAGTCCGTGAGGCCGGCCTTGCCTTGCTCGTTGGTCGATTCCGCCGTCAGGCTTTTACTGACCATGGCTTTGCCGGCCAGTTCGGGGTGGGCCTGGATGAGCTTGACCTGCGCGTCCTTGCCGGCCTCGCGCAGTACTTGCGCCATGGTGTGCTTCAGGTGGGCGAGGGACTGGAAAGGGCGGGCGTCCAGCGCCTTTTCGGCAATCCAGGGGGAATGCTCATAGAGGCCGTCGAGCAGTTGCAGCGCTTCTGCGCGCGGTACGGCATTGACTTGTTCCAGCGTGATGGCCATGTTCAGCTTTCCTGCCGGGGCATGTAAGGATGGTTGGCCTGCCAGTGGCGCGCAATATCGATGCGGCGGCAGACCCAGACGCGCTCATGCCTTTGCACATGGTCAAGAAAACGCTGCAGCGCCACAATGCGGCCCGGCCGACCCAGCAGGCGGCAGTGCATGCCGACGCTCAGCATCTTGGGCGACGCACTGCCTTCGGCATAGAGCGCGTCAAAGCTGTCGCGCAGGTAGATGAAAAAATCATCGGCCTGCGAGAAGCCCTGCGGGAGGGCAAAGCGCATGTCGTTGGTGTCCAGCGTGTAGGGCACCACCAGGCGCGGCACGACCTGACCGTCGGTGCGTTTCACCTCGGTCCAGAAGGGCAGGTCGTCGCCGTAGTAGTCGCTGTCGTATTCGAGCCGGCCGTCATCGGCCACCAGCCGGCGCGTGTTGGGGCTGTCGCGCCCGGTGTACCAGCCCAGCGGGCGTGTGCCGGTGAGTTTTTCAATGGCGTCCAGGCCCAGGCGCATGTGTTCGCGCTCGGTGGCTTCGTCGATCTGCTGGTAGTTGATCCAGCGCCAGCCGTGGCAGGCGATTTCGTGGCCGAGTTCGGTGAAAGCCGCGGCGACTTCGGGGTGGCGCTGCAGCGCCATGCCCACGCCGAACACCGTGAGCGGCAGCTTGCGCTTTTCAAACTCGCGCAGGATGCGCCACACGCCCACGCGTGAGCCGTATTCGTAGATGCCTTCCATGCTGAGGTGCCGGTCGGCAAAGCTGGGTGGATTGGCCATCTCGGACAAAAACTGTTCGGAGCCGGCGTCGCCGTGCAGCACCGAGTTTTCGCCGCCTTCTTCATAGTTGAGGACGAACTGCACGGCGATGCGTGCCCGCCCCGGCCAGTTGGCTTGTGGCGGGTTGCGGCCGTAGCCGACCAAATTTCTAGGGTAGCCAGTGTTCATATCAGTACTCATGACAGCGCCATGGAAATATCGTTCGTCGGTACCTTGCGGTCAAAGGCGAGGCTCTTCTCGACGTGCAGCAGGTGGTCATTCATGAGGCGTACGGCCAGCGCTTCGTTCCTGGCGGCCAGCGCCTTGACGATTTCGGCGTGCTCGTCATTGGAGTGTTCAGCAGCACTGGCTGTCTGGTACATCAGGGTAATGAGGGCGCAGCGCGAGGTCAGCTCGCCCAGCATCTGGGCCAGCACTTCATTGCCCATGAGCTCGGCCATGCGCACATGAAAGTCGCCCAGCAACTCCGTCCGGCCCGAAACGTCGCCGAGGTCCACCGCGGATTTTTCGCGTGCGACGTGTTCCTTCAGTGCCTTGATTTTGGCGGGGGTGACTTCGCGCACAAAGGCCCGTGTCATTTCGGCTTCGAGCATGCGGCGCACGGCAAACACCTGCCGCGCTTCCATCACGGACGGCGCGGCCACGAAAGCGCCGCGGGCCGGTTCCAGGCGGATCAGGCGGTTTTGCGAAAGCTGGAACAGTGCCTGCCGCACCAGTGTGCGCGAGACGCCGAAATGGTCGGCCAGTTTTTGCTCGGCCAGCTTGGTGCCCGGATGCAGCCTGTGCTCCACAATAGCCTTGGTCAGGGCTTCGACGATGGTGTGGGTGGTTGACGATTCCATCGGTCGATAATAGCCGGAATGCTGAAAAGTGTATACACTTTTGGTAAACCGGATCAAAACAAGAGCTGCTCAAAAACCCAGCGAAGCGGTCCTGGCCAGGCGCGTCGCCGCAGACAGTGCTATCAGCACGGCAAGGTGGCGCAACAACGCCAGGAGGGTTTTTTGAGCAGCTCCCTCAACTACTACCAAGGAATACCATGGGCTTGAGCACACATGTACTGGACACCATGCACGGCACGCCGGCAGGCGGCATGAAGGCGTCGCTCTACACCACGCATGCGGGTCAGGCGACGCTGGTGAAGCACTTCATCCTCAATGAAGATGGGCGCAATCCCGATGGACTGCTATACGACAGCGCTAATCTGAAAGCCGGCACCTACCGGCTCGTGTTCGAGGTGGCGGCCTACTTCAAGGCGCGCGGCGTGAAACTGCCCGAGCCGGCTTTCCTGGACGAGGTGACGCTGGACTTCGGTGTGGCCGATCCGGGCCTGCATTACCACGTGCCCCTGCTGGTCAGCCCCTGGAGTTATTCCACCTATCGCGGCAGCTGAGCGGGTGCCAGGCCAGACCCGTGTCATGGCGCCGTCATCCGGGGCGGCGACAATCAGCGGTTTGTGCAACTTTCTTCCTCCTCCATGAATGTCAAGCCAATGACCCTGAGCCGCCGCCAGGCCCTGCTGCTGTCCGCAGGCACCGCCGCCAGCCTCGTGGCTCCAGCCGTATTGGCCCAAGGCCCTTCAGCGGGTTCTGCCGGCTCACCGGCCTCGGCCGCATCCGTTCCCGCCGGCATCTATCCTGAGCGCGCCGTCAAGATCGTCGTGCCTTTTGCCCCCGGCGCCGGCACCGACGCCATGGCACGACTGATTGCGCAAAAACTCGGCGAAACCATGAATGCCACCTTTGTGGTGGACAACCGTGCGGGTGCTTCCGGCGCTATAGGCACGCAGTATGTGGCGCAGTCCCCGGCCGACGGCTACACGCTGCTGCTGGTGGCCTCACCCTTCACCACCGTGGCGGCCTCCCTGCCCAGCGCCAATTACGACCCGCTGCGCCAGTTCACGCCGGTGGGCATGATCGCCAGCGGACCGCTGGTTTGGGCGGCCAACACCAAGCTGCCGGCCAACACCATGAAAGAGCTGGTCACGCTGGCCCGGCAAAAGCCCGGCGCGCTGAACTACGGCTCGGCCGGGGCGGGCGGTGTCAACCACCTCGTGCTTGAGTTGCTGAAAGCCCGTACTGGTACCTTCATCACGCACATTCCTTACCGCGGTGTGGCGCCCGCCACCATGGACATGATCGGCGGGCAGATCCAGCTGATCACAGGCACCATCCCGGCCCTGCTGCCTTTCATCAAAAACGGCAGCATCAAGCCACTGGCGGTAACAAGCGCCAAACGTTCAAGTGCCTTGCCCGACGTGCCCAGCATGACGGAAGCCGGCCTGGCGGGCATTGACGTTGTCAATTACTTCGCATTGATGGCACCCACCGGTACACCGCCAACCATCGTCAATGCACTGAACGCGGCCATCAACAAGGTCGTGGCTTTGCCCGAGGTGGTGGCGCGGTTCAAGGCCGACGCCGTGGAGGCCGCACCCGGCTCGCCCGCATTGCTCGGCCACTTCATCGAAGCCGACTACCGCGCCTGGCGCAACGTCGTTAAAACGCAGAATCTGAAGATTGAATAGGCCCCCACGGTCGCTCACTTCGTGTAGCTTCCTGCCCCCCGAGGGGGCCGCTCGCCTGCGGCCCGGCAAAGCCGGTTCCGCGGCTCATGCTGGCATGGCCGGCTCGCTTCGCATCGCCTTCTTCTCGTGCTTCTGCCCTTTGTCGGCGGAGTTCTAGTCCTGTCCCTCAGTAAGGGTGTCGAGCTGGAATTTGCCGCTCTTGTGCCAAAGCCAGGTGTCGGTGTAGACCACCTTGCCCATGCGCGTAGGCGCCGGGAAGGGGGACGCCTGCTGGATGGTGCGTTCGATCTCCGCTATCACTTCGGGTGCATGGCGCGGTGCGCGCATCCAGTCCAGGCGGGTGACGCGGCCGACCCTGTCGATTTCCACATTCAGCACACCCACGGCATACAGCAGCGGTGGCATGCGGCCTTTGTAGATACGGTCGGAATTGAGGCCGTAGATGTGCGTGGCGCCGTCTTCCCGGTAGGCGCGCGGTGTGGACGCCCCCGAACTTCTGGCGGAACCTTGCGGCCCCGCGATCGGCCCGATCACCGGGGAAGAGGGTTCCGGGGCCTTCGATGTCGGTGCTGCGGGTTCCGGCGCGGTCTTGCAGGCGCTCACCACTGCTGCACCGGCTGCAGAAAGCAGGGCCACCAGCCAGAAGCGGCGCGGTGTGGAGTCGGACATGTCTTGTCTCATCGTGCTTGCCTTTGCCGGCTTTTTGAGCGGCCGGCTCATTGAATTCTGTGTATACCTGCTATCACGCCCCGTAGCTGCCGGGGGCCAAGGTGGTGCTAAGGTGGCGTTCAAGGCATTTTGCCCAATATTTTGTCCACCCACCTGTCAAGTCGTCACCAATGGTTTCCAGTGTCTCCAGTCTGCAACTTGAAGACTTCCTGGCCCGCCTGGCCTCGGTGCCGGCGGTGCTGGTGGAGGTGGCAGAGGCGCAGGGCTCGGTGCCTCGCGAGGCGGGAACCTGGATGGCCGTCTTTCCCGATGCGCTGGTGGGCACGATAGGCGGCGGCCACCTGGAATACGACGCTATCGCCAGAGCTGGTGCGCTGCTCGCGGATGGCGCCGAGGGGCGTCAGGCGACAACCGTGCGCGTGGCGCTGGGTCCGTCGCTGGGCCAATGCTGCGGCGGCGTGGTGGAGCTTCGCTTTGAATGCGTCAGCGCGGGCGACACACAGGCGCTGGCCTTGCGGCTGGGTCAGACCGTGCTCACACCGGTGGCCCTGTTTGGCGGCGGCCATGTTGGCCATGCTCTGGTGCGGGTGCTCGCGCCTTTGCCGTTTTCGCTCACCTGGATAGACAGCCGCGACGGGGTGTTCCCCGCCAACGTGCCGCCACGTGTGGTGGCCGAACATTCCGATCCGGTGCAGGCCGCCGTGCCTGGCCTGGCGCCGCAGTCCCGTGTGCTCATCATGAGCTTCAGCCACGCGGAAGACCTGGACATCGTGGCCGCCTGCCTGCTGCGCCAGCGGGAGAAATCCGATTTACCCTACATCGGCTTGATCGGGAGCAAGACCAAATGGGCGGTATTCCGCCACCGCCTGGAAGCTAGAGGCTTCGCCGCGGGCGAGCTGGCGCAAGTGACGTGCCCCATCGGCGTGCCCGGCATTACCGGCAAGGAGCCAGAAGTCATCGCCGTGGCGGTAGCGGCCCAGCTGTTGCAAACCATCAACGCGGGTTGAGCGCGGCGCAGAAATTTTTCGGAGCTGAAGCCAAACTCTATAAACTTGGCGCGTCAGGCCGCAGCGGAGCCGGGAAGCCGGAGCTAACTTCAAGTTGGCGCCAGCTTCTTTTGTTCGCGGCCACGTTTTCTGCTTACAGCGCCCGCAGTGGTGAGCAGGTTGCACAAGGCAGCGCCCTCGCGTGCTGCATAGGTTGAGAGATATGGAAAACTACCTTCTCGACTGGGCCAACCTGCTGCTGCGCTGGGTCCATGTCATCACCGCCATCGCCTGGGTGGGTTCCTCGTTTTATTTTGTCTTTCTCGACAGCAGCCTCACGCCGCCCGAGGATGAAGACCTCAAAAAGCAGGGCGTGAGCGGCGAGCTCTGGGCGGTGCACGGCGGCGGTTTTTACCACCCCGTCAAATTTGCCGTCAAGCCGCCGCAGCTGCCGGCCCATCTGCACTGGTTTTACTGGGAAAGCTACAGCACCTGGCTGTCGGGCTTTGCGCTGTTCACGATTTCCTATCTGTGGAACGCCGGCACCTACCTCGTCGACAAATCGCTGATGAACTGGTCGCCCGGTGCGGCCGGTGCGGTGGCGCTGTCCTTCTTTGTAATTTTCTGGATGCTGTACGACGGCATCTGTCAGCTGTTCGGGCGCAAGAAAAACGGAGACGCCATCGTCGGCGCGTTGGTCGCGGTGCTGGTGTGCGCAGCCTCGTGGCTGGCCTGCCACTGGTTCGCCGGGCGCGCGGCCTTCCTGCTGGTAGGCGCCATGATGGCCACCGCCATGAGCGCCAACGTGTTCTTCTGGATCATCCCCGGCCAGCGCAAGGTGGTGGCCTCCATCAAGGCCGGCGAGCCGGTCGATGCGGTGCACGGCCAGCGCGGCAAACAGCGCAGCGTGCACAACACCTACTTCACGCTGCCGGTGCTGTTCGCCATGCTCAGCAACCACTACAGCTTTACCTGGAGCCACCCGCAAAACTGGCTGGTGCTAATCCTGATGATGCTGGCCGGCGCCGCCATCCGCCAGTTTTTTGTGCTGCGCCACGGCTACAAGCTGGGCCGCAACCGACACCCGTTGCCGTATGCGCTGGTGGGCGTGGCTGTCATCGCCGCCGTGATCGTCTGGATGAAACCTCCTGCCGCTGTGGATGCTATCAATTCAGTAGCTGGTGGCGCACAACCAGTGGGCGCTGCAAGCCAAAACAGCTTTCAACAAGTGCAGGCCATCATGGCCCAGCGCTGCTACCTGTGCCACGGTGCGCAGGTGCAGATGAAAAACGTGCGGCTTGATTCGCCCGAGGCATTGGCGCGCCACGCGACGCAGGTCTACCAGCAGGCGGTGGTCACGCGGCTGATGCCCATGAACAATGCCACGGGCATCACCGAGGCCGAGCGGCAGGCGATCAGGCAGTGGTTCGATGCGGGCGCCAAAACACAGTAAGCCGGGCAAGCCTTACCAGTTGCCCGCCAGCCCCGCAGCGCGTGTGGACGGCTTGCCGAAGTGCTGGGCCAGGAAATCCACAAAGGCCTTGACCCGCACCGAATGCTGGTGGCGGGCCGGGTACACCGCATGGATGTCGGCTGCCGGTGTGCGGTAGTTCTCGAGCACCTGCACCAGCCTGCCGCTGCGCAGGTATTTGGCGATGTCCCATTCGGCGCGCATCAAAATACCGTGGCCATCGAGCGCCCAGTTCACCGCAATTTCGCCGTCGCTGGTGCTGAGGTTGCCGTGCACCTTGATGGCCTGCGTGTGCTTGCCGGACGCCAGGCGCCACATGCCGTAGGCCTCGTCGCCCTGGCGTATGCCGATGCAGTTGTGCTGCGCCAGGTCGTGCGGCACCCTGGGTGTGCCGTGGCGGGCCAGATAGGCCGGTGAAGCGCAGAGCAGGCGGCGATTCGGCGCGATCAGCCGCGCAATCACGCGGGCGTCCGGCGGTTCACCGAAACGGACACAAACATCGAAGGCGTCTTCAGTCAGCGGCGGCGGATTGACCGTGAGCTGCAACTGCACTTCCACCTCAGGATGGGCTTTCACGAAACGCGAGATCAGCGGCGCCACATGGCTGCGGCCGAAGCCTATGGTGGCGTTCACGCGCAGCAGGCCCTTGGGCGCCGCCACGGCACTGGACACCTGCTGCTCCATGTCGTCAATGTCGGCGAGGATGCGGCGCGCGTGCGTGAGGTAAATCTCGCCTTCCTGCGTGAGGTTGGCGCGCCGCGTGGTGCGGCTCAGCAACTGCACCCCCAGCCTGGCCTCCATCTGCGCGAGCCGCTTGCTGACGGCTGCCGTGCTGACGCCGAGCTCGCGCGCCGTGGCCGACAGGCTGCCGTAGCGCGCCAGCAGGCTGAAAAAAGCCATCTCCGAGGGGGCTGTATTGACCGGATTCATTCATAACCTGTAGTTAACAGTGATCTTACTTTAAGAGGTTTTATTGCCTGTGCCAATCGCTACAGTGAGCAGATCACAACCGAGAAAACAGAGGAACCAACATGAAGACCTACAAGATCGCCTGCATCCCCGGCGACGGCATTGGCAAGGAAGTCATACCGGCCGGCCAGCAGGTGCTGCAAGCCCTGGCCGCCGCGCAAAAGAATTTCGCCTTCAGCTTCAGTGCTTTTGATTGGGGCGGCGACTACTTCCGCCGGCACGGCATGATGATGCCGGAGGACGGCCTGGACGCGCTGCGCGACAAGGACGCCATCCTGTTCGGGTCGGCCGGCGACCCGCACATCCCCGATCACATCACGCTCTGGGGCTTGCGCCTCAAAATCTGCCAGGGCTTTGACCAGTACGCCAATGTGCGGCCCACGCGCATCCTGCCCGGCATCGACGCGCCGCTCAAGCGCTGCACACCGGAGCAACTCAACTGGGTGATCGTGCGCGAGAACTCCGAAGGCGAGTACTCAGGCGTAGGCGGGCGCGCCCACCAGGGCCACCCGATCGAAGTGGCCACCGATGTGTCGATGATGACCCGCGCCGGTGTTGAACGCATCATGCGCTTTGCCTTCAGGCTCGCCCAGTCCCGCCCGCGCAAGCTGCTGACCGTGGTCACCAAGTCCAACGCCCAGCGCCATGCCATGGTGATGTGGGACGAGATCGCGCTGCAGATCAGCCGGGAGTTTCCGGACGTGACCTGGGACAAGGAACTGGTCGACGCCTGCACGGCCCGCATGGTCAATCGCCCCGCATCGCTCGACACCGTGGTCGCCACCAACCTGCACGCCGATATCCTGAGCGACCTGGCCGCTGCACTGGCTGGCAGCCTGGGCATTGCACCGACCGGCAACATCGACCCCGAGCGCCGCTTTCCGAGCATGTTCGAGCCGATTCACGGCTCGGCCTTCGACATCATGGGAAAAGGCCTGGCGAACCCTATTGGCACTTTTTGGAGTTGTGTCATGCTGCTGGAGCACCTGGGCGAAACCGGTGCGGCCGCGGTGTTGATGGCGGCGATTGAAAAGGCGACCGCGAACGCCGCCCTGCATACGCGCGACCTGGGCGGCAGCGCTACGACGGCGCAGGTCACCGAGGCCGTCTGTGCAGAGGTCGGCAGGCAGCGGCAACTGCAGGCCGCTTGAGCCTTTCAGTGAAAGCCGGTGCAACCCGGCTACGCATGCTGGCGAGTTTTCCGCTTCAGAAACATTCAGGAGACACACCATGAAAGTTGAAGTGAAAAAGTGGATAGGCATTTTCTGCATGGCCGCAGTGCCCGCCGCGATGGCGCAGACTGCCGCGCCCGCAGCGGGTGTGGTGTGCCCCGACAGGAACGTGCTGTACTGGCAGGCCTTTCCACCGGGTGGTGAGTCGGACCTGTCGGCGCGCCACCAGCAGGTCGTGCTCAAGAAAAAATGCCCGGCCGTCGACACCATCATCCAGTACAAGGCGGGCGCCGGCGGCGGCCTGATGTGGGGCCAGATGAACAGCCTGCCGGGCGACGGCCTCAATGTAGTGGGCATCAACCTGCCGCACATCGTGTTCCAGCCCATCGAGGGCGAGGTGCAGTACAAGACTGCCGACATCGTGCCGGTGTTCTGGTTTCACTACACCCCCGACGTGCTGGTGGTGCCCGAGAAAAGCCCGATCAAAACGTTTGCAGACTTCATCGCCGCAGCCAAAAAAGACCCCGGCAAGCTGAACCTGGGCGGCTCGGGGCTGAACTCCGCCAACCATGCGGCGCATGAGCGGCTCAACGCTGCCTTCGGCGTCAAGAGCACCTACGTGCCCTACAAGGGTACGGGCGACATGTCGATGGCCGTGATCGGCTCGCAGGTCGACGGTGCGATGACCTACACGCCGTTTGCCATCGGCAACAAGGGCAGGGTGCGCCCGCTGGCAGTCGCCATGGAAAAACGCCACCCGATGATGCCCGACGTGCCCACCTTCAGGGAGCTCGGTGTGGACTGGGTGGATGGCGCCTACCGCGGCATTGGCGTGCCCAAATCCACCCCGCTGGAGGCGCGCAGGCGCTTGTCCGACATGTGGGCCGTGCTGAACAACGACCCCGAGATGAAGGAACTCGCCGCCAAAAATGGCTTTGAACTCGTCAGCGTGGGCCTGGACCAGATGGACGGCTTCATGAAGGAGCGCATCCGTATCTACACCGAAGGTGCGAAGCGCCTGGGCCTGGGGAAAAAGTAGCTCCCGGCGCCGGTCGGTTATGGCTTCAACTCCAATGTCGGATCTTTGCCGTGAGATGAAAGTCCTGTCAGGGCCGCAAGACCGGGGCGTCAGTGGAGGCTGGTGGTGTTGGAAAGAAGGTTCAACACCACCACGCCGGCAATGATGAGCGCCATCCCCACCATGCCCCAGAGGTCAATCTTCTGCTGGTGAACGAAGAAACTGGTGATGCTGATCAGCACAATGCCCAGGCCCGACCAGATTGCGTAGGTCACGCCGGTGGGGATGGACTTCATCGTCACCGTGAGGAGATACAGCGCGGTGCCATAACCCGCGATGCTGATCAACGAGGGCACCAGGCGCGTGAAACTGTCGCTGGACTTGAGTGCCGTGGTGGCAATGACTTCGGCAACGATGGCGATGCCCAGGGCCAGGTAAGCGTTCATGAGGCTCTTCTTTCTGCTTCGGTGGATGATGGCTCATTCTAGGAAGCTGCCTTTCCGGCGAAATCCCAAACCCTCCCGCGTTGCCGGGTTACTGCCCGGTTACCACGGCACAATCCGGGGGTGGAGACATTTCAATGACTGCAGCCAAGACACCTACCCCCGGCACGCCCATCCCGGACGCCGCCACCCAGCCGCGCCAGTTCCTCGAGCACCTGTACGCCGCCGCCGTTGCGCGCGCGCTGCCGCTTGAGAACACCGCACGCTACCTGCCCAAACCGCCCACCTCCGAAAGCGGCGGCCGCACCATCGTGATCGGTGCGGGCAAGGCCGGCGGTTCCATGGCGCAGGCGGTGGAGGCACTGTGGCCCGCTGACGCACCGCTTGAAGGCCTGGTCGTGACCCGCTACCACCACATCCCGCCGCGCCCCGAGGGACTGAAACAGCGCATCGCGATTGTCGAAGCCGCGCACCCGGTGCCGGATGCGGCAGGGCTGGAAGCTGCACAGCGCATCCTGGCCATGGTGCAGGGGCTGGGCAAAAACGACCTGGTGCTGTGCCTGATCTCGGGGGGCGGCTCGGCGTTGCTGACCCTGCCCGCTGAAGGCTTGACGCTGGAAGACAAGCAGCGCATTAACAAGGCGCTGCTCAACAGTGGCGCCAATATTTCCGAGATGAACTGCGTGCGCAAACATCTCTCGCGCATCAAGGGCGGCCGCCTGGCCGCAGCCTGCGCGCCGGCGCGTGTGGTGACGCTGACCATCAGCGATGTGCCGGGAGACGATCCGTCCATCATCGCCAGCGGCCCGACGGTGCCCGACGCCACCAGTTGCGCCGAGGCGGTGGCCATCCTGCAACGCTACGGCATTGAAGTGCCCGGCGCCATCATGAGCCTGCTGGAGCAGGGCGCACTCGAAACCCCCAAACCGGGCGACGCGGTCTTCAAAGGCCATGAGGTGCACATGATTGCCACGCCGCAGCAAAGTTTGGAGGCCGCCGCCGCGGTAGCGCGCGCAGCCGGCCTGCAAGCGTACATCCTAAGCGACGAGATGGAAGGTGAGTCCCGCGAGGTTGGCAAGGTGCATGCGGCGCTGGCCCGTGCCGTGGCGCTCAAGGGGCAGCCCTTCAGCAAGCCCTGCGTGATCCTGAGCGGCGGGGAAACCACAGTGACCGTTCGCAAGCAAGCAGAAGGCACGCCGCGCGGCCGCGGAGGCCGTGCCGGCGAATTCTGCATGGGCCTGGCCCTGGCCCTGCAAGGCCAGCCGGGCGTGTATGCGCTGGCAGCAGACACCGACGGCATCGACGGTGTGGAAGACAACGCGGGTGCCTATGTAGCGCCCGACACACTGCAGTGCGCACTGGCCAAAGGCATGAAGCTGGACCAGTACCTGGACCGCAACGACGCCTACGGCTACTTCGAGCCGCTGGGTGGCCTGGTCATTCCGGGGCCCACACATACCAACGTCAATGACTTCCGGGCGCTATTGATTTTGTAGCTGCTCGCGCAGGTTCTACCTGCGCTGCGGGCCTGTTTGATACATAAAACAGGCGAAAAAAAGCCTCACACGGCTGTCAAACCACCCGTGCCGGGCGCCGCGCTGGTCTCGGGCGGATGCGTGACGATGGATTTGAGTTCCGGCCGTGCCGTCTGCAAAGTTTGCAAATCGGGTTGCGGCCTGCGCAAGGTATCGCTGGCTTCAAAGACCTGTTCCAGCGCCTGGCATGCGGCCAGCAGTTGCGCATCGGCGTGCAGCCGTCCAATCACCTGCAGTCCGAAGGGCATGCCGTGTTCGTCTTTGCCGCAGGGCAGCGCGAGCGCCGGGTTGGTGGCCAGGGTCACCACATAGGTCAGGCCCAGCCAGTGGTAGTAGTTGCGCATGGCCTGGCCGTCGATGTGGCCGGCATACAGCTCCGTCCAGGGAAAGGGTGTGACCGGCGTGACGGGCGCCAGGATGATGTCGTATTGCTCGAAAGCCTTGGCAAAGTGGCGTGAAATGCGTGTTTGCTCCAGGTGTGCCCAGGCGCGGTCCGCCAGCGTGATGGCGGCCGCGATTTCCATGTTGGCGCGTACATTCGGGCCCAGGGTTTCGGGAGCGTTGCGATAGGTGTCGGCGAATGCCGCTACAAAACTTTCTGCGCGCAGCGTGTCAAAGGCGCGGTCGGCATCGCCCAATTCAAGGTCTATCGGCTCGCAGCTCGCTACCAGCGGCCGGACGGCTTCCACGCGCTGGCGGAACACGCGCCGGATTTCCGGGTCCACGATGCACATGCCAAAGTCTTCCGTGGTGCCCACACGCAAGGTGGAAAGGTCCACCTGCTTCAAGGGCCAGAACGTGGAGGCATCCACCGGGTAGGAAAGCGGGTCGCGTGCGTTCGCGCCCACGCTGGCGGCAAAGAGCAGCGCCGTATCGGCCACGTTGCGCCCCATCGGCCCCAGCACGGAGATGACAGACCAGCCCAGCGGCCGGGCGTCGTTGGCCACCAGCCCGGGCGAAGGCCGCAGGCCGACCACGCCACAGAGCGAAGCCGGAATACGCAGCGAGCCGCCGGTGTCGGAGCCGGTGCAGATCGGCAGCATGCCGGCTGCCAGCGCCGCCGCCGAGCCTCCGGAAGAACCGCCCGCGTTGAGCGTGGGGTTGAACGGGTTGCCCGTCGCGCCCCACACCGGGTTGCGCGAGTTGGCGCCGGCGCCCATGTCGGGCACATTGGTCTTGGCCGTGACGATGGCGCCGGCCGCGCGCAGTTTGGCCACCAGTGCGTTGTCTTTGGCCGGCACGTTGCCGCGAAGTCCTATGTTGCCGTAGGTGGTGAGCAGGCCCGCGGTGTCCTGCAGATCCTTCACCCCCAGCGGCAGTCCGTGCAAAGGGCCCAGCGCCCCCCCGCGCATCACTTGCGCTTCGGCTTCGCGTGCACCCTCGCGCGCACGCGTGAAGTCGGTCGCGCAGATCGCGTTAATGGCGGGGTTGAGGCTTTCGATGCGGTCTATGCAGGCGTCCATCAGCTCCACCGGCGATACCTCGCGGCTGGCGATCAGGCTGCGGAGTTCGACGGCGGAGATGTCTGGAAGGGTGGAGTGCATATCAATGTCTTGTGTCGAAGGAAATGGTCATGTTCCGCCGCCGGGCCGCCCCAAGGCGGAACGCGCCCCCTCGGGGGGGCAGCGAAGCACACGAAGTGGCGAGCGTGGGGGCCAGGTCTCGCCGCCGGGCCGCCCCAAGGCGGAACGCGCCCCCTCGGGGGGGCAGCGAAGCACACGAAGTGGCGAGCGTGGGGGCCAGGTCTCGCCGCCGGGCCGCCCCAAGGCGGAACGCGCCCCCTCGGGGGGGGCAGCGAAGCACACGAAGTGGGGAGCGTGGGGGCCAGGTCTCGCCGCCGGGCCGCCCCAAGGCGGAACGCGCCCCCTCGGGGGGCAGCGAAGCACACGAAGTGGCGAGCGTGGGGGTCGTCATGACTAATCTGTTTTGATCTGGGAGCGTTCGGCCAGCGCCTTCATGCGCGCGATCTCGGCCGTCACCAAGCCGGACCAGTCGGGAACCGCGGTATAGCCGGGTTCGAAGCCGGCGGCCTTGAGCTTGTCCAGTGTTTCGGTGCTGGCCATCACCGTGGCCAGGGCCTTTTCCAGTCGGGCCTTGACGGGCGCCGGCAGGCCCTTGGGCGCCACCACGGCCAGCCAGGCGTTCATGTCGACGGCTGGGTAGCCGGCCTCGGCCATGGTCGGCACATTCGGCAGCAGGGCCGAGCGCTTGTTCATGGCCACGGCCAGCACGCGGATCTTTCCGGACTTGAGTTGCTGCGATGCGGCGACCACGGTGTCGAAAGACACCGGGATTTGGCCGCCGATCAGATCGGTCATCAGGGGGCCGGAGCCTTTGTAGGGCACATGCGTCATCTTCAGGCCCGTGGCCGTATTGAACATCGCGCCGGCGAAGTTGGAGCTGGTGCCATTTCCGAAACTGCCGTACAGGTATTTGTCCGGATTGGCCTTGGCCGCCGCCACGAACTGGTGCACGTCGGCGGCCGTGACCGACGGGTTCACCAGCATGGCCAGCGCCACTGAGCCCACCATGCCTATCGCCTCAAAGCCCTTGGCCGGGTCATAAGACAGCTTGGGTTGCAGCGCCGGGTTCAGTGTGAAGGTGGAGTTGGAGCTCACGAGCAGGGTGTAGCCATCGGGCTTGGCATTGGCCACTGCGGCGGCGCCTATGGCGGTGCCGGCGCCCGGCTTGTTTTCGACCACCACGGGCTGGCCCAGCTGGTCACCCAGGGCTTTGCCAAGGATGCGCGCCAGCACGTCGGCCGCACCGCCGGCTGGGAAGGGTGCGACCAGTGTGACGGGCCGCTCAGGAAACTCGGCCGCATGGGCGGGCCCGCCCACGGCGGCAAGTCCACAAAAAAAGACAGCGCTGGCGGCCAGCGTGCGGCGCATTGCTTTGAAAGACATGTGTTGCATGGTAGGCCTCGTTGAAGATTGGATCAATCGGAAGTGGGGATGCGGGGATGTGGGGGCGGGGCGATTCTGAAAAGCGGCTCCAGGATTAACGCAACCGGGCAGGTGACAGCCTGGAGGCTTCAACGCCTTGTAGGGCCAATTCTTCAGGCAGCGCCGCCTGGCGGATCAGCGCATCGGCCAGCGCACTTGCACCTGCCGCGCTCTGGATGCCGTAGCCGCCCTGCGCCGCGAGCCAGAAAAAACCGGGGCAGGCGTCGTCGTGGCCAATCACCATTTCCCCGTCGGGTACAAAAGAGCGCAGACCGGCCCAAGTGCTGGAAGGGCGGCGTATCGTCAGTGTCGACACACTTTCGATCTGGTGGATACCCATGGCAATGTCCAGCTCTTCAGGAACCACGTCGTGCGGAACCGTCGGATCCGCATTGGCGGGCGAGCCCAGCAGCTGCCCGGCATCGGGCTTGAAGTAATAGCTTTCGTCCACACCCACCACGGCGGGCCAGTGTGAGGCGTCCATGCCCTCGGGCGCCTTGAAGGTAAAGGCGCTGCGCCGGTGCGGCACCAGGCCGATGGGCTGCGCGCCGAACATGGCGGCCAGCTCGTCAGCCCAGGCGCCTGCGGCATTCACCACGGTTTTGGCGCGCAGCGTCTCGCCGTCGCTGAATTGCAGGGCCCAGCGCTGTCCGTCATGCGTGGCCTGTGTCAGTGTGGCGGCGGTGCGCAGCTCTCCGTCGGCGCCTGCCTTCTGGCGAAAGCCGCGCAGAAAGCCCTGATGCAGTTCATGCACATCCATGTCCTGCGCGCCTGCGTCGTACAGCGCGCCGTGCACCACATCGGGCCGCAGGCAGGGCACATGGGCCAGCGTGGTGTCGGCGTCCAGCGTCACCAGGCCGGGGCAGCTTGCGGACAGTTCCTGGCGGGTGTGCGCCAGTTCTTTTTCCTGGCCGTGCGTGGCAAGGTAAAGCACGCCCCGGGGCTGTATCAGCGCCGGGTGAAACCCTTCCGGCGGCCGTTCGTAAAACCCGCGGCTGGCACGCGTCAGTGCCCGCACCATGGGCGGGCCATAGGTTTCCATGAACATGGCCGCCGACCGGCCGGTGGAGTGAAACCCCGGCTGGGATTCACGTTCGACGAGCGCAACGCTGCGTTGCCCGGCCAGGCGCCAGGCCAAAGATGCGCCCGCAATGCCGGCGCCGAAGATCAGGATGTCAAATTCTCTCATTTGAGAATTCTCACATGCGAGAATCGTGCCTGTCCAGCCCATTTACCGGGATTTTTCGAAAAAAGGGAAAACACCATGCCTGCACGCCCCGCCCGCAACCCTGCCGCCGCCCCCGAGGCGGACCGGGTGCGGCTCGGTCTGAGCCTGCGCGGGCACCGCAAGGTGCGGCGGCTGACGCTCAAGGACCTGTCCGGCCGTTCCGGCGTCGCGCTGTCCACGCTGTCCAAGATGGAGTTGGGCCAGATTTCGGTCAGCTATGAAAAGCTGGCCGCCGTGGCGCGGGCGCTGTCGCTGGACGTGGGGCAACTGCTGGACGCGCGGGCCGCGGCGCCGGCCCCCGGCGCTGCAAAGCCGGTGGTGGTCTGGTCCGAGGCGGGCGGTGCGCCAGCCTACAGCTCTGGCAACTATGACTACGGCGCGCTGGCCGCCGGCTTTCCGGGCAAGCGCATGACGCCGATGCACGGCCGCATCGTGGCGCGCAGCCGCAGCCAGTTCCCCGACTTCATTCGCCACGCAGGGCAGGAGTTCGTAATCGTGCTGTCGGGCCGTGTGCGCATCGAGTTCGAGACCGGCGAAATCATCGAAGTGGGGCGCCATGAGTCGGCCTATTTCGACAGTGGCGTGGGCCACATCTACCTTTCGCTGGGCCGCAGCGATGCGCAGGTGCTGGTGGTGATGAGCGAATAGGGCTGCCTGGCCTTGTGTCTCGGGTTTGTACCCAGGTTCAGGTCGACAGCTTCTCCCAGGTCAGGTCAAATTTCAGCAGATATTTGCGCAACCGGTCCGCATCGTTCACCACGCTGCGCTGGGTACGTGAGACATTGAAGAGCACCCGCCCGGCGTCGCTGAGGGAAGCGCTTTTGCGGCAAACCTCAATCACGGCTTGAAGCTGTAGCTGTTCAAAGTAATCGAGTGTGTCCGCGGCGCCTCCCATTAATTCGGCGAGTGAGGCAGCGCCGCCGCTGGCTTCCTGTTCTGTGGCCTGCCATTGCCAGCGTAGCCGCGCGATCTCGGCCTCCACCAGGCTCGCGCCGATGCGGCCGTTGTCGCCCAGCGTGGCAAGGCGGGTGATGGATGCGCTCAAGTCCCGAAAATTGCCAGCCCAGATGGCCTCGCCCGATTGTGTAAATCGCAGGTAGGCTGCGCGGGCTTCGGCGGTCATGCGGGTTTTTCTGCCCAGATCTTCGGATGCGAGCATGAGCTGGTGGTCCATGTTGGGCTCGATATCCTCCCGGCGCTGGCTGAGGCCGGGCAGGGTGTAAGTCCACAGATTGATACGTGCAAAAAGGTCCTCGCGGAAGCGCCCGCGGGCGACTTCCAGACGCAAGTCCTTGTTGGTGCCGGCGATCAGCTGGAAGCTGCTTTCGACTTCTTTGTCGGCGCCTACGGGCAGGAAGCGCTTTTCTTCCACGGCCTTGAGCAGCATGGCCTGCTCGTCCAGGCCCAGCTCGCCAATCTCGTCGAGAAACAGCACGCCCTTGTCGGCGGTGCGCAGCAGGCCGGGACGGTCATTGGCCGCCCCGGTGAACGCTCCCTTCTTGTGGCCGAACAGCGTGGAGCCTGCACCGTCGCCGTGCAGCGTCGCGCAGTTCACGTCGACAAAGCTGCCGCTGACCTGGTGGCGTGACTTTTTGAGCTCGAAGATGCGCCGCGCCAGCATCGACTTGCCCGCGCCGGTCGGTCCGGTCAGCAGGATGGGCGCCTTGCTCTGGACGGCGATGTGTTCGATTTCCTCGATCAACTTGTTGAAGCGGGGGTTGCGTGTGGCGATGCCGCTTTTGAGGAAGGACACTGCATCTTGCTGCGCCACCGCAAGCCGCGTGTTGATCGCGTCATACCGCGAGAGGTCCAAGTCAATCAGTTCATAGCTGCCCACACCCTGGCCTTGCCGGCCCCTGGGCGGCGCCGTCTGCAACAGAACGCCGGGAATGAAGCGCGCCTCGACCAGCAGGAACAGGCAGATCTGCGCTACATGGGTGCCGGTGGTGATGTGCGCCCAGTACTCTTCGCGCTCGGTGTCGAAGGCGTAGGCACGCATCCAGTCATACAGCGCGCCATAGACCTCGCCGAAATCCCAGGGGTTGGCCAGGTTCATCTCGACCAGGCGAACCTCGGTGCCGGGCGAGAGCTGAACCACGTCTTCGCGCACCCTTTCGGCCAGCGCCTTGTTGCGCACGTCGTGCATCAGCTCCAGCCGGTCGACGATCAGGTCCTCATGCTGTGCGATCGACACCGTCGGCCGCCATTTCTCCCAACGGGAAGCACTCAGGCCCGAATCCAGTTGGGTACCCAGGAAACCCATCACCACTTTCTTCTTCATATTTCTAATGTACTAGCTTTAAAGCTAAAAAAATAGGAGAGATGAGTGAAGATGAACCGGTTATTTTTTGATTTTTATGAAAAATACTCAATTAAATCAATGATCTACGGTGATGGAGAAAAAGTTTTGAAGAGTTGGCACGCTGCCTGCAATACATAGTTCGTCACCACAACGGTGAATGCAAACAAGGAACAAGAACATGGCAAACACTCAACTATTTCAAAACAGCAAAGGCGCTTTCCCGTCTGCTTCCACCACTGTCAACGAGGCGGGTGGTGTGGCTTATGCTCTGGCACCTCGGCATGCGCTGGTGCAGTTGGCCGTCACCGGTTGCCTGAACAATGTTTACTACGCCGGTGCTGCCGAGCAACTGGACAAAGTGCTGGAGCTGGCTGCGCAGGTGGATGCGGGCTTCGTGGCCAAAACCGCCATCTATGCCCGTGAGCGCGGCCATATGAAAGACATGCCGGCGCTGCTGTTGGCCTCGCTGGCGACCCGCGATGTGGCACTGTTTGCCAAGGCGTTTCCTCGCGTCGTGGACAACGGCAAGATGCTGCGTAACGTGGTGCAAATTCTGCGTAGCGGCCGTGTGGGCCGTAAGTCAATGGGTTCGCGTCCCAAGAAGTTGGTGCAGGCCTGGTTGTGCAATGCAAGCGAGAAGCAGCTGCTGAACGCCAGCGTGGGTAACAGCCCGTCATTGGCCGACGTCGTGAAGATGGTTCACCCAAAACCGGCTGAGGCCTGGCGCGCCGCGTGGTTTGCCTGGTTGATTGGCCGTGACTTTGACGTGAGCCAGTTGCCCGAGGCGACGCGTGCTTTTGAAGCCTACAAAAAGGACCGCTGCGGTGCGGCACCCGATGTGCCTTTTCAGATGCTGACCGCGTTGAACCTGACCACCAACCAGTGGACCCAGATTGCCAAGAACGGCTCGTGGCAGATGGTTCGACAGAACCTCAACACCTTTGCGCGCCACGGTGTGTTTGGTACGACCAAGGCTGAAAAGGCCATTGCCGCCAAACTGCGTGATGTGCAGAGCATTGAGAAGGCCCGCGTGTTGCCCTACCAGTTGATGGCTGCCTACAAAGCGACGGATGAAACCGTTCCTCTGCAGGTACGTGAAGCATTGCAAGACGCGATGGAAATCGCGTTGAAGAACGTGCCCGCTCTGGTGGGTAAGGTGGTGGTGTGTCCTGATGTGTCGGGCTCCATGAGCTCGGCGGTGTCTGGACACCGTGGTTCTGCAACCAGTGCGGTGCGTTGTATTGACGTGGCGGCCCTGGTGGCTGCGGCTCTGCTGCGCAAGAACCCGGCAACCATGGTGCTGCCGTTTGAGCAGAAAGTCGTCAACTTGTCGTTGAACCCGCGTGACTCGGTGATGACCAATGCGGAGAAACTGGCTGCCGTGGGCGGTGGCGGAACCAACTGCTCGGCGCCGTTGGCCCTGTTGAACGCCGGTAAGGCCAAGGCAGACCTGGTGGTGCTGGTGTCGGACAACGAGTCATGGGTGGATAGCAAGCGTGCCGGTGCGACGCAAACCTTGCGTGAATGGGAAGTGTTCAAGCAGCGCAACCCGCAAGCCAGGTTGGTGTGTATCGACATCCAGCCTTACGCCCATACGCAGGCGCTTGAACGGCCTGACATCCTGAACATCGGCGGTTTTACCGATGAAGTGTTCAAGGTACTGGCTTTGTTTGCCGCGGGGGCGTTGGGAGCCGACCACTGGGTCGGATTGATAGACGAGCTGGCTTTGTAAGCCATGACTCGATGTGTTGAGCGTCGTCGCCTGAGGAATGCCGGTGTGATTACATCCAAACTGTTTCTATCACACAACTGTTAGTCCTCAGGCGGGGGCCTTTTTTAAAGATTGGCAAGAGGGTTTTCAAAAGCACGAATGCTGGCGGGATTACATTGGATATAGCCGGTTCGACTCTGGCCATGTGCATCACAGGAAACTGAATGCACATGAAAATCTCACCGATCCTTGTCGTGTTTTTGAAAGTTCTTGAAGAGAGAGCAAAAAGTTTTGATTGCCGGCGGCAAATGCGGTTGGAATTACAGCACTGTTAATGCCGAGGTCGCGGGTTCGAATCCCGCCGGTGCTGCAATGGGCTTGTGCCCGAGCCCATTGCAGCACCGTAGCTCAGTCTGGTAGAGCACGTATCCATTTCAACAATTTTGTTGCTGCTGGTGATCAAAAGGTTTTGGATGAATGCCCGTGAAATTACAGGTAGACGCGGCGTGCAAACGCTCTCGCGCTGAAAGGCGCGGGGTCTGGGTTCAAGCCCCAGCTTGGCAACAAGTGGCGGAATTTCATTTCACAAGCTCTAGTCATCCGTTTTTATTGAAAAAGGAAGAAAAACAATGAACTACCAACAACATGAAGTCACCGGCGGTGTGCCGGTCAAGATGTGGACCAACGGCGTACCGGTGGAAGCCCAGGCCCTGAAGCAGTTGGAAAACTCCGCCCGCCTGCCCATTGTGTTCAAGCACGTGGCCGTGATGCCCGACGTGCATTACGGCCTGGGCGCGACCATCGGCAGCGTGATCCCGACCTTCAAGGCGATCATTCCAGCTGCGGTGGGCGTGGATATCGGCTGCGGCATGATGGCCTGCAAAACCACGCTGCGCGCCGAAGACCTGCCTGACAACCTGGGTCCGCTGCGCTCGGAGATCGAAAAAGCCGTGCCGCACGGCTCGGCGCCCAAGACCTATCGCAGGAATGGTTCAGTGCGAGAAGTCGGCGCCTGGACGAATCCGCCCAGCGCGGCAGATGCGGCCTGGGGCCAGCTGGTCGAAGAGTTCGAGGCAATCTGCCTGGACTACCCACGCCTGAAGAACACCAACAACCACCGCCACATGGGAACGCTGGGTGGCGGCAACCACTTTGTCGAGGTGTGCCTCGACGAAGGCGGCGGGGTGTGGATCATGCTGCACAGTGGTTCGCGCGGGGTGGGTAACGCCATCGGTACGCACTTCATCGAGCTCGCGAAGAAAGACGCCGAGCTGCACCAGCGCAACCTGCCCGACAAGGACCTGGCCTACCTCGAAGAAGGTTCGCAGTACTTTGGCGACTATGTGCGCGGTGTGGGCTGGGCGCAAAAATTTGCGCGCCTGAACCGCGAGGTGATGATGCAGGCCGCCATTGGCGCGCTGCGCAAAGTGATCAGCAAGCCCTTCGAGACGCACCTGGAGGCGGTGAACTGCCACCACAACTATGTGCAGAAGGAAACGCACTTTGGGCAAGAGGTGTTTGTGACCCGCAAGGGTGCCGTGAGCGCCAAGGCGGGAGAGCTCGGGATCATTCCAGGCAGCATGGGCGCCAAGAGTTTCATCGTGCGCGGCAAGGGTAACCCGGACAGCTTCATGAGCTGCAGCCACGGAGCAGGTCGCACCATGAGCCGTACGCAGGCCAAAAAGCTGTTTACGGTGGACGACCAGATCAAGGCTACCGAAGGCGTGGAATGCCGCAAGGACGCGGAGGTGATCGACGAGATCCCGATGGCCTACAAGGACATTGACGCCGTGATGCTGGCCCAGAGTGATCTGGTGGAAGTGGTTTACACGCTCAAGCAGGTGGTGTGTGTCAAAGGTTGAGGGAGGGGGGCAAAAGGACAACGCTCTGCAGGCATTGTCCGGTCCTGCCCTGACGGCTCTTCGGGCAAAACTTGCCGAAGCAGGCTGCGTATTTGATTTTGCTGTTTACACGCTGGAGAAAGGCATTGATCCTTCTGCGGCGCTGCATCGGTGCGCGCTGGAGCTGCTGTTCGCGGACGTACGGGAGCGATGGTTGGTAAACCACCAGGAGGCCATCAAAAAATTTCCGCAATTTAGTGCGTCGAATTTTCATCAGCTCGACTACGACTGTGCCGCTGCGAGTCCGGAAATTTTGCCGGTGGAAAAAGTACAGGACCTCTTTTCCTGCGCGGCGCATCCAGCCGGTGCGCCTTGTTTGTTTTTGAGTTTTAGTGACCCACCTTACGGTTTCATGAAAGATGCTGACGCGAAGGCGCTGTTTGATCGGTGGTGTCAAATTTTAGGTTTGATCCCGGGCCATCTTCCTGAGGTGATCGACTGGGTTGGTGATCCTGATCTTGAACCATCGCGCAGCCAATGGAGTAACTATTTTGAAGCGGGAAAAGAGTGGTGGGGCATTTGGTGCCTGACGGTGTGGAACCCTGTTAACCGGACCTTGAGCGTGCTTGCCGCCAGCGCAACTGACTGATGATGAAAGAAGAAAAACAATGATTGAACTCGATGGCTCGCAAGGCGAAGGCGGCGGGCAGATTCTGCGCACGGCTCTGGCGCTCAGCTTGGTCACGGGCAAGCCGTTTCGCATGAACAACATCCGTGCGAAGCGGCCCAAGCCCGGCCTGATGCGCCAGCACCTGGCCTGCGTGAACGCGGCTGTGGCTGTGGGCGGCGGCGGCGATGAGACTTCTGCCGTCAATGCCACCGGTCAGGCCGTGCAGATTGGCGAAACCACGTTGCTGTTCACGCCAGGTGAGGTGCGCGCGGGCGACTACGAATTTGCGGTCGGCTCGGCAGGCAGCTGCATGCTGGTGCTGCAGACCGTGCTGTGGCCGCTACTGCAGGCCGAGGCGGCTTCGACGCTGCTGCTCAGCGGCGGCACGCACAACCCGATGGCGCCGTCGTGTTCCTTTCTGACCGCGCTGGCGCCTTATTTCGCCGGCAGCGGCGAGGCACTGTTTGACATTGAACTGCGCCGCCACGGTTTCTACCCGGCGGGAGGCGGGGAGGCGCGCGTGCGCCTGAACCCGCCCGCGCACGGCTTTTCGGCCATTCACCTCATGGAACGTGGCGCGTTGGTAGAGGCATACGCCGAATGTCTGCACGCCGGCCTGCCGAGAGGTGTGGCCGAGCGTGAGCTGGACGTGTTGCGCAAGGGGCTTGGCTGGCAGGAAGACTGCCTGCGCGACCGCGGGCTGCGCAGCAACGAAGGGCCGGGCAATGCGCTGCTGGCTGTCCTGCGCTATGAAAACATCACCGAGGTCTTTGCTGCCTATGGCGAAAAGAGCGTGAGTGCCGAGCAGGTTGCCCGCCGTGTGCTGCAGGAAGTGAAGGATTACCAGGCACACGAGGCGCCGGTAGGCCCGCACCTGGCAGACCAGCTGATGATTCCCATGGCACTGGCGGGCCTGCAGGGTCGGATGGGTCGCTATTGGGCGACGGAGCTGACCGAGCACACCCGCACCAATGCGCGGACCATCGAAGCCTTCCTGCCTGTGAAGTTCTCATGCGAGCCATGCGGTGGCGGAACGGTGATTTCGCTGCAGATGTGATGAATGGCTGGGTCATTCCTGGCCGATGCATGCCAATATGAAAACTGCGGGACGTTGCTGGTGTTGAGTCCGGAACCAGAGAAGCCTTACAGTATGGGCTGGTCGCATGAGGAACCTGCATGTCCAACGGCAAAAATACACTACCATCCGGCGCCCCCGATAAAGCCCAGATCGAGAACGCGATCGAAAAGGTCAATCGGCAGATCAAGATTCTGCGGGCCTTCAAAATATCGGTGACGCAAACCGGCTGGGATTCGAGCGTGGAGTCCCTGCAAAAGAAAGTCAACACCACCCTGGCCGACAGCTTTGGCGTGGGCACGCCCGAATACCGGCAGTTTGCCGTCGCGATACAGGATTTTCTGCTGGACAAGACTTTCGGCGACCGCTTCACGGACGACGAACGCCAGCAAAAAGTCAGGCAAGGGATCGATCTGGCCATCATGCGCGTGAATGCGGCCAAGAAGCTGCTGAGCGACTACCTCGATGGCACTGCAGCGCCGATAGTGGAGCCGGTTGCGGAGGCGAAACCGGTGCCACCGCCCCCACCACCGCCCCCACCAGCACCAGCACCAGCACCGGAACCAGCACCGGAACCGGAACCGGAGCCGGAACCGGAGCAGATCTCCACACCTTCACCTTCCATTCCAACGAGGATGCCCATGTCCAAGACCGATCTCTCTTCCGCCACCGCGCCGCAAGCCGTGTCCGGTTCTCGCGTGGCCATCCTGGGCCTGGGCGGAGATGCCGTGGGCGACGCGTGCCAGTTCATGGAGCAGCTGGGGCTGGAGGCGGCGATACTCGACGCCGTCACCATCGACCAGCTGGAGGGGCTGCGCAATGTGGCGTTTTTGCTGCTCCTGCCGGGCAACAAATCCGATGCGCCAGCGGCCATGCTGGCCATCGGGTTCATGCTGGCCGCGCTCGGCCGTAACCGCATTGCCTGCCTGCTGTCCGAAGACGACGCCTTGCCGGATGTCCTGAAAGGCGCTACAAGCATTTCGGTCGACGAGGCCGGATTGTGGCGGCTGCTGCTGGCACGTGAAATGAAGCGGGCAGGCCTGGAAGTGGATCTGAACCTTGCCATGTGAGTGGCGCCCCGGCGGCATGAGTGGTGTCAGCGTGCCGTGGGTTTCGTTACTGCATCGTCAGGCAGCATGGCAGTGTCTCTTTGCATCAAGGCACGGACCAGCCAGGTAAACCACGCAGCGGCAATCGCTGCTGCAATCCAAACCAGCATCTGCCCCAGGCGCGCCTGATCGTCCAGCAGGTAGGCGTTGCAGACGCGTACCGGCGAAGTTTCATACAGGTTGCCCACGACTGCCATCATCGGCAGCACATTGCCCAGAAAGAAACCCTGCACCAGCAGGCCCGCCGCTTGCCAGGACAGGCGCACGGCGGCGCCGCAGGCCAGCAGGGCCAGGCATTTCAGGATTTCGATGCGGCCGTCCACCAGCGCAAGGTCTAGTACGCGGGGGATCATCAGGATCGCGAGCACCACCGCGGCAGCGAACAAACCGCTGATGCCGTGGGCATTCCAGAGCCCCAGGCGAGCCAGCCAGCGCCCCGGCAGTGCAGTGGCGAGCAGATAGCCGGCCAGCGCCAGCAGGGGATACTGCACCAGCATATGAAGTGTCATGCTGGCTTCCAGTCCATGCCGCAGGCCGGGCAAGGCCAGCAGGCAAAGCAGGGCGACGGCCATAACCGCCAGGGTGCCGCGCGAGGGAGGCGCCAGCCTCTTCATGGCGGGGCAGCCTGCGCAAGGTGCTGCGCATAGTCGAGCGCGAGCTGCTGTTCCGCGTAGTCAAAAATGCGAACCAGCCGGCCTTTCTGGTCGATGACCAGCAGCGCCGCGTTGTGTTCAAAATCGCCGCGGCCATCAGGAACCACCACGACCTGGAAACCCGCCAGCAGGCGCTGGGTGTCCCGCGGGTCCTGCACACGCACAAAGCGCCACAGCGCCGGGTCAGCGCTCAATCGTGCTGCATAGGCCTGCAGCACGGCGGGGCTGTCGTGACGCCCATCGAAGCTGATCGACAGCAGCTTGACCCTGCCGCCGCGCTCCTGCCTCGCCTGCAATATCTGCTGCATTTGCTGGAAGCTGCTGCCCATCGCCAGGCAGACGGTCTGGCAACGTGTGTAGATGAAATCCACCAGCGTGACGGACTGCCCGTCGGCGAGATGCTGCGACAGTGCCTGAGAGGCGATGCCGGGCCCGTCGACGCTGACTGCGGGGGTTGCGACAGGTCGCAGTGCAACTTCGAGCCGACGGGCGCCCTCGGCGGTCCAGACCTGAAAGTCGTGCGTCAGCCACGCGGCGGCGGCGTAACCCGCCAGGGCCAGCATGACGCTGAGCAAGGCGGTGCGAAGCATCAGGGCTGGCCCACCACGCTTGCTGCCCCTTCAGCTCAGGAGCTTTTGGCCGCCAGCGCCTTGAGCTCGGCAGCGCCGTTGAACGGTGTGGTGCGCGTGCCGGCCTTGCGTTCGGCTTCAAACAGCTCGGGCTTGACGGCCCCCGCCTTGTTGGACCATTCGGCGCGGACGTAGCTCGCCACCGCGGCCAGTTCGGCATCGCTGAGCTGCGCGAAGGCCGGCATGGCGCCCTTGAAGGTGTTGCCCATGACGGTGATCTCGCCCGTGACGCCGTGCAGCAGGATGTTGGCCACGGTGCGCTCGTCGCCGGTGACCCATTCGGAGCCGTCCAGCGGTGGAAACACCCCGGGCAGCCCTTTGCCGGTGGCCTGGTGGCAGGCCACGCAGTTGGCGGTGAACAGCTGTTTGCCGTTGGCCGCAGCGCCCGGCGCGGGGCCCGAGAGGTCCGCCAGGGTGCGCTTGTCCCCCAGGTCGGCGCGGCCGAAAGAGCCGGACAGCACGATGTAGCCCGCGCCCCACAGCACCAGGGCCAATGCCCCGACCAGGAAGATCAGCGGGATGGGCTGGCTTTTTTCGGAAGGCTCGGCCTGTTCCCGCTCCTGGGCCCGGCTTTCAGATGTCTTGTCGTTCAGCATGGGATGACCTTGTGTGGCTCAGGGCTTGGGGGCGGGTGGCAGCACCGGGTAGGTGTGGTTCAGGCCCTGCAGGTACTTGACCAGGTCCAGCGCCTGCGGCGAAGGCACGACCACCTGGCCGATGTTCGGCCCGTAGGCGGGTGGCAGGGCCAGCGGCTGCTCGCCCTCGCTTTCGGCGTCTTTGGCGTCCTTCACCGTGAAAAGATAGGGGTAGGACGGCATGATGGAGCCGGGCACATAGGCGCGCGGCTGGTACAGGTGGCCCAGGTGCCAGTCCTTGCTCGGCTGGCGCGCCCCGATGTTGAAGAGGTCCGGCCCGGTGCGCATGCTGCCCAGCAAATGCGGCCTGTCATAGAAGTAATCGCCCGGCACCGAGGCCCGGCCCCAGCCGCGCTCCGCGTCGGGGCCGAAGTTCCGGTCACGCGGCTGCTGGCTGTGGCAATAAACGCAGCCATTGGCAATGTAGACCTCGCGCCCGCGGAGTTGGGCGCTGGTGTAGTTTTTCAGCTCCGGCGGCGGTTTGATGTCGCGTACCTGCATGTAGGGCATCACCACCAGGGCCGCCGTGGCGATGCCCAGGGCCACCATGGCGCCCGATGCCAGCTTGACTTCATTTTCCATGAGCGGCTCCCATTTCAGCGCTGCGTGCGTCGTTGGGCCAGAAGAGGGCGGCGCCCGCGCGGCCCGGCCCGAAGCGAAGCGCCATGGCCAGGAAATGGCCGACGAACACCAGATGGCTGAGTACCATCAGGCCGCCGCCCACGGATCGCCATTTCAGGTAGGGCAGGGTCAGCTCGACGGAAGCCATGAAGGGCTGGGCGGCATCCAGCATCGCCACACCTTGAAGCCAGCCGCCGATGGTGAGCCCGACAAAATATATCGTCACCCCGACAGCCGCCAGCCAGAAATGCAGGGTGATCAGTTTCGGGTACGGCCACTCCCAGTTCAGCACCCGGGGCATCATGAAATAGATGGCGCCGAACAGCACCATGGTGACGAAGGCATAGGCGCCCAGGTGCGCATGGGCCACCGTGAAATGGGTGAAGTGGGTGATCTGGTTGACGCTGCGCAGCGCCTCCAGCGAGCCCTGCAGCGATGAGGCAAGGTACATCAGCCCGCCGAACATCATGAAGCGCAGCGTCGGCGAATAACGCGCCAGGTGCATGCGCCCCTGCAGCGTGGCGCCCATGTTGATGCTGAAGGCGATCACCGGAATCACCATCATGACGCTCTGCACGATCGACAGCGTGATGAGCCAGCCGGGCACCGGGCCGCCGATGAGGTGGTGGCCGCCGACCTGGCCGTAGAAAAACGCCAGCGTCCAGAAGCCCAGCAGCGAGAGGTTGTAGGAGCGTATCGGCCGGCCGATGATTTTGGGCAGGAAGTAATAGATGGCGCCCACGCTCACGGGCGTGAACCACAGGCCCAGCACGTTATGCCCATACCACCAGTTGGTGGTGGCCTGCTGCACGCCGGTGTGCACGCCGGGCATCTTGCCGACCAGGAAGAGCAGGGCAATCCACAGCAGCGCCGCCGTCATGTACCAGACGCTGACGTACAGGTGCGAGACCTTGCGGTTGACCAGCGTGAACAGCACCGGCAGGATGACGAGGGCAAAGCCGGCGAACATGAAGATCGCGATCTGCCATGGAATTTCCAGGTATTCCATGCCGTCGTTCCAGCCGGTCGCGATGGCGCCTATGCCGCCGGCGATGCCCATGTTGATGAGCGCCCCGCCCAGCATGACCCAGATGGCGCCGTAGAGCCGGGTGCGCAGCAGTCGCGGCAGCAGCCACACGATCATTCCCAGCGCCGCATTGGTGATCCAGCCGTAGAGCACGCCGGTCAGGTGCACGGTGCGTATCCGGCCGAAGGTCAGCCAGGCATAGTCGGTGAGCCAGTCGGGCTCATGCAGCTTGATGGACGACACCAGCCCCGCCATCGAGCCCACGATGAGCCACAGGCAGGCAAAGGTGATGAACATGAACACCGGAAACGCGGTGGAGCGGTCGGACGTGATGCGGTCCAGCAGTTCGGCGGCGTCGGCCGCGTGCGTCTTGATGCCGCCTTCCTTCGCTACCTTCTGCATTGACGCCTGTGCCGCGTCCTGTAGCGCGGGGTCGTCGACCTGGCCGATCTCGCCGTGCGCGAAGATGACGGAAGCCGCGACAGGGTTTTCTTGCAGCAGACCTTTGCGCAGCGACCAGATGAAGACAAAGAGTCCGATGATGGACAACAGGAAAGCACCCAGAAGGCTGAGGGCGGCGCTGTCCATCATGCAGCTCCCGCAGGCAACGCGCGCGGCATCGTCGGGTTCTCATTGCCCGCGCTCCGGGTTTCCAGAAAAAGCGGTGTCAGCCATCTGAACGACTGAGCCGGTCCGCCGCTTGTGCATGGTGCAACTGTCATGATTTCTCCGGTGTGAAAACCCGCAGACGCCATCTGCTGCCTGGCGCCGGTCGGGTGGGGCCGCGAGAACTTGCCGCAGGTGTTCCATACTACGCCTTTGATGGCTGCCAGCCTGGACGCCAGGCTGTATTCCAGTCATCTGCTACTGTTTTTATAGCTGCTGGCGCTCGCCTGCATTGGTCTGTAGCCTGAATCGATATGTTGATCTGGCTTAAGCCAGGCCTCATCAAGCCGTGTTAGCCTCGCGGCCATGTTGAACCGCATCCCCTCTTTCCTGCGCCATGTCGGCCCAGGTGTAGTCACCGGCGCTGCCGATGACGACCCTTCCGGTATCGCCACCTACACGCAGGCGGGGGCGCAGTTCGGCACCGGGCTGCTGTGGACGGTGTTTTTGTCACTGCCCTTCATGATCGCCATCCAGCTGGTCAGCGCCCGCATAGGTCGCGTCACCGGCAAGGGTGTGGCGGCCAACCTGCGCGAGCACACGCCGCGCGCCTTCCTGATGAGCATGGTGTTTTTGCTGGTCATTGCCAACACCATCAACATCGCCGCCGACATTGCCGCCATGGGCGAGGCGCTGCAGCTGGCTGTGGGCGGCGGCGACCACTTTCATGCGGTGGCCTTCGGCATCATCACCGTGCTGCTGCAGGTGTTTGTGCCTTACCGCAAGCTCGCACCCATTTTGAAATGGCTCACGCTCTTTCTCTTTGCCTATGTGATCGCCGTGTTCCTGGTGCAGGTGCAGTGGGCCCAGGTGCTGCATGACCTGGTCGTTCCCAAACTGCAATGGACCTCGGGCTACTGGATGATGATCGTCGCGCTGCTGGGCACCACGATTTCGCCTTACCTGTTTTTCTGGCAGGCCTCGCAGGAGGTCGAAGAGCTGCGCTTGAAGGGCGGCGTGCTGGGCGCTGAAAAGAAGATCCGCCGCGACCTTCGCCGCGTCAAGCGCGACACCTACATCGGCATGTTTTTCTCTAATGCCATCGCCTTTTTCATCATGGTGTTGGGTGGTGCGGTGTTGTATGCGGCCGGTATCCATGATGTGACATCAGCCGCGCAGGCGGCGCAGGCTTTGCGGCCACTGGCCGGCGATTTTGCCTTTGCGCTGTTCGCCGGCGGCATCATCGCCACCGGCCTGCTTGCCGTGCCGGTGCTGGCCTCGTCAGCTGCCTACGCCGTGGCCGAGGCCTTCGGCTGGCCCGAAGGCCTGGAGCGCCACTGGTACGAAGCCAAGCGCTTTTACGCCATCATCGTCATTGCTACCGTGGTAGGCACGGGCATGGACTTCACCAGCATAGACCCGATGAAAGCGCTTTACTGGAGTGCCGTGATCAATGGCGTGGTGGCCGTGCCCATCATGGCCGGCCTGATGCTGCTGGCCGGCCGGAAATCGGTGATGGGCAATTTCACCTCGGGCCTGAAGACCACGTGGTTCGGCTGGGGCGGTGTGGTGGTGATGGGCTTTGCGGTGGCGATGATGTTGCTGGATCTGATCCGCCCCTTGTTCTAGGCTTCCCGGCGACGAACCCACAAACGCTGCGGCCCCGCGCCCTGCCCGGCGAGCTGGTCATACGGGTTGCGCAGCCGGCATTTGTCAATCGACAGGCAGCCGCAGCCTATGCAGTCGTCCAGGGTGTCGCGCAGTTTTTTGAGCTGGGCCATGCGCTCGTCCAGGTCGGCGCGCCAGGCTGCCGACAGTCGGGCCCAGTCCGCGCGGCTGGGGGCCGCCTTCGCGGGCAGGGTGGCCAGGGCTGCCTCGATGTCGGCCAGCGCAATGCCCACCCGCTGCGCCACACGCACAAAAGCCACGCGTCGCAGCATCTCGCGTGCGTAGCGACGCTGGTTGCCTTCGGTGCGGGTGCTGCTGATCAGCCCTTTTTTCTCATAAAAGTGCAGGGTGGACACCGCCACGCCGCTGCGGCGTGCCATGTCGCCGACCGAGAGTGTGGGAAAGATGCCGGCCTGTTCCAGTTCCGTGCCCATGGATTTCCTTGAAAAAAATGCTTGACCTAAACTTTACTTGAGGTTTCAGACTCCTCATTTTCAGGCCAATCCGGCCCGCTTATTTCAAAGGAGTTGTTTTCATGTCCAGCGATTTATCAAGCCCCGCTTCCGCCTCCGTGTTCCGCGTCGACAAATTCGTCGTGCCCTCGCAATCGATCTCCGCTTTTGTCGAGCGCATTCACCAGGTCCAGCGCATGCTGGGCGAGCAGCCCGGCTGCCTGCAAAAACATGTGCTGACCCAGACGGGCGACAGCAGCGAGTTCGATGTGGTGACCGTGGTCGAGTGGGCCAGTGCCGATGCGGTGGCCGCCGCCCAGACCGTCATGCAAAAGCAGCTCGCCAGCGAGGGCTTTGATATTCAGGCTTTCCGGAAAAAGCTGGGCGTACGGGGCGACTCGGGGATGTACCGCGAGGCTTGATTTTCCGTCTCGGATCAGGCGCTCAAACGCTGCCGTAGCTGCGGGGTCGCAGGCTACCGCTGTGCTTGACCACGCCTGGGCGAAGCGTGGACCCGCCTGTTGTCGTGAAGTATTGGCAACGGCGCGCGAGGAATCCAGGCACAGTCATTTTTTCGAGAAAGGAACAAATGCATGCGCAGTCGCTGGTGCGGCTCCTGGCGGGACGTAGGAACTGGTCGCACTGATGCGTATGCCTGAGCTGCCGCCTTCCTGGGCCCATCGAAACTCACAGCCTTCATGGCCTTGGCGCAACCAGGCCTCCTTGTTTTTTGGGATACGCACCGTAGAGTCGCTCCCGTTCTCGTTGCTGCTTTCGGGTACCAGGGAGAAGGTCGTATCCGGCTGTTGGGCGCCGGGAGACGTGATGCCCATAAACCCACGGGCAGCAGGATCGAATTTCACAATTGCTTCGCCTGTGTCGGACAGCGAGGTGCTACGAACCCAGCAGAGAGAAGGGGAGCCTTGCGCCTCTGCGCCTGAAATGGTGAATCCCAGAACGAATATTAATAAAGCGGATTGCCACATGCGTTGCTCCCCTGCACGGCTTGATGTTGATCTGTCCAGGGGCATGAGCCTACGTCAATAATTTTGGCGAATCACCATAGCCGACGGCCCTCAGCACATTCTCCGCCGTAGCCGGCGCATCCATCACCACAAGTTGATCCCCTGGCTTTCCAGCCCCCACCGCATCCCGTAGTGCCTCGTACACACTGATCGCCAGCATCAGCGGCGGTTCGCCCACGGCCTTGCTGCCGAAGACGTTGTCTTCGCGGTTGGGCTCGGGCCACAGATCGATCTTGAAATGCTCGGGTACATCGCCGGTTGCAGGAATCTTGTAGGTGCTGGGCGCGTGCGTGGTCAAAAGGCCCTTGTCGTTCCACACCAGCTGCTCGGTGGTGAGCCAGCCCATGCCCTGCACAAAGCCGCCTTCGATCTGGCCGATGTCGATGGCCGGGTTGATGCTGGTGCCCACGTCATGCAGGATGTCGACTTTCAGTACACGGCTTTCGCCCGTCAGGGTGTCGATGGCGACTTCGGTGCAGGCTGCCCCGTAGGCGAAGTAGTAGAACGGCCGGCCGGTCAGTGTGGCCTTGTCGTAGTGGATTTTGGGTGTGCGGTAAAAGCCGTCGCTCCAGAGCTGGATGCGGTTGGCATAGGCCAGCTTCACGACTTCGGTGAAAGGCCGCGCGCCTGCGGGTGTGACAACCTCGCCCCCTTCAAACTGCACCGCGCCCGCGCCGCACCGGTCCAGGCCGGCCACAAATTGCGCCAGGTTGTCGCGCACATTGCGGGCGGCGTATTGCGCGGCGCGCGCGTTCAGGTCGGTGCCGGCTGAGGCCGCGGTGGCTGACGCGTTCGGAATCTTGCTGGTGTCGCTGGCGGTGGCCAGCACCTGGTCGAACGGCACGCCCAGTTCATCGGCCACGATCTGGGCGACCTTGGTGTTCAGGCCCTGGCCCATTTCGGTGCCGCCGTGGTTCACTTGTACGCTGCCGTCGGTGTACACATGCACCAGTGCCCCGGCCTGGTTGAAGAGGGTGGCGGTAAACGAAATGCCGAACTTGACGGGTGTGATGGCGATGCCGCGCTTGATGACCGGGCTTTGGGTGTTCCAGGCAGAAATTTTCTGACGGCGTTGTGAATAAAGCGCAGACAGCGCCAGCTTTGATAGCAGCGGGTCGAGGATGTTGTCCTCGACCTTCATCTGGTAGTGGGTGACGTCGCGCTCACCGATGCCGTAGAGGTTGCGTTTGCGAACCTCCAGCGGGTCCAGCCCGAGCGTGCGTGCGATGTCGCCCATGATGGCTTCAATCACGATCATGCCCTGCGGCCCGCCGAAGCCGCGGAAGGCGGTGTTGCTTTGCGTGTTGGTCTTGCAGCGGTAGGACGCTATCTCCACGTCCTCCAGAAAGTAAGCGTTGTCGGCGTGGAAGACCGCGCGGTCGGCCACCGGGCCCGACAGGTCGGCGCTGAAGCCGCAATTCACCGCCATCATGAGCTTGAGGCCGCTGAGCCGGCCGGTCTCGTCAAAACCCACGTCGTATTCATATGCAAACGGGTGGCGTTTTCCGGTGACCATGAAGTCGTCGTCGCGGTCCAGCCGCAGCTTGACGGGGCAATGCAGTTTGTGGGCAGCGATGGCGGCCCAGACGGCCATCTGGCCTGACTGCGTTTCCTTGCCGCCAAAGCCGCCGCCCATGCGCCGGCATTCAACGCGCACTGCGTGGTTGGCAATGCCCAGTGCGTGCGACACCCAATGCTGGATTTCGCCGGGGTGCTGGGTGCTCGAATACACCAGCCATTGCTGCTGCTCCTGCGGCACAACGTAGGCAACCTGGCCTTCGAGGTAAAAGTGCTCCTGGCCGCCCACTTCGAGTGTGCCGTGCAGCGTGTGCGGAGCTTTTTTGTGTGCAGCTGCCGCATCGCCGCGTTTGACGAAGACCGGCGGCAATACATAACTCTCAGCTTTGAGTGCATCACGCACGGTCAACAATGCAGGCAGGGGTTCGATGTTGCACACCACCTTGCGCGCGGCGCGGCGGGCCTGCATGACGGTGTCGGCCACCACCACGCCGATCACCTGGCCGATGTGCTGCACCGTGCCCTGCGCAAATACCGGTTCGTCGTGCGAGAAATTGCCCAGCACCGGGTCGCCCGGAATGTCGCGCGCCAGAATCACATCGCGCACGCCCGGCATGGCCAGCGCCGCAGTGGTGTCGACGCCCAGCAGCTTTCCGTGTGCCACGGTCGACAAAATGGGCGCGGCATGCAGCGTGCCGCGCACCTCGGGAATGTCGTCGACATAGGTGGCGGCGCCGGCGACTTGCGCGCGAGCGCTTTCATGGGGCGTCGAGCGGCCCGCCGCCTGCGTGCCTGCAGGTTTTTTGGCCAGCGACGTTTTTTCCGCCAGGTCCGCAGCGGGCATATCACCAGCGCGGGCGTTGGCTGCGCGTACGTCCGGGTCGGCCACCGCATCGCGGCTGACGGAGATGTCTTTCGCGGCGTTCATGCGGCTTCCTCCAGCCGGAAGCTCGCCAGGTTGATCTGCTGCAGTCCCTGGCTTTCAAGCCAGTAACGCTGGAGCAGGTTGCCCAGCACCTGACTGCGGTAGGCCGCAGAGGCGCGCATGTCCGAGATGGGCGAGAACTCGGCGCGTAACGTAGCGATGGCGTGCTGCACAGTGGTCTGCGTCCAGGGTTTCTCCGTCAGCGCCGCCTCGGTCTGGATGGCACGCACCGGCGTGGCGGCGACGCCGCCCGCACCGATGGACGCAGTGACCACGGTGTTGTTTTCAATCTGCAGATTGATCGCCAGACAGACGGCGGAAATATCGTCGTCGTAGCGCTTGGAGATTTTGTAAGCCTTCATCGCCTCCCGGGGCTGCGCCTTGGGCACCTTGATCCAGGCCAGCACTTCGTCGGGCGCCATCAGGTTCTTGCGGTAGCCGGTGTAAAGCGCTTCCAGCGGCATTTCGCGGTGGCCGCGCACGCTCATCAGGACGATGTTGGCCCCCAGCGCAATCAGCAAGGGCATGGAGTCGCCAATCGGCGAGCCGTTGGCAATGTTGCCGCCCAGCGTGCCGGAATTGCGCACCGGCAGCCCCGCAAAGCGGGCCGCGAAGTTGTGCAACTGCGGCCGGTCTTTGACCAGCGCCGCATAGGCGTCGGCCAGTGTCACTGCGGCGCCAATGGCGATGTGCCGCGGGTAGTCTTCAATGCGGCGCAGCTCCCGCACCCGGGTGACGTCAAGCACTTCGCCAAACTGCATATGCTGCTTGGTCACCCACAAGCCCACGTCGGTGCAGCCGGCCACCAGCTGGGCGCCAGGGTGGGCGGCGCGGGCCTGCAGCAGGGCTGCCAGTGTTTTCGGCGATTTGTAAGCCAAATCGGCCTGCAGCCCAATAGGGACGGGCGCAAGCAGCTCCAGTTTTTGTAGCAAACCGGCTTCGTCGATCCGAACGGGACGCAGGCTGCCCATCGTTTGCGCGGCCTCCAGGATGGGCCGGTAGCCGGTGCAGCGGCAGAGGTTGCCCGAAAGTTCTTCCTGCGCGAGCTCCCGCGTGACAGGCTCGCCCTTGCAGATGTGGTTTTGGTACATGCCGAACAGGCTCATCACGAAGCCGGGGGTGCAGAAGCCGCATTGGGAGCCGTGCTTGTCGACCATGGCTTGCTGGGCAGGATGTAGCGCTGGTTCAACCCCTTCTCCCTCGCCAGCAGGGGCCGCGGAACCGGCTTTGCCGGGCCGCAGGCGCAGCGCCCCCTCGGGGGGCAGCGCATTACACGAAGCCGAAGGCGAAGTGAAAAGCGTGGGGGCAATATCTTCCACGGTCCAGACGGCCAATCCGTCAATGGAATGCGCCAGGCGAATGCAGCTGTTAATGGCGCGGTATTCGAGCTTGCCGCCGGCCGCCTCGCCCAGCACCACGGTGCAGGCGCCGCAGTCGCCTTCGCCGCAGCCCTCCTTGGTGCCGGTGCAGGCCAGGTCCTCGCGCAGCAGCTCCAGCAGGGTGCGGCTGGGTGGTACATTGCTGACGGAAACAACTTCACCCCGCCTGACGAAGCGGATGGGTCTGGAAAAAGATGGGACAGCCATGCTTCAGGTTAAAACAGTCGCGCCGCGGCCAGCATACAAAAGTGCATATCAACCGCATGGGTGAAAAGGTATGAAAGACCAGGCGCTTTTCGACAAGATAGACCTCCATCTCATCAGGGTCTTGAATACCGTGCTTACTGAACGCAGCGTATCACGCGCCGCCCTCCGCCTGGGTATGTACCAGCCCGCCGTCAGCGCGGCGCTCAAGCGCCTGCGCACGCTGGCGGGTGACCCTATCCTGGTGCGGTCCGGCTCCGGCATGGTGCCTACGGATGCGGGCCTGCGCATGATCGAGCCCTCGGCCAGCATTTTGCGCGCGGCCGGCATGCTGTTCAGTGACGCGCGGGGGTTTGACCCTGCCACGGCAGAAACCACCTTTAGCCTGGCGGCGAGCGACTACCTGGACCCGTCTTTCCTGCCGCAACTGGTGGCACAGATCAAATCCCAGGCGCCGCTCTGCCATATTGAAATCCACCCGCTGTCCGCTGAATCCGACTACCGCATGCACCTGGCGCAAGGCCAGGCCGACATCGTCATAGGCAACTGGGCCGCACCGCCCGACGACCTGCACATGGCGCGGCTTTTCGGCGACGAAGTGGTGTGCCTGGTCGCCAAAGACCACCCGGCGGTGCGCCGCGGCTGGGATGCCGCGACCTGGCTGGAAGCCGAACACATCGCCCCTACCGCCACGCACCCCGGCGCCAAGGGTGTGATCGACGAGCATCTCGACACCCTGGGCATGGTGCGCAACATCACGGTGCGCTGCCCGCACTTCAGCCTTATGCCGTCCATGGTGGCATCAAGCTTGCTGGTGATGACCACCGGGCGCCAGTACTGCGAACGCTTTGCCAGCCTGCTGCCGGTGAAAATACTGCCCACCCCGATCGCCTTTCCCCGCATGATGTATTACCAGCTCTGGCACGAACGCACGCACGCCTCCAACTCGGCCCGCTGGCTGCGCGAACGTGTCAAGTCCGTGGCCTCAACGCTACGAAAAGAATAGCTGCTTGCGACCGTCCTGTATGGGCTGCAGCCAGAATTACCTATAAACCGACGACAAAACCGGATACCCCAGAGACAATGACCGCAGCCCCGCCCCAGACTGACAGCCCGCCCGGCCAGCCGCCGCGGCTGCAGCTTTCCGGCATCACCAAAAGCTACCCCGGCGTGGTGGCCAACAGCGGCATTTCGCTGACGGTTCAGCCCGGTGAGATCCACGCCGTGCTCGGTGAAAACGGCGCGGGCAAATCCACCCTGATGAAGATCATCTACGGTTCGGTCAAGCCCGACGCCGGCAGCGTGGCGATGGACGGCAAACCGGTCGTGGTGCGCAACCCGCACGAAGCGCGGGCGCTGGGCATCAGCATGGTCTTCCAGCACTTCAGCCTGTTCGACACGCTGACGGTGGCCGAAAACGTCTGGCTGGGGCTGGACAAACACCTCACGCTGGCCGAGGTCTCGCAGCGCATCATGCAGACGACGCAAGCCTATGGCCTGCAGCTGGACCCGACACGTCCCGTGCATACCCTGAGCGTCGGCGAGCGCCAGCGGGTGGAGATTGTCAGGGCGCTGCTCACGCATCCGCGGCTGCTGATCCTGGACGAACCCACGTCGGTGCTGACGCCCCAGGCGGTCGAGAACCTCTTTGTCACGCTGAGGACACTGGCCGCGCAGGGCTGCAGTATTTTGTACATCAGCCACAAGCTGCATGAAATCCGCGCGCTGTGCACCGCCTGTACGGTGTTGCGCGGCGGCAAGGTTTCCGGTTTCTGCGATCCACGGCAGGAGTCCAACGCCTCGCTGAGCCGTTTGATGATTGGCGCCGAGCCGCCCGCGCTGGAACACCGGGCGGTGCGCACCGGCGCCGTGGTGTTAGAGGTGAAACAGCTCGACTTGTCCAAAGAAGAACAGTTCGGCGTCGACCTGCACCAGGTCGCGTTGCAGGTGCGCGCCGGCGAGGTCGTCGGTATCGCCGGAGTGTCGGGCAACGGCCAGAAGGAACTGCTCTATGCGCTGTCGGGCGAAGATACCCGCGCTGCGGCCGATGCGGTTGCGGTGAAAGGCCAGCCGGTGGGCAAGCTCGGGCCGGGTGGCCGGCGCGCACTGGGCCTGCACTTTGTGCCTGAAGAACGCCTGGGCCGCGGCGCCGTACCGTCGCTTTCGCTGGCGCGCAACCTGTTGCTCACGCGCAAGGAGGCCGTCGGCAAAAGCGGCTGGCTCGACCGCGGCGCGTTGCAGGCGCAGGCCGACCGCATCATTGCCGAGTACAAGGTGAAGTCGGGCGGGCCGCAGGCAGTGGCCAAATCCCTTTCGGGCGGCAACCTGCAGAAGTTCATCATGGGCCGCGAGATTGATGCCCGGCCTGAACTCCTGATCGTCTCGCAGCCGACCTGGGGTGTTGACGTGGGCGCGGCCACGCAGATCCGCGGCGAGCTGCTCAAGTTGCGCGATGCCGGCTGCGCGGTGCTGGTGGTGAGCGAGGAACTCGAAGAACTGTTCGACATCTGCGACCGGCTGTACGTGATGGCCAAGGGTCAGCTCTCGCCTTCGCTGCCTCGCGTCGACGCCACGGTGGAACTGGTGGGGCAGTGGATGAGCGGGCTCTGGGCGCCCGGCACGCACCCAACAGAAACAACACAAACCACGGCGGAGGCCTCGGCATGAAGCTCGAAATCCGTCCCCAGCCGTCTTCCTTCTGGAGCTATGCCTCCCCGGTGCTGGCCCTGCTGATTACCGTGCTGATCGGCGTGGCGCTCTTCGTGGCACTGGGCAAAGACCCCGTCAAGGGGTTGCAGGTGTTTTTCTGGGAACCCATCAAGTCGCCGTATGCCATCGGCGAACTGCTGGTCAAGGCCACGCCGCTGCTCATCATCGCGCTGGGGCTGGCCGTGTGTTTTCGCTCCAATGTCTGGAACATCGGCGCCGAAGGCCAGTTCGTCATGGGTGCGATCGCCGCAGGCGGCGTGGCGCTGCTGGCTGAAAAAACCACCGGCCCCTGGATCGTTCCGGCCATCCTGCTGGCAGGCCTTGCGGGCGGCATGGTGTGGGCCGGCATCACCGCCTTGCTGCGAGACCGTTTCAACGCCAATGAAATCCTGGTCAGCCTGATGCTGGTCTATGTGGCGGAGATGGTGCTGAACTACCTCGTCTTCGGCCCCTGGAAAGACCCCAACGGCTACAACTTCCCGCAAACCAAAACTTTCGAGGCCGTGACACAGATTCCGCGGCTCATGCAGGGCTCGCGCGTGAACATCGGCATCATCCTCGCGCTGCTGGGTGTGGCCGGGCTGTGGCTGTTCATGTTCCGCACACACGCGGGTTTCCGGCATGAAGTCAGCGGCCTGGCGCCTGCTGCTGCGCGCTATGCCGGCTTCTCGTCGCGCCGGGCGTTGTGGCTGGCGCTGCTGACATCGGGTGCCGCGGCGGGCCTGGCAGGCGCGCTGGAGGTGGCCGGCCCCATCGGCCAGCTCACGCCTTATGTGCCGGCGGGGTATGGTTTTGCCGCGATCATCGTCGCCTTCGTCGGGCGCCTGCACCCGGTCGGCGTGGTGTTCTCGGCCATCCTGATGAGCATGTTCTACATTGGCGGCGAGCTCGCGCAGTCGCGCCTGGGGCTGCCCAAGTCGATCACCGGCGTGTTCCAGGGCTTGCTACTCTTCAGCCTGCTGGCTTGCGATACCTTGATCGCCTACAGGCTCAGGCTGTCCAGGCCCATCCCCGTGCAGGTGGCCACGCTTCCTTCCACCGACCTTGTGAAAGGAGCCGGTTGATGGACTCCACCGCATTGCTCATCGCGGCCACACTCAGCGCGGGCACCGTGCTGGCCATTGCCGCGCTCGGCCTGCTGATCAACGAGAAGGCCGGCATCGTCAATCTGGGCGCCGAAGGCATGATGCTGTGCGCCGCCATTGCCGGCTTTGCCACCGTGGTGCACACCGGCAACAGCTGGCTGGGCTTTGTGGCCGGTATGGCGGCGGGCGCGTTCCTGGCCGCGGTTTTCGGTGTGCTGGTGATCTGGCTCAACACCAACCAGTACGCCACAGGCCTGGCGCTCAGCCTGTTCGGCGCGGGTTTTTCGGCCTTTGCCGGCATCAAATACGTGCAAGAGAAGCTGCCCGAACAGTCGCAGTACCCGATTCCCTTCCTGGCTGATATTCCGCTCGTGGGCCCGGCGCTGTTCCGCCAGCACCCCATGGTTTACATCGCGATGGCGCTGACGGCCGGGTTGATCTGGTTTTTGTACCGCACGCGCGCTGGCCTGGTGTTGCGCTCGGTGGGTGAAAGCCCCGAGTCGGCGCATGCGCTGGGCTACCCGGTGCGGCGCATCCGGCTGGCGGCCGTGGTGGCCGGCGGTGCGCTGTGCGGGCTGGCGGGCGCCTATGTGTCGGTGGTCTATACGCCGCTGTGGGTGGAGGGCATGATCGCCGGCAAAGGCTGGATCGCGCTGGCGCTCACCACCTTTGCCACCTGGCGCCCGGCACGGGTTTTGCTGGGTGCTTACCTGTTCGGTGGCGTGACCATGCTGCAGTTTCACCTGCAAAGCCTGGGCGTCAACATGCCCACGCAATTCCTGAGCATGCTGCCCTACCTGTCCACCATCGTGGTGCTGGTCCTGATCTCGCGCAACCCGCTATGGATTCGCGTCAACATGCCCAGCTCCATCGGCAAGCCTTTTTACCCGGGGGCCTGATGGTGTATTGACGGCCGATCCGCCGCATAATTGCTTTTTTTCGCCTTCCCGTTCCACTTTTCATTTCAATGTCATTTCCTACAACGAAAGCGAGTTCACATGACTGACCTGCAAAAACGTTCCCTGCTCAAGCTGGCGGCCCTGTCGGCCGTGGCGGGGGCAGCCCTGATGGGCTGCGGCAAGAAGGAAGAGCCGGCAGCGGCGCCTGCCGCACCAGCGGCGGCAGCGCCTGCCAAGGTCGAGCCTCTGAAAATTGCCTTTGCCTATGTGGGCCCTGTGGGCGACGGCGGCTGGACCTTCGCGCACGACAACGGCCGCAAGGCCGTGGAGAAAGCCTATGGCGACAAGGTTGTCACCAGCTTCGTCGAAAAAGTACCCGAGTCAGCCGACGCCGAGCGTGTGATCCGCGACATGGCAGCCCAGGGCAACAAGCTGATCTTCGGCACCACCTTCGGCTACATGGAGCCCATGCTCAAGGTAGCAGGCGACACCAAAGACGTGAAGTTCGAGCACGCCACCGGCTACAAGCAGGCCGCCAACATGCGCACCTATGACAGCCGCACTTACGAAGGCGCCTACATGGCCGGCGTGATCGCGGGCAAGATGAGCAAGACCGGCACGCTGGGCGTGGTTGGCTCGGTGCCGATTCCTGAAGTAGTGCGCAACATCAACAGCTTCACGCTGGGCGCGCAGTCGGTCAATCCCAAGGTCAAGACCAAGGTGGTGTGGGTCAATGAATGGTTCAACCCACCCAAGGAAACCGAGGCTGCCACCGCTCTCATCAATGGTGGGGCCGACGTGCTGTTCCAGAACACTGATTCGTCCGCCGTGCTGCAGACCGCCGAAAAAATGGGCAAACGCGCCTTCGGCTGGGATTCGGACATGACCGCTTACGGCCCCAAGGCCCACCTGGCATCGGCCATCATCAACTGGGGCCCGTACTACGTGAAATCCGTGGGTGAGGCCCTTGAAGGCAAATGGACGGGCAACACCGCTGCCTGGTGGGGCGTCAAGGAAGGCGCGATTGACATCGTGTCAATTGCCGCCGATGTGCCGGACGACACCAAAAAGCGCATCGACGAAGTCAAGGCGGGCCTGAAGGACGGCAGCTTCTCGATCTGGAAAGGCCCCATCACCGACAACACCGGCAAGGAGCTGCTGGCCAAGGATGTGGTGGCGGACGACAAATTTCTCGGCGGCCTGAAGACGTATGTCAAGGGTGTCGAAGGCAAGGTTCCCGGCAACTGAGGATAATGGACGCAGCGCCGTGCCTGGGGCAACAGTTCCCGGGCCGGAGCGCTCGCAACGTAGTTTCAAAGCTGCCTTCGGGCAGCTTTTTTTGTTTCTGGAGTTGAAATGACGCCCGCACCATTCAATGTAAAACCCGTGTCCGCGGACCGCCTGCCTGAGCTGCTCAAAAGCATGCCCAAAGCCGAGCTGCATATGCACATCGAGGGCTCGCTTGAGCCCGAACTGATCTTTGCACTGGCCCGCCGCAACGGCGTGAGCATTCCCTACGCCAGCGTTGAAGAATTGCGCAGCGCGTATGCCTTCACCAACCTGCAGAGCTTTCTCGACATCTACTACGCAGGTGCCAGCGTGCTCATCACCGAGCAGGATTTTTACGATATGGCCTATGCCTACTTGCGCAAAGCTGCCGCTGACAACGTGGTGCACACCGAAATGTTCTTCGACCCGCAAACGCATACGGCGCGCGGCGTCAGCATGGAAACGGTCGTCAACGGCCTGCACCGCGCCTGCGTGGATGCACAGGCCGGGCTGGGCGTCAGCGCCTCGCTGATCCTGTGCTTTTTGCGCCACCTCAGCGAGGAGGACGCGTTTAAAACGCTGGAGCAGGCCTTGCCGTTCCGCGACAAATTCATCGGTATTGGGCTTGATTCGGGCGAGGTGGGCAACCCGCCTGAAAAATTCGCCCGTGTGTTTGCGCGCTGCCGCGAGCTGGGCTTTCACCTGGTGGCCCACGCCGGGGAGGAAGGCCCGCCCGAATACGTCTGGACGGCGCTTGACGTGCTCAAGGTCGAGCGCGTGGACCACGGTGTGCGCTCCAGCCGCGATGCGTCGCTAATGCAACGTCTGGCGAAAGACCGCATTCCGCTGACCGTGTGCCCACTCTCCAACCTCAAACTCTGCGTATTCCCGGACCTTGCCAGCCACAACCTGCGCGAGCTGCTCGATGCCGGGCTGGTGGCCACCGTCAATTCAGACGACCCAGCCTATTTCGGCGGCTACATGAATGAGAACTTCACGCAGACTTTTGCTGCGACGGGGCTGAATGCGCAGCATGCCTATGTGCTGGCGCGCAACAGCTTTGAGGCAAGTTTCATCGAAGCCTCGGCAAAGTCCCGCTATGTCGACCGCCTCCATCAGGCCTTCGAAACATTTCAATAAGCCTATCAGCGCGTTGCCCCCAAGGCACGGCCTGAATTCAACATGACGGAGAACTGTGTATGGCGTTGACGCCAAAAGAAGGGCAAACCCCTGTCGCCCAAAACCCCTGGCCCATCGCGCTGGCGGGGCTGGTAGCGTTGGCGGTGGCCATGGGTCTAGGGCGCTTTGCCTTCACGCCGCTGCTGCCGATGATGCTCAACGACGGCGTGGTCGATTTGCCGACGGCCAGCTGGCTGGCCAGCGCCAACTACTTTGGCTACATGCTGGGTGCGATTCTCTGCACGCTGCAGCCCTGGCTGTGGGCGCGCTTCAAGTGGCTGCCGCACCTGGCGTACTCGTCCCTGGTGCGCGCCGGTCTGGTTGCCACAGGCGTGCTGACGTTGGCCATGGGCTGGCATTTTCCGGCTGCATGGCCGCTGCTGCGCTTTGCCGCGGGCGTGACCAGCGCGGTGGTGTTTGTGTTTACTTCGGGCTGGTGCCTCTCGCAGCTGGCCAAGCGTGGCGTTCCCGCGATGGGCGGCATCATCTACGTCGGGCCGGGCGCCGGCATTTTGGTGAGTGGCCTGTTTGCCACTGGCATGGTCGCCTGGCACTGGACGGCCGCCACGGGCTGGATGATTTTCGGCGTGCTGGCGTTTGCGCTGACAGCCTCGGTGTGGCATGTCTTGCGCGGCGGCGATGAACGCCTGATTGCACTGGCGCCGCGCGCTGCTGCCCGGCCGGGTGATGCGCCGCAGCACCACGGCAATGCCGAGATGACCCTGCTCACGCTGGCCTATGGCCTGGCCGGTTTTGGCTACATCATTACCGCCACTTTTTTGCCGGTGATCGCGCGTGCGGCCTTGCCGGGATCGGCCTGGCTGGACATGTTCTGGCCCATCTTCGGCCTGGGCGTCATGGTGGGTGCGCTGCTGGCCACACGCCTGCCGCCGGGCAAAGATTTCCGCCTGCTGCTGGCCGGCTGCTACTTTTTGCAGGCGCTGGGTATTGCCGCCAGCCTCTGGAGCCCCAGCCTCGCGGGCTTTGCCATCGGTAGCCTGATGCTGGGCATACCGTTTACCGCCATCACTTTTTTTGCGATGCAGGAAGTGCGCCGCCTGAAGCCCGCCACAGCCGCCAGTTTCATGGGCCTTCTGACAGCCACCTACGGTGTCGGCCAGATCCTCGGCCCGCCGCTGGTGGCCGTGCTGCTGCGGCGCACACCCAACGCGGGTGTGGGTTTCACGATGTCGCTGGAAATTGCGGCGGCCTCGCTGCTGGTGGGCGCTGTGGTGTATGGGTGGATGGCGAAGGCTTATCCGGTACTGCCGGCTTTACCGTCTGGCGGCGTAGCGGCGCAGAAGTAAGCGCTTCGCTCATCAGTCAGGACCGGGCTGTTGCACCAGCGCCATGGCAAACTTGCCGCCGCCCACCGACCAGTCCGAATAGTCGTTTTCATGCATGAAGATGAAAACGTCATCGGCGGCAACACCGGCGTTGGTCTTTAAATTGCGCGCGATGGCCGCATAGAGTGCTCGCTTCATCGCGTCGCTGCGGCCGCGCCGCATCGTGATCTCGACGACCACCGGCTGCTCTGAACGTGCCATGCCGTTGAAGCTTCGGTTGAAGAAGAACTGCTGCGCATCGTAGCTGCTGACCGAATTAAAAAGCTCGTCTTCAGGCATGCCAATGCTGTCGACCAGCGCCTGGTGAATCCCGTCGACGATGCCTTGCCGTTGTTCGGGGCTGGTGCTGTGGTGGACGCTGGTGCGGACAAAAGGCATGTGATTTTTCCTCAATTTAAATAGATGGTGGTGAATTGAAGCTTTCACCGAGGTTGCTCGAATTCTGACAATCAATGACCGTCAGGAAAAGCGATTTGTTCGCAAGTCATATGTGCCATAAACTCACATAATGATGAAGCGCCATCTCCCACCTTTGAATGCCCTGCGTGCCTTTGAAGCCGCTGCCCGGCTGGGTCGCATGACAGCTGCGGCCGAGGAGCTGTCGGTGACCCCCGGCGCCATCAGCCGGCAGGTGCGCCAGCTGGAGCAGTCCCTGGGCGTGCCGCTCTTCGAAGGTGCCAAAAACAAGCCACAACTGACCGCTGCCGGCGCCGCGCTGTGGCCGGCCCTTGCCGCTGGGCTGGACCAGATGGAAGCCGCCGTGCGTGAAGTGCGCAGCAGCGAGGCCGGAACGCTGGACGTTTCCTGCTTCAGCACCTTCACCGTCAAATGGCTGATTCCGCGTCTCTATGACTTTAATGCGCGCCATCCCGATATCGACGTCCGGCTCAGCGCCGCCGAGCGTGTGGTCGATGTGGACCGTGACGGTTACGACCTCGTCATCACGGTAGACGGGCGGGGCAGCGAAAAATCGGGCACGCTGCTGCCGCTGTTTGTGGAGCGCCTGGGACCTGTCATGGCGCCTGCGCTCGCCAATCAGGCGAATGTGCGTGAAGCGATCGACCTGGCCCGCTTGCCGCTGCTGCACACCCGAACGCGGCGGGATGCCTGGCAGATGTGGTGTGAGTCGCGCGGCCTTGCCCTTCCTATTCAGGACGGTCCTGAGTTTCAGCACTATTACTTCACGCTGGAGGCGGCAGTGGCTGGCCTGGGCGTTTGCATTGCGCCCTGGCACCTGGTGATGGACGATATCCGCGCGGGACGGCTGGTGGCGCCGCTGGGCTTTGAGGAAAGCAGCTACCAGTACGTGGCCAGGCGCCGGGCCCGGGCGAATGTGCGGCTGGACAAATTCTGCGATTGGCTGGAAAAACAGGCACACGAAGCTCCCGCGCCCTGAAGCCGCTATTGGCCGGTAAATCCCCCGAAATCCCGCTATTGGCCGCTGGCCGTTAAAATCAGGGCTTGCGTGCTGCCTCGGCGCGCCGGCATTTGCTTTGTTTCCGGGGCCATGTAGAGGACTACCATGTATAAAAACCTCGCGACCCCCGGTCTTTCGGCCTCAGTGGGCGCCTGTTTTATTTCTCCCGCTCAATGTCTCCCTTCGCCCCGGCAACTGCCTGTGGCGCGCCGCGGCTATGGCGCTGCGAAAGCCGCGCCATGAGCTACCAGGTCAAGGAAATTTTCTACACGCTGCAGGGCGAGGGCGCCAATGCCGGGCGGCCGGCGGTGTTCTGCCGTTTTGCCGGCTGCAACCTGTGGACAGGCCGCGAGCAGGACCGTGCCACGGCCGTCTGCCAGTTTTGCGACACTGACTTTGTAGGTACCAACGGCACATTGGGCGGCAAGTTTGCCGATGCCGATGCGCTGGCCCAAAAAATTGAAGCGCAGTGGCCGGCGGGCGACAGTGCCCACCGCTTTGTGGTGATGACGGGCGGCGAGCCCTTGCTGCAGGTCGATGCCGAACTGATCGCCGCGTTGCATGCGCGCGGCTTCCAGATTGCGGTGGAAACCAACGGCACCATTGCCGCGCCCCAGGGCATTGACTGGATCTGCGTGAGTCCCAAGGCCGGCGCACCCTGGGTGCAACGCGCGGGTCAGGAGCTCAAGGTCGTCTGGCCACAGCCAAGTTTCGACCTGGCCGAACTTGAGGCTGCCGACTTCACCCACCGCTACCTGCAGCCCATGGACAACCCCCAGCGCCAGCAGAACACCGAAACCTGCATCCAGCTGTGCATGGCACGCCCGGCCTGGCGCCTGAGCCTGCAGACCCACAAAATCACGGGCATCCGATGAAAAAGCTCCCCACGCCAGAACCCATGCGCTGCGAGATCAGCCAGACTTTCTACTTTGACGCGGCGCACACCCTGAAGCGTGTCATCGAGGCCGACAGCAGCAAGCGCGTGCATGGCCATACCTACAACGCCGAGGTTTTTGTCGCTGGCGAGCCCGATGCGGCCACCGGCATGGTGATGGACCTGGGCCTGGTGCGGCGCGAGATCGAGGTGCTGCGCGAGGAACTGGACCACCACCTGCTCGACGACGTGAAAGATCTGGGCCCGCCCACGCTGGAAAACCTGTGCCAGTTCATCTTCCGCAAGCTGGACGCACGCCTGCCGGGCTTGACTTCGGTACGGGTCTGGCGCGCCTCGCTGGGCGACGGCTGCCGTGTGAGCCGCTGAACCAGACTGTCCGGCTGGCAACAAGCCCAATAGGCCTTATCGGGTTTTGAATATTCAGCCCGCCGGTGACTGGGTTAATCTTGCAGCCATGAAAGCCTATCGCGCCGCCCTCCTGTACTTTGCCGCGCCTGCGCAGGCCGTTTATGAGGCTGATGGCCTGCTGGTGACCGGACCCGATGCCGAAGGCCGCCAGGTGGTGCAAGCCGTCGGCAGCTACCACGCGCTGGTTTCCGGGTTTGCCGAGGTGCCCACCGAACACCTGCCGGGCCGCCTCATCGCGCCGGGTTTTGTCGACATGCACGTTCACTATCCGCAGCTGGACGTGATCGGCTCGCCTGCCGAAGGGCTGCTGCCCTGGCTTGAAAACTATACTTTTCCAGAAGAAAAACGCTTCGCAAGCAAGGACCACTGTGCGCAAGCAGCTACGTTTTTCATAGCAGAACTGCTTCGCAACGGGGTCACCACGGCACTGGCCTTCGCGACCTCGCATGTGGAATCCGTCAACGCGCTGTTCGCCGAGGCACAGAAAAACCAGTTGCGCCTCATGACCGGAAAATGCCTGATGGACCAGAATGCCCCGGACGGCGTGCGCGACGAAGCGGTGCAAAGCTTGCAGGACACCGAAGCGCTGATCCAGCGCTGGCATGGCGTAGACCGGCTGGGCTACGCCATCACGCCGCGTTTTGTGCCCAGCTGCAGCGAAGCACAGCTGCGCGGTGCCGGCGAGCTGGCCGCGAAATACCCGGACGTGTGGATCCAGTCGCACGTGGCCGAGAACAAGGACGAGATCGCCTGGGTGCGGCAACTCTATCCGGAGGCGCGCAGCTACCTCAGCGTCTATGAACAGTTCGGACTGCTGCGCCCGCGCGCCGTATATGCGCATTGCATCCACATCGACGACGAAGACCGCGCCCTGATGCGCGGCACCGGCACGGCGGCAGCCGTGAGCCCGACCAGCAACCTGTTTCTGGGCAGCGGTTTTTTTGACTACGAGGGTGCAGACCGCATCGGTTTCCCCTATGGCCTGGCCAGCGACGTGGGTGGCGGCACCTCGTTCAGCCCTTTCCACACCATGCTGGCGGCCTACTACGTGGGAAGAGAGGGGCAGACCAAAACCGGCCTGTCGCTCAAGCCGCAGCACCTGTGGTGGCAGCACACGGCGGGTGCGGCGCGTGCACTGGGCCTGGAAGGCGTTGTCGGTAACCTGCAGCCCGGTTGCGAAGCAGATTTTGTCGTGCTCAACCTCCAGGCCACGCCGCTGCTGGCGCGCAAGACGGCGCAAGCCGCCAGCCTGGACGAGCTGCTGTTCGCACTGATTGTGCTGGGTGACGACCGGGTGATTGAAAAGGCCGTGATTTCCCAGGCGGGCGGCGCAGCCTAGCAGCCGGCCCGGTCGCGTTCGGCTTCCGCGTCGCGCCGGCGCTGGTTCAGGCTTTCCATGGCAGCCACACTGCCGCCGCTGCGCTGGCTCTTCTGGATGCCCTCAATTTTGGTGTTGATGCTGCTGCAACGCCTCTTTTGCGATTCGGCGGATCGCAGCGCGGAGGCATCGCCGCCCTGCGCAGCCTCGACGGCCCTGGATTCCATGGCCTGAGGCCGCGCAGGCGCGACGCCTGGCGCCGGACTGCCGGGCAGTTTTCCCACGGCGGCCAGCGCCGCCGCAACCTCCTGGGCATGTTTCTTGGCCGCGATGCAGTCGGCTTCGATGCTGGCACGAACTTCCGGTGCGGTGCCGCGTTTGCCGTAGACCTCGGTGATCAGGGTTTTCTCTTCTTCCGAATAGGCGGCGGCCCTGAGTTTTTCCGCCTGCGCTCCCGCTTCGCGAGACCAGACAATTTTCTGGGAGTCGATGCCGCGTTGCCGGCACTGTGTGTCCGTGCCCGCGCTGGCGACGGGTCGGGGGGCATTGTCGAAATTGCGCACTTCAGTGCCCGGTTGCACCGTGTCGCAGGGGCGGTCCTGGTAGACGTTGCCGCAGCGATGCATCTTCTGCGCCTGTGCCCCGGCGCCAAGCAGCATCAGCACGGTCCCTGCGGCGATCCCCATCCAAGTTTTGCAGTTCATTGCCGCTCCCCCTGTTGTGTAGTGATGTGCCATTTAAGCACACCGCCAGAGGGTGTCCACGGCCCGCTTTGGCCAGGATTTCGGGTTTTCGGGACTGTGGGCAGGCAGACTTCTATAAGAGGAGCATCACACAGGGTTATGGGAAAAGAACGCAATCAGCATCAAAAGCGACAAATGGATACGCCGCGCCGACGGTGACCTTGCCGCTTGAAATATCGCCGTGAATCATGTCGTGCTCCTTGTGAAGGGTGTCCTCAGTGGCTGATCATCCAGGGGCGTTTGCTCGGAAAAGCTTTATTGCCATTGGGTGCGGTCATCGTGGCTCCGCGCTTGCCGCTGGAGCAGCAGCCGCATCCGGCCGGATGCTTGAGCCGCGCGTAGTCGCCCGAGCGCTTGGGCTCATGGCGGGCCCGCTCGTTGGTGTCCATCGCGCGCCGCGCGTCGTCTTCCATCAGCGCCAGCGAGGGCGCGACGGACAAAATGCGCGCGGCTGGGCCGCCGCACACCGGGCAGGCCGCCGCCTGGTTGCGCATGGAAACCGAGCGCAGCGCGTCGAAGCTGCCGCACTGCGGGCAGTCGTAGTCGTAGGTGGGCATGGTGCTTCCCCTGGGGTTTTAACGCAGGTCGGGCGACAGCGGCATGCTGATCTTGCCGTCGATGTGCTTGACCGGTCCCGATGCGTTCGGGTTGATGTCGAAGTCGAAGATGCCGGTCGGCAGCCACAGCGTGGCGCAGGAATTCGGCACGTCGACCACGCCGCTGATGTGGCCTTGTACCGGCGCCGTGCCCAGGATGGAATACGCCTGCGCGCCCGAGTAGCCGAATTTCTTCAGGTATTCGATGGCGTTAAGGCAGGCCTGGCGGTAGGCGACGTTGACGTCCAGGTAGTACTGCTTGCCGGCCTCGTCGACCGAGATGCCTTCAAAGATCAAATAGTCGTCGTAGCGCGGCGTGATCACGCTGGGCTTGAAGATAGGGTTCTTGATGCCGTACTTGGCCATTCCGCCCTTGATCAGAGTGACCTTCATGTGCACCCAGCCGGCCATCTCGATGGCGCCGCAGAAGGTGATCTCGCCGTCGCCCTGGCTGAAGTGCAGGTCGCCCACAGACAGGCCCGCGCCGTCGACGTAGACCGGGAAGTAGACCTTGGAACCGCGCGACAAATCCTTGATGTCGCAGTTGCCGCCGTGCTCGCGCGGCGGCACGGTGCGCGCGCCCTCGGCCGCGGCCTTGTCGCGCGCCGCGCCCGTCATCTTGCCCATGTGGGCGGTGCCAGCCGAAGGCGGGTTGGCGAGACCCGTGCGCGTCGGCTCGCTGTCGATCAGCGCCTGTTCGCGCGTGTTCCACATCTCCAGCATGGCTTTGTCGGGCAGGCAGCCTATCAGGCCGGGGTGGATCAGCCCGGCAAAGTTCACGCCCGGCACGTGGCGCGAACTCGTGAACATGCCCTTGAAGTCCCAGATCGATTTCTGCGCTTCGGGGAAATGGTCGGTCAGGAAGCCGCCGCCGTTCTTCTTGCTGAAGAAACCATTAAAACCCCAGAGGCTGTCCTGCTTGGCGCCTATGTCCAGCAGGTCGACCACCAGCAGGTCACCGGGTTCCGCGCCCTTGACCCCGACCGGGCCTGACAGGTAATGCACCGTGGAAAGGTCGATGTCGCGCACATCGTCGGCGCTGTCGTTGTTCTTGATGAAGCCGCCGGTCCAGTCGAAGGTCTCCAGGATGAAATCATCGCCCGGGTTGACCCAGCAGGCCATGGGGATGTCCGGGTGCCAGCGGTTGTGGATGTTCTCGTTGAGGGTGGGCGACTTCGTCAGGTCAACCTTGATCAGCGTGTCGGTCATGCCATATCTCCTGGTGGTGATGAATAAAGGAAGGAAAGGAAAATCAGACGGAAAGAAACTGCTTGATGCGCGCCGTGTCGGTGCCGGCGCGTGTGCTCTCGTGCACCAGCTGTCCGCCCTCGATGACGAAGAGCCGGTCGGCCACGTCCATCGCGAAGCTCAGCACCTGCTCCGACACCACAATCGTGATTTCGCGCATCTTGCGGATCTCGTTGAGCGCACGCGCGATGTCCTTGATGATGGAAGGCTGTATGCCCTCGGTCGGCTCATCGAGTAGCAGCACCTTGGGGTTGGTCACCAGCGCGCGGGCAATCGCCAGCTGCTGCTGCTGGCCGCCCGAGAGGTTGCCGCCCTTGCGGCCGCGCATGTCGAAGAGCACCGGGAACAGCGCGTAGATCTCGTCCGGGATCTGCTTGTGTTTGGCGTTCTCCAGGCCCGTCAGAATGTTTTCCTGCACCGTCAGCGTCGGGAAGATCATGCGGCCTTGCGGCACGTAGGCCACGCCCTTTGCGACGCGCTGATAGCTTTCGTCTTTCGAGATGTCCAGGCCGTCGACTTCAATCGTTCCGGACTTGAGCGGCAGGATGCCGATCAGCGACTTGAACAGCGTGGTCTTGCCCATGCCGTTGCGGCCCATGATGGCCACGGTTTCGTTTTTCTTAGCGGAGAAGGTGATGCCGTGCAGCGCCTCGCTCTGGCCGTAGCTGACGTGAAGGTTGTTGACGTTGAGCATGGTGGTTCCCTTGATGCTTTGGTGCTTAGTGGCCCAGGTACACGTCGATCACGCGGGGATCAGCCTGTACTTTTTCCATCGACCCTTCGGCCAGAATCTTTCCCTGGTGCATGACGGTCACCTTGTCGGCGATGCGCTTGACGAACTCCATGTCGTGCTCGATGACGATCATGGCGCGGCCCTTGCAGATGCGCTTGAGCAGCTCGGCCGTGAGCTCGCGCTCACGCACGCTCATGCCGGCGATCGGCTCGTCCAGCATCAACAGCTCAGGGTCCTGCATCAGCAGCATGCCGATCTCCAGCCACTGCTTTTGCCCGTGCGAGAGCAGGCCGGCTTCGGTATCCACCTGTCCGTCCAGTCCGATCTCGGCCGCCACGGCCTGCACGCGGGCCTTGACTTCCTCGCTGCGTTTGAAGAACAGCGCACCGAACACACCGCGCCCGCGCGGGAAAGACACTTCCAGGTTCTGGAACACGCTCAGGTTTTCGTAGATGGACGGTGTCTGGAACTTGCGGCCTATGCCGGAGCGCACGATCTGGTATTCGGGCAGTTTCGTCATCTCGGCGTTCTTGAACTTGATGCGACCGTGGCTGGCGCGGGTCTTGCCGCAGATCAGGTCCAGCAGCGTGGTCTTGCCTGCGCCGTTGGGGCCGATGATCACGCGCAGCTCGTTCTGGTCGACGTAGAGGTTCAGGCTGTCGATGGCCTTGAAGCCGTCGAAAGACACGGTCAGGTCTTCGACCGACAGCACGAAGTCGTTGGGGGTCATGGCAGGAGCGATCATGGTGGCTTCCTTGGGTGTTCAGGTCTGCTGGCCGGTCAAGCCAGCGGGCAGCGGGGGCGTTGCTTGGGCCGCAACCGGCGGGGGCGCCATGGGCGGGGCGGCAGGCGGGGCGACTTTCTCGCGGCGCGTGAAGCGCTTGGTCAGCCAGGGTTTGACGCGCTGCGTGTAGACGCCGGCCAGGCCGTCGGGGAAGGCCAGCACCACGCCCAGGAACATGGCGGCCATCAGGAACAGCCAGAGGTCGGGAAAACTCTCGGAGAAATAGGTTTTGCCGAAGTTCACCAGCAGCGCGCCGTAAACCGCGCCCACCAGCGACATGCGCCCGCCCACGGCGGCGAAGATCACCATCTCGATCGACGGCACGATGCCGACCAGAGAGGGCGACATAAAGCCCACCTGCAGGGTGAACATGGCACCGCCCACCGCCGACAGCATGGCCGCAAAGCAGAAGGCGAAAACCCGGAACATGGCCACGTCGTAGCCCGAAAAGCGCACGCGGTCTTCCTTGTCACGCATGGCCAGCAGCAGTGTGCCCAGTTTGCTCTTCTGGATCCAGGTACACAGCACGATGGCGCCCAGCAGCAGGCCGGCGGTGAGGAAGTAGAGGATGTACTTGGCGCTGTCGGTACGTGTGTCCCAGCCCAGGATGGTCTTGAGGTCGGTCATGCCGTTGACGCCGCCGGTGTAGCCCTGCTGGCCGATGATGAGCACCGTGAGGATCAGCGCCACGGCTTGCGTAATGATGGCGAAGTAGACGCCGCCGACACGCCGCTTGAACATGGCGTAGCCGATGATGAAGGCCAGCAGCGTGGGCACGACCAGGATCAGCAGCAGCGTCAGTGGGAATGACTGGAAAGGCTTCCACCAGATCGGCAGCGCGGTGATCTGGTTCCAGTCCATGAAGTCGGGAATGCCGGGTGTGGACTGGATCTTGGTGGTGATGGGGTCGCTGGCTTCAAGCTTCAAAAACATCGCCATGCCGTAGCCGCCCAGGCCGAAGAACACACCCTGGCCCAGGCTCAGCACGCCGCCGTAGCCCCACAGCATCACCAGGCCCAGCGCGACGAAGGAATAACTGAGGTATTTACCCACGAGGTTGAGGCGGAACAGATCCAGCGCCAGCGGAAAGGCCACCAGCAGCACCAGGGCCAGCAGGGCGACGTTGCCCAGGCCGTTGCGCACTATCCATTGCTTGAGGCTGTTCATGAAAAACTCCGGTTGTCTAGGTTGCCGTGGGAATGGAATGAAAACTCAGCGCCGCACCTTGGAGGCGAACAAGCCCTGCGGGCGCAGCATCAAAATCGTCACGATGGTCATCAGCGTCAGCACCTTGGCCATGGAGCCGGTCATGAAGAACTCGGCGATGGACTGGGTCTGCGCGATGCCGAAGGCCGAGACCACGGTGCCCAGCAGGCTGGCCGCGCCGCCGAAGGTGACGACCAGGAAGGCGTCGACGATGTAAAGCGAGCCGCTGGTCGGGCCGGTGGAGCCAATCGTGGTGAAGGCCGCGCCGGCCACGCCGGCGATGCCGCAGCCGATGGCAAAGGTCAGGCGGTCGGTCTTCTTGGTGTTGATGCCGGTGGCGTTGGCCATCACGCGGTTGGCGACGGTGGCGCGCACACGCAGGCCCCAGCGCGACTTGTGCAGCGCGATCAGCACCCCGCAGGTCACCACCAGCGTGAGCGCCATCACGAACAGGCCGTTGATTGGGATGTCCAGGCCGGGCGCCGGCGCCCAGGAGCCCATGAGCCAGTCGGGCAGGGTGGGGCTGACTTCCTTGGCACCGAAGGTAGTGCGGAAGATCTGCTGCATGCCCAGCGACAGGCCCCAGGTGGCTAGCAGGGTATCGAGCGGGCGTTTGTAGAGGTGGCGTATGAAAGCCCATTCGGCCAGCCAGCCGACGGCGAAGGCGAAGATGAAGGCCGCCGCGATGGCGAAGGGAAAGTAGGCCTGCACGAAACCCGGTGCGTAGGTTTCGGACAGGTGTGAAAACAGGTAGATGGTGTAAGCGCCTATGGTCATGAACTCGCCATGCGCCATGTTGATGACGCCCATCTGGCCGAAGATGATGGCCAGTCCCAGGCCCATGAGCAGCAGCACGGAAAACAGGCTGAGCCCGGCAAAGCCTTGCATCAGGCCGATGTTGAGCATTTCGGAAAGATTCATGGCGGGGCTCCGGTGCGGCGGGTGGGTCGAATGCCAAAAAGGCAGGTGTCTGTGAGGAAGAAAAGAAGAAGCCCCTGCCGGCTCACCCAGCCATAGGGCGGAGTGAACCGGTAGGAGCCAGCGTCAACGCTTACTGGTAGCCCTTGGGGAAGGGATTGGGTTCGATCAGTGCCGTTGATTCGGCCACCACCTTGAACTGGCCGTCCGGTTGCGCCTGGCCGATGCGGGCCTTGCTCCACAGGTGATGGTTTTCGTGCAACTTCACGTAACCTTCGGGTGCGGTCTTGAGCTCGATGCCGGTGGAGGCCGCGGCGATCTTGTCCACGTCGAAGCTGCCGGCTTTTTCAACCGTCGCTTTCCACAGCCAGGGGCCGAGGTAGCCGGCCTGTGTCACGTCGCCGATCACCGCATCCTTGCCGTACTTGGCTTTGAAGGCCGTCACAAAAGCCTTGTTGTTGGGGTTGTCCAGCGACTGGAAGTACTTCATCGAAGCGTAGAAGCCCTTCATGTTCTCGCCGCCTATGCCCAGCACCTCGTCTTCGGTGACCGAGATGGTGAGCAGGAACTGCTTGTCTGCCGTCACGCCCGCGGCCTTGAGCTGCTTGTAGAAAGCCACGTTGGAGCCTCCCACCACCGCGATGAAGATGCAGTCGGGCTTGGCGACCTTGATCTTGTTGATCAGCGAGTTGAAGTTGGTGTGGCCCAGCGGGTAGTATTCTTCGCCGACGACCTTGCTGCCGGTGAGGTGGCTTTCAATGTGCTTGCGGCCTATCTTCATCGAGGTGCGCGGCCAGATGTAATCGGATCCGACCAGGAAGAAGGTCTTGGCCTTCTTTTCTTTGGAAGCCCAGTCCAGGCCGTAGAGAATTTGCTGCGTGGCTTCCTGTCCGGTGTAGATCACGTTCTTGCTCTGCTCCAGGCCTTCGTAAAAGGTCGGGTAGTAGAGCATGCCGTTTTCTTTTTCGAAGATGGGCAGCACGGCCTTGCGTGAGGCCGAGGTCCAGCAGCCGAACACGGCGGCGACCTTGTCGTTGACCAGCAGTTTCTTGGATTTTTCGGCGAAGGTCGGCCAGTCGGAGGCGCCGTCTTCCTTGATGACCTTGATCTTGCGGCCCAGCACGCCGCCCATGGCGTTGATCTGGTCGATGGCGAGCTGCTCGGCCTGGATGGAGCCCGTTTCGGAAATCGCCATGGTGCCGGTGGCCGAGTGCAACTGGCCCACGGTCACTTCGGTGTCGGTGACGGCCAGCTTTGTGGTGTTGACCTTGGCTGTGGGAAATTGCTGGGCTTGCGCCCAGCCTGGCAAGCCGGCCAGCGGCAGGGCCGCGGCGACGCCCTGCATGAGGCGGCGGCGGTTGATGAAGGAAGATGGATCGCGATCGTCGTTGGACATGCTGGGCTCCTGCGGTTGGTGAAAAGTGAAAACGTGAAAAGTTGAAGGGGAGAAAACTGACGCAATAAAAAGAGGAAGGCTTACGTTCTGGTCAGGTGAATCATGTTCACAAGGGCTGCGCATCCCTATACGTCAATCAACGTAGCCACCTGTCTTGGTGCGTTGCACCAGATGCGGGCACACTTCTTGCGGAACCTGTTGCAGCCAACCGGCCGTTCGACGGAGATCTCTCTTGACTATCGCCACCCAGAAAATTTTTCGTATTCGACGCGAGTACAACGCGTGGGTGGCCGACGAATCCATCGAGGACTACGCGCTGCGCTACACGCCGCGCGGCTTTCGCAAGTGGTCGGAATGGCGCGTGGGCAACACGGCTTTTGGTGCGGTGTCGTTTCTGGCACTGGAGGCCATAGGCGCGGCCATTGCGCTGAACTACGGCTTTACCAATGCGTTGTGGGCCATCCTGGTGGTGGGGCTGATCACCTTTTTCACCGGCCTGCCCATCAGCTACTACGCGGCGCGTTACGGCGTGGACATGGACCTGCTCACGCGCGGCGCGGGCTTCGGTTACCTGGGCTCCACCATCACATCGCTGATCTACGCGAGCTTCACTTTCATCTTCTTCGCGCTGGAGGCGGCCATCATGGCGCTGGCGCTGCAGATGTACCTCGATATTCCCATTGCCTGGTGTTACGTCATCAGCGCGGTGGTCATCGTGCCCCTGGTGGTGCGCGGCATCACGCTCATCTCGCGCCTACAGATGTGGACACAGCCGCTGTGGGGCGTGCTGCTGCTGTTGCCTTACCTGGCCGTGCTGTGGAAGAACCCGCAGGCTTTTTTCGACTTCACCGGCTTGGCCGGGCGCACGTCGGGCAGCAGCGAGTTCGATCCGCTCATGTTTGGTGCTGCCGCCACGGTGGCGTTCTCGCTTGTGGTGCAGATCGGCGAGCAGGTGGACTTTTTGCGTTTCCTGCCCGAAAAGACCCACGTCAACCGCGTGCGCTGGTGGGGCGCGGTGCTGATGGCGGGGCCGGGCTGGATCGTGCTGGGCATGCTGAAAATGCTGGGCGGCGCCTTTTTGGCTTTTCTGGTGCTGCAGCATGAGTTGCCGGCGGCCAGGGCCATGGAGCCGACGCAGATGTACCTGGCAGGTTTTGCGTATGTCTTCAGCAACCCGGCCTGGGTGCTGGCGGCCACCGTGTTGTTTGTGGTGGTGTCGCAGCTCAAGATCAACCTGACCAACGCCTATGCGGGCTCGCTCGCATGGTCCAACTTTTTTGCGCGCCTCACGCACAGCCATCCGGGCCGCGTCGTGTGGCTGGTCTTTAACGTGACTATCGCCTTGCTGCTGATGACGCTGGATGTGTTCTCGGCGCTGGAAAAGGTGCTGGGGCTTTACGGCAACGTGGCCATCGCCTGGGTCGGCGCGCTGGTGGCCGACCTGATGATCAACAAACCGCTGGGCCTGAGTCCCAAGGGCATCGAGTTCAAGCGCGCGCACCTCTACGACATCAACCCGGTAGGCCTGGGCTCCATGCTGCTGGCCGCCACGGCCGGTGTGTTTGCCTACACCGGCGCCATGGGCCCGCAGGCCGAGGCCTTCTCGCCCTTTATCGCGCTGGGCCTGGCGCTGGTGCTGTCGCCGCTGCTGGCCTGGCTCACCGGCGGGCGTTATTACATCGCGCGCAAGCCGCAGGCCATGGGCGCGCCGGGCCAGATGGTGCATTGCCATGTGTGCGAGAACGCCTTTGAGGCCGAGGACATGGCCAGCTGCCCCGCCTACGGTGCGCCCATCTGCTCGCTGTGCTGCACGCTGGAGTCGCGCTGCCACGATCGCTGCAAGACGCGCTCACGCGCGGCCGAGCAGGCCGAACAGTTTTTAAGCACGCTGCTGCCCGGCGCGCTGTCGGGCCGGGTCAACTTTCGCGTCGGCCACTACATGGTGGTGATGCTGTCGCTGTGCGCGCTGCTGGCCACCGTAATGGGCATGGTGTACACGCAGGAAACGGCTTTCCCGCTGTCGGGCGATCTCTCCGGCCTGCTGCGCTCGGCCTTCGTGAAGGTGTTCGCCATGTTGCTGTTGATCGTCGCTGTCTGCAGCTGGTGGGTGGTGCTCGGCAGCGAAAGCCGGCGCATGGCGCAGGACGAGTCGAACCGGCAGAACCAGCTGCTGTCGCGCGAGATCGAGGCGCACCAGCGCACCGACGCGGCGCTGCAGACCGCCAAGGAAGTGGCCGAGTCGGCCAACCAGGCCAAGACGCGCTATGTGGCCGGCATGACGCACGAGCTGCGCACACCGCTCAACAGCATCCTGGGTTATTCGCAGATTTTGCTCAAAAGCGAGGCGCTGGCCAGCACGCCGCGCGAAGCCGTGCAGACCATACAGCGCAGTGGCGAGCACCTGCTGCAACTGGTCGACGGTTTGCTCGACCTGGCGCGCATCGAGGCCGGCCGGTTGCGGCTGGAGCCGATCCCCGTGCCACTGCCCGACTTCCTCGAAGGCCTGGTCAGCATGGTGCGGCCGCAGGCCGAAGCCAAGGGCGTGGATTTTTTCTATACCCACAGCGGCCGTATGCCGGCCTGGGTGCAAGCCGACGCCAAGCGGCTGCGCCAGATCATCATCAACCTGCTGAGCAATGCGGTGATGTTCACCGACACGGGGAGCGTGAAGCTGCATGTGGACTGTCGGCGCGAGGTGATCCGATTCGACGTGGTGGACACCGGTATAGGCATCGCGCCGCAGGACCAGCAGCGCATCTTCCTGCCTTTTGAACGCGGCGCCGCGGGCCGCCGCCGCGGCGAGCCGGGCACAGGCCTGGGCTTGACCATCACCGGGCTGCTGACCGCGCTGATGGGTGGCGACCTGAGCCTGAAGAGCGAGCCTGACAAGGGCAGCACCTTCAGCGTGCGCCTGTACCTGCGCGAGATCGACGATCCCGGCCCACTGGCCGACCCGCCGCACCAGATCGCCGGCTTCTTCGGCAAGCGCAGGACGCTACTGGTGGTGGACGACCAGCCAGTGCAGCGTCAGATGCTGGCCGGCATGCTCACGCCGCTGGGCTTTGATGTGAAAGAGGCGGCCAGCGGGCTGGAATGCATAGACAGCCTCAAGGACGGCGTGCCCGACGCCATCCTGCTGGACATCAGTATGGACGACCTGGATGGCTGGGAAACCGCGCTGCAGATACGCGGCCGGGGTTATGCCGGGGTGCCCATCATCGTGGTGTCGGCCAATGTGTTCGAGAACCAGGCCTCGCGCCTGAAGGCATCGGGTTGCCAGGCCTTTGTCGGCAAGCCGGTGCTCGAATCCGAGTTGATGGACGCGCTGCAGCGCCACCTGGGGCTGGAGTGGGTGACCTCCGTGGTCTCCCCGGCGCCGCTGGCGAGCCCGGCTGGGGAGAGTTCGCTGGGCCTGCCCGAGGAGGCCCGCGCGGGGTTAATACGGCTGGTGAAGCTGGGCCACGTGCACGGCCTGCACCGCCTGCTGGACCGCGTCGCGACCGAAGACCCCACGCTGGCCGCCAGTTGCGCGCGGCTGCGCGGCTTTGTGAGCCGCTGCGAGCTTGAGTTGCTGCTCGATCATTTGACGGAGGGCGTCGATGCTTGAAGCCGCTGAAGAACAACGCCCTGTCGTGCTGGTGGTGGACGACGCTCCCAGCAGCCTGGGCATGCTCTGCGACACGCTGGAAGGCGAGGGCTACACCGTGCTGGTGGCGCGCGACGGCGATTCGGCGCTGCAGCGCCTGGAGCTGGTCGCGCCTGACGCCATCCTGCTGGACGCCGTCATGCCCGGCCTCTCGGGCTTTGACACCTGCCGGCAGATCAAGGCCAACCCCGCCATGGCGCACATCCCGGTGATCTTCATGACAGGCTTGTCGGAGACGCCGCACGTGCTGGAAGGTTTTGCCTGCGGCGGTGTCGACTACGTCGTCAAGCCGCTGCGCGCGCAGGAAGTGGTGGCGCGCCTGCACACCCATACGCGCAATGCGCGCATTACGCGGCTGGCGCGTGAGGCCGTGGACGTGGCCGGCTTCGGCGTGGTGCTGGTCGATGCGCGCGGGCGCATCGCTTGGCGATCGCCCCAGGCGGCCCTGTGGCTGCAAGGCGCCGGAGGCGGTGTGCAGCCGGGGCGGTTGCCCGATGCGGTCCATGCGGCGCTGGAAGGCGACACCGATGAGGTGCTGCTGGCCCTGGCCGGCGTGCAGCTGTCGGTGCGCAACATGGGCCGGGTCGGCATAGGCGAAACCATGCTGTTGCTGGAGCAGCGCGGTGCGAATGTCGCCTCGCCCTCGCGCCTGGCCAATGCCGCGTTGACGCCGCGGGAAACCGAGGTCCTCTCATGGCTGGCCAAGGGCAAGACCAACCGCGACATCGGCGACATCCTGGGCATGAGCCATCGCACGGTGAACAAGCACCTGGAGCACATTTTTGAAAAGCTGGGCGTGGAAACACGGGCAGCAGCCGCGGCACTGGCGACCGGGCATGTCTTTTAAGCCGGCCCAAGCCCTGCCTGGGCGAAAAAAACTTTTTTTTGGCGCGTTCAATGAACCTGCGCGGTTGCGACGGGAATCTCCAGGATGAACGATGCGCCCTGCCCGGGGCCGTCGCTGTGGACTTGCAAGCTACCGCCCATTTCCTGCGCGGCCAGAACGCAGCTGTGCAGACCAAAGCCATGCCCGTTTTTGCGAGTGGTAAAGCCGTGGGAGAAAACGCGCGTCAGGTTCTCCGGTGCAATGCCTTCCCCGTTGTCCGTCACCGTGATGCGCAGAACGGGCCCTTCCAGCAAAACAGCATTGAGCGTAATGAACGGGCGCCTGTCTGTAATCGTGCCAAAAGCCTGCTTGGCGTTGCTGATCAGGTTCACCAGAACCTGCAAAACGCGTTGCCGATCCAGCAAAAGGGTGGGCAACGTTGCGTATTTTTTTTCAACATCCACTTTGTGGCGCGTCAGTGCATCCGCATTCATGCGCAGCGCGTCGTCCAGCAACTCATCCACCTTGGCGGATTCGACGACACGCGGGGTGCCTGCGTATGATTGCTGGGTCGCGATGACCTGTTTGATGTGGTCCACACTGCTGCAAAGTGCGTCGAGTTCTTTCGCGATGGATTCATGCTCTGCCTCCAGTGTCCGCGCCAACTCGCGCAGATAGGCGGGTAACAGCTTGCCCTTGCTGTCCCGCGTCAAAAACTCCCCCAAATCCCCGATGTGGGCGTCCATCAAACCCACAGAGCGGGCGAGCCCCTTGAGCTTGGACGTCCGCAACTGGCTGCCAATCAATTCGGCCGACACGTTGACGCTGTTGAGAACGTTCCCCACGTTGTGCAACACGTTGGTTGCGATCTCTGCCATGCCCGCCAGGCGCGCCGTGGTGAGCAGCTGGGCTTGAACCTCTTCAATTTTTCGTTCCGCTTCCTTCAATTCGGATATGTTTTTCGAAGTCCCGAAGGTCCCGATCAGTGTGCCGTTCCTGTCTCTCCAGGGGCCTTTGGTGGTGAGGTACCAGACGACACGCCCATCAGGATGAACGGTTTTTTCGCTCTTTTCGAGGATGGGCTTCCCCGTCCGGATAATCTCTTCCTCGTCGTGGCTAAATTCACTCGCCCTGTCCTGGCCGTAAATGTCTGCATCGGTTTTACCAATCACATACTTTTCAAACTCCTCCACACTGGCCAAATGCGGTGGAAGTGTCTCCTCACCCATGTCCGGATGTGCTGCGCGATAGCGGCTGATCGATAGCCGCAGGAGGTTGTGAACCTCCGAGCGGCTGACTTTTACCAAACGTGATTTCAGATCTTTGAAGAAGATGGAATCTGGTGAGCTCTCCATCAGCGTAGCCAGCAAATCACGGTGATGCGCCAGCGCTGCTTCAGTCTGCTTCAGGGCAGTAATGTCCTTGGAAATACCGAAGGTACCAATGATGGCTCCGGCTTTGTTGCGCAGCGGCATCTTTGTACTCAGCTTCCAGGATTCATCGCGTCCGTCTTTCCAGGTTTCCTTCTCCACTTTGCCGATGATCGGCTGACCTGTGCGCAGGATTTCCTGTTCATCCTCGTAGGCGGGGCGCGCATGCTCTTCGGAAAAAAAATCGTGATCCGTCTTGCCCACCAGCTCCTCCGGTGATGCCCCAAACTGCAGCGCCTGTGCCTTGCTGCATTTGAGAAAGCGGGACTGCGCATCCTTGAAATAAATGTGATCGGGAGCGTTGTCCAGAAGCGTGCGCAACAAATCCTGCTCGTTGATCTGGGAGGCAGCCGCCGCGCTCCCCTTCTCCGTGGCATCCGCCTCTGGGTGCCCGCCTGGATGAGACCCGGCGAGTTGTTGCAAATGCCACTTCTCTGCCAGGGAGTATGCCGATTGGATGACTTCTACGGGATCATGCGGCGTCTTGAGCACCAGCCACCTGCTATTCATGGCTCCCATGGCTGCGAACAGTGCATCAGAAGAAAAATCCAGTCGCTCCGCGCAAAGCACTATCTGGACTCCCGGATCAAGCGCCCATATTTGAGGTGCTATTTCGAGCGCATTTCCTCCAGCCGTACCAGAAACACCGATAAATGCCACGGTGTAGGGGCGCGAAGCCAGAAGCGACTGTTGTACCAGGGCCAGCGCCTCGCGCGCGTCGCGGGCACCATCCAGTTCGAATTTCCCTTGCACATTCTCATCTTCAACAAGCATGTTGTGGAAGGCATCGTGAATGCCGGGGCTGCTGTCCACGACAAGAATGCGGTCCTTGTTGTGGGTAGATCTTGTTTTCATAGTGGGGCGCCTCGCCTGAACCGGCTTTAGATATGGGACAACGGCACTTCCGCTTGAGCTTGTGCCTGTTATAGGGGCAACGTTACGCGGAATGCGGTGTCTTGACCAGCGGCACTTTCCCCGTCCATGCGTCCGCGGCGCTTTTATCGGATTGTGGGGCAGCGATAGTCCTCAGCCCGTGCCTTTTGCCAACTGGCCCCTTGGTGAGGAAGGGCTGACTGCTTCCGGACTGGCGGTCAATGGGGATGGCACTCCAACCCCAACTTACAATCACAGCCACAACAGGAGCCCCATCCCATGAGCATCAAGAGCGATAAATGGATACGCCGCATGTCCGAACAGCACGGCATGATCGAGCCTTTTGAACCCGGCCAGATCCGCCAGCGGGACGGCCAGAAGATCATCAGCTACGGCACCAGCAGCTACGGCTATGACATCCGCTGCGCGCCTGAATTCAAGGTTTTCACCAACATCCATAGCACGGTGGTGGATCCGAAAAACTTCGACGAAAAAAGTTTTGTCGACTTCCACGGTGACAGCTGCATCATCCCGCCCAACAGCTTTGCGTTGGCCCGCACCATGGAGTACTTCCGCATCCCGCGCAATGTGCTGACCATCTGCCTGGGAAAAAGCACCTATGCGCGCTGCGGCATCATTGTCAACGTCACGCCGTTTGAGCCCGAATGGGAAGGTTATGTAACGCTGGAGTTCTCCAACACCACGCCGCTGCCCGCCAAGATTTACGCGGGTGAGGGCTGCGCGCAGGTGCTGTTCTTCGAGAGCGACAAGGACGACGTCTGCGAGGTCAGCTACAAGGACCGCGGCGGCAAGTACCAGGGGCAGGTTGGGGTGACCTTGCCGAAGGCGTAACGGACATCTACACGACTGATTTGGACGGACGCCTGCAAAGGGCGTCCGTTTTCGTTTCTGCCCTCTACAGCCTCAGGGTTTGGCGACCTGGGGGCGGCTGGCAAAGCCGCTCATGTATTTTATGGCGTCGCCAATGGTGTCGCGCCACACCGGCCATTCATGGTCGCCGTCGACGACGCGGTACTCCACCAGCTTGGGCTGGTATTCAAACAATTTCTGGAACAGGCCGGCCGAGTGGTAGGCAATGGAAAAGGTGTCGTGGTCGCCGCTGTTGATGTACAGGGGTACCACGATTTTTTTGCTTTTGTAGGCTTCCCAGCTGGCGGTGTAGTTCAGGCGGTCCCACGAGGCCTGGTCAAATTTGCCGCCTGCCTGAAACGGCGCCACCTGCATGGCCGAAGAGTGGCCCGGGGGTGTCGGTGAATAGATCGCCGGGCTCAACGCCGCGGCGGAAACAAACAGCTCGGGGTACTTGAAAACGGCGTTCACCGTGCCGAAACCGCCGGCGGACAGCCCTGCGATCATGCGGCCTTCACGCGCGGTGATGGTCCTGAAGTTGGTGTCGATGTGCGGGATGAGCTCCTTGATGAGCGCGGTCTCGGCCTTGTCCTTGTTGCCGTCCACCCACCAGGTGGAGCCGCCGCCCGGCATCACGATGATGGCCGGCTGGACGCGGCCTTCCCTGACCAGCGTGTCCATGGTCGCCTGCACCTGGCCTTTGACCGGCCAGTCATTGTGGTCGCCGCCGTTGCCGTGCAGCAGAAACAGCACCGGGTAGCGCAGCCGGCCGTTCTCATAGCCGTCCGGCAGGTAAATGGTGTAGCGGTAGTCTGTGTTCAAGGCCTTTGAGTTGAAGGACCTGACGGTGACCTCGCTGGCAAACGACAGCGGTGCGCCAGCCGCAACAAGCGCCAGTAAAAACCAGCCCAGCAGTTTGCGAATCGACTTGAACCCCATGCCTGTCTCCATCTTGAGCTCCTTGTTGTGTGAGGGCAAGTATCCGGTAAATCCCGGACGCATGAAAGCGCTCTCACGCAGCGGCTCAACGGATGCCCCGGGGGCGGGACTGGGCCTCGGTGAACCTTGCTACTTGACCAGCAACACCGGAATCTCGCACTCGGCGACCACGCGCTGGGCCACGCTGCCGATCAGCGCGCGGCTGAGCAGGCCCTGGCCGTGTGTGCCCATCACGATAAGGTGCACTTTTTCGCGCTTGGCGGCACGCAGTATTTCAGCGGTGGGCGAGCCAACCACGGCGAGAGTTCTAAACGCCATCTTGTGGCGCTGGAGGAAACGCTCGATCGGCGCCAGCACCTTTTGCGATTCTTCGGCGTGGTAGGCGGTGACGTTGGCCGAACCCAGCATGGTCTTGACGCGCCCCGGCACGGGAGCCTGCACATTGATCACCACCACTTCGCCTTCGGTACCGGCGAGTTCATCGTGGTTGACCAGAAAGGCCAGGGCCTTTTTGGTGTATTTGCTGCCATCGGCGGCGAACAGAATCTTCATGGTTTTTCTCCGGTGTGATCGGATCAGCGTAACACCAGCGCCCTCGTACCGCTGTAGGTGAGCGCCTGTTTTCGTCTTGCAGTCCGGGGAAAATGGCTTGGCTCCAGGTGCCGACTTGGCGCCGTTCAAGCCAGCGCTGTCCGTGCCGCGGCCAAGTCCCAGCCTGCCCAGCCGCAGCTTTTAAACAGCACCGGCCCGGCGGGCTTTTTGGTGTCCTGGCGTATCACATCGCCCAGGCTGGCGAAGCGGGCCACGTCCAGTCCGGCCTGCAGCAGGTCCCCTGCCTCGTGGATGGCATCAGCCGTGTCGACAAACACCGAACCCTTCGCCGCGAAGTATTGGCATAACGCGGCGCTCAGTTCCATCATGGCAGGGGTGAAAGCCCCAACGGCGCTGATGAAGCCGTCAGGCCGGGGTAGCGCGCTGAGGACTACGGCGGCAGCCGGCGTGCAGGTAACGGCCAGCGGGCAGTCGGCCAGCGCAGCATCGGCGTCGTGCACCACGCGGGCGTTCACGCCCAGCGCCTCTGCATGCTGCACCAGGGCCTGGGCGCTGGCGTAGCTGCGCGAAGCGATGCGAAATTCGTGCACGCCCAGGCCTTCGGCATAAGCCTCCAGATGCGCAAGTCCCTGGACACCGGCACCGACGATGAGCATGGGGCCGTGCGTGTTGGGCGCCAGCCGCTGCGCGGCCAGCAGTGAGACGGCTGCCGTGCGCCGGGCGGTGACGGTGGGCCCGTCGAGCATCAGCCGGCGACTGCCGGTGGCCACGTCAAACACCACAACGTCGCCCTGGATAGTGGGTCGGCCGGTGCCGGCATTGCCAGGCGTGAAGGTGATCAGTTTGGTGATCGCGGTGCGGTCGTCCAGCGCCGGCATCACAAACAGGCTGCCGCCCCCAGGCAGGGGCTGCACCACGCGCGGCGGCACCTGGACGGAACTGTCCTTGAGCAGGTGCGTCAGCTCGCTGACCAGCAATGGGTAAGGCAGGCGGGCGGCGGTCTGGGCGGGGTTAAGCAGGGTGGGCGTCATGGGGCGATGGTAAAGCGAGCAGGGAAGTGGAAGGGCGGGACGAGAGGGTGTCAGTGCCCCGCGTTACGTCGCGTAAAAAAATGAAAGGTTTTTATCCTACATATTCCCGGGAAAAGTGCTGGATGGAAACCGCAAACGCTTCCCTAGGATGAAAACAGGTTCACAGGGAGGCCTGCCATGTTTTCTGACCACTTGCAAAAATTCGACAAAATGCCTTACAAGACGCTGCTCTGGGTAGCGGCTGGGCTGGTGTTTGTTTGCCAGCTGGCAGCCTTCGCGTTTGTGGCGGACGGGCAAGTCACCAAAGCCAGGATCCGCGACTATCAGCGCCAGGCTGAAGTGCAGGCGATTGCGCAGTGCATCGAAAACACCGCCGGTGCCGCCCGCCAGGGCTGTATCCAGCAGGCCCGCGTCGCGGCCGCCTCAGCCTTGCCGCCCGTCATCACCAGCGCGCAAAAGGGTCAGGCTGTGGCCGATTCATCGGGGGAATCCAGCGGTGTGATGGCCAGCAACGCAGCAGGCGCCACTGTCAGCAGCATGCTGCCAATGCAGCCTGCACAGGGCTTTATGCCGGCGTCCTTCGCCATCCGCTGATTCAGCAATCATCGGAAGGTTTTCCGGCCGGTGCGGTTAGCATGTGGCTACGATGGATCTGTCACGCCTGTTGCGTCTTTACCAGCCGCGAAACCCCCTGTTCTGGCTGATGCTCACGCTCAATGCCCTGTCGCCCGCGCTGGCCTGGGTGGTGCATACCCGTCCCTTGAATGCCTGGGCCACGGTGCTGGTCACCTGTTTTGCGTTGGGTAACGCCGTGATTGGCACGGTCCTGCTGTGGCGCCTGCTGCGCGATGAGCCTGCCGTGCCCACGCAGAATGCCGGCGCGCAAGACGCTAACCCTGACGTTAATTGACGGCCCCGGCGCCTTTGACGATGTCGTGCGGTGTGGCCAGCGCCGCCGCTATGGCCAGCCGCAATCCGCGCACGATCTCACCGAGCGGCAAGCTGGGCGCGCCCTGTTCGGGCACATAGGGCACATGGATAAAGCCGCCGCGCGTGCGCCTGAAACCGCGCTTTGAGGCCAGGGCATGCATGAGTGCATAAAACACGTGGTTGCAGACAAAGGTGCCCGCGGTTTGCGATACCTCGGCAGCCACGCCCGCCTCCTGCAGCGCCTGCAGCATGGCCTTGATGGGCAGGCTGCTGAAATAGGCCGCAGGCCCGCCCGCCACTACCGGCGTGTCGACGGGCTGGCCGCCGATATTGTCGGGAATACGGGCATCGTTGACGTTGATGGCAATGCGCTCCAGCGAAATCGCGCTGCGCCCGCCCGCCTGGCCGACGCAGATCACCAGTACCGGCTTATGCAGCGCGAGCAGCCGGATGAGTTCTGCGATGGAGGCCTGAAACACGGTGGGCAATTGCGCCGCCACCAGGAGGTGGCCGCCTATGCGCTTGCCACCCAGTGCCTGCACCGCCAGCCAGCTGGGGTTGAGGGGCAGGCTGCTGTGTCCGGTGTCGCCGAAGGGGTCGAAGCCGGTGAGCAGGACACGGGGGAGCGAAGAAGCGGAAGGGGCTGTGCGCATGCCGCCATTGTGAAGGACGGCAGTGTTTTGGCTACCCCAACCATCCGGACATTTCCGCGCTGGTTGCCGCCCCCCCCCGGAAAAGGTACCAGCCTTCCGGGGTGGGGTGAAACGGGAGACCGGGCCCCACTCGATTGCTCGGCGGTTGAGCTTACTTTTTGATCACCGCGCCGGTTTCGCTGTCGAACTTCACGACGCGCACCTGGCCGTTCTGACCGGGGAAGTTGTCAAACACCGCGCGAACCAGGTAAGGCACGACCAGCGGAAGGTCGCCGCTGCCGCCTTCGTACACGGCGCGCGATTCAAACACCGTGCGCGGCGGCTTGCCGGGGGGCGTGCCCTGGGTGTCAAGTAACCGCACGCGCAGGCTGTTGGTGTAAATCGTCATGTTGAGCGGCCTGTCGCCGACATAGCGCGGCCCGAAAGGGTCGGGCACCCAGCCTCCCGCGTATACGCGGCCCGCGGCGTCGCGGTAAGGCGGCAGGAAGACAAAGTTGTCCTGATAAATCGGCTGCAGAAAGGTTTTCTCCTCGCTGCGGCTGCTGGCCGCCACGTCGACGTGCAGGCGCCCGGTCTGTCCTTCAGGTGCGCGTTTGAGGCCGCGCTTTTCCAGTTCGGCCTGCACATAGCCCTCATAGGTGGCTTGTTCCAGCTGCCGTGTCGAGTCCACCGGCGTGATGTAGCTGAAGGTCGCGCCTGCCGTATCGGCCGGCCACTGGTTGAAGCTGGTCACGCGGGTGGTGATGGGGCTGGCGCAGGCCGTCAGCAGCGCAGCCAGCAGCACCGCAAGCGCCAGGCGTAGCGGGAAAAACACGGAAATGGCGCTGCGTGGCATGCCGGCGCCTTCAGGCGCAGGATGGGCAAAAGTATTCATGAGGAATGGATACATGAGGGTGCAATTTTGTTCCACGGCAGGGGTGCTGCTCAAGTAAAGTCGGCGCATGCGCTGACAGCGGACCGGGCTTTGGGGCAGGTGCCGCAGCGGGCCGGAAAGGCCAGTATGCACGGATGACAGACAGGGAGACACCATGAAGTGGGAAGGCAATCGCGAATCCGACAACGTTGAAGACCGGCGCGACGGCGGTGGCGGGGGAGGCGGCTTCGGCTTTGGGGGCCGCAGCGTCGGCATCGGCACCATCGTGGTGGCGCTGGTAGGCGGCTGGATCTTCGGCATCAACCCGATGACCATTCTGAGCCTGCTCAGCGGCGGCGGACCGCCGGCACAGGTACAACAGGGCCCGGCTCCCAAGCCACCGGCCGATGACCGCATGGCGAAATTCGTCTCCACCGTGCTGGCGGACACCGAAGATGTCTGGACCGATGTGTTTGCCAAGGGCGGCGGCACTTACCAGAAACCGCGGCTGGTGCTCTTTCGTGGCGCCACGCAAACGGCCTGCGGCCAGGGCCAGGCCGCCATGGGGCCGTTTTACTGTCCGGGCGACCAGAAGGTCTACATCGACCTGGGTTTTTACGAAACCCTCCGTAGCCGGTTGGGAGCACCCGGCGACTTCGCCCAGGCTTATGTGATCGCGCATGAGGTGGGCCACCATGTGCAGAACCTGCTCGGCATCAGCGGCAAGATGGACCAGATGCGCGGGCGGGTCAGCAAGGCCGAATACAACGCGTTGAGCGTTCGCCTGGAGTTGCAGGCCGATTGTTTTGCCGGCGTGTGGGCACATAACGCGCAGAGTGCGCGCCAGATCCTGGAGCAGGGTGATGTGGAGGAAGCCATGAACGCGGCCGCCAAAATCGGCGACGACGCCCTGCAGCGGGCCGGTGGCGGCGCGGTGGTGCCTGAAAGCTTCACCCACGGCACCAGCGCCCAGCGGCAGCGGTGGTTCGACACGGGCCTGAAAACCGGCAGCGTGAAGGCCTGCGACACCTTTAGTGCCCGCAGTATTTAGCCGGCAGTCAACAATTAAGAGTGAAATCGGGCCGTAGCCCTTTACTGACGTGCGAAAGTAGCTATAAAATAGATAGCAATAAAGGGGCATTGCCCCAGTGGCTGCCCTGGCCCAAATGGCCCTGAAGGCGCAGTGGGCCGGCAAAACCGGCATCGGGGCCTAAAGTGCGACAATAGAACGCTGAGGAAGCGCTGCAACAGCCCCATCATGGTCGCTGACCGTGCCACGCCGGGCGGCCTGCCGCGCTCCCTTTCTTGCCAATGGTGCAGCGGTGCCGTTGGCTGCCAGCGCGCCGGTCCGCGCGCCCTTCGCAAGACAACCCGCAGAGTACCGCCAAGCCTTTTTATGACATCCTCTTTTTCCAATCTTTCGCTGGCAGAACCGCTGGCCCGCGCCGTGGCCGAAATGGGCTACGAAACCATGACGCCCATCCAGGAACAGGCCATCCCGGTCGTCCTGCAGGGTAAAGACGTCATGGGCGCCGCGCAAACCGGCACCGGCAAGACCGCGGCTTTCGCGCTGCCCCTGCTGCAGCGCATGATGAAGCACGAGAACGCCTCGACGTCGCCAGCCCGCCACCCGGTGCGCGCGCTGGTGCTGCTACCCACGCGCGAACTCGCCGTGCAGGTGGCCCAGCAGGTCGAGCTGTACGCCAAATACACCAATCTGCGCAGCACCGTGGTGTTTGGCGGCATGGACATGAAGCCGCAGACGGCCGAGCTCAAAAAAGGCGTTGAAGTGCTGGTGGCTACGCCGGGTCGTCTGCTTGACCACATTGAAGCCAAGAACGCCGTACTCAACCAGGTCGAATACGTGGTGCTCGACGAAGCCGACCGCATGCTGGACATCGGTTTCTTGCCCGACCTGCAGCGCATCCTGAGCTACCTGCCCAAGCAGCGCATCACCTTGCTGTTCTCGGCGACTTTTTCGCCTGAAATCAAGCGCCTGGCTTCCAGTTACCTGCAGGATCCGGTCACGATTGAAGTGGCGCGCTCCAACGCGACGGCTTCTACCGTCGAGCAGCATTTCTACAGCGTGGGCGCTGACGACAAGCGCCGTGCCCTGCACCAGATCCTGAAACAGCGCGGCATGAAGCAGGCTTTTGTGTTCGTCAACAGCAAGCTCGGTTGCGCGCGGCTGGCGCGTTCCCTGGAACGTGAAGGCCTCAAGACCACGGCGCTGCACGGCGACAAGAGCCAGGACGAACGCCTCAAGGCGCTGGAAGCCTTCAAGAAGGGCGAAGTCGACCTGCTGGTGTGCACCGACGTGGCGGCGCGCGGCCTGGACATCAAGGATGTGCCCGCGGTGTTCAACTTCGATGTGCCCTTCAATGCCGAAGATTACGTGCACCGCATCGGCCGTACCGGCCGGGCCGGCGCATCGGGCCTGGCTGTGAGTTTTGTTGCCAGCAGCGACCAGCGCCTTGTGGCTGATATTGAGAAGCTGATCAAGACCAAGATCGAGCTGGAGCCCATCGAGTTCGAGGAAGACCAGCCCCGGATCAGCGAGCAGGGCCGTATCAATGACGGCCGCCGCATGTACCGTGAAGGTGAAGAGGGCGGCCATGCGCGTGAAGCGCGCCAGCCGCGGGAGCGGCGCGAGTACACGCCGCATCGCCAGCCGGCGGCGCCGCGTGACCCGTTCTTCGACCAGCCCTACGAAGCAACCGCTGCGCCCGATGCCACGCCCGCCTGGGAGGCTGCCGCCAAGGCCGCCCCCGCGCGCAGCAGTGTGTCGGCCAATATCAAGCCGAAGAAAAAAGTCGCAGCGCTGTTCAAGACAGCCGGTTAAGACAACCGGTTAAGACAACCGGTTAGGGCGCGCCCGTCCAGCACCGGTTCATTGCGGGGCGCTGAGCAGCGCCTCTACCCGATTTCCTCCACCAGTTTCCATACTCCCGTCGGTTCACGCCTACGGTGCAGGGAGCTGCTGTCCGGTTGGGTCTTTGCTGCGGGTTTCCTAAGCTTTCGGGATGATGGAGAAACCCGATCCGCATGTTCAGGCCCCGCCGGCCTTCGCGCTTTCTTCCCTTCAGAAGATTTTCAGGCCTCTTTACCGGCCCCTGTGGCAGGCCATCGACCACTGGATTGATGCAGGCGGCATGCGCATGAGCGCGGCCATGTCGTTCTACGGCATCCTCAGCCTGGCGCCGCTGCTGGTGCTGCTGGTGGCAGTGCTCGGCTGGTGGCTGGACCGCCGGTATATTGAAACCAGCCTGGTGGATCAGATCCGCAGCGTCATCGGCGCGCAGGGCGCACAGGTGGTACAGCAGGCACTTTCAAGTGCCCAGGCTCCTTCAGAGGGCATCACGGCTTCGCTGTTTGCTTTTGCGCTGCTGTTGTCGGGTGCGACCGGCGTCTTTGCCGAACTGCAGGATGCGTTTGAGCGCCTGTGGCGGCAAGGCAGTGGTGAGCTGCCGCAGCAGAAATGGTGGCACAGCGCTTCTTTGCGGCTGCGAGGTGTGGCCTACATCCTGGCCTTCGGTTTTCTCTTGCTGGTTTCGCTGGCGATCTCGACTTTTCTGAGCCTTCTCTCAGGCTGGGCAGGCGGCTATTTGCCGATTGAGAAGATCGCCTGGGTCCTCAATGAGGTCGTGTCTTTCTGCTTTTGCGTGGTGCTCTTTGTGGCGCTCATGAAAATGAGCGTAGGCCCCAAGCCCGCTTTACGCTATCTGGTGATGGGTTCCGCGGCGGGGGCCATCCTGTTTGCGGTCGGCAAGCACCTGATGGCTTTTTATCTTTCGACCGCTGCGATTGTGTCGGCCTATGGCGCGGCGGGCTCACTGGTGGTGATCCTGATGTGGATTTACTTTTCGTCGGCTGTGCTGTTGCTGGCTGCAAGCATGGCCCGGGCCTGGGCGGATGAGGCAAGTGCCGCGCGGCAACCGGTTTAAGCCGGCTTGCCGGCCTTGCCAGGTTTTTGCGCTTCTTCGCATTGCACACTGACCAGTTCAAACTCGCCGGGCGCCGTCCCCAATCTGGCCGCCGTCAGGCAGCCGCCCCACACGCAGCCGGTGTCGAGTGGCAAGGTGTTGTTGCGCAGGGCGGGTGTGCTGTTCTTGCCGCTGGCCAGCGTAGACCAATGGCCAAACGCCACCGGCGTATCTGCTGTGGCCCGGCCGGGAACATCAAACCAGGGCAGGTGGCCTTCTGGCGCGCTGCCGGGGCCGTCGGTACTGCTGAAGTCCATCACGCCTTCGGGTGTGCAAAACCGCAGGCGCGTGAGTGCGTTCACGATGACCCGCAGCCTGTCGGCGCCCTTGAGGCTGTCGCTCCAGTGATCAGGCGTGTTGCCGTACATGGCCTGCAGGAAGTCCTTGAGATGGCCGCCGCGCAGCACCTGCTCCACCTCTGAGCCCAGCGCCACGGTTTGCGCCGCATTCCATTGCGGCAGCACGCCCGCATGCACCATCAGCCAGCCGTGGCGATGGATGGCCATGGCGCGGTGGCGCAGCCAGTCGAGCAGTTCCTCGCTGTCCTTGGCCTCCAGAATGTCCTGTACGGTGTCGCTGCGGCCCGGCTTGCGCACGCCTTGCCACACAGCCAGCAGGTGCAGGTCGTGGTTACCGAGCAGGCATTGCGCAGCGTCGCCCAATGCCGAGAGGCTGCGCAGCACCTTCAGGGAGCCGGGGCCGCGGTTGACCAGGTCGCCAAGGATGTAGAGAGTGTCGCGGCTTGGCGAGAAATCGATCTTGTCCAGCAAGCGCTGAAAAGGTGCGTGGCAACCCTGCAGGTCGCCGATACAGTAAAGTGACATGTGTTTATTTTGCGCCAGGCCCCATGGACTTTTTCCTGATTGCTTTTCTGACCTTGCTCAACGGTGTGTTTGCCATGTCGGAGATGGCACTGGCTTCGAGCCGCAAAGCCCGGCTCTCGGCCATGGGCGAATCCGGCGACAAGGGCGCGCAGGCGGCGCTGGGGCTGCTGGACAACCCTACGCAGTTTCTTTCGTCGGTGCAGGTCGGCATCACCTCTATCGGCATGCTCAACGGCATTATTGGCGAGGCGGCTTTCAGCAGCGGTTTGGCGGCGTGGATCCAGACCTTCGGCGTGCGGCCGCGCGTCTCCGAGATCACCGCCACCGCGCTGGTGGTGACAGTCATCACCTTCATCACCATCGTCTTTGGCGAGCTGGTGCCCAAACGCATCGGGCAGCTGTACCCGGAAACCGTCGCACGTCTGGTTTCAAGGCCCATGATGTGGGTGGCGACGGGCTTCAAACCCTTTGTCAGGCTGCTGTCCATCAGCACGCAGGCGGTACTCAAGCTGCTGCGTATCGACAACAGCGCCGGCCGGGCCGTCACCGAAGAAGAGATCGCGGCCAGCCTGGAGGAGGGCGTGGACGCCGGCCTGATTGAGGAGCATGAACACCAGATGGTGCAGAACGTGTTTCTGCTGGATGACCGCCTGCTCACTTCACTGATGCTGCCGCGTTCCGACATAGAGTGGCTCGATGCTTCCGACACCATTGCCCAGGCCATCGACAAGGCCGGCGCCACCGGCCATTCGTGGTACCCCGTCTGCCGCGGCAGCCTTGATGACGTGGTGGGCGTGGTCAATGTGGCCAAGCTGCTCGCGCTGCGCGGCCAGATCCAGCCCGCCGCTTCCGGCCAGAGCTCGGGCGCGGTACCCTCGGTGACCGACCGCATCGGTGCTTATGCCGTGCCGGCGGTCTTCGTGCCGGAAACGCTCACGGGCATGGAGTTGCTGGAGCAGTTCCGGGCCCGTTCCACCCGCATTGTGTTTGTGGTCGATGAATACGGGGTAGTGCAGGGTCTCATGACGCCCATGGACATGCTGGAAGCCATCACCGGTGAGTTGCAGCCCGGCGCGCAGATGGACGCGTGGGCGACCGAAAGAGAGGACGGCAGCTGGCTCATTGACGGTGTCATGCCTGTCTCTGAACTCAAAGCCCGTCTGGATATCAGGGAACTGCCCGAGGAAGGTCGGGGCCGCTACAACACGGTGGCCGGCCTGCTTCAAAGCGTTTCGGGGCGGCTGCTGAAAACGGCCGAGCGGGTGGAATGCGCGGGCTGGCGCTTCGAAGTCCTTGACCTTGATGGCAAGCGGATCGACAAAATCCTGGCCAGCCCCATTCCGGTCGATCCCAATATGTAAATATTTGTTTCTGTCAGTAGGCCGCTTGGGTTGTATTGGCGGAACATATATGTGAAAAAAGGCCACTTTTAGGTAGATTGGATTCAATATGAGTCGCGTTCACAACACCTTCATACGTAAATAGTTGTAACTTAACGGGGCTGTGTTTAAACTGAAAAAAAGTTAAGGCACTCATGTTTGATGTTTTTGTGTTGGCGCTCACTGCGACGGCGGTGTCTGCAATGGCGACGGGAGCAGCCTGCCACCATGGCTGGCTGGCGCGTTCCGCGCGCAAAAAAAGGCGCCTTCCCACGCATTGGCACCTGCAGCCAAGGCCACTGCTACTGGAGGCCGAACAGGACGTATGGCATTGGCTTCAGCGGGCCTTTTTTGACCACCATGTCCTGATCAAAGTCCCTGTCATCCGCTTTGTTTCGCCGCGAACCGAAGCCGAAGGGCAGCGTTCCTTTGAATTGCTGAAAACCGTTTACTGCACTTTCACTGTATGCGCCGCGGATGGAACCGTCATTGGTTGCCTGGATGTTCCCGGTCCCCGTGGGCTCAAGGCCAGCAACCGTGACCTCAAGCGCAAGCTGTTTGAAGAATGCGGGATTGCCTACGCCGTCGTGCGTGCGAGCAACCTTCCCTCCCTGGAAGATGTTCGCGCGGCATTCCTCGGAGAAATCGACCTGTCCGACGACGAACCCGATGTGCTCGGCGAGCCCCCCTTGGCCTTGCCGGTTGAGGTGGATGCCGACGTCGATGCCATGGCCACCGTGCCCGATACCATGCGCGCTGCCAACGGAACCCTCCTGGAGGAGGCGCCAAAAGTCGCCAGCATGGACATTGCGGCAGCCCGAAGCAGCCTGCAAGCCAAGCTGGAACGCAACCGCAGGATACGGTTCACCAATTTCGACCCGCTCAGCACAGGGTCCGGCATTGTTCATGACAACGCCGACCACAATTTTGCTGTGCAGTGGGAAGACTCTTTCATCACACCGGAAGAGCCGGATACGCCGAACGGCACCAACGCCTGAGCGTTTAAAGCCGCAGCGGTGTTGCGGGTCTGCGGGCTTTATTCAATTTGCTTTCGCGGTGTCAAACAATGCCTTCGTTTCCGCCGGCATCACGGTTGTCAGCGGTTTGCCGCCCGGTTTCATGGGTTTTAAAAACCATTGTTCATACCAGCCCTGCGCTGCGCCGCTGCGCATGGATTCCTTGATAGAGGCGTTGACCAGGTCACCCATGGCGGCGTCCCCCTTGCGGTAGGCAATGGCAATAGGTTCTACCGACAGGCGTTCCGGCAGGATCAGGTAGTCGCCTGCATTGGGCAGGCTCGCCAATTGCGCGGCGAGCGCCACACCGTCGCGGGCGTACCCTGCCGCCCAGCCCAGTTGCAACTGTCCGAGGGCGGCATCCGCGTTGACTGCCTTGGCGTGTTGCCACTTCAATGAATGCTGCTGCGCGTAGAGATCCAGCGCGGGAACCACGGTGGTGCCGGCAATGCCCACAATGCTTTTGCCTTGCAGTTGGTCGAGCGCGCTGAGTTTGTCCTTGGTGCGCACCGCCACCTGGACGGCTTCGATAAAAATCGGTGTCGAGAAATCCATTCGCGTCCGGCGCTCCGGTGTGTCGGTTACGTTCTCGCACAGCAAATCGACACTGCCTTCAGACAGCAAGCGCGTGCGGGCGTCCACGTACGTTTCGATATACCGTACCGGCAGGTTCGGCTTGCCGGCAGCCTGGCGGAGCCGCTCGATGATGGGCTTGCAGAATTCGATGCTATAGCCCAGAGGATTTTCCGCCGTCTGGTGAAACGAGAAGGGCGCGGAGTTTGCGCGGTAGCCCACATTGATCTGCCCGCGGCTCTTGATTTTCTCCAGTGTGGCCTGCGCTTGAGCCCACTGCGGTACGGCAATCGCCGCTATAGCCAGGACGGCCGGGAAAAGCCGCAGCCAAAAAGAACGAAGCGGAAATGTTCTCATGCGAATCCCCCTGTTACTGGGTTTGATTCTTATGTAAAAGGCATTAATCCGCAAACAATGCGGGGGGATGGCTTTCCCGATACGACCTTGGTACTCACTGTGCCGTGGTGACCTGCAGGAATGAATGAAAAAGCCCCAGTTCCTTGCGAAACAGGGGCTTCAATTGGTGCCGGAGAGATGAATCGAACACCCGACCTTCTCATTACGAATGAGCTGCTCTACCGACTGAGCTACACCGGCTTTGTATGAAATACAGCCCGCGATTATAGCCCGGAGTGGTAGGAGGTCACCCGTTCGACCTCATTTTTGGAGCCGAGGATCACGCTGACGCGCTCATGCAGCTTGGTGGGCTGCAAGTCCAGGATGCGTTCCTTGCCGTTGGTGGCGGCGCCGCCGGCCTGCTCAATCAGCCAGCTCATGGGGTTGGCTTCGTACATCAGGCGCAGTTTTCCGGCTTTTTCGGGCTCGCGTTTGTCCCAGGGGTACATGAAGATGCCGCCGCGGCACAGGATGCGGTGCACGTCGGCCACCATGGCGGCGATCCAGCGCATGTTGAAGTCCTTGCCGCGCGGACCGTCTTTGCCGGCCAGCAGCTCGTCCACGTAGCGTTTGATCGGGGCATCCCAATGCCGCATGTTGCTCATGTTGATGGCGAACTCTTTGGTGTCGGGCGGAATCTGCACGTTTTCCTCGATCAGCACAAAGGAGCCCTGCTCACGGTCCAGCGTGAACATGGCGACGCCGTCGCCGACGGTCAGCACCAGCGTGGTCTGTGGGCCGTAGATGCAGTAGCCCGCCGCCACCTGCTTGTGGCCGGCCTGCAGGAAATCGCCTTCATCCACACCGCGGTCGCCCTCGGGCATTTTCAGTACGCTGAAGATGGTGCCAATGCTGACGTTGATGTCGATGTTGCTGGAGCCGTCGAGCGGGTCGAACAGCAGCAGATATTCACCCTGAGGGTAGCGATTCGGCACCACGTAAATGCCTTCCATTTCCTCGCTGGCCATGCCGGCCAGGTGGCCGCCCCACTCATTGGCCTCAATCAGCACTTCGTTGGCAATGATGTCCAGCTTTTTCTGGATCTCACCCTGCACGTTCTCGCTTTCGGCGCTGCCCATGCCGCTGCCGAGCGCACCCTTGTTGACGGCCTGGCTGATGCTCTTGCAGGCGCGGGCGACCACCTCGAGCAGCAGGCGAAGCTGTGAGGGAATGTGACCGTCGATGCGCTGCTGCTCGATCAGGTAGCGGGTCAGGGAGATTTTTTGGGACATTGTGGGCTCCGTTCGGTTGAGGGATAGTTCGTTCGGGCAGCGTATGGGCGGGCGCCTAGCCGGGCTCGCCTTGCTGTTCGCGTTCTTCAAATTCGGCGAGCGTGGCCAGGGCGTCGTCCAGCAGGTCCTCGTCGTCCTTCGCACGCGCAATGTCCACGCGTTGCTGGAAGAGGGCGCGCGCTTCGGCGGGCTGATCCGCTTCATGCGCCAGCACGCCTAGCTGGAACAAAGTGTCCAGCATGATGTCCGTGTCCTGCAAGGCCTGGCCCAGCGCCAGGCGTTGTTGCAGCCAGGCCTGCGCCTGCGCATGTTCGCCCAGTTCATAGGAATTTTGCGCCAGGTTGTTGATGAGGCCCGAGAGACGCTTGTCCGTGCCGGAGCCGAAGGCGCTTTGTGCATCGGCCAGCAGTTGCTGGTTGTGCGCCAGTGCCTCGGCGAAGCGGCCAGCTTCGTGCAGGGCATAGCCGATCTCCTCGCGAATGCCCAGCTTCTGCTCGGTGCTCAGCGTGGCGCCCTCGTGCGCGGCCCAGTGGGCCGACTGCTGAAGGTGCTCAACGGCGGTGTCGTACGCCTCGGCTTCCAGGGCCGACTCGCCGATGGCGTAATGCTGTTCGTAGCGCTCGGTGGGCGTGAGGCTGCCCTTGGCAGCGCGGATGGCCAGGGCGCGCAGGCCCAGGGGCAGGCCCTCGGCATCCAGCTGGCGTTTGCGGAACACCACGAACTGCAGCCACAGCAAATCAGCCATCTCGGCGGAGTCGGCGCCCAGGGCCTCAGCCAGGGGCTCCAGCGCGGCCAGGTCGGCTGACATGCGCGAACCACTGAACATGCCGCTGGCGTCGTACACCGTGTCGCGCAGCGGGTTGAACTTCTTCGCAAACCGCTGTGCGGGGGTAGTGAATGTGAAGAATGCCATGGCGGGTGCCGTCCGCGTTCAGTCGGCTAGTGCGCGAGAGACGACTTCGTGCGTGTCCTTGCTCAAATCGGTCTTGGCAGCGACTCGGGCAATTGCCTCGCGCGCGGCGCTGCGATAGGGCTCGGCCAGCTTGCTCCAGCGGTCCAGCGCGCGGGCCAGGCGGGCGGCGACCTGCGGGTTGATGGCGTCGAGCTCCATCACGCGGTCGCTCCAGAACACATAACCCGCGGCGTCCGCGCGGTGGAAGGCGGCCGGGTTGCCCTGGCAGTAGGTGCTGATGACGCTGCGCGCGCGGTTGGGGTTGCGCAGGCTGAAGTCGGTGTGCTTCATGAGCTGCTTGACCGCGGGCAGGATGTTGCCGCCGCGGTCAGGCGCGCCGGCCTGCAGGCCGAACCATTTGTCGATGACCAGGGCTTCGTCCTTGAACATGGCGTGGAACAGCGGCAACGCCTCGGCAGCCAGGGCGTGGCCGCTGGAGACCAGTGCTGCCAGCGCGTTGAAGCGGTCGGTCATGTTCCCGGCGTCCTTGAAGCGCTGCAGGGTTTTGCCCGGCCAGACGGTATCGCCGGAAGCCTGGGCCGCCAGGCACAGGTGGGTGAGCGCCATACCAGAGAGTGCGCGGCGACCGCTGGAGGCCGGATCGGGTGTGTAGGCGCCGGTATCGTGGTTGGCCTCGTACACGGCTTGCCAGTCGGCTGCCAGTGCCGTGGCCAGTTGCTGCCGCATGGCTTCGCGCACCGCATGAATGCGCTGCGGGTCCACCACGTCGAGCTGCTCGGCCAGGTAGGTCTCAGACGGCAGCGTCAGCACCAGTTCTTTAAAAGCGGAGTCCAGCGCGGGGTGGCGCAGCACCTGGCGCATCGCATCCAGATATGCATCGTCGAGCACCGCAGCCGGCACGGGGCCTGCGTCACCAGCTATTGATTTGATAGCGCGGTTGACGGCCAGGCGTTGCCCGGCTTCCCAGCGGTTGAAAGGGTCGCTGTCATGCGCCAGCAAATGCAGCAGCTGGGCGTCGGTGTAGTCAAACTCCAGCACCACCGGGGCGGTGAAGCCGCGCAGGATGGAGGGAACCGGCTCGGCATCGATGTTGACGAAGGTCAGCGTTTCGCTGGCCTGCGTCAGCACCACGGTGCGGGTGCGGGCAGGTGCCTGGCTCTCACCGGCCAGCTGCAGCGGCAAGTCCTGGCCATCTGCGCCCAGCAGGCCCAGGCCGACCGGTATGACAAACGGCTCCTTCACGGCTTGCCCTGCCGTGGGCATGCAGCTTTGCGACAAGGTCAGGGTGTAGGTGCGCGCCGCCGCGTCATAAGCACCCTGCGCGTGCACACGCGGCGTGCCGGCCTGGCTGTACCAGCGCTTGAACTGCGGCAAGAGGCGCGCCAGGTCCGACATCGGGTTGGCGTCGGCAATCGCCTGCGCGAAGTCGTCGCAGGTCACGGCGTGGCCGTCGTGGCGCTCAAAGTAAAGCGTCATGCCGCGGGCAAAGCCCTCACGGCCCACCAGGGTCTGCATCATGCGGACGACTTCAGCGCCCTTTTCATAAATGGTGACGGTGTAGAAGTTGCTGATCTCGACGTAGCTGTCGGGCCGCACTGGGTGGGCCATGGGGCCGGCGTCTTCGGGGAACTGGGCGGTGCGCAGCACGCGCACGTCTTCAATGCGCTTGACGGCGCGGGCCGAGGCCTCGCCGCACAGATCCTGGCTGAACTCCTGGTCGCGGAACACCGTCAGGCCTTCCTTCAGGCTGAGCTGGAACCAGTCGCGGCAGGTGACGCGGTTGCCCGTCCAGTTGTGGAAGTACTCGTGGCCGACCACGCTTTCAATATTGGAGAAATCAACGTCGGTGGCGGTGGCCTGGTTGGCCAGCACGTACTTGGTGTTGAAGATGTTCAGGCCCTTGTTTTCCATCGCGCCCATGTTGAAGTCGCTGGTGGCGACGATCATGAAGCGCTCCAGGTCCAGCGGCAGGCCGAAGCGGGCTTCGTCCCATGCCACCGAATGCATCAGCGATGTCATCGCGTGCTCGGTCTTGTCCAAGTCACCGGGGCGCACATAAACCTGCAGCACGTGCTCCTTGCCTGCGCGGGAGGTGACGCGCTGCTCGCGGGCCACCAGCTGGCCGGCCACCAGGGCAAAGAGGTAGCTCGGCTTTTTGTGCGGGTCTACCCACTTGGCGAAATGCCGCGCGCCGTTGGGGCCGGGCTCCAGCGGGCCCTGGCTGACCAGGTTTCCGTTGGACAGCAGCACCGGGTACTGCGCCTTGTCGGAGCGCAGGGTCACGGTATAGCTGGCCATCACGTCCGGGCGGTCCAGGAAGTAGGTGATGCGCCTGAAACCTTCGGCCTCGCACTGCGTGAAGAACGAGTTGTTGCTGACGTACAGGCCCATCAGCTTGGTGTTTTTGGCGGGGCAGGTGGTAGTGAAGATTTCCAGCTCAAAGGGCTCGGTGCCTTCTGGCAGGTTTTCCAGCACCAGCTGGTTGCCTTCCATCTTGAAGGAGGTGCCCTGGCCGTTCACCAGCACGCGCGAAAGATTGAGCTCTTCGCCGTCCAGCTTCAGGGCTTGTGCCGGCACGTCCGGGTTGCGGCGCAGGCTCATCTTGTTGAGCACGCGTGTTTTCTGCGGGTCCAGGTCAAAGCACAGGTCGACCGTATCGATCCAGTAGGCGGGCGCGACGTAGTCGGCGCGGTTGATGACCACCGCGGCGCCGGGGCTCGCTCCGTCAAGCATATGCAGCATGGTTAATTCCTGAAAATCAAAATTTCACAACTTCCCGAGCGCGTCGAAAGGCACGCGCTCACACGCCCTCACACACCCTGTTTGAGTGAGGCTTCAATAAACACGTCCAGGTCGCCGTCCAGCACTTTCTGCGTGGCCGAGACTTCCACATTGGTGCGCAGGTCCTTGATGCGGCTGTTGTCCAGCACATAGCTGCGGATCTGGTGGCCCCAACCCACGTCAGTTTTTGTGTCTTCGAGTTTTTGCTGCGCTTCCTGCTGCTTGCGCAATTCGAAGTCATACAGCCGTGAACGCAGGCGCTTCCAGGCCACGTCACGGTTGCTGTGCTGGCTGCGGCCGTCCTGGCACTGCACCACGATGCCGGTCGGAATGTGCGTCAGGCGCACGGCCGAGTCGGTCTTGTTGATGTGCTGGCCGCCGGCGCCGCTGGCGCGGAAGGTGTCGGTGCGCACGTCTGAAGGGTTGATCTCGATTTCAATCGAGTCATCGATCTCGGGGTAGACAAACACCGAAGCGAACGAGGTGTGGCGCCCGCCGGAGGAGTCGAACGGCGACTTGCGCACCAGACGGTGTACGCCGGTTTCGGTGCGCAGCAGGCCGAAAGCGTACTCGCCCTCGATCTTGATGGTCGCACCCTTGATGCCGGCCGTGTCGCCGGGCGATTCGTCTTCAACCGTGGTCTTGAAACCCTTGCGCTCCGCGTATTTGAGGTACTGGCGCAGCAGCATGCTGGCCCAGTCGCAGGCTTCGGTGCCGCCGGCGCCGGCCTGGATGTCGAGGAAGCAGGGCAGGGGGTCAGCCGGGTTGTTGAACATCCGGCGGAATTCCATCTTTTCGACTTCCGTAGCCACCTTGGCGGCTTCGCCTTCAATCGTCTGCATGCCGGCGTCGTCGCCTTCGGCCTTGGACATCTCGAAGAGTTCGGTGTTGTCGGCCAGCTCGGCGCTCAGGCGGTCGATCACATGGACCACGTCTTCCAGCGATTTCTTTTCCCTGCCGAGCTCCTGCGCGCGCTTGGGGTTGTCCCAGACCTTCGGGTCTTCCAGTGCGGCGTTGACTTCGTTCAGCTTACGTTCTTTGGCAGGGTAGTCAAAGATACCCCCGAAGTTCATTGACCCGGTTGCTGAGGTCCACGAGCTGGTTGCTGATGAGGTTGATGCGTTCTGCGTCCATGATTTTTCTGTCCTAAATGGTGGGAGCCGCATTGGGCGGCGTAACCCGACATTTTCTCATGATGCAGGGCCTTTCAGGCCAAGAACCCCTCAATCAGTGTTGCCAGCTGTTCCGGCTGGTCGTGGTGCAGCATGTGGCCGGCATCCTGGATCACCGCGACCTGCGCCTGGCGGACCTGTTTGAGCCGTTCGTGGTACTCGGCCAGGGTGTATTTTTCCTTCCACCACAGGGCCAGGGAGTCGTCGGATGCTTCGACGGCCAGCACCGGAGCACTGATGCAGCGGTAGACCTCGAGGGCCTCGTCGACGCGGTAGAGCTGCGCGCTGGTGATCTTGTGGGCAGCTTCTCCCAGAATCTCCCATTTGCCTTCGGCATTTGGCCGGGACCAATGGCTGGCCAGCCAGGCGGCCTTGTCGGCGGACAGGCGCGGGTTGGTTCTCATCAGGCGGCGTGCCACACCGGCCACGTCGGCATAGGCTTTGAGTTCCAGCTCGCCCCGATGCAGGCTTTTGAGTTCGTCTATCCACTTGGCATAACGCCCCGGCGCCTGCTCGGCTTTGCTGGACGGCAGGCCAAAGCCTTCCAGGTTGACCAGCCTGCGGATGCGCGCCGGCCGCACGCCTGCGTACAGCATGGCGACATTGCCGCCCATGCTGTGGCCTACCAAATCAACGGGTTTGTCGCCCGCGTAATGGTCAAGCAGAAAGTCCAGGTCTGCCAGGTAATCGGGAAACCAATAATTGTCGGCAGGGTTGCCTGCGGGGCCGGAACCAGTCAACCCGAAACCGCGCCAGTCGGGCGCGATGATGGTCCGGCCTTGCACGAAGGCGTCCGACAGTGCGTCAACCATGAACTGGTAAGAGGCTGCCACATCCATCCAGCCGTGCACCAGAACCAGCGGCGGCAATGCCGGGTTCGCGCCTGCCGCGCTTTCCCAGAGCCACACGTGGTAACTCAAGCCACGTATAGGGACAAACTCGCTGCGTGATGATCGTTTTTCTTTGTACATTGGTTCCCATGATAAAGAGACACGAGTTGACGCGCAGTCAAAACAGGGACAAGCCGGCCGGTCCCAAATCCCCCGCCGTCGGGCAAGCCGACCAGTACGCGGCGCTTCATTCCGGCTTCCGCTGGCAGGTCGACGAGCACTTCAACATCGCCGAAGTATGTTGCACCCGCTGGGCCAGGGGTGAAGGTGCAACGGCGGGTGCTACTAAAAGAATAGCTGTTCGCGCTCACCAGCCGGGCGCTGCAGCCGTTTCTTATACCTATTCGGAACTGAAGGGCGCTGCCGATGCCTTGAGCCATGTACTGGCCGGCCTGGGCGTTCAGCGCGGCGACCGCGTCGCCATCGTGATGCCGCAACGTTTTGAAACCGCTGTGGCTTACATGGCGGTCTTCCAGATGGGGGCGGTCGCCATGCCGCTGTCCATGCTGTTCGGCCCTGATGCGCTCGAATACCGCCTGCAAGACAGCGATGCGGTGCTGGCCATTTGCGACGAAAGTTCGATTGACAGCCTGAATGCCATCCGCGGCAACTGCCCGGCGTTGCGCACGGTGGTGGCAGCAGGTACGGCGCAGGGCAAGGGTGACGTGGACTACGAAACTGCGTTGGCGACACATAGGAGCGCCTTCACCGCCGCCAAGACCAAGGCCGACGAAGGCGCGATCCTGATCTACACCAGCGGCACCACCGGCCCGCCCAAGGGTGCGCTGCTGCCGCATCGCGCCTTGATCGGCAACCTGCCCGGCTTCATCTGCAGCCAGAACTGGTTTGGCTTTGACGGCAAAACAAATAAAAAGTCCGATGCGGTTTTCTGGTCACCCGCAGACTGGGCGTGGACTGGCGGGTTGATGGACGCCTTGCTGCCCAGCCTCTACTTCGGCCGGCCCATCGTTGCCTTCAACGGCCGCTTCAGCCCCGAACTGGCCTTCAGCCTGATGGCGGAACAGGGCGTCACGCACACCTTTCTGTTCCCGACGGCCCTCAAGGCCATGATGAAGGCCTACCCACGGCCCAGGCAGCACTTCAAGCTGAAACTGCAGGCCATGATGAGTGCGGGCGAAGCCGTGGGCGATGCGGTGTTTGCGTACTGCAAGGATCAGCTCGGCGTCACCGTCAATGAAATGTTCGGGCAGACCGAAATCAACTACGTCGTTGGCAACTGCAGCCGCTTCTGGTCTGCCCGGCCGGGCAGCATGGGCAAAGGCTACCCGGGCCACCGTGTGGCGGTGATTGACGACGAAGGCAATGAATGCGCGGTGGGCGTGCCGGGCGATGTGTCGGTCAACCGCTACGACATCCACGGCGACCCGGACCCGATTTTCTTTTTGGGCTACTGGAAGAAAGAGGAGTCCACCCGCGGCAAGTTCACCGGCGACTGGTGCCGCACAGGCGACCTGGCAAGGCGCGATGCCGATGGCTACCTCTGGTACGAAGGCCGCGCAGACGACGTCTTCAAGGCCGCCGGCTACCGCATCGGCCCCGGCGAAATCGAGAACTGCCTGGTCAAGCACGCAGCCGTCGCCAACGCCGCCGTGGTGCCCAAGCCCGACCGCGAGCGCGGTGCAGTCGTCAAGGCGTATGTCGTACTTGCTCCTGATTTGATAGCTGCTCGCGCAAGCCACCAGGGCGGTACAGCCCGATTTGATGATGAATTGACGCTGCAGCTGCAAGCCCACGTCAAGACCATGCTCGCGCCTTACGAATATCCGAAGGAGATTGAGTTCATTGATGCGCTGCCCATGACTACGACTGGCAAGGTGCAAAGGCGCGTGCTGCGCCTGCAGGAAGAAGAGCGTTTCAAAGCATCAAAAACGTAGTAGCGAACCGCCATAAAAAAAGCACCCCGCAGGGTGCTTTTTTCCTTCCAGTAGGGGCCGGGATCTGGCTCTGCCAGTCCCAAGGCGCCTGTCCCCTGCAAGGGGAGAGGAGGCTACACGAAGTGAGCCTCAACAGGGGTGTGCCAATCAGCGGGCTGCGACTTGTTCAGCCACGTAGATTTCAACGCGGCGGTTCTTGTCACGGCCCTGCTGTGAGTTGTTGTCTGCCACCGGTTCGCGCGAACCGCGCCCGTCCGTCACGATGCGGGTGCGTGCCACGCCGCGGCTGACCAGGTAGTCGCGGGCCGAATCGGCACGGTCAATGGACAGCGGATTGTTGATGGCGTCAGAACCGGTGTTGTCGGTGTGGCCGATGATGGTCACTGTCGTTACCGGGTTCTGGTTCAGGCTGGTGGCGAACTGGTTCAGGATGGGGGCGAAGTTCGGCTTGATGGCGGAACGGCCCACGTCAAAAGAAACGTCGCTGGGGATGTCGAGCTTCAGGCGGTTGTCAGTGGTCTGGCTGACGGCCACACCGGTGCCGACGGTCGCTTTTTCCATGGCGGCTTTCTGGTCCTGCATTTTCTTGGACCAGATATAACCGCCGCCGGCACCCACGGCACCGCCCAGAACGGCACCGGTGGCTGCGCCCTTGGAGCCGCCAGTTGCCGCACCCAGCACGGCACCTGCAACAGCGCCAATGCCGGCGCCCTTGGCGGTGCCCTGCTGTGTTTCGCTCATGTTGGCGCAGCCGGAGAGGGTCAATGCAGCCAGCGCCGCGCAGGTAATGGATGTGATGGTCAGTTTGTTCATGAAATGTTCCTCGGAAAGTTAATGTCGTTAATCTAGGTATCGGAGTGAAGGAGAACGGTTGTCGGTCTTACTTCAATCAGCAGCGCATTAAAGCGCGGGTGTGTGAATACTAGGCATGCAAAAAGTGAGCAGTTGTAAGACAAGGGCGCGATATAGGCGCGCCTGCACGCCGTTTACGGAGACCTTAAACTAGCCGTTTTGTCAATTCCGTGAATTCCGTCACAGCGTTTTTGCTGTCGTACGGCCTCTTCAATCTCACATGTGACTCCTCCATGAATAAAGTTCAACTCGGCTCCAGCGACCTTCACGTGACCCCCATTTGCCTGGGTACCATGACATTCGGCGAGCAGGTGGATGAGCCCACGTCTCATGCCATCCTGGACCGCTCACTGGAGCGCGGCGTCAACTTTCTCGACACCGCCGAAATGTATTCGGTGCCGGCGCGCGCCGAAACCTGCGGTTCGACCGAAACCATCATCGGCAACTGGTTTGCCAAAAATCCTTCAGCACGCAACAAGCTGGTGCTTGCTACCAAGGTCGCCGGACCTTCGCGCGGCATGCCCTGGGTGCGTGAAGGCAGCGGCATGACGGCCCAGGACATTCTGGCTTCGTGCGATGCCAGCCTGAAGCGGCTGAAGACCGATGTCATCGACCTCTACCAGATTCACTGGCCTGAACGCCACGTGCCGGCGTTTGGCGCGCTGTATTACAACCCTGCGCAAGAGCGCTCTGCCACGTCGATCCATGAGCAGCTCGAGGCACTCGGTGCTTTGGTGAAAGCCGGGAAGGTGCGTTTTATCGGGCTTTCCAACGAAACCCCGTATGGCGTGCACGAGTTTGTGCGCCTGGCCGAGCAGCACGGTTTGCCGCGTGTGGCCACCGTGCAGAACCCATACTGCCTCGTCAACCGCACGGTGGAAAACGGCCTGGACGAAACCATGCACCGCCTGGGTGTCTCGCTGCTGGCTTATTCGCCCTTGGGCTTCGGTTTGCTCACAGGCAAATACGACCAGTCGGGCACTGAAGGCCCGGCCGCGCCCAAGGATGCGCGTATCGCCAAATTCGAGTCGGTGCGCAAACAACGCTGGGGTCGCCCCGAGGCACTGGCCGCCGCCCGGCGCTACAACGCGCTGGCGCGTGACAACAAGCTGACCCCGACCCAGCTGGCGCTGGCGTTCTGCTACACCAAGTGGCATGTGGCCAGCACCATCATCGGCGTGACGACGGTCGCGCAACTGGACGAAGACCTGGATGCCTGGGGCACCAAGTTGACCGCTGAAGTTCTGGCTGAGATCGACAAAATCCGATGGGAAACGCGCGACCCAGCCTTGTAAGCTGCGGTCTGCTGCGCACGTCGCGTCATGGCAAAAAAAGATCACGTCAGCGAGACACCGGCTACTGCCTTGCTAAAGGTCAGCAAGGTACCCTTCACCGAGCACCCCTATGAGTACCTGGAACACGGCGGGGCGCAGCACAGCGCCGAGGTGCTGGGCTTTGACCCATTCACCGTCGTCAAAACGCTGGTCATGCAGGACCAGGACGCCAAGCCGCTTTTGGTATTGATGCATGGCAACCGCAAGGTTTCCACCAAGAACCTGGCACGGCAGATCGGCGCCAAGTCGGTCGAACCGTGCAAGCCCGAAGTCGCCAACCGCCACAGCGGCTACCTGGTCGGCGGCACATCGCCTTTCGGCACGCGCAGGGCGATGCCGGTGTATATCGAGGAAAGCATCCTGGCCCTGCCCAAAATCGCCATCAACGGCGGGCGGCGGGGCTACCTGATTGGTATTGACCCGCAGGTTTGTGTCACCTTGCTGGGTGCAAAATCAGTCAACTGCGCCTTAGAACCTGTTTAATGTCTTTTTGGAGATCGCATTGGCGTGCAATCGGGATGAGTGGATGCTTCGGATGCGCCGCATGGGCTGGAGCCCATGCAAGCTGCCGGGGCGTCCAATCGCCCGATTTCACGCCAACCCTTCGGGCAAGTGCCTTTTCGGGCGATCTGCGGCGTTGCGGCGCTTGCCCATAGCTGGGCTATGGGCTGCACACCGCGCCTTGCATCCCATCCCGAAAAGGTACTTGTGCGACTCCAAAAAGACATTAAACAGGTTCTCAGTATGGACAACGCAACGGGCCACGGCTGAAATGCCGGTGGCCACCACATAACAAGGGAGATGAATTTGGACTACGTGTATTCAGCCGGCGCGACTTTGCTGGCTTACCTGATCGGCTCGCTGTCGTTTGCTGTCATCGTCAGCCGGGTGATGGGTTTGAGTGACCCCCGCAGCTACGGCAGCAAGAACCCCGGCGCCACCAACGTGCTGCGTTCCGGCAGCAAGGCCGCGGCGGCAATCACGTTACTGCTGGACGGCCTCAAGGGTTGGGTGCCGGTGGTGCTTGTCAAATGGTTTGGCGGTGACTATGGCCTCGGCGAAGGCACGATGGCCGCCGTCGGGCTGGCGGCTTTCCTGGGGCACCTGTATCCGGTGTTTTTTCAGTTCAAGGGCGGCAAGGGTGTCGCGACGGCGGCCGGGGTGTTGCTGGGCGTCAGCTGGGTGTTGGGTGTTGCCACGCTGGCAACCTGGGTGATCGTCGCCTTCTTTTCGCGCTATTCCTCACTGGCATCACTGGTGGCGGCCGTTTTTTCGCCGCTGTATTACCTGTTTGGCGACCGGGCCGCCTGGTATGTCGACAAGAACCTGCTGGCCATGATGGTCGTTGTCAGTGCGCTCCTGATCTATCGCCACCGCGAGAACATCAACAAGCTGATCAAGGGAACGGAGTCGAAGCTGGGTGGTTCAAAACAGGCCACCAAATAGCCCGGCCGGCAACGCACCGCGAAGGGCTAATAACGCTTGTCCAGCGTCATGAGGTTGTTGTCGCGCTTCATCTGAAAGCGCGATAAAAAACTGTTGCCCAGCAGCAGAAAAGGCATCGGTTGCGGTATGACGACCGCATCCACGTCAAAGACCTCCACGTCACCCACACGTACCGAATTGAGCTTGACCCGGTAGCCTTGCGTGGTGCCGTTGGCTGTGGACATGCGCACAGGCTGCCCGTCTTTGTAGTTAATGCCAGAGCGCTCCGCATCCGACGCGCTCATGGCAATGCTGGTCGCACCGGTGTCAACCATGAACTGCACGGCTTTTCCGTTGATTTGCCCGGCCGTCATGAAATGACCGCCGCCGCTTTCAGTGATGGTGATACGGGTGCCCCGTCCTGCTGAGGCGGTGCTGCCGCCGGAGTTCACCGGCGCATCGCCCACCCGCAGTGTGTGCCGCTTGCCGGACTGCTCGATGACTGCCTGGTCGCTGGTGGTGGAAATAATCTTTACGCCCTGGTGTGTTTCACCGGGCGCGACGCTCTTGGGTGAACTGCCGTTGACCACCAGCAGGGCTTTGGTGCCCATCATGCCGGCCAGTGCTACCGACTGGCCTTCGTTCTGCGCCCGGGCGGCACCGTGCAGCAGCAAAGTCGCGGACAGCAAAAATGCTGCTTGGGTGAGGGCAGGCAGAAGTTTCATGGCAGGCTTAATCCCGGCGGTTGTCAAAACTAAGCGGAAAGTCCTTCATCTCCGACAGGATCAGCGCCATTGCGGCCTGCAGGTCGTCGCGCTTGGCGCCCGTGACGCGGACTTTTTCTTCCTGGATGGCGGCCTGCACCTTGAGTTTGCTGGCCTTGATGGCGGCCTGGATCTTCTTGGCGGTTTCGGTGTCGATGCCGTTGCGGACCTTGTTGGTCTGCTTGACCTTGTCGCCGCCGATTTTCTCGATCTTGCCGGTGTCCAGAAAGCGCACATCAACGCCTGCCTTGGCGAGCTTGGAGCGCAGGATGTCATTGATCTGGTCGATCTGGAAGTCGCCGTCGCCGACGAGGATGATGTCCTTGTCCTTCAGCTCGATGGACGCCGAGGTGCCCTTGAAGTCAAAGCGATTGCCGACTTCCTTGGAGGTGTTTTCCACGGCGTTTTTGACCTTGACCAGATCGGCTTCAAGAACGGTGTCGAAAGAGGGCATGGTGCAAGTCTTTTTTTCGGGGGTTGGAGTGAGACAATCACCCGGATGTTAGTCGAGAAAAACGTTCCACTCCAGCATTCCAACACCTTTGGCATCGTCGCCAAGGCGCTCAGCCTGGTGCGGGTGACAAAGGAGGCCGATATTGCCGCGTCTTTGCAAGACCCGGCCCTGAAGGCCTCCCCCAAGTTTGTGCTGGGCGGTGGAAGCAATATCGTGCTGACCGGCGACGTAAAACCGCTGGTGCTCAAGGTCGAAATCATGGGCAAACGGCTGCTCAGGGAAGACGCCAAGGCCTGGGTCATCGAGGCGGGCGCCGGTGAAAACTGGCACGACCTCGTCACCTGGACGCTGCAAAACGGCTACCCGGGCCTGGAAAACCTGGCATTAATTCCCGGAACGGTCGGTGCCTCACCGGTGCAGAACATCGGCGCCTATGGCGTGGAGCTGCAAGACCGCTTTGAGTCGCTCGACGCCATCGACTTGACGACAGGCCAGTCATTTACCCTCAATGCCGCGCAATGCGCGTTCGGCTACCGTGATTCGGTGTTCAAGCACAGCAGTTCGGCGCCGGAGTCGGCTACCCATGGTTTTGGGCTGGAAGGCAAGGCGTTCATCACGCGGGTGCGCTTTTCCCTTCCCAAGGCATGGAAGCCGGTGCTGGGCTATGCCGACATCGACAAAAAAATGGCGCAATCCGGCATCCAGACGCCCGACGCGCAGCAAATTTACGACTGGATCTGCGAAATCCGCAAAGCCAAGCTGCCTGATCCGCAGGTGATCGGCAACGCCGGCAGCTTTTTCAAGAACCCGACCGTCTCACCCGAACAGTGTGCCGACATCATCCAGAGGGAGCCCAAAATCGTTCATTACCACCTCGCCGATGGCACGGTCAAGCTGGCCGCCGGATGGCTCATTGACGCCTGCGGCTGGAAGGGCAAGACCATCGGCAATGCCGGTGTCTATGAAAAACAGGCGCTCGTGCTGGTCAACCGCGGCGGCACGGCCGACCCGGTCACGGGCGGCGAGGTCATGACGCTGGCCAAGGCCATCCAGACCAGTGTGTACGAACGCTTTGGCATCCTGCTGGAGCCTGAACCGGTGGTGGTCTGATGGCGACCGCCGCAAAGGTCTACACCGGGCCAGACATTGCGCTCTGGCGCCGCTTGGTGCTGCGCCACGCGCGGCAGCTTTCGGTCGTGCTGACCGTCCTCTGGGTGGTGCTGATGATGGCCGGCGAGGCCGGCTGGCGCAAACCGACGGGGCTGGCAACCGGATTATTCGGGCTGGTCGCCGCCATGGTGGTGCTGGCCGTGTGGGCCACGCGTGAACGCGAACGCCTGGTGCGCGAGGCGCCGCTGCCGCAGTTCCTCAAGCGCAAGCTGCGCGATACCTATCCGCACCTGAGCGCCAAAGACACCGAACTGGTCGAGCGCGGGCTGCGGCAATTCTTCCTGGCCTGCGTGCGCAGCAAGGGCAAGTTTGTGGCCATGCCGTCACGCGTGGTCGACAGCATGTGGCACGAATTCATTCTGCACACGCGCGCCTACCGTGAGTGGTGTGACTTGGTGCTGGGCCGTTTCATGGACCATGTGCCAGCCGAAGCGCTGGGCCGCCGCGCTTCCAGCAACGACGGCCTGCGGCGCGCCTGGTACTGGGCCTGCCGCGACGAGGCCATCAAGCCGCGCTCGCCCAGCCGCCTGCCGCTGCTCTTTGCCCTGGACGCGAAGCTGGCGATTCCCAATGGCTTTCATTACCTGCCCGACTGCAGCCAGCCTCAGCGTGACGACGGAGCAGGCGGCTCGGGAGACGCTTATTGCGGCGAAAGCTTTTCCGACGGCAGCTACAGCGGCGATGCGGATGGGTTTGGCGGCTCCGAAGGCACTAGCTCCGGTGACGGCGACGGAGGCAGTGATGGCGGTAGCGACGGTGGTGGATGCGGCGGAGGTTGCGGCGGAGGTGGCGACTAGCGCGTGGCCGAGGAACGAAAGGCCAATGAAAAAAAGCCGCCCGAAGGCGGTTTTTTGACGTTTGCTATGTTTTTAATAGCTGCTCGCGCTTGTTAGACGGTGGCTTCGAGCACTTTTGATACCAAAAATGAGGGTTTTGGAGCCTTCAGAGCAGCTTTTAAAGCTTGCGAGTGCCCTTTGCCCCTGTAGCGGTTGTCCAAGGGCCAAAAAAGAGAGATTTATTTAACACAAGGTTTTTCCGCGTTAAAAATTATTCAAATATTTAACATGAAGAGACGGTTGTGTTGACACACCTACCAAATCCAGAGCTAGGCAAGGCGGTGTACTTCATCAACAAGCCCTTGGTGAAGCTGCTCATGGAGGCGGAGGCCCCACAGGCGTAAGCCTGAGGCCGCGGGATATAGTCACTGCCGATAAGCGTGGACCCACGCCTAGCAATGTTTCCAATAACAAACTCATCATATTTGGCAAGGTAGGCTGCGTCTCAATAGACGCTCCACACGCTGCTACAGGACCCAGGGACACATGGACCACACAACACATAACAAGATTGTTTCTTTCATTTGGTCAATTGCTGACGACTGCCTGCGTGACGTGTTTGTGCGCGGCAAGTATCGAGATGTCATTTTGCCGATGTTCGTACTGCGACGATTGGACTGCCTCCTGGAGTCCACAAAAGAGTTTGTTCTGGCAGAAGTCAAATTTCAGCGGGATGACGCCAAAATGGCTGATCTCGACCCACACGGCTTGCGTGATGCTTCTGGCTACGTTTTCTACAACACGTCCAAGTTCACGCTGAAAAGCCTGTTGGGCAACCCGTCCCAGCTGGAAGCTAACCTCAAGAATTACCTTGATGGCTTTTCGGACAATGTCAAAGAGATCATCGATAAGTTTGACCTGCGTAACCAGATTCGCAAGATGGCGCAGTCGGACGTGCTGCATGACGTGATCGAGAAGTTCGTGTCTGAGGAAATCAACCTCAGCCCAGATGACCGCAAAGGGCCAGATGGTCGAACGCAGCCGGGGCTGTCCAACCTTGGCATGGGCTATGTATTTGAAGAACTGATCCGCAAGTTCAACGAAGAAAACAACGAAGAGGCCGGGGAGCACTTCACGCCGCGTGAGGTTATTAACCTCATGACCAATCTGGTGTTCATCCCCGTAAAGGATCAACTGCCCAATCCGCTCACGATCTATGACCCAGCCTGCGGTAGCGGCGGCATGTTGACCGAATCTCAGGACTTCGTGACCGATGTGGAAGGCGAGATCAAAGCCAAGGTGGGTGTGTTCTTGTACGGCAAAGAGATCAACCCCGAAACTTACGCCATCTGCAAATCCGACATGATGATTAAGGGCAACGATCCCGAGAACATCAAGTTTGGTTCGACGTTGGCGACCAACGACTTTTCAGGCATACGTTTCGACTTCATGTTGAGCAATCCGCCTTATGGCAAATCCTGGAAGGGCGATCAGAAAGGCATCATCGAAGGCAAAGAGGTACTTGACCATCGCTTCGAGGTGCAACTGACGGACTACACCGGCGAGTCACATGATTTTTATGCTGCCATTCCGCGCTCATCAGACGGCCAGTTGCTGTTTCTGATGGAAATGGTGGACAAGATGAAGCGGCGCTCAGATTTGAGCGACAAGAACGCCACGCGGTTTTCTGGCTCACGCATTGCTTCCGTTCACAACGGTTCTGCCTTGTTTACTGGCGATGCAGGCAGCGGCGAAAGCAACGTCCGCCGCCATATTCTTGAGTGCGACTACCTCGAAGCCATCATCCAGTTGCCGAACAACCTGTTCTACAACACCGGCATCACCACCTATGTATGGCTGCTGTCAAACCACAAAGCGAAAAAAAGGCAAGGCAAGGTGCAGCTGATCGACGCGTCCAACCTGTACCAGAAGCTGCGCAAAAACCTTGGCGAAAAGAATTGCGAATTCACGGCCGAACACATCCAGCAAATCACCCAGCTCTATCTGAGCCTCGCCGATGAAGGCGTATCGAAAGTGTTCGACAACCGGGACTTTGGCTATTACAAGGTCACGGTAGAGCGACCCTTGCGTCTGGCCGCGCAATTCAGCGCTGAGCGCATTGCCACACTGCGCTTCACACCGGGCATGCAGGAGATCATGGAATGGGTCTATGGCAAGTACGGCGACGAGGTTTATACCGACCTCAAATCTCACGCCGAAGCTATCGAGAACCATATTGAGCGCGAAGAAATCACCTTGTCGCCCAAGAACCGCAAAGAGCTACTGGCGCAGACCACGTGGCAGGCCCAAGGTGACATCATGCTGGCTGCACAGCAGATCGCTGCCAAGGTTGGACAGAACGAACATCTGGATTTCAACGTGTTTGAAACCATGGTGGACGAAACTTGCACTGCCTTGAAGTTGAAGCTCTCCACCTCTGAGCGCAAGCAGGTTTTGAACGCAGTGAGCTGGCGCGACCCGCGGGCTGCCAAAGTTATCAAGGAGCATCACAAGCTGAGCGGTCCCAAACTCAAGGACCTGCTCTCTGAATTGCAGACCACAGCAGAACGGCTCGGCGACTACGGCTATTGGCCCGGTGCCAAAACTGGTGAATACATCGAATACGAGCCTGACAGCGAGTTGCGTGACACCGAAAACGTACCCCTGGCCAAAAGCAAGACTCCTTCGGCCTCCAGCGTCATCCATGAATACTTCATCCGAGAGGTGCGCCCGCACGTCGACGAGGCTTGGATTGCACTCGATAAGACGGTGATCGGCTACGAGATCAGCTTCAACAAATACTTCTATCAGCACAAGCCATTGCGCAGCCTCCAAGAAGTGACGGCGGAAATCCTGGCTCTGGAAGCTGAAACTGATGGTTTGTTGAAACAACTGGTTAGCTTTGTATCGGGAGCCAGGTGATGCAAGAGATTCAAGCTAAGACCCGTAGCGTTCGGGAACTGCTCAGCGATATCAAATACGGCATCGACTACTACCAGCGCGAATACAAATGGCAGAAGAAGCAGATGGAGGAACTGGTCACGGATCTGACGAGCGCTTTCCTGGAGGAATACCAGCCAACGCATGAACGCAAAGACGTTGCCGGTTATGGCCACTATTTTTTGGGCTCTATTGTCATAAGCCAGTCTGAGGACAAGAAGCAGATTGTTGACGGCCAACAGCGTCTCACTAGCTTAACGCTTTTACTTATCTATCTGCACAACATTCAAAAGGGAAAGACAAGCATCGTCGCTGTTGAGAAGATGATTTTCTCGGATGAGTATGGCGAAAAATCTTTCAATCTCGATATCCCTGAACGCAACGAGTGCATGAACGCGCTCTTTGACTCAGAGGGTGTTGGGTATGACACATCAGGCCAAGCTGAGTCAATGCAAAACCTAATGGATCGGTATGGCGATATTGGTGAGGCCTTTCCGGCCGAGATCGTAGACACGCCTGCCCTGCCGTACTTTGTGGATTGGCTGCGCAACAAAACACAGCTTGTCGAGATCAGCGCCTACGCGGATGCCGATGCGTACACCATCTTCGAGACCATGAATGACCGTGGCCTCTCCTTGAGCAATACTGACATGCTCAAGGGCTACCTGCTTGCCAGCATCACCGATGCGATAAAGCGGGCCGAGGCCAACAAGGAAATCAAGCAATGGCTTCTGACCTTTGCCAAGCGGGATAACGACCGCGACACGAAGGAAACCGAGGCTGATTTCTTTAAGGCATGGCTGCGCGCCAAGTACGCTGGCGACATCCGCGAGCGGAAGAAAGGTGCCAAACCCGAAGACTTTGACTTGATCGGAACGGAATACCACCGCTGGGTGCGTACCAATCACGAGTTAGTTGGACTAAATGTTAGCGAAGACTTCAACCGCTGGGTGCGACAAGACCTGCGCTTCTTTGCCCGTGTGTACCTGGACTTACTGGAAGCCAGCGAGAGTTTGAAGCCGGGGCTTGAATCCGTTCGCTTCAATGCCGACCACGGTTTCACTCAACAGTTTCAGGTGCTGCTGGCAACGCTGCTCCCCACTGATGACGAAGCCACGGTCAAGGCCAAGCTGCGCCTTACAGCTGACTATCTGGACTGCTGGTTGAATCGCCGCCTTTGGAATTTCAAGTCCATCGACTATTCCACCTTGCAGTACGCTACCTTTCTGCTGACCAAAGAACTGCGCAACCTGTCGCTGGAGGCATTGCGTGAGAAGCTTATTGCACGGCTCACCAGTGATGAAAAGGAATTTCCGCTTGGGGATCAGCCGTCGCTGATTAACTGGAATGCCAAGAGCCTGCACCGCCAGTTGGCCCGGTTCACTCACTGGATTGAAGAACAAAGTGGTCAGCCGGGGCGCTACCTTGAATACATCGTGCGCTCAGGTAAAAACGCTTACGAAATTGAACACCTTTGGGCCAACCATTTTGAGCGCCATGCAGATGAATTCGCCCATGCGCAAGAATTCGCCAGCTACCGCAACCGCATCGCCGGCCTTGTCCTGCTGCCCAAAAAGATCAATGCCAGCCTGAACGACAAGACCTTTGCGGACAAGGTGGCGCACTACCAGAAGGAAAACCTGTTGGCTCGTTCGCTGCATAGCGCCTGCTATCAGCACAACCCAGGCTTCTTGCAGCTGATGGCACGCACCGGTTTGCCCTTCAAATCCTTTGAAGAATTCAAGAAAGCAAGCTTTGAAGAACGCTATGCCGCTTACCAAGGCATCGCCAAGCGGTTGTGGTCATTGAGCCGCTTGCAGGAGGCCGCTGATGCAACGGCATGAAAAATACAAGCCCAGCGGAGCAAAATGGATTGGGGATGTGCCAGCCCATTGGGATGTGCGCCCTGGATTTACGTGCTTTGAAGAAAACAAAGACCGGAACAAAAAACTCACTGAAAAGACGGTCCTATCTTTGAGTTACGGGAGAATCGTTGTCAAGCCGGAAGAGAAGATGACGGGGCTGGTCCCTGAATCATTTGATACTTACCAGCTCATCAAACCCGGCGATATTGTCATTCGCACGACCGACTTGCAGAATGACCAAACAAGCCTGCGCGTAGGCTTGGCGCATGATGGGGGGATGATTACCTCAGCTTACCTTGGTCTCCGATGCAAGCCTGCAGTTAGCCCAGCTTACATGTTCCGCGTACTGGAGAGCTACGACGCTCTCAAGGTCTTTTATGGCATGGGATCGGGCTTGCGTCAGAACATGGATTTTGGGGATTTCAAACGCTTACTGATACCTATTCCTCCCAAAGAGGAGCAGGGTCGCATCGTCACTTTTCTCGACCAAAAAACTGCCGAAATCAACAATGCTATCGGGAAGAAGGCGGCATTAATTGGTCTTATTCAAGAGCAAAAGACTATATTGATTAACCAAGCAGTTACGCAAGGAATTAATGCATCCGCTCCTAGACGTGACAGCGGTGTGCCTTGGCTTGACCCCATACCAGCCCATTGGAAGGTCATACCGAATCGCTACGTTTTCCGAGAACAGAATCAGCGATCCTTGAAAGGTGAGGAAATTCACTTATCAATGAGCCAACGATATGGTTTAGTACCTGCCAAGGAATTGGATATTCAAACCCTCCAGTCAGAGTCTTATGACGGCGCAAAACTTTGCCGCGAGGGCGACTTGGTACAAAACCGACTGAAAGCTCATTTGGCAGTATTTGGGGTGGCACCTTGCGATGGATTAGTCAGTCCTGACTATTCTGTGTTCAGGCTCCGAGATCAAACGAATCAACCCATCTTCTTTGAACGCCTCTTCAAGGCACCCGGTTATCTTGCTGAGTTCAATCGCAGGGTTCGTGGCATCGTCGTTGGATTCTTGCGTCTCTACTCTGAAGACTTCAACGCAATACCAGCAATTGTTCCGCCTGCAGACGAGCAGGCGGACATTGTGAAATTCATCAATCGAGTTAACGAAGATTTCGCGACGATGCAAGGCAAAATAGAAACGGAAATTTCTGCCTTGAAGGAAATGAGGAGTGCACTGATCGCAGAATCAGTTACCGGGAAGATAAAAATCTAAGGGAGTTCCATGGTCAGTCAAACCAACGAAGCCGCGCTCGAATCGCATATCGAAAACGCTCTTTCGAAGGACGGCTATCGCGTTGGCGATCCGGCTGACTTTGACCAGGAATTCGCTGTTGACGGCAAGCTCTTTTGGGAATTTCTTGAAGCCACCCAACCCAAGGAGTTGGCGAAGCTGAAGGACCGGCCCAACTGGCGGCGGCTGGTACTGGAGAGGCTGAACAAGAAGATCAAGAAAGACAGCGTGCTGGCCGTGCTGAAGAAAGGGCTGGATATTGACGATGCCCACTTCGATTTGCTCTACCGCCTGCCATATAACGACCTCAATCCGGAGGTGGCGGCCAACTTTGAGGCCAACCGCTTCAGCGTGACCCGGCAGATGCATTACAGCCAGACGGATACTTTCAAATCGGTGGACATGGCCCTGTTCGTCAACGGCTTGGCAGTGGCGACGCTGGAACTCAAAAATCCGTGGACAGGCCAGAACGTGCAGAACGCCGTTCGCCAGTACCGCACCGACCGTGACCCCAAGGAGCCGCTGTTCGAGTTTGGCCGCTGCCTGGTGCATTTCGCGGTGGACCCGGACGAGGCTTTCATGTGCGCGCAACTGGCGGGTAACGACAGTAACTTTCTGCCGTTCAACAAGGGCAACAACCACGGCAAGGGCAACCCGGTCAATCAAAACGGGCACAAGACGGCGTACCTGTGGCAAGACGTTTTGCCGCGCCGTAGCCTGACCAACATCATCGAGCAATTCGCCAAATTCACAGTCGAGAAGGACAAGAAGACTGGCAAGGAGCGTAGGGCGCTGTTCTTTCCCCGCTATCACCAACTCGACGTGGTACGCGGCATTCTGGTGGATGCCCAGCAGAAGGGCGTGGGCCAGACCTACCTGATTCAGCACTCGGCTGGCTCGGGCAAGTCCAACTCCATCACGTGGCTGGCGTATCAACTGGTGGAGCAGTACGATCCCACCGGTACCGCAAACCTGTTTGATTCCGTAGTGGTGGTGACAGACCGACGCGTGCTGGACACTCAGCTCAAGGACAACATCAAGCTGTTCTCTGAAACCAAGAATATCGTCGCCCACTGCGAAAGCGCGCAGGACCTGAAGTACAACCTTGAACTTGGCAAGAAGATCATCATCACCACGGTGCAGAAGTTCCCCTTCATCGTGGATGGCATCGGGCAACTGTCTGACCGCAAGTTCGCCGTCATCATTGACGAGGCGCATTCGTCACAATCCGGTGTAGCAGCGGACAAGGTCAACGAGACATTGGCGGGCCAGGATGGTGACGAGCCTGTGGATGTGCAAGACCAAATTCTGGCGGCGATGAATGAGCGAAAGATGAGCAAGAACGCCAGCTACTTTGCGTTCACTGCCACGCCCAAGCCTGCCACGCTGGAGAAGTTTGGCCGCCAAGCCGCTGACGGCAAGTTCTACCCCTTCCACCTGTATTCCATGAAGCAAGCCATCGAGGAGAAATTCATTCTCGACGTGCTGGAGAAGTACACCACGTACAAAAGCTACTACGAGGTTCAGAAGTCGGTTGAGGACAACCCGCTGTTCGATACCGCCAAGGCACAGAAGAAGCTGAAAGCCTTTGTCGAAGCCAGCCCAAAGACCATTGAGGTAAAGGCCAGGATCATGGTCGACCACTTCACGGCCAGCGTTTGGCAGGCCAAGAAGCTGAAAGGCAAGGCCAAGGCCATGGTAGTGACGCGCAATATCGAATGCGCCATCCGATACTTCTTTGCCATCCGCTCCGCATTAAAAGAGGCCAATGCCCCGTTCAAGGCGTTGGTGGCGTTCTCCGGCGAAAAGATGGTGGACGGCATCAAGCACACCGAAGAGTCCCTGAACGGCTTTTCTGCGCGTGACTTGCCCGACGAATTCGAGAAAGACGACGCCAAGATTCTGGTGGTTGCCAACAAGTACCTGACCGGCTTCGATGAGCCCATGCTGCACACCATGTATGTGGACAAGAAACTGCAAGGTGTTCTGGCCGTGCAAGCGCTGTCCCGGCTCAATCGCTGCAACTGGAAGCTGGGCAAGGCTGATACCTTCGTGCTCGACTTCTACAACTCCGTGGACGACATCAAGGCGGCGTTTGATCCCTTCTATACGTCCACCAGCCTGAGCGAGCCAACGGACGTGAATGTTTTGCATGACCTGAAAGACGTGCTCGACAACTTTGGCATCTACGACTGGACTGAAGTGATGACCTTCAATGAGAAGTTCTTTGCCAGCGCCGAAGCCGAAGAACTCGCTCCCATCATCGACACGGTGGTGGTCCGTTTTGATGCCGACTTGAACGACGAGCAACGTATCGACTTCAAGATCAAGGCCAAGCAGTTCGTCAAGATTTACGCGCAAATAGCAGCCATCATTTCGTTCAACAACGTGAACTGGGAAATGCTGCATTGGTTTCTGAAGTTCCTGATCCCCAAGCTGAAAGTGAAAGACCCCGACCAGGACAAGTTGGATGAATTGCTGAACAGCGTTGACCTCTCTACCTATGGGCTGGAACGCTCACGGCTCGAAGCCAAGATTGGCCTTGATGCCGCTGAAACCGAACTAGAGCCGCAAAACCCGAACTTACGGGGCCCACACATGGGACCGGGAGACAAAGACCCGCTGGAAGAGATCGTCCGCGCCTTCAACGACCGCCACTTTGCCGGGTGGGAGGCCACGCCCGAAGAGCAACGGGTAAAGTTCATCAATATCGCCCAGCACGTGGCAAACCACGCAGACTACAAGGCACAGGTCGAAGACAACCCTGATGCCCAGAACCGGCAGTTGGCACTGGAGAAGCTAATCCAACACGCCGTCAGTATCGAGCGCCGCCGGGAGCTGGACTTGTACAAACGCTACGCGGGTGACCCCGATTTCAAGCGAGCCTTTGATGCGAGTATTTCAAGGTTGCTGAGCATGCAAGGCGGCGGTATCAATGGCATTCTTGGGTCTAAGCCGACTTGATGTAGTGCCCAATTTGCAATCGCGCCGTAAAAAAGCCCGCATATGCGGGCTTTTTTATGTCAACTCGAAGGCGCCTTACTTGCCCAGCTTCAAAAAGTCATCCCCCTTGCCCAGCTCCAGCATCCCAGCATTGGAGTAAATCCCCAACTTGGCCCGCGTATCCGTAATGTCCAGATTGCGCATGGTCAGCTGGCCAATGCGGTCCAGCGGCGAGAACGGCGCGTCTTCCACTTTTTCCATGCTCAAACGCTCAGGCGCGTAGGTCAGGTTCGGTGATTCGGTGTTCAGCAGCGAGTAGTCATTGCCGCGGCGCAGTTCCAGCGTCACGGTGCCGGTGATGGCGCTGGCGATCCAGCGTTGGGCGGTTTCGCGCAGCATGATGGCCTGGCTGTCGAACCAGCGGCCCTGGTACAGCAGGCGGCCGAGTTTGCGGCCGTTGTCGCGGTATTGCTCGATGGTGTCTTCGTTGTGGATGCCGGTGACCAGGCGCTCGTAGGCGATGAACAGCAGCGCCAGGCCGGGGGCCTCGTAAATGCCGCGGCTCTTGGCTTCGATGATGCGGTTTTCGATCTGGTCGCTCATGCCCAGGCCGTGGCGGCCGCCGATTTCGTTGGCCTTGAGGATCAGGCTCACCAGGTCGGGGTATGCGACGCCATTCAGCGCAACGGGGCGGCCTTCTTCAAAGGTCACGCTGACTTCTTCAGCCTTGACGACGCAGTCGTCCTTCCAGAAGGGCACGCCCATGATGGGGTTGACGATCTTGATGCCGCTGTTGAGGTTTTCCAGGTCTTTGGCTTCGTGCGTGGCACCCAGCATGTTGCTGTCGGTGCTGTAGGCTTTTTCGGCGCTCATCTTGTAGCCAAAGCCGTTGGCTGTCATGAACGCGCTCATCTCGGCGCGGCCGCCCAGCTCGTCGATGAACTGCTGGTCCAGCCAGGGTTTGTAGATCTTCAGCGCGGGGTTGGTCAGCAGGCCATAGCGGTAGAAACGCTCGATGTCGTTGCCCTTGAACGTGGAGCCATCGCCCCAGATGTTCACGTCGTCCTGCTTCATCGCGCTCACCAGCATGGTGCCGGTCACGGCGCGGCCCAGCGGCGTGGTGTTGAAGTAGGTGACGCCTGCGGTGGTGATGTGGAAGGCGCCGCTTTGCAGCGCGGCAATGCCTTCAGCAGCGAGCTGTGGGCGGCAGTCGACCAGGCGGGCCTTGATGGCGCCGTATTCCATGGCCTTGCGCGGGATCTCGTCGTAGTCGGCTTCGTCGGGCTGGCCCAGGTTGGCGGTATAGGCGTAGGGCAGGGCGCCCTTCTGTTTCATCCACAACAGCGCGGCGCTGGTGTCCAGGCCGCCAGAGAACGCGATGCCGACCTTTTGGTTGGCGGGGATGTTTTGCAGAATGGTGTTGGACATGTTTTAGGCCTGAATATCGCTGTAAGCCGCGCAAAACCTGCGCAAGCAGCTATGAAAAAAGGAGCGAATGATCGGTTTGGGGTGGACTTGGACGCTTTTTTAACCGAAGTGGCAGATGTAGTGGTAAGCCGCTTCGCCCGCTGCAACGCGGATCTCGAATTTCGCGTTGCCGGGCACGCTGAACTTTTCGCCGGTCGAAGACTTCACCCAGCTGTCGCTGCCGGCCAGCTTGTATTCGCAGGCGCCGGCCACGCATTCCATGATCTCGGGCGCGCCGGTGTTGAAGGTCAGGGTGGCCGGCAGGATCACGCCCACCGACTTTTTGGTGCCGTCGGCCAGCGTGATGCCGTGGCTCACGCATTTGCCGTCAAAGTAGACGTTGGCCTTGGTGGTCACGCTGATGTTGTCGATTTTTTCGGTAGGCATGGGAAGGTGCTGAAAAGAGACTGAAAGAGGCGAAAAGAGACGAAAAGAGACGAAAGGGGCTGTTCCGGGCTGCGGAAAAGCACCGCGTGGCGCCAAAACCGTTGATTTTAGGTCACCCGGAGCCTTTCGCCGGGCCCGCGGTGAATCCGGTTGGCCCTTTGTGGCGTATCCCCAATGCCAGCCGCCTGCCGGTGTTTCCCGATAGCCACCAATACCTGACAATGTTCTTCATGAAGCCAGAAAGCCCGGACAGACAATTGATCGCGCTGATTGACCGCGTGGCCCAGGCCGATGAGTCGGCCCTGCGGGAGCTGTATGAGCTGACTTCGTCCAAGCTCTACGGTGTCGCGATTCGTGTGGTGACCAACCGTGAATGGGCCGAAGACGTGTTGCAGGAGGCCTTCTTCAACATCTGGCGCATTGCTGGCGACTACAAGGCGACCCTGTCACCGCCCATGGCCTGGATGGCGCTGGTGGTGCGCAGCCGCGGCCTGGATTTTTTGCGGCGCCGGGCTTCGGACCGGGCCGACCTGATGCAGGAACTCGACGACGTGATTTCCGACACGGTGGCGGGCGACTCGCCCAACCCGATGGACACGACCCAGGCCAGCGAACAGGCCTGGGCTTTGCATCAGTGCCTTGGCAAGCTGGAGCACAAGCAGCGCGAAGTGGTGAGCCTGGCGTATTTGCGGGATTTGAGCCATGGTGAGCTGGCCGAGCAGCTCAAACTGCCTTTGGGTACTGTCAAAACATGGATCCGGCGCGGGCTGGAGCAGCTTCGCGGTTGCATGGCGAGGTTTGCCTGATGAATTTACAAAGTAATCCCGCCCTGATGGAGCAACTGGCGGCCAGCTACGCGCTGGGCACCTTGCGCGGCGGCGCGCGTCGCCGGTTTGAGACGTTGGCACGCGACAACGCCACTTTGCGCGCGGCGGCGCTGGTCTGGCAAAGCCGGCTGTCGTCGGTGGCTGAGCTGCAGCCGCGGGCGGCGCCCAGCCCCGCCGTGTGGAAACGCATTGAAAATCTGGTCAGGGCCGACAAGGAGGCGCGGGCCATGCAGGCGGCGCGGGCCGCTCCGGGTGCCATGGGTTGGTGGTCCAGCCTGGGCCTGTGGCGCGGCGGGGCCGTGGCGGGCGCACTCGCGACTGCGGCGGCGGTTGTCGTGGGGCTGAACGTGAACGGCCGGCTGAGCGGGCAGGTGAGCGAACTAACCGCCAAACTGACAGCCACGCCCGAGATCGAATACGTGGCCGTGCTGACCGATGACAAGGCTTCGGCGTCGCTGCTGGTGACGTTTGACCCGAAGAACAAAACACTTTCGCTCAAGCGTGTGGGCAGCTTCAGGGAGCAGCCCGACAAGTCCCTGGAACTCTGGGCCTTGCCGCCCGGCGCGGCGCCCAAATCACTGGGCGTGATGGGCGCAGACCCTGTGGTTCGGCTGACCGCCGCAGGCACTGACATGCGCCAGGTACCGACGCTGGCGATCACCCTGGAGCCCAAGGGTGGTGTGCCGCCTGGCAGCGGGCCGACCGGGCCGGTGCTGTTCAAGGGCGCGCTGATTGAAACGCCCAAATAGCAACAGTCGAATATTCGCGGACAGCAAAAAGGGGCGTTGCAAACGCCCCTTTTTTTGGTTCTGCCGGACCGCGATTTAACGCCAGTGACGGTGGCCACCGTAGCCCCGGCTGTAGCCGAAGTTCAGCGACAGGCCGATAGGTGCGTAGTACGGCTGGTAGTAGGGGCGGGGGTAGTAAGCCGGGTAAACCACCGGCTGCTCCACGTAAGTCACGGCAGGCTGGACATACACCGGCTGGGGCGCCGGTTGCACATAGGTCTGGGGCTGCTGCGGCGCGGACTGGAAGGTCTGCGGCGCAGGGGCCATGGCGCCGACCGGCGTGACCTGCAGGCGCACATACTGGCCCGGGTCGGTGGCCATTTGCGTGCTGTACTGCGTGCCCTGGTATTCGTACACCACGTTGTAGTGGCTGGGGCGGTTTTCGTAATAGGTTTGCGTTGTGCACTGCTGCACGTTTTGAACCTGGTTGTTTGAGCCTTCGATGCGGTCGCCAACGATGGCGCCGCCCACCAGCCCGATCATGGTGGCAACCGCACGGCCGCCGCCATTGCCGATGGCGTTACCGGCTGCACCGCCCGCGAGGGCACCCATCAGCGCACCTGCGCCCGAGTTCGGTTGCTGGACAACGACGGGTTGGTTGCTGCAGACCTGGCGCGGTACGGCCACTTGCTGCACCACCGGCGTGCTGGAAATCACCCGGGCCAGGATGTCCATGGCGGAGGCGGGTACAGCTGCCAACCCGGAGGCGGCGGCCAGAGCAGAGAGAACAAGCGCTTTTTTCATGATTCGACCCTTTTCAGCACGTGGCTGAAGTTGCACCGCCAAAGGGCTCACCCTGGTCGGGTGATGGCTCGGGTGGCAAGCGTAATTTTAGTAAGTCAGAGTCATTTTGGGGCGCGGAGTTCGGTAAATCGACGGTAAAGCTGCCCTTTTAACCCCTTTAAGGTCCTCTGGAGGCAAAACAGGCTGCAAAACGTAACCGATCGGCCTGCTGTGCGTTCAAACCCTCGCAGCCCAGCCTGGTGCGTCAAAACCGACTGTGATGTCCTTGCCCCAGTCCACCACGGGCCGCTTGATGACGCTGGGATTGGCCAGCATCAGCGCTTGGGCGCTGGCGCTGTCATGCACGTTGGCCTGTAGCGCCGGCTCCAGCTTTCGCCAGGTGGTGCCCTGGCGGTTTAGCAGCTTTTCCCAGCCTGCCGCCTGGGCCCATCGCGCCAACTGGTCGGGCGGCACGCCCTGCTTCTTGAAGTCGTGAAACCGGTAGTCAACACCTTGTTCGCCGAGCCATGCGCGGGCCTTTTTGACGGTGTCGCAGTTGGGGATGCCGTAAAGAATGATCATGGCCCGATTTTCGCAGATTTAAGAGAAATAGGCCTTTCGGCCAAGCGGGACTTGCGCCAGCAGCTATCAAAATGGTAGCGTTTCTGCGAAGGCAGGCAAGGGCCCGGGCGCGTAAGCGGGCCTTTTGGCAAGGCTGGAATAATGAAGAGCGCCGACCGGCCCAACCTTTTTTGTATGGATGCCTTGCCTCATGACCGCTGCTTCAGCCACGCGCACTGCCCCCGCCGTTCTTTACCCGCCCCTCGAACCCTTCCGCACGGGCATTCTTGAAACGGGTGACGGCCATTGGGTGTATTGGGAGTTGTGCGGCAACCCCAAAGGAAAGCCGGCGGTGTTTTTGCATGGTGGTCCGGGCGCGGGCTGCTCGCCAGAACATCGCCGCCTGTTTGATCCCGAACGCTATTGCGTGCTGCTGTTCGACCAGCGCGGCTGCGGCCGCTCCCGCCCCAGTGCCTCGCTGGACAACAACAGGACCTGGCACCTGGTGGCCGACATCGAGCGCTTGCGCACCCTGCTGGGTGTGGAGCGCTGGCTGGTGTTCGGCGGCTCCTGGGGTAGCGCACTGGCGCTGGCTTATGCGCAGGCCCATCCGGCCCGGGTGTCGGCGCTCATCGTGCGGGGCATTTTTGCGCTGCGCCGCGCCGAGCTGCTCTGGTACTACCAGGAGGGTGCGTCCTGGTTGTTCCCTGATTTGTGGGAAGAGTTCGTCAAACCCATTCCGCAGGCGGAGCGCGGCGACCTGATTGCCGCCTACCGCAAACGCCTGGTGGGCGCCGACCGGGCTGCGCAACTGGCGGCTGCCCGCGCCTGGAGCCTCTGGGAAGGCCAGACGATTACGCTGTTGCCCGACCCGTCTTTTACCGCCCAGCACGGCGACGACGCCTTTGCCCTGGCGTTCGCGCGCATCGAAAACCATTATTTTGTGCATGCCGGCTGGCTCGAGGAAGGCCAGCTGATTCGCGATGCGCACAAGCTGGCCGGGATTCCCGGCGTCATCGTGCAGGGCCGCTACGACGTGGCCACGCCGGCCAAAACCGCGTGGGACCTGCACCGCGCATGGCCCGAGGCTGAATTCCATATGGTGGACAACGCCGGGCACGCCTTCAACGAGCCCGGCATCCTGCGCCAGCTGATCGCCGCGACGGACCGTTTCGCCAAATAGCTCGAACACCCCCGTTGACGCTCACTGCGTGTAGCGTCCTCCCCCCTTGCAGGGGGCGGCGCCTGCGACCGGCAAAGCCGGATCGCGGCCCCTGCTGAAAGGAAAGGCCAGCTACGCGACAATGCTGGGCTGTATGCAAAATTTGAAAACACTTGAAGATTGGCTGGCTTACTGCGAGCACCTGCACCCTGTCGGCATCGACATGGGCCTGACGCGCATCAGCGCTGTGGCCAGGCGCATGGGCCTGGCCTTTGACTGCCCCATCATCACGGTGGCCGGCACCAACGGCAAAGGCTCGACCTGCGCGATGCTTGAAGCCATCTTGCTGCAGGCCGGCTACCGCACCGGCGTCTTCACTTCGCCGCACCTGGTGCATTTTGAAGAGCGTTGCCGGGTGCGCGGCGATATCGTGAAGGCTGACGAGCTGGTTGCGCAATTCGCGCGCGTCGAGGCGGCGCGCACGCAGGGCGGTGACGCGATTTCGCTGACCTACTTTGAATTCACCACCCTGGCCATCCTGCAGCTGCTGGCCGACGCAAAGCTGGATGTCGTCATCCTCGAAGTCGGCCTGGGCGGGCGTCTGGACGCCGTGAACATGCTGGACGCGGACTGCGCGGTGATCACCAGCATCGACCTGGACCACATGGAATACCTGGGCCCTGACCGTGAAAGCATTGGCCGCGAAAAGGCCGGCATCATGCGCGCCGGCAAGCCGGTCATCGTGAGCGATCCGGTGCCGCCGCAAAGCATCATTGACTACGCCGCCGCAGTGGGTGCTGACTTGTGGCGTTTCGGCACCGACTTCAATTTTTCGGGCGACAAGCAGCAATGGGGCTGGGCAGGGCGTGGGCGCCGCTATGCCGGCCTGGCGTATCCGGCCTTGCGCGGCGCCAACCAGCTTGTCAATGCTTCAGGCGTGCTGGCGGCGCTGACGGCCTTGCGTGAGCGCCTGCCGGTGACGGCCCAGGCGGTGCGCAACGGCTTGTCAATGGTCGAACTGCCGGGGCGCTTTCAGATCGTGCCCGGCCAGCCCAYGCTGGTGCTGGATGTGGCGCACAACCCCCATTCGGTGGCCGCGCTGGCTGAAAACCTCGATGCCATGGGCTTTTACCCCTGCACGCACGCGGTGTTCGGTGCCATGGCCGACAAGGACCTGGCGCCCATGCTGGCACGGGTGGCGCCGCTTATCGACAAGTGGTATTTCACCGATTTGCCGACGCCGCGGGCCGCTTCTGCCGAGGATTTGCAGGCCAGGTGGACGGCGGCCAATACCCGGCCTGATGCAAGCGCCGGCACTTACAAATCCCCCGAAGCGGCGCTGCAGGCGGCGGTCGGGGCCGCAACCCCCGCTGATAGAATTGTCGTGTTCGGCTCCTTCTACACGGTGGGCGGCATTTTGAAGGACGGTGTGCCGCGTCTTTCGGCCCCGCACCTGGCCGCCTGAGACCTGACAAGCGGCCCGCAACGCGTTCAAAAAAGGGCCGTCAGCCCGCGTTCACCGTTAACGTCACCCCTTATCGGATCCAAGCCACACCATGCCGTTTTTCAACTTCCGCCGGGGCGGCTCCAACGCTGCCTCCAATGCCGGGTCAGCCGCTCAAACGGAAAGCGTGGAAGTGATTCGCAAGCGCGCCAAACACCGGCTGATCGGTTCTGCCGTGCTGGTGCTGATCGGCGTGTTGGGTTTCCCGCTGCTGTTTGACACCCAGCCCAGGCCCATTCCGGTCGATATCCCGATTGAAATTCCCGGCAAAGGCACGGTCAAGCCCCTGGTGATTCCCGGGCCCGGTGCCCCGGCAGCCACTTCCGCGTCCGCCCCCAAGGTGGCCGACAAGCCCGCCGAAAAAGTAACCGCTGACGCCAGCCTGGCGCCCAGGGAAGAAATTCTTTCATCAAAACCGGCCCCAGCCCTTGCTGCATCTGCGCTAGCAGCTATCAAAAATGAAGCAAAACCGGAAGCCAAACCTGAGGTGAAGCCCCCGGTCAAACCGGAACCCAAGCCGGCCAAGCCCGCTGCGAACGACGACGCCACACGTGCCGCCGCACTGCTGAACGGCACCGCCGCGCCGGCCGCCAAACCGTCTGCCAGCGAGGCGGATGGCCGTTTTGTGGTTCAGGTCGGCGCGTTTGCCGATGTGGCCAAGGCCCGCGAAGCGCGCCTGAAGGTGGAAAAGGCGGGCCTCAAAACCTATACACAAGTGGCGGAAACCAAAGACGGCAAGCGCATCCGGGTCCGCGTGGGCCCGTTTGCCACCAAGGCCGAGGCCGACAAGGCGGCGACCAAGATCAAGGGCCTTGATTTACCCGCTGCCATCCTGACCTTGTAATGGGTACTGCCCCGGTGGTGTCGTGACGGCTGTTGACTGGATTTTGCTGGGAGTGCTGGGTTTTTCCATGCTGTTGGGCGCATGGCGCGGGCTGGTGTATGAGGTGTTGTCGGTGCTGGGCTGGGTGGTGTCGTTTTTTGTGGCGCAATGGTTTGCGCCCGACCTGGCCACCCGCTTGCCGGTGCAGTCTGCTTCTGACCCGGTGCGTTATGCGGCGGCGTTTGTGCTGATCTTTATCGCCGCCGTGTTCGCAGCAGGGCTGCTGGCCTTTGTGGTGAAGAAGCTGGTAGCTGCCGTCGGCCTGGCGCCTGTGGACAGAGTATTCGGAGCCGCTTTTGGTGTGTTGCGCGGAATTGTTTTGCTGCTGGCGGCGACCGTTGTGATCGACATGACGGCGCTGAAGTCCAGCAGTTGGTGGCGGGAATCAAAGGGCGCGCCGGTGTTGACGGCCACGCTCAAAGCCCTGAAGCCGGTATTGCCCGAACAGTTTGCCAAGTATTTAATTTAACTTTGAAGAGTCAACTCATCATGATCGGAACACCATGTGCGGGATAGTCGGCGTCGTCAGCAAAGCCCCGGTCAATCAGCTGATTTATGACGGACTGCTGCTTTTGCAGCATCGCGGCCAGGATGCCGCAGGCATCGTCACGCAGCAGGGGCGCAAGTTCTACATGCACAAGGCCAAGGGCATGGTGCGCGACGTGTTCCGCACCCGCAACATGCGCGCGCTGCCGGGCACGGTGGGCCTGGGCCAGGTGCGCTACCCCACAGCAGGCAACGCCTACAGCGAAGACGAAGCCCAGCCGTTTTACGTCAATGCGCCCTTCGGCCTCGTGCTGTCGCACAACGGCAACCTGACCAATGCGGCCGAGCTGAAGGCCGAGCTCTTCAACACTGACCACCGTCACATCAACACCGACAGCGATTCTGAAGTGCTGCTCAACGTGCTGGCGCATGAGCTAGAAAAAACCACACGCGGCCTGCCGCTCAAGCCGGTTGATGTGTTCGCCGCAGTGCGCGGTGTGCACAAGCGCGTGAAGGGCTCTTATGCCGTCGTCGCGCTGATCGCCGGCCACGGCCTGCTGGCGTTTCGCGACCCCTTCGGCATCCGCCCGCTGTGCATCGGCCGCGGCGAGAATGAAAACGGCACGACCGTCATGGTGGCCAGCGAATCGGTGGCGCTCGAAGGCACTTCGCACCAGTTCGAGCGCGACATCGCCCCGGGCGAAGCCGTGTATGTAGACATGGAAGGCGTGGTGCACGCCGAGCAGTGCGCACCCAACGCCAAACTCAACCCCTGCATCTTCGAATTTGTGTACCTGGCGCGTCCTGACTCCGTGCTGGACGGTATTTCGGTCTATCAGGCCCGCCTGAACCTGGGCGAGACGCTGGCCAAACGCGTGGTCTCTACCGTGCCACCCAGCGAGATCGATGTGATCATCCCGATCCCCGAATCCAGCCGACCGAGTGCCACGCAGCTCGCACACTTGCTGGGCATTCCTTACCGCGAAGGTTTCGTCAAGAACCGTTACGTGGGCCGCACCTTCATCATGCCGGGGCAGGGCGTGCGCAAGAAGTCCGTGCGCCAGAAGCTCAACGTGATTGCCAGCGAGTTCAAGGGCCGTAACGTGCTGCTGGTCGACGATTCCATCGTGCGCGGCACCACCAGCCGCGAGATCGTGCAAATGGCGCGTGACGCCGGTGCGCGCAAGGTCTACCTTGCCAGCGCTGCGCCGCCCGTGCGCTTTCCCAACGTGTACGGCATTGACATGCCTACGCCTGATGAGCTGGTGGCCCACGGCCGCACGATTGAAGAAATCCGTGAAGTCATTGGCTGCGACGCGCTGATTTACCAGGACGTGGAAGGCATGAAGCGCGCCATTGGCTCACTCAACGGCAAGCTCGACGGCTTTGACGCCTCCTGCTTTGACGGCGTTTACATCACGGGCGACGTGACTGCAGAGACCATCGCCGCGATGAATTCCCAGCGCGCCGACACCGCCGGCGAAGAAGGCGACGTGGACGTGTCCCGCCTGGCATTGCCCAATCCGCAAGAAGCCTGAGCATGACGAAAAGAAAACTGCCTGACAACCTGCACCGCGATACGCTGGCCGTGCGCGTGGCGTTGGAGCCCAGCCAGCACGGCGAAAACTCCGAAGCGCTGTACCTGACCAGCGGCTTTGTGCAACCCGATGCCGAGACCTCGGCACGGCGCTTTGCCGACCCGACAGAAGGCTACACCTACGGCCGCACGTCCAACCCGACGGTCACAAGCTTTGAACGCCGCCTCGCCGCGATGGAGGGCACCGAAGCCGCCATCGGCGCCTCGACCGGCATGGGCGCGATCCTGATGATGTGCATGGGATTGCTGAAGTCTGGCGACCACGTCATTTGCTCGCGTTCGATGTTTGGCTCGACGATCGCCCTGATAGGCCGCGAGTTCGGGAAGTTCGGCGTTGAAACCACGTTTGTGTCGCAGACCGACGTGAGCGAGTGGAAGGCCGCATTGCGACCCGGCACCAAGCTGCTGTTTGCTGAAACCCCGACCAATCCGCTGACCGAAGTCTGCGACATCCGGGCGCTGGCTGATCTGGCGCACAGCGTGGGCGCCTTGCTCGCGGTGGACAACTGCTTTTGCTCACCGGCCCTGCAACGCCCGGTGGAATTCGGCGCTGACCTCATCATGCATTCGGGCACCAAATACCTGGACGGCCAGGGCCGTGTGATGGCGGGTGCGCTCTGCGGCTCGTCCAAACTCATCGTTGATGTGTTTGGCCCGATCGTGCGCACCGCCGGCATGACGCTCGCGCCCTTCAACGCCTGGGTCGTGCTCAAGGGCCTGGAGACATTGAACATCCGCATGCAGGCACAGAGCGCCAACGCGCTGGCCGTTGCCAGGTGGCTTGAAACGCAGCCTGCGGTGGCGCGCGTTTATTACCCTGGTCTTGAATCGCATCCCCAGCATGAGCTGGCCATGCGTCAGCAATCGGGACTGGGTGGCGCAGTGCTGTCGTTTGACGTGCTTGGCGACACACCGGAAGCGGCACGCGCCAATGCCTTCAAGGTGATCAACAGCACGCAGGTGCTCAGCATTGCGACCAACCTGGGCGACACCAAGACCATCATCAGCCATTCAGCCACCACCTCGCACGGGCGCCTCAGCGAAGAGCAGCGCCAGGCCGCCGGCATAGGCCAGGGCCTGGTTCGCGTGGCCGTTGGGCTGGACCACGTAGACGACATCAAGGCCGACCTGTCCCGCGGCCTGAGCCTTATCGTATGACTGCATGACTGCCCCAATGACCCAAAAGACAAGAACCCGTTTCGCCCCTTCCCCGACCGGATTCATCCACCTCGGCAATATCCGCTCAGCGCTTTACCCCTGGGCTTTTGCCCGTGCCACCGGCGGCGACTTCATCCTGCGCATCGAAGACACCGATGTCGAACGTTCCAGCCAGGAAGCCGTCGACGTGATCATCGAAGGCATGCGCTGGCTGGGCCTGAACCACGACGAAGGCCCGTTTTTCCAGATGCAGCGCATGGACCGCTACAAGGCTGTGCTTGCGCAGATGCAGGTTGATGGCCTGGTCTACCCCTGCTACATGAGCGTGGCCGAGCTCGACGCCCTGCGTGAAAAGCAGATGGCCGCCAAGGAAAAACCACGCTACGACGGCACCTGGCGTCCTGCGCCCGGCAAGACCCTGCCGCCCGTGCCCGAAGGCGTGCAGCCCGTGCTGCGCTTCAAGAACCCGCAGGGCGGCAGCGTGGTGTGGGACGACAAGGTCAAGGGCCGCATCGAGATCAGCAACGACGAACTCGACGACCTGGTGATCGCGCGGCCCGATGGCACGCCGACTTACAACTTCTGCGTGGTGGTCGATGACATCGACATGGCCATGACCCACGTGATTCGCGGCGACGACCACGTGAACAACACGCCGCGCCAGATCAACATCTTCAAGGCCCTGGGTAAAGAGCCGCCGGTGTACGCCCACCTGCCGACCGTGCTCAACGAGCAGGGCGAAAAGCTCAGCAAGCGCAACGGCGCCAAGCCGGTGACTCAGTACGCCGCCGAAGGCTATTTGCCGGACGCCATGGTCAATTACCTGGCGCGCCTGGGCTGGAGCCACGGCGACGACGAAATCTTCAGCCGCGAGCAGTTCATTGAGTGGTTCAACCTCGATCACCTTGGCAAGAGCGCCGCGCAGTTCGATGAAGCCAAGCTGCGCTGGGTCAATGCCCAGCACCTGAAGGCCACTGCAGATGACACGCTGGCAACGCTGGTGCAGCCTTTCCTGGCAGCCCAGGGCATTACCGGCGTGGACCCGGTATGGGTGACGCGCGGCTGCGGGCTTTTTAAAGACCGCTGCAGCACGCTGGTAGAGCTGGCCGGCTGGCTGCAACTGCTGGTGACCGGGGGCAAACCGAGCGCTGAAGACATCAGCACGCACGTCACGGAGGCGGTGCGTCCGGCCATTGCAAAACTGAGCAGTTCGCTGGTGGCCTGCGAGTGGACCAAGGCCGCGATCTCGGCCGCCATCAAACAGGTGCTGGCCGACACGGGCCTGAAGATGCCGCAGTTGGCAATGCCCGTGCGCGTGTTGGTCATGGGCACGCCGCAAACCCCGTCGCTCGACGCGATTCTGGAGCTCATGAAACGCGAAGATGTGGTCTCCCGGTTGAAGCTTGTTTGAGGATTTGAAATAGGCCAATTTTTCGGGCTATAATTCAAGGCTCGACAATTGCAGGGAAACCTCAATAACTTGACGGGGGTATAGCTCAGCTGGGAGAGCGCTTGCATGGCATGCAAGAGGTCAGCGGTTCGATCCCGCTTACCTCCACCAAAAGTTAAAAGTTAGTCGGGAAGAATTTGAAGTTTTGTGGGTCCGTGTGAAAGCAGGGGCTCATCCGGAAGTTCCAAGGTTTTGACCCTATCGTCTAGAGGCCTAGGACACCACCCTTTCACGGTGGCTACAGGGGTTCGAATCCCCTTAGGGTCGCCAGAATTCATCACACCTTGCGTGTGATGCCCAAGGCGCAAGTTGACAACCGCCGGCCCGCAAGGGCCAAGCGACTTGGCTCGAAAGAGCGAATGTTGTCACTACCAGGAGTGGTAGTTCAGTTGGTTAGAATACCGGCCTGTCACGCCGGGGGTCGCGGGTTCGAGTCCCGTCCACTCCGCCAATATTGATAAGGGTTAGCAGGTAAGTATCTGCTAACCCTTTTCTCTTTTCCGGCCCTTGTTTCCTGACTGCGTCCTCAAGATTTGGTGAGTGGCGCAAAGCAGCGGTATCGACCCTGCCTTTCTATTGCCGGATTCTTCCGTTTCCGCTGACGATCGTCATCTCCACGAAGCGCGAACCATTGCGCATCCCCGGGCGAAATCCGATGACATATCCTCCCAGGTCAAAGCTGTCCAGTCCATCCAGAGCGGAAGCAAAACCTTCACGGGTCACACGCGAGCCTTGCCGTCGGGCCGCTTCAACAATCACCTTGGCCGCGATGAAGCCTTCCATCATTGCGTAGCTGATCGGGACATCCTGCGCTCCGGCCGTTGCCGCGATGTCGTTGAACTCCTTGGAAAGCCGATTTGTCAGTTTGTAGGGACTGGGCGTGACCTGAGCGATCGCGATGCCTTGCATTTGCTCGTCAGAAAGCCGTTTCGCCATCTGCTCAATGTCCGCGCCCGAGTGTGCAAACAGCTGAGCCGTTCCTCCGGCCGAGCGGTACTTCTCAATAAAACCGGAAGCTGCGCCTCCACTTGCAATCATGATGATCGCCTGCGGCGAGGCTTGCAGCATGGCGTCAGCGGCGGCAGTCACGCGGCTGGTCCCGGCGTCATAACCCGCCGTTTGCACGATCCTGGCCTTGGCATTCGCCGCTGCTTCCTGTGCGGCGGCGATGAGTGGCGCAGCACCGGGGCCGTTTTCGTAAACCAAGCCAAGCCTGGTGATTCCGACTGTCGCCAGGTGCGCCGTGATTCTCGCAAGTTCGTCCCGCAATGTGGCGCGCACGCCATAAAGTTGCGGAACGTCCAGATTCAGTTCGGTCGCGCGGAAGCCGACCAGCACGATGTGCTCGCGCTCAAATATGCCCGCGCTGACCAGCTGGGCGATATTGCGGCTTCCAAAATAGCCGGCAAGCACCACGGGCTTGTCCTCGGCCAGAAGCGCGCGCGTTTGGGTGAGTGTTTCATCGGGGCGTCCAGCGTCGTCGCGGCGCGCCAGGATGAAGGTGTTTCCGTTGACCCCGCCCGCCTTGTTCACGGCGTTGAAATGCAACTGCATTCCAGCTGCATAGGCGCGGCCCTGGCTCGCGTCAATGCCGGTCAACGGCGCCACCTGACCGACTACAAGCTGCGCGGCCAGTACGGACGACGCTATACCGCTTGCGATAACCAGGCCCGCCAGGCGGGAAATCAACTGACCAGTTCTCATTTCCAGTTTCCTTAACGCGGTCCAACTCGCACGTGCAACGCTTTCACCTGTCAAGCCTGAGGCTGTAGATAGTGAATCCAGCCCCACGGGTAACAATCAATCGGAGAAGGCCACGAGGTCCTTGCCGGCCGCCACTTTCAATCGATCCGGATGTTGGAACGCAGGGCGATCACGCGCATGCGGGGCAGCTCGTTTTCGATGCGCGCAGCAACCGTGGCAGCGGGCTCCCAGGCGTATTCGAGTCCGTTCGCGACGAGTTTTTCGCGAAGCTCGGGATCCTTCATCGTCTCGGCCAGCGCCTTCTGCAGCTTGGCTTTTACATCCGCCGGCACCCCCTTGGGCGTGGCAATGGCCAGCCAGGAATCGGCCGAGAAACCTTTGAAACCGCTCTCCGCCACAGTCGCCACCGTGGGCATTTGCGTCGCGCGGCTTTCGCCGGTGACGGCGATGGCTTTGATCCTCGGCTTCGCCGCCTTCAGTTGCGGCAGCGCCGCCGCGACGGTGTCAATCGAGAAGGGGATTTGGCCGGCCATCAGGTCGGTCATCGCTGGTGCGCTGCCTTTGTAAGCGATGTGCTGCAGCTTGATGCCAGCGGCGCTCCAGAGCATTTCACCGGCGAAGTGCCCTGTGGTGCCGTTGCCGAACGAGCCGTACACGTACTTGTCCGGTGCGCGTTGCACCGCTGCGATCAGCTGCTTCAGGTCGTTGACCGGGACATCGGAGTTGGCCAGAAGAACAAGGGGAACGCGCGCCACCATCCCGACAGGCTCGAAACTCTTGATCGGGTCGTAAGGCAGCTTGGGCATGAGTGCCGGGTTGACCGTGAAAGTGGATCCCGAGCTGATAAGCAGCGTGTAGCCGTCCGGCGCCGCCTTGGCGACGAATGCGGCACCGACGATGGTGCCGGCGCCCGGCCGGTTGTCGATGACCACAGGTTGCCCCAGGCGCTCACCCAGCTTCTTGGCGACCAGCCGTCCGGCGATGTCGGTGGCGCCGCCCGGCGGAAAAGGAATGACCAGTTGGACCGGCTTGGACGGATAGCCCTGCGCGTGAACGCTGGCCCATGGGGCCAGCAAGACCAGCGCCATGGCCAGGAAGAAGCGCTTCTCATACCTTGGGTTCATCATCGTATTGCTCCTCTTTGATACGGCATGGGCCGCGTTGATCAACCGTTGCGAAACAGGAAACTGCAGGCATTGCGTTTCGACGTATCCAGAATCCCAAGCGGCAAAGTTGGAGGGCATGTCGGAAATCCGCTTGAGGAGTCAAGGAAAGTCTATCGCTGAGGCCGCGCAACAGGGTTGCAACATAATTGACTTTTAAGATCAGTTATTCGAATAATTAGATTTGAAAACTTGGAGAAGTGTGTGATTAAAGAAAAAAGAGAAATAAAAGTGCGTTTACAGAATGAAACAACTGCCCCGCGGCCTGACCTGGACCGGGTTGATCGCGTGATCCTGCGCCTGCTCCAGCGCGATGCATCGATCTCCAATGTGGCACTGGCGGCCAAGGTGCACCTGAGCCCCGCAGCCTGCCTGCGTCGGGTGGAGCGCCTGAAATCGATGGGCCTGGTACAGCGCATCGTCGCGCTGCTCAATCCTGCTTCGCTGAACCTTGGCATGCTGGTCGTGATCGGCGTGGTGTTGGACCGGTCCACACCGCAGTCCTTCGCCGACTTCGAAAAAGCGGTGCAGAAGGTGCCGGGTTGCCTGGAATGCGTGGTGGTGACGGGCGAGTTCGACTACTTCGTCACCGTCCGCACGCAGGACAACGAATCGTTTAACCGCCTGCATGCCGCGGAGCTGCTCTACCTCCCGGGGGTGCGGCAGATCCGCACCTTCGTCGTGCTGAAGCAGGTGCTCTCAACGACGGAACTGCCTGTTATGTAGTTTTCAGGGTGTTGACAATCCCGATGAAGGTTGAAGCACACCCGACCATAGACAACGCGCATTTCCTCGCTTCCTTCTTGCGATGTCTCGGGTCCTTGAGACTCGCATGTGATTCAAGAGCTGCTGTTCAATAAGGCCGTGTGGCATCAAGGTAATGGTGCTCCACGATGAAGCCGGTAGCGCGCTTCGGTCATAATGAGAATAATTCCCATCTACGACGCGCGCCTGGTCAGCCACCGCCACATCTCGTCTGCCGCTTGAAGGGATCCGTCACCTCCATGGCAATGACCGACCTGTGCTTGAGCGCTATTACCAAGAACTGCTGAACTTCTGTTCCCGCACGGTGCGAAACCGCGATGCTGCGGCTGATGTCGTGCAGGAGAGCTATGCGCGCGTCCTGGCGGTGCAGCATTCCGGCCAGGCGGTGCCCGAGCCGCGCGCACTGCTCTACCGCACAGCACGCAACCTGCAGATCGACCAGCACCGCCGCAGTGAAGTGCGCGGCGATGCGCTGCATCCCGATGCCGAGGCCTCGGCCGCCGAGCTCGAGAATCTCGCGGCGCCGCTGGCCTGCGAGCCCGATGCTGCGGCGTCTTCCGCGCAGGGGGTGAACGCCCTGCTGGCCACGATTGATGCCCTGCCTTTGCGCTGCCGCGAGGCTTTTATCCTGCACAAGTTTGACGGCCTGCCGCATGCGGAGGTGGCCGAGCAGATGGGCATCTCGCGCAAGATGGTCGAGCAGCACATCAAGCTGGCCATGGACGCCTGCAGGCGTTGCAAAGACGCGCTCGACGGGGCACCCGCCACCGCCGGCCCAACTTCTACCCCCATCTCTACCCCGGTGCTCCGACGAAGAAAACCCGCCCGCGAATGACTTTCGGCTTTCGAATGAATTTTTATTTGTATTCTTGCTTTCCCGGCATAGGGTTTCGGCTTGTTCGTGCGTCTACATCCAAGAGCCGATAAGCACACCATGAACATCCCGCCGCCAGCCCACCCGCCAGCCGCACCGTCCACAGAGCCCGACGAAGCGGCGCTGGACTGGTTCGTGCGGCATACCGGTGGGCAGCTTGGGGCGGCGGACGAGGCTGCGTTCCTGGCCTGGCTGGCGGCGGACAGCGCCCACGGCGCGTCCTTTGCGCGCCACCAGCGTGACTGGCGTTTGCTCGACGCGCTGCCGGCAGATGGCTTGCGCACGCTGAGGCAGAACCTCGCCGACGACAAAGCCGCTGCCGCCGTCCGTACCGCGCCACGCCGGCGCGCCTGGTGGCAGGGGCTGTCTGCCTGGGTGCCGCAGGGCGCACTGGCCGCCGTGGCATTGATGGTTTCCTGCGGGGGCTATATGGCCTGGAGCCTCTGGCAGCAGCAACCGGTGTTCGAGCAGAGTTTTGCCACCACGCGAGGCCAGCAGCTGGAGGTGGTCTTGCCGGAAGGCAGCCGCCTGAGGCTGGACACCCTGACCACCGCCGACGTCACGCTTTACCGTGAGCGCCGTGAAGTGCGCCTGCCGCAGGGAGAGGCAATGTTCCAGGTCAAGGGTGACCCGGCGCGTCCTTTCGATGTGCTGGCCGGGCCTTTGCGCATCACGGTGGTCGGCACGCGGTTTTCTGTGCGCTACACGCCCGGTGTGCCGGGCCGTGCGGGTGTGCAGGTTGCGGTGGAAGAAGGGCGTGTGCGCGTGGCGCGCGCCGAACGGTCCGCTACCGATGCGGCGGTTGAGCTGGTCGCCGGCCAGCAGATCGCGAGCGACATGTCGGGATTGCTGGGCGCGGTGTCTGCCTTGCCCGCAGCCGGGATTGCGCCCTGGCGTGAAAGCCGCGTCAGTTTTGACAACACGCCTCTGAACCAGGCTCTGGCCGAGTTCGAGCGTTACGGCCCGGTGCATCTGACGGTGCGGGAGCCGGCCGTGGCCGCGCTGCGCGTGACGGGCACGTTCGACCCGCGGCGGCCGGGCAACTTCGCCCGCATCCTGCAGCAGGTCTTGCCCGTGAAGCTGCGCGAGCAGGGCGGCGAGGCCGAGATCGTCTCTGCCGGTCATTAGTCATTCGCCGTTAGCCACTAACTATTAGTTATCGGCTTGAGCTGCCTGGCCTGCTGGCCGAAGCAGGTGACATCAGGACACAAAAAAACTTTTGTGCCCGACCTAGGGTTTCCCAGAGCCCACGCGTCTACATGAGAAGGATTCTTATTTAAACCTTCTCCCGGAGATTGCACGCATGCCTCGTTCCCGCTTCCATCTACCCCCGTTGGCCCTGGCTTTGGCCCTCGGAAGTACGGTGGCTTTTTCCCAAAACACCGGCAGCACGCGTGCCGCCATACCGGTACAGGTCAGCATTGCGGTGCAGCCCCTGGCCCAGGCGCTGAACGACCTGGCGCAGCAGGCCCGGCTTGAGTTGATGGTGCAGCCCGCATTGGTGGCGGGCAAGACGGCGCCGGCTGTGTCTGGCCGTTTGACGCCGCAACAGGCGCTGGACAGGCTGTTGGCCGGCAGCGGCCTGGCGGCGACCATCGACGGCAATGTGTTTGTGGTCAAGCCTGTTTCAACGTCATCGGGCGCGGCAACCTTGCCGCTGGTGACCGTGACGGCCGGCGCGGAGCAGGAAACGGCCACCAGCGGCGGCAATGGCTACGTCGCCAAGCGCAGTGCCTCGGGTTCCAAGACCGACACGCCCATCATCGAGACGCCGCAGTCGATCTCGGTGGTGACCAAGCAGCAGCTGGAAGACCAGAAACCGCGCAGCGTTTCCGAGGCCTTGAATTACTCGCCGGGCGCCTTCACAGGGCTGGTGGGCGCGTCCAATCGCTACGACTACGTGGCGCTGCGCGGCTTCAAGGACAGCAGCGTAGACAGCACCCTGCTTGACGGGCTGCGTATGTTGAGTGACCAGGGCAGCTATACCTCGATGCAGGTGGATCCTTATTTCCTGGAGCGCATTGACGTGGTGCGGGGCCCTGCGTCTGTGCTGTACGGACGCGCGTCGCCGGGCGGCCTGGTGGCGCTGACCAGCATGACACCGCAGTACCAGCCTTACCGGGAAGTACAAGTCACCATCGGTAACCGCAACCGCCGGGAAGCGGCTGTCGATCTTTCGGGGCCCATCGACAAAGACGGTGTGATGGCCTTTCGCCTGTCGGCACTGACGCGCTCGCTCGACTCGCAGTTCAGCACAGTCAAGGAAGAGCGCCAGGCGATTGCTGCATCCCTGGCGATCAACCCGTCAAACGACACGCGCCTGTTGCTGCAGGCTTATCTCCAGGATGACCCGGAGGGCAGCTATCACAGCGGGGTTCCGGCGGACGCCAGTCTCAATGCCAATCACAACGGCCGCCTGATTTCGCGTTATTTCTTCGATGGAGATTCCAGTGTCGAGAAATACCAGCGCAAGCAACGCTTCCTCGGCTACCAGTTCGAGCATGCCTTTAACGATGCGTGGAAGTTCCGGCAGAACTTCCGCCACGTGACGGCGAATACCACGCTGCGCCAGATCTACGGTTATGGCTGGGCCAGCGCCAACGAGTTGACGCGCTACTATTCCGGCGCCACGGAGTCGACACGCGGCAACACCATCGACAACCAGCTTGAAGGCCACTTCCAGACGGGCGCGCTCAAGCACACCCTGCTGACCGGGCTGGACTACCAGAAGCGCCGCGTCAGCGGGAGCTGGGAGTCGGGCAGCGCGCTGCCGATCAACGTGTTCAATCCAGGCTACGGCGCACCGGGCCTGACCGGCGTGACCAGCGACCCTATCGATCGCCAGCTCGAGCAAACCGGCCTCTACCTGCAAAACCAGACGGAGCTGGACCGCTGGCGCTTCACGCTGGGCGGCCGCATGGACTGGGCCAAGGCCTCCAACCAGTATGGCTCGGGAAATCCGGCGCAGTGGAGCGGCTCCAAATTCACCAAGCGGGCCGGCATTGTCTATCTGTTTGACAACGGCGTTGCGCCCTACGTGGGTTATTCGGACGGCTTTAATCCCAGCCTGCGCAATGACCGGCAAGGCAACAACCTGCCGCCCGCGGAGACCAAACAGCTGGAAGTCGGCATACGCTACCAGCCCAAGGACTCCAACACCTTGCTGTCGGCGGCGGTGTACGACCTGTCGCAGAAAAATGTCGCCACACGCCCGGTAGGCGCCACCTACTTTGAACCTACCGGGAAGGTGCGCTCGCGCGGCCTGGAACTGGAGGCCCGTTCGCAGCTGAGCCGCAAGGTCTCGGTGATGGCGAGCTACACCTATACCGACATGAAGTTCACCGAATCGTCGGACGGCTTCACCGGCAACACGCCGTACCAGGCGCCGCGCCATATGGCCTCGGTCTGGGGCGACTGGAACTTCTCGCAGGGCTACACCATGGGTGCGGGCGTGCGCCATGTGGGCTCGAGCTGGGTCGACAACGCCAACAGCATGAAGGTGCCGCCCTACACGCTGGTGGACCTGATGCTGCGCGTCGATCTGGCCCAGCTGAATCCGTCGCTCAAGGGCGCCAACCTTCGCCTGAGCGTCAATAACCTCCTCGACAAGACCTATGTGGCGTCGTGCCTGAGCCAGCAGTACTGCTACTGGGGCGACGCGCGCAGCGTCAACGCGACCGTGACGTATCAGTGGTAGGAACGCGGCCCGGTGCGGTAGTCAGCGGCGGGCATTCTTTTGATCACCATGCGCCACCGGATGGCGCACCAGAAATCAGGGAGTTCAGTGCAATGAAAAATGATGTCTATGACTTTATTGCGATCGGGCTTGGACCCTTCAATCTGAGTCTGGCCTGTCTGGCGGAGCCGATCACCGGGGTGAACGCGGTTTTTCTGGAGCGCAATGCGGAGTTCAACTGGCACCCCGGGATGCTGATTGACAACACCACACTGCAAAACCCCTTCCTGGCCGACCTGGTGAGCCTGGCGGACCCCACCAGCTGCTTCAGCTTTCTCAACTACTGCAAGGAAGAAGGGAAAATCTATTCGTACTACTTCCGCGAGAGCTTCTACCTGACGCGGGCTGAGTACAACGCCTACTGCCGCTGGGCGGCGGCGCGCCTGTCCAACGCGCGCTTCGAATATGACGTGCAGGAGATCGTCCACGACATCGAGAACGGCTGCTATGTCGTGACCGGTGTGCAAGGCCCGCAGCGCGAGCCTTTTGTCATGCGCTGCCGCAAGCTGGTGCTGGGCGTTGGCTCCAAGCCCCGTTTCCCACAATGTTGCGCGCCGGGCGGGCATCGCTACCTGCATACCGCCGACTACATCACCCGCAAGGCCGAGCTGCAGAAGAAGCGCTCCATCACCATCGTCGGCAGCGGCCAGAGCGCGGCCGAGGTCTACCACGACCTGCTCAAGGACGCCGACGGGCACGACTACAGCCTGACCTGGATCACCCGCTCTTCGCGCTTCTTCCAGATGGAGACCACCAAGCTCACGCTGGAGATGTTCTCCCCGGACTACATCGATTACTTCTACAACCTGGCCGATGGGAAGAAGGAGCGCATCGTGCGCGCGCAGGACAGCCTGTACAAGGGCGTCAATGCCAGCCTGATCAACCAGATCTATGACCTGCTGGACGACAGGCGAAAGCAGGGGCCGCTGCGCACGCACCTCATTACCAATTGCGAGTTGCAGGGGTGTCGCTACGACGCCGGAAGCGACAGCTACGAGATCGAATTCCGCCAGCTTGACTGCGACGCACGTTATGCGCATCGCAGCGAGGGGCTGGTCTTCGCCACGGGCTACCGCGAGAACATCCCGCCTTTCGTTGACGGCATCCGCCACCGCCTGCGTTGGGACGAACAAGGCCGCTATCGCCTCGCGCGCAATTACGCCGCCGATTTCAACGGCAACGAGATATTCGTGCAGAACGCCGGCCAGCACACCCACGGCATGACCAACCAGGACCTGGGCATGAGCTGCTACCGCAACTCCTACATCCTGCGCGAACTCACGGGCGTGGAGCACTACAAGATTGAGCGTCGCGTCGCGATCCAGGATTTCACTATTCCGTCCACAGCGGACTTCGTCCTGCTCTGAGGCCTGAGGCGCACAACAAACATGAACCTGAGATTTCACATCATTACGATGACGGTACTGGCCGTTATCAGCGACGCCATCCTGATTCCCTTCTACCCGCAGTTTTTCAGCGCGCGCTACGGTATCGACAGCCCTGTTCACGTGGGCGCCTACGTGGCGGCGATCTCCATCGCCGTGATGTGCACCCTGCCATTGTGGGCACGCGTGGCACGCCGCGTCGAACCGCTGCACCTGCTGGTCTACACGCAGTTTGCCGCCGGCACCTTCAGCCTGCTGAGCGACTGGGCGCCTACCGTGGAGATCTACTGGATACTGTCGATGCTGATGTTCATGTGCAAGAGCAGCTACCTGCTGATGTACCCGTACATGATGCGCCTGACCCCCAAAGAGCAGCATGCGGCCACCATTGGCATTCTGTCGGTGGTAGTCCACTTCGGCGCCATCTTCGGCGCGGTGGTGGGCGGCTTTGTGCTACAGACCTGGGGGCCGCGCGCCAGCATTTTTGCCATGGCGGCCGGCGACTATTTTCAGATGGCCGTCTGCTTCTACCTGATCCGCAGCGGAAAGATCATTCGCGTCAACACCGGGGAGCAGGCAATGGCCGAAGCCACCGAAGCGCGCCGCGTCGGGCTGCTGGCCCGCCTGCCCATCCTGAAGCTGGCGCTGGTGATGCTGATGTTCGACTTCAGCGCCTACCTGATCCGCCCCTTCTTCGCGCTGTACTGGCAGAAGATCACTGGCAACGACAGCGAGCTGCTGTCGGGCATGGCCTTCGCCATACCAGGTGTGGTGGCCATCGTCGCGCTGCGGCTGCACGCCTGGATAAGGGCGCGCGGCGGCGACCTGCCCGACCACACGGTAGGCAACCTGCTGCTGGGCGCGGCCGGTCTGTTGCTGCATGCTGCGCCCGATCCTTTTCTGGTCGTGCTGGGGCGCGTGCTGTATGGCTGGGCCTTCTTCCAGATCATCGTCAAGCTGGAGGTCAACCTGTTCCGCCTGTCCACGCCGCAGCGCTATGCGCAGGACTACAGCATCACCAATTTCTTCCAGAACATGGGCGTGTTGCTGTCCTCGTTTGCGGGGGGCGCGATTGTCAATCGCTATGGGCTGCATGTGCCCTTTCTGCTGGCGGCCGGCGGCTTTGTCCTCACCGCACTACTGGATCGCCTGATCCTCAAAGTGCCCAGCGCCGGACATCTGGATGAAACCGGAAGCGTCACAAATTCTTCATCTTTAAAGGAGCCCGCCCATGCCAACTGACACGCTGCACCGCCGCGCCGACGCCGTGCAAAGGCCGTACTGCGACGAGACGGGTTTTGTGTTCCGCCCGTTGCGGATACCGGAGGACATCCCGACTTTGCACCGCTGGTTCATCCAGGAGCGTGCCGCCTTCTGGCTGATGCAGGACAAGACCGAGGACGAAGTTCGTGAGGCCTACCAGCGCATGATGGATTCCGGCACCGCCACACCCTACATCGGCTGGCACGAAGGGCGACCGGCTTTCCTGGCTGAGTGCTACGACCCCGCGCAGGACCGCATCAAGGCCTTCTACACGGTGCGGCCCGGCGACCTGGGCATGCACATCTTTATCGGCCCGCCCCAGCAGCGCATCGCCGGGCACTCGCGCACTGTGTTTTACGCGCTGATGCGCTTCATGTTCGAGCACCTGGGTGCGCAGCGCATCGTCGTGGAGCCCGACGCCACCAATCACAAGGTCCATGCCTTGAACCGGTCGGCAGGCTTTGCCTACGACCGTGATGTGGTCTTCCCCGAGAAGATCGCCAGCCTCGCCTTTTGCACACGGCGGGATTTTGAACAGGCTACGGCCGCCACCTTAGAGGAAGTCCATTCATGAACGTCACCATCGCCCACCAGATCGCGCACGACCCGGCCCAGTTCGCCGCCCACCTGACGCCGGAGGTCTGGGCTCAGGCCAACCGCCTGCTGTTGCGCAAAGCCATTGCCGAATATGCCCATGAGATCATCATTGAACCGGAGCAACTGCGTGCAGGGAAGGGTGGCTTCGCGTTGTACCAGGTTTGCTCCGACGACGGCGCCGTGTGCTACCAGTTCGAGGCCCAGCGCCTGGCCTTGCGCCATTGGTACATCAAACCGGAATCCATCCGCAAGCTGGTGAACGGCGCAGACCAGTCGCTGGACGCGCTCCAGTTCATCATCGAATGCCGCCAACGTCTGGGCATACGTGATGAGCTGCTGCCCATCTACCTCGACGAGATCAGCAGCACGCTCTTCGGTAGTGCCTACAAGCGCATGAAGGCAGACGCACCCAGCAGCGCCCAGCTGGCCGACGCCACCGACTTCCAGACCATTGAGGTCGCCATGACCGAAGGCCATCCGGGTTTTGTCGCCAACAACGGGCGGCTGGGCTTCACCGCGGCCGACTATCAGGCCTACGCGCCTGAGGCCGGCTCGGAGATTCGAGTCATCTGGCTGGCCGTGCACAAGGACCATGCGGCTTTCTCCAGCATCTCCACGCTCAGCTACGAACAGCTGCTGGCCGAAGAGCTGGGGCAGGAGACCGTGGACGGCTTTACCCGTGAAGTGGCAGCGCTGGGCGTCGATCCAGTCGACTACAACTTTATGCCGGCCCACCCGTGGCAGTGGTTCAACAAGCTGTCGATCGCCTTCGCCGGCTATGTTGCCCAGCGCAAGATCATCTGCCTGGCTTATGGCCGCGACAACTACATCGCCCAGCAGTCGATCCGCACCTTCTTCAACACCAGCGACCGCAGCAAGCGTTATGTGAAGACTTCGCTCTCCATCCTGAACATGGGCTTTATGCGCGGCTTGTCGCCTTATTACATGTCGGGCACACCGGCTATCAATGAGTTCATCAAGGACCTGGTGTCGGGCGATGCCTTCCTGCGCGCGAACGGCTTCACCATCCTGCGAGAGGTCGCGTCAATCGGCTTTCGCAACCACTATTACGAAGCCGCGATACCGGTCGACACCCCCTACAAGAAGATGTTCTCGGCGCTGTGGCGCGAGAGCCCGCTGCCTTTGCTCAAACCGGGCGAACGCCTGATGACCATGGCCGCGCTGCTGCATGTCGACAAAGACGGCCATGCCCTGCTACCCGAGTTGATTCGCCGTTCCGGCCTGAGCACAAAGGCCTGGCTGAAAAGCTATCTGGCGTCCTACCTGACGCCGCTGCTACATTGCTTCTACAAGCACGACCTGACCTTCATGCCGCATGGCGAGAACCTGATCCTGGTGCTCGACAAGCATGTGCCGGTGCGCGCCATCATGAAAGACATCGCCGAGGAATGCGCCATCCTCAATATCGAAGCGAAGGCGCTGCTGCCGGAGCGCGTCAACCGACTGGCGGTCGATGTGCCCGACCACTTCAAGCTGCTGGGTATCTTTATCGACGTGTTCGACGGCGTGCTGCGCCATATCAACCAGGTGCTGGTGGAAAACGCCTGCTGCAACGAGGACGACTTCTGGCAATCGGTGGCCGACTGCGTGTCTGACTACGAAGACGCCCATCCCGGGATGGCCGAAAAGTTCGCGCACTATGACATGTTTGTGCCCGAGTTCCTGCATTCCTGCCTGAACCGCCTGCAACTCGGCAACAACGTGCAGATGGTCAACCTGGCCGATCCCGCTTCCAGCCTGAAGATGGCCGGCAATCTCGTGAACCCGATTGCCGGGCTCCGCCGCCGCGCCGCGCACCGGGCCGAGGCAGAACCGGTTGCGGAAAGCGTTGCATGAGCTTTGACATGCGGGCGGAGGACACGGTGCGCGACGGCGCGCCGCTGCAGGCGTGGGCGTCCGCGCCCAACGCTGACCTCGCCCGCGTGTTGCAACTGGCCGGGCGCATCGCACCCTCGCTGCGCGGCGAGCAGGGCGATGCACCGCTGCCCAGCGCACTGCGTCATGGCGACGACGCAGCGGCCAGGCCGGGTCCGTTGCGGGCGCTGTGCGGGCACTGGGCAGAGGCCTACCCCGAAGCCGGCGCGCACTATGTGGCGCTGCGTTGTTGGGGCCTGGCGATCTGGCAGCCGGTCTACTTGAGCGTGATCGCCGCGCATCTTGATACGCATGTCCCGCGGCTGGCTGGCCTGGCACAACCCGTGGTGGACGGGTTTCCCAGCGGCTTTCAATTGCCGGTGCACGCGCCCATGAAGGCCGCGACGCTGCCTTCACGCATCCACCTGGCATCAGGCGAGCTGCGCGAACTGTGCCAATCCACGCGCGCGGCACTGATGCCGTTGGTGACCCTGCATGCCCGCGCCGCTGACCGGTTGCAGGCCGAGTGTGTGTTGGGCGCGCTGCTGCTGGTCCATCGCAGCACCCCCGCCTTGGGGGATGCCGAAGTTGCGGCGCTCGGAGAGGAATGGCTGGTGCAGCTGGGTATTGCCGGCGGCTGCGGCTTTTTTGCCTACCGGGCGCGTGACGGGACGCCCGCGCTCGCCCTCGACCGCAAGGTGTGCTGCCACTACTTTCGCCGCCATGACGGCGAGAAATGCAGCACCTGCCCCAAGCTCCCGCTCGACAAGCGTATCGCCCGATTGCTGGCTGATCCTTCGTAGTCCGGGCCATTGATTCCGCGATGCGGCTGTGCCTTTCTCAAGGCCGGTATGCTTCGCCACGCCCTGGAGAGTTCCATGAACGATATCGCACGCCTGGTGCATGTCATGCCGGCCGATCCGCAGCTGCCCGTAGGCGCGTATTTCGACGAAGCCCTGTTCGCGCGAGAACAGGCCTTGATCTTCAACCAGTCCGCCCGCTACCTCGGCCATGAAAAAGCCGTGCCGCAGGTCGGCGACTGGCACCGGCTCGCGCAGGAAGGCGGAGGCCGCGTGCTGGTGCGTAATCCGCAGGGCGTGGAGCTGTTGTCCAACGTCTGCCGGCACCGGCAGGCGCTGATCCTGGGCGGTGAAACCGGCAACGTCAGCGGGCCGGCCAACCCCAAAGGCAACCTGTCGGCTGCCGGCGGGAACATCGTCTGCCCGCTGCATCGCTGGACTTACAACAGCAGCGGCGAGTTGCTGGGCGCGCCGCAGTTCGAGCAAAAACCCTGCAAGAACCTGCAGCGTTTTCCCTTGCGGAACTGTCACGGCCAGCTGTTCGAAGGCCCGCGCGACCCGGCTCAGGATATGGCGCCGCTGTTCGAGCGGCCCGAGTTCGATTTTTCGGATTACCTGCTCGACCACGTGGAAATTCACCAATGCAACTACAACTGGAAGACCTTTATCGAGGTCTATCTGGAGGACTACCACGTCGCGCCTTTCCATCCCGGCCTGGGCAGCTTCGTCAGTTGCGACGACCTGAGCTGGGACTTTGCCGACTGGTACAGCATGCAGCGTGTCGGTGTGCATGAGTCGCTTGGTGCGCCGGGCTCTGATATTTACAGTACCTGGCACGACCGTCTGCTGAATTACCGCACCGGCACCCCGCCCGACTTCGGCGCGGTTTGGGTGACTTACTTCCCCACTCACATGATCGAGCTGTACCCGCATGTATTAGTCCTCTCCACGCTTTATCCCAAAGGGCCGCAGGACACGGTCAATGTGGTGGAGTTTTACTATCCCGAAGAGATCGCCGCCTTCGAACGGGAGTTCATCGAAGCGCACCGCGCCGCCTACATGGAAACCGCCCGGGAAGACGACGAGATCGGCGAGCGCATGGATGCGGGCCGGCGCGCGCTGCTGGCGCGCGGCGTCTCGGACACCGGGCCCTACCAGTCGCCGCTGGAAGAGGGCATGCAGCATTTCCACGAGTGGTACCGGCGGACCATGGGTGCCTCATCTCCCCCTTGAAGCCGGGATGCCGCTAGCCTCACAATGCAGCCATGCGCAAACATTTCTCCGAAACCACGGGCCCGCAGCGGCTCACCCTGGGCCTGGTGGCCGGGCTGATTGTGGCGGCGCTGCCGCTGCCCCTGGGCTGGCAGTTTTGCGGCTTGCTGGGCTGGTGTGCCGGCGTCGGCGTTTATCTGTGGCTGGCCTGGTGGCTGTGCGTGCGCTTTGACGCCAAACGAACGCGCGAACGTGCACAGGCTCAGGACGAACCCAGCGTGGTGCTGTTTTTACTGATGCTGCTGGCCACCATGGCCTGCGTCGCCGCCATTACGTTGATGATGCAACAGGCAAAAAACCTGTCGGGTATGGAGCGCACGCTGCACATCGTGCTCTCCGTTGCGGCGCTGGCTGCCTCCTGGCTGTTCATGCAGACGATTTACGCGTTTCGCTATGCCCATCGCTATTACCACGAAGAAAAACTCGGAGAGCCCGATGGACCCGGTCTGTGTTTTCCCGGCGGGCTGGATCCGGACTATTTCGATTTTTTGTACTACGCCCACGTGGTCGGCATGACCTCACAGGTCTCCGACGTGCAGGTCACCTCGCGCGAGATGCGCCGGCTGACGCTGGTGCACAGCGTGCTGTCGTTCGGCTTCAACATGCTGATCCTGGCGCTCAGCATCAATGTGGTGGCGGGCGCGCTGCAATAAGCGGCCGCAACGCCCATGTACTCAGGCCCGGCGCACAGGTTCCTGGCTTCCTATATTCGAAGCAACTGCTTCTTCAGCGCCATCTTTTCCTTCTTGCGAAGGCTCGCTTCAGACTTGCGGTGTGAGCCGGCCTTACGCTGCGCCGCCGGGGCAACCAGCGGGTTGCGCGGCTTGGGCGCGGTCAGCTTGATCTTCAGCTTGGTCTTGCGGGCCGACGTCATGCCTTCTGCTGTTCAGGTTTGCGGCCCAGCTTGAGCAAGCCGGTTGACAGCGCGGTGCCGATCACAATCACCACGGCGCAGATCACCATCCACGCCGTCACATGCTCACCGAGGAAGATCACGCCGTAGATCACCGCAAACACCGGCACCAGGAAGGTGACCGACAGCGCGCGCGGCGGGCCGGCGTTTTCGATCAGGCGAAAAAACAGGATGTAGGCCAGCCCGGTGCAGACCACGCCTACGGCCAGCAGCGCCAGCCAGGCATGCGCGCCCGGCATCTGCGCCGGCCACAGCCAGGCGGCGGGCAGGGCCAGGCCGAGGGTTGCGCCAATCTGGCTGCCCGCCGCGGTGACCAGCGGCGGCATGCCTGACAGATAACGCTTGGTGTAGCTGGCGGATATGCCGTAGCAAATGCAGGCAAAGAGGCAGGCCAGCACGGCCCACCCTGGCGCTACGCCTGAAGCATCGGGCTTGAAGGTGGCTTTGTCCCAGGCCAGCATGGCTACGCCGGCAAAACCCACGAAGAGGCCCAGCACGCGTGAGGCATTGGGTTTGTCTTTCAGCCAGAGCCAGGCCACCAGGGCGCCGAACATCGGCACCGTGGCATTGAGGATGGCCGACAAGCCGGTGGTGATGGACAGCAGGGCAAACGAAAAGCACGCAAACGGGATGCCCGAATTCAGTATGCCGATGAAGAAAATCCGTTTCCAGTTTTTCTTCAGGTCAGGCAACAGGCCGCGCAACCATACGATGGGCAGCAGGAACAGCGCCGCAATGCCCACGCGCACTGCGGCGGTGGGCAGGGGACCGAACTCCACCGTGCTGATGCGCATGAAGAGAAAGGAAGAGCCCCAGATGGCCGCCAGCATCACAAAATCGGCAGCCCAGTTTTTGGGCTTGGTGAGGGCCGCACCCACCGGCGCGGCGATACCGGAGGGACTGGAACTCACAGCGTGCTCTCCTGAAGTGCGCCTTCGAGTTTAAGCAAGGCGGTTTTGCGGTGCAGGCCGCCTGCGTAGCCTGTGAGTGAGCCATCGGAGCCCAGCACCCGGTGGCAGGGCACGATCACGCTGACCGGGTTGCGCCCGACTGCTGCGCCCACGGCGCGCACGGCTTCCGGCTTGCCGATACGCTGGCTCACCTGGCCATAGCTGAGGGTGCCGCCCTGCGGGATGGCCAGCAGCGCTTGCCACACCGACTGCTGGAAGGCCGTTCCGTGCCCCAGGTCCAACGGCAGGTCAAATTCGGTGCGTGTGCCGGCATAGTATTCCGTGAGTTGCTTGATGGTCTGCTTGAGCACCGGGTGGTCCGGGTCTTCGCGCCACACATAAGGTTTCACGAGTTGCGGCGGCAGGTGACGCTGGCCGGCAAACCAGGTGCCGGCCAGGCCTTTGTCAGTCGCGGCAATGATCATTTCCCCCAAGGGGCTGTGGAAGGTCGTCTGGACGATGGAGTTGTCGAATTTCATCTTGTTCACCTTTGAATGGTTTCGAGTTTCTGCCTTATGAGGTCCTTTTTGGGCCTGAATAGGCGGCTTAAGCTGACTTGTCTCTTTTGCGGGCAAAGACTGGCTCGATCATTCACCGGCGATGTTCGCGCCAAGGCGCTGGACCGTCCAATGAAATCGAGGCGCTGCATTCATTCCCCGAACGCATGAATCGCCATGTTGTCGCTGTTGCGCCGTCAGCCGGGACGCTCCAGTGTGCCGCTCCAGGCGCGGATCACCGCGTAGCTGCGCCAGGGTTTCCATGCATCCGAGGCCAGTTCAGCCTCCCGTGCCGGGTTCTTTTTTTCCTGCACACCCAGTGCCTTGTGCAGCGCCACATCGCCTGAAGGAAACGCATCGGGCCAGCGCAATGCCCGCATGGCAATGTATTGCGCCGTCCAGTCACCGATGCCGGGCAACCCTTTCAGCGTAGTCACCGTCGTGTTGATGTCGGCGCCACTGTGCAATTGAAGGCGTTTTTCTGCCACTGCTTGCGCGATTCCCACGATGGCGGCCTGGCGCTGCCTGACGATGCCCAGTTGCCCGAGCGCGTCGCCGCTGACCGCGGCCAGCACGGCCGGTGCGGGGAAAAGGCGCGTTAGCTGCGGCCACGGTGTTTCCACCCGTTCGCCAAAACGGTCCACCATGCGCTGCGCCAGCGTGCGTGCGGCGGCCACGGTGATCTGCTGGCCCAGCACGGCGCGCACCGCCAGCTCGTAGCCATCCAGCGCGCCTGGCACTCGCAGGCCGTCGCCTTCGGGGAAACTATCGTGCAGTACGCTGTTGATGGTGGCCGGATCAGCGTCCAGGTCAAAGGTGGTGCGCACGCGGCGTATCACCAGCGGCAACACTTCGCGCAGCGAATCGCTGACGCGCAGCACCAGCTGCGAACGGCTTTCGTCAAAGCTTGCGAGCAGCCAGCCGGCATGCAGCTTGCCGCCCGACTCGATGCTGAAAGTCCGGCGCAGAGCGGGCTGCGCAGCGTCCGCGTCAATGAATTCAATGGCGCTGATGCAGCGCTTGCTGAAGAAGGCCAGCATGGCCTGCACGTCATAGGGGGGGCGGTAGCCCAGCCGCACGATGACGCCTTCACCCACCTCGCCGACCCGGGCCGGGCCCTGGCGTCGCAACTGCGTGGGGTTGAGTTTGTAGTGCTCCACAAAGGCAGCATTAAAGCGCCGCACGCTGGCAAAACCGCTGATCAGCGCAATCTGCGTGATGGGCAGATTGGTGTCGGCCAGCAATTGTTTGGCGGTGTGCAGCCGGTGCGTCTGCAGGTATTGCATGGGCGAGACCCCGAACTGTGCCTCGAAAATCCGCCGTACGTGGCGGTCGCTCACGCCCAGCTTGGCAGCCAGCTTTTCTACAGAAGGTGCTTCCTCGGTCCACACCTCGGGCTCATCCAGCAGGCGCGCCGCCTGGTGCGCCAGGATGTAGGACGCATCCTGTATTGACCACACCACTGAATGCGGCGCCAGCTCGGGCCGGCAGCGCAGGCAGGGACGAAAGCCCGCGCTCTCGGCCTGGGCCGCGTGGTGAAAGAAGCGGCAGTTTTCGCGTTTGGGGGTTTTCACGCTGCAGACCGGACGGCAATAGATGCCGGTGGAGGTCACACCGGTGAAAAAACTGCCGTCAAACCGGGCGTCCCGCGCCTTGAGGGCGAGGTAGCAGTCGTTGTCGGCAAGAGGGGTGGTTTCGCGGTTCATGAGGGAAATGATACGCCGCAGCAGGCTGTTGACTAGCCGTTTTCGGACATGTCCCTTTGGCCGAAAAAGCCTTCAAAATTCTTGTCCAGGCTAGCCGTTTTTCGCCTCGTTGGAGACCGGTTAGATACCACTTTGCCGAAGCTTTCCATAGTCTGAACGGGCCCCCTGGAAACGGTGGCGGCCTACAGTTCGCGAAAGGACCGCCCCCTACAATCAAACCCATCAAATTGAAGGATCTCGCCGATGCAAATCAACCCGTCCATCTTCAAGGCCTACGACATCCGCGGTGTCGTGCCCTCCACCATCCATGAGGAAATGGCCGAGGCGCTGGGCAAGGCTTTTGGCATGGCGGCGCTGGCCGAAGGTGAGAAATCCGTGGCGGTAGGCCGTGACGGGCGCCTCAGCGGGCCATCGCTCAGTGCGGCGCTGATGCGCGGCCTGGCCGCGGTGGGGCTGGAAGTGATCGACGTCGGCATGGTGACCACCCCCATGCTGTACTTTGCGGCCAGCACCCTCACGGCTTCCGGTATCCAGGTCACAGGCAGCCACAACCCCAAGGACTACAACGGCTTCAAGATGGTGCTGGCAGGCCGCGCCATTTATGGCGAAGAAATCCAGGCGCTGCGCCGCGCGATGGAAGGCGAGACATGGGTGTTGCCGTCCCAGGCCGGTGCCATTCGCCAGGTCGATGTCGAAACGGCCTACCGCGACCGCATCGTGTCCGGCATCAAGCTCGAGCGTCCGCTCAAAATCGTTATCGACTCTGGCAACGGCATAGCCGGCGCTTCGGCGCCTGCGATCTTTCGTGCGCTCGGCTGCGAGGTGACCGAACTCTTCAGCGAGGTGGACGGCAATTTCCCCAACCACCACCCCGACCCCAGCAAGCCCGAAAACCTGCAGGATTTGATCAAGGCCCTGCAAAGCGGCAAGGCCGAACTGGGCCTGGCCTTTGACGGTGACGGCGACCGCCTCGGCATCGTGACCAAAGACGGCCAGAACATTTACCCCGACCGGCAGATGATGCTGTTTGCCCGCGACGTGCTCTCGCGCGTGCCGGGCGGCACCATCTTGTTCGACGTGAAATGCTCGCAGCGCCTGGCGCCCGAGATCGAGGCAGCCGGCGGTGTGCCGCTGATGTACAAGACCGGCCATTCGCTGATCAAGGCGAAGATGAAAGAAGTCGATTCGCCGCTGGGCGGCGAAATGAGCGGCCATATCTTCTTCAAGGAACGCTGGTACGGCTTTGACGACGGCACTTACGCCGGCGCGCGCCTGCTGGAAATTTTGAGCCGCGTGCCCGACGCCGGCATCGTGCTCAATGCCCTGCCTACCAGCTTCAGCACGCCCGAACTTAACGTGGCCTGCAAGGAAGGCGAGCCGCACACGGTGGTGGAGGCCTTGATCAAATCCGCGAAATTCGCGGCGCCCGCAAAAATCTCGACCATCGATGGCGTACGCGTTGACTGGCCCGACGGCTTTGGATTGATCCGTGCGTCCAACACCACGCCGGTGCTGGTGCTGCGCTTTGAGGGCCACACCCAGCAGGCACTGGAGCGCATCGAGGCCGACATGCTGACCTTGTTACGGAGCGTGAAGCCCGGCGCCAGCTTCGCTGCCGCCGCTCACTAGGCCCACCCCCGTCCAAGCTCACTACGTGTAGCTTGTTCCCCCCTCAAGGGGGCGGCGCCTGGGGCCGGCAAAGCCGGACCCTCGGCCCCACTGGTGAAATACCCCCCGTTAGTTACGCCCATCGGACTCTTCAAGCCAGCGGGTGCCGCGGAACCGGCTTTGCCGGGCCGCAGGCGCAGTCCCCTGCAAGGGGAAAAGGGCTACACGCAGTGAGCCCGATAGGGGTGTGCCAATTTCTCGGCTTTGCCAGACCGCAGGCGGGCGGCCCCCTCGGGGGGCAGCGACCCCCACGAAGTGGGGGAGCGTGGGGGTCTAAAATGCTTCATGAAAATTTTGCTGGTCAAGCTGTCCTCCCTCGGCGATGTGGTGCACACCCTGCCGGTGGTGCGGGACATCCATGCCGCGCTCCCGGACGCGCAGATTGACTGGGTAGTGGAAAAGGCCTTTGCCCCCTTGCTGGCGCGCCACAAAGGTCTGCACCGGGTGATTCCCTGTGAGATCCGGCGCTGGCGCAAATCATTCTGGACGCTGGCCACGCGAAACGAATGGCGTGCCTTCCAGCGCGACCTTCAACGTGAAGCCTATGACGCCGTCATCGACCTGCAGGGCTTGACCAAGTCGGCGCTGGTGGCGCGGCTTGCCACGGTGGCGCCCGGCGGCAAGCGCTATGCCCTGGCCAACCAGACCGAGGGCTCGGGCTATGAGGCGCCTACCCGCTGGATGGCCGACGTGGCCATCACCCTCCCACCGCATATTCACGCGGTGCAGCGCTCGCGCGAGCTGGCGGCGCGTGCGCTGGGCTACACCCTGAAAGGCGCACCGGATTTTGGATTAAAAATGCCTGCAGCCAATGAGGGACGGGCGCAAGCAGCTCCTGAAAAGATAGCGCCTGCAGCTTCGAAAGGCCGGGTGGTGCTGGTCCACGGCACCTCGCGCGCCGACAAGGAGTGGCCGCTGGATCACTGGATCACTCTGGGGCGGCGCCTCCATGCGGCCGGCTACCCGGTGGCACTGGCGCACGGCAACGCACACGAGCTGGCCACCAGCCAGGCCATTGCGCAGGCGCTGGCCAAAACCGCCGCGGACATCGCCCTGGTGCTGCCGCTGCTGCCGCTTGACGCGCTCACTGAAGCGCTGGCGCAGTGCGCCGGTGTCATTGGTGTCGATAGCGGTGTCAGCCACATTGCCGTGGCACTGGATTTGCCGCATGTTCAGATCTACAACTTCGACACGGCGTGGCGCACCGGCCCCGGCACCCTCGGCCACGGGGGGCGGCAGGTCAGCGTGTTTGCGCGCCCGGCACCCACGGTGGAAACCGTCTGGCAGGCCTGGCTGGCTTGCTGGGCGGTGAGCAGCCCCGCAAGCGCCGGCGGGGCGAAATGAGCGCGCTGGCCCTGAAACTTTATTCGCTGCTGATGTGGCTGGGCCAGCCGCTGCTGCGCCGCAAGCTGGCGCGCCGCGGCAGGCAGGAGCCCGGCTACCTTCAGGCGGTGCAGGAACGGTTTGGCCACTATACCCAGCCGGTGGAAACCGCCTCTGAGCTGGTCTGGCTGCATGCCGTTTCGCTCGGCGAAACACGCACTGCGGCCATGCTGCTCAAGGCGCTGCGCGCGCAACACCCCGGCTTGCGTATTTTGCTGACGCACGGTACGGCCACGGGGCGCGCCGAGGGCGTGGCCCTGCTGCAGCCCGGCGACGTGCAGGTGTGGCAGCCCTGGGACAGCCCAGGCGCAGTGGCGCGGTTTTTTGATCACTTCAAACCACGCCTGGGCTTGCTGATGGAAACCGAGATCTGGCCCAACATGGTGGCCGCAGCCCAGACGCGTGCCATGCCGCTGGTGCTGGTCAATGGCAGGCTGTCTGAAAAGTCCCTGCAGCAGGCGTTGAAAATGTCGCCGCTGTCGTTTCCGGCCTACGCGGCGTTGTCTGCGGTGTATGCCCAGACCGATGACGACGCCCGGCGCTTTCGCCAGGCGGGTGCTGCGGTGAGTGGCGTGTTTGGCAACCTGAAGTTTGATGCCTCTCCTGACGACGCCCAGCTGGAAAAAGGCAAGGTCTGGCGCCGGGCGCTCGGGCTGCCGGTGCTCATGTTTGCCAGCTCGCGTGAAGGCGAAGAGCAGGAGTTTTTAAAGCAATTAAGTGCTGCAGCCCAATCTGAACAAGCGCAGACAGCTATCAATTTTGTAGCATATGAATCGCGGGAAGAAGCGCACAAGGAGGGGCCGGGAAGCCAGTTCAGGGTGTTGCTGGTGCCGCGCCACCCGCAACGGGTCAACGAGGTGGAGGCGCTGGTGCAGCAACACGGCCTGCGTGTCTCGCGCCGCTCGCACTGGCCCGAGGCGGCAAGCGGCCCGGCCGTGAACGACGATGCCTTGCAGGCGGATGTATGGCTGGGCGACTCACTGGGTGAAATGGCGCTGTATTACGCGATGAGCGATGTCGCGCTGCTGGGCGGCAGCTTCGCGCCGCTGGGCGGGCAAAACCTGATCGAGGCGGCTGCCTGCGGCTGCCCGGTCGTGATGGGCCCCCATACCTTCAACTTCACCGAAGCCGCCGAGCTGGCCATCGAGGCCGGTGCAGCCCGGCGCGTGGTGGACATGGAGCAAGGCGTGCGCGCCGCGAGAAAGCTCATCGATAAACCCGAAGCACGCGCTGCCGCGGTGGCCGCCGGGCTGGCTTTCGCCGACAGCAACCGCGGTGCGACGGTGAAGACGGTGGATGCGCTCCAGACCTATTTAAGTGGCTTTAACGGCACCTAGGCCGCCTGGTCGTCAATGAGCTCCAACAGCTCAATTGCACTTTTGGCGCGCGCATCCGTGCCGTTAGCGAGTGGTGCAATGCGGTGGCGCATTGAGTGGATGAACGCATTGAGTGTTGCTTTGACCGAGGCTCCAAGATATGTGTCGTAACCTTTTTCAGGGACGAATGAGCCACCAAGATCTATTAATGACTCCATAACTGCTCGCTGCGCCCACTCTTTCCCCTTCATGAGAATCTGTTCAATCTCCGGAAGGACACCCAAGACGACCGGATAGTACGTACCCCTGTGGTTGTTTCCAGTTGCCCAGAGAAGCGCATCGTAGGCGTCATTTGCGGTCGATTCGTCGTATGCATTCCAGAGCGCGTCGAGCGCGGCTTCCACGCTACCGGCAGCGTTGGAGTCCGGCTGGGGAAAGTGATCGAGATCGAGCGGCTTCATGGCTGTTTTGGTGGTCCAGCGATTGACATCAACACGGGGGCAAGTGACGTTTTGCTGAAAGGCGTTCGTTCGATGGCCTAGCGCTTGCCCAGCACCTGATGACAAGTGCAATTTCCCCACGCATAAAGGCGCAGGTGATGCGCCCAGTCGCGCAGCGTGGCCCAGGTGCCGCCGGTCGCCACTTCATACGGCGTCAGGCCAAACATGCCCAGGCTGATGGAGGGCTCCACTGACACCACCGAGTGCCAGGTTCGCTTGGGGATGAACAGGGCATCGCCGGCTTCAACGCGGGCGTGGTAGCCATGGGCTTTTTCGAAGGAGGCGAGTTCGCGGACTTGTTCGGGCAGGCGCGAGACGTTGACGTCGCTCAGCGTGGCACCCCAGTCGTATTTGGCGGCCGGGCACATGTGCTGGCGCTGGTCGGGTGAGAAAAGGATGAACTCCTTGACGCCCTGGAGCTGCACAAACCAGTTGTGCGGGAAGTCGTTGTGCAGTCCGGTCACGGTATTGGCCGGGCCCATGAACACATATTCCCAGGTCATGCGGCCGGGCCACAGGCTCTTGATGAGCAGGTCGCGCCGCAGCTCGGGGTATTTTTCGAGAATGTCCCACTGCGCCAGGTACAAGGTCGTCGGCTTGAACGACTGCATGTGGGCCCAGTTCAGGTGAAAGCGCTCGCCGGGTTTGTAGCTGTCCCGCACCGGCTTGGGCAGCAGGCCGGCCATGGGGTCCGGCGTGCGTTGCGCCGACTTGCCGAGTTCCCGCAGGTAGGGCGCGACCGGAAGGAAGGGGCGGCCCTTGGTCACGCCCTGTTCGACCAGGCCATCGGTGAACTTGACCGGCACCTCGGCGCCCTTGCCGGCACAGACGTCGGCGAGGAATTCAAACGACCATTTTTTCCAGGCCGGCCAGTGATGGATGCCGCCCTTGACCAGCACGGGTTTGTCAAACGGTTGCTGGCGGCCCGCGCGCTTGAGTTCTTCCCAGGTGGTTTCCTCGATCAGCTCGAAGCTGGGGCCTTTGGGGATGTGTACCGGCGCATCGGTCACGCGTTCAGCCTCTATCGGCAAGGGCAGGGGATTGTGTGCGGGCATCAACATGGAAATTCTGGCCCCGGGCCGGGCCTTTGTTGGAGTGTTGTGAAGCGTACCGCGATTTACCTGGCCAGCAGTGCGTTGATTTTTTGCAGGTCTTCCGGTGTCAGCGTGCCATTGGCCTGGCGCAGTTTCAGGTCGCCCAGCAGCACGTCGTAGCGCGCTTTGGCCAGGTCGCGTTTGGTCTGGAACAGCTGGCTCTGCGAGTTGAGCACGTCGATGTTGATGCGAACGCCGACCTGGTAACCCAGCTTGTTCGCATCCAGTGCGCTCTGGCTTGACAGCTCGGCGGCTTCCAGCGCTTTCACCTGGCCCTGGCCCGACTGCACGCCGAAAAACGCGGTGCGCGTGGCCTGGGCCACGGTGCGGCGCGCACCTTCAAGGTCGCTTTGCGCCTTGTCTTTCAGCGAGAGTGTTTCGCGCACGCGGTTTTGCGTCGCAAAACCGGCGAACAGCGGCACGTTCAGCACCACACCGATGGTGGTTGTGTTGGTGCGAAAGGCAAACGGCGGGATGGTGGTGGCCGTGCCCGACGGGTTGCGCGTCACGTTATAGCTGGCCGTCGCGTCCAGCGTCGGCTTGTGGCCGGCTTCGGCTTTTTGGACTTCCAGATCGGCGATCTCCAGCCCGCTTTGGGCCAGGCGGATATTCGGGTGCACTGCTTCGGATTGCTGCACCCAGGTATTCACATCGGCGGGTTCTACGGCCGGCAAATTGACGGGCGCGAGCAAGGGCTTGGGTTGCGTTTCGGGTTTCCCGACCAGCGTGTCCAGCGCGATCTTCTTGACGCGCAAATCGTTTTCGGCGGCGATCTCCTGGGCGATGACCAGGTCGTAGCGTGCCTGCGCCTCGCGGGTGTCGGTAATGGTGGAGGTACCCACTTCAAAGTTGCGCTTGGCCGACGCCAGTTGCTCGGCCACTGCGGCTTTTTGCGCCCGGACAAACGTCAGCGTGTCCTGCGCGGCCAGCACGTCGAAGTACGCCTGGCTGGTGCGCACGATCAGGTCCTGGTTGGCGGTTTCGAGTTGCGCCTGGGACTGCTCGACCTGCCGGGATGCCTGCTGGTAGGTGGCCCAGTTGGCCGGGCGGTACAGCGGCTGCGAAAGGTTGAGCGTGGCGTTTTGCGTATTGAAGCTGCGGTCTATCACCGGTGCGGTGTTTTCAAAACTGGTACGCGACGCGCCCGCCGAGATGCCGGCTGTCGGCAAGATGCCGGCCTTGGCCTGGGCGGCCCTGGCGAGGTTGGCGTCGTACTGGAGTTTGGCGGACTGGTAGGCAGCGTCGAAGGCGCGGGCCGAATCATACAGCTCCACCAGGCTCTGGGCCTGCGCGGCCGGGGCCGCCATCATCAGCGCCGCAGTGACGGCGATCGACAGGGGCAACATCGACAGGCGTAGCGCCGGCGGTTTCTTGGGCGTGGTCATAAAGGTCCTGAGGAATGAGTGAATCGGCGATGTGGAGGTGAATACGGTGTGCAGCGGCGGCAAAGGTCAGTACACAGGGACCGACGGGTCCACCTGCTGCGACCAGGCGTCAATGCCGCCCTGCAGATTGACGACCTCGGTGAAGCCGCTTTGCGTCAAAAAGTTGGCCACCTGCAGGCTGCGCATGCCGTGGTGGCAGAGGCAGGCGATCGGCTGGCCGGTGCCGGCTCCGATTTCCTGCAGCTCAGCCAGGCGCGTGGGTATTTCCCGCATCGGGATGTGCACCAGCCTGAAGCCGTCCTCCCTGACCGAGGCCGTCTGCAGTTCCCAGGGCTCGCGCACGTCCAGCACCACAGGCAGGGCGGGCGCGCCTTCCCCGGCGTTGTTGCGCCACTCGGCGAAGTTGGCGGGGCTCAGTTGGGGAATCATGGTCGGCTGTCCTGCGTTGGAATGCGTGCTTGGCGTTGGTGAAGTCGTGTACGGCGCCCAGGCTCAGAAGCTGAATTTCGAAGGTTCAGGGAAATTCAGCAGGCGCGGCGCCACGGTGTCCCAGGCCTGGGTGGTGCGCCAGGCGTCTTCGGCCACGCGTGTGACCAGGGTGGCGCGCATCATCGGCTCAAAGCCCACGATGGCGCTCAGGCGGCCGCCCACCTTGAGCAGGGACAGCAGCGAAGCCGGTACTTCGGCGACCGAGCCGCTGAGCACGATCACGTCAAACGGTCCACGAAGCGGGTCGTTGCTGGAAACGGCCTGGGCGATTTTTGCGGCGCCGTCGCCGGTGCGCACTTCGGCGTTGTAAAGGCCCGCCCTTTGCAGGTTGTCGCGTGCGGTCTGCGCCAGCTTGGGGTCGATCTCCAGCGTGATCACCTGCTGCGCGCGGTGGGCCAGCAGTGCGGCCATGTAGCCGGAGCCGGCGCCGATTTCCAACACCTTTTCATGCTTTTGCACGGCCAGTTCCTGCAGGATGCGGGCTTCCACCTTGGGCGCCAGCATGCACTGGCCGAGCCCGCTGCCCAGCGGGATTTCCATGTCGACAAAGGCCAGTGCCTTTTGGGCGGCCGGCACAAAGTCTTCGCGCTTGACCACGGCCAGCAGGGAAAGGACCTGGTTGTCCAGCACTTCCCAGGGGCGGATTTGCTGCTCAATCATGTTGAATCGGGCTTGTTCGTAGTTCATGGCGGACCTGTAAGTTGGCGAAATGGGGGAGGGTGAGCTGTACACGAGATAAACCTTTGATTTTAACGGTCGCCCATGACGGCGGCCGGCGTTGCAGCAGGCATGTCCGCGGGGTCTTGCGGCGGTGTTTTGGGGCCGAATTTGCGCTTGAACCACTGGCCCAGGTCGTCCAGGTAGCAATACGTCACCGGCACCACCACCAGGGTCAGCAGCGAAGAGGTGATGACACCGCCGATCACGGCCTGGCCCATGGGCGCACGCTGCTCCGAGCCCTCGGTCAGGGCAAAAGCCAGCGGCACCATGCCGAAAATCATCGCCAGCGTGGTCATCAGGATGGGGCGCAGCCGCACCTTGGCGGCGTGCAGCAGCGCATCGCTGCGGTTCATGCCCGGAACGCGGTGGCCATCCACGTCGACCTGGTCGGCACGCATACGAATGGCAAAGTCCACCAGCAAAATGGCGTTCTTGGTCACCAGCCCCATCAGCATCACCACGCCGATGATGGAAAACATCGAGAGCGTGGAGCGGAACAGCAGCAGGGCCAGCACCACACCGATCAGGGTCAGCGGCAGCGAGGTCATCAGCGCCATCGGCTGCAAAAAACTCTTGAACTGGCTGGCCAGGATCATGTAGATGAACAAAATGGCCATCACCAGTGCCGACACCGCGTAGCCAAAGGATTCGGCCATGTTCTTGGTGGAGCCGCTGAACTGATAGCGATAGCCGGGCGGAAAGCTGAAGTTTTCCAGCGCGGCCTTGATGTCGTTCGACACCTCGCCGGCCGAGCGGTTGTAGACGTTGGCGTTGATGGCGACTTCGCGTGCCATGTCGCGCCGGTTGATCTGGTTGGGCCCGGTGGATTCCTTCACGGTGGCCACCTGGTTGAGCCGGACCATGTGCGCGGCGCCGTCGGCACTGCTGCCGGGCGTGCTCATGAAAGGCAGGCGCTCCAGGTCTTGCGGCGCGTTGCGCGCATCGGGTGCCAGGCGCACGTTCACGTCGTAGGTCTGGTCGTCGGGCGCGCGCCAGTTGCCCACCGTCTGCCCGGCCACCAGTGTGCGCAATGAGGCAGCGATCTGCGACACCGACAGGCCCAGGTCGGAGGCTGCGTCGCGCCGCACATCAATTTCAATCACCGGCTTGTCGGCCTTGACGCTGGAGTCCAGGTCCACCAGGCCGGGGATGCCGCGGATCTTGTCGTTGATGGCGCGCGTGAGGCGTTCCAGCTCTTTCAAATCCGTCCCCTGCAGCGAGAACTCCACCTGCTTGTTGCCGCCCACCGCGTCGAGCAGCCCGACGTGCGTCACGGTGATGCCTGGCACCTGCTTGAGGCGTTCGCGCAACACGCCCGACATTTCGTCGACGCTGCGGGTGCGTGCCTTGCGGTCCACCAGGCGCACGTAAATGCTGGCGTACATCTTGCCCTGGGCGTTGCCGGTGTTCAGGGTGGCCAGCGTGTACTTCACTTCGGGGAATTCGCGGATGATGGCTTCCACCTGCCGCGCCTTGGCTTCGGTGGTTTCCAGCGACGAGCCCACCGGCGTGTAGAAGTTGAGTGAGGTTTCCGAGAAGTCGGCCTTGGGCACGAACTCGGTGCCCAGCAACGGCACCATGAAAATGCTGGTGATAAAAATCACCAGTGCCAGTGCCAGGGTGGCCAGCTTGTGTCCCAGCGACCAGCGCAGGATGCCCTGGTAACTGTTGCTCAGCGAGTCGGTGGCGTGGTCGAACCAGCCGGTGACGCGGCCTATGGTCTTGTCGTAGAAAGTGACGGGCGCATGGCGTTTGCCGTGCGCTTCGATGGAAGGGTCGTGCCAGATGCTGGAGAGCATCGGGTCCAGCGTGAAACTCACGAACATCGAGATCAGCACCGCCGCCACGATGGTCACGCCGAACTCGTGGAAGAACTTGCCGATGATGCCGCCCATGAAGCCGATAGGCAGGAACACGGCGACGATGGAGAACGTGGTGGCCAGCACGGCCAGGCCGATCTCCTGCGTGCCGTCCAGCGAGGCCTGGTAGGGGCCCTTGCCCATCTGCACATGCCTCACGATGTTCTCGCGCACCACAATCGCGTCGTCGATCAGCAGGCCCACACACAGCGACAACGCCATCAGCGTGATCATGTTGATGGTGAAGCCGAACAGGTTCATGAACAAAAAGGTGCCGATGATGGAGATCGGCAGCGTGAGCCCGGTGATCACCGTGGAGCGCCACGAGTTCAGGAAGAGGAAAACAATCAGCACCGTCAGCAGCGCGCCTTCAATCAGCGTGCGGCGCACGTTTTCCACCGCCACGCGAATCGGCCGCGAGCCGTCGGTGATCAGCTCCAGCCGGGCGCCGGGCGGCAGTTGCGGCTGGATGTCCTTGATGGCCTGATTCAGGCCATCCACCACGGCAATGGTGTTTTCGTCCTGCGCTTTTTGCACCGACAGCAGCAGCGTGCGCTGGCCGTTGTACAGCGCCAGGCTGTCGATCTCCTGCGCGCCGTCGGCAATGCGCGCCACCTGGTCCACCGTGACCGGCGCGGCGCCCTTGCGCGCCACGATGATCTTGCCGAAGTCTTCGGGGCGCTTCATGCGTGCATCGATCTTGACGACCCGCTCCTGCTGCAGCGAGCGGATGGCGCCCACCGGCAAATCCTGGTTTTCGTTGCGCACGGCATTGACCACCTGGTCGGCCGTGATGCCCAGCGACTCCATGGCCTGCGGATTCAGGTAGACGTTGATTTCGCGCTTGGTGCCGCCCACCAACGTAACGGAGCCTGCACCGCGTACGTTCTCCAGGCGCTTTTTCAAGACCTGGTCGGCCCAGTTGGTCAGCTCCACGGCCGACATGGCATTGCCGCTTTGGGCATTGGGCAACACCGCAACGGACCAGATCGCCCGGCTTGCCGGGTCGAAGCGCAGCACGCGCGGCTCTTTCACTTCGTCCCGAAAGTTGGGGCGTATGGCGGCGATTTTTTCGCGCACATCTTCGGCGGCGCGGCGCCCGTCGACGTAGAGCTGGAACTCCATGATGACGACCGACTGGCCTTCGTAGCTGCGCGAGGTCAGCGCGTTGATGCCGGCGATCGAGTTGACGCCTTCTTCAATTTTTTTGGTGACTTCGCTTTCAACGATCTCGGGCGAAGCGCCCGGGTATTCGGCGGTGATGACGACCACCGGAAAGTCGATGTTGGGGAACTGGTCGACGCGCATGCGCTGGTACGAAAACAGCCCCAGCACCACGATGGCCAGCATGACCATGGTGGCGAACACCGGGTTCTTGAGGCTGACCTGCGTGAACCACATGCGCGCGAGTCCTCAGGGCGCCGGCTTGGCCGGTGCACTGGCTGCTTGCGCCGCAGCCGGAAGTTGTGTGAAGCGCACCTTGGTGCCCTCACGCAATGCGCCGATCTCGCCGCGAATCACCACCGCGCCGTCGGCCAGGCCCTTGACGGCGACCACGCTGTCTTTGCCGGCGGTGCCGCGAGCGCCCAACTCGACGCTCTTGTGCACCACCAGGTCGTTTTCCACCGCTTGCACATAAGGCGTGGGTTTGTCGGTGCGCACGGCGCTGACCGGCACCGACAGCAGCGAAGCACTGGCCGTGCCCAGCGTGCCCTGCGCAAACAGCCCCTGGCGCAAGGGTGGCGCGCCGGCGTCGCCTGCTGCGCCCGGGTTGTCGATGCTGAGGTAAGCCATCACGCTGCGGCTGCCGGCCTGCGCCGTGGGATTGATGCGCACCACTTTGGCCGTGACGGGCTGGCGGCTGCCTTCAATCTGCAGCTGTGCGGTCTGGCCCACACGCACGTCCATGGAGTCGGTGGCGCTCAAGGTGGCTTCCAGCTCGAGCCGGCTCAGGTCCACCACCTCGACGATTTTGGTGTCGATGCCCACGCGCTCACCGGGTTGGGCAAGGCGCTGCGACACCTGGCCGGAGATGGGGGCTTTCAGGATTGTGTCGTCCACCGATTTGGCCGCGACCTCGGTGGCAGCCATCGCCGCCTTGTAGGTGGATTGCGCGGCGTTGAGGTTGGCCAGCGAGGTATCGAGCGCGGTCTTCGAGATGAAACCCTGGTCAACCAGCGCCTTGTTGTTGTCGTACTGGCGCTGCACCACATCCACCTGTGCCTTGGCCGACTCGGCCTGCTCGCGGGCCTGGCGCACGCGTGACTGGTATTCGGTGGCGTCGATGCGCGCAATCACCTGGCCGGCCTTGACCACGTCGCCTTCGCGAACCGTGAGGCCCTGCAGCTCGCCGGCCACGCGCGCCTTGATGACGGCGGAGTTGACGGCCTTGAGCGAGCCCGACACCGGCAGCCCCTGAACCACGTCGCGCGTTTGCGCCTTGACCACATCGGTGGCGGCCAGTTCGACCTGCCCCATGTCCTTGACGGCGGTGCTTGCGGCAAGCGCCTGTTGCTGGGCCTTGCGTGCGGACAGCGCACGCAGCACGCCGCCCGCGATGAGCAGCACGATGAGTCCGGCGACCCCCCACTTGACCCATCGCTTCATGCTGCGGCTTTCCTGTTGGACTGTGCGGCGGCGCCGGCCGGTGCGGAGATGCCGTTCAGGATGGTTTCCACCTGGAAGGCGATGTATTTTTGCGGATCCAGGTCTGCGTCGCTGCTGATGCAGATGCCGGCGGTGTGCCTGGACAGGATCAGGAAAATCATCGGAGCGACCACCAGGTAAACCGCATAGTCCAGGTCCATGGGCCGGAACTCGCCGCGGTCCATGCCGCGTTGCAGGATGCTGCGGATCAGCCCGTGGCCCGGCATGATGACTTCTTGCTGGTAGAAGGCCGCGATGTCGGGGAAGTTCTTGGCCTCGCTCATCATCAGCTTGGTCAGGCCCGAGGCGCGCGTCAGGCCCACGCGCTCCCACCAGCTGTTCATGCAGTAAGCCAGCAATTCAGGGGTGGTGCCTTCAAAGGTGTCCAGCTCGGCGCGCCATTCCGTGAAGCGGCCCGAGATGTTTTCGCGCACCACGGCCTTGAACAGTTCTTCCTTGCTCTGGAAGTAAAGGAACAATGTGCCTTTCGATACCCCTGCGCGGGCGGCCACTTCTTCGGCGCGGGTGGCGGCAAAGCCTTTTTCCACGAACAGGTCAAGCGCGGCGTCCAGCAGTTCGCCGGGGCGTGCTTCCTTGCGGCGCTCGCGTTTGGCTGCGACCGCGGAGGTTTTGTCGCAAAATAATTTGGAAAGTGACATAGTTACTGACTGACTGGTTAGTAATATATCTGCTTACTTTCCGACCGTCAACCAAAACCGCCTAGGCTACACCGAGGCGGGGGAGCCGGTAGTGCCCTGAAAGGTAAACCCGCGGTAAAGCAGCCGGGTCTGCCGCGGGCCCAGGCGAAAGGGGCCCGCGAGAGGCCGGCTGTCTAAACAGGCGTGAACCGACCGACCATCAGCGCCAGCCATTCGCGCAGTACCTGCTGCGACACCATAAGGCCCGATGCGGAAGGTACCCATTCCATCAGGTCGTGCTGTGCCGGCTGCACCTGACCCATGGGGGCGGGCGTCACCGTCAGGCCGGCACGCTCAAAAGCCCGGACAGCGCGCGGCATGTGCCAGGCGTCGGTGACCAGCGCGATGCGCTGCACACCGCTTTGCTGCAGCAGCGGCGCCAGCAGGCGGGCATTGCCCCAGGTGTCGCGCGACTGGGCTTCGTTCCAGCGCAGCGTCATGCCGTAGTCCTGCTGCACCATGCGTGCGGCCACCACGGCTTCGGAATCGGTCTGTGCGCTGCTGGCCGCCCAACCCATGCCGCCGGTAAAGGCCAGCGGCAAGCCCGACTGCCGCGCCAGCCACACACCGTAGCGCAACCGCGCCGCTGTGTGCGCGCCTGGCTGGCTGCTGCCGTATTCAGCTGCTTCAGGCAGCACGCCGCCGCCCAGCACCACGATGGCCTGCACCTTGTGGGCCTTGAGGTTGGCCACCGGCATGGCGGCAAACTGCGGCAGCACGGTGCGCGCCAGCCATACGGCCGTGCCGTGGCAGCTGAGCAGCGCCAGCAGCAGCACCGAAAAGGTTGCCAGCGCCAGCCCGGCTTTTTTATTACGCCAGGCCAGCACCAGGCCCAGCAAGGCCAGCAACAGCAGCAAGGCTGGCGGGAGCGCCAGGCTGGTGAGCAAAGGCTTGAGCGCGCCGAATTCCATGCGTTGTATTTATTTGCTATGAAAAATATAGCTGCTTGCGCACGTCCTGATTGGGTTGGAGCCCTGAAAGGTCATCAATAAAAGGCTTGCAGGCCGGTCTGGGCACGGCCCAGGATCAGCGCATGCACGTCGTGCGTGCCTTCGTAGGTGTTCACCGTTTCGAGGTTGATCATGTGGCGGATCACATGGTATTCGTCATGGATGCCGTTGCCGCCGTGCATGTCGCGCGCCAGGCGGGCGATGTCCAGCGCCTTGCCGCAGCTGTTGCGTTTGATCAGCGAAATCATTTCCGGCACGGACTTGTCTTCGTCCATCAGCCGGCCCACGCGCAGGCAGCCCTGCAGGCCCAGCGTGATCTCGGTCTGCATGTCGGCGAGCTTCTTTTGAATCAGCTGGTTCTGCGCCAGCGGACGGCCGAACTGCTGGCGGTCCATGGTGTACTGGCGGGCGCGGAACCAGCAGTCTTCCGCCGCGCCCAGAGCGCCCCAGGCTATGCCATAGCGCGCCTTGTTCAGGCAGCCGAAGGGGCCCTTCAGGCCGCTCACGTTGGGCAGCAGGTTGGCCTCGGGCACAAACACGTCGTCCATCACGATCTCGCCGGTGATCGAGGCGCGCAAGCTCATCTTGCCTTCGATCTTGGGGGCGGAAAGGCCCTTCATGCCCTTCTCAAGCACGAAGCCGCGGATGCTTTCCTGGCCGCCGACCTTGCCGTCGGGGTCTTCCAGCTTGGCCCAGACGATGAACACGTCGGCGATCGGGCTGTTGGTGATCCACATCTTGGCGCCCTTGACGATGAAGCCGCCGTCGACAGGCTTGGCGCGCGTCAGCATGCTGGCGGGGTCAGAGCCGTGATTGGGCTCGGTCAGGCCAAAGCAGCCGACCCATTCACCAGTGGCCAGCTTGGGCAGGTATTTTTGTTTTTGCGCTTCGCTGCCATAGGCGTTGATCGGGTGCATGACGAGCGAGCTCTGCACGCTGATGGCGCTGCGGTAGCCGCTGTCGACGCGTTCCACCTCACGCGCGACCAGGCCGTAGCTCACGTAATTGAGGCCGGCGCAGCCATAGCCTTCAATGGTGGAGCCCAGGAAACCCATGGCGCCGGCTTCGTTCATGATTTCGCGGTCGAACTTCTCGTGGCGTGCGGCCATCAGCACGCGGGGCTGCAGTTTTTCCTGGCAGAAAGCGTGGGCGGCGTCGGCAATGGCGCGCTCGTCTTCGCTCAGCTGCTCCATAAAGAAAAACGGGTCTTGCCAGTTGAATTGGGTTTTCATGGGTTGTCTCCGAAAAAGGTGGCTTGGTTTGCAGTGTAGGGCGCGTGGCTGGGATGCCCGCAGGCAGCACGATTGTTTGACAAGCATGAATAGTTGTCTAATATCAAATATCGATCCAACGATATAAAAAACATATTCATGGAATTTCGTCACCTCCGCTATTTCCTTGTCCTGGCCGAAGAGCTGCATTTCGGCCGGGCGGCCCGGCGCCTGTCGATTTCCCAGCCGCCGCTGTCGCTGAACATCCAGCAGCTTGAAGCCTCGGTCGGCGCCAAACTGCTCACGCGCAACAGCAAATCGGTGCAACTCACCGCCGCCGGGCAGGCCTTTGTGCCGGCGGCGCGCGCCTTGCTGGATCAGGCCGCGCAGGCGGCTGGCCATGCACGCGACGTGGGGCAGGGCATGGCCGGCAGTCTGGCCATCGGCTTTTCAGGAACCATGTTGTACAGCGGCCTACCCAAGATCCTGGAGCGCTTCCAGGCCGAACACCCGCTGCTGCGCCTCACGCTGAAGGAACTCAACTCCAGCGAGCAGTTGATCGAGCTGGCGCATGACCGGCTGGACCTCGGCTTTGTGCACACCACACGCGTGCCGCCCGAGTTGTCGCAGGTGCTGGTGTCCAGCCAGGCCTTTGTCGGTTGCCTGCCCGCGGGGCACGCGCTGGCGCGAAAGCGTTCGATATCGCTGCAGCAGTTACAGGGCGAACCCTTTGCCGTGGTGTCGCGCACCGTCTCGCCCGACTACCACGAACGCATCCTGGCAATCTGTACTGAAGCCGGTTTTTACCCGGAGATCCGCTACGAACTGCGGCATTGGCTCAGTGTGGTGTCGCTCGTGTCGCAGGGTATGGGCGTGGCGCTGGTGCCGGCTGCGCTCAGGCAGTCGGCCATGGCGGGGGCGGCCTTTGTGCCGCTGGATGCCGCCACCACACCTTATGAAACGCATTGCCTCTGGAAAACCGCACGCGACCACCAGGCGCTGGCCGCGTTTGTGAAGGCGGTGCGCGCAATCGCCCCGGCGGCGAAGGCATGAAGATTCCATCCCGCCCAGGTGCCCTGGCGAATGACCTTGGTAAAAGTATGTCCACCGCTGGGGGCGTAAAGCTGTCACCATGGGGCAGTTCATAGTCTTCAGGAGAACGGCATCAACCCGTATATCTGGTGTGCGGTGGGTGCCCTTCTCGGCGGAGCTGCCTGCCTGCTCGCGGGCACCCGCGAAAAAATCCTCATCCTCGAAAGTATCGGCGTCGGCATGTTCGGCGCTTTCATCGGCGGCGACTTCGTGGCTGCCCTGCTCAGCAAGGGCGCCACCAACGACAAGGTCTTCAGCATGGGTTCGCTCGGCCTGGCTGTGGCCGGCGGGCTTGTGGCGCTGGCCCTGCTGCGGCTGATGCGCCGTGCAATCGGCCCCCAGCACGTCACCAAAGGCCCGCGCCGGCGCGACTGAGCCGGGCGCGTTTCCGCTTCGTTTCAGGGGGCCATGTGCAGGCCTCTGCGCAGGCCCGCGGGTCGCGGCGTAAGATTGCCGCTCCCCGTACGACCAACGGATTTCAGCGGAGATTTCCATGCCTTCTTCCCCCCAAACCATCACGCTCGGCGGCGGCTGCTTCTGGTGCACCGAGGCGGTGTACGTCAAGGTGCGCGGTGTTACCGACGTGGAGTCGGGCTACAGCAACGGCCAGGCCGCACGGCCCAGCTACGAAGAGGTCTGCACGGGCCGCACCGGCAGCAACGAGGTCGTCAAGCTCACCTACGACCCGGCCGACATCACGCTGCGCGAGATCCTCGAAATTTTCTTCGTCATCCACGACCCGACGAGCCTGAACCGCCAGGGCAACGACGCCGGCACGCAATACCGCAGCGGCATCTATTACTCAACGCCGGAGCAGAAGGCGGAGATCGACGACTTCATCCGTCAGGTCAGCCAGGATAAAACCTTTGGCAAACCCATCGTCACCGAAGTGCTGCCGCTCGAAAACTACTGGCCCGCCGAGTCCTACCACCAGGACTATTTCGAAAACAACCCCAACCAGGGTTACTGCGCGTTTGTGGTCGGCCCCAAAGTCGACAAATTCCGCAAGACCTTTGCGTCACGTGTGAAGGATTGAATGGATGGTTGCGGTCGCTATCAAATAAATAGCTGCTGGCGCAGTTCAGTATTGGGCTGCGGCCACTTTTGATACTGAGAAATCGTGTTTTTGGCGGCTTTGGCCGTCTGAAACCAACCTTTTCGGGTTTTCAAACGGGTTTTAGCCCGTTTTGACGCAAAAAAGCCCTTCGTTTAACCATCAAATTGGCCTGAAAGCCAATAGGGGTAGGCGCAAGCAGCTATTAAATAGATAGCAATGTCGGCACCTTGCGGCAAGCCGTAGCCACCCCGCAACGGCGCTGGCCCGGCCCATCCGCGCTCAAACCCGCCGCTGCGCGAAATAGAACCACTCCTGGCCCACTTCGCCTCGTGGATTCGGAAACACCACAAAACCGTCCGCCGGTGCGGCAACAGGTGCGCCGCCATTTCGCGTGCCAATCGCCTCGCCGGCTTTCACGGCGTCGAAGCTGCGCCACTCGCGCGTGAAGGTGTCGCCCGCATGCTCGCGGTCCACCACGTCAACGAGCCGCAGGATCTCGCGCGTCATCGGCACCGGTGCGGGCTTCTGCGTAATCAGCCCCAGCAGGCCCAGCGTCTGCTGAATTGCATGCCGCGCCACCTGCACCGCCTGCGGGTCGTCGTGCTGGCCGCATTCCAGCGTCACGCCGTAGCCGCCGCGTGAACGCATGTATTCGGTCGTGCCCACGCCGTAGTTCGGGTCGGTCACCAATGTCTGCGCGCGGGCGCCCCCCGCAGCGCCCGCAGCCGTTGCCGCGCGCCGCTGCACGCCCCGGGCGTACGTCTCCAGCCAGCCTTCCACGATCCGGTGCGGCCCGGTGTGCAGCGCCAGTTGCATTTCTTCCGCGGCATGGTCAAAGGGCTCCAGCGCCCCCGTGTTGTTTTGCGGGCCAATCATCACAAACGGCGCGCCGCCCGTGTGAAAAGAGTGCAGGTCCAGCAGCACATCATGCGCATCCAGCAGCGGGCACAGCACGTTCGCGATGCGGTCCTCAAAGTCCTGGGGAATCGCACTCGGCGCCATATTGCGGTTGAGGTTGCGCTCACCCATGCGCTGCTTGAGCCGGTAGGCCAGCGGGTTGGTCACGGGCACAAAAGTCACGGTGCCGCGCTCAATGCCCAACTGGCCGTTGTCGATTTCTTCCAGCAGCTGCGTGATGGCGCGCGTGCCGCAGGTCTCGTTGCCATGCACGGCGCCGGTGACCAGCAGGCGCGGACCGGGGGCGAGGCCATGGTAGGTGTGGGCACGCAGGTGGGTGGGGTGTTGGGCAGGAATGGAAGTCATGGGTAATGCACCGCTGCAGGTGTGGCGTTCATGGCTTGGTTATACAGCGGTTTGGAAGGGAAGGTGAAGCATCCGGGGGCGTTGCTATTTGTTGCCAATGGGCATGCCGTGCGGCGAAGCTTCCTGCCTATGATGGCGGCGTTTCCAGACCTTGCTCAACCCATATCGCTACGGAGGCAACATGGACGCCGACCTTGAAGGCTTGTCGCGTGAACAACTCATTGTGGAAGTCAAAAAGCTCCGCCAGGGCATTCGCGAGCACCGCGACAGCACAGGCCATGAGCTGTGCTGGCATCATCCGGCGCTGTGGGCGCTGCTGCCGGAGAAGAGCGACCCGGTGCCCGTTGTACCCGACTGGCCGCAGTTCTTTCGCGGCTGTATCCGTTACCGCCAGTCGTTTGATGAACAGTTGCCGGATGCGCCCCGAAGCAATCAACCCTATCGCGACTGAACGCTTCACAGCTTTGCCCGGAGGCCAGCGCGGCCAACGAGCCGTTCCACGATGCCGGTTCATTCCAACTCAGTTCTGCCTGATCCCCGCCACCAGTTGTGTCACGTTGTGCCGCATCAGCGTGAGGTAGCTGTCAGCTGGGCCACCAGCTTTTGACAGGGCATCGACATACAGCGCGGGGCCGGGTGTCACACCCGCGTCCTTGCTCAGTTGGGCGAGCAGCTTGGGGTTGCTCATGTTTTCAAAAAACACGGCCTTGATTTTTTCGCGCTGGATCTGCCGGATCAGTTGGGCAACTTCCTTTGCGCTGGGTTCGGCTTCGGTGGAGATTCCTTGTGGCGCCAGGAAGCTGACCTGGTAGTGCGCGCCGAAATAACCGAAGGCGTCGTGTGAGGTGATGACCTTGCGTTTGGCAGACGGGACGGCGCTGAGCTGTTCTTTGGCCCAGGCGTCCAGCGCCTGCAACTCCTTCACGTAGGTTTCGCTGTTGTCTTTGTAGGTGGCTGCACCTGCGGGGTCGAGCCGGGCGAGGGCTGCGGCGATGTTGCGCACGTAGATCACGACGTTGGTTGGATCCTGCCAGGCGTGCGGGTCGGTTTCTTTTCCGCCTTTTTCACCGGGCATGGTGCGGGCCTTCACGCCTTGCGAAGCCACCGCCACCGGGCCCTTGTAGCCGGCGGACTTGACGAGTTTTTGCGCCCACGGTTCAAAGCCCAGGCCGTTGCTGACCAGCAGTTTGCTTTGCAACAGGTTTTTGGCGTCAGCGGGTTTGGGTTCGAACACATGCGCGTCTTCATCGGGGCCGACCAGGGTGGTGACAGCCACGCGTTCACCGCCGACCACACGGACGAGGTCGCCGAGGATGCTGAAGCTGGCGACCACAGGGATCTTGTCGGCGGCCATGCCGGCGGTGGCGGCGGACAGCAGTGCAGCCCCCACCAGGGGTGTCAGCAGTTTGCGTAGCATGTGTTGGATGGATGTCATGGAAGGCTCCGGATTGGTAAAACAAAAAAAGTGGACTCAGGCAACACGATGCGCACGTGCGAATGTGCGCGGCAGCCAGCCGCTGGGCGCCAGCAAGAGTGATGCAAAGTACAGCGCGCCGGCGCAGCCGATGATGGTCGGGCCCGAAGGTGTATCGAAGTGGTAAGACAGCAGCAGCCCGGCATAACCTGCCGCCATGGCCTGTGCGCCGGCATTGGCGAGCTGCGCGGGCAGGGTGTCATGCCAGAGGCGCGCCGACACCGCGGGCAGCATCATCAGGCCGACGGCCATCAGCGTGCCCAGTGTCTGGAAGCCGGCCACGAGGTTGATGACGACCAGCATCAAAAAGCCCTGCTGCCACGCCCATTTGAAAGAGGCGCTGCGGCCCGTTGCAGCCAGGAACACCGGGTCAAAACTTTCGAGCACCAGGCCGCGGTAGGCTGCCGCCAGCGCGACCAGGCTGATGCTGGCCACGCCGGCCACCAGCAGCAGGCCCGGCGTGTCGACGCCCAGCGCGCTGCCGAACAGAATGTGCAGCAGGTCAAGCTGCGTGCCGTGGCCGGAAATGAGCGTCACGCCCAGCGCCAGCGCCACCAGGTAAACGGCAGCCAGGCTGGCGTCTTCTTTCAGCGTGGTGGCGCGGCTGATGAAGCCGGCCAGCGCGGCCACCAGCATGCCGGCCAGTACGCCGCCTGCTGCCATGGCCGTGAGCGACAGGCCGCACAGCATGAACCCGATGGCGACACCCGGCAATATGGCGTGGCTGAGCGCGTCACCCAGCAGGCTCATGCGCCGCAAGGTCAGGAAAACGCCCAGTGGTGCGGCGCTGAGCGATAGCGCCATCGTGGCCACCAGCGCGCGGCGCATGAACGCATATTCGGCGAACGGCGCAAACAGAATGGCCCAGGCACCGTGAAGGGCGTGCTGCGCGGCTTCCATCACGCCGCAGCCTTGTGCAGCAGGGGCTCGTGCAATGCCACTGGTGTGGCTACTGCCTTGTCGTCGATGCGGCAGGCTTCGGCGCTTTCGTCCCATGCTTCTGCCATCGCGCGGGCGCGCGCCAGGTTGCCTTCGGTCATGACCTGTGCGGTGGGCCCCCAGGCGACGGCTTCGCGCGCCAGCAGGAGTGTTTGCGGAAAATGCGCCCGCACCTGGGCATCGTCGTGCAGCACGGCAATCACGGTGCGCCCCTGGGCATGCCACTGGCGAATCAACGCCAGCAAGGCGGCGGTGGTCTTGCTGTCTATTGCGTTAAAGGGCTCGTCCAGCAGGATCAGGCGGGCGTCCTGCACCAGCAGGCGGGCAAACAGCACGCGCTGGAACTGCCCGCTGGAAAGCGTGCCAATGGGCCGCGCTTCAAAACCCTCCAGGCCAACGGTGCGCAAGGCCGCGCCGACGGCGGCCCACTGCGCCTCACTGACGCCGCCCCACGCGCCCTGCGAAGGCCAGCAGCCGAGCAGCACGGCGTCGCACACGTCCATCGGAAAGCTCCGGTCCAGCTCAGCCTGTTGCGGCAGGTAGGCAATGCGCGCGCGCGGCGTTGCCGTGGTGACCTGTCCGCCCGAACGGGGCAGCAAACCCATGATGCTTTTGCACAGCGTGCTTTTGCCGGCGCCGTTGGGGCCAACAACCGCAGTCAGCGAACCCGCCGCGAAGTGACCGCTGACGTGGTGCAGCGCCGGATGCTGCCGGTAGCTGACGGTGAGGTTGTCCAGCGCGACCATGGCGCTCACCATGGCGCTATTTCCGCCGAAGCCCAGGCGACCGCCATCCAGAGCAGCGCCACGGCTGGCAACACCGCGAGCACCCGGCGCCAGGCCGGCCAGGTGAGGATGCTGCGGCGGCGCGGAGGCTGTGGGGGGAAGGGAGGAGGTGAAGCTGGCAAGGGAGTCGTCTTTACAAACAAGCGGGCCGGGAAGTCATCAAAAGCCACTCGGTTGCGGTAATAATGCAACTGAATTGCTGTATAGTCTAATGCAACATTGTTGCGTTATGTGCGCGCATTGCGAAAATACACCGCGCGCTCTTTTGCCAAACTCTTTCCGAACGGCTTCATCCCATGGCATCCGTCCACCCTGTCAGGCGTTCCAAAACCGAGCCCGGTATCACCGCCGACGCGGACCCGATTGATGTGCTGTTGTCAGCCCACGGCCTGCGCCGCACCAGCGCTGCGCGTCTGGTGCTGGGCTGGCTGCTGGCCCACCCGGACACCAGCTACACGCACGCGCAACTACAGGCCGCGTTGGGCGGCGACGATGATGCCGGCGAAGGCGTGACACTGGATCGCGTCACGCTGTACCGGCTGATCGACCGGCTCACGCAGGTGGGTTTGCTGCTGTGCCGCGTGGACGCCAACCGCGTGCGGCGCTACCAGGCCATGCCGAGCAGCGTGCACGCCATTCCCCACTTTGAATGCCAGAGCTGCCACCGCGACAGCCCCTTGTCGGGCGCGTTGTCGGGCAAGCGTTCGGGTGCGCTCAAGGCCAGCACCAAAGACCTGGAACGCGCCGCGCAAACCGCGCTGGAAGCATTGAAGGCGCTGGGTTACCAGGGCATGAGCATGGACTTTGCCGTGCGGGGCGTGTGCGCCGACTGCGCCAACGGCACGGCTTCTTCATGATCAGCACCCGCCAGCTGGCTTACCGCTACACCAATGGTCCCGAGCTGCGCTTTGCGGACTTGGACGTCGCGCAGGGCGGCACCTTGCTGCTGCGCGGTGCGTCGGGCTCGGGCAAATCAACCTGGCTGGCGCTGGCGGCAGGTTTGCTGGCGCCCAGTGAGGGCGACATCACAGTGGCCGGCCAGTCCATCAAGGCATTGGGCGGACGTGCCGGCGACGCGTGGCGGGCAAAAACCATTGGCTTTTTGCCGCAGAAGCTTCACCTGAGCGCAGCGCTGACGGTGCAGGGCAACCTGGCCATGGCGCAGTGGGCCGCCGGCCAGCCGGATGACGAAGGCCGCATTGCCGAGGCGTTGGCCGCGCTGGATGTGCAGGCGCTGGCGCAGCGCAAGCCGGCGCAGCTTTCGGGCGGGCAGGCGCAGCGTGTGGCACTGGCACGTGCGGTGCTGCTGAAGCCGCGCGTGATCCTGGCCGATGAACCCACGGCCAGCCTGGACGACGACGCGGCCGCTGCGTCGCTGGCCTTGCTGCAAAGCGCGGCGCAGCAGCAGGGCGCCACGCTGGTGATTGCCACGCACGATGCGCGTGTCCAGGCCTTTTTTAAAGACGAAAAAGGCCTGCAGTCCTTATTGGTCGAGCGCAAGCAGCTATGAAAACGATAGCATTCAAAACCGTTGTGTTTTCATGGCGCTACCTGTGGTCGCGGCCGCTGGCGGCAGCGCTCAACCTGCTGCTGCTCACCCTGGGGCTGGCTTCCATCACTTTTCTGCTGCTGGTCAGCCACCAGATCAGCCAGGCGTTTGACCGTGACGTGGCCGGCATTGATGTGGTGGTGGGCGCCAAGGGCAGCCCGATGCAGCTGATTTTGTCGGGCGTGTTTCACCTCGACGTGCCGACGGGCAATGTGCCGCTGGCGGCGGTGAAGGAGCTGGAAAAGCATCCGCAGGTCGCCAAGGTCATCCCCATCAGCCTGGGCGACAGTTTTCGCGGCTTTCGCATCGTGGGCACCACGCCCGACTACATCCACCATTACGACGCGCAGCTGGCGCAGGGCGCGCTGTGGTCCAGGCCGATGCAGGCCGTCATTGGTGCGCAGGTGGCGCAGCAAACCGGCCTGAAAGTGGGCGACAGCTTTACCGGCACGCACGGCCTGGGCGGCGGCGGTGAAGAACACAAGCTGAGCCCCTACGTGGTGTCGGGCATCCTGGCCAGCAGCCGCACGGTGCTGGACCGCCTGGTGCTGACGGCTACCGAGTCTGTCTGGCAGGTGCATGAAACCGACACGGCACTGGACGACGACGACCGCAAGGTGCTGGAAGAAGAGCGCGAAATCACGCTGGCACTGATCCAGTACAAGACGCCGCTGGCGGCCGTGACTTTTCCGCGCTACATCAATAGCAGCACCGAGATGCAGGCTGCCGCGCCGGCGCTGGAAATCACGCGCCTGCTGAGCATGGTGGGTGTGGGCACCGACGTGCTGCGGGCGCTGGCCGGCGTGCTGCTGCTGACGGCGGGCCTGAGCGTCTTCATTGCGCTGTGGGGTGCCGTGCGTGAGCGCCGGGCCGACCTGGCGCTGCTGCGCATGCTGGGCGCGCCGCCGGCCCGCGTGGCCGGCCTGCTGCTGTGCGAAGCGCTGTGGCTGGCGTTGCTGGCAACCATGCTGGGGGTGCTTGCGGGGCAGGGGCTGACGGCACTGCTGGCCTGGGCGTTGCAACTTGAAAAATCTGTCCTGATCGGTGCGCTGTCATGGCCGGTCGAGCTGGTCAGTGTGCCGGTACTGGCTTTGGGGGTGGCGCTGGCGTCTGCGTTGCTGCCCGCCTGGGAAGCCTACCGGGTCAGTGTGTTTGAACTTCTCCAATCAAGGTAACCTTCTTATGACAAACCTCTCTTCCATCAAAAAATTCCTCACCCTGTCTCCTGTTGCGGCCACGTTTGCGGCGGTGGCCCTGAGCGCCACGTTTTCGCTGGCCCATGCGCAGCACAACGACAAGGAAACCAAGGAAGACATCCAGCGCCACCGCGCCATGGCCGCCGCCCACGAAAACGCCGCCAAATGCCTGGAATCGGGCAAGAAAGACGAAGTTTGTGAAAAAGAGCTGCAGGCCGCTTGCAAAGGCCTGGCTGTCGGCAAATACTGCGGGATGAAACACGTTCATTGACGTTCATTGACGTCCACTGACGTCACCGCGACGCCCCTGAAGTGGCCTCACCTTTTTTCTGGATTTTCTGGAGTACTGCATGACAGCCTCTTTTCGCCCTCGCACTCCAAGCCTTTACGGACTGAGGTGGGCATTGGCCTGCAGCACGCTGCTGGCCGCTACAGGCCTTTCGGCGCAAACGCTGTCTTCACCGCTGGCGAATGGCGGCAAGCCTGCCGCGGCAGGGCCGGCGTTTGACATACCGGTCGGACAGGGCGCGGGCGTGCATGGCGCCAACAGTCCGTTTCCGCCGCTGGCAGCCCGTACGGATGTGGTGCCCTGGTCGGTGCTGACGGCGGTGAAAACCAAAAACGAGAAAAACCGCATCCTTCCGGTCTTCACCCTCGACCAGATGGCGCTGAACCAGAAAACCCAGCGCATCCAGGGTTTCATGATGCCGCTGGACCCGGGCGAAAAGCAAAAGCATTTTTTGCTGTCGTCAGTGCCGCTGACCTGCGCCTTCTGCCTGCCCGGCGGGCCCGAGAGCATGGTCGAAGTCAAAACCAAAACGCCGGTGAAATACAGCATGGAGCCGGTGGTGGTGGAGGGGCGCTTCCTCGTCCTCAATGACGACTCTTACGGCCTTTACTACCGCATCACGGATGCCACCAGCGTCAAGTGAGCGTCGGGGTCTGAGTCGCGCCCGGGCCCTGGCCTGGCTGCTGGCCGCCACGCTATTGCTTGCGCAACTGCTGGGGCTGATGCACGGCGTGGTGCACAGCCCGCAGGCGCACATCCATTCACATTCGAATATGCATCATGACGGCCACCATCAGGGACACGCCGCTCTTGCGCATGTGGAAGAAGAGGGAGAGAGTGAAGGCGGCTGGCTGGCTTCTCTGTTTTCCTCGCATGACGGCGATCCGGATTGCCGCCTGTTTGACCAGGCCAGCCACGGCCAGGCGGCGCCCACGCTTCCCCTGCTGAGTTTGCCGCTGGTGCTCTCCAGCGTGGCATTTGACATCTCCCGCGGCGAAGCACTCGCCCGCTGGGCGGCGCTGTTCGACGCGCGCGGCCCGCCTTCCACTCGCTGAATCTCCCCGTTTTTCTGTGCGCCGGCCACCTGGCCAGGGCGCAGCTTTGCCCTCTTGTTTTTCGATTCAGCGAGTCATCATGAACCCACCTTTTATCAGCCGCGCGCTCTGCGTCGCGGCGACGCTCTCCTGCGGCCTGGCGACTGCCCAGACCGCCTCGCCAGCATCTGCCCCCAGCCTGAAAGAAGTCACCGTCACCGGTAACCCGCTGGGCGCTACTGATTTGATAGCGCCTGCCGCACAGTACTCGGGCGCCGGACTGCTATTGCGATCCAAAACCACACTCGGCGAAACGCTGGACGGCGTGCCCGGTGTGAGCAGCACCTACTTCGGCCCGAACGCCAGCCGCCCCATCATCCGCGGCCTGGACGGCGACCGCATCCGCATCCTGGGCAACGGCGGCGCGACGCTGGACGCCTCCAGCCTGAGCTATGACCACGCGGTGACGTCCGACCCGATCAGCATCGAACGCGTGGAGGTGCTGCGCGGCCCCGGCGCATTGCTGTATGGCGGCAGTGCGGTGGGCGGCGTGGTCAACGTGATCGACAACCGCATTCCGCGCGAGCCGCTGTTTGACGAGAAAGGCGGTGTCGGCGGCAAGGTCGACCTGGGCCTGGCCACCGGCAACCGCGAGAAAAGCAGCGGCGTGTTGCTCGAAGGCGGCAACAATCGCTACGCCCTGCATGTTGACGTGTTCAGCCGCGAAACCGGCGACGTGAAGGTGCCCACCGACCTGGCTTGCAGCAAGGGCGGCGTGAACACCATCACCCACCGCATCTGCAATTCGGACAGCAAAGTGCGCGGTGGTGCGGCGGGCGGCTCGGTGTTTTTTGACCACGGCTACCTGGGCGCGTCCGTCAGCACCTACCGCAGCAACTACGGCACGGTGGCCGAGGACGACGTGACGATCGACATGAAGTCCAACCGTGCGGCGCTGGAAGGCGAGGTGCGTAACCTGGGCGGTTTCATCCAGAGCGTAAAGGGCCAGCTGAGCCACACCGACTACGAACACACCGAATTTGAAGGGCCCAACCCCGGCACGGTGTTCAAGAACAAGGGCAGTGATTTCCGGCTGGAGGCCCGCCATGCGCGCATCGGCAACCTGGACGGCGTGATCGGCTTTCAGGCCGAGAACAACAAGTTTTCGGCCGACGGCGCCGAGGCTTTCGCGCCTTACAGCAAGACCTCGCAGAACGCCATGTTCGCTTACGAGGAATACACCACCGGCTGGGGCAAGCTGAGCTTTGGCGGGCGTCTGGAGTCGGTCAAGGTGGAGTCGCTGGGCAACCCGCTGGTGGCGCGCTTTGCACCATTGACGCGCGACTTCACGCCGCATAGCTATGCGCTGGGTGCCTTGTGGAACGCGGCGCCGGGCTGGCAGCTCACCAGCAACCTGGCCTATACCGAACGCGCGCCCAAAGACTACGAGCTCTTCGCCCAGGGCCCGCACGTAGCGACCAAAGCCTGGGAAAGCGGCGACGCCACATTGGGCAAGGAGAAGTCGACCAGCCTGGATGTTGGCGCGGCCTGGAAGTCCGGCGCCAACAGCTTTGCGGCCAATGCCTATGTGCACCGTTTCAAAAGCTACATCGGGTTGCTGGCCACGGGCAACAACTATGGGCAGGAAGACGGCGCGCTGAACCCGGCCGACCTGGACGGTGACGGCGTGGACGACAACGACCCGGACAACAAGCTGCTGCCGGAGTTTGCTTACACCGGCGTGCGCGCCCGCTTTGTGGGCCTGGAGGCCAGCGGCAACATCCGCCTGATCGAAGGAGCCTCCAGTCTGGACCTGGCCTTGCGCGGCGATGTGGTGCGTGCCACCAACCTCAGCAACGGCCTGCCGTTGCCGCGCATTGCGCCGGCACGCATGGGGGCAAGCCTGGTGTGGGCCCACGGGCCGTGGGGCAGCAGCATCGGCTTTGACCATTCGATGGCGCAAAACCGTGTGGCCGCCGGCCAGCGTGCCACGTCGGCCTACACGCTGTGGAACCTGGCGGCCACCTATCGCATGAAGGCAGGCGTGAGCAACATCCTCTGGTATGCGAAGGTGGACAACCTGACCAACCAGCTGGCCTACAGCGCGGCCTCGGTACTGACGACCACGGCGTTTCCCAAGGCGCCGCTGCCGGGGCGCAGCCTGAAGGTGGGCATGCAGCTCGCTTTTTAAGCGGGGCCACTACGTAAAACACGCAGACTCGCTGACCGCCCGCGCGCTAAGATTGTGCGGATGAACCAGCTTGTCTTCGTGTCCCTGCTTCCCGTCGTGTTGTTGATTGCTACAGGTTTCATAGCTGGTCGCGCACAGTGGATAAGGCCCGAAGCGATAAAAGACCTTTCAAACCTGATCTTCCTGCTGCTTACGCCGGCTTTGTTGTTTCGCACCATGAGCCGGGTGCATGTGGAGGAACTGGACTTCAAGCCGGTGCTGGCTTACTTTCTGGCGGTCGTGGTGCTATTTGGCGGCACCTTGCTGCTGCAGGGCTTTAACCGCCGCGCAGCGGTGCTGGCGCTGGCCAATACTTTTTCGAACACCGTGATGATCGGCATTGCGCTGATCGGGCTGATGTATGGACCGCAAGGTCTGATTACGCTGTTCACGTTGGTCTCGGTGCATTCGCTGGTGCTGCTGACCAGCGCCACGGTGGTGCTGGAGCTGGCGGTGGCGCATGAACAGAAGCTGGGCACGTCTGATGAAGTCACCACTGCGCCGCGCCACCCGGTGGCCACGGTGTTGATGGCCGTGAAAAACGCGTTGCTGCACCCGGTGCCGTTGCCCATCATTGCCGGCCTGCTGTTTGCGCAAACCGGCCTTGCGATTCCCGTGGTGATCGACAAGCCGCTGGAACTGCTGGCCAATGCCTTCGGTCCGCTGGCGCTGGTGCTGGTGGGCGTGACACTGGCCAATACGCGTGTGGGTGAGCACTGGCGGCCGGCGCTGGCACTGGCGGGCGTGAAAAACCTGCTGCACCCCTTGCTGGTGTTTGGCCTGTGCCGCCTGCTGGGTGTGGGCGGCGTGCCGATGGCCGTCATGGTGGTGGCTTCGGCCCTCCCCATTGGCGCCAATGTGTTTTTGTTTTCCCAGCGCTACAAGGTGGCGGAAGACCTGATTACTGCCAGTGTCGTGGTGTCTACCGCGCTGGCCCTGGTGACGCTGACCATTGTGCTGCTGCTGGTCGGGCGGTTTGTCTAAATCTCATTCACGGAGCCATTGATGCAGTTCCTCCAGTCCCTGCCGGTATCGGCGCAAACCATCGGCCTGCTCCTGCTTTCCAACGTGTTCATGACCTTTGCCTGGTACGGACACCTGAAAAACCTGGCCACCTCGCCCTGGTATATCGCAGCGCTGATCAGCTGGGGCATCGCACTGTTTGAATACCTGCTCCAGGTGCCCGGCAACCGCATCGGCTTTACCCAGTTCAGCGTCGGGCAGCTCAAGATCATGCAGGAGGTCATCACGCTGAGCGTGTTCGTGCCTTTTGCAGTGTTCTATTTGAACGAGCCGTTGAAGCTTGACTACCTGTGGGCGGCGCTGTGCATGGTAGGCGCCGTCTACTTCATCTTCCGCAGCGCTTGAATCTTCGGTATTGGTATTCGGCTGTTTGGTATTCCTGTCCCACCCCTTCTGGATGCGCCGAGGAGCGCAGGGCCAGACGGATCAGGGATCGCGATTGTCTGAGCGAAGTGCAACGTAGCGAGTTCGAGCGAGACCCCGTCTGGACCGAGCACCGCAGGTTGCCCGAAGCGAAGCGCAGGGACGCAGACAGCAGGGTCGCCTTTTCTTTTGCTTACTTTTCTTTTGGCGAAGCAAAAGAAAAGTGAGTAGCCGCCGGGCAACCCCCGGCCAGCCGCCTAAGCAGAAAATCCAGTGCCCAAACACCCAAATCGCTCCGAAATCCGAGGCGGTTAAACTTCCGGCAGTCACAAAAACGTCATACTTTTGACATATTTCCTGAGGAACTGACATGCTGTTTGGCAAATTGCTGCCGCGCGAAGGCAATTTTTTCGAGATGTTCAACCAGCATGCCGAACGCATCGTCGAGGCCGCCCATGCGTTTTCGAACCTGGTTGCGAACTACGCGGACGTGCAAAAGCGCGAAGCTTTCAACCGCGAAGTCGACCACGCCGAGCGTGCCGCCGACCGCATCACGCATGAAGTCAACCGGGCGCTGCACAAGACTTTCATCACGCCCATCGACCGCGAGCAGATCCACAAGCTGATCAACACCATGGACGACGTGGCCGACCTGATCCAGGATTCGGCCGAAACCATGGCGCTTTACGACGTGCGCCACATGACCGACGACATCGTGCGGCTGACCGACCTGAGCGTCAAATGCTGCGAACGCCTGCAGGACGCCGTGGCGCTGATCGAAAAAGTCAGCGATGCCGCGACGGCTGAAGCCGCCCTGAAAACCTGCGAGGAAATCGACAAGCTCGAGTCCGACGCCGACCGCGTCATGCGCTCGGCCATGAGCCGGCTGTTCCGCGAAGAGCCCGATGTACGGGAAGTGATCAAGCTCAAGGCGGTGTACGAACTACTGGAAACCATCACCGACAAGTGTGAGGATGTGGCCAACCTGATCGAGGGCATCGTCCTCGAGAACTCCTGAAGATGGCAGCCCCCACGCTCCTCGCTTCGCGTAGTTCGCTGCCCCCCGAGGGGGCTGGCCTTGCTTGGGGCGGCCCTGCGCTGCGTCCCGGCGCGTTCGTTTCCCTAGCTACCTCATTGGGATAAATATGCAAACCGTACAGGCCGCCCTGTGGGTGGTGTTCCTGCTGGTCTTCCTGGCCATTGCGTTCGACTTCATGAACGGCTTTCATGACGCGGCCAACTCGATCGCCACGGTGGTGTCGACGGGCGTGCTCAAGCCGGGGCAGGCGGTGCTGTTCGCCGCTTTCTTCAACTTCCTGGCGTATTTCATCTTCCACCTGAGCGTGGCGGCGACCATCGGCAAGGGCATCGTGATGCCGGGCGTGGTGGACACGCATGTGGTGTTTGGCGCGCTGATGGGCGCCATCACCTGGAACATCCTCACCTGGTTCTACGGCATTCCCAGCAGCTCTTCGCATGCGCTGATAGGCGGCATCGTGGGGGCCGTCATCGCCAAGGCCGGCGCCAGCGCGCTGATCGCCTCGGGCGTGTTCAAGGTGGTGGCCTTCATTTTCGTGTCGCCGTTGCTCGGCTTTTTGCTGGGCTCGCTGATGATGGTGGCGGTGGCCTGGGTGTGTCGCAGGACGACCCCGTCGAAGGCCGACCGATGGTTTCGCCGGCTTCAGCTGGTCTCCGCCGGCGCTTACAGCCTGGGGCACGGCGGCAACGACGCGCAAAAGACCGCCGGCATCATCTGGCTGCTGTTGATCGCCGCGACGACCAGCAACGTGCAGGGTTTGCCGGTCTGGATGATGGCGACCACGGAACACCTGCCGATCTGGGTGGTCATCGTCTGCTACATCGCCATCGGCTTTGGCACCATGTTCGGCGGCTGGCGTATCGTGAAAACCATGGGCCAGAAGATCACCAAGCTCAAGCCCGTGGGCGGCTTCTGCGCCGAGACTGGCGGCGCACTGACGCTGTTCCTGGCGACCGGGCTGGGTATTCCTGTTTCCACCACGCACACCATCACCGGCGCCATCGTGGGCGTAGGCTCCACGCAGCGCGCTTCAGCCGTGCGCTGGGGCGTGGCCGGCAATATCGTCTGGGCCTGGATTTTCACGATCCCGGCTTCAGCATTCGTGGCAGCAATCGCGTACTGGGTCAGTCTTCAGGTTTTCTGATCGCGCCACGCACTGAGCATGCGTCGTGGCCTCTCTTTAATCAAGCCGGGGCCGCGGAACTGGCTTTGCCAGGCCGCAGGCGCAGCGGCCCCCTCGGGGGGCAGAGAGCTACACGAAGTGAGCGACCGTGGGGGCCATATTCACTGCGATATCTTCTTGGCCTCTTCGACTTGGTATTCAAAGTAGCGCTGGAAGCTGAACACGATGCTGGACATCAGTGAGATGGTGCCGAACAGCAGGGCAAACACCACCGCGCCTATGGTCAGCCAGTTGGTGTTGCCCGCCTGGGTATCGGGCGTAGCCGTGTTGTGCAGCGCGTTCCATTTGTCGGTCGACATCAGGCCGTAGTAAATCGCGGTGAGCGCCGTACCGGCCAGCGTAAAGCCCAGCAGCGGAATCAGCACCCAGGCGAGGTGATCGTCCTGCCCATAAAGCCGCACACGTTCCACGCCCCACCAGCCCAGCGCGGCGGCGATGGGGTGCAGCCAGGCCCAGATGTCGCCCAGGCCGAACAGGTAGAGGCGGTGCACGCCGAGCTGGCCGGCTGCGAAGGCGAGCCAGGCGGCGAGGGTTTTGTTTTTGGGCGCTTTAGGGGCTGTGGAGGCGGTTGCTTGCATGCGGCGATTATGCGGCGGGTGCATCCACCGGCGGCTGCGTGTCACCTGCGCCCAGGGTCTTTTCCATGATCACGATGTCGCGCCAGGCGCCGAACTTCCAGCCGCAGGAGGCAATGGTGCCGACCTCTTTGAAGCCAAGCGAGCGGTGTACGCCCACCGAGCCGGCGTTGGCCGAATCACCGATCACGGCCATGGCCTTGCGTACGCCCACCGCTTCAAGCCGTGCCAGCAACTCGGCCAGCAACGCACGGCCCAGGCCCTTGCGGTGCAGGTCAGGCGCGAGGTAGATCGAGTCTTCCACTGAAAATCGGTAGGCCGGGCGGGGCTTGAACCAGTTGCCGTAGGCAAAGCCGGCGATTTTTCCATCCTCTTCGGCGACCAGGTAAGGCAGGCCCTTGGACAGCACGTCGGCCCGGCGGGCGGTCATGTCGGCCACGCTGGGAGGCTCGGTTTCGAAGGTGCCTGTGCTGTGCAATACGTGGTGGCTGTATATGGCCGTGATGGCGGAAATGTCTTCTTCGCGGCTGGGGCGGATGAGGGGCATGTCGGTGGTGGTTTCGGAGACAGGAGAATGGGTGTGCGGGGGGCTTCAGGAGCGGGGTAGGGGTGAATTTGGGCAAAAACCGTTCGGCAGGCTATAATCTCAGGCTTTGCAGCAATTCGCTGGCCGGGTGGCCATGTCGTGTGTCTCAAGCGCTGCAGAACATTGGGGTATCTACCTTACCGGTAAGCCCCACCACCCGAAGGATAAATCATGGTCGTCATTCGACTTGCACGCGGCGGTTCCAAGCACCGTCCTTTTTTCAATATTGTTGTGGCTGACAAACGCGTTCGCCGCGACGGCCGTTTCATCGAGCGCATCGGGTTTTACAACCCGATTGCCAAAGGTGGCGAAGAAGGCCTGCGCATTGCGCAAGACCGCCTGACCCACTGGATCGGTGTGGGCGCCCAGCCGTCTCCTACCGTTCTGCGCCTGGTCAAGCAAGGTGCTACGGCTGCTGTCAAAACGGCCTGAAGAACTCGGTCTGATTTAGACTGATTTAGAGATTGATGCAGCCCGGCCTTCAGTCGTCGGCAGGCTTGACACCCTCAAGCCTTCCGCACGACGCCATCGAAGTCGGGCGCATCCTGGATGCATGGGGCGTCAAGGGCTGGGTGAAAATCCTGCCGCACAGCACCGATCCAGAAGCGCTTTTCGCGGCCAAATCCTGGTTTTTGCAGGCGCCTGACGCCAAATTCCGCCCGGGGTTTACCGTGTTCTCCGGCACAGTCACGCTCAGCGTCGACGAAGCCAAAGTCCACTCCGATTCCGTCGTCGCCAAGTTCATGGGCCTTGATGACCGCAATGCGGCCGAGGCCTTGCGTGGCGCGCGTATCTTCCTGCCACGCAGCAGCTTTCCCGCCGCCTCCAAGGATGAGTACTACTGGGTCGACCTGATCGGCCTGAACGTGGTCAACCGCGAAGGCGTGCCATTGGGCCTGGTGCGTGACCTGATGGCCACCGGCCCGCACTCTGTCCTGTGTGTGGAGTACACCGTCCAGCAGGAAGACGGCACGAGCGTGACCGCCGAACGCATGATTCCGTTTGTTTCCGTGTATGTCGACGCGGTGGATATCGCCGGCAAATGCATCACGGTTGACTGGCAGCCGGACTACTGATTTTTGTAGCCCAAAGGGGCTGTTGCCCCGAAGCGCCGGGCTCGCACACAATAGCCCCATGCGCTTCGACATCATCACACTTTTTCCCGAGCTTTTTGCGCCCTTCCTGGTCAGCGGCGTGACCCGCCGCGCCTACGAATCTGGCCTCGTCGAGGTGAAGCTCTGGAACCTGCGGGACTTTGCCGACGGCAACTACCGCCGCGTGGACGACCGGCCTTTCGGCGGCGGCCCCGGCATGGTGATGATGGCTGAGCCGCTGGCGCTGTGCCTTGAAAAAATACAGGCTGACCGTGCTGCGAGCGGTGCGCCCAAGGTTCCCACAGTGCTTTTTTCTCCCGTGGGCAAGGCTTTGGACCATGCCGGCGTTGAAGGCTGGTCGGCCGGCGCCGGTGCGGTGTTGATCTGCGGCCGCTACGAAGGGCTGGACCAGCGCTTCATCCAGGCCCATGTTGACTTGCAGATCAGCCTGGGCGATTTTGTGCTGTCGGGCGGGGAAATTGCCGCCATGGCCTTGCTCGATGCGGTGTCCCGGCTGCAGCCCGGGGTGCTTAATGACGAGGGCAGCCATCAGCTGGACAGCTTTAATCCTGCACTCGACGGCTTGCTGGATTGCCCCCATTACACGCGGCCCGAAAGTTGGCGCGGCCAGCCTGTTCCGACCACCCTGATGTCTGGAAACCACGCCCACATTGAGCGGTGGCGGCGCGAACAGCGCCTGGCGCTGACGCAGCGCCAGCGCCCAGAATTGGTGCAAATGGCACGGCAGAGTGGGAATTTGAGCGAAAGTGACGAGGCTTTTCTGGCCGATTTGGTCGAAAACCCGGACAAAGACGCTTGAAAAAGCACTGACTTGCTATAATCAAAGGCTTTTCGATCCTCTGGCGGCCACTGCAACCATCTGAATCATCTTCGGGTGAATCCATGGATTTGCGGTCTTTAGCGTAGCGCGTGTATGAGCGAAGAAGTTAGATGGAAAAATCATGAATCTGATCCAGACCCTTGAGCAGGAAGAAATCGCCCGCTTGAACAAGACCATTCCCGTTTACGCTCCCGGCGACACCGTGATCGTCAGCGTCAATGTGGTGGAAGGTACGCGTAAACGTGTGCAGGCTTTTGAAGGTGTGGTGATTGCCAAGCGCAATCGCGGCCTCAATTCCAGCTTTATCGTTCGCAAGATCTCCAACGGCGAAGGCGTGGAACGTACGTTCCAGGTTTACAGCCCGCTGATCGCGAAGATTGAAGTCAAGCGCCGTGGTGATGTGCGCCGTGCCAAGCTGTACTACCTGCGTAGCCGCAGCGGCAAATCCGCACGTATCAAGGAAAAGCTGGGCGCCAAGGCTGCCTAAAAGCACCTCCGCCCTGAAAAGCCGCTCTGTCGAGCGGCTTTTTTTTGCCTGCTAACCTCTCACCCCATGAACAACACCCGGCCCCTGCCGAAGTTTGACCCGCGCAGCATCCCGGTGCTGGGCATTGATGACCATCTGGCGGGGGTCCCTTCGGCGCACCTTTCACCGGAGGCCCTGCGCCAGCGTTTTCGGCATCCGCCTGTGTGGACTCCCGAACACAGCGTCGAAAAGAAATTTACCGATCGCACGCCCGCACTGGCTGCGGTGCTGATTCCGCTGGTCATGCGGGACGAGCTGACGCTGCTGCTGACGGAGCGGACCACCAACCTGTCCACGCACTCGGGCCAGGTCGCCTTGCCGGGCGGCCGCACGGACGAGACCGACCGCGATGCAGTGGACACCGCGCTGCGGGAAGCGCACGAGGAGGTGGGCTTGCCGCGCGACCATGTGGAGGTGCTGGGCACCTTGCCGACCTACGTCACCGGCACCGCTTTCATCATCACGCCGGTCGTGGCGCTGGTGAGGCCCGGCTTCGTGCTGCAGCCCAACCCCGGTGAAGTCGCAGATGTCTTCGAGGTGCCGTTGGGCTACCTGATGAACCCGGCCAACCATCGCCGCCACGAGATGGAATTCGACGGCGCCCTACGCCAATGGCTTTCCATGCCGTACTCAGACCCCTCCATGGAAGGTGATGGCAACGAGGCCAGGGAGCGCTATATCTGGGGCGCGACGGCTGGCATGCTGCGTAATCTCTATCGTTTTCTAGTTGCGTAACACCCCCGTCCGGGCTCACTTCGTGTAGCCTGTTCCCCCAAAAATTGGTACACCCCTGTCCAAGCTCACTACGTGTAGCTTGTTCCCCCCTCGAGGGGGCGGCGCCTGCGGTCTGGCAAAGCCAGTCCCGCGGCCCCACTGGTGAAATACCTCCACCACTGGTCGCACCCATCGAATTCTTCAAACCAGCATGAGCCGTGGAACCGGCTTTGCCGGGCCACAGGCGGGCGGCCCCCTCGGGGGGCAGGGAGCTACACGAAGTGAGCGACCGTGGGGGCCACGTTATGATTCCTCATGAGCTTTTTTGCCGTTTTGTTTGCACTCATCATCGAACAGGCCCGTCCGCTGGCCCGCGGCAACTGGATTCATGCGGGATTTCGGGGCTGGGCCCGCTGGACCAACCGCAGCCTGGATGCCGGCAAACCGCACCATGGCTGGATCGCATGGACGGTCGCCGTGCTGGTGCCGGCGCTGGTCACCTTCCTGATTCACTGGCTGCTGTGGACCATCAATCCCGTGCTGGCTTTTGCGTGGAACGTGGCAATCCTCTATGTCACGCTGGGCTTCCGGCAGTTCAGCCACTACTTCACGGACATACGCGATGCGCTGGATGACGGCGACGAAACGACAGCGCGCGAATTGCTGGCGCAGTGGCGCCAGGTCGATGCGAGCGAGCTTCCACGCAGCGAAATCGTCCGCCACGTGATTGAATATTCGGTGCTGGCCGCGCACCGCCATGTGTTCGGCGTGCTGGGCTGGTTTTCGGTGCTCGCTGCGCTGGGGCTGGGGCCCGCAGGCGCCGTGCTCTACCGCATGAGCGAGTTCGTTTCACGCTACTGGGCCTATAAAAGAAGGACCGCCGCCGCGGCAGGCGAGGGCGCCAGCACGGCGTTGCAGCTCGCCGCAAGCCGAGCCTGGGGCGTGATTGATTTTGTGCCCGCCCGTGTCACCTCGCTGGGCTTCGCGGTGGTCGGCAGTTTTGAAGACGCCATTGATGCCTGGCGCAACTACACGCATCGGTTTCCGGTTGGCACACCTTCGGCCTCTGAAAACCGCAACGACGGGATCATCCTGGCTGCTACGTCCGGTGCCGTGAACGTGCGCCTGGGCGGCGAAGCGCTCAAGACCACGTTTTCGGCGGACACCTCGCAAAGTTTCCAGGCGGGTGGCCTGGACGCGGAAGACGGCATCGCCACAGAAGCCACGCCTGGCCGGGAGCCCGAAGTGGCGCACCTGCGAAGCATCGTGGGGCTGGTGTGGCGTTCCGTGGTGCTGTGGATGGTCTTGCTGGCGCTGCTGACCCTGGCACGCCTGCTCGGATGAGCGGCAGCCCGCCTTCCGCCTTGCCTTCCGGGCAATCCTTCTGGAGCCCTGCGGTGCGCGGGCTTGTTCCGTATGTGCCGGGGGAGCAGCCCGGCGTTGCGGACCTGGTCAAGCTCAACACCAACGAGAACCCATACCCGCCATCGCCCCGTGTCGTTGCCGCCATCACGGCCGCGGCGCAAAACGGCTTGCAGCTTTATCCCGATCCGCAGGCCAACGCGCTCAGGCGGGCGATTGCCGGCAACCACGGCATAGATCCTGATCAGATCTTTGCCGGCAATGGTTCGGATGAAGTGCTCGCGCACGCTTTCTGCGCATTTTTCCGCCACGGCCAGCCGCTGCTGATGCCGGATGTCAGCTACAGCTTTTACAAGGTGTACTGCGGGCTCTATGGCATTGAGGTTGGGCTCGTGCCGCTGGATGCGTCCCTGCGCATCAATGTGGCGGATTACACCGCGCCATGCGCAGGCGTGGTGATTGCCAACCCGAACGCACCCACCGGCACCGGCCTGCCGCTGGCGCACATCGAGCAGCTGTTGCTGCGGCACCCCGAGCGGGTGGTATTGGTGGACGAGGCCTATGTCGATTTCGGCGGTGAGACCGCCATCAGTCTGATTGCGCGCTATCCCAATTTGTTGGTGGTGCACACGCTGTCCAAGTCGCGCTCGCTGGCCGGATTGCGTGTTGGTTTTGCGGCCGGCCAGCGCCACCTGATCGAAGCCCTTGAGCGGGTGAAAGACAGCTTCAATTCCTATCCGCTGGATCGTCTGGCCATCACCGGCGCCGTGGCCGCTTACGAGGACCGTGCTTATTTTGAAGCGACCTGCACGGCCGTGATCCAGAGCCGCGATCTGTTAAGCCGGCAGCTGCAAGGACTGGGCTTTGAGGTCCTGCCTTCGCAAGCCAACTTCGTGCTGGCTCGCCATCCTGACCACGACGCAGCGGCCCTCGCGATCGGCTTGCGCGAAAAAAACATCCTGGTGCGCCATTTCAGGCAGCCGCGCATCGACCAGCATTTGCGCATCAGCGTGGGCACGCCGGCGCAATGTGAGGCGCTGGTGCAGGCCTGCCGCGAGCTGCTCAAGGCCTGACGTTGTTGCCCGGCCGGGCGCTGCCCGTCAATTCCCGTCAATAGCGGGGTTGCGACAGCTCGGCAAAAAGTTCGCTATACAAACGATAGCGACTCGCGCTGATTCCATCTGGGCTGGGCCCCGATTTGACCACTGAAATAACGCCACAACCCGGCTCATGCAGGTGGGTGCAGTTGTAGAACTTGCAGTCCTGGGCGTGTGCCTTGAGGTCGGGCATGTAGTTGGCCAGCTGCATTGGGTCAATGTGGTGCAGCCCGAACTCCTGAAAGCCCGGCGAGTCGATCAGCGCGGTACTCCTCTGGCCGCCCGTGCCGGTATTTACCCAGTACAGGGTGGTACTGGTGGTGGTGTGTTTGCCTGAATTGAGGGCCTGCGATATTTCCGCCGTCAGCACCCGTGCATCGGGCACCAGCAGGTTGGTCAGGCTGCTTTTACCGGCGCCTGAAGGTCCCAGTACCAGCGTTTTTTTGTCCCGCAGCAAGTCTGTCAGTTCCTGCAGTTCCGGGTGCGGGGCATCGGCCGGCCCGCTTGTCGCTGTTTTGGGTTTGATGGCCAGCGAGAGCATTCTGTAGCCCATGGCCCGGTAGGGCGCCAGCTTGGCCCAGGCGCGCCCGAAAGGCTCGGTGAGGTCGCTTTTGTTCAAGGCGATGATGGGGGTGATGCCCTCGGCCTCAGCGGCAATCAACGCGCGGGTCAGCTGGCTTTCCGAAAACTCGGGCTCGGCTGCGATGAGGATCAGCACCTGGTCGAGGTTGGCGGCGAAGGATTTGGTGCGCATCTCGTCCTGCCGGTAAAACAGGTTGCGGCGCTCTTCAATTTTCTCGATGGTGCCTTCGTCTTCGGAAGGCAGCCAGCGAATGCGGTCACCCACCACGGCCTGGCTTTTCTTGCCGCGCGGGTGGCAGATCACACGCTCGCCGGTATCGGTCTCCACCAGCACGTGCCGGCCAAAGCCCGCCACCACCAGCCCGGGCCGCGTGCCCGCGACGGGAGCGGCGGCTGGGCGTGCCGGTTTGCTCAAGCCAGCAAGGCGTCAACCTTCGACGCGCAGAAAAAATCACTGACAGAGACACCCTCGACATCGTGCGTGTTGAAGCGCACGGTGCATTTGCCGTAGCTCACGGCCAGGTCGGGGTGATGGTCTTCGGCATTGGCAATGAAAGCCAGCGCGTTCACGAAGGCGATGGTCTCGTAGTAGTTCTTGAAGGCGTAGGTTTTTTCCAGTGAGCCGTCGATCAGGCGCCAGCCCAGGGCCTGCTCGCCATTGAGCTTGCTCAGCTGGGTGACGATTTCCGTGGCGCTCAGGGCACGGCGGTTTTGGTGGATCGGGTTGCTCATGTCGCGGTGCTTTCAACAGAAGGAATCATGCGGCCCAGCCGTTCGGAGGCGGGCGGATGCGAATAGTAAAACTTCACAAATACCGGGTCGGGCGTGAGGGTGCTGGCATTGTCCTGGTAGAGCTTGAGCAAAGCGCTTTGCAAATCCTTGCCGTCGGTTTGCGCCACGGCATAGGCATCGGCCTCGAACTCATGCTTGCGCGAGAACTGGGCGAACACCGGGGAGACAAAGAAGCTGAAGAGCGGCACTACCAGCAAAAAGAGCAGCAGTGCCAGCGCGTCGTTGGCGCCGGTGAGGTTGGGCCGCACGCCCAGGCCCGTGTAGAACCACACCTGCGACGACAACCAGCCCAGCAAGGCAAACCCGGCCAGGCTCATGGCAAACATCGAAACGATGCGTTTGATGATGTGCTTGTGCTTGAAATGGCCCAGCTCGTGCGCGAGCACGGCGTCAACTTCACCGGGGTTGAGCTGCTTGAGCAGGGTGTCGTAAAACACCACGCGCTTGGCCGCGCCGAAGCCGGTGAAATAGGCATTGGCGTGGGCCGAGCGTTTGCTGCCGTCCATCACGAAGAGGCCTTTCGCCGCAAAGCCGCAGCGCTGCATCAGGGCCGTCACGCGCGCCTTCAGCGTTTCGTCTTCGAGCGGTTTGAACTTGTTGAACATCGGCGCGACGACGGTGGGGTAGAGCACCAGCACCAGCAGGTTAAAGCCCATCCAGGCGCCCCAGGCCCACAGCCACCACAGGCTTCCCGCGCTGCCCATCAGCCACAGGATGAGCGCCACGATGGGCAGGCCGATGACGATGCCGACCAGCGTCGATTTCACCAGGTCGGCCAGCCAGAGCTTCAAGGTCATCTTGTTGAAGCCGAAACGCTCTTCAATGCGGAAGGTGCTGTAAAGGGTGAAGGGCAGGTCGAGCAAACCGCTGATGAGGCCAAAAGCGGCCAGCAGGATCAGCTGCGGCACCAGCGCGCCCCAGGCGGTCAGGCCGGAACCGGCGATGGCCTGGTTCAGCGCGTCGATGCCGCCCAGCAGCGTCCAGCCCAGCAGCACGGCGGCGGCGAAGGCCATCTCCAGCATGCCGAAGCGCGCCTTGGCAATGGTGTAGTCGGCTGCCTTCTGGTGCGCCTGCAGCGAAATCGTGGCCGCAAAAGCGGCGGGCACTGCATCGCGGTTTCGGGCCACATGGCGGATCTGCCGCGAAGCCAGGTAGAACTTCGTGAGCAGCCCCAGCACCAGAAAGGCAGAAAACACCCCGGTGAAAACAAGCGAATAGTCGGTCATGGCTGGCAGTTTAGGCGATCAGCGAGAATCGCAAGATGCCTGAAACTGAACCCCTACTCAAAAAATCAGACCAGAACCTCGTCTGGCTGGACTGCGAAATGACCGGCCTCGACCCGGAAAAAGAGCGCCTGATCGAAATCGCCGTCATCGTCACGGGTCCGCAACTCACGCCGCGCATCGAAGGCCCGGTTCTGGCGATCCACCAGACCGACGAGTTGCTGGACCAGATGGACAACTGGAACAAGGGCACCCACGGGCGCAGCGGCCTGATCGACAAGGTCAAGGCCAGCACTGTGGACGAGGCAGATGCCGAAGCGCAGATTCTGGCTTTTTTGGCCCGATACGTTCCCAAGGGTGTTTCGCCGCTGTGCGGCAACACCATCAGCCAGGACAGGCGCTTCCTGGTCAAGTACATGCCCAAACTCGAAGCCTTCCTGCACTACCGCAACGTTGACGTCAGCACCTTCAAGGAACTGGCCAAGCGCTGGAGTCCCGAGGTTTACAGCGCCTTCAAAAAGCGCCAGAGCCATACCGCCCTGGCCGATGTGCATGAGTCGATTGACGAGCTTGAGCACTACCGGCAACACTTTCTGAAGTGAACGTGGCTTAAGCCTTTTTTGGGATTTGGCGAGGCAGGACGGGCGCAAGAAGCTATTGAAATGATAGCAAATCAGCGTGCATGCGGCTGCGGCAGGAAGCCGCAATGGACTCGTTTGGTCAGGGGGACTGGTAGAAACCCGCAAAGCACGCTATAATCGTGGGCTTGCAGTGCACTGGGTGCCCTGCATTTGTACATCTACCTCACACTTTTGACTCCAATAACGGAGTCACCGCTTCGGGCACATTTCTGCTGCCTGGACCGCATATTCGTTTGATGGTTGATGTTTTATTAACCATGAACGAATCCTCCGCATCGCGGGGGTGAAGTTTCCTGTTCCCTCGCCAAAAGCGTTGCGCACAGGTGATTAGTGAGAAAAACATGACTGACTCTTTTGAGGCTCGTGGCGACGTTTTGCCCGACACAAATATTGATACCGCCGCTGAAGCCGTGATCCACGTGATTCCGGATTTTTCTTCGGACGAGCCCTCGATGGCTCCCACCTCCCTGGAAGCCGTAGTAGCCGAACCCAATGGTTTCGTGAAGCTGGGCCTGGCCAAGGAACTCCTGCAAGCTGTCGCCGACATGGGTTTTACCCAGCCGACGTCCGTGCAGATGGCCACCATTCCCAAGGCCATGCAGGCCCTGGACCACGACGCCAAAAGCGACCCCAAAGCCAAATTCACCGACCTGCTGGTTTCCAGCCAGACCGGTAGCGGCAAGACCGCAGCCTTCCTGCTGCCCGTGTTGCACACCCTGCTGAAACAGCAGGAAGAAGCCGAGCGTTTTGAGCGCTCCGAATTTGAACGCCTGAGCGCCGAAGCCGTCGCCCGTGGCGAAGCACCCCTGAAAAAACCCAAGCGCAAAGACCCGACCAGCCCGCGCAACTTCAAGGCTGCCACGCCCGGCGCACTGATCCTGTGCCCTACGCGTGAATTGGCCCAGCAAGTCTGCGCTGACGCAATCGACCTGGTTCGCCATTGCCGCGGCCTGCGCATTGCCAACGTGGTGGGCGGTATTCCTTACCAGTTGCAAATTGCCAAGTTGCAAAATGCCGACCTCGTGGTGGCCACCCCCGGCCGCCTGCTCGACCTGCAGCGCAGCATGCAGATCAAGCTGGACCAGGTGCAGTTCCTGGTCGTTGACGAAGCCGACCGCATGCTGGACCTCGGCTTTGCCGATGACCTGACCGAAGTCAACCAGCTCACGATCGAGCGCAAGCAAACCATGATGTTCAGCGCCACGTTTGCGCCGCGCATCATGCAACTGGCCACGCGCGTCATGCGCCAGCCGCAGCGTGTTGAGATCGACTCGCCGCATGAAAAACATGCGTCGATCACCCAGTCGCTGCTGTGGGCCGACAACATGACCCACAAGCGCAAGCTGCTGGATCATTCGCTGCGCGACACCACCATGAACCAGTCGATCGTGTTTGCCTGCACCCAGGTTGAATGCGACGGCCTGGCCAACGACCTGGTACAGGAAGGTTTCAGCGCTGTGGCGCTGCACGGCGCGCTGGGCCAGGGCCTGCGCAACCGCCGCCTGATGGCTTTCCGCGATGGCCGCGTCCAGATCCTGGTCGCGACCGACGTGGCTGCTCGCGGCCTGGACGTTCCGTCGATCACCCACGTGATCAACTACGGCCTGCCGATGAAAGCCGAAGACTATGTGCACCGCATTGGCCGCACCGGCCGTGCCGGCCGCGAAGGCCAGGCGATCACGATTGCCGAATTCCGCGATCGCCGCAAGATCCAGGACATCGAGCACTACATGCAGCAGAACCTCAAGCCCAGTGTGATCGCCGGTCTGGAGCCGCAGCAGCGCTTTGCCCCGACCTCCGACCGCCCCCGCGGCAACTTCGGTGGTGATCGCGGCGACCGCGGTGGCCGCAGCTTCGGCGGCGGCGGTGGTGATCGTGGCGGCTATGCTGGCCGCAAGCCCGCAGGTGGCTTTGGTGGTGGCGCTGGCGGTGGCGGCTTCGGCGCTCCTCGCCACAACGACCGTGACGACCGCGCTCCCTTCCAGGGCCGCGCTCCTGGACCACAGGGTGGCTATGGCGACCGTTCCGGTTTCAATGACCGCGGCCCGCGCCGCCAGGATGACCGCGGCTTCGGCGGCGGCAACAACACCGGTTTCGCCCCGCGTGAAGACCGCAACTTCGCTCCGCGCAACGAAGGCTTTGCTTCCCGCAACGAAGGCTTTGCACCGCGCCCTGACTTTGCCAACCGCAAGCCCGGCGGCTTTGCCAAGCCAGCTGGCAAGGTATTTGTGCCCCGTGATGCGGCCAAGAAGTCCGGCAAGTTTTCCAAGCCAGCGCGTGACTGAACGTTAAAAGACGGTCCCTGGTGACCGCCTCAGAAAAATGCCGCTTCGGAGCAATCTGCAGCGGCATTTTTCATGGGAGTGGCCGATCCGCACCATACGAATTGCTATTAATTTAATAGCTGCTTTCGCTTGCTGGTATTGGCTTTCTGGCGATTTTTATGAGAAATGACAGGTGCCTTTGTATGCCTGCATGGGCAGCACAACTCAGCTCATGCCATTGCGGCTGGCCAGCTCGACAAAAAGCGCCGACTGATCGAGATCGGTCAGGCCGTTTTCAACGCCTTCGGCATAGAGTCGCTCAAAGAGTGCCGTGACCGGCGCTTCAAAGCCGATCTCCTGTGCGGTGGCCAGCGCATTGCGCATGTCCTTGAGCTGGATATCCATGCGGGCGCGCGGCGCGAAGTCGCGCTCGAGCATGCGCTGGCCGTGCAACTGCAGCACGCGGCTGTCGGCAAAACCGCCGGTAATCGCTTCCTTGACTTTCGCCATGTCGGCCCCGCCGCGCGCGGTGAACAGCAGCGCCTCGGCCACCGCGCCTATGGTGATGCCCACAATCATCTGGTTGGCCAGCTTGGTGAGCTGGCCGCTGCCGTGCGGGCCCACGTGAACGGCGTGGCCGAGGTGCGCCAGCACGGGCAGGGCGCGGGCGAAGTCTTCTGCCTTGCCTCCGGCCATGATGGCCAGCGTGCCGCTTTGTGCGCCGCCGGGGCCGCCCGACACCGGTGCGTCCACATGGGCGATGCCCAGTGCACCCAGGCGCGCCGCATGGTCGCGTGCTTCGCGCGGCTGGATGGAGGCCATGTCCAGAAAGAGCGCACCCGGTTTCATCGCGGCGGCCACGCCCTGCGTGAACAGCACGTCTTCCACGACCGGGCCGCTTTCAAGCATGCTGATGACGATGTCGGCTGCGGCCACCGCGGCACTGGTTTGTGTATGTGGCGTGGCGCCTAGCGCCGCCAGCGAGTCGGCCTTGCCCGGCGTGCGGTTCCATGCCTGCAGTGTGTAGCCCGCTTCGCACAGGCGCCTGGCCATGGGCAGGCCCATGATGCCCATGCCCAAAAACGCGATACGGGGCAGGGGCGTGTCACTTGTGATGGTCAATTCATGTCCTCGGAATGGCGTTGAACCATCATGAAGGAACCGGCGGGTAGAAGGCTGTCAGGCAGCTTTCTAGGCGGCTTTTTTCAGCGCCGGCGCAAACATGCTTTCCATCTCCTGGCGCACTTTCCAGGCGTGGGTCGATGTGTCCATCGCCACATCGGCCCAGCTCAGACTCTGGCCTTTCTTGACCGCACGCACGACCTTGACGTTATGCGCCAGGCCCAGCGGCAGCCCGCCCATCTTCATGGAAGTATCGGCCGGCAGCAGCTTGCCCCACACGGTGTAGCCGCCTTCGCCGTCCAGCATGTCACCGGGCTTCAGGTCGCGTTTGGCGGTGGCCACCACGTCGGCGTTCCAGCAGGTCGCCACGCCGGTGGGCTCGCCGCGCAGCGCGACGCTGGCGACCGACACGCCGACTTCCAGCCCGATCAGGTGCCAGCGTTTGTACAAGGTGAAGTAGCGCCCGCTCGGGTCGGTGTGCGCGTTGTATTCCTCAAAGCAGTTCTTGATGTAGTCCGTTTCGGCCTCTACCGTGACCCAGACGCCCATGCGGATGTCATAGGGAATTTTTCGGCCATTGGCTTCGAGTGACGAGATCACTTCGACCATGCCCTTGCGCTCGAGCACGCCACCTTCGCTGATGGGGCGTGTCACGTAGGGAATGTCTTCCACGCTGGCCGGCGGGTAAAGCAGGCCATTGCTGGGCACGGTCAGGCCCGTGGCGTTGGCCACAGCAGTCGATTCGATGGAGGGCTTGGAGCCGTCGAGAAAACTGTTGAACATCTTTGGGTTGAGCCCTCCGCGCGCGGCCTGTTCGGGCGTGAGGCCGTAGTTGCCCCACACGGTTTCGGGTGTTGATTCGCAAAAATGCGGCAGCCATTTGTGGCCGCGTCCTGCCGCCACCACCGGGAAGCCGCAGGTGCGCGCCCAGTCCACCAGGTCGCAGATCAGCGCCGGCTGGTCACCGAAAGCCAGCGAATACACCACGCCGGCCTCTGCGGCCTTGCGCGCCAGCAGCGGGCCGCAAAAGGCATCGGCTTCTACCGTGACGTTGACCACATGCTTGCCGTGTGCAAAGGCTTTCAGGCAATGCTCTACCGCCGCGATCGGATTGCCGGTGCATTCCACAATGATGTCGATCTGCGGATGCGTCACCACTGCCTGCCAGTCGTCGGTGATCCAGGTTGCTCCTGTTTTGATAGCTGCTTGCGCAGATTTTGCCTGGGCTAGAGCCGGATTCCAACCCACACGGGCGAGGTTGGTGCGCGCCGCGTCAGGCGACAGGTCGGCAATCGCCACCAGGTGTACGCCAGGCGTCCGTGGAACTTGCGCCAGGTACATGGAGCCGAATTTGCCGGCGCCTATAAGGCCGATGCGCACCGGTTTGCCTTCGGCCGCGCGCTGCTGGAGTTTGGAGTAAAGGTTCATGGATGAGCGGTCTTGCTGATTAATTTCGATAAATCTTGTTTGCTTTTGGACCGAAGACGACGGGGGTTGTCATCTCAGGTAATTCCAACTTGCGCAGTTCGTTAAGGTCTCTGTAATGACTCGTGCTGGATTCCGTGCATTCGATGTATATGGGTTTTTTTTCTCCCACGCGTACTACGACGCCTGCTTCTTTTTCAGGGAATCGCGCAGAGGAAAATTGGTACACGGTGTACGACGCTTGGCCGATTTTGAAATGAAGGTTATCTGCACCTGTCCAACCATTCGGGCTACGTACGGAAAACTGAAACGCTTCCCTGGCGTGCATTTGGGTCGTAGCTGGATATGTCAGCTCGGGAGTCTGACCTAGTTTGCCAAAACGGTATTGCATGTAGGCATTCGCGGATGTCTGGGCAGATGTGCGGCAGATCGACATGTGTTTATCGCTTTTCCCCGCGATTGGGCACGACAACACGACCAGTTCATGCGTTTCGCAATGAGTGCCTGGACCACCGAGTTCCTCCTCGGCAGTTGCGGGTGACGCAATAAATTGGCCAATTCCGAAAGCGATACAAGCCAAGCGATTCATATTCATCATCAGTTCTGCCAATGGTTACGCAGCCAATTTCAGTTCTTCCATCGAGGTTTGCAGCGCGCTCGCCGGCACGCCGTCCTTCCACGGCAGATCCACCGGGTAGTCTTTGAGCAGGCAGTCGTCGGGCAGGCATTCGATCGGCGTGAAGTCGCGGTGCGCGATGTATTCGGGGCGCTTGTGGCGGCGGATGTGGTTGCTGATGGCGCACAGGCTCAGGTAAACGCTTACCCGGTTGAAGGGCGAAAGGTTGCTGCCTGAGGCGTGCACCAGGCAGGAGTGAAAAAGGATCATCGAGCCGGCCGGGCCCTTGGGGCTGACGATGCCGCCTTGCTTTCCACCGGCGCGCTGCACCAGCTGGCGGATCAAATCGTTGTCCACCGTCCAGAGCGGGTAGCTGGTGGTGGTGAGGTCGTGTTTGGCATCGACCACGCCCTTTTTGTGGCTGCCGGGGATGAACATCAGCGGGCCGTTGTGCTCGGTCACGTCGTCCATGAAGATGGCCACGTTCATCGCGCGCTCGGTCGGCATCATGTCGTCGTTGAGCCAGGTGCCGTAGTCCTGGTGCCACTGCCACACGTCGCCTTCAAAAGCCATCTTGCCGTTGATCTTGAACTGGTGCATGTAGAGCTTCTCGCCCAGCAGATCTTCCACCGGCTCGATCATGCGCGGGTGCCGCGCGAGCCGCGCGAAAGGTTCGCTGTACATGTGCGCGGCGAAGTTGGTACGCACCGAGTCCTTGCCCTTTTCGCGCACGTTGTAGTCTTCGCGCCGGCTGTAGAGCTCGGGCACGGCATCGTTGAGCGCCCGGGTTTCTTCGGGTGTGAAGAGGCCGGGGAAAAACAGGTAGCCGTCGCGGTCGAATTGCGCAAGTTGCTCCGGGGTCAGTTTCATCGCATGTCTCCTGGTGTGTGTTGTCGGGTGTCAGGGCGCTGCGCGAGCGCCGGTTTGGCTGAGTGCGCTGGACAGCAGGTTTGCCAGGTTGTGGCCCGCTTCCTCGCCATGCTCGCGGATCAGCGCTTCGGCCTGGGTTTCATCACCGGCCGCGATGGCCTCGGCAATGGCTTCGTGCTCATCCCAGATCGATTCGCGCATGGTTGATACCTGCAGCACAGCACCCATGGCGCGGCGGATGTGGTGCCAGTGCAGCTGCGCGCTCTGGGCGATCAACGGGTTGCCCGAGGCGGCGTAAATGGCCGCGTGAAATTGCGCGTCGGCCGCCATCATGGCCTTGACGTCGCCGCCCCGCGCGGCCTTGCGGCCCTGGCTGATCAGTTGCGGGTCGAGCCGGCAGCGGCCTTGCGCGGCCAGCCGGGCGGCCAGCGCATCGAGTGCACTGCGCACCTGGTAGATCTGTACCAGCCAGGCCACGTCCAGTGGCGCCACCAGCACGCCGCGCCCCGGGGCGTCCAGTACAAAGCCGTCCTTCTTCAAAAGGCGCAAAGCCTGCAGTACCGGTTGTCGCGACACCGCGAGTTGCTCGGCAATGTCTTCCTGCATGATGCGCGCACCCGGTGCCAGCGAGCCTTCGCTGATGGCGTCCAGCAGGCTGCGGTAGACCTGGTCGACGAGGTCGGGCGTGGATTCGATTTTGATCAGTTGTTGCGTCATATTCGTACTCTGTATACAGAATACACTGTGATCGAAGACCTGAAATTTCGGGTTTACCCGTAAATGGCTGCGGGCGGCCGGGCTGTGCCAAGATGGCACCCATTGAAGCCGTTTTGACACTTTGAGGAGAAGAACAATGACCCAGCCCGATCCCGCCTGGCTTGACCGCATGTACAACAACCGGGCTCTCGTGCCGGACCACGGGGTGTATTTCACGCGCTGGGCTGACAGCTCGCAAGCCATTCGCAAGCGCGTGCCCTGCCAGATCGATATTCCCTATGGCAACCATGCGGGTGAAATGCTCGACGTGTTTCCGGCGGGTGATTTCGCCACCCATGGCGGCACCCAGGGCCAGGCCGGTGCGCCGGTGCTGGTGTTCATTCACGGCGGGTACTGGCGGTCTCTCGACAAGGCCGACCATTCCTTTGTGGCGCCGGCCTTTACGCAGGCCGGCACCTGCGTCGTGGTGCCGAACTATGCGCTGTGCCCCGCGGTGACCATTCCCCAGATCACGATGCAGATGGTGGCGGCGCTGGCCTGGACCTGGCGCCACATTGCCCGCTACGGCGGGGATCCGTCCCGCATCACGGTGGTAGGCCATTCAGCCGGCGGACACCTGGCTGCCATGTTGATGGCGTGCGACTGGCAGGCCTATGCCCGCGACCTGCCGGCAGACCTTTTGAAAAATGCCCTGTCGATTTCAGGCCTGTACGACCTTGAACCCATGCGCCACACCCCTTTCCTGAAGGATTCGCTGAAACTCACGCCTGAACAGGTGCTCAAGGCCAGCCCGGCCCTGCTGCCGGCGCCGGGCCGCGGTACCTTGTACAGCGTGGCGGGTGCCGACGAAAGCGCGGAGTTTCTGCGCCAGAACGTGTCGATCCAGCAAGCCTGGGGCGCCGGGGTGGTGCCGGTTTGCGAATCCCATCTGGGGCGAAACCATTTCAGCATCCTGGAGGCGCTGACGGAGCCGTCTCACCGCCTGCACCAGCTTGCATTGCAACTGCTGGCGGGTAGCCGGTCCTAGATATCGACGTCGTACTCCAGCACCACGTCGGACGCCGGCAGGCCGCCCCGGATCGCCCAGTTTTCGCGTGACGCCTCACGCAGCAGCACTTTCACGTGGTCTGCGGGAATGCCGCACAGCCCGAGTTTTTGCACGATGGCCTGGTACAGGGCGCGTTTTGTTTCCAGGGATCGCCCGACGAAACAGTCGATCGTCACCAGCGTGTAGCGGTCGCCTTTGTCGGGCGGCGCACGAAAGCGCTGCGGCTCATGGACAACCAGCCGGATGGAGGTCGTCCAGAGCGGCACCTTCAGCGCAGAGGTCAACGCCTCCTGGACGGCGTCCATGAGGGCTGCTTCTTCTTCGCCGGAATAGGGCCGGCGTACTTCAATGGCTGCGGTGGGCAAGGGGAGTGGGTCTCTTCAGGAACAACGCTTATTGTCGCCGGAGCCGGCCTCGCTACTATTTGTTACCGTCGACCTACATCAGCAGGTGTTCACCCGCGTTGTCGCCGCCCAGGGTCACATAGTTGACCTTGCGGATGTCCAGCAGCTTCGTGCCGCCGGCGTAGCTGATGGAGCTCTGGATGTCTTCTTCCATCTCGCGCAAGGTATCGGCCAGCGTGCCCTTGACCGGCTCCAGGATGCGCTTGCCTTCGACGTGCTTGTACTCGCCCTTGTTGAAGTCCGAGGCGCTGCCGTAGTATTCCTTAAAGAGCTTGCCGTCCACTTCGACGGTCTTGCCCGGGCTTTCTTCCAGGCCCGCCAGCATGGAGCCGATCATCACCATGGTCGCGCCAAAGCGCACCGACTTGGCGATGTCGCCGTGCTCGCGAATGCCACCGTCGGCAATGATGGGTTTGGTCGCCACGCGAGCACACCACTTGAGCGCCGACAGTTGCCAGCCGCCGGTGCCGAAACCGGTTTTCATCTTGGTGATGCAGACCTTGCCGGGGCCGATGCCGACCTTGGTCGCGTCGGCACCCCAGTTTTCCAGATCGATCACCGCTTCGGGCGTGCCCACGTTGCCGGCGATCACGAAGGACGCAGGCAGCTTCTGCTTGAGGTAGGCGATCATCTTCTGCACCGTGTCGGCATGGCCGTGCGCGATGTCGATGGTGATGTAGTCGGGCACCAGGCCCTCGGCGGCCAGGCGGTCCACCGTGTCGTAGTCTGGTTTTTTCACGCCCAGGGATATCGAGGCGTAGGCGTCGCGGGCTTTCATGTCTTTCACGAACTGCACGTTGTCCAGGTCGAAGCGGTGCATCACGTAGAAGTAGCCATTCTTTGCCATCCAGGCGCAGATCTCCTCATTGATGACCGTCTTCATGTTGGCCGGCACCACCGGGATGCGAAAGCTGCGGCCGCCCAGCGTCGCGCTGGCGTCGCACTCAGAACGGCTTTCCACGCGGCATTTGCGCGGCAGCAGCAGAATGTTGTCGTAGTCGAAGATTTCCATGATTCCCAAGCCTTTGAAAAAACTGTTGAAGAACAGAAGGCGCTTGGACTGGACCGGCTTGCTGGCAGGCGCTTGCGTGGGCAAGGCTGAAACAAAAAACCGGGCGCAATTGCTTGGGCCCGGTGATTGATTTTATGCGCCTCTCAAGCGGGCGTTACCCCGCAAAGCGGTATAGCCTTTATATGCATAGTGGCATCTTGATAGCCTGGGCTTGAGGCGCCAGGCGTCAGCGCACTTCGACCTCGGCCACGCGCACGGTTTCCTGGCCGCGCGCCAGGCGCAAGGTCGTCCACTCATCACGTGCCTGCGGCGTGCCGAACCCGGTGGTAACGCGCACCATCACCGTGGTGCCAGCCGACAGCACCTGCTGACGATGTCCGTAGAACTGCGCTTGCACGGTGTACTTGCCGGTTTTGGCGGTCTTTAGCGAAAACTCCTCCGGCCCGTAACCGCCCCTGGCGTCGGGGCTCATCGCGCCGCCCTGATGGGTCAGCCGGTTGGCATAGCTGGCCCTTTCACCGTTCGGGTCGCTCACCCACATATCGATGTCCGTGTCGTCGGTATCCCAGGCCATGACCACGCGCAGGGCCAGCGGCAGGTTGCGGCGCAGGCGCGTGTCGACAAGGCTCATGTCCAGCGCCGGCTGGCCGCTGGCGACGGACTGGGCGGCAATCGCGTTGAGTTCAGCCAGCGCAATCATGTTGATGCCGGCGAAGCGGCCGTTCCAGGGCTGCGACACCACTTCCCACAAGGCGTTGACGGCGCGCTGCGGCTGGCCGCTCTCGGCCAGCGCCAGGCCCAGGTCGCGCCAGGATTGCGGCTCGTTGGGCGCCAGTTCGCTGATGCGCTCGAACACCGGCACGGCCAGGTCGTTGCGGCGCGCCTGCACCAGGCGATAGGCATAAAGGCGCAGCAACTGGCGGTTTTCCAGGTTCATCTCCGCCAGGTTGGAGAGCGCGCGCAGCCCCAGCTCCGGCAGGCCGCGGTCAAAGAACACGCCCGCTGCATCCATGTAGAAAGAGCTGCTGCTGAGGTAGGCGGCGCGTTCGTCGAGATAGACGCGGTAGAGCTCGTCCTTGCCGGCATTCTGCAGGCGCTTCATGTAGGGCGCGTCGGGCACCCAGGCCTGCAGCGCGATGGTGGCTACGGGCGCGGCGGCAACCGCCTTGGCACTGCGTTTGTCCATGACGTCGGAGCGTGCTTCGGCCATCACGGCCGGTGCGGCTGCGGGGGCTGCAGCGGCAGGGGCCGCAGGGGCGAAGGAAAGTGGTGCTGCGGGTGCGCCCTGGGCCTGCTCGCGTGAGCGCGCTGTGCCGGCCAGACTGCCGAGGCCGCCCTGGCTGATGTGCTTCTCGGCCTTGGGCTCCGCATGTTTGGGTGCTTCCTTGGGAAAGTCCCTGCCCCACCAGCGCTGCTTCTCGTCAAACTGCCTCACCATGGCCTCAATGTGTGCCTGCCGCGTCTGCGCGGCCTGTGCGAGTTGTTGCTGGCCCAGCCGCGCCACTTCATCCGCCAGCTCGGGCGGGGCAGGGAGGTTGTAGCGTGCATAGTCGGTGGCCAGCTCCAGCACGATCAGCGAGCTGTTGGGGCCCACGACGCCGTGCGCCGCCGCGATGCGCTGAAGTTCTGCGCTGTGCAGGCCGGCATTTTCAGCCAGCTCGGCGCTGCGCCATTGGGCCCACTGCTGGCCGGGCCAGTGGCCGCTGACCGGCTTGGCGCTGACCTGCAGCGCCAGTGTGCGCTTGCGGCCGTCCGGGTGCGCCAGCGTGATGTCGATGCGGGCGGTGCTGTCCAGCAGCTCGCCGGCCACCGAGACGCGGCCCTGGCTGATCCGCGTTGTCGGCGTCACGAGTTGCCGCGCGGACAGGCTGTCCAGCTTCTCAATGCGCCAGCCGTGCATCAGCATGGCTTGCGCGCCCTCTTCGGGCGATTGCAGCGCAGCATCGACCAGCGCACCGCCGGTGCGGTCGGCCAGCCTGGCCAGGCGCGCCATGTCGGCGGAGGCTGCGCCGTTGATCACCATCACCGGTGCCGTGTGGGTGTAGCGAATGAGTTTTTTACCGTCCGTCATCAGGCCGTCGGTCACCATCAGGGTGGTGTCCACGTCGGCGGGAATGGGCAGGTCGTCAAAATTGCTGGAGCCGTCGAAGGGCTCTGCGCGCAATGCATCGGCCAGTTCACCGAAGCGGCCCGGCGTGACGGTGAAGCTGCGCACAGCCTCGGCCTTGTTACGCACCACGAGCAGGCTGAGCTTGACGGGCTTGCCCAGCTTGCGGAAGTAAGCCTCCAGCACCGGCAGCACCCGGGCCTGCGCGGCGGCCGAAGCCGATGCGTCCCACACCAGCGCGATGTGTGCAGGGGCGGGCCGTCTCACCAGCTCATCGCGCACGTCGAGTTGCCCGGCAAAGAACGGCTTGCCGGCAGATTCACCGACCATGACCTGCGGCTTGCCGGTGCGGCGCAGCGCCACCTGAAGCCAGCCCGCAGGGCCCTGGGGCGCCTGCCAGTGCGTTTTTTGCAGGGCCAGTTCTGTGCCGGTGGCGCTGGCGTTCAGCTCGGTGCCGGCGGGCGCCTGCAGCAGTTCCACGTCCCGGTGGGCTGCGCCATGGGCGCGCACCTTCACCTGCAATTGGCCCACGCTTGACGCGAACACCAGCGGCACCCTCAGTACACCCGCATCGCGCTGGCGCGGCAGGGTCTCGTTGAATGTGATGAGCACGCGGCGCTCCCCCTGGGCCGGGATGGGATAAACGCGCAGCTTGTACTGGTTGCCGGCGGCGGCTTCCAGCAGGCCCGGGTCTACGCGCCGGCGGCGTATGTCTTCAAAGATCTCCTGTCCTTTGGCCTTGGGTACAGGTACTGCGTCGCGCAATTGGCCGTTGATATCCAGCGCGAAGCCGGTCACGACCTGGCCCTCCTGCAGTGGGAACTGCAGCTCGCCTTCGAGCACGCGGGGGTTGGGGTTGAAAAGGCGCAGCTCGACGCTGGTGCGGGCCTGGTCGCCGAACAGATCGACTTCGATGGAAACGGCCCGCAGCTGGATGGGCTGGCCTGCATGGTTCACAGCGATGACCGGCGGCCGCCAGTCGGGCGGCGGCGCGAACTTTCCGTTGGGGAAAGGCTGCGGCATCGGGCTGAGCGCCAGCGCCTGCAGGCTGAAGCAGGCTGCGGCGGCGGCCTGAAGGATGCGGGCGGCAGTCAGCCGGGTGAACCCGCGAAAGACGTGAAAGCCGTTTGGCATGAAAACCCCTTTTGTTGTTGGCGATGCACCGTGAAACGGCGCGCGCAACACAAAGGGGTTAAATGACGCCAAATATTTTTAAGGCACGCAGCGCGACTGCGCCGCGGCCACCACCAGGCCTTTTTCGTTTTCCACCCAGCCCACCACGCGCATACGGTCCGGGTTGGCGCCCTCTGCAATGCTCATGGAGCGTGCATCAAAGAACCGGTTTTGCTCTGTTTTTGATAGCTGCTTGCGCCCGTTCCAATTGGTCTGGAGCACGTTTCGAATCAAATTCCGCTCGACCGGGGAACCTTCGGTGCCGGCCGGCAAGGTTTCGACCAGGGCAAGCCAGGCTGTCCATTGGCGGCCCTTTGCGGCGGCCGGGATGGGCTTGAGCTCGATGGAAGCGCCCAGGTAGCCGCTGAGCGGCAGACCATGCGCGACACGCAGGGTGGCGCCCTTGATGGCTTTGATGGGCGAGGTGGTGGCCAGGCTCTGTGCGGGCACGGCCTGGCGCAGCGCCTCCAGCCGTTGCAATCCTTCGCTTGCGGCGACGGCGGACAGCGGGGCGTCGCTGCCCTTGTCGCCCGGAACTACCCAATCCAGCGCAACCTGGCCGGCCGTGGCTTGCGGAGTGGCCGGGTCGGCCCAGCAGGTGTCGCAGTTGGCATTGATAAAACGCTCAAGCAGCATCACCGGCCGGCCCTGGCCGTCGCTGGAGCAGGACGACTGCGCACGCGCCATGCCGGCAAAACCGAGGCCCACCGCCAAAAGGCTGGCGGCCAGCCAAGCAGGCCCTGATGGGCCCAAACCTGTAGTCATGAAAACCCCAAATATGGCTATGTTCGCAGAAGCTGCGGCCGGGCGGGGATTTACGGGTTTCCCGGTCGCAGTCCGGCGTATACCCGGCGGGTGCAGAAGAAACTGAACCATACAATTTCAAAAGAGGCAAAGTTGAACGCGCGGCGCGAGCGGTGTTACCCTGCGCGCAGTCTTTCACAATTGCAGCGGCGTGCCTGACATGCCGTTGCGCGAACCCATAGCCAATGCCTGCCATGAACGAAATCCCCGCTTCTGCATCTACTTCCACCTGTGACGTACTGATTGTGGGCGGCGGCCCGGCCGGCTCCACCATTGCAGCCTTGCTGGCCGCCCAGGGGCGCGACGTGGTGCTGCTCGAAAAAGCGCACCACCCGCGGTTCCACATCGGTGAATCGCTGCTTCCGGCCAATGTGGAGCTTTTCGAACGCCTGGGGGTGCGCGACCAGGTTGACCGCATCGGCATGCCCAAATGGGGCATCGAGTTTGTTTCACCCGAACACGCGCACTGCAGTTACATCGAATTCGCCGACGCCTGGGACAAATCGATGCCTTCGGCCTGGCAGGTGCGGCGCTCTGATCTCGACGAACTGTTGTTTCGCAACGCGGCGACGCGTGGGGCAAAAACGCTCGAAGGCTGCACCGTGCGCGATGTGGTGTTTGACGCGGAAGGCGCCACCGTTCAGGCGGAGCTGGAGGGCGGCGCGAAGCGCAGCTGGCGGGCCCGCTTCGTGGTGGACGCTTCCGGGCGCGACACGCTGCTGGCGAACAAGCTGCGCTCCAAAGCCAAGAGCAAGGAACACAACAGTACGGCGCTGTTTGGCCATTTCACGAATGTCGAGCGGCTGCAGGGAAAGCGCGAAGGCAATATCAGCATCTGCTGGTTTCCGCACGGCTGGTTCTGGTTTATTCCGTTGGCCGACGGCACCACCAGTGTCGGCGCGGTGTGCTGGCCGTATTACCTGAAGTCGCGCGAAAAGCCGCTGCGCGAGTTCTTCATGGACACCATTGCCCTGGCGCCGGAGCTGAAACGGCGTCTTGCCAATGCCACGCTGGTCGATGACGCCGTGCATGCCACCGGTAATTTTTCGTACAGCAGCACCCACGCTACCGGCGACCGCTACCTGATGCTGGGCGATGCATTCACGTTCATCGACCCGATGTTCTCGTCAGGTGTTTACCTTGCGATGCACAGCGCTTTTGACGGTGCCGAGCTGGTGGCAACGGCGCTTGACCAGCCGGCCGACCTGCCCGCTGTGCGCAAAAGCTTCGAAGCCATGATGCGCAAGGGCCCGAGCGAGTATTCGTGGTTCATCTACCGCGTGACCAACCCGACCATCCGGCACATGTTCATGCACCCGGCCAACCCGCTGCGCGTCAAGGAAGCCCTGCTGTCACTTCTGGCGGGAGATATTTTCGGCAAGACGCCGTTCTGGGGACGGCTGCGCATGTTCAAGGCGATCTATTACGGTATTTCGCTGGCGAATTTCCGCCGTACCTGGGACGGCTGGAAGCGCCACCGCATGGCCATCCGCGACGTAGGAGCGCTCAAGGGCGAGACCATCCTGAAGACGGACGGGAGCTAGAGCCCCCACGGTCGCTCACAACGCGCAAGCTCCCTGCCCCCGAGGGCTGGCAAAGCCAGACCCGCGGCCCCGGCTGGTGAAGAAAAATCTGCCTCGGGCGGACGGGGAGCATCCCGGCACAGTGCCGGAGCCGGTGTTCTTTCTACAATGGGGGATGTTCCCAGAAGTCCCCACAGAAGTCTCCAGTTCCCCTCTGCTGCAAAACCTTAACCCGGAGCAACTCGCAGCGGTCACGCTGCCCAATACGCATGCGCTGATCCTGGCCGGTGCCGGGTCCGGCAAGACCCGTGTGCTGACCACACGCATCGCCTGGCTGCTGCAAACCGGCCAGGTGTCGCCCGGCGGCATTCTGGCTGTCACCTTCACCAATAAAGCCGCCAAGGAAATGATGGCGCGGCTGTCGGCCATGCTGCCGGTGAATGTGCGCGGCATGTGGATAGGCACCTTCCACGGCCTGTGCAACCGCTTTTTGCGCGCGCACTACAAGCTGGCCAACCTGCCGCAGAGTTTCCAGATCCTCGATACACAGGACCAGCTTTCGGCCATCAAGCGCCTGTGCAAGCAGTTCAATGTGGACGACGAACGTTTTCCGCCCAAGCAGCTGATGTGGTTTATTGCCGGCAACAAGGAAGACGGCCTGCGCGCCAAAGACGTGCAGGTGCGCGATGAGGAAGGCCGCAAGAAGGTCGAAATTTATGCCCTGTATGAAGAGCAGTGCCAGCGCGAAGGCGTGGTGGATTTCGGCGAACTCATGCTGCGCAGCTACGAACTGCTGCGTGACAACGCGCCGGTGCGCGAGCACTACCAGCGGCGCTTTCGCCACATCCTGATCGACGAGTTTCAGGATACCAACAAGCTGCAATACGCGTGGATCAAGATGCTGGCAGGGCAAGGGCCCGATGCGATCCAGGGCACCGGCGCGATGCCGGGCGGCTCAGTGGTGGCGGTGGGTGATGACGACCAGAGCATCTATGCCTTTCGCGGCGCGCGTGTGGGCAACATGGCTGACTTTGTGCGCGAGTTCGAGGTGACACATCAGATCAAACTCGAGCGCAACTACCGCAGCTTCGGCAATATTCTTGATTCAGCCAACGAGCTGATCAGCCACAACAGCAAACGCCTGGGCAAAAACCTGCGCACCGAAGCGGGGCCGGGCGAGCCGGTGCGTGTGTACGAGTCGACCAGTGATTTTGCCGAGGCCCAGTGGTTTGTGGATGAAGTGAAGCAACTGGTACGTGACGGCACCGAGCGCAAGGAGATCGCGCTGCTTTACCGCAGCAATGCGCAAAGCCGGGTGATGGAAACCGCGCTCTTCAACGCCGGTGTGCCTTACCGCGTCTATGGCGGCCTGCGCTTTTTCGAGCGCGCTGAAATCAAGCATGCGCTGGCTTACTTGCGCCTGCTGGAGAATCCACACGACGACACCAGCTTCATGCGTATCGTCAATTTTCCGCCGCGCGGAATTGGCGCGCGCAGCATTGAGCAGTTGCAGGACATCTCGCGTGCGGCCGGCTGTTCGCTGTACGACGGCGTGAGCGCTGTGCCGGGCAAGGCGGGTGCGAACCTCGGCGCCTTTGCCGCCAAGATCCAGGTGCTGAGCGAGCAGACCACGGGGCTGACGCTGCGGGAGATCATCGAGCTGGTGCTGCAGCACAGCGGCCTCGAAGAACACTACAAAACCGAAAAGGAAGGCCAGGACCGGCTGGAGAATCTGGCCGAACTGGTCAACGCTGCGGAGTCTTTCGTCAGCCAGGAAGGCTTTGGCCGCGATGCGGTGGCGCTGCCGGTTGACGAACTGGGCGCGCGGCTCACGCAGTCACCGGCCAGCCAGGGGCTGGACCCGTCCGCGCCGCTTGTCAGCGAGCCTTTGCCCGAGGCCCTGGCGCCTGACACCGAGACCGGCGAGACGTTGTCGCCCCTGGCGGCCTTTCTTACGCACGCCGCGTTGGAGTCGGGCGACAACCAGGCCCAGGCCGGGCAGGATGCGGTGCAGCTCATGACCGTGCATTCGTCCAAAGGGCTGGAGTTTGACTGCGTCTTCATCACCGGCCTGGAAGACGGCATCTTTCCGCACGAGAACTCGATGAGCGACCGCGACGGTCTGGAAGAGGAACGCCGCCTGATGTATGTCGCGATCACGCGCGCGCGCAAGCGCCTGTATCTCAGTCATTCGCAAACCCGCATGCTGCACGGCCAGACGCGCTACAACCTCAAGAGCCGGTTTTTTGACGAGTTGCCCGAAGCCGCACTCAAGTGGATCACGCCGAAGAACCAGGGTTTTGCGTCGGGCATGGGCTCCGGCGGATGGGCTGGTGCTAGCAATTCAGGAGCTGGTAGCGCACGTGGAGATTGGGCTAGCGGCGTTTTTTCTTCAAAATCCGGCAGCGCAGAGCGTTTTGCCAACCCGCCCGTGCCGCCTCAGAAGAATGCGCCTTCGCATGGGCTCAAAAGCGGCATGGAAGTGTTCCATGCCAAGTTCGGCGAAGGAAAAGTGCTGATGCTGGAGGGCAGCGGCGACGATGCGCGCGCACAGATCAACTTCACGCGGCACGGTGTGAAGTGGCTGGCCCTGAGCGTGGCCAAATTGACGGTGGTGTAGTTGCCGCGCCGCGCGCGGCATTTTGTTGAATTCAAACTGACGGGAAAAAATGACAGAGACAAATTCCGAAACCGGAATCGAGACCGGAAAAAATGAAGGCACTGAAAATCCTGAAGGCTCGTCAGCGATTTACGTTCCGCACCAGGAATTCCGCACCGGCCTGCCGCACGGCCGGTTCCGCGTGATCGTGAATCCGGAGCGTGCACAAAAATACGTCAAGCACCGGCTCTTTGTGGTCGGCATTTCCTTGCCCCTCCTGGGCATCGGTGTGGTGCTTTCCATGTACGGCTACCTCTGGGTGGGCCTGCCGATGGTCGTCGTCGGCGTGTTGATGCACAGGGTTATCAAGGCCCATGCGCCCAAGATATTGCTGCACCTGGCGCTCAGTGACGCCAAGACCTACGAAGAAGCGATGGAGTACGAAATACTCGAAGTGCGCCGCGCTACTTGAGCAACCTGCCGTCGCGGCCGATCACGGTCACTTCAACAAACTTCGAGCCGACACGGTTCTCCGGCGAAAAGCTGACCTTGAAACCTCCTGCGTCGTAGCTGTTCATCTTCTCCAGCTGGGTGATGATTTTCTGGCGCGTTGGATCGGCGCCGCTGCGGCGCATGGCTTCAACAAGAATCTTGGCCGCAATGAAGGACTCCATGCTGGCATAAGAAACCACCTTGTCCGGCTGGTATTTGGCCATCAGGGTCTGGAACTCGCGGGCCACCGGCGCCAGGGTGGAATAAGGGTAGGGCATGACCTGGGAAATGCCGATACCGCGGGCGTTGTCCTCTCCGGCATTTTTCAGCAGTTCCTTGAAATTCACCACCGAGATACTGAACAGGCGAGCCTTGCTGCCTTGCGCCCGCATCTTCCTGATGAAAGCGGCGGAGGCACGGTTGACTGAAACCATGATGATGGCGTCCGGATTGGCAGGGGTGATGGCCGAGACCGCTGCATCAACTTCCTCGGGCTTGGTGCGGTCATAGTTGCCCGTGGCCACGGCCGTCATACCCAGTTTTTTCAGCGCGCTTTCCGCACCTGCCAGGCCGCTTTTACCGAAGGGGTCGTCTTGGTACATCACCGCGAAGCGGCGCAGGCCAATGGTGTGCAGGTGTTCCACCATGCGGGCAGTTTCGTCGGCGTAGCTGGCCCGGATGTGAAAAATCAGGGGGTTCACCGGGTCGCGCAACTCTTGAGCACCCGTGTAGGGCGCCAGCAGGGCAATGCCCGCTTCCTCAAGCACCTTGTTCTTGTTCAGGGCCAGCACGTTGCCGGTTCCGACAAAACCGAACAGGGCCAAAGGCTTTTCCTCTGCCAGAAGTTGACGCGTCAGGGCCAAGGTCTGGTCCGGTTTGTAGCTGTCATCCTTCAGTGCGACGCGTATCTTGCGGCCATAAATGCCGCCGTTGTCGTTGACATAGGCGAAATATGCAGCACCGCCGGCTACGTATTCGTTACCGGTTCCGGCTATGGTGCCCGTCAGCGGTGCCACCTGCCCGATCACCAGATCTTCGCGTGCCGGCGCCGCCTGCCCGGACAGGACAACCGACAGCAGGGCGGCCAAGCTCATGGCTTTGGCCATGAGATGTATTTTTTTGTTTTCCATCAGTCTTCCTGGTTAATTAAGATTACTTACTTGTTCTGCATTGCAGAACTGTTTGCTTGATCATTCATCCAAATTGTGAAACATTAAGATACATTTTTGATAGTGGATTTCCCTCGGGTGATGAGTGCAATGCTGTCTGGGTGCCACAATCCCTGGACTTTTTATTCCGCAATGCAGAACTAGCAATGTCTCAATCTCCTGTTCCCGGCAGGCCGGCTCCCGGAGCGGTCAGCCCTGTTCATGCCAAGGAAGATCGGCACTTTGTGACGGCATTGGCACGCGGCCTGGATGTGCTCAGTGCTTTTCGCTCGCGAGACCGGTCCTTGGGCAACACGGAACTGGCACGCCGTTGCGGCCTGCCCAAGTCAACGATTTCGCGTTTGACCTATACGCTGACCAAGCACGGCTACCTGGAGCATGCGCAGGACGCCAGCGGCCGCGCCGGTTATCGGCTGGGTAGTGCGGTACTGGCGCTGGGAAGCGCCATGCTGGCGCGCATGGACATGCGGCAGCTCGCCAGGCCGTTGATGCAGGATCTCGCCGACAGTTCGCAGGCCATGGTGTCGTTGGGGATACGCGATCGCCTGAGCATGATTTATGTGGAAAACTGCCGCAGCGAATCTGCGCTCACGCTCAGCCTGGACGTGGGTTCGCGCATTCCACTGGCCAGCACTGCGATGGGGCGAGCCTACCTGTGCGGCTGTTCGGATAAGGAGCGTGAGACCCTGCTTGAGCGTATTCGGGTCCAGGACGAGGAAGCGTGGCCTAAAACCCGCGAGGTGATGGCGCTGGCGCTGGCGCATTACCGCGATCACGGCTGCTGCGCCTCTTTTGGTGATTGGCAGAAGGACGTTAACGCTATTGCTGCTGCATTCCGGCCTGCGGGCAGACGCTCCGTCATGGTGGTGAGCTGCGGTGGCCCGGGGTTCAATCTTTCGCCGCATTTCCTGATGACGCAGGTGCAGCCGCAACTGGTGGCATTGGTCAGGCGGCTGCAAGACGCATCCGGCGATGCCTTGTAGGCAGCGCTGGCGCGGCCGGAATCAGTAGGTCATTTTTCCGCTACCGTCCTTGATGCCTTTCCTGCCTGCAATTTGCCAGGAGGTCCGCTGATCGATCAGGCCGGCGAGGAATTCCAGTTCCTCGTCACTGTGATTGATCGCGTTGGCGGGGGTGAGGCGGCGGCCGTTTTTGGGCTCCACTTCGCCCCAGAATGACTGGTGGTAACTTGACTGTGACACGGTCTTTTCCCCGTTCGACTCCATGTCAACCGTACCATAGCAGTTGCAGAAATAGCTGCGGTTGCCCTGGTCGGCGAAGACCTCGGCATAGACGCCCGTGCCGCGTATGCCGGCCGTCAGCGTGGGCAGGACAATGGCGCGGCTGCTGCCCTTGCCCCAGACGCTGACCACGGCGCCCGTGAGCAGGCGCAGCAGGCTCACGGTACTGAGCGAGCTGCCGCGTTCCACCTTCATCATGGAGTTCTCACGCACCTGGAATGCCGAGTTGCCGATGACAAACATCAGGTTGGAACCCGGGCCCGTCTGTATCTGGTCGCCGGTGAGGATGGTTTGGCCGGTCTGCAGCCGGTTGCCGTTGAGCAGGGCATCGCCCCGGAGCTCGACGATGTTGCTTCGCTGCTGGGCCATAGCGGCCGGCAATCCCCCCATTGCCACCCAGGCGGCTGCCGCCTTGAGCGTGTCACGCCGTTGAAACCACAAAATTTCCTGTTCGGTACGGCCTTGCAGCTGGTGCTGGGTCATGAAGAATCTCCTGGGGTAGCGGGGTCGTTGTTGGTGTTTTCCGGGTTATTGGCGCCGTCCGGCGAGTCACCGGGTAGCGTGGCCACGAAGCTATCACGAAACGTGAAGTAAATCGAGGTGGAAAACATGGCTGCAATGAGCAAGCCCAGGGGCATCATTGCCGCGGCCATGAACTCGGCGCTGCCTGTCAGGCCGGCAAGCACGCTCAGCACGATGGCCATGCCCATGGATACGCCGAGCCAGCCCAGCCCGAACATGAGGAAGGCCCCCGCGTTGCGAACGCAGGCGACAACGCTGAAAAAGAGGCTTTTGACCGGAGAAATGCCGTGCCAGTGAACCAGGGCGGGTGCGTGCCAGAACAGCAGCAGCACCGGCAGGTACAGCAGCAGGGACACCGACATGTTCTTGGCCATGGCCAGCTGGAACTGCGGCGTCATCATCGCCTCGCGGCTCGCGTCGGCGGCAACCGGGGGATCCACCAGCATCGGTACGATCCAGTTGATCAGCACGCAGAACGCCGCATAGATCGCGCCAAGGACAAGCATCGCGCCCAAGCGCTCGCGTCCCGCGCGAAAAGCGCTGAGGAGCACCGTGGGCATGGGAAATTTTCCCTTCACGGCTTCCTGTGTGGCGGCCATCAGGCCCAGCATGGCAGCGGGAACAATCATCAGCGCCAGGATCAGTCCGAAAAACGGCAGCAAGGAAAGCACCGTGACTGCGGCCAGGTACAGGAAAAACAGGCCCGACATGGCCAGCGGCTGCTGCATGAAAGTCTTGATGCCCAACCTGACCCAGGTCATGCCGGTGCTTGCGGGAACAATATTAAGTTTCATGGTCTTCAGCGGGAAAAGAGAGCCGGACGAAACCGGGCGATTGCAGAAGGGCAGTTTGCCTGAAAGCAGCGATGCTTGGCGCTGGCCCTCACACAGGCCTTGGCCGAAGGGCAATCAGGCCCGCGGGGTGGCTTGGGCTAGAGGACGTATGGGTGCGTGAGCCGCTCGCGCAGGACACGCTCGAAATGGCTGGGGTCGTGCGGCTTGAGCACTGCGGCTTCGCGGGGCAAATGCCAGTCCCACAGCCGCGATAGCCAAAAGCGCAGGGCTCCGGCGCGCTGCATGGCTGGCAGGAGCCTGCGCTCCTGCGGCGTCAGGTGACGCACGCTTTCGTAAGCCTTCATGAAAGCCGCCGAACGGGTTTCGTCCTGCGCACCGGTTTCCAGGTCTATGCACCAATCGTTGAGGCATACACCAATGTCGAACAGGAAGGTGTCGCAGCCGGCGAAGTAAAAATCAAAAAAACCGGTGAGCCTGCCGTCTTCGAACATCACGTTGTCGCGAAAGAGGTCGGCGTGTATGGCGCCGCGCGGCAGGCTGCCAAAGGCGGATGAAGCCGCTACATGGTTCTGGTAGGCCAGCTCGCCCAAAATAAGGCTGCGCTGCTCGGGTGTTATGTAGGGCAGCACGACCGGAACGGTCTCGTTCCACCAGGCCAGGCCCCGCAGGTTGGGCTGGCGCCGCGGGTATTCGAGGCCTGCGAGGTGCATGCGTGCCAGTGTTTCCCCGACGCCTGCGCAGTGGCCGGCAGTAGGTGCCAGCTCACTGTGGCCGCGCAGCTTGTTGACGACGGAGGCCGGTTTGTCCTTCAGGCGGTGAAGAATGTTCCCTTTGGGGTCGGCTGCCGGATCTGGCACCGGAATACCGTGCGCCGCCAGGTGCTTCATCAAGTGCAGGTAAAACGGCAACTGCTCGAATGTCAGGCGCTCAAACAGGGTCAGTACATACTGGCCCTGGTCGGTGTCGACAAAGTAGTTGGTGTTTTCGATGCCGCCTGCGGCACCTTTGATATTTTGCAGCTGCCCCAGATTCAGGGCGTTCAAGAACGCTGCAGCCTCGTCAAACGAGACTTCGGTATATACGGCCATGCCTGAAACTGGATCCTGGAGTTCTTGGAGTACGTGGAGCTGCGAAAATCAGAACTTCAGCACGTTCCAGACGCGTGAGCCGTTGGTGTCGTTGTTGGTCGACGCGGGGGCGGTGCCCCGGGCGCCTTCTGCGGGCTTGATTTCGTAAGCCGCACCGCCGACTTTGGGCTGGACCAGGATTTGCTGCGTTTCGCCGCCCACACGGAGTTCGTCGATCCGGCTGCCCGCGTCTTCAGTGCGAATGCGCTGGATCGCCTTGTCCGGCCGGCCTGCAGGCGCCGGGGCCTCCGCGGTCACGGGCGGCACTGCGTTTTGTGCAGGCGCTTGAGCCATGGCCGCAGCCAGCGGCAGCACCGCAAACGCGGCGGCAAGAAGAGGGCGGAAAGCGTGGTTCATGCCTGCATTGTAGGCCGCAGGGCCCGGCCGACAAGCCCGGCATGTCGTAATAAGGGGGCTGCGGCTGTAGGCGGAAAGCTTCCCCACAGGCCAGCGCGGGGCGCTATCGGCGCCGCGGGCAGCGGCGGGCCGATATCCCCGACAATCGGCTTCATGAGTACCGACAAAAAAACACTGCTGCTGGTGGACGGCTCCAGCTACCTGTACCGCGCCTTTCATGCCATGCCCGACCTGCGCGCCAACCCGGGCGACCCGGCCAGCCCGGCCACGGGCGCCATACGCGGCATGGTCAACATGATGCAAAAGCTGCGCAAGGACGTGCGCGCTGACTTCGCTGCCTGCGTGTTCGATGCCAAAGGGCCGACATTTCGCGATGCGCTGTACCCTGAATACAAGGCCCAGCGCTCACCCATGCCCGACGACCTGCGTAGCCAGGTCGAACCCATCCACGAAGTAGTGCGCCTGCTGGGCTGGAAAGTGCTGGACGTGCCCGGCGTGGAGGCCGACGACGTGATCGGAACGCTCGCCTGCATGGCTTCAACTCAGGGGATCGAAGTCATCATCTCCAGCGGCGACAAGGACTTGAGCCAGCTGGTCGACGAAAACATCACCGTCATCGACACCATGAACGACCGCCGGCGCGACCTGGCCGGGGTGGAGGCTGAATTCGGCGTACCGCCGCGGCTCATGGTGGATTACCAGGCCCTGGTCGGCGACGCGGTCGACAACGTGCCCGGCGTGCCCAAGGTCGGCCCCAAGACGGCCGTGAAGTGGCTGCTCGAATACGGCTCGCTTGATGCGCTGGTGGCACGCGCCGGCGAGATCAAGGGCGTGGTGGGTGAGAACCTGCGCCAGTCACTCGATTGGCTGCCCAAAGGCCGTGAGCTGCTGACCATCAAGAAGGACTGCGAACTGGACGGCTACATCCCCGGCCTGCCCGCCCTGGATGCCATCACCATCGGCGGCCAGCAGACGGAACCCCTGAAAGCCTTTTATGAAAAGTATGGTTTCAAAGGCCTGGTCAAGCAGATCGAAATCGAAAGCACGCCGCCGGAATTGATTGGCGGACCTGAAGGCAGGCACAAGCCCGTGCCCGCCGGCGGTCCAGGCGGCCGTTCGGATTCGCCGGGCCTGTTTGACGAAGCGCCCCTGACCGATACGCCACCGGCCGAACGCGCCAGCAACCTGAACTACGACACGGTGCTGACCTGGGAAGCGTTTGATCGCTGGCTGGCAAAGATCGAAGCGGCAGAATTGGTGGCGCTGGACACCGAAACCACCTCACTCGACGAAATGCTGGCGGAAATCGTCGGCCTGAGTTTCAGTGTCACGCCCGGCGAGGCGGCCTACATCCCGCTCACACACGATTACCCTGATGCACCCGCCCAGCTGCCGCGCGACGATGTGCTGGCGCGCCTGAAACCCTGGCTGGAAAACCCGAGCAAAGCCAAGCTGGGCCAGCACGTCAAATATGACCGCCATGTGTTTGCCAACCACGGCGTGGAAGTGCAGGGCTATGCGCACGACACCATGCTGCAAAGCTATGTGCTGGAAGTGACCAAGCCGCACGGCCTGGCCAGCCTGGCCGAGCGGCATGTGGGCCGCAGCGGCATCAACTATGAAGACCTGTGCGGCAAGGGCGCGCACCAGATCAAGTTCAACCAGGTCGACATCGCCAAGGCCGCCGAATACTCCTGTGAAGACTCCGACCAGACGCTGGACGTGCACCGTGTGCTGTGGCCGCGGCTGGAGGCCGACGAGAAACTGCGTTTTATCTATGAACTGGAAATGCAGAGCAGCGAAACGCTGTACCGCATTGAGCGCAACGGCGTGATGATCGATGCGCCCACGCTGGCCGCGCAGAGCCACGAGCTGGGCCAGCGCATCATTCAGCTGGAAGCCGAGGCCTATGAGATCGCCGGTCAGCCCTTCAACCTGGGCAGTCCCAAGCAGCTCGGCGAGATTTTTTTCGACAAGCTCGGCATGCCGGTCATCAAGAAAACCCCCAGTGGCGCACGCAGCACCGACGAGGAGGTGCTGGAAAAGCTGGCCGAAGACTACCCGCTACCTGCCAAGCTGCTGGAGCACCGCTCGCTGAGCAAACTCAAGGGTACCTACACCGACAAGCTCGCGCAGCTGGCGTTGCCCCGTACCGGCCGCGTGCACACGCATTACGCGCAGGCCGTCGCGGTCACGGGGCGGCTTTCCAGCAACGACCCCAACCTGCAGAATATTCCCATTCGCACGGCAGAAGGCCGGCGCGTACGTGAGGCCTTTATCGCGCCTGCAGGCAGCGTGATCGCCAGCGCTGACTATTCGCAGATCGAGCTGCGCATCATGGCGCATCTGAGCGGCGATGAAGCACTGCTGCGCGCCTTCACCGACGGCCTGGACGTGCACCGTGCCACGGCCGCCGAGGTGTTCGGGGTGGCGGTCGACCAGGTCAGCAGCGAGCAGCGCCGCTACGCCAAGGTCATTAACTTCGGCCTGATTTACGGCATGAGCAGTTTCGGGCTGGCGCGCAACCTTGGCATCGAAACCAAGGCCGCGGCGGCCTACATCGACAAGTATTTTCAGCGCTATCCCGGCGTCAAGAACTACATGGACCAGACCGTGGCGTTTGCCCAGGAACACCACTACGTCGAAACCGTATTTGGCCGGCAGCTGTACCTGGCGGAAATCACCGGCGGCAACGGGCCACGCAAGAAGGCCGCGGAAAGGCAGGCCATCAACGCGCCCATGCAGGGCACGGCGGCCGACCTGATCAAGCTCAGCATGAACAAGGTGCAGCAGGTGCTTGACGAAGAAAAGCGCGCCACCAAAATGATCATGCAGGTGCACGACGAACTGGTGTTTGAAGTGCCGGAGGCAGAGGTCGAGTGGCTGCGTACCGAGATCCCGCGCCTGATGGCCAGCGTCGCTGAGCTGAAAGTGCCGTTGCTGGCGGAGATTGGCGTTGGGCCCAACTGGGACAAGGCACATTAAGCCGGCTCCATTTTCCCTGCGATGGGGCTGTGTGTGAGGCGGGGCTGGAAAATCCTCGTCGCTGGTGTTGTCCTGCCCTTGCTGATGGCTGGCGCCGCGGCAGGCTATGCCTGGTACCGGTTGACCCAGCCGTTTGTGCCGGCTGGCGAGACGCCAGCACCTGCTTCGCAAACGGCATCCGCCGCGAGACTGAAGCAACTGGTCTACAAACTCTCCACCGATTTTCCGAACCGCACGTTCGATAACGGAACCCGGCTTGAAGGTGCTGCCGTCTATCTGGAGTCACAGCTTTCCGGACTGGGTCTTCAGGTGGAGAGCCAACGCTTCACGGCCAAAGGCAGGCCATACCGCAACCTGGTCGTGAAGCTGGGTCCTGATACACCTGAGGTGATGGTGGTGGGTGCGCACTATGACGTGGCTGGTGAGCAGCCCGGCGCGGACGACAATGCCAGCGGCGTGGCGGGCCTCGTTGAGCTGGCACGCTTGCTCAAGGGCCAATCTTTCCGCCAGCGGGTAGAACTGGTGATCTACACGAATGAAGAGCCTCCTTTTTTCCGCACACCTTACATGGGCAGCGCCATTCACGCCCGGTCTCTCGCAGAGTCCGGCAAGCGCGCATACCTCATGTTGTCGCTCGAGTGCATCGGCTACTTCAGTGATGAGCCGGGAAGCCAGGACCATCCCGTGCGGCTTCTCAATGCGATCTACCCCACTACCGGAAATTTCATTTCACTGGTGGGTTTCTACCAGGACGGCGACATCGCACGCCAGGTCAAGGCGGCGATGAAGTCGGCCTCCGACCTGCCGGTGTATTCCATCAACGCGCCGGGTTTCGTGGTGGGTGTCGATTTTTCAGACCACCTCAATTACTGGAACGAAGGCTATGTGGGAATGATGGTCACCGACACGGCTTTCTACCGGAACAAGGCCTATCACACGCCGCAGGACACCGCAGACAGGCTGGATTACCGGCGCATGGCGAAAGTCGTCGATGGAGTGCGCGCGGTGGTCATGCAGCACGCTGCAGTCGCGGGGTCGGCACGTTAGGTTTATTGCCCCCTGCACCTTGTTTTGTTACGCAATGATGGGTGTTGTGACAGGTTTAGTGCGATGCTTGGTCATCGGCAGTTTTGCGCGCGGTAACCATGTAGTAGCCGAACCCCGGCAACCACACGCCCAGCAGGAAGGCTGCATACGATGCGACGATGTGACCGCGGCGCAGCGGCGACAGGCGAAAGCGGGCGCGCCAGAGTTCACGCAAGGCAAAGCGCGTGGCGAACAGCGGAATCTGCAATGCACTCGGCGCCAGGCGCAGGCTGATGTCCTGAAACCGGATGTCGGTGAAACCCTGGCTTGCAAGCGCAGTGTGCAGCGCGTCTTTCTCGGCCAGCTCGTTCACAGCCCAGTGATGGCACCACAGCCTGTAGATTCGTTCCATGAATCCGGGCAGGGGTTTGTTGTTGCGCCGTAAGGCGTCGGCAATCACCAATGTGCCGCCGGGACGCAACAAGCGAGCCGCCTCACGCACCAGCGCGCGCTTGTCGGCGCCGGGCGCGTGGCAGGCGCTTTCCAGTGCGTAGACCCCGTCGTAGGCACCCGTGCGCAAGCCGGTGTCCACATAGTCGGCCAGGTGAAAGCGGACCTGGTTGGGCAAGGCCGCGGCCTGGTTGAGTTCGGCTCCCTGCACGATTTGCCGCGCCACCAGCGTGACGGCGTCTACCGTGCTGTGCTTACGGGCTTTGACGATGGACCTCGCCGTGGCACCGGCGCCGCAGCCCAGGTCGGCCAGCCGGACGGCGCCATTGGCTGGCAGGGCCAGCCGGTGCAGTACTTCCAGGTTCATGCGCTCCAGCATGGCTTCGCGGCCCAAGGGGTTGACCTTCCAGGACCAGTAGCCGAAGTGCATGTTCATGCCGGGGCTCCAGGCGCGGTAGTCGTCGGCCACGGCGTTGTAGTAAGACCTGATGTCCGCCAGCCGTGCTTCGCCTTCTTTGGCCGGCTGGGTGATGACGCGACTGGTGGCAGGCGTTGCGGTGATCATTTTGATTCTCCGTTCATGAGCCTCTTCAGGCGGGCCAGCCGGCCGTGGAGGATTCATCGGATACAGCGGATTCGGCGGGCTTGGCGATCCGGGCGCCCTGCACATGGGTGGCCAGCTCTTTCGCAGCCAGCCATTGCCGCACCTGCATCCACACATTGCGCGAAATGATCGCCACGGTGACAAACACGCCCGCCAGCACCAGCCACAGCGAACGCCGCACGGTGTCGATGACGCTGCTGCGGTCATTGAATTCGCCGAAGGTCAGCATCAGCAGCAAGGTGCCGGACACCGCCAGCAGGTAGGCGCAGCGTATCCAGAACTCGGCCCCGCCGTCGGCGTCGCACAGCATGCGCAGCACCTTGTAGAGGATGGGCTTGAGGTAAGTGATCGCAACGACCGGGCCGACCAGCGCGATCAGCAGGGAGACAAAAAACAGGTTGGCACTCATGATGATTTCCTTTCGTTTGCTCGGATGGTTGGGTGAGTGGTGATGGAACGGCTTAGCGTGAGCAGCTTCCGGCGTCGCAGCGCGCCAGGACCGAGCGCTCGGCCGCGCGCCGCACAGCGCCTTCAAACAGCAGGCGAACGAAGCCGCGCGGGATGCGGTGGCGGTTGCGTGCCAGCACCGGGTAGCCCCATTCGGCCAGCGGGCGCAGCAAGGGCATGCGCATGGCCGAGCTGACCCAGCCCAGGCCGACGGCTTCGTAAGCCAGCCGGAACACCTCGACGCCCTTGAGCACGCGGCCGTCCGCAGTGCGTGCATGGATGAGGTCCAGCAGGTCTTGCGTCGTGGCGCCGGCAGGCACATCGGCGAAGTCCGGCGCCGAGACATCGGCAAAGCGCAGATGGCCTTCGGTGTCGCGCAGCATGAGGTTGCTCATTTCTGCATTGCAGAGCGGGCAGGCGGATTCGTAGAACAGGGTCAGCGGATAAATCGTGGGATCCAGCCCGGCCTTGAAGCTGTCGTAACGGGTGTTGCCCAGGTCGGGAACGCTGCGGCTGGTTATGCGGGCGCTTGTCATATTTCTCTCCTTTAGAAATTTCAGTACAAACAGAAATCAATAGTCAAAAAAAGGGCCAAAGCTGGCCAGGTCCTCTAAATCAAAAAGTGGGCGGTAAAAGTTCGGAGGGGTCCATGAGTTTCGCGTCGCTGTCGCCTCGCACGAACTTCTGCACGCTGGCGCCCATGCGCAGCACCTTTTCAAGCGTGGTGGGTGACAGCCGCAGCATCTCGTCGGCCCACAAGCCCAGGGATTCCATCAGGCGCAGCGTTTCCCGTACCCGGTCCTGGGCATCGGCGGACTCGGCCTCAAAGCCGTCTTCCTTCACCAGCTCGCGCAACATGCGCACGGTCGGGTCGAACTCGCGTTCCTTGCGTTCGCGCACCACGGTGCGAAAGAGTTCCCAGACGTCGAGCGAGGTTTCGTAATAGTCGCGCCTGTCGCCCAGCACATGGGTCGCACGGATCAGGTTCCAGTTCAGCAGTTCCTTGAGGCTGGTGCTGACATTGGAGCGCGCCACTTCCAGCGTATCGGCGATGTCTTCGGCATGCAGCGGGCGGCCGTGGAAGAAAAGCAGGGCGTGAATTTGTGAAACGGTGCGGTTCACGCCCCAGGCGGTGCCCATTTCTCCCCAGTGGACGACGAATTTGCGGGCGACGGGGCTGAGTTCCATGGCTCTGAATATACGCCGTCTGAAATTTCTGTCAATACAGAAATAAATGATTCTGAAAAGAAACAACAGCAAAAGCCCAGGCCCGAGAATACGGCGCATGACAGACATCAAGACCTACGGCATGTCCGAGCGGGCCGACCACCTCGACTTCGACATCCGGTCCCAGCTGGTGCGGCCGCCGCTGGTGCGCCCGCACCGGCACGAGTATTTCCAGATCCAGATCAGTCTGCAGGGCGACACCGAACAGAACGTGGCCGGCACGGTGCGGCCCTTCCGGCGCGGCTATTTGAGTTTTATCCTGCCTTACCGCGTGCATGTGATCCCGCACCCGGAAGGTTCGCGCTACGTCATCATCAATATGTCGCAGCAGTTTTTGCGCCCCGGCCTGGACGTAGACCCGCTGGACCTGGAGGACGTGCCGTTGACCCGCGCGCCTGAGCTCGCGCCTTTCCTCTTTCAGGAACACGCCGACTTTTATTTTTCAGAAGCCGAGTTGCCCGAAGTCGAGGCGCTGCTCGAAAAACTGGCGTTTGAAAACGCCAACCGCCGCTTCGGCTCCATTGAGATCATCCGCGGCCTGATGCTTCAGCTCATCGGCCTCGTATGCCGCAAGTACGAAGCCGACCTGCTACGCTTTTCCGCCAGCCAGGCGCAACAGGGCAGCCGCCGCGCCAGCCTGCAGCGCGCGGTGCGCTACATCCGCGAACACCTGGCCGGCGAGGTCACGCTGGCCGATGCGGCCGCGGCCGCCTTCCTGTCGCCCAACTATTTGGCGCACCTGCTCAAAAAAGAAACCGGCAAGACCTTCACCGACCTGGTGACCGAACGGCGCCTGGAGTTCGCACAAGAGCAACTGGCGCACAGCAGCCAGCGCATCGCCAGCATCGCCCATGCCTCGGGCTTTGCCGATGAGGCCTACTTCGCGCGGCGATTCCGTCAGCGCTTCGGCCAGACGCCCAAGGCCTACCGCGACAGCGTGCGAGCAAAAATCTCCGGCGCCTGATCCGTCCGCATCTGCTGCGGTGCAGCAGCACTGCATTGAATCGTCCGGTAAATGCGTAATTGCGTCCTCCTGTAGAAGCCATGCCCGTCCTAAGCTTGATGGTTGGAGAAAAAACGCTGACAACAAGCTCCAGCTTTTATCAATCCCAGGAGACACACATGACACAACCAGACATGAGCAAACGCGGAATTCTGCAGACAGGCGCCCTGATGGCGACGGGCGCCGTCGTCGGCTGCGCCACGCCCGGCACGGCGGCCAATGCGCCGGCCACGCCTTTCACGGTGGCTGAGACCTACATCCCCATTGCGGGCAGCGCCGAGATGTTTCCGGTGCGCCGCATTTACTGCATAGGCCGCAACTACGCAGCACATGCGATCGAGATGGGCTCCGACCCGAGCCGCGAGCCGCCATTCTTTTTCCAGAAGCCGACGGATGCGATCCAGGTGGTGCCGCCGGGCAAGGTTGCCGACCACCCGTACCCGACACTGACCAAAAACTACCACTATGAAGTCGAACTCGTGGCGGCGCTGGCCAAGGGCGGGCGCAACATCCCGATGAGCGAGGCGCTGGATCGTGTTTATGGTTACGCGCTCGGCCTGGACATGACGCGCCGCGACCTGCAGCGCGGCATGGGCGACCAGAAAAAGCCCTGGGAAATCGGCAAGAGCTTTGACCGCTCTGCTCCCATTGGCCCCATCCACAAGGTCGCGCAGACCGGCCACTACACCAAAGGCTCGATCTGGCTCAAGGTCAACGGCCAGGTCAAGCAGCAGGCCACGCTGAACCACATGATCTGGTCGGTGGCCGAGCAGATCTCCAAGCTGTCTGAAGCCTTTGAGCTGTTCGCCGGCGACATCATTTACTCGGGCACGCCTGAAAACGTCGGCCCGGTGGTCAAGGGCGATGTCATTGAATGCCATATCGACGGCCTGCCGGAGCTCAGCGTCAAGATTGTTTAAGGGCAGGCCGCTGACGGGGAGGGGCGGGGCAAGGGAAAACACCCGTGTCATCGCCCCGCGGTGGCAAGAACTTCCGGGGCCGCATAGACTCCGACTGTTTGCCTTTTGACAACCTCCAACAATCTACTGAGGAACCGCCATGCTTGAACACGACCAGAAAAAAGACTTCGACGCCCTGCTGCCCGGGCGGTCCACCGAAGCCGGCGCCAGCCGCCGCACCGCGCTCAAAACGGCCCTGGGGGTCGGTTATGCCGCCACCGCCATGCCCATCATGGCGCAGACCGCCATCAAAACTTCCTCAGAAGGCCTGAAGACCGGCGAAACCACGTATGAAGTCAACGGCTTCAAGGTGCCCGCATTCTTTGCAGCGCCCGCCGGCAAGACCAACCTGCCAGTGGTGCTGGTGATCCAGGAAATTTTTGGCGTGCACGAATACATCGCCGACACGGCCCGGCGCTTTGCCAAAGCCGGCTACCTGGCGATTGCACCCGAGCTCTATGCGCGCCAGGGCGACCCGAGCAAGTACAACGAAATGGCCAAGCTGATGGCTGAAGTCGTTTCCAAAGTGCCTGACGAACAGGTCATGGCCGACCTGGACGGCGCCGTGAAGTGGGCAGCCGCTAACGGCGGAAACGCCAAAAAAGTCGGCATCACCGGTTTTTGCTGGGGCGGCCGCATCACCTGGCTGTATGCCGAGCAAAGCAAGAACGTCAAAGCCGGCGTGGCCTGGTACGGCCGCCTGGTAGGCCAGCCGTCAGCGCTGACGCCCAAGCACCCGCTGGATCTGGCCGCCAACCTCAAGGCGCCCGTGCTGGGCCTTTACGGCGGGCAGGACGGTGGCATCCCGCTGACCACCGTCAACCAGATGAAAGACGCGCTGGCCGAGGCCGGCGCCAAGGGCAACAAGGCCGCAGCGGCTTCCGAGTTTGTGGTTTACCCGCAAGCACCTCACGCCTTCCATGCCGACTACCGCCCGAGCTACCGCAAGGATGCGGCAGATGACGGCTTCAAGCGCGCGCTCGAATGGTTCAAAACCCACGGCGTGGGTTAAAAAGCACCCCCGTCCAGGCTCACTGCGTGTAGCCTGTTCCCCCAAAAGTGATGCACCCCTGTCCAAGCTCACTACATGTAGCTTGTTCCCCCCTCGAGGGGGCGGCGCCAGCGGCCCGGCAAAGCCGGTTCCGCGGCCCCTGCTGGTGAAATACCCCACACTGATTGCGCCCTGAACCCTTCAAGCCAGCATGAGCCGCGGGACTGGCTTTGCCAGACCGCAGGCGGGCGGCCTCCGAGGGGCTGGAGCCCGCGGCTCCAAGCCTGCCTGCGCAGGCTTGGACGGGCGACAGAGGCGAAGCGTCCCGCGAGCCGCGGCCTGCAAGGCCTCGGGAGCTACACGCAGTGAGCGACCGTGGGGGCTAACCACTTGACAGGCTTGATAAGATTGAAACAACCCCGGCCGCAGGCATTGGATGCCGCGCCCGGGGTTTGTCGTCTGTGGTGTAACCTCTGCGGATAATTTTGAGTGATTTCGGGCCTTAGCCCAATAAATACGAGCGCAAGCAGCTATGACTTTGATAGCAATCCTGGTGGGGACCCTGGCTGCAGGCATTGGCAGCGTGTGGCTGGCGGCGCTGCTCAGCTTTGGTGTGCTGGCCCGCTACACCCAGCACATGCTCAGCCTGGCGGCCGGTGCGTTGCTGGCCACGGCCTTCATGCATTTGCTGCCCGAGGCTTTTGAAAGCCAGGCCGGGGCCAAGGAACTGTTTGCCACCTTGCTGGTCGGGCTGGTCTTCTTTTTTCTGCTCGACAAGGCCGAGCTGTGGCATCACGGCCATGAGCACCATGGCGGCGAGCACCATGGCCCCGAGGCGGCGGCGCATGCACACCATGACCATACGGAACACGTCCATGCCGCGCACAGCCACCACGACCACACGCATGGCGAAGCCAAAAGCGGCAGCTGGGCAGTGCTGGCCGGTGACAGCGTGCACGCTTTCGGCGACGGCATCCTGATTGCGTCGGCCTTCATGGCCGATTTGCGGCTGGGCGTGGTCGCCGCGCTGGCGGTGCTGGTGCATGAGGTGCCCCACCACATGGGCGACCTGGTGGTGTTGCGCCAGACCTCCAACAACCGCCGCGCCGCCTTCATCAAGGTGTCGCTGGCCGGCGCCGTCACCGCGCTGGGCGGCGTGGTCGGCTATGCGCTGGTTGACCAGCTGTACGACTACCTTCCGTTTTTCCTGATCATGGCGTCCAGCAGCTTCATTTACGTCGCGCTGGCCGACCTGATTCCCCAGTTGCAAAAGCGCGTCACTGCCCGGGAAACCGTGGCGCAAATCGCCTGGCTGGCCATCGGCATTGGCCTGGTCACGCTGATCAGCGGCCTTGCGCACCACCATTGAGCGGCAAGGCGCAACTGCGGTTGGGGCTGTTGTCAGACGGCGCCTGACAAGTACAAGGCCTGGCGACCTATAGGCGGGTTTCGGGCGGAGCGGGAAGATAAGGCCAAGCATCCTTTTGATGCTCCGTTGCGTTGTGCAAAACACTGTGCAAAAGGCAGGCCCGCCATGAACTTCCACTCAGACTCCACCACGGTTTCCAGCGCCTTCCGCCCCTCGGCCTACGATGTCAGCGGCGAGTTGGCTCATGAAGCGCCACAGCGCAAGCCGCGAAGCTTTCGCCGTCCGCGCGCAGCCGCGTACATCGCTTTTCTCATTACCGTTTTCGCCAGCATGGCGGCCGCCGCTGCGCTGGCAATCCATGACATGCCTTTGATGGTGGTGGGCCTGTGATGAGCGGCGCGCGCAAGCGGCCGGGCAATGAAGAGCCCGAACCGACGTCGGAGGCGGACCTGCCGTCCGATGGCCGGGACGAAAAGGGTGAAGCAATGATCCGCGACCTGCCCAGACGGGCGGAGCCGCCGCAGTCTCTGCAGCCGCCTGGCAAGTTGCCCATGGCACCGGAAAAGGGAAGCAGGAAGTAGCTATGGCCACCAACCCCAATGTTCCTCCACCCGAACCCCTGCCGCCCCTGGACACCCCGCCGGATCCGGGCGAAGTGCAGACCACCCCCATGCCAATGACGCTGAAATAGGCGAAAACAGCTCCGCAAGAGATGTTGACAGGTCTGGGCGGTGGCTGCCCAGCCTGGAGCTTGCAAGGGCCATCAAGCCTGGATATGGTCGGGGGATTTTCATCCCCGGGAGACACCATGGCCGACGTAATGAATGCGCGCTGCTGCATCGCCGGCGGCGGCCCGGCCGGCATGATGCTAGGCCTCTTGCTGGCACGCGCAGGCGTGCAGGTGCTTGTGCTGGAAAAGCACGCTGACTTCCTGCGTGACTTTCGCGGCGACACCGTGCATCCCTCCACCCTCGAAGTGATACACGAGCTGGGCCTGCTGGAGAAATTCCTGGCGCGCCCGCACGATCAAGTGAGCGAGCTGCGCGCCGTGGTCGGCAACACCGAGCTCGTGCTGGCCAGCTTCAGGCATTTGCGCCTGCGCTGCAAATTCATCGCGATGATGCCCCAGTGGGAGTTTCTGGATTTTGTGCGCGATGAAGCGGAGCTGTACCCCGGTTTTCGCCTGATCCAGAACGCCGAAGTGACCGGTGTGATCCAGCAGGGCGGCGTGGTGACGGGCGTGGAGGTCGCCACGCCCGACGGCGCTTTGCAGGTGATGGCGGACCTCGTGATCGGCGCCGATGGCAGGCGGTCCACGGTGCGCAGTTCGGCGGGGCTGGTCGTGCGCGATCTGGGTGCGCCTATCGATGTGCTGTGGATGCGCCTGCCCAAGATGCCGGGCGATCCTTCCACGACGGGGGGACGCATTACCAACGGCATCTTCCTGGCCATGATTGACCGCCGTACTTACTGGCAGTGCGCCTATGTGATTCCCAAGGGCGGCATCGAGGCCGTTCGCTCGCAGGGACTGGAGGCTTTCCGGGCAGATGTGGTGAAAGTGGCGCCGCTCTTTGCCGACCGCATAGCCACCCTGGCCAGTTGGGACGACATCAAGCTGCTGAGTGTCACGGTGGACCGGCTGGAGCACTGGTACAAGCCCGGCCTGCTGTGCATCGGCGACGCTGCACATGCCATGTCGCCTGTAGGCGGCGTGGGCATCAATCTGGCGGTGCAGGATGCCGTGGCGGCGGCCAACATTCTGGCTGCGTCCCTGGCAAACCCGCAGCTGGACGGGGCCGCGCTGACACCCTTGCTGGCGCAGGTGCAAAAACGCCGGCTGTTTCCCACACGTGTCACGCAAGCGGTGCAGGTCGCCATCCAGAACCGCCTGCTCAGCCCGGTATTGGCGGCGCGGGGACTCGGCGGCCCGCCCATGGCGCTGCCCTGGCCGCTGAAGTTGATGCGTCGCTGGCCCCTGCTGCAGGCGCTGCCGGCCTACGCGGTCGGCGTGGGCGTACGGCCTGAGCATGTGCGGTCACCTGCGCAGCCGGTGACTGCCGATACCGGCTGAATGATTGTAATTGCTATTGATTTGATAGCTGGTTGCGCTTTTCCAATAAGGCTGGAAGGCCATTTCTTCTTGAGCTCTTGAAAATTTTCGGGGGCGGTCCTGATCTGCATCCGCCTTCTTTTCCAGTGAGGGGACTTGAACACTGGCGTCCGCAGGAAGGGCAAAAAGACAAAAAGAAGACGATTTGTAGGTTTGCTCCTACGCCATCCACAGGCATTGCCTACATTGCGCGGCAGGCGGGGTCCCTACAGTGAATAAGGCAGGCACAGGTGCGTAGCAGGTGTGCAAGCGCCGCAAACCCCCCCCAATCCCACTCAATAGTCTGCACCTCGCAACGGCTTTCCTGCCGCAAGCAGAGCTGACTTTCAAGGAGACCGTCATGAAAACCACCGCAGAGACACTTCACTCCCACAGGCCCGAACCCAGCCCCTCGAAAGGGCGCCTGGGTGACCGGCCGGACAACGGTTCACGGAGCAGTCGCGGTGCCGGCCCTTCGTCGGGCTCACGCCTGGACAATCCGCACAAGCGCATCCGGCTGTCCGGCCACGCGCGCGCGCATTGATGCAGGTTTTTTCATCAAGCGTTCGCGTGCGCATCAGGCGAAAAACGCTTACAGCCCTGTGGGACACCGTCTCATGGGGTAAGCCCGATGTTCCGGGCTAAATTGAATTCCGGCTGACGTTCAGCCACTCACCGTTCAGCCATTTCATCTTCAAAAAAGGAAACCGACATGCACGCATCCAAATTCAAACCTGCTGCCCTTACCGCCGTTGCCCTGGCCGCTTTGTTGGCACTGGGAGCCTGTGGCAAAAAAGTGGAAGACACCGGCGCGTCGCCTTCGACACCTGCCGCCTCACCTTCGACCACACCTTCGCCGTCGACCACGCCATCCCCCACCGGCAGCAGCTCTTCGATGGGTACGTCCACAACCGGTAGCACCCCATCGGGAACCAGCACGTCCCCGATGACAGGTGACGCGGCGACGCCTGGCACGGCAGCGAGCGCTCCGGCCAAATAATCGAACCTGAAAATCCGGCATTGACCGGTATTTTTTGAACGGGTTCTGCGCGGCCGCTTCAACAAGAAGAAAAACCTGCACGCTGGAAAGCGTGCAGGTTTTTGTGTTTCTGGCGGCGCCGCGAAGCTGGGCGGCCTCAGCCCTGTGCGACCGGATGCGCCGGGTCGCTGCACCAGTCGCTCCAGCTGCCGGCATAGAGCCCGCTTCTTCCGAGGCCGGCCAACTCCATGGCAATGATGTTGGGGACAGCGCTGACGCCGCTGCCGCAATGGTGCACCACGGTGGCCGGGTCGCGGCCCGCCAGCAGGGCTTCAAACTCGGCCTTGAGTTGGGCTGCCGGCTTGAACTTTCCGTCGGGCCCGAGATTCTGGCCGAAGGGGCGGTTCAATGCGCCGGGGATGTGGCCGGCCACCGGATCCAGCGGCTCCACCTCGCCCTTGAAACGCGGCGTGGCGCGCGCGTCAATCAATGTCTGTGCCGGGCGGCCCAACTGGCTCGCCACGGTCTGGGCCGATACCAATGTGGCTTTTTCGGGTGCAAGAAGGAAGTTGGCCTGGAAATGCGCTGGTTCTTCGCCGCTGTTGACGGCGCCGCCGGCGGCCTGCCAGGCTTGCAGCCCGCCGTCGAGCACCGCCACGTTTTCATGGCCGGCCCACTTGAGCATCCACCAGAGGCGCCCGCAGTAGTTGGCGCCGTTGCGGTCATACACCACCGCCTGCATGTTGTTGGCAAAGCCGACGCTGGAAAGCCAGGTGGCGAACTTCTCGCGGTTGGGCAGCGGGTGGCGTCCGCCCGACGCGGGTGCATCAGCGCCGCTGGCGGTGATCACGCCATGGGCGCCCGCCACGCCGTGCTTGGCGCTCAATGCGGTGTCCAGGTTGGCATACACGGCGCCGGGAATGTGCGAGGCGAGGTACTGCTCGTGCCCCACGTTCGGCTTCATCAGGTCAAACGTGCAGTCGAAGATGCGCAGGGGCTTGGCCGATGCAATCAGGGCCTGCAGGTGTTCGGCGGAAATCAGGGTGGTGTAGCTCATGGAAAGCTCCTTAGTGTTCTTCGGCGGGGGCGTTGGGCGCGGCACGTGCACGCAAAACCGTCGCGGCAATCGCGCTCACGATGATGAGGCCCATGCCGGCCCAGCCGATCAGGGGGATATTGTCGCCAAACAGAATCAGGCTGTAGATAGCCGCGAACACAATGCCTGAGTACTGCAGGTTGGCCACCATCAGCGTGCCGCCATGGTTTTCAGACATGGAATAAGCCTTGGTCATGGACAGCTGGCCCAGCGAAGCCAGGATGCCGATGGGCGGCAGCCACAGCGCGTGTTCCCAGTTCCAGGGCGTGATGCCCATGACGCACATGCCGAGCGCGCCGGCAACCGCCGTGCCCACAGCAAAGTAAAACACGGTGCGTGTTTCGGGCTCGCCCATGCGCGATATAGCCATGACCTGCATGTAGGCAAAGGCGGCGCCCAGGCCCGACATCAGGCCCACCAGCCCGGCAAAGGTCTGGTTCTGGTCGATGGCAGGGCGCAGCAGCATGACGACGCCGGCAAAGCTGGCGAGGATGGCCATGACGAGAGGCCCCTGGCTGGAAAATAGAGCCCCCACGCTTGCCGCTTCGCGTGCTGCGCTGCCCCCCGAGGGGGCGCTCGCGCCTTGGGGCGGCCCGGCGGCGCTCAGCGTGTCATTTGCCTTCGGCGGCGCCCAGGCCATCAAAGCGCCGCCGACCAGGAAGGCTGCAATCCACACGCTGCTCATGTAGTTGAGCGTCATGGCGGTCGCCAGCGGCAGATGGGCAATGGCGTAAAACCAGGCCGACAGCGACATCACGCCGATCACGCTGCGCCAGGCGTGCATGGCAGGGTAGCGGGTGGCCAGGGTGATGCCGCGCGCGCGCGCGTAGGCAGCCATGAAGACGATGCCCAGGATGCCGCGGTAGAACACCAGTTCGGCGCTGTTGAAGTGTTCCGACGCGTACTTGACGCAGACCCCCATCGTGGCAAACAGGAAGGAGGAAAGAATCATCCAGACGGCTTGCATCGATTTTCAGGGTAAGGAGTTATGAGGGGTAAAAGAGGCTGGGATCCGCAATGGCCGTGCGCAAGCAGCTATCAAATAAATAGCAGTTCCGGTGCTGTCAGATCATCTGCGTGGTTTTGCTGGCGCCCATTTCGCGGCGATACCACTCGTGAAAGTGCTGCATGCCGTCTTCCATGGGGCTTTGGTAGGGGCCGAACTCGTTGTCGCCGCGCACCATCAGGGCCTTGCGGCCGGCATCCATGCGCAGGGCGATTTCGTCGTCTTCCACGCAGGTTTCCATGTAGGCGGCCTGCTGCGCCTCGATGAACTCACGCTCGAATGCGCAGATTTCTTCAGGGTAGAAAAACTCGACCACGTTGAGCGTCTTGTCGGGGCCCTGCGGATGCAGCGTGCTGACCACCAGCACGTGCGGATACCACTCAACCATGACGTGCGGGTAGTAGGTGAGCCAGATGGCGCCGTATTTGGGCGGCACACCCTTGCGGTACTGCAAGACCACGTCGTGCCATTTCTTGTAGGTGTCGGTGCCGGGCTTGCCCAGCTTGTCCGACACACCCACCGTCTGCACCGAATAGTTTGGCTCGAGCTGCCAGCGCAGGTCGTCGGTGGTGACAAAGCCGCCCAGGCCGGGGTGGAAGGGGCCGACATGGTAGTCCTCCAGGTAGACCTCGATGAAGGTTTTCCAGTTGTAGTTGCACTCGTGCAGGTGCACCTTGTCGAGCTGGTAGCCGGAAAAGTCGAGATCGGCATAGGTGGCCAGCTGCGACATTTCGGCGGCGACGTCACGGCCGGTGTCCTCGAACACCAGGCCGTTCCAGGTCGTGGTCTTGTAGCGGTTCAGGTTCAGGCAGGGGTCGATCTCGAAGTGCGGTGCGCCTATGAGCTCGCCCGAGGTGTTGTACGTCCAGCGGTGAAGCGGGCAGACGATGTTGCTGCCGGTGTTGCCGCGGCCCTGCAGCATGGTGGATTGGCGGTGCCGGCAGACGTTGGAGATCAGCTCGATGCCGGAGGCATTACGCACCAGCGCCCGGCCTTCGCCCTCATGCGGCAGGGCGTAATAGTCGCCCAGGTTAGGCACGGCCAGTTCATGGCCCAGGTAGCGCGGGCCGCGGGCAAACAGCTTTTGCTGCTCCCGCTGGTACAGGCCCGCATCAAAGTAACTGGAAATGGGGAGCTGGCTGGTGGCCTGCAGGAGACGGAGGCTGAGATCAGACATGCAAATTTCGGTGAACATGCCCCTGCGCCAAGGCGGTGGAGGCTGTTGACAAGCGGGTAGGCAGGCTGAGCGACAGCCCACGGAGAAAACAAGGCCGGATATCCCGCAGCAGGGGCACTGCTGTTATCGAGAACTGTTATCAATTGTACCCGCGCAGTCTTTTTTGCGGGTCTTCGCACGCCGCCGCCGGATAATAGAGATGTATGGATTCGTAGTCCCGGGCGCCGGGGTCGCAACCTGCCTGCAACGGCCTAAAATCAGCCTTCATCCAAATCACCATGGCCAAAAGTCCCTCGTCCACCGCTGCTGCTTCCGCCTCCGCTGTTCCGGCATTGCCCGCCAGCTATGAGGCCGCATTGCAGGAACTCGAAGGGCTGGTTGACAGCCTGGAGTCCGGGCAGCTGCCGCTGGACCAACTGCTTACCGGCTACCAGCGCGGTGCGCAGCTGCTGAAGTTCTGCAGGGACAAGCTCGAAGCCGTGGAAACCCAGATCAAGGTGCTGGAAGGCACGGAACTCAAGCCGTGGGTGCAGGAATAACCGGCGCATTGCAGTCAGAACATTCCTTCACCCCAAAAAAAAGAGACCCACGATTGAACGCCCCTGAAAAACTGCCCCTGTTTACCTTGAGCGCCTGGAGCGCCGGGCAGCTTGCCAATGTCGAGAGCGCCTTGTCGCGCTGGGTTGCCTGTCCCAGCGACGCGCCTGCGCCTGCGGGCCTGGGCGACGCCATGCGTTATGCCGTGCTCGACGGTGGAAAACGCCTGCGGCCGCTGCTGGTCATGGCAGCCTGTGAGGCCGTGCAGGGCAATGCGCAAGCCGCCCTGCGGGCTGCCTGCGCAGTAGAACTGATCCACGCCTATTCGCTGGTGCACGACGACATGCCCTGCATGGACAACGATGTGCTGCGCCGCGGCAAGCCCACGGTGCATGTCAAGTTCGGCCAGGCCCAGGCACTTCTTGCTGGCGACGCCCTGCAGGCGCTGGCATTTGAATTCCTCACCCCCCCCGATGATTCAATCGATGCGGCAACACAGGCTCGCCTGTGCCGCATGCTGGCCCAGGCGGCCGGTTTTCAGGGTATGGCTGGCGGCCAGGCCATTGACCTGGCCAGTGTGGGCCTGCCGCTGACGTCCGTCCAGCTGCATGAAATGCACCGGCTGAAAACCGGTGCGTTGCTGCAGGCCAGCGTGATGATGGGCGCGGCCTGTGGTGCTGCAACGCCGGCCGCGCAAGACGCCTTGCGCGATTACGGCGCCGCCGTCGGCCTGGCTTTCCAGGTGGTTGACGACATCCTCGACGTCACCGCTGACTCCGCCACACTGGGCAAGACGGCCGGCAAGGATGCCGCTCAGGACAAACCCACCTTCGTATCACTGATGGGGCTGGAAGACTCCAAAGCCTATGCGCAGCAGTTGCTGGGCAAGGCGCTGCGCAGCCTGGACGCCAGCGGGCTGGGTCACACCGATGCCCTGCGTGCACTGGCGGATATGCTGGTGAACCGTCATCATTGAAACCGTCACCAGGATTGAATACCGCGGACCGGGAAACCGGCCTTGCCATAAACAGCGACACCACGATGTACCCATTGCTTGAAACCATCAACAGTCCCGCCGACCTGCGGAGCCTGCCCCGTGTTGACCTGAAACCCCTGGCCGACGAACTGCGTGCCTACGTGCTTGACAGCGTTTCAAAAACCGGCGGCCACCTGAGTTCGAACCTGGGCACGGTGGAGCTGACGGTCGCTTTGCATTACGTCTTTAACACCCCCGAAGACCGCCTGGTATGGGACGTGGGCCACCAGACCTATCCGCACAAGATTCTTACGGGCCGACGCGAGCGCATGGACAGCCTGCGGCAGTTTGGCGGCTTGTCGGGCTTTCCGCGCCGCGACGAGAGCCCCTACGACACCTTCGGAACGGCCCACTCATCGACCTCGATTTCCGCCGCACTGGGCATGGCGCTGGCCGCCCAGCAAAAAGGCGAAGACCGCCATGCGGTGGCCATCATCGGCGACGGAGCCATGAGCGCCGGTATGGCCTTCGAGGCCCTGAACAATGCGGGCGTGCATGACCACTGCAAGCTGCTGGTGGTGCTCAACGACAACGACATGAGCATCAGCCCGCCGGTGGGCGCACTGAACCGTTATCTGGCCCAGCTGATGAGCGGGCGTTTTTATGCATCCGCCAGGCATATGGGCAAGCAGGTGCTGCGCGTGGCGCCGCCGCTGCTGGAACTGGCCAAACGCCTGGAGTCGCATGCCAAGGGCATGGTCGTGCCCGCCACGCTGTTTGAAAACTTCGGCTTCAATTACATTGGCCCCATCGACGGCCACGATCTTGAGTCGCTGGTTCCTACGCTGGAGAACATCAAGCACCTGATGGACACCAAGGGCGGCCCGCAGTTCCTGCACGTGGTCACCAAAAAAGGCCAGGGCTACAAGCTCGCCGAAGCCGACCCCATTGCCTACCACGGCCCCGGCAAGTTCGACCCGGCCATGGGCCTGCAAAAGTCCAGTGCACCGGCCAAGCAGACCTTCACGCAGGTCTTCGGCCAGTGGCTGTGCGACATGGCCGAGCACGACAGCCGGCTCGTCGGCATCACCCCGGCCATGCGTGAGGGCTCGGGCATGGTTGAATTCCACAGGCGCTTTCCCGAGCGCTACCACGACGTCGGTATCGCCGAGCAGCATGCGGTAACCTTTGCCGCCGGCATGGCCTGCGAAGGGCTCAAGCCCGTGGTTGCAATTTACTCCACCTTTTTGCAGCGCGGCTACGACCAGCTGATCCACGATGTGGCCCTGCAAAACCTGCCTGTCGTGTTTGCGCTGGACCGCGCCGGCCTGGTCGGCGCCGATGGCGCCACGCATGCAGGCGCCTATGACATTCCCTACCTGCGCTGCATTCCCAACATGAGCGTGGCCTGCCCCGCCGATGAAAGTGAATGCCGCATGCTGCTGAGCTCGGCCTTCGAGCAAAACCATCCGGTGGCTGTGCGCTACCCGCGCGGCGCCGGCGCCGGCATCCAGCCGGGAACCGGCCTTGAAGCACTGCCCTTCGGCAAAGGCGAAGTCCGCCGCGAAGGCGCGGGTGTTGCCATCCTGGCTTTCGGCACTTTGCTATACCCAGCCCTGCAAGCCGCTGAAAAATTGGGCGCGACGGTAGTCAACATGCGCTGGGCTAAACCGCTGGATATCGAGTTGCTGCTCAAGGTCGCAGCCACCCACCAAGCCCTGGTGACAGTGGAAGAGGGTGCCATCATGGGTGGCGCCGGCAGCGCAGTCAGCGAAGCCCTGCAAGCCGCAGGTGTCAACAAACAGGTGCTGCATTTGGGCCTGAAAGACGAGTTCATCGAACACGGCGATCCCGCAAAACTGCTCGCCCTCCAAGGCCTCGATGCCGCAGGCATCGAAGCGTCCGTGAGGGCGCGGTTTTCTGCTCTGCTGGGAACCGGCAAGCCCACCCTAAAGTCGGTAGCTTAGGCAAGACTCTTAAAGCCAGCATGAGCCGTGGAACCGGCTTTGCCGGGCCACAGGCGGGCGGCCCCCTCGGGGGGCAGGGAGTTACGCGAAGCGAACGACCGTGGGGGCCACATCTGTTCAGCTTCCCGTCAGCTCTTCAAGGGTAAACCCGGCCGGGTCGAGACCCCCTCATTTTTAGAATTCCCAAAGACCTGCAAAACGGTCTGACTGGTGCCTGAGCCCAGTGGAATTTTCATTTTTACCTTTCGGAGTCAACCTGATGGATCGTCGTTCACTCATCAAACACGCCGGCGTTGCCGGTGTTTTGGCAGCAGGCGTTGCGCCGGCTGTTCACGCACAGGCCGCTGTTCGCTGGCGCCTGGCATCCAGCTTCCCCAAATCGCTGGACACGATCTATGGAGGTGCTGAAACGTTTGCCAAGCATGTCAAGGCGATTTCAGGCGGCAAGTTTGAAATCTCCGTCCATGCTGCAGGCGAACTGATGCCCGCGTTTGGTGTGGTCGACGGCGTGCAGCAAGGCTCCATCGAGGCAGCCCATACGGCGCCTTACTATTTCTTCGGCAAGGACGAAACCTTTGCCATCGGCGGCGCCATTCCTTTTGGCCTGAACAGCCGCCAGATGAGCGCCTGGACCTTTGAGGGCAACGGCTTGAAACTGATGCGCGAGTTCTACGCCAAATACAACATGATCAGCTTTCCGTGCGGCAATACCGGCGCGCAAATGGGTGGCTGGTTCCGCAAGGAAATCAAGTCCATTGCCGACATGAAGGGCCTCAAATTCCGCGTCGGCGGTTTTGCCGGCAAGGTCATCGAGCGCCTGGGCGGCGTGCCGCAGAACATTCCCGGCGGCGAGATTTACCAGGCGCTGGAAAAAGGCACCATCGACGCTGCCGAATGGATCGGTCCCTACGATGACCAGAAGCTGGGCTTCAACAAGGTGGCACCCAACTACTACTACCCCGGCTGGTGGGAAGGCGGCCTGCAGCTGGACCTGTACATCAACCAGAAAGCCTACGACGCGTTGTCGCCCGAATACAAGGCGATTGTGGAAGCGGCCAGCGCCGCCGCACACGTCGACATGCAGGCCAAATACGACACCAAGAATCCGACGGCCCTGAAGCAGCTGGTGGGTGCTGGCGCCAAGCTCCGGCCGTTCCCCGCCGATGTCATGAACGCCGCTTTCAAGGAGTCGATGAAGCTGTATGAAGAGCTGTCGGCCAAAAATGAAAACTGGCGCAAGGTCTATGCGGACTATTCGAAATTCCGCGGCGACCAGAACCTGTGGTTCCGTTTTACCGAGGCGACCTTCGACCGTTTCATGCAGAGCCAGAAGCTGTAAAGCCATCAACTTGATCAGATAGGGGGCGAGCGGCTTGCAACTGGCAAGCCGCTCGCTGAAACGTTTTCGTCAAAAAGCCGCCTGCCCAGGCGGCTTTTTTGTGCGCGATCTACGGGTAAAAACGGGGTGTTTTTATGCAAAAGAGTGACAAAGTATCCATGCTCCGCCGATTCAATCAAGGCAATGCAATTCAACAGTTGTAGCAGGCCGAACCGATCTGGCAGATCAACGCAAAATTCGATAACTTCAGGAGAGAGTTTTATGGATCGTCGCTCACTTATCAAAAACGCCGGTATTGCCGGTGTGCTGGCGGCAGGTGTAGCACCTGCTGTTCATGCGCAGGCTGCCGTTCGTTGGCGCCTGGCCTCCAGCTTCCCCAAGTCCCTTGACACCATTTTTGGTGCCGCCGAAGTATTTGCCAAAGCCGTCAAGGCCATGTCGGGCGGCAAGTTCGAAGTGTCGGTTCATGCCGCTGGGGAATTGATGCCCGCTTTTGGCGTGGTCGACGGCGTACAGCAAGGCTCTGTCGAGGCGTGCCACACGGCCCCCTACTATTTCTTCGGCAAGGATGAGACCTTTGCCCTTGGCTGTGCCATTCCCTTCGGTCTGAACAGCCGTCAGATGAGCGCATGGATGTACGAAGGCAACGGCCTGAAGCTGATGCGCGAGTTCTATGGAAAATACAACATCGTCAATTTCCCCGGCGGTAACACCGGCGCGCAGATGGGTGGCTGGTACCGCAAGGAAATCAAGTCGCTGAAAGACATCAAGGGCCTGAAAATGCGCATCGGCGGATTCGGCGGCAAGGTCCTGGAGCGCATCGGCGGTGTGCCGCAGAACATTCCCGGTGGCGAGATTTACCAGGCCCTCGAAAAAGGCACGATTGACGCCGCCGAATGGGTGGGACCTTACGACGACCTGAAACTGGGCTTCAACAAAGTCGCTCCGTTTTACTACTACCCCGGCTGGTGGGAAGGCGGCCCCGAGCTGGACTTCTTCATCAACAACAAGGCTTTTGACGCCCTCACCCCTGAGAACAAGGCCATTGTGGAAGCAGCTGCAGCCCAGGCCCATGGCGATATGCAGGCCAAATACGACGCAAAAAACCCGGGTGCGCTCAAGCAGCTCGTGGGTGCGGGTACCAAGCTCCGTCCATTCCCGACCGACGTGATGAACGCTGCTTTCAAGGAGTCCATGGCGCTTTACGAAGAGATCAGCGCGAGGAACGAAAACTGGAAGAAGATCTACGCCGACTACTCCAAGTTCCGCGCCGAGCAGAACCTGTGGTTCCGCTTCACGGAAGCCACGTTTGACCGCTTCATGCAAGCCCAGAAACTCTGAACCCGGCCCATCGGTCATCCCGAAAGCCGCCTCTTGCAGGCGGTTTTTTTACGTCTGTCCCGATACTGTAAAACCGGGTTGGGCAAGTGGTGTGAAATGCTGACAAAATAGATCTCCGCCCTCTTGCTCAAAAGCGCGGCTTGCATAGCCGTCGATTGCCAGCTGGGCGCCCCGCACGTCCATTCGGACCGCAAACCCGACCACCCTTCAGGAGATAGCATTTAATGGATCGTCGTTCACTTATCAAAAACGCCGGCATTGCCGGTGTACTGGCCGCCGGTGTGGCACCTGCTGTTCACGCGCAAGCGGCCATCCGCTGGCGCCTGGCTTCCAGTTTCCCCAAGCCGCTTGACACCATTTACGGCGGTGCCGAAGTGTTCGCCAAGAAGGTCAGCGAAATGACTGGCGGCAAATTCCAGATCAGCGTCCACGCCGCCGGCGAATTGATGCCTGCTTTTGGTGTGGTCGATGGTGTCGGCCAGGGTTCCGTGGAAATGTGCCACACCGTGCCTTACTACTACTTCGGCAAGAACGAAGCGTTTGCCATCGGCGCAGCGATTCCATTCGGCATGAACTCGCGCCAGATGTCGGCCTGGATGTACGAAGGCAATGGCCGCAAGCTCATGAATGAGTTCTACGCCAAATACAACCTGGTGAGCTTTCCTGGCGGCAACACGGGCACCCAGATGGGTGGCTGGTTCCGCAAGGAAATCAAGACCGTGGCTGACCTGAAAGGCCTGAAGTTCCGTATTGGCGGCTTTGCCGGCAAGGTGGTGGAGCGTCTCGGCGTGGTTCCGCAGAACCTGCCTGGCGGTGAAATCTACCAGGCACTCGAAAAAGGCACGCTAGATGCCGCAGAGTGGGTGGGCCCTTACGACGACCAGAAACTGGGCTTCAACAAGGTGGCTCCGTTTTACTACTACCCCGGCTGGTGGGAAGGTGGCCCTGAGATTGATTTTTTCGTCAACAACAAGGCGCTGGAAGCCCTGCCCGCAGAGTACCGCGCGATCATCGATGCCGCCGCTTCACATGCGCACATCGACATGCAGGCCAAGTACGATGCACGCAACCCGACCGCACTGAAACAGCTGGTGGGCGCCAAGACCAAGGTCTTGCCCTTTCCCAAGCCCGTGCTCGATGCCTCGTTCAAGGCGTCGATGGAGTTGTATGCCGAGCTGGCCGAGAAGAACCCTGACTGGAAAAAGATATACACCGACTACCGTGCTTTCCAGAAGGACCAGATCCTCTGGTTCCGCTTCGCCGAGTCGCGCTTCGACACGTACATGCAGGGTGTCACCTTATAAGCCCCCACGCTTTTCACTGCGTCTTCGACTTCGTGTAATGCGCTGCCCCCCGAGGGGGCCGCTGCGCCTGCGGCCCGGCGAAGCCGGTTCCGCGGCCCCTGCTTGAAAGGGAAATCAGTGGTTCCCCGTTTTCCCGGGAAATAAAAAACCGCGACATGTCGCGGTTTTTTTTCGCCTGCCTTTCCGGCGGCAGTGAGCCGTGCCCTCAGCGTTGGCTGCGAAAGGTCTTCAACTCGCTTACCAGCCGTTCAAATTCCGCGACCATCTCGGGCGATGCGGCGTAGAACACCGCGAACTTCCCCATCAAGGTACGCACATACAGACGTGGTGCGATCAGCCATTCGAGTCCGCGCACGCGGATCAGCTTGCCGTAGGCGAGTTCGCGCAGCTCCATGTGCTTGTCCCAGACCCAGCTCTGGTAGAGGCCTTGTTCGTCGAGGCGCGTGACGCTGCGCAGGATGTGCCACCACGTGTAGCCCACCATCAGCAGCCCGGCGATGAACCACCCCCCGCCGGCAGCCGCGCCTGAGGCCCTCCCAGCCAGCCAGGCCTGGACAAAAGCCGCGGCCAGGGCCAGCACGATGGCGGTGGCCAACACCTTGAAGGGCACGGAAAACGCCTGCCCCGAGATGCTCCCACCTGTCGGGGTGAACTTGAAGGGCGGTGGGCCGAAATAGGTGCTGGGGGCGGGTACGGGGTCCATGGAGTGCTCGCGGTATGGAAAGGAAAAACTGACAGTATGGGCTGCCAATAAAAACGCCCCTCGCGAAAGGGGCGTTGGACGCTGGCCTGGAAGGCTGCGATCGGTTATTTGGTCTTGAACAGTTCGTCGAGTTTTTTCTGTTCGTCATCGGCATTCGGCTCCGCCGGCGGGGCCAGCGGGTCTGTGCCTGCTGCACCGCTGGCCCCGCCCGCGGGCGGGGTCGCGCTCTCGTCGACGGGGATCTCGATCTTGACCTTGTCCAGGTCGACCACCTCGGGTTTGTCGAGGAAGATCGTCACCGTTTGCGGCACGAAGATGACGATCGCCACCAGAATCAGCTGCATCGCCACCCAGGGAATAGCGCCCAGGTAAATGTCATTGGACTTGATCGGCTTGGGAATGCGTCCTTCCTTGAACAGGGTGTCGGCGATCCCTCGCAGGTAGAACAGCGCAAAGCCGAAGGGCGGGTGCATGAAGCTGGTCTGCATGTTCACGCACAGCAGCACGCCGAACCAGATCAGGTCGATGCCCAGCTTGTCGGCGACGGGGCCCAGCATGGGCAGGATGATGAAAGCAATCTCGAAGAAGTCGAGGAAAAAAGCCAGGAAGAAGATGAACAGGTTGACGGCGATCAGGAAGCCGGTCTGGCCGCCAGGCAGGCCGCTGAGCATGTGCTCGACCCACTTGGCGCCGTCCACGCCCTGGAACACCATCGAGAAGACGCGTGCACCTATCAGGATGAAGACCACCATGGCTGTCAGGCGCATCGTGCCGCTCATGGCTTCCCAGATCAACGCCGGGGTCAGGCGTTTGTGCATGGCCGCCAGGATCAGCGCACCCACCACACCCATGGCGCCGGCTTCGGTTGGCGTGGCAATGGCGGTGTTGATGCCGGGCAGGCCACCCATGGAGCCGAGCACGGCAAAAATCAGGATGGCCGACGGGATGATGCCGCGCAGGCATTTACCCCACAGCGCCCAGCCGTTGAGCGTGCGCGCGGTTTTCGGAACGCCGGGAACATGGTGCGGCTTGAACACGCCAAGCATGAAGGTGTAGCCCGCGAAGATCAGCACCTGCAGGATGGAGGGGCCCCAGGCGCCCTTGTACATGTCACCGACGGAGCGGCCCAGCTGGTCGGCCATGACGATCAGCACGAGTGACGGCGGCACCAGCTGGGTGATGGTGCCGGAGGCCGCCAGCACGCCGGTGGCGTAGCGCATGTTGTAGCCATAGCGGATCATCACGGGCAGCGAGATCAGCGCCATGGCGATCACCTGGCCAGCCACAGTGCCGGTGATCGCGCCCAGGATGAAGCCGACGATGATCACCGAGTAGCCGAGGCCGCCCTTGGCGGGGCCGAACAGCTGGCCCATGGAGTCCAGCATGTCTTCGGCCAGGCCGCACTTTTCAAGGATGGCACCCATGAAGGTGAAGAAGGGAATGGCCAGCAGCAGCTCGTTCGACAAAATGCCGAACATGTTGAGCGGCAGGTTGGACATGAAGCTGGCCGGAAACCAGCCCATCTCGATGGCCAGGAAGCCCGAGGCCAGCCCGAGGGCGGCCAGCGAGAAGGCGACGGGAAAGCCGATCAGCATGATCAGCACGAGGCCCGCGAACATGATCGGGGCAAAATTTTCCATCTGCATGGGGTAGTCCTGAAAGTATTTTTATGGGAACGAGCGATGCAAACGGATCACTGAACCGGTTTTTCGTAGTGCGTATCCATCTCGAATTTGCCCTGGAGATAGCAGATGCGCTTGATGATTTCCGAGAGGCCCTGTACGAACATCAGACCGAAGCCCAGCGGCAGCAGCAGCATCGCGGGCCAGCGGATCAGGCCGCCGGCGTTGCCTGAGACTTCACCTGAGCGCAGCATGCTCACGAACAGCGGCCAGCTCAGGTAGGCCAGCAGGCCCATCACGGGAAGCAGGAAGATGGCCAGGCCGAAGATGTCTACATACACCGGCCCGTTGCCCTTGAGCTTGCCGTAAATGATGTCGACCCGCACGTGCTCGTTGAGTTTGAGGACCACAGGTGCGCCCAGCATCACGGTGGCGGCGAACAGGTACCACTGGATTTCAAGCCAGCCGTTGGAGCTGATGTCCAGGCCGTAGCGCACAAAGGCGTTGCCGGCGGAAATCATCGCGGCAAGCAATACCGTCCAGGCGGCGATCTTGCCCAGTCGCGTGGTCAGCCAGTCGTAGGCCAGTGCGAGTTTGAGGAGTGCGGACACGGGATGTCTCCGATAAGTTCTTTTGAATGAGAAAGTACCCACCCGGGTACGTCGAGGCATGAATGGTACGACGGATGCCACCCGCAGCACTGAATAAAGACTGACAAAAAATTTCCGGGTTTACCCTAGGGTTTTACGGCTTGTGCCAGACTCTCGCGCATTTTTTCAGCGTACGGCCAGCCCGTGGCCGGCGGTGACGTCCCCGATGACCGCTGCCTCGGCAAAGCCTTGGGCGTGGAAAATTGCCAGAACCTCGGCGGCGCTGTCTGCATTGCAGGACACCAGCAGGCCTCCGGAGGTTTGCGGGTCACTGAGCAGGGCTTTGTCAGCTTCGGCAAAGGTTGCGGGCAAACTCACTTCATTTCCATAACTGGCCCAGTTGCGCCCCGAGGCGCCCGTCACACAACCTTGTGCTGCGAGTTCGCGCGTGCCACTGACCAGCGGCACGCGCTGCCAGTCGATGCGCAACTGGACGCCGGCCCCGCGGGCCAGTTCCAGGCCGTGGCCTGCCAGGCCAAAGCCGGTGATGTCGGTGAGCGCATGTACGCCTTCCATGCGTGCCAGCTCGATACCCGGCTTGTTGAGCTGTGTGGTGAGCGCGATCATGCGGGCATAGCCTGCGGCGTCGAGCTGTTCCTTCTTCAGTGCCGCAGAAAGAATGCCGATGCCCAGCGGTTTTCCCAGCACCAGCACGTCCCCGGCCTTGGCACCGGAATTCTTCTTGACCCGCGAAGGGTGCACCAGGCCCAGCACCACCAGGCCATAAATCGGCTCGACCGAGTCGATGGTGTGCCCCCCCGCGATCGGGATGCCCGCATCGCGGCAGACGTCCTGCCCGCCGCGCAGGATCGCGCCTATGGTCTCCAGCGGCAGCACATTGATGGGCATGCCCACCAGCCCGAGCGCCATGATGGGCGTGCCGCCCATGGCATAGACGTCGCTGATTGCATTGGTGGCGGCGATGCGGCCGAAGTCGTAGGGATCATCGACGATGGGCATGAAGAAATCGGTCGTCGCGATCAGCGCCTGCTCGTCATTGAGCAGGTAAACAGCCGCGTCGTCGGCGGTTTCAATGCCTACCAGCAGCTGCGGCGGAATCGGGAGGTTGCTGGAGTTTTTGAGAATTTCACTCAGCACGCCAGGCGCAATCTTGCAGCCGCAACCGCCGCCATGCGACAGGCTGGTGAGCCGGGGTGGGGTGCCCGGAAGTGTTTCAGGGGCGTTCATGGCGTGCTTTCAATGGCGTTCCCGCGGTACCGGCGGTGCGCGGGGCAGCCAGTTTAAAACAAGGGGGTTTTCTCGAGCATTTCACCTGCTGCCCTCAGGCGCAACCCCGGCCGCGCTCCTGGCGCTTCAGTTGTCCTTGTCGGCCTTCAGTTCGCCTTTCACCGCGTCATACACAAACAGCTTTTTGGCCAGACCGGGCTGGTAATTGAGCATGTCAATCAGGAAGCTCAAGGCTCCGAGGTTATTGCCGAGGCGATCGACCGATCCCGCCATGTGGGCCTGCTGCTCATTGGCACCAGGTTTGAGCATCTGTTCCACGAGTTCGCGCATATGCATTACCGCCAGGGCTGCCTGGTCTACCCCCAGCATGGACAGCACGCCCTGCATCTGCGCGAGCTGCCCTGGTACCACGGCCAGGGGTTTTTTGTCCTCCGGCGTGCGGAAAAAGCTGTCGAGGGATTTTTCCAGCACACCCAGGGCCACGCGCAGTTCACCCACCACGCTTCCCATGGTCTGTTTGTCGTTGACGCGTTGGTACAGCTCCTCCATCCACGATTCCGGTGGTTGTGGCTGTCCGCCCGTCCTGGCGCTTTCAAGCCGCTCCGCAAGCCGGGCTGTCCGGGCCCACAGGCGCGGGTCGTTGGGGTCGAAATCGTCAAACACGGCTTCCAGGTACAGCACCGCGGTTGCCACCTCCAGCGCCAGTTCGGGGCTGGGGGCCTGACCCGAACTGACCGTCGAGGCGATCACGCGCGTCAGCGACCGCGCCATCGGCTCGCTCGGTGGATGCAGTTTGACCAGTGAATCCGTCACCAGGCTGAACTGGTCGTTCAAGGATTTGAACTTGCTCAGGTCTCCGGCGGTGGCTGCAGACCATGTTTCCTTTGCCGAGCTGATGCGCTTGCGGGCCTGCGCGATCAGGGCCGGGGCGAAGCGGCCGAACTGGACCGACTCATAGTCCACCGGCTTGAACCGTGTCAAGCCATAACTTGAACGAACCGCCGACAGCACCGGCGCGTCGCTGGAGCGTGGGACTTTCGCCTGGGAACACAGGAAAAGCAGATCTTCCGCAAGCCGGGCCGACGCCTCCGTACCCTTGGCCAGCCAGACATACTGCAGCAGGATGCGCAGGGTTGCACGCTTTACATAGAGATCGATCTTCAGCAGGCCTTTTGCCAGTGCTTCGAAATACGCCGCTGCAATTTTCCAGAAGGTCCTGGGCTCAATGCCGGTCTGGCCCTGGGCGAACCCCAGGCAGACATCGCTGAGGCTTTGCGCGGCTTCCGCGTCACCGGTCCGGATGAGGGTCAGCATCAACCGGTCCAGCAGCTGCCTGGATTCCCCGCCGTACGCCCTGGCATCGACAGTGATATTGAGGACCGGCTCTATCCAGCGCCACTGGAACACCCAGAGATCCGCCGGATGGACGCGGTCGGCGCCAACCAGGCCCTGGATGTCGCGGTACTGGGGGAAAAGTGACACCGCAGACACCGGTTTGCCGGCCAGCACGTCTTCGAGGTAATGCGTCAGGGAAAAACCGGCCAGTTCGATTTTGGTCGCAGCGTCCTGTGTGCATTGCCCCGGTGTCTGGATGAATTTTTGCACCGCCGTTTCCATGGCCCGCAGCACCAGCGCAGGCGCGCTCATGCCGACCATCTCCAGCGCGCCGACCGCCTGGTGCAACTGCTGGCGGGCAGTACGTAACTGACCGGCATCCAGTGCGGCGAGATCGGAGTTGCTGACGCCTTCAGCCTCCCGCAAAAAGCGTTTCAGGGCTTTGTTGGAACCTTCCAGCGACTTGCGGAGTTCTTCCAGCACCCACGCCAGGGGCCCGAGGTCCAGGAGCGTCATGTCGAGCTCGGCGGGCGATGAGTTCAGATCGTGTGGTTGCATAAGTGGCGTGCTGGTGAGTGAGTCAAGGGGCGGGGTCAAGGGGCAGTCGATGCGTCCTCCAGACACCCGCAGGCATTCTCAAGATACGGGGCGACTGGCCGGAGTCTATCCGTGTACTTGTTGTTACAAAAGGGGGTAAGTCGCCGTGGCGCGACACCTTGCCATCAATATTTCGTCGGGTTGGCAGGCCCCCTTGTTTGTCCTCGAGCCCAGTATGCAACCTAAACACTTATGCGCGCTAGCCGGTCGTCCGTCTGCTATTCTGGTCTCAATCGGCGCGCGGCTTTGATGGTGTCTTGTTTGTGTCCATTCGTGTCAGTGCTTGCCAGACTTTGTGCGGGTTCAAGACGCTACACCTTTTCATTACTCCCGCCAGCAATCATTTTTTTCGCGATGGACCGCCAGATCGATTCGCCCCTCATGCGCAGCGCCGGCCGTGACGTCCTGTCGCTGGCGCTGATGGATGCCCGCAATCACACCTTGCGGATTTTTGGCCAGTACCAGCAGGCGCTGGAATCCGTTGGTTTTGCCGTGCCGGCCTCCCCGCTGCTGAGCCCTCCGCTGTGGATGCTCGGCCACGTCGGCTGGTTCCAGGAATGGTGGATCGGCCGCAATGTGCAGCGTGCACAGGGAATACGCTGCGCACCGGGGCACACCCGCCTCGCTTCGATGGAACCCAATGCCGACCGCTGGTGGGACCCTGCGAGTGTTCCGCACAGCCAGCGCTGGTCGCTTGACCTGCCCGATGTGGAAGTTTGCCGTGCCTATCTGCTCGACACGCTGGAAAGCACGCTGGAATTACTGGGCAAAGCCGGGGAGGACGGCGACGCGCTCTACTTCTACCGCCTGTGCCTCTTTTATGAGGACATGCAGGCCGAAGCCTTGACCCACGCCGCGCAGATGCTGGGTGTGCCTATTGAGAAGGATTTGTTGCAAGCCTTCACACCCCCGCCCATGGCACTGCGGGGCGCGCTGTTGATCCCGGCTACCACCTGGAAAATGGGCTCTGCCGCACCATCGGGCACTGCAGGTTTTGTTTTTGACAACGAGCTGGCACAGCACGACATCAGCGTGCCCGAGTTCGAGATCGACGCGCAGCCGGTGAGCTGGGCGCAGTTCGTGGAGTTTGTCGATGACGGCGGCTATGACCGGCCCGAGTTCTGGCAGCCCGAGGGATGGGAGTGGTTGCAGGCCATCGTCAAAAGCGAAGGCAGGCGCGGTCCGCGTTACGTTGAACAGATTGGTGTGGCCAGCGGCGCCGTAATGCTGACCCGCTTTGGCAAGGCCATGCGCATGCTCGGCAACCAGCCGGCCATGCACATGAGCTGGTGGGAAGCTGACGCCTGGTGCCGCTGGGCCGGGCGCCGCCTGCCCGCAGAAGTGGAATGGGAAACCGCTGCGTGCACGGCCGCCCGCAGGGGCTTTCGCTGGGGCGACGTGTGGGAGTGGACGGGCACGACCTTTCGTGCTTACCCGGGTTTTGTGCCCGGTCCTTTCGCCGCCTATTCCGAACCCTGGTTCGGCAGCCACAAGGTGCTGCGCGGCGGTTCGTTCGCCACGCGTGCGCGCCTGAAGCATCCCCGCTACCGCAACTTCTGCCTGCCCGGGCGGGACGATATTTTCTGTGGATTCAGGTCCTGCGCGCTATAAAAAGAATAGCTGGTAGCGCTAGTCCTGAAAGGGTTTCAGGCACTTTTCGCCAATTTTTCCTTGCGGTATGTCCACCAGGGCAAGGTGGCGCGCAGGGACAGCACCTTGCCGCTCTGGGCCGTTTCGCCGCTGTAGCCGGGCAACTCTTCCAGCGTGGCCTGCCAGTCGCGGCTCTGGAGCTCCTTGAGCAGTGCCTGCACCTGCGGCGTGGGCAGTTCGGACTTCAGGCACACCAGGTGGTAGCACTCCTGCGCCAGCGGGATGAAGCCCAGGCCGTTCTCGCGCGCTGCCGTTTCAATGCCAAGGCCGGCATCGGCGACATTGCTGGCAATCGCCTGGGCCACGGCCGTATGGGATGGCTCCTGGCTCTGGTAGCCCTGGATATCTGAAGTCGCCACACCGGCTTTGCCCAGCAGTTCGTCCAGCAACACGCGTGTGCCGGTGCCTTCCGCCCGGTTCACGTAACGCACGCCCGGCCTTGCCAGGTCGGTGATGCCGGCAATCTGCAGCGGGTTGTTTTTGGCCACGATCAGGCCCTGCATGCGATGGGCGAAACCGATCAGCTTGTGCAGTCCGGGCTTGAGCAGGTTGCGGTAGGTCAGGGCCGTCACGGACTGACTGCCAGGCTGGTCCAGCGTGTGAAATCCGGCCATCATGCAGCGCCCCGCGTTCAGGGCGGCAATGGCGTCCACGCTGCCCATGAAGCGGATGTCCAGGTGCAGCCCGCGCGGGCTCGCCTGTTCGCGCAACGCAGAAAGCGCTGCGTCGTGGCTGGCATAGAGCGTGAGCACATGGGCGTTGTCGTCAAAGGCGGTGGAAAAAGCCCGTTCGATGTCGCCCCGCAATGCTTCGATCTGGGGCGCCAGCCGAGCCTGTGCCTGCCGCTCGGCCCAGAGCAGTTTCTCTCCGAATTCCGTGAGCCGTGCCCGCTGGCCCTTGTCCCAGACGATCAGTGTTCGTCCCAGGGTCTGCTCCCAGTCTTTGAGTGCACCCCACACGTGGCGGTACGACAGGTCGAGCGCCTTGGCGGCTTTGGAGATGGAGCCTTGTTCACGCACCGCATGGAGCATGTCCATCAGCGGATTGCGTATCAGGGCGTTTTTGCCCCGCTGTGGCGTGAGCAGGTAAGAGAGTTCGACTTTATGCATGGCGAGGCGGTAAGTGCACTGATTATGAGTGCACAGGTCAGCAGCGACGGGCGAAGGGCGGGCCGCGCTGCGAAGCGGGGATCAGCCTATGCAAATCAATTCATAGCGATGATTCCCGATATAAATCAAGGACTTGGGCGCTACGATTGGTACTGCGATCCGGAAGTATCGAAACATGAAAGCGCGTATTCGTAACCCATGGCAGCGTTGCAATCCTTGCGAAGGCGTATAGCCTTCGCTGCGGCTTGCGCCTCGCCCTGGGCACGAATCCATCACTTTCATTGTGTTTCGCTACTTCCGGATTGCAGTACCAGTGCCCCGCAGATCTCCCACATGAACACCTTCTCAGACAGCGCCGCCACGGCATTCACGCTCATCACCTCGCTCGATCCCATGCTGGCCAGCATCGTGGCCCGTTCATTGGCCGTGAGTGCCTGCGCCTGTCTCATTGCCTGCAGCGCTGGCCTGCTGCTCGGTGCGTGGCTGGGTGTGTCGCGTTTTCGCGGCCGCGGTGCGGTTCTGGCTGTGCTCAACACCGCGCTGGCCCTGCCCTCGGTGGTGGTCGGGCTGGTGGTGTACCTGTTGCTCTCCCGAACCGGCCCCCTCGGCTTCCTGGGCTGGCTGTTTTCCTTCAAGGCCATGGTGCTGGCGCAGGCTGTGCTGGTGCTGCCGGTCGTCACCGCGCTGGTTCGCCAGACGATTGAAGATGCCGACCGTTCTCATGGCGAGCAATTCCAGTCGCTGGGTGCGGGCCGCTTCGTGCGAGGCCTCATCCTTCTGTGGGACGAGCGTTATGCGTTGCTGACGGTGCTGATCGCCGCGTTCGGCCGGGCGATCTCGGAGGTCGGCGCGGTGATGGTGGTGGGCGGCAACATCGACGGCTTCACGCGCGTGATGACCACCTCGATCGCGCTGGAAACCAGCAAGGGCGATTTGCCGCTGGCGCTTGCGCTGGGCATCGTGCTGCTGGGTGTGGTGCTGCTGCTCAACATCCTGATAGCCTTGGTGCGGCGCTGGCGCGAGCAGTTCGACGACCGCCTGCCGGATGTGGCCCTGGCCACCGGGGGCGCACAGCCATGACGCAGGTTTTCAACCTGCACGCCATCGGTGTGCAGTTCGGCCAGGTCCATGCGCTCAGCGGCTGCAGCCTGCGTATCAAGGCCGGCGAAAGGCTGGCACTGGTGGGCGCCAACGGCAGCGGAAAGAGCACGCTGCTTCGGACCCTCAACGGCCTGGTACGGCCTTCTGCCGGCAGCTTTCAACACGACGTGCAATTGCGGCAGGCCATGCTGTTCCAGCGGCCTTACATGCTGCGCGCCAGCGTGCTGAACAACGTGGCACTCGGACTGTGGCTGGGTGGTGTGCGCTGGAAAGAGGCCAAAGTCCAGGCATTGGCTGCCCTGGAGCGCGTGGGGCTGGAAGACCTGGCTACACGCAATGCCAAGGCGCTGTCGGGCGGGCAGCAGCAGCGTGTGGCGCTGGCGCGTGCCTGGGCGCTCAAGCCGCAGGTCCTGTTGCTCGACGAGCCCACGGCCAGCCTGGACCCCACGGCCAAGCGCGAGGTCGAGCGCCTGATGGCGGAATTTGCCGATGCCGRCATGACACTCATTTTCAGCAGCCACAACCTGGGGCAGGTCAAGCGGCTGGCCAGCCGGGTGATTTACCTTGAGCACGGCCGGCTGGTAGCCGACTTGCCGACTGCGGCCTTTTTCACCGGTCCTGTCCCCGCAGCGGCAGAAGCATTTTTAAAAGGAGAACTTGCATGAACAGCTTGAGCATGGTGTCGGGAATTTTCGGGTCGATCAGGGCTTTGGCGCTTGTCCCGCTTGCGCTGGCAGCTACTGTTTCGATAGCACAAACCAGCACTATCGTGATGGCGTCAACCACCTCGACCGAGCAGTCAGGCCTGTTTCCCTACCTGCTGCCCGAGTTCAAAAAAGCCACGGGCATTGACGTGAAAGTAGTCGCTGTCGGCACCGGCCAGGCTATCGATATGGGCCGCCGGGGTGATGCTGACGTGCTCTTTGTGCACGACCAGGTGGCGGAAGAAAAAGTCGTGGCTGAGGGCTTTGCCATCAAGCGTTTTCCCGTGATGTACAACGACTTCGTGCTGATCGGCCCCGCAGCTGATCCAGCCAAAACCAGGGGCAGGGACATTGTCGAAGCGCTGAAAAAACTCAGCGCCGCCAATGCCGGTTTTATCTCTCGCGGTGACAAGAGCGGCACGCACGCCGCCGAACTTCGCTACTGGAAAGCCGCGGGCGTCGAGACGCCGGGCGACAAGCCTGCGTTTGCCAACTACAAGGCTTGCGGCTGCGGCATGGGCCCGGCGCTCAACATCGCGGCCAGCAGCGGCGGCTATGTGTTGGCCGACCGCGGCACCTGGCTGTCCTTCAAAAACCGCGGCGACCTGGTCGTGCTGGTCGAAGGCGATACCAAGCTGTTTAACCAGTACGGCGTGATGGTGGTGAACCCCGCCAAGCATCCGCAGACCAAAGTGGTGGAAGCGCAGAAGTTTGTGGACTGGGTGATTTCACCAGCTGGCCAGAACGTGATTGCCGGCTACAAGATCAATGGCGAGCAGCTGTTCTTTCCAAACGCAAAATGAGTTCCCCCCTGTCCAGGCTCACTGCGTGTAGCCTGTCCTCCCCTCCAGGGGGCGGCGCCTGCGGCCCGGCGAAGCCGGTTCCGCGGCGCCTGCTGGTATGGATTGCTGCTGCGGTTGTTTTTTCAGGAGGCTTGACTATGGCGCATGCCCAATCGCCCGCAGCATCTGCTGAAGGCGCCGCGCCGCTGCGCGTGTATGCGGCGGGCAGCCTGCGCGAAGCGCTCACTGAAGCCGCGCGCGCGTATGAAACCCGCACGGGCGTGAAAACCCAGCTGACCTTTGGCGCCTCTGGCCTGCTGCGCGAACGCATCGAGAAGGGTGAGCCGGCGCAGGTGTTTGCCTCGGCCGACACGCAGCATCCCCAGCGCCTGTATGCCGCAGCGGGAAGTTCATGGGCGCAACCCACGCTCTTCGTGCGCAACCAGCTGTGCGCGTTGGCCGTGCCGCAGCTCAATGCCGATTCGGGAAAGTTGCTCGACCTGATGCTGGATCCCGCCGTCAAGCTCGGCACCTCCACGCCCAGGGCGGACCCGTCGGGCGACTATGCATGGGAAGCGTTCCGCAAGGCGGAAGCACTCAAGCCCGGTGCTTACACGGCACTGGACGCCAAGGCACTCAAGCTCACCGGTTCGCCCGAAGCGCCCCAGCCTCCAGCAGGCCGGGGGGTTTATGAGTGGCTGGTTTCGGAAGGGCGTGCTGATCTGTTCCTGACTTATTGCACCAATGCTGTGGCGGTTCGCAAGGACCTGCCGCGGATGAATGTGGTGCAGATGCCGGCGGCTCTACAGGTGAGTGCGGCCTACGGTTTGACTGCGCGAAGCGGGGATGCTGCTGCTGGGCAGTTTGCTGCCTACTTGTTGACGCCGGAAGCGCAGGAGGTGTTTCGGCGGTTTGGTTTTGGGGCGCCCTAGCAAGACACCCACCCCCGTCCAGTCTCACTGTGTGTAGCCTGTTCCCTCCTCGAGGGGGCGGCGCCTGCGGTCTGGCAAAGCCAGTCCCGCGGCTGCCCGCTTGCACTCATTAATCCAGCATGAGCCGCGGAACCGGCTTTGCCGGGTCGCAGGGCGGGCGGCCCCCTCGGGGGGCAGCGACCCACACGAAGTGGGGGAGCGTGGGGGCTACATATAATCACCCCGTGCCCCACCACCCCGTATCCCGCTCGACCCTTCCCGTATGGGAACGCCTTGCCGCCTGGCTGGCTTTCCTGGCCGTGGCGGCGGCGTTGTGGGCACCGGTGTCCATGCTCGCCCAGGACGTGCGCAGCGGCAAGCTGAGCGGCATTTGCAGCGTCAACACCGCTTCGTCTGATGCCGGCATGGACTCCACCGATGGCAATGCAGCCTCCCCAGGCCAGCGCTGCGACCTGTGCGGCTCAGCAGGGCTGGTGCTGCCACCTCTACCGGTAGCAAGCGTTTCCTGTGTCACCGGTACCACGGTTGCGGTGGCGGATATTCCGGCAACCACCGGCACTGCCATCTCCGGGCTGCCTTTCAGCCGCGCACCTCCCGCACTTTGAACTGAACCGCCTCTCGCTGGAGGCCTCAGGCATCCCGCGCACGGGCCTTGCGGCCGGCGCCGTGCCATCGTTCATTTCAGCGTGCACTTTCACGAGCCATTTCTGCGCACCCGTGCGCTCCGTTCGGCATGGCGCTCGCTGCGCTGGCTGGCCCTAATTTCAGCCGCAAATCCTGGTGCCTTTAATTTTCAATCCTGTAAGAATCAATCATGAAATACCCAAATGCTATTAAAACCATAGCTGCTTGCGCTCGTCCCTATTGGGCTGGAGCTATCTTTATTGCTGTATCCCTGCCTGCCACCGCACACGTCACCCTGGAATACCAGGTCGCCAATGCAGGCAGCTACTACAAGGGCACATTCAAGGTCGGGCATGGCTGCGGGAATTCACCCGTCAAACAGATCGTGGTCACCATCCCCGCGGGTGTGCAGGGTGCCAAGCCCATGCCCAAAGCAGGCTGGACGCTGGAGGTTACACGCGAGAAGCTGGCGCAGCCGCTGCTGGACCACGGCAAAACCGTCACCGAAGACGTGTCGCGAATCAGCTGGACGGCTAAAACCCCCGCTGACTATCTGCAGAACGACTGGTACGACGAATTTGTGCTGCAGGCCAAACTGCCTGCACAAGCGGGCATGTTGTATTGGCCGGTAAGCCAGGTTTGCGAGACCGGCAAGGTTGACTGGGCCGAAGTGCCTCAACCGGGAAAAAAATTGTCCGATCTCAAAAACCCTGCTGCCGCGCTGGAGCTGATGTCGGCGGGTGGTGGTGAGCACAATCACTGAGCGAGCCCTGTAGTCTTGGTTTCAGATTCAATTCACTGCTTCAAGGAGCATTTACACATGACATCCGCAAAATTCTCAAAAGCCGTGTTGGCATTTTCGATGGCACTGGCCAGCATGCTCGCCCTGGCCCAGACGGCCGCCGTCAAGGTCGATGGGGCGTGGGCGCGCGCTACTGTGCAAGGGCAAAAAGGCACGGGGGCTTTTATGAGCCTCACCGCCAAAGATGGGGCCCAGCTGATCGGCGTGTCGTCGCCGGTGGCGGGCGTGGCTGAAGTGCATGAAATGAAAATGGACGGCGACGTCATGAAAATGCGGGCCGTGCCATCGCTTGATTTGCCTGCCGGCAAAAAGGTCGAGCTCAAGCCAGGGGGTTACCACGTCATGCTGATGGACCTCAAGGCACCGCTGGCCAAAGACAGCACAATCCCCGTGACCCTGCTGTTCAAGGACGCCAAAGGTGTGGAAAGCAAGCTCGAGCTGAAGCTGCCGGTTGCCACCGCCGCACCGGGAGCAGCCGGTGCCACGGCCGAGCACAAGCACTGATTTGTGTTTGCCGGGTTAGCTGCGTTTGCCCGAGCCCAGGCGGCGGTAAACCGTGGCCCGGCTGACGCCGAGCGCTTTTGCGGCCTGCAGCACATTGCCGCGTGAATCGGTCACTGCCTTGCGGATCAAGGCGGTTTCGAGTTCCTTCAGCGTTCGCGACGCGGCGCCTGAAGGCGGCAGGCTGGTTGCAGGGGGCGGCGAGTCTCGGCCGGGCAACTGCGGCAGCGCATGCAGGCGCAGGCCCGTCCAGAGCGGCACCTCCAGGATGCCGCCATTCACTGGCGCCTGGCGCTGCGCCGCGTCAAACAGCATTTCGAAGGGCATGGCAAAGAGATCGTTGCAATGCGGCGCCATGCCTGCGGTGAAGCCCAGCTGCGAAATCATCTGCCGCGCCGCCTGGTTGGCGCCAGTGACGCAACCATCGGTATCCACGCACACCAGCCCATCGGTTTCATCTCCCAGCGTGCGGCCCGGCCAATTCAGCCGGATCAGCAATGCATGGGGCTTGCCCAAAGTGAGCGCGTTCTCTATGCTGCGCGCGGATTGCGCGACGAGGTGTTTGAGCTCGGGCCTCTCGACCACTTCGATGCCCGTCAGGTCCAGCATGCCGGCGCAGCGGCCGTCGGGGCCGAACAAGGGCGCGCCGGCACAGCTGTAGACCGAGGTGGCTTCAAAAAAATGCTCACCCCGATGCAGCCACACCGGTTGCAGTTCGGTCAGCGCTGCGCCGATGGCGGTAGTGCCCACTTGTTGTTCCGAAAGGTCCGTGCCGATGCGTGTGATCATGTCGGCGCGGCGGTCGCGCCGGTCGATGGGGCCATTCACATTGATGACCACGCCGGCCTGGTTGGTCAGGATGGCGAAGTAGCGCGTGTCGGCAATGGCCTGGCCCAGCTTTTCCAGCACAGGCGCCGCAGCCTGCACCAGCCGGTGGTTGGCTTCCAGGGTGCGCCGCAGTGCGGTGGCAGAAACCATGTCGAAGGAGGGAGCCTGCTCCGGCCGATGGCCCTGGGCCAGGCAGCGCATCCAGGACCGCTCTATCCAGTTCTCAACCAGCGGCGCGGTGCCTGCTGGCAGTGGATCGCCGTGAAGAACTGCCTGGCGAGCGTGTCCGATGCGCGCCAGCCTGTCTTGCCCGCCCGTCGCCGGGGCGGAGTGAAAAGGGGTCATGGATGCCATGGTGCATTGTGGCCAATTCCTGCGGCACGTGCAGCGTGCGATGCGGATGGCCGTGCTCCTGCAATATAGGACAGGCAAACCGGAGTGATTACTTTTTTTCTGGGTGGAAAGTGGCCGGAATCGATTCTTAGCGTGCGCCAGCAGCTATAAAAAACATAGCGGTTTTGAGGCCGGCCACGGTCATCAGCAGGGATCCCAGCACGTGTACGGTGGCCGTAAGCGCGGCCAGCCCATAGCGCGCTTCCATCAGGAAGATCACCACTTCGGCCGAAAACGAGGAAAACGTGGTGAGGCCGCCCAGGAATCCGGTCACCAGCGCCAGCCGCCACACTGGGTCCAGCTGCGGCATGGACTGGAAGCCGGCGATGCAGATACCAATCAGGTAGCCACCAATAAGATTGGCCGCAAGGGTGCCCCAGGGAATGAGGCCGCCCGGCGTCAGCCACAGGCCGAGGCCCCAGCGCGCCAGCGCACCGATTGAAGCTCCAATGGAAATCGCGATGACGTTCAGCATGACGGTAGTGGCGGCGGTGAGTTGGTTGTTTGGCGGGAGAATAGAGCCATGACTTTAACCTCAGCACCCGCTTTCAGCGAGCCTTCGGGCTTTCTGGGGGTGGTAATGCTCGACACGCGCTTTCCGCGGCTACCGGGTGACATCGGCCACCCCGACGCTTTTGGCGTGCCCGTTCGCCAGCGGGTGGTGCCGGGAGCCGGGCCCGGCAAGATTGTGCAGACCGCCGCCGGCCTGCGTGCTGCGGGTGTGCTGCCGGCTTTTGTGCAGGCGGTGCAGGCCCTGGCGAGCGAGGGTGCGCTGGCCATCACCACCAGCTGCGGTTTCCTCGTGCTGCTGCAGGACGAATTGCAGGCGGCCGTGCCGGTTCCTGTTGTCACGTCCAGCCTGCTTCAATTGCCGACGCTGCTTGCACGCCACGCCAGGGTGGGCGTACTGACCATCAGTTCAGCGGCGTTGGGCGCAGAGCATTTGCGTGCAGCGGGTGTGACTCATGAACGCTTGGCGGATGTGGTGGTGCAGGGGGTCAATCCTGACGGTGAATTCGCCACCGCTATTTTGGGGAATCGCCAAATCATGGTCATGGAGAAGGCGTGCGGTGACGTGGTGGCAGCGGCAATCGCTCTCCGTCAGCGTGAGCCTACCCTCCAGGCGGTAGTGCTTGAATGCACCAACTTGCCGCCGTATCGCCAAGCGATTGAAGAGGCCACCGGCTTTAAGACCTGGGCGCTGACCGACGATGAACGGCTGCTGCGCCCGTGGAGATGAGCGCCGCTGGCCTCACATCTTGCCCGGCAGCCAGGTGGCGATCTGCGGGAAGAACCAGAGCAGCAATACCATGCCGCACATGAGGAAGAAAAACGGCAAGGTCACTCGCGCGATGTAGGTGATTTCCTTTTTGGTCATGCCCTGGAGCACAAACAGGTTGAATCCCACGGGCGGCGTGATCTGCGCCATCTCGACCACGATGACGATGAAGATACCGAACCAGATCAGATCCAGTCCGGCTGCCTGTACCGTGGGCAGGATGACGCCCATGGTCAGCACCACCATCGAAATGCCGTCCAGGAAGCAGCCCAGGACGACGTAGAAGATGCTCAGCACGATGATGAGCATGAAGGGGCTAAGACCGAGGCTGGAGACGAATTCGGCCAGGTGGCGCGGCAGCCCGATGTAACCCATGCTCAGCGTCAGGAACGCGGCGCCGGCCAGGATCAGCGCGATCATGCAGTACAACCGCGTCGCACCCAGCAAGGATTCCTTGAAGGTGTTCCAGCTCATGGATCTCTGCACGACGGCCAGCACGAGCGAGCCGACGACGCCGATGGCTGCGGCTTCGGTCGCGGTGGCCACACCGGTATAGATGGAACCCAACACGGCGCCGATCAGGAGTACGACCGGAATCAGGTGGCGTGACTCGTAGATTTTTTCGCCAAAACTCATCGCGGCATCGGGCGGCGGGATCTTGCCTTTGTTGAGCAAGGCCCAGACGACCAGGTAGCCTGAGAAAAGAGAAGCCAGCAACAGGCCGGGAAAAACACCCGCTATGAACAGGCGGGCAATCGACACGTCGGCGCTGACGCCATAGACGATCATGATGATGGATGGCGGGATCAGAAGGCCCAGCGTGCCGGCGCCCGCGAGGGAGCCTATCGTGATGTCTTCCGGGTAACCGCGTTTGGCCAGCTCCGGCAGAGTCATCTTGCCGATGGTGGCGCAGGTTGCCGCTGAGGAGCCAGAGACCGCGGCAAAAATGGTGCAGCCGATGACGTTGGTGTGCAGCAGTCCGCCCGGTAGCCGGCTGACCCAGGGGGCGAGGCCCTTGAACATGCTTTCGCTGAGCTTGGTACGAAACAGGATTTCTCCCATCCATACAAAAAGGGGCAGGGCCGTCAGTGTCCAGCTTGAGGAAGACCCCCAGATGGTCACCGCCATGGCGTCGCCCGCGGCTCGCGAAGAGAAAAGCTGCATGCCTATCCAGGCCACACCCGACAGCGTGAGGCCTATCCAGACACCGGAGCCCAGAATCAGGAAAAGCGAAAGTATCAGCAGCGAGGTGATGGCGAGATCGGACATTGAAGCTCTTTTGTTCTTGCTTATTCGTGATGCAGCGCTTCGTCGCTGCTGGCCTGGGTGCGCCGGCCTCTGATTTCCAGCACCAGTTCATCGATGAATGCGATCATCAGGATGACGGCACCTACGCCCATGGTGATCTGGGGAATCCATAGCGGCGTAGCGTCATTCCCGGTGGAAATGTCGTGGTAGGCATAGGAGTTGACCGACAGCATGACGCTGTACCAGGCGAACAGCATCGAAAGGGCGCTAGCCGCGGCCAGGGCCCAGATTTCCAGCGCGCGCCGGGCGCTGCCACGAAGGCCGTTGAGGATCAGCGTGACGCGGATGTGCTCACCCTTCTTGAGGGTGTGGGCCAGCGCCAGAAAACCGCTGGCAGCCATGCAGTAACCGGCATACATGTCGGTCCCGCGCAGCGACCAGGCGAACTGGCGGTCGAGGACGCCGGCCAGTACCGACACCAGCGTACCGATCATGAACAGGGCGCCCAGCCATGCCGCACCGCCATACAGCGCATCGAGCATGCGGCGCATGGCTATTTCTTCGCTGCGTTGGATTTTTCGAATGCAGACAGCAGGGCTTCACCCTCGGGGCCGGCGCGTTTGATCCAGTCTGCCTTCATGATGCTGCCCACCTGGCGCAGGTCGGCTACCAGCTTGGGCGAGGGCGTCATGATCTTCATGCCTTTTTCGGCCAGGGCTTTTTTGTAGAAGTCGTTCTTCTCCTCGCTGACTTTCCAGCCACGGGTCTCGGCATCCGCAGCGGCCTTCAAAACGGCAGCCTGGGTAGGTGCGTCCAGCGCCTCAAAGGATTTTTTGTTCACGATGACGGCGTTCTTGGGCAGCCAGGCCTGCACGTCATACCAGTACTTGATGCTTTCGTAGGTCTTGGTGTCGTAGCCGGTGGAGCCCGAACTCATGTAGCTGTTGACGACGCCGGTTGCCATAGCCTGGCTCAGCTCCGCGGCCTGAACGGTCACGGGTTGCGCGCCGACCAGCTCGGCAATCTTGCTGGTGGCCGGGCTGTAAGCGCGCCACTTGAGGCCTTTCATGTCGGCGACGGCGGTGATTTCCTTGTTGACGTAGATGCCCTGGGGAGGCCAGGCCACGGTGTAGAGCAGCTTCATGCCTTGCGCGCCCAGCAGTTTTTCAAGCGCCGGCTTTTGCGCTTCGGCCAGCTTGTGTGCCGAGGCGTAGCTGGAGGCCACAAAGGGCAGGCCGTCTGCACCAAATATTGCGTTCTCGTTCTCGAAGTTGACTAACAGGATCTCACCGATCTGGGCCTGGCCGCCTTGCACCGCACGCTTGATTTCGTTGGCCTTGAAGAGCGAGGCGTTGGCGTGCACCGTGATCTTGAGTTTGCCGCCGCTGGCCTTGTCGACGTCTGCCGCGAACTGCGTCAGCGTTTCCGTGTGGAAGTTGCTGGCCGGGTAGGCCGCGGGCAAATCCCACTTGGTCTGGGCGAAGGCGTTGGCGCCGAAGGCGAGAGCGGCGGCCACCAGGGTGACTTTGAATTTCATGAAAAGCTCCAGGACAAGGAATTAGTAAGTAGTAATAGGATAGACGCAAATCCCGCGCCAGTTCACCGGGCATACCCCGAAAAGCCGGCGCCTACCTGTTTTGCGACCTTGAGGCCCCGCCATGAACCTGCGTTTTGTTGAAGCTTTCTATTGGGTTGCCTCGCTCAAAAGTATCTCGCGCGCCGCGGAGAAGCTCTACCTGACGCAGTCTGCCATGTCCAGCCGGATCGCCACACTGGAAGAAGAGCTGGGCATCCTGCTGCTGGACCGGCGCGACAAGCAGTTCAAGCTCACCGTCGCGGGCGCGCGTTTCCTGGTCTATGCGCAAAAGCTGCTGGAGCTGCAGCGCGAGGTCAAACACGAGATGGGTTCGGGTGCGGCCATGGCGGTATCGATGCGCATAGGCGCCATCGAATCGGTGTTGCACTCCTGGCTGATTCCCTGGCTCGAAAAGCTCCGCGTAGACCACCCCGGGCTGGAGCTGGAGCTGACGGTGGAAACCACGCCCATCCTGATGGACCAGGTGCAGCGCGGCACGCTGGACCTGGTCTTCGCCGCGTTGCCCGCTTCGGCGGACGGTGTGCGCAACCAGGCTTTGCCGCCCATGGATATGGCTTTTGTGGGAAATCCGGCGCTGCATAAAAAAAGAAATTACCGGCTGGATGAACTCGCGGAAATGGAATTGCTGACGTTCCAGAAAGGCTCGCAGCCGCACGTCACGCTGGTCGACCTGTTCAAGCAGAACCGCATGGAGCCCAAAAAGGTGCATGCCATTTCATCCATTTCCGCGATGGTCCAGCTGGTGCAGGGCGGCTTTGGCGTGGCCCTTCTGCCGCGCATCGCAGTGCAGCGCCTGACGGGGTTCGCCAGCCTGAAATTGCTCACCTGCGACACCCGTGTGAAGTCGTTGCCGATCCACGCGAGCTACCGCACCGACCCGACTTCATCGGTGGTCGAGACAGTGGTCAGGTCGGCCGTGCAGTTTGCCGCGGAGAGCACGGGAGCCGGCACCAAAACGGGTCGCAAGCCGGCGGCCAGGGTTGCAAAAACAGGCAAAAAAGGTGCGTCAGGGTAAATACCAATCATCGAAAAAATCGATGACGTAAGCAAAAAATTACTTGTTTGATTTCGTCATTTGCTAATCGCACACTTCGTCACATGTCATCCAACCGTCATGTTTTTACGAGGAGTGCGTCATGAAGAAATCTTGGTGGGCCAAAGTGGCCGCAGTGTTGTTGTCAACCGGCATGGCCTTTGGCGTGCATGCACAGCAAGAGATAAAAATCGGTGTGCTTTATCCGCTCACCGGGCCTGCCGCATCCGTGGGGGCCGAGCTGCGCAGCGCGCTGGAACTCGCCGCCGACATCATCAATAACGGTGCGCCCGGTGTTTCCGAGCTGCCGCTGTCTGCCGGCAAGGGCTTGCCCAACCTCAAGGGCGCAAAAATCAAGCTGGTGTTTGCCGACCACCAGGCCAACCCGCAGACTGGCGCTACGGAAGCCGAGCGCCTGATCACGCAGGAAAAAGTCGTGGCACTCGTGGGCGCCTATAACAGCGCCGTCACCGCCACGGCCAGCCAGATCGCCGAGCGCGCCGGCATCCCTTTCCTGAACCCTGAATCGTCGTCGGCATCGCTCACGCAGCGCAACTTCAAGTGGTTCTTTCGCACCACGCCGCATGACGACCTGTTTGTGCACAACGCCTTTGATTTCCTGAAAGAACTCGAAGCCAAAAAAGGCATCAAGGCGGGCGTGGTCGCCAGCCTCAACGAAAACGGCTTGTGGGGTACGGAAACCACCAAGCTGCAGACCAAACTCGCGCCCGAGTTCAAGCAGAACCTGGTCAAGCAGGTGATGTACCCGGCCAAGACCACGCAGCTGACTTCGGAAGTGCAGACGCTCAAGGCCGCCAATCCCAACCTGGTGCTGCAGTCGTCCTACACGGCCGATGCCATCCTGTCGATCAAGACCTACAAGGAACTCGGCTTTTCGCCGGACATGATCCTGGCGAACAACGCGGGCTTCACCGATACCGATTTCATCAGGACACTCGGCAAGGACGCCGACTACATCATCACGCGTGAAGTCTGGGCGCTGGACCTGGCCAACCGCAATCCTCTGATCAAGCAGGTCAACGACCTGTTCAACAGCCGCTACAAGATCAACTTCACCGGCAATTCCTCGCGCACTTTCACCGGCCTGATGGTGATGGCGGACGCCATCAACCGCGCCGGTTCCACCGAACCCGAAGCCATCCGCAAGGCGCTGGCCGCCACCGACATGCCCGGCAGCAAGCTGATCATGCCGTGGAAGGGTGTGAAGTTCGATGCGACCGGCCAGAACACCCTGGGCCAGGGCATCCTGGTGCAGATCATCGGCGGCAAATACAACACGGTCTGGCCGTTCGACATGGCCTCGCGTGAAGTGACCTGGCCCATGCCCAAGTGGGACCAGCGCAAATAAGCCGCGAGTTTTGACCTAAAAGCCAAGAGACAACCATGACTACGGAAATATTGCTTCAGACGCTGGCCTCCGGCGTGCTGATCGGGCTGATTTACGCGCTGGTGGCTATCGGCCTGACCATGATTTTCGGCGTCATGGACATCGTGAACTTCGCGCACGGGGAATTCCTCATGCTGGGCATGTACTCGGCCTTCTGGCTGTTTTCCCTGTATGCGCTGGACCCCATGCTCACCTTGCCGCTGACAGTGATCATGCTGTTCGGCTTCGGCGTGCTGCTGTACAAACTGGTGATCGTGCGCATCATCAACGCGCCCATGCTGTCGCAGATTTTCACGACCTTCGGCATCATGATCCTGCTGCGCGGCGTGGCCCAGTTCCTCTGGAAACCGGATTTCCGCTCCATCGAGAATTCGGCGGTCAGCGGAACGGTCAAGCTGTTGGGCGTGCAACTGGGCAAGCCGCAGCTGGTCGCCGGTGTAGGGGCCGTCGTGGTCACCGGCCTGATTTACTTCTTCCTGAACAAGACCCGGCTCGGTGCGGCGCTGGAAGCCACCGCCTCTGACAAGGAAGCGGCCCGTCTCATGGGCATTGATTCGCACAAGATGTTCTCGCTAGCCTGGGGCATAGGCGCGGCCTGCGCCGGCGCAGCCGGGGTGCTGCTGTCAACCTTCTTCCCGATTTTTCCGGACGTTGGCGCTAGCTTCATCCTGCTGGCTTTTGTGGTGGTCAACCTGGGCGGCTTCGGCAGCGTCTCGGGCGCCTTCTGGGCCGGCATCCTGGTCGGCGTGATCGAGGTCATGGGCGGCCTGCTGCTCGGACCGCAGTACAAGACGGCCATCGTGCTCGTGCTGTTCCTCGGCGTGCTGATGTTCCGCCCGCAGGGTTTGATGGGCAAGGCATGATCATGAAGCAACTCATTTTTGTTATCGCCGCTCTGGCGCTTGCCTTGGCCGTCCCCGCGGTCACGGATGCCTCGCACCTGAACATGGCGATCCTCATCCTCATGGCAGCCCAGGTGGGTGTAGCCTGGAACATCGTGGGTGGCTATGCGGGACAGGTGTCCCTCGGCCATGCGGCTTTCTACGGACTTGGCGCCTATGTCTCGACACTGCTGCTGATCAAGTTCGGCATCAATCCCTGGATAGGCGTGCTCGCCGGCGGTTTGGTGGCAGCCTTGCTCAGCCTGGGGTTTGGCTGGTCCTGCTTCCGGCTCAAGGGCCACTACTTTGCGATGGCCACCATCGCGGTGGCCGAACTGGTGCAGATTTTCTTCACTGAGTGGGATTACGGCGGTGCGGCGGTCGGGCTTTACGTGCCGATGGACAAACAAGGCTGGCTCTGGCTGAACTTCGCTACCAAATTGCCGTACTACTGGCTGGCACTGGGACTGCTGATCATCACCTTGGGCGCGAACTGGTGGATAGAGCGCAGCTACCTCGGCTACTACTTCAGGGCCATCAAGGATGAACCCGACGCGGCCCGCAGCATCGGCGTGAACATCGCCCGCTACAAGCAGGTCGCACTGTCGGTCAGTGCTTTCCTCACGGCAGTCGGCGGCAGCCTGTATGCACAGAAAGAACTTTATATCGATCCGAATTCGGTGCTCTCGACGGCGCTCTCCATCAAGATGGCGCTGGTATCCATTCTTGGAGGTGTGGGCACCTTGTTCGGTCCGGTTGTGGGTGCCGTGGTGCTGACCAGCATCGAGGAATTCACCCGCATTGCCTTCGGCGGTACGGGCCGCGGCACTGACGTCATCATTTATGCGAGCCTCATCATCGTGATCGCAGTCTTTTATCCCACGGGCCTCATTGGCTGGCTGCGCAGCTTCCGGGAGCGCCGCGAGGCACGCGCCGATGCATCGCGGCAGATGGCGGTGCCCACCGCCACCGTGCAGAACGCCGGCGAGGAGGCCGTATGAAGTTGCTGGAAGTCAAACAGGTCAGCAAGCGTTTCGGCGGGCTGGTCGCCAACCAGGATGTGTCCTTTAGCGTGGACACCGGACAGGTGGTGGGCCTGATCGGTCCCAACGGCGCCGGCAAGACCACCATGTTCAATTGCGTGGCGGGGTTTTTCGCTCCCACATCGGGCAGCATCATGCTGGGCGGCCGCGACATCGCAGGCCTGCCGCCTGAAACATGCGCCCGTGCCGGTGTGGCACGGACTTTTCAGATTGCGCGCACCTTCACCAGCATGACGGCCTGCGAGAACGTGATGACCGCGGCCATGCTGCTGCAGCACAACGTTGCGAAGGCACGCCAGGCTGCCATGGACTGGCTGGCTTTTGCCGGGCTTGAACGCTTTGCCGACCGGCCTGCCGCCAGCATGACCATCAGCGAGCAGCGGCGCCTGGCCGTGGCGCGTGCGCTGGCCATACAGCCGCGCATCCTGCTGATGGACGAAGTGATGGCGGGCCTCAATCCGTCGGAAGTTCGCGAAGCGGTCGACGTCGTTCTCAAGATCCGGGACAAGGGCATTGCGTGCCTGATCGTCGAGCATGTGCTGGAAGGCATCATGCCGATCGCCGACAAGATCGTCGTGCTGGACCGCGGCGTGAAGATCGCCGAAGGCACGCCGCAGCAGGTGTCGAACGACGCTGCCGTGATTACCGCCTACCTCGGGGACTGAAGATGCTTGAAATCAAAAACCTCAAGGTCTGCTACGACGACGTGCTGGCCATCTCCGACGTCAGCCTCCAGGTCGAGCCCGGCAAGATCGTCGCGCTGGTAGGCGGCAACGGCAACGGCAAGTCCACCACCTTGCGCGCCGTGGCAGGCCTCAATGCCGCCGCAGCGGGCAGTATTACCTTCAACGGTGAGCCGGTTCACCGCATGCCGGCGCACAAACGCGTCCCGTTAGGTCTGTCGCTGGTGCCGGAAGGCCGGCGCCTGTTTCCCCGGCTGACAGTGCTTCGCAACCTGGAGCTCGGTGCCTTTACGCGCACGGACAAGCACGAGGTGGCGCGGGGCATTGAAGAGATGCTGCAGCTGTTCCCCATCCTCAAGGAGCGCGCCACACAACTGGCCGGTACCATGAGTGGGGGCGAGCAGCAAATGCTGGCCATCGCCCGCGGGCTGATGGCCCGGCCCAAGCTGCTGATGCTGGATGAGCCTTCGTGGGGCATCGCGCCCAAGTTTGTGACCAAGGTGCTGGAGGTTATCCAGCAGGTCAATGGCACAGGTGTCTCGATATTGCTGGTGGAACAGAACCTGCAAAAGGCCTTGGGCATCGCGCATTACGGCTATGTCATCCAGACTGGCCGTATCGTGATGCAGGGCAAGGGTCATGAGCTCCTCAATGATGACCGGATCAAAAAGGCCTACCTGGGCCTTTGACGGAAAAGCCGCTGTATCACCCTATTTTTCCAATCAAGCTTTACCCTGCCATGAACAAGATTTTTGATCGTCCCGCCGACCTCCGGATGGCCAGCCGTTGCGGCGAGTTTGCCCTGCCCACCGCGGGACACGCGAACGGCCATATCCAGGCCAACCTCATGATCGTCCCCCAGGCCCAGGCCTTTGACTTCCTGTTGTTCTGCCAGCGCAATCCCAAGCCCTGCCCATTGGTGGAGGTTCTGAAGCCGGGCGCCACGGAGCCTTTGTGTGCACCGGGGGCGGACATCACGACCGACATTCCGGGCTATCGCGTTTACCGTGACGGCGAGTTTGTCGAGGAGCGGGACGAGATCCGTTCGATCTGGAAGGACGACTATGTGGCCTTCCTGATCGGCTGCAGTTTTTCTTTCGAGGCCGCGGTCACCCAGGCCGGCATTCCCCTGAGGCATGTCGAGCAGGGCCGCAATGTCTCGATGTTCCGTACCAGTCTCCAGTGCCAGCCCGCTGGTGTGTTCAGCGGTGAAATGGTCGTCACCATGCGGCCCATCAAGAGCCGCGATGTGGCAAAGGTGGTGGAGATTTCTGGCCGGTTTGACGTTGCGCATGGTGCGCCCGTTCACATCGGCAATCCGGAGGCGATCGGCATCACCGACCTGTCGCGACCGGATTACGGCGATGCAGTCGACATCAAGGATGATGAAATCCCGGTGTTTTGGGGTTGCGGCGTCACGCCGCAATGGGTTGCCCAGAAGAGCCGACTGTCGATGTGCATCACCCATGCGCCGGGCAAGATGTTTGTGACGGACCTGAAAGGGTGAGTTCCATGCACCCGCCGCCGGGCTAATTCTCAACTCCCAAGGAGTTCCCATGAAAGCAGTTTTAATAGCCGTGCTCGTCACGGCGGGGGCAGCGCACGCCCAGACAACCTGGAAGCTGGCCACGGGCTACCGGGCAGAGTCCTTCCATACGCAGAACCTCCTGCAATTTGGGCGCGATGTGGATCTGGCCACGCGCGGACAGCTGGTCATACAGGTGTACCCCAACAACACCCTGGCCAAGCTGGCGGACATCAGCGCGGCCGTGCAGCAGGGAAAGGCCGAAGCGGGCGAGACCATCCTGGCGAGCATGGTCAAGGAAATTCCGCTGGCTGGCGCGGACTCCATTCCCTTCGTCGTGGCCTCCTACAAGGACGCACAACGCCTCTGGAAACTACAGCGGCCAGGCCTTGAAAAGCATTTCACCGAGCATGGCATGAAGCTCCTGTACGCAGTGCCGTGGCCGCCGCAAGGCCTGCATTCGAACAAGCCGGTGCGGGGCCCGACGGATTTTCGGGGCACCCAGATGCGCACCTACAACCAGACCACCATGCGCATCGCCGAAATGCTGGGTGCCAAGCCGGTGGATGTGGCCATGGTCGATGTGGGCAAGGCATTGGCCGAAGGCCGGATGGACAACATGATCACGTCGGCGCTGACCGGCGTGGAGAACAAGGTTTGGGGCCCGATCAAGTATTACTACGAGATCAATGCCTGGTTCCCCAAAAACGCGGTGTTTGTGAACAGCAAGGTCTTTGATGCACTGAAGCCCGAGGCGCGCGCTGCCGTGCTCAAGGCGGCAGGCGAGGCGGAAGTCCGCGGCTGGCAGGCCAGCCAGGCGCTGGCGACCAGCGCGACCGAGGAATTGCGCGCCAACGGCGTGAAGATAGAACGCATTCCCCCCGAACTGGACACTGAGATCAAGCGCATGGGCGAGAAGTTCTCGCGCGAGTGGATACGATCGGTGGGCAATGAAGCCAATGATATTTTCGTGCCGTACTACATGCCGCAATAAGCACAGGCTTCGAATCGCATGAAAACTCCTTCTGCATCCATCGCCGCCTACCTTCATGCCAAGGATGGCAACCGGCCTCACCTGCTGGCGCAAGCCTTTACGGACGATGCCCTGCTGCAGGTCACCGTCCACACCGGTGCGATCTCGTTTCCCCCGGTGTCACGGGGAAGGGACGCCATCGGCGAGGTGCTGGTGCGCCGTTTTGGCCAGTCCTACGAGAATGTCTACACCTTCTGCCTGAGCTCGCCGCCGGAGGCCGACGCGCAGGTGTTTTGCTGTGACTGGCTGGTTGCCATGACGGAAAAGGACAGCCGCGCCGTGCGGGTCGGGTGTGGTCGCTACGATTGGTGTTTTTCGCCGCCTTCATGTCTGGCGGAAAGCCTTTCAATCACCATCGCGAGCATGCAGACCCTGCCGGCCTCGCACACTGACGAGGTCATGGATTGGGTCGCCGGTCTTCCCTATCCCTGGTGCCCGGCTTCAACGGCCCTGCGGGGCGCGCCGGACATCCAGCACCTGGCGCCGGTACTTGGGTACATTGGCAGGGCGCAGATGGCCAATTTTCCGGACAAGAGATCCCGGCCGGCAACGCCTCACAGCGTCGTGCCAAGCCAGGTCTGACAGCAGCAAGATCAATAAGATCCATAGAGATCAGCAAAGAACACGTTAACTCTGAAATCAAAAAAATTATGCAAGACACCACTTCAAAACCGGGCGGCGACCGTTGGCAATTCTGGATAGACCGCGGCGGCACCTTCACGGACATCGTGGCCAAGAAGCCCAATGGTTCGCTGGTCACGCACAAGCTGCTGTCGGAAAATCCGGAGCAGTACCGCGATGCGGCGGTCGCCGGCATCCGCCACCTGCTGGGCCTGAAAACGGGCGAGCCGATACGCGCCGACGTGGTGGACTGCGTGAAGATGGGAACGACCGTGGCGACCAATGCGTTGCTGGAGCGCAAGGGTGAGCCGACCTTGCTGGTGACCACGCGCGGCTTTCGGGATGCCCTGCGCATTGCCTACCAGAACCGCCCCCGTCTGTTTGACCGCCACATCGTGCTGCCCGAGTTGCTTTACAGCGCGGTGGTGGAGGCCCAGGAGCGTGTGGGCGCGCAAGGCGAGGTGCTTCAGGCGCTCGACGAAGTGCTATTAAAAAAGGAGCTGCTTGCGCAGTACCAGAAAGGGCTGCGAAGCCTTGCAATTGTTTTTATGCATGGTTACCGGTTCACGGAGCATGAAAAGGCCGCCAAGCGCATCGCGACCGAGGTGGGTTTTACCCAGATCAGCACCTCGCATGAAACCAGCCCGATGATGAAGTTTGTGAGCCGCGGCGACACCACGGTGGTGGACGCCTACCTCTCCCCCATCCTGCGCCGTTATGTGGAACAGGTCGCCAGTGAGATGCCGGGGGTACGGCTCTTTTTCATGCAGTCTTCCGGTGGGTTGACCGATGCGCATGTATTTCAGGGCAAGGACGCCATCCTGAGCGGCCCGGCGGGCGGCATTGTGGGCATGGCCCGCACGGCCGCAATCGCCGGCCATGCCAAGGTCATAGGCTTTGACATGGGCGGCACCTCGACGGACGTGTCGCATTACGCCGGGGAGTTCGAGCGCGAATTCGAAACCCAGGTCGCCGGTGTGCGCATGCGGGCACCCATGATGAGTATCCACACCGTGGCGGCGGGCGGCGGCTCCATCCTCAAATTTGACGGCGAGCGCTTCCGGGTTGGTCCACAGAGCGCAGGCGCCAACCCAGGCCCCGCCAGTTACCGGCGCGGTGGCCGCCTGGCGGTGACCGATGCCAACGTGATGGTCGGCAAGGTGCAGCCGCGCTACTTTCCGAAGGTATTTGGTCCCAATGCCGATGAGCCGTTGAGTTACGAGGCGGTAGAGACCCAGTTCAACGAACTGGCCGGGCAGACCGGGCGCAGTGCCGAGGTGGTGGCTGAAGGCTTCATCAACATCGCGGTCCAGCAGATGGCCAACGCCATCAAGAAAATTTCAGTGGCACGCGGCTATGACGTGACACGCTACACGCTGCAATGCTTTGGCGGTGCGGGCGGGCAGCACGCCTGCCTGGTGGCCGATGCGCTGGGCATGACCAAGGTGTTTGTGCACCCGCTGGCGGGGGTGCTGAGCGCTTATGGCATGGGCCTGGCCGACCAGAATGTGATTCGTGAGCAGGCGGTGGAGCTCAAGCTCTCGGCCGCCGTGCTTCCGGAAATTGCCGACAAGCTCAACGCGCTCGCTGCGACGGCAGAGGCCGAGCTGCAGCGCCAGCAGGTCAGCACCGGCAGCATCACCACGCATCACCGCGTGCATGTGCGTTATGAAGGCAGTGACTCCGCGCTCATCGTGCCCTTCGGTACGCTGGACGAGATCGAGTCCGGGTTCGAAGCCGCTTACCGCCAGCGCTTTGCCTTCCTGATGCAGGGCAAGGGCCTGGTGGTTGAGGCCGTGTCGGTAGAGTCCGTGGTGGCAGGCGACGCGCCTGCCGAGCCGCGCCACACCACGCATGAGCCGCGCGAAGTACCTCGCCGCGAAACCGTGCGCATGTACTCCGGCGGCCAGTGGCATGACGCCGCGCTGGTGGTGCGTGAAGATCTGCGGCCGGGCGACATCATCTCGGGGCCGGCCATCATTGCCGAGAAGAACGCCACCACGGTCGTGGAACCGGGTTGGGAAGCCGCGCTGACGGCGCTGGACCACCTGGTGCTGGACCGCCGGGCCGAACGCGCCGTGAAGTTTGCGGCGGGCACCACGGTAGACCCTGTGCTGCTGGAGGTCTTCAACAACCTCTTCATGAACATTGCCGAGCAGATGGGCCTGCAGCTGCAGAACACCGCTTACTCCGTCAACATCAAGGAGCGCCTGGACTTCAGCTGTGCACTGTTTGACACCGAAGGCAACCTGATCGCCAATGCGCCGCATATGCCGGTGCACCTGGGTTCCATGGGCGAAAGCATCAAGACGGTGATTCGCGAGAACGCCGGAAAGATGCAGCCTGGTGATGTGTATGTGCTGAACGACCCCTACCATGGCGGCACGCACCTGCCCGACATCACCGTCATTACGCCGGTCTACCTTGGTGCGGCGACACAGCCGACGTTTTATGTCGGTTCGCGCGGACACCATGCCGACATCGGCGGCACCACGCCGGGCTCCATGCCGCCGTTCTCGACATTGATTGAAGAAGAGGGCGTGCAGATCAACAACGTCAAGCTGGTAGAGCGCGGTGTGCTGCGCGAGGCAGAAATGATTGCGCTGCTCAAAAGCGGCAAATACCCCAGCCGTAACCCGCAGCAGAACATGGCCGACCTGAAAGCGCAGATCGCCGCCAATGAAAAGGGCGTGCAGGAGCTGCGCAAGATGGTGGACACCTTCAGCCTGGAGGTGGTGCTGGCTTATATGCGCCACGTGCAGGACAACGCCGAGGAGTCGGTGCGCCGCGTGATCACGCGCCTCAAAAATGGCGAGTTCACCTTGCCGCTGGACAACGGAGCCCAAATCAAGGTGTCCATCCGTGTTGACGTCAAAGGACGCAGCGCCGAGATCGACTTCACCGGCACATCGCCGCAGCAGACCAATAACTTCAACGCGCCGACGGCGGTGTGCATGGCCGCAGTGTTGTATGTGTTCCGCACCCTGGTTGACGACGACATCCCGCTGAACGCGGGCTGCCTGAAGCCGCTCAAGGTCATCATCCCGCCGGGCTCCATGCTCAACCCGAACCCGCCGGCTTCGGTGGTGGCGGGTAATGTGGAAACCTCCACCTGCATCACCAATGCGCTTTATGGCGCGCTGGGTGTAATGGCCGCCGGCCAGTGCACGATGAACAACTTCACGTTCGGCAATGCACGCCACCAGTACTACGAAACCATTTCGGGTGGTTCGGGTGCCGGCGGAAAGCTGGATGATGCGGGCAAGCTGGTGTCGGGTTTTGACGGCACCTCTGTAGTGCAGGCACATATGACCAATTCGCGGCTGACCGACCCGGAGGTGCTGGAATTCCGCTTCCCGGTGCGGCTGGAAAGTTATGAGATTCGCCAGGGCTCTGGTGGTGCGGGCCGATGGCAGGGCGGCAATGGCGGGGTGCGCCGTGTGCGCTTCCTGGAAGCCATGACGGCCAGCATCCTGTCAAACGGGCGCAAACACGGCGCCTTCGGCATGGCCGGGGGCCAGGCCGGGCAGGTCGGGCAAAACGTTGTGGTCCGGGCGCAAGGCCAGATCGAAACACTGGGCCATATCGGCCAGGCCGAGATGCAGCCCGGTGATATTTTTGAAATCCATACGCCGGGCGGCGGCGGCTTCGGGAAAGCTTGATGCCAATCACGGGCCGGTGTATGCCGGCCTGCTTCCCAAGCGGAGCGACCGCGCAGCTGTGACGGGTGGGTAAAGCGCCTGCCCGTTCACGCGTGCGCCTGATCGTCATTCGCAAAGTCATCTGCTCAGCCGCCCGTAACACTTGGGGCTGGCTTTAGTACCTGCAAACGGCTCGACGCTGTGCATCGCGGACGCGCCGTAAACCGGACCTCCCTCCCGTTTAGCACTATCTTTTTTTGCACTGCAACGATCGGCCATCGCCAGGACAGTGGAAAATCTGCAGTGGAGCCAGCGCACCTTGTGACGGGGGCAGGCAGGCTTTTAGGGGTGCGGAATGCCGTAATTTCAAATGAAATCCGGCCCTGGGCCAATCAGCACGAGCGCGAGAAGCTATCAATTCAGGAGCATGTATGACCGGTGCATTTTCCGACAACTACCGACTTCTGGCCCAGTACAACCGCTGGATCAATGAACGGCTGTATGGCGCGTGTGAAACCCTGTCGGATGAGGAGCGCAAGCGTGACCGTGGTGCCTTTTTCGGCTCGATCCATCACACGCTGGGCCATCTTGTCCTGGCCGACCAGGTCTGGCTCAGGCGCTTTGCGCAGTGCGGTAATGAGAACGGAATCCATTTCACGTCGCTGGGCGCTGAAGTGCTGGACATGCCGCAGGCCTACACGCTGGACATGGTGCTCTACGAAGACTGGGCCGGACTGAAAGCCAAACGGCAGCAGCTCGATGGCGCCATCGAGCAGTGGGCTGCCGACATGCCTGAGGCATACCCGGCCATGACCATGCGGTACGCCAACTCGAAAGGGGTGCAGCGCGAACACGTGGTCTGGAAGGCCCTCACGCATTTTTTCAATCACCAGACACACCATAGAGGGCAAGCCACGGCACTGGTCACGCAGGCCGGCGCCGCGGTGGGCGTGACGGACCTGATTGCGCTGGTGTAGAGGTCTTTAAGGTGCTATGAAATAGATAGCTGCTTGCGCTCGCCCCTAAAGGGCTGGAGGCAAAATTTGGCAATAAAAAACCCGCTCCAGGCGGGTTTTTTTATGGATGCGGGCCAATTACTTCTTGGCAGCGCTTGCAGCAGGCTTGGCCGCTTCAACCTTGACTTCGGTTTTGGTTTCTTTTTTGGTGTCCTTCTTGGCGTCTTTTTTGGACGTTACCGCCTCTTTGGCATCTTTGGCCGATTCCACCACGGCGTCTTTGGTCGCGATAGCCGCGCCCTTGACTGCATCCTTGGTGGCGATGGCTGCGTCTTTGGCCTTTTCGGTGACCGGCTTGTCGGCCTTCTTGCTGGTTTTGGCGTCCGCTTTGGCTTCGGCCTTGGTTTTTGCCTTCGCATCTGCGGCGGCCGGGCCGGTATAGGCGGCACCGCCAACGGTCAGCCCTGCGGCGGAGAACTCGGCTGCGCGTTTTTCTCCCACGCCTTTGACGCGGGTGATGAAGTCATCCCAGTTTTTGAACTCGCTTTTCTTGCGCTCGGAGATGATCAGCTTGGAGGTGACGGGGCCGATGTGTTTGATGCCGTCGAGTTCGGCCTCTGTGGCTTTGTTGACGTCGACCGCAGCAAAGGCTGCAACGAGAGACATGGCGGCGAAAAACGCCAGTACTTTCTTGAACATGGAAATCTCCTCAGTGGTGAGTGGCGAAGCGCGTTATGCATCCTGTGAATAAGAATGCTGTGTTTATAACGGCCCGGTTTCACACGGGGTTGACCTGCCTGATGCGATTGGGTTGGGGAACCTCAAGCCTCAGCGATTCTTGCCCAGCCACTGCATGTAAGCAGTTACACCCGCTTTCACATCAGCAAACACATGGTCACACCCAGCGGCACGCAGGGCGCCGAGGTCGGCCTGCGTGTAGCTTTGATATTTACCCACCAAGGCTGGCGGGAAGGTGATGTAGTCGATGAGCCCGCCGCGCACGGCATCTTCCAGGCTCAGCGCCGCAGCATCCTGCCCTTTGCGCAAGGTGTTCACGACGGCGAGCGCGACATCGTTGAAGGGCTGGGCCTTTCCGGTGCCAAGATTGAAAATGCCGGATTGTTCTGGATGGTCAAAAAACCAGAGGTTCACGGCCACCACATCGTCGATGAAGACGAAGTCGCGCATCTGGCCGCCGGCGCCGTAGCCGCCGTATTCGCCAAACAGCTTGACCTTGCCTTCGGCCTGGAACTGGTTGAACTGGTGAAAGGCCACGCTGGCCATACGGCCCTTGTGCTGTTCGTGGGGGCCGTAGACATTGAAGTAGCGAAAGCCCGCAACCTGGGTGGCTGCGCCTTCAAACCGGTTGCCGAGTTCACGCCGCAGGCGCTGGTCAAAGAGCAGCTTGGAGTAGCCGTAGACGTTGAGTGGTCGTTCGAATTCGGGCGATTCCCTGAACGTGTCGGATCCGCCGTAGGTGGCGGCCGACGAGGCATACAGCAGGCGTGTTCCCTGGTCCTGGCAGGCATGAAACAACTCGCACGAAAGCGTGTAGTTGTTGTCCATCATGTACTTGCCATCGGGCTCCATCGTGTCGCTGCAGGCGCCTTCGTGGAACACTGTCTCGACCTGACCATAAGCGCCTTCGGCAAAGAGGTCGTAGAAGTCGTCGGCATCCACGTAGTCGGCGATCTGCAGGCCGGCCAGGTTGCGAAATTTGTCGCCTTCGGTCAGGTCGTCGACCGCGATGATGTCGTCGATGCCGCGGGCATTGAGGCCCTTGATGATATTGCTGCCGATAAAACCCGCAGCACCCGTGACTACTACTTTCATGATGATTCCTTTAACCTGAGGCGCAATTTAATGCGCGGCAAACAGTTCGTCGTAACTGACCGTTGCGGTACCGAACTTGCCGACCACAATGCCGCCGGCACGGTTGGCGATGGGCACCGCATCACGAAGGCTCATGCCCGTGGCCGCCATGGCAGCCAGTGTGGCGATCACCGTATCGCCGGCGCCGGTGACGTCGAACACCTCACGTGCCACGGCCGGTACATTCAGCTCACCCTGGGCGTCAAACAGGGTCATGCCTTCTTCGCTACGTGTCAGCAGCAGGGCATCAAGATTGAGTGCGGTGCGCAGGTTGTGGGCTTTGGTGCGCAGCTCGGCTTCGTCGCTCCAGGTGCCGATCACGTGCTCGAGCTCGGCGCGATTCGGCGTAATGATGCTGGCGTTTTTGTAGCGTGCGTAGTCCGCCCCCTTGGGGTCGACCAGCACCACCTTGCCGGCAGCGCGCGCCTGGGCGATCATCAGCACGATATGCGCGAGGCCACCCTTGCCGTAGTCGGAAAAAAGCACGGCGTCGTGCTGCGGGTGCAGTTTTTCAAAGGTGGCGGACTGGGAGGCGAGCACCTCGTTTTCCGGCGTGTTCTCGAAGTCGAGCCGGATCAGCTGCTGCTGGCGGCCAATGACGCGCAGCTTGACCGTTGTTTTGAGCCGTGCATCGCGGCCGAAGTAAGGGGCGATGCCGGTTTTTTCGACCAGCGCCTCCAATTGGTGGCTGGCCTCATCATCGCCCACCACGGTCAGCAGCGAGGCTTGCGCGCCCAGCGTGACGATGTTGTAGGCCACGTTGGCCGCGGCGCCTATGCGTTCCTCGGTGCGCGTGACACGTACCACGGGCACCGGGGCCTCAGGCGAGATGCGGTCTACCGCGCCGTACCAGTACCGGTCGAGCATGGCATCGCCCACCACGAGGACACGGGCTTTGGCGATTCGTTCAGCGGATAGTGTGAGAGTAGTGGTCATGTCTGTCTGTATTCAAACCAGAACAGCGTGGAACCGGCTTCGCCGGGCCACAGCTGTTGCCCCCTGCAAGGGGGGAGGAGGCGAAGCCTCCACGGGGGTGTTCATAATTCTTCTATTCGGCGGGTCGGGTAGCTGTCCCAGGCCTGGCAGCCAGGGCAGTGCCAGAAGTGCTGCGTGGCTTCAAAGCCGCACGCGGCACAACGATAGCGCATCAACGGCTTGGTTGCCTGACCCAGCGAGCGCTGCACCAGTGCGTGATGATGCGCATCCTGGAGTTGTTCCCCTTCTATCCACTTGCCGGCGGCCACCAGGGACGCCTGGCGTTCCATATGCCTGGCATACCACTGGCGTGCCGACGCAGGGTCTTTTTCCAGTTTGACGATGGCTTCAACCACGTCAATGGACGGCGTGTTGGCGTAACTGGTCTTCAGCAACTCCAGTGCGGCGGCTTCCTGGCCGCTTGCGTGGGCGATATTGGCAAGCAGGCCGGCGGCAAGTGGCAGGCCTTGCGGTGCCAGGTCTTCCAGCTTCTGCAATGTGCGCAAGGCATCCTGGGACTTGCCGAGCTGGTGCTGCAGTTTGGCCAGGTCAATCAGTGGGCGGGCCGACACCGGGGCCATGGCGACAGCCTGCTGCAATGTCTCCAGGGCCTGGCTTGTGTCGCCTGCCGCTGCGGACGCAATGGCCTGCTCGCAAAGGTAATGCGCCTGCCGGGCACTGAAGCTGCCATGGCTGGAGGTACCCAGCCTGGCGGCGATTTCGGTTGCGTTAGGCCAATCCCGCGAGCGTTCATAAATGGACAGCAACGCAAGCCGGGCCTCTTCCTCGAACGGCGTTCCCTCCAGTTTGCGCAGCGCGATTTCGGCACGGTCGAGCAGGCCGGCTTTGAGGAAATCCAGGGCCAGTGCATGCTGGGCGCGGTCGCGCTCCGGTTGCGTCAGGTCGCCGCGCGACATCAGGTGTTCGTGCACCCGCACGGCGCGCTCGTATTCGCCGCGGCGGCGGAACAGGTTACCCAGGGCGAAGTGAAGCTCGGACGTGTCGGGGTCGTTCTGTACGGCTTCGATAAAGGCGTCAATGGCCTGATCCTGCTGCTCATTGAGCAGAAAATTCAGGCCCTTGAAGTAGGCTTTGGGCGCCTGGCGGTTTTCGATGCGCAGTTGCCGCAAATCCAGTCGCGAAGCCAGCCAGCCCAAGGTAAAGGCGATCGGAAACCCGAGCAGGACCCAGGTGAAATCAAATTCCATGGTGGAGGGTGGAGGGGTCTTCGGTCACGGTATGGGGGCCCATGGTGGAGGAGGCATATTTCGCCGATCTGCGCTTTTTCCACCAGCGCGGCATCATGACAAGAATACCGAGCGCCAGCCCGCAGGCGAAGACACTCAGGACAACCAGCACCAGAGGTGCTCGCCACATCGTGCCAAAGAAAAAATTCACCGAAACCGTTTGCTGGTTATTCAGTGCAAAAGCAAACAGCGTAAAAAAAATGGCTGCCTTGAGCAGCCACATGAGGTATTTCACTTGGTCGTCCCCCGTGGTGGTCTCGCGATTGTAGCCAGACCACCGGGGGAAAACAGCAAGACCTTACTTCGGATCCGTGACCGCCAGGAGCTCCTGGGTACGGGCATCCACTGCTTCCCGCAACGCCTTACCCGGCTTGAAATGGGGCACCCGTTTTTCAGGGATGGCCACGCTTTCACCGGAACGCGGATTGCGGCCCATGCGAGGCGGGCGGCGGTTGATGGAAAAACTGCCAAATCCCCTGATTTCAATGCGGTGGCCGCGCACCAGGGCGTCGCTCATGGCATCAAGAATCGTCTTGACGGCATATTCGGCGTCGCGGTGCGTCAGCTGGCTGAATCGGGCTGCCAGTTCTTCGACAAGATCGCTTCGGGTCATGGATAAAGTAGCTGTACAGCGATGCAATCCGCCAGGGGCGCATCACACCGCTGCACGGTCGCCTTACTTTTCGTTGTTGTCCAGCTTGGCGCGCAACAGGGCGCCAAGGTTGGTCAGGCCAGCGCTTTCACGCGAAGACTGCTGGCTCAGGGTTGCCATGGCTTCCTGCTGGTCAGCGTTGTCCTTGGCTTTGACCGACAGCTGGATGTTGCGGGTCTTGCGATCCACATTCACCACGACTGCGGACACTTCGTCGCCTTCTTTCAGCACGTTGCGCGCATCTTCGACGCGGTCACGGCTGATTTCGCTGGCGCGGAGGTAGCCGATGATGTCTTCGCCGAGATCGATTTCAGCGCCCTTGGCATCAACAGTCTTGACCTTGCCGGTCACAATCGCGCCCTTGTCGTTGATCGACACGAACGTGGTGAACGGATCGGAATCCAGCTGCTTGATACCCAGGGAGATGCGCTCGCGGTCGACGTCGACTGCCAGAACGATCGCTTCGACTTCCTGGCCCTTTTTGTAGTTGCGAACGGCGGCTTCGCCGGGTTCGTTCCACGAGAGGTCGGACAGGTGCACGAGGCCGTCGATGCCGGCAGCCAGGCCCACAAAGACGCCGAAGTCGGTGATCGACTTGATGGGGCCCTTGACGCGGTCGCCGCGCTTGGTTTCCTGTGCGAACTCTTGCCATGGGTTGGCCTTGCACTGCTTCATGCCCAGGCTGATCCGGCGCTTGTCTTCGTCGATCTCGAGGACCATGACTTCGACTTCGTCGCCCAGCGCCACGAGCTTGCTCGGTGCCACATTCTTGTTGGTCCAGTCCATTTCGGACACGTGGACCAGGCCTTCGATACCTGGCTCGAGTTCAACAAATGCACCGTAGTCGGCGATGTTGGTGATCTTGCCGAACAGGCGCGTGCCTTGTGGATAGCGGCGGTTCACGCCCATCCATGGGTCGTCGCCCATCTGTTTCAGACCCAGCGAGACACGGTTCTTTTCGGTGTCGAACTTCAGGATCTTGGCCACGATTTCCTGGCCAGCCGTCACCACTTCGCTTGGGTGACGCACGCGGCGCCATGCCATGTCGGTGATGTGCAGCAGGCCGTCAATGCCGCCCAGGTCAACGAACGCGCCGTATTCGGTGATGTTCTTGACGACGCCCTTGACGGAGGAGCCTTCCTTCAGGGTTTCCATCAGCTTGGCGCGTTCTTCGCCCATGCTGGCTTCGACCACGGCACGGCGTGACAACACGACGTTGTTGCGCTTGCGGTCCAGCTTGATGACCTTGAATTCCATGGTCTTGTTCTCGTACGGAGACAAGTCCTTGATGGGGCGGGTGTCGATGAGCGAGCCGGGCAGGAAGGCGCGGATGCCGTTGACGAGGACGGTGAGACCGCCCTTGACCTTGCCGCTGGTCTGGCCGGTGACGAATTCGCCGGACTCCAGGGCTTTTTCCAAGCTCATCCACGAGGCCAGGCGCTTGGCCTTGTCGCGGGACAGCAGGGTGTCGCCATAGCCGTTTTCGACGGAGTCGATGGCCACGGAGACAAAGTCGCCGACCTGGACTTCGAGTTCGCCCTGGTCGTTTTTGAATTCTTCGAGCGGCACATAGGCCTCGGACTTCAGTCCGGCGTTGACGACGACGTGGTTGTGGTCGATGCGAACGACTTCAGCGGTGATGACTTCACCGGTGCGCATTTCAGAGCGCTGGAGCGATTCGTTAAATAGATCGGCAAAAGATTCAGACATGATTTTCCTCATCCACACAACAGGGTTCCAATAGCGGAATTGCTATTGTTTTTATAGCTGCTTGCGGCGGTTGCTTGCGGCCAGACGTTGAATAAGGCTGCGGGTTACGTTAATGAACCTGCTGACCAAGCGCAGGGTGCGCGTCGGGGGTCAGAAGGGCCGGGTGCCTTGCCACCAGTCAATCACCTGATCAACCGATTTTTCAATCGACAGATAGGAATTGTCCAGGGGACGGGCGTCATCAGCAGGCTTCAAAGGGGCGGCTTTTCGCGATGAATCGCGGGCGTCACGTGCCTCTAAATCTTGCTGAATCTCGCTGATTATAGCTGAATTTCCCTTTGAAATCAACTGCTTATGCCGTCGTTCAGCGCGGTGCCGGGCGCTGGCCGTCAGGTAGATTTTGAGCGGCGCATCGGGAAAAATGACGGTTCCCATGTCCCGCCCGTCTGCTACCAGCCCGGGCAACTGCCGGAAACTGTGTTGCAGGGTCAGCAGCGCAGCGCGAACCTGGGGATGGGCCGAGACCCGGGAAGCGGCCATTCCGGCAGCTTCGGAGCGGATGGCTTCTGACACATCTTCCGCCCCGAGGAAAATCCGGTCGCCCTGAAAGCGAACCGGCATGGTGCGGGCGATTTGCGCAACAGCCGCCCCGTCGTCGAGCGAAACGTCGGCACGCAAGGCGGCAAATGCGCTCAAGCGATACAGGGCGCCGGAGTCAAGATAGTGGTAGCCGAGCCGTTGGGCCGTCAAAGCTGCCAGGGTACCCTTGCCCGAGGCAGTGGGGCCATCGACGCAAATCACCGGAATATGGTTGACATCTGCTCTGGCCACCGTGAACAGGGCCTCGAAGTAGTCCGGAAATGTTTTGCCGACACATTTGGGGTCAAGAATCCGGATGGGCAACCGGGCCGGATTGAAAGCGGCCAGCGAAAAACACATGGCTACGCGGTGATCGTCATAGGTGTGAATGGGCGCGGTTTTCCATTCGCCGGGCCGGGGCGGCGTAATTTTGAGATAGTCCGCCCCTTCCTCCACCGTGGCGCCGAGCTTTTGCAACTCGCAGGCCATCGCGGCGATGCGGTCGGTTTCCTTGACGCGCCAGCTGGCGATGTTGCGCAAGGTGGTGCATCCCTCGGCATACAGCGCCATCACGGCCAGCGTCATCGCGGCATCGGGAATATGGTTGCAGTCCAGATCAATCGCCTTGAGCGGCCAAGCACCGCGCGAGATGCGCAATGAATTGGGCGTGCTGTCGATTTGCGCGCCCATCATTCGTGCGGCCTCCACGAAACGAATGTCGCCCTGGATGGAGTCGGCCCCGACCCCCAAAACTTCTATGCCATTTTGGCCTGCAGAGCCCGATGCTATTGCGCCAAGCGCTATGAAATAGCTAGCAGAGGAAGCGTCGCCTTCAACATGGATTTCTCCGGGCGACTGGTAGCGGCTGCCGGCGGGGATGATGAACTGCTCCCAGCCTTTACGCTGCACGTCAATGCCGAAACGTTCGAGCAGCTTGAGCGTGATTTCAATGTAAGGCCGTGAAATCAGCTCCCCCACGACCTCAATGCAGATGTCGTCGACAGCCACAATGGGCAGAGCCATCAGCAGGGCGGTCAGGAACTGACTGGAAACATCTCCGCGCACCCGGATGGGCTCTTTCAGGTTCAATTGGCCGGAACGCAGGCGCAGGGGCGGAAAACCTTCATTTCCCAGGTAGTCGATGGAGCAGCCCAGCTGCCGGAGGGCATCAACCAGGTCGCCGATAGGCCTTTCGTGCATACGGGCCACGCCCGACAGCTCAAATTCTCCGCCCAGCAAGGCCAGAGCGGCCGTCAATGGACGCATGGCAGTACCGGCATTGCCCAGAAACAGCTTGACCGGTGTGTGAACGTTGCGGCCGCCAAGGCCGGTGATCATCGCGGTGCTGCCCTCTTGTTTTACTTCGCAGCCAAGCAGCCTGAGCGCCGTCAGCATCACGGCGGTGTCGTCAGACGCCAGGAGATCGTGAACTGTGGTTTCCCCGTGACTCAGGGCGGCCAGCAACAAGACGCGATTGGAAATGCTTTTGGATCCGGGCAGGCGGACAGTGCCTCCCGCTCCACTGAGGGGCGGAATGTCCAGGAACTCGATGTCGAACATGAATCGCAGGTTTATTTATGCGATTTTTGAGAAGAGATGCGCCAGTTGGCGCGCGTCTCGCTGGCTTGCTCAATGAGCGCTTCCAGGCCGTCGCCGTTGCTGCTCGAAATGAGTACTTCGAGGGACTGCAGGGTCTGCTGAAAGATCTTGGACTGCGCCAGCAACTCTTCGCGGTTGGCAATCAGGATGTCGCGCCACATTTTCGGATCGCTGGCAGCGATGCGTGTGAAGTCGCGAAAGCCGGGCCCGGCCAGGGACATGTAGTCCTTCCCGTGCTCCTGTCCGGTAATGCCGTTGATCAGTGCAAAGGCGATCAGGTGGGGCAGATGGCTGACTGCGGCGTACGCAGCGTCATGTGCCTGCGGCGACATCTTGAGGACATGGCAGCCCATGGCGGTCCATACGTCGGTGGCTTTTTGCAGCTGGACCGTGAAAGTCCGCTCTATGGGGGTCAGGATGACCTGCTTTCCGTTGTAGAGGTCGACATCGGCGTGTTCGACACCCGACACCTCTTTGCCGGTAATGGGATGGCAGGGAACGAAAGAGCCGACGTTACCCTGCAGGACCCGCCGTGCGGCATCGACCACGTCGCGCTTGGTGGAGCCGACATCCATGATCAGGGTGTTTGGGCCAACAAGATGCCGGATCGCCTTGAAGGTGGCTTCGGTTGCAGAAACCGGCACCGCCAGCAGGACAATGTCAGCTCCGGAGACCGCCAGCAGGGCGGAAGGAGCCTCTACGTCAATGACACCCATCTGGCGTGCGCGCTCGGTCGTCGAAGGCGACTTGCTGTAGCCCACCACGCGTTTGACCAGACCGGCGCGCTTGAGAGCCAGCGCAAAAGAACCGCCCATCAGGCCGCATCCAATGAGACCTAATTGTTCAAACATGTCGTGGTACCAGGAGTTTTGTGAGTTCGTGCATTAATCGCTGACAGGATAGGTTCCGAGAACCTTGTAAAAGGCGCACATTTGTTGCAGGTCAGCCAGTGCCGCCTTGACGTGGTCCTGCGACGGATGGCCTTGCAAATCGATATAAAAATAATATTCCCACTGGCCGGAGCGTGCCGGGCGCGATTCAAAGCGGGTCATGGAGACGCCGTGAGCTTTCAACGGCATCAGGATGTCATGGACGGCGCCGGGGCGGTTGGGTACGGAGACCACCAGGCTGACACAGTCTTTGCCGGAGAGGGGCGGGGAGGGTAGTGTTTGCGGCAGGCACACTACGGCAAAGCGCGTGCGGTTAAACGCGTCGTCCTGAATGGCGTGGGCGGCCGTATACAGGCCAAACTGGGTGGCGGCCCGATCACTGGCAATGCCGGCCCATGCAGGGTTGGTGGAGGCAAGGCGTGCACCTTCCGCATTGCTGGAGGCTGCCCGGCGCTCCACATTGGGCAGGTGCGTGGTCAACCAGCCCTGGCATTGGGCCAGGGCCTGGGGGTGTGCATACACGGCTTCGATACCTTCCAGGGACTCGGAAAGCCGCAGGAGGTTGTGGCGCACCATCAGGCTGATCTCGCCAACGATGTGCAGGGGAGAGTTCAGGAACAGGTCGAGAGATCGGGACACGACGCCCTCGGTCGAGTTTTCGACCGGCACAACCCCGTAGCTGGCGCTGCCGGCAGCCGTTGCACGAAAAACCTCGTCGATGCTGACACAGGGAACATGCTCGATGCTGGCGCCAAAAAACTGCAGCGCTGCCTGCTCGCTGAAAGTGCCGGCGGGACCGAGGTATGCCACACGCACCGGAGATTCCAGTGCCAGGCAAGCCGACATGATTTCACGCCATACGGCAGCAACATGTTCGTTTTTGAGCGGCCCTTGATTGGCTTGCTGGATCTGCTCAATAACCTGGGCGACGCGGTCCGGGCGGAAGAAGGGCGTACCCTCGCGCTTCTTGACTTCGCCGACCTGCTCCGCGACTTGGGCGCGGCGATTCAGCAGGGCGAGCAGTTCTCGGTCCAGTGCATCAATCTGTACGCGTAAATCTGCAAGATGGGTGGTCATGTCAGAGACCACCCGGCCATGCGGCGGGCGCTGCAGACCTGCCGGAAAGGCGAACCATAATGAGGGCGAAAAAACATTTCATCCTAGGCGTGTTTTTGTTCGAATTCTCGCATGTACTCCACCAGTGCCTGGACACCGGCCAGTGGCATGGCGTTGTAAATGCTGGCGCGCAGCCCTCCCACTGACTTGTGACCCTTGAGCTGAAGCAAGCCCCGTGCCTTGGCACCTGAGAGAAACGCGTCGTTCCGTGACTCGTCCCGCAAGAAAAATGGAACGTTCATCCGGGACCGGCAGTTTTTGTCGACCTTGTTGAGATAAAACTGCGAGCCGTCAATGGCGTCATACAGAAACTGCGCCTTGGTTTTGTTGCGCGCTTCCATTGCGGCAATGCCGGTAGCGCCGCCTTCTTGCTGGCGCTTGAGCCACGCGAAGGTAAGGCCTGCAATGTAGATTGCGTACGTGGGGGGCGTGTTGTACATGGACTGGTTGTCCGCTACGGTCTTGTAGTCAAAGGCGCTGGGGCAAATCGCCAGCGCACGGCCAAGCAGGTCTTCCCGGATGACCACCAGCGTGACACCTGCAGGCCCCAGGTTTTTTTGTGCACCACCAAATGCCAGGCCAACGAGAGACCAGTCAACCGGCCGCGATGCTACATGAGAGGAAAAATCGATGACCAGTGGCGCATCGCTTCCCAAGGCCTTAAGGTCTGGAAGGCTTTGAAACTCCACACCGTGGATGGTTTCATTGGTGCACAGGTGGACGTAGCTTGCGTCCGGCCGCAGCTTCCAGCCGGACGGAGGTGGTAGCAGCGTGTGCCCGTTGTCTGCATTGCTCGCAGCGACCTGGACATCGCAATACTTGCGTGCCTCTTTTTGCGATTTTTCACTCCAGCTGCCTGTTACCACGAAATCGGCCGAACGACCCTGCGAGACATTGAGGGGAACAATGGCATTTTCGGCAAGTCCGCCGCCCTGCATGAACAGGATCTTGAAGTGGGCCGGAATGGCCATCAGCTCGCGGAAATCGGCCTCCGCGTTTTCATAAATGGAAATGAACTCCTTTCCACGGTGACTCATCTCCATCACGCTCATGCCGCTGCCGTGCCAGTCCAGCATTTCGCCCGCCGCCTGCCGCAAGACCTCTTCGGGCAGGTTCGCCGGGCCAGCGGAAAAATTGAAAGGACGGGTCATTTCTTGGCGGGCGGCTTGCCTGCTCCCGGCGCGGGGCCGGTGCCAATGATCTTCAGCGCCACGTCGTCGAACTGCTTGGCACGTGCGAGGACGTCGGCACGCGAGGCTTCTACCAGCTTTTGTACAAAGACATTGCCCAGCTCGGGCGCCGTAGCCTGGTATTTCTTGACGGCAGGTGATTCAAAAAAAGCAGCAAGCTGCTGGAGTTCTTCCTGTGTGAACCGTTCTGCATACGCAGGTACCAGCGATTCGGCGCTGACTTTGCTAACCTGCTTGCTGATCAGCTGGCTCGCATCATCGGCATATTTCTTGAGTTCGGCGTTAAGTTCTTCAGACGCTTTTGGCTGCTTGGCTTTGGGAACATTTGCCTCCATTTTTGGAGCCCATTTAACAATGAGTTCCTGCGCCGTGGTGCCCGCAAGCTGGTTCACCAGCCGGTCAAGCTCCGGCCCTTGCTGCAGCGCGACCACTTTTTTGGCCAGCTCTGTTTTCGGATCTGCTGCTTGCGCGTGAACAGCCGTGGCGCCGCAGGCCATGGCAGCGATCGTGATAGCGGTAAGGAAGTTTTTCATCAGGTACTTTCGATGTTGGGGGTGTCTGTGCCGGTACCGGTTTCAGTATCGGGGTCATCCAGCGTGGCATCGTTTTCGACGATGCGCTGAAGGCCGCTTAATTGTGAACCTTCATCAAGGCCGATGAGCGTAACGCCCTGTGTAGCCCTTCCCATTTCCCGGATTTCGCTGACGCGCGTACGGACCAGCACGCCCTTGTCGGTGATCAGCATGATTTCATCGTCCACGTGAACCAGCGTGGCCGCAACGACCTTGCCGTTGCGCTCACTCTGCTGGATGGCGATCATGCCCTTGGTGCCGCGGCCATGACGCGTGTATTCGGTAATGGACGTGCGCTTGCCATATCCGTTCTGGGTGGCTGTCAGCACACTTTGCTGCTCGTCTTCGGCCACCAGCATGGCGATCACGCCCTGGCCGTCTTCCAGCATCATGCCGCGCACGCCGCGCGCATTGCGGCCCATGGGCCGCACATCGTTTTCGTCGAAGCGCACGGCCTTGCCGCCGTCGCTGAACAGCATCACGTCGTGCTTGCCATCTGTCAGTGACGCGCCTATGAGGTAATCGCCCGCATCGAGGTCCACGGCGATGATGCCGGCTTTGCGCGGGTTGTTGAACTCGTCGAGGGCGGTTTTCTTCACGGTGCCCATGGAGGTGGCCATGAAGACGTACTGATCAGCCGGGAAGCTGCGCTTTTCGCCCGTGAGAGGCAGGACGACGGTGATTTTTTCACCTTCCTGCAGGGGGAACATGTTGACGATGGGACGCCCGCGCGAGCCGCGCGAACCGGCGGGTACTTCCCAGACTTTGAGCCAGTAGAGCCGGCCGCGATTGGAAAAGCACAGGATGTAATCGTGCGTGTTGGCGATGAAGAGCTGGTCGACCCAGTCGTCTTCCTTGGTGGCGGTGGCCAGCTTGCCGCGGCCGCCGCGCTTTTGCGCCCGGTATTCCGACAGCGGCTGACTCTTGATATAGCCGGTGTGGGAAAGTGTCACCACCATATCTGTGGGGGTGATCAGGTCTTCAGTACTGAGATCAAACGAACTGTGCTCGATCTGGCTGCGGCGAGCGCCGAGCTTTGTCTGGCCGAATTCCAGCTTGATGGCTGTCAGTTCTTCGCCAATGATGATGGACACTCGCTCAGGCTTGGCCAGGATGTCGAGCAAGTCGTCGATCTCGGCCATGACTTCCTTGTACTCGGCCACGATCTTGTCTTGCTCCAGGCCGGTCAGGCGTTGCAGGCGCATCTGCAGGATTTCCTGTGCCTGCGTTTCCGAGAGGCGATACAGCCCGTCGTTGCCCATGCCAAACATCTTCTCAAGGCCGTCGGGGCGGTAGTCATCGGCGTTGACCACGCCGCCATCGGCACGCGTGCGGGTAAGCATTTCGCGCACCAGGCTGCTGTCCCAGGGGCGCAGCATCAGCTCAGCCTTGGCGACGGGAGGCGTGGGGGCGTTGCGGATGATGGCGATGAAATCGTCAATATTGGCCAGGGCCACTGCCAGGCCTTCCAGTACGTGTCCGCGTTCGCGTGCCTTGCGCAGCGTGAACACGGTTCGGCGCGTCACGACTTCACGGCGGTGCGACAGGAAGACCTGGATCAGGTCCTTCAGGTTGCAAAGCTTGGGCTGGCCATTGACCAGCGCCACCATATTGATGCCGAAGGTGTCCTGCAGCTGGGTCTGCTTGTACAGATTGTTCAGCACCACTTCGGGCACTTCGCCGCGCTTGAGTTCAATCACCAGGCGCATGCCCGACTTGTCGCTCTCGTCCTGGATATGGCTAATGCCTTCGATTTTCTTCTCGTGCACCAGCTCGGCCATGCGCTCCTGCAGCGTCTTTTTGTTGACCTGGTAGGGGAGTTCGTCGACGATGATGGACTGGCGTTGGCCCTTGTCGATGTCCTCGAAGTGGCACTTGGCGCGCATGACCACCTTGCCGCGGCCGGTGCGGTAACCGTCCTTGACGCCGTTGATGCCGTAAATAATGCCGCCCGTGGGGAAGTCTGGGGCGGGCACGATCTCCATCAATTCGTCAATGGAGGCCCCCGGGTTCTTCAGCATGTGAAGGCAGGCATCGACAACCTCATTGAGGTTGTGGGGAGGAATGTTGGTCGCCATACCCACAGCAATGCCGCCTGACCCGTTGACCAGCAGGTTCGGCAAGCGGGTCGGCATGACCAGCGGTTCCTGCTCGCTGCCGTCGTAGTTGGGGCCGAAATCGACGGTTTCCTTGTCAAGGTCGGCCAGCAGCTCATGGGCAATTTTCGACAGACGGATTTCGGTGTAGCGCATGGCCGCAGCGTTGTCACCGTCGACAGAGCCGAAATTCCCCTGGCCGTCAACCAGCAGGTGGCGCAAGGAAAAGTCCTGGGCCATCCGCACAATGGTGTCGTAGACTGACTGGTCGCCGTGCGGATGGTACTTACCGATCACATCGCCGACGATACGCGCTGACTTCTTGTAAGGGCGGTTCCAGTCGTTGTTCAGCTCGTGCATGGCAAAAAGCACGCGCCGGTGTACCGGCTTGAGGCCATCCCTTGCATCAGGCAGGGCCCGCCCAACGATCACGCTCATCGCGTAGTCGAGGTAGCTTCGCCGCATTTCCTCTTCAAGACTGATGGGCAGGGTTTCTTTAGCGAACTGGGTCATGAGCGGCCTGGTTGGGATTTCGAGATTCTTGAAGGAAACCGCTGATTTTAAGGCCGGAGTTTAAAGCGATGGCCTGTGGCGGGACAGCAACAAATGCTGAAGAATCTTAAGTCTGTGTCAGACGAAGCCGATAGCGTGCTTGAAGGTTCAGGCAGGTGTGGCACAATCGATGTAACGCTTTGAGTGATGGTCACTCACGGCGTGTAAATTACTAATCGCAGCCAGTCTGCGGCTTTTCTCTAGAGGAGAACCATGAAGAAACTCAACAAAGTGGCAATGTTGTTTGCTTCCGCAGCGCTTGTTACCGCCGCTGGTGCACAAACTATCGACAACTGGAAAAACGGTTCCAACGAACTGGTCTGGAAAAACGGTACCAACGAACTGTGCTGGCGTGACGCCAACTGGACGCCTGCTACTGCAGCGCCTGGTTGCGATGGCGCAATTGCCCCTGCGATGGCTCCTGCTGCTCCTGCAGCCGCTGGTGCTCCTGCTGCCGCTGCAAAGCCAGCTGCTCCGGTTGCTCCTCCTGCCGCAACGAAAGTTACCTACGCTGCTGACGCATTCTTTGACTTCAACAAGTCAGTGATCAAGCCAGAAGGCAAAGCTAAGCTGGATGACCTGGTCGGCAAGATCAAGGACATCAACCTGGAAGTCATCATTGCCGTGGGTCACACCGACTCCGTTGGTAGCGATGCTTACAACCAGAAGCTGTCGGTCCGCCGTTCGGAAGCCGTCAAGGCATATCTGGTGTCCAAGGGCATCGAGAAAAACCGCGTCTACACTGAAGGCAAGGGCGAGAAACAGCCAGTTGCTGACAACAAGACCGCCGAAGGCCGCGCGAAGAATCGCCGCGTGGAAATCGAAGTGGTTGGCACCCGCGCCAACAAGTAATCCTCTGGGATCGCTTAAAAAACCGCGCTACGGCGCGGTTTTTTTATGCCTCAACGATAATGCCTCATGTCTATCAGCGATAACTTCGACCCTGCCGAACTGGCGAAATTCTCAGATCTGGCCCACCGCTGGTGGGACACCGAGAGTGAATTTCGCCCCCTGCACCAGATCAATCCGCTCCGCCTGGGGTGGATAGAAGACCTGGTTCCCCTCAAAGGACTGCGCGTATTGGATGTTGGATGCGGTGGCGGCATTCTGGCCGACGCCATGGCGCGCAAAGGCGCCGATGTCCTGGGCATTGATCTGGCCACCAAAGCCCTCAAAGTCGCCCAGCTTCACGCTCTTGAGGCTCAAACCGAGGGGGTTCAATACCGCGAAATCAGCGCAGAAGCTCTTGCGGCTGAGAAACCTGGCAGTTTTGATGTGGTGACCTGCATGGAAATGCTGGAGCACGTGCCTGACCCGTCCTCCATCGTCAAGGCCTGCGCAGCACTGGTTAAACCCGGCGGATATGTGTTTTTCTCCACCATCAACCGCAACGCCAAAGCCTTTCTGTTCGCCATTGTGGGTGCTGAATATGTGCTGAACATGCTGCCCCGAGGTACCCATGAGTACGCCAAACTCATCAAACCCAGCGAACTCGCTGGCTATTGCCGTGCTTCGGGCCTTTCGTTAGAGCAAACCCGGGGCATGGAGTACAACCCCCTGACGCGTCACTACTGGCTGAGTGCGGACACCAGCGTTAATTACATGCTGGCCACGCAGAAAAACTGAAATTCGGGCTGGGTTTCGCGCTCAGACCCCGAATCCTGCCCTGATCCCGTCTTTGTCCTCTCATTAGTTAGTGTCCCAGACATGTTCAACAACATAGCCGCCGTCCTGTTCGATCTGGACGGCACTTTGATCGACAGCGCCCCCGACTTGGGCGCCGCCGCCGACAAAATGCGCACAGACCGGGGGCTTGAGTCGCTCCCCCTGGCGCTTTACCGCCCCATGGCCGGCGCCGGTGCACGCGGCATGATCGCCATCGCTTTCGGCCTCACACCCGACGATGCCCGTTTCGCCGACCTCAGGGAAGAGTTTTTCCGCAACTACGAGTCACGCATGACCGAAAACACCTCGGTGTTTGACGGGGTGGCCGAACTCATTGCGCAAATCAGGCAGGCTGGCCTGAAATGGGGAGTGGTCACCAACAAATCAGCCCGGTTTACCGTGCCGCTGACCAAAGCCATGCCACTCTTTAGCACCGCCCAGACCATCGTCAGCGGCGACACCACCCCGCATGCCAAGCCGCACCCGGCGCCGTTGCTGGAGGCTGCCCGCCAGCTTGATGTCGCGCCTGAACGCTGTATTTACGTCGGCGATGATGAGCGCGACATCGTCGCAGGCCGCGCGGCGGGCATGCCTACCGTGGCCGCCGCCTACGGTTACCTCGGCAAAACGGCTGACACCGACGGCTGGAAAGCCGATGCCACCATCGCCGCGCCCGGCGCCCTCTTGAATTTGCTGCGAATGGCGTAAACTAGGCCTCCTGGGGCTGCATTGGTTTCGACGTGGGTTCGGACGCGGTGTGGTGCATGTCGAGCTGAGTGTGCTCGTAAAACAGATTCAAACAAACTAACTGCAAACGACGAACGTTTCGCACTCGCTGCTTAATTGCCAGTGAGCTTTACAACAGCAGGCCGATGGGCTGGGCAAGGGGTGTTTAGCGCAAGTTAAACGCTCCCGGCTGTAAAGATAATTTCATCGGCTGGCTCCGGGCTGGGTACCTTAACCCGGGGCAAGAAAATAGGGTGCTGGCGTCCTGTGTAGCGTGCGACTGCGCGACACAGGTGGCGAGACTCAAATCAGACCGCTAAACATGTAGATCTGCCCGAACAAGGCTTGCGGACGGGGGTTCAAATCCCCCCAGCTCCACCATATATCAATCTGGCGTAGTCCAGAGAAGTCCAAAAAGACCGGTTTTCTCCTCTAAAGCCGGTCTTTTTTTGTCTGTACTCGTCCAATACGATTTATTGACATCCCGATTCAAAAGGGGGAACAATGCGGGGAACAAAACCCGATTTTCGGGTGTTCAAGGATTCTGTTCCCCCATGTTGACTGAAATTCAATGCCGTAACGCGCAGTGTCCCCCGGAGCGCGCGCGTGTCCGCTTTACTGATTCGGGGGGCCTGTACCTCGAGGTTGCGCCGAACGGGTCCCGCCGCTGGTTTTGGAAGTACCGGCGCGACGGAAAAGAGGGGCGGATGGCCTTTGGCAGCTATCCGGACGTGTCCCTTAAAGCCGCACGAAACGCTCGCGACGCAGCGAAGGCGCAGAAGGCAATCGGGGTCGATCCTGTCCAGGCCCGAAAGGTCGCTAAGTTGACGGCAGGCAATCCGAGCGGCGAGTCCTTTAAGGTCGTGGCCCTGGAATGGTTCAACAAGCAGAAGCCGTTGTGGAGCGAAGGGCACGCGACCAGGTCTCTACGCCAGCTCGAGCGCGATTTGTTTCCCTGGGTGGGGGAACGACGGATGAGGGACATCGGCCCGACCGAACTTCTCGCGACGCTGCGCAAGACCGAGGAGCGCGGCGCCATTGAGACTGCCGACCGGGGCTTGATGCTCTGCCGGCAGGTCTGGCGGTACGCCGTCGCAACCGGCCGGGTGGACCGAGACATAACGGGCGACCTAAAAGGAGCTCTAACCCCTTACCGCGGAACTCACTTTGCTGCCATCACAGACCCAGTCCAGTTTGGCGACCTGCTGCGTGCCATCAAACTTTACAAAGGTGGACCGATTGTGCGTGCAGCCCTGCAGCTAGCTCCGCTGCTATTCCAGCGCCCAGGTGAGCTGCGCGCAGCGACCTGGTCTGAAATTGATCTGGAAGAGGCTCTTTGGACCATTCCGGCGGAGCGAATGAAGCGCGGAAAAGACGGCAAGGAGTTTGGCGACCCGCACTTGGTGCCGCTGTCACGCCAGGCCGTAGAGATTCTGAAAGGCCTTCATGGATACACCGGGCACGGCGTGATGGTGTTCCCAGGTGAGCGAAGCCACGAGCGGCCTATTTCTGAAAACAGCGTGCGCACTGCGCTGATCACCATGGGCTATTCATCAGACATTCACACTTGGCACGGCTTTCGAGCAACGGCGCGCACCATGTTGGCTGAGCGCCTCGAGATCGACCCGCTGATCATTGAAGCCCAACTCGCGCATGCCGTGAAAGATGCAAACGGTCGGGCCTACAACCGCACTCAGTACCTGAACCAACGACGGAACATGATGCAGGCTTGGGCTGATTACCTAGACAAGCTGCGAGAGGGGGTCAAAATCGTTCCCCTGCTGGCGGCTTAGCCGCTCGCTAAGTCGGGGATATCTAGGGAGTCGTGAGGTTCTTGCGACAACCGCTTCAGCGACCGCAGCGATTCTACTTTCGCGGAACTAATACCAACAATGGCATGGGAAAGCAGGCAACCAGCACTGCCACAATGAGCGCATACTGGTTGATGATCTACACCACGACATGACATGAATGCAGCAGAACGCCTGCGCTTGCGCAAACCCGGCACCCTGCCACAGCCATGACCTCACCCGCCATTAAGCTGGGGTTCCGCGCGCGGATCATTCTGCTGCTGGTGGCGCTCGCCACGCTGCTTCCGGCCACAGTCGCAATGGGTTTCCTGTTCAAGCAGCGCGACCATGACATCGCCCAGGCCAGGTCCAACCTCGCCGCGCTTGCGCGCAGCGCGAGCAATGACCTGCGAGCCAAAATTCAGGGAACCCATCAATTGCTGTTCGGGCTTGCCCAGTCGCGCGCGCTTGATGTGGAGGATCGCGACGCCTGTTCGGCCTACCTTGCCGAAGTGCTGAAGCAGTATCCGCAGTACACCAGCATCCTTACGGTCAAGCCCAATGGCGACATGCACTGCGACTCGCTGCGCACCGGCCGCAAGCTCAACCTGGCCGACCGCGCCTATTTCCAACAGGCCATGGCATCCACCGAAACGGCGCTGGAGCCTGTCCTTGGCCGCCTAACCGGCATCGGCGTGGTGGTGGTGGCGCAGTCCTCGCGCGACCCTCAAGGCAAGGTTCGGTTCGTGCTGCTCGCGTCCATCGACCTGGATCAGTTCTCGCGTGAGGTCGTGGCGGCACAGCCCTACCCCGACACCGCCATTACCCTGTTTGACCGCGCCGGTGTCGTGATGACCTCCCGCAGCTCGCGCGTCGGCGTGCCGCGCACCAACCGCCCCGTACCAGGAAGATCTTTGGCCGATACCGTCCTCGGCCGGTTCGCCCTCAAGGGTCATAACGGCGATATAGCCGAGTTCGCTGGCCCGGCGGGGGTGCGGCGGGTCTGGGCCCTGGGTACGCTGCCGCCGCCATGGGACGCAGGGATCCTGATCGCGCTGGGCGTGCCGACCCAGGACCTGGCAGCCGACGCCGAGCACCGCGCGCGGATTGTGCTTGCGGGCGTAGTGGGTGCAGCGCTGCTGGCGCTGCTGCTGACCTGGTCGCTTGTAGAGCTGGGGGTCCGCCGCCCGCTGGGCCGGATCATGAAGGGCACGGCCCGGTTCCGGAACGGTGACTTGGGCGCGCGCATCGGACCGCCCTACCCGCGCGGTGGAATCGGCGATTTGATGCGCGCCCTGGACAACACCTCCAACGAAGTTCAGACGCATCAGCAGGAGATCCAGCATCTCAATGACGGGCTGGAAGAGCGTGTGCGGGTCCGCACGGCGGAGCTGGAAATCGTCAACCAGGAACTGCAGGCGTTCTCGTATTCGCTGGCGCACGACATGCGCCAGCCGCTGATCACCATCAGCGGGTTCTGCGGTCAGTTGCGCAGCACGTTGCAGCCCGGCGCAAGCGAGTTGCAGGACCACTGCCTGGAACGCATCCAGGCGGGCGTGCAGAAGATCAACGAATTGTCGGACGCCATGGCGTCCCTGGCTCGTCTCTCATATCCCCACCTGGCGAGTGGCGCGGTGGACATCAGCGCGATCGCCAACGCCGCGCTTGTGGCCTGCCAGCAGCGTGATCCCGACCGCCTCGCCAACATCCATGTTCAAGCCGGCCTTCAGGCCATAGCGGATCCGGCTATGCTGACGCTCGCCATCGGTCATCTGGTCGAAAACGCCTGGAAGTTCACGAGCGGACAAGCCCGCGCGGAGATTTCCGTCGGTTGTGCACGCTATCCTGATGGCACACTGATCTTCCATGTCAAGGACAATGGCGTCGGGTTCGAGATGGCTCATGCCGGCAAGCTGTTCAGCGCCTTCCACCACCAGCATCTTCCGTCGGATTTCCCGGGCACCGGGATCGGTCTGGCGATTGTGCACAAGATTGTCACGCGGCACGGCGGTAAGGTCTGGGCAGACTCCACGCCGGGAGAAGGCACCACGTTTTACTTCACGCTGGGTACTGCACCACGTAGCCCTCCGGCGGCTATGTCGGACCCGGTCTCGGCCCTCGAATGAGAAAGTCAAATGGCCACCAGCTGCCGCACGCCGTTGGCTTCCATGTCCTTACCCTGGCCGCGCGCCCCCGGTGGACGACAAGCAGGTGGCCAAACTGCTGGCCGGCGTTGTGCTGGATGACGACCCCAAACCCGTTCGAGCTGCGGCCTGCGAGAAAACCGGCGACAACCAGTTAAGCCTGACCTTGACGGAAGGCAAATACCACCAGGTCAAGCGCATGGTCGCCGCCGTGGGCAACCGGGTGGAAGAGATCGGCGGCTTGCACCGCTCGCGTATCGGTTCGCTGGATCTGCCGATCGACCTGAAAGCGGTGAATGGCGCTGGTTGACGGTGCAAGACCTGACCCGCATCGCGGCCTGAGTACCGCCCTGCGCCAAATGCCGTCGGGGGGGTGAAGCAGCAGAGCCTGGCATTCCTTTGCCAATGCAGGATGCCCGGCACATCCACTGGCTCTGCCTATCGCAGTTCGGCTGGGCGGGTGTTGGACTGTATGAGAAACGAGTCATGCCAGTGATTGGGCATGCTGCTGGTGTGATCCTGGTCCCTGAGTGTGCGGATGCGGCGCTGTTGCGCCAGCGTTTTTTTCAGGCTGATGCGGGCGACTTCGAGGATCGCTTCTTCACGCTTGAGATGCCGGGCTTTTGTGGCCTCTTCGCCGAAAAATTCATTGCGAAGTACGTCGGGGTCCGGCAGCATGGACGGGTTGAGCACCGCGTAGGAAATGCCGCACTGCGCCAGCAAATTCCTTTTCAGGCTTCTGGCTTTTTGGGGGAGTCCGAAGGACTTGGGTACGTCCACGCAGCCGACTACGTGGCCGTCGCTCGCGCAAACTGAAAATGTGCAGGTGGTGTTCTGAAGCAATTCATACCAGTACAGGCTGTTTTCACTGGCATTGGGCCTGGTGAAACGAGTTACCGGCGTCTTGACCAGGACATGGTGATCGTCAAAAGTGCTGTTCATCCAGTGCCAGGTTCGCAGTTCTTCGCTATTCATCAACACTCGCGCATGCAGGGGCCAGTGTTTGGGAATGCGGCGTTTCCCCGGGTTTACCCATCGCGACCACAACCTGTACCATTCGTAGATGCGCTCCATACGGGGCTGCTCTACTGGCGACCATTCTGAGTTTCTGTGCATGACGAACTCCTGGTTGTTACGGGTTTTTACAATGTGCGCTTATTTACGTACCTTGTATTGAAATTCATCAGATTAATTGGCAATTTGTTACCAATTATTAAGATTGCGTGACTTATTGAACATAGGCCCATCGCTGAATTGGCCCCGTGAAACTTGCAAAAAGAGGAGTGCAATCAATGGATAAACGCAAATTTATGGGTGTGGCGGCATGGGGAGCCGTCGCTTTGCCTGAGCTGGCGCAGGCACAGCTGGCGCCCAAGGCGCTCCGAGGTCCGACATTGTTGACCGTCAGTGGGCTAATAGGTGCGGGCAACCGCGGCGCCCTCGATACCGCGCTTGACCAGATGATGGCCAAGCAGAAGATCAAATTCGACAAGGCGCACGCCTTTGACTTTGCCGCACTCACCGCGCTGCCGGCCGTCACCATCAAGCCGACGCTGGAATACGACAGCAAGCCGCACACCCTCAAGGGCCCCTTGCTGGCCGATGTGATGAAGGCCGCCGGCGTGAAGTTGACTGACAGGACGACGCTTTTCCTGCGCGCGGTAGACGGTTATGCCGCCCAGGTCACCGCCGCCGAGGCCGGCAAATACCGCTTCATCGTTGCCACTCACCTGGATGGTCAGCCCATGGCGCCGGCTCCCACTGGGTTGAAGAGCGAGAGTCGTAGCCCGGTTCTTTACCGCGTAGGTGTGGCGCCCGCAGCCGACTTGACATAAAGCGCAGCGACTGGCACCAAAGGGTGCAGCCAGGCCGGGTTACGCTAGTGTGGATGAATACAACTCTCTGTTTAATCTATTCAGAGGATGTGATCGTCAAGCTCGCTGCCTAGAATCGCCTGCTGGGGCTTCCTGTCTATTCTGTTGGCTGAATTTCCTGTTGCTAGCCCCTCGCTCCAACTGGCCGCTTTCGTGGTAGTTGAATTCAAACACTAGGTGCTTACCGCGCTTAAGCACCTGTTGCTACTTTTCGAGCGCGCCAACTAGGAGAGTTACATGAAATTTTCATTTGTAATGGCAATTTTCTTTGGGCTTTTCTTGTCAGCCTCAAGTAGCTTTGCCGATGCAGTTGATGTATGAACTTCATCGTTTCCCCGAGTAAGGGGTTGCTGGTAGTTCAACAAGAAAAACCGGGATGACCCGGTTGCCGCTGTATTACAAGTCCCCTCACACCGGGATGGGGCCTTGTGGAGGGATTCAGCGGCTATCGCCTCCTCAATATGGACGAATATGGACAAGCTGTTTTGCCTTCCGGGGAGTGCGCCGCTAGAAATCGTCGTAACGGTTTCGCACTTGTCTAAACCTATGGTTCGGAAAATACTCGTTCTAAATAGCGGGGGAACAAAAGGGGGAACTGACGATGGTTGATCGAATAGAAATGTAGATGGAGCGAGGGCTCCAAGACATCTTGCGGTAGTCCCCAGCCCATAACGACCAAGGCCGCTTGCTGAATTTCAGCAAGCGGCCTTTTTCATGGCCTGGCGCACATTCGCGGCACAGGGTATGCCGACGGCTTTTCATTTGGGCGTCAGCGGCCCCAAAAAAAACTCCATCGCCAGCGCCACCACAGGAGGCTCAATCCGGTGCGGGCCATTGAAGTCCACCGTGGTGACGTCATAACCCGCAGCTTTGAGCTTTTCCGCGTGGGGGTGTGCGCTGGTCTCTATCGGCAATTGCGCGTCTTGCAGACCATGCGCGATGAAGATGCGGGGCGTGCCTTCTTGTGTGAAAACCGACATGAAACCGCCTGAGAAAACAATCACATGGCTGGCGATGTCGCCATTGGTGACGCCTGACGAGAGTGCGTAACTTCCGCCGTCGGAAAATCCGGCGAAAGCCAGATGGGTCGGGTCTATCGCAAACCTTGAAGCGACTTCCGCCAGGGCCTTGTCCAACCGTTCCAGGTCAGGGCCGTTGCCGCCTATGACGATGTCCCAGGTCGGAAACTGCGACTGCGGCAGCAACAGCAAGAACCCCCGCTGCTGTACATGCTCGATGAGGAAGGGCCGCACCTTGTCGGCGCTGCCGCCTGCGCCGTGGAACATCACCAGCAGAGGCGCAGGCGCATCGGGCCTCAGGCCGTCGGGCACGATCAGTACGGCGTCGCGCTCTTCGGCAATGCCCAGGTTGTACCGGCCCGCAGGCAAGGGGTTTTGATGGGGCCGTGGGCCGGGGCGAAATGAAAGCCGTCCCAACAGCGCGCCACCCAGAAGCGACATGTCCAGCATGGTTAGTCTTTAAGGTGTCTGACCGATGCAGCGAAAAGCCGCGCACTGCGCAAACGCGTCTTCGCTTAGCGGCTCGCTTTTGCCCTTGCAGAACTTCGAAGTCAACTTGAGCAACTCCTTGATATCGCGCCCGCTGGCGGCGGCGTAGGTCACGGTCAGCTTGGCGACCAACTCGTCGGGCAACTCGGCGTTGAACTGCTGCCCCAGCGACTTCCACAGTTGCGCGGCCTTCTCTTTCGTCGGCGTCTCGAACTGGATGATGGCAATGCAGCGCGACAAAATGGCATCGTCAATATCGGCCACGCGATTGGTCGTCATGAAGAGCAGGCCGTTGAAGTACTTGAGCGTGCGCAAAAACTCGGCCACGATGGCGTTGTGCTGCAGGTCGTTGTCGCGTCGGCGGATGTAGACATCGGCCTCGTCCAGCAGCAACACCGAATCCCAGCGGGCCGCACGCTGCAAAATCTTCGACAGATTGGCTTCAACCGAGTCGGCCGTCACGCCGAGCTGGCCTGAATGCACGCGGTACAGCGGCTTGCCCACCACCTCGGCGTACACCTCGGCCGTCAGCGTTTTGCCCAGGCCCGGTGCGCCCTTGCACAAGATGGTGGTGCCGCCGGATTTGCCTTCGACGATGTCTTCCATCAGAAAGTTGCGGTCCGCCGTGAGGATGTCGATCAGGTCGCGGTGCGCCTGCGGCAGCACCAGCTTGTCGCGCAGCTGCGGCTTGTAGCGGTACTCACGCACGTTCTGCACATGCACCCACAGATTGCGATGCCAATCCAGGTGAAAGAGATGCAGGTAGCAGTGCAGCGGCACCCGCTCAAAGCCCTCGGCGATGCCGCTTTCGCGCCAGAACGTCGCGTCAGCGGTGGTGTCGAACTGCCGCTCCAGCAACTCCTCGTCGTTCACGCAGCGCGCGTTGGTGCCGGCCTGCAGCCGCCGGCATTCCAGTTGCGGCCGGGGGCTGTCGTCCGACATCCAGGCCGCGCCCGAGATGGTGAACTGCGCGCCGAACTTCGGCTGCAATTGCATGAAGCGTTTGGCGTGCGCTTCGTATTCGGCCTTGAACTCGGCACATTCCTTGTAGAAACCGTCGCCGGTCATCAGTTCGGGGATGGTGTGGTTCTCGATGTCGTCAGCATAAAAACTGATGCCGTAGGTCATACCGGTGCGCCGCATGCGCGGGTCGGTGATGGGCTCGCGCCCAGCGGCCTGCACGGTGTTGGCCAGAAGGCCGATGACCACGTAGGCCGAGCCGTCGGTGGGCTGCACATAGCGCATCGAATGCACCAACCAGGGCAGCAGCACGCCGTCTTTGCCGCGTTTGTAAAGCCAGCCATCGATCATGTCGCGCGATAGCCAGGCGATCAGGCCCGGGATCAGCAGCTCCAGGCTCGGGATCTTGCGCGCAGCCGGCGCGGCGTGGATGTTGTCCAGCGCCAGCATTTGAAACATCAACTCGCGCTCGTTGGCCGCCCGGCACAGGCCGTACAGCGTATTCAGCGTGGTGAGGTCAAAAAGGCGGCTGGGTACCACGCGTTTGCCGCGCGACATGCCGTGCTCGCTCAGGCGCCGGGCCAGCGGCGACTCCGCGTTGATCATCCCCAGCAAGGTGTTGGCCAGGGATTCCGGTATTTCAAATTCCATGAGTCTCTTTCGCCGTCTCTCTGCCGTTGTCTGTTTTTTGACCGTTTTCCGAAAAAGATCATAGGACGCCGGCCCCTGGAATCGCTTGACCGCAGTCAACAGGCAGAGCGATCTGGCTTGACTTGGGGAGGCCATGGCTGAAAACGCGCGCACAGCTGGCCGGTGTGGCTCGAAACGGCCAAAGTGGCAATTCTGGCCATTCGGCCTGCGGTTTCCCCGGCTGCCTGCCCGTCGCTGCCTCCCGGCGACAATACGTCCCATGGCAAGCATGCAACTTCAAGAAATTCTCTTCTCTCAGGGCTTTGGCACGCGGCGCGTGTGCGCGGGGCTGGTTCAACAGGGTTTTGTGGCTGTAGCGGGCGTCCCTTGTGCGGAACCAGCTATGGAATTTATAGCAGAGGGGCTGCACTTCACGGTGCAGGGCGTGGCCTGGGAGTACCACGAGAAAGCCTACCTGATGCTGCACAAACCGGCGGGCTACGAATGCTCGCAAAAGCCCAGCACCTACCCCAGCATCTACACCCTGCTACCGGCGCCGATCCGTCAGCGCGGCGGTGGCGCAGCGGCCGGCGTGCAGGCGGTGGGCCGGCTGGACCAGGACACGACCGGCCTCTTGCTGCTGTCGGATGATGGCAAGTTCATCCACCGCATGAGCTCGCCCAAGCAGCATGTGCCCAAGGTGTATGAGGTGCGGGCCAAACACCCGGTCGATGACAAGCAGGTGGCAAAACTGCTTGCCGGCGTGGTGCTGGACGACGACCCCAAGCCCGTGCGCGCCGCAAGCTGCGAAAAGACCGGCGAGAACCAGCTTAGCCTGACGCTCACCGAAGGCAAATACCACCAGGTCAAGCGCATGATTGCCGCGGTGGGCAACCGGGTGGAGGACGTGGGCGGCCTGCACCGTTCACGCATTGGTTCGCTGGATTTGCCGCCTGACCTGAAACCCGGCGAATGGCGTTGGCTCACGGCGCAGGACATGGCCAGCATTTCAGCGCCTTCGGTCAAAACCCCCTGAAACCGGTAAAAAACCTGATCCAGACGCGGCGGCAAGCGGTTACGCTGCCAGCTTCGCAAAAAGCAAACCCGGAGGAAACATGAACCCACGTCGTCAATTCCTGAATGCCGCCGCAATCGGTGCCGTGGCCGCACCGTCGCTGGCCTTGGCGCAACACGCGCCCAAAGCGTCGCGAGGCCCGATCCTGTTGACCGTCAGCGGGCTGATCGGTGGGGGCAACCGCGGCGCCTTCGATCCGGTGCTCGACCAGATGATGGGCAAGCAGAAAATCCAGTTCGACAAGGCCCATGTCTTTGACTTTGCCGCACTCACGGCGCTGCCGGCCGTCACCATCAAGCCGACGCTGGAATACGACAGCAAGCCGCACACCCTGAAAGGCCCCTTGCTGGCCGATGTCATGAAAGCTGCCGGCGTGAAGTTGACCGACAAGACGACGCTTTTCCTGCGCGCCGTGGACGGCTACGCAGCCCAGGTCACCGCCACCGAGGCTGGCAAATACCGTTTCATCGTTGCCACCCATCTGGACGGCCAACCCATGGCGCTGGGCGGGCTGGGACCGCTTTGGGCGGTGTATGACGCGGACCGCTTTCCCGACATGGCTGCCAAGCCGCTGCCGGCGCGCTTTGCCTGGTGTCCCTGGGCGACGTACCACATCGAAGTCAAAGAGGCTTGAGCAGCACCTGCGTCGCGTTGAAATGACGGTTCAGGCCTTGTTTTTAAATGAAATCGGCCTGTAAACCAATAGGGACGAGCGCAAGCAGCTATGAAAAACGTAGCGACTACCAAACGGCTCAATCGATGTCTTTGAGAAAGTCAGCGATCGCTTCAACCGTTTTTTCAGGCTGGTCGCGCTGGGGTGAATGCCCACAGGCGGCCAGCCTCAGTTGCCGGGCATGAGGTGCTGCCAGCGCAATTTCGTCCAGCTGCCGCATGCTGCCGTACTCATCCTCAAGCCCCTGGATGAGCAGCAACGGCGCTGCAACGCGCGCACAGTCCGACCGGATGTCAAAGCTGCGAAAGGCCGGCGACAGCCAGACATCGTTCCATTGCCAGAAAGCGACGTCCACATCAGCGTGGTAACGAGCCAGGCGCTCGCGCAAACCTCCTGATTCAAACGCGGTTCTGGCCTGGGCAATTGCCTGGACCGCGATGTCTTCGACCAGCACGTGCGGCGCCATCGCGATGCAGGCCGAAACCGGGTGGCGGCTGGCGTGGAGCAGGGCGATGCTGGCGCCATCGGAATGGCCGAGCAATACGGGGTTTTCAACCCGCAGCGTATCCAGCAGCGCGGGCAACACCTCCCAGGCCTCACGGTGCATATAGTCGGGCAGTAGCCGGCCGGTGCGTTGGCCGTTCTGCTCTGCCGGTTCACCGCGTACGTTTGGTACGGGCTCTGACTGCCCATAGCCGCGCCGCGAATACACCATACCCGACCGTCCGGTTGCCGTGCACACCGCCTGGGGCCAGTCCAGGCCGCGCTGCGTCCAGAGGCTGACCGAGCCCAGGCCTTCATGCAGGAAAACCACCGGAGCGAGGTCGGTGCGCCCGGCGATGTGCCTGACTTCCAGGCGCATGCCGTTGATCTCCATCAAGTTCATCGTTGCATCGTAAAGGATGTAAACGATTGGGCGAATCTGGCGTTGGGAAAAGGGGCCGCAGAGGACTTTTGGGTACCTTTAGGCATTTGCCACGGCTGACGCCCGGTACACTAGCCGGTTGCACGTAGAAAGACCGTTTTTGTGAATGTTTTCGTCCGTTTTGCCGCCGCCTGGCTGCTTGCCCTTGCCGGTTTGGCATGTTCCACCGCCTTTGCCCAGACGGCCGCCGCTGGTGCCGTACTTTCGGGAATCACAACGCCTGTTTTTGTGCTGAACTCGCTCGAAGACAGTGTCAGCGTGATCAACCCGGCCACCTGGACGGAAACCAAACGCATTGCCACCGGCAAGCAGCCGCACCACCTGTACCTCACGCCCGATGAAAAATCGGTGATTGTTGCCAACGCGCTGTCGGACTCGCTTACCTTCATCGACCCGAAAACCGCTGAAGTGCAGCGCACGGTGCGCGGCATCATCGACCCGTACCAGTTGCGCTTTTCACCCGACATGAAATGGTTTGTCACGGCCGCCAACCGCCTCAACCACATCGACATCTACAAGTGGGACGGCAAGGACATCACGCTGGCCAAGCGCGTGGCCACCGGCAAGACGCCGAGCCATCTGTGGATCGACACCAAAAGCACCACGATTTATTCGACCATGCAGGACAGCGACGAGCTGATCGCCATCGACCTGCCCAGCCAGTCCGTCAAGTGGCGTGTCAAGACCGGCTCCATCCCGGCCGACGTGTACGGCACAGCCGACGACAAGCACCTGCTGGTGGGCCTGACCGGCGGCGACGCCGTCGAGGTGTATGACGTGAGCGGCGCGCAACCGCAGCGAACCAAGGTCATCAAGACCGGCGCCGGCGCGCACGCGTTCCGCGCCTTCGGCGACAAACGCCATGTGCTGGTCAGCAACCGCGTGGCCAACAGCATCAGCAAGATCGACCTGCAGACCCTGGAAGTGGTGGACAACTACCCCGCGCCGGGCGGCCCTGACTGTATCGACGTGAGCCGTGACGGCAAGCAGATACTGGTCACATCGCGCTGGGCACGCAAGCTCACGGTGATCGACGTGGCAAGCCACAAGATCGTGCGCCAGGTCAATGTTGGAAAGAGCCCTCATGGCGTCTGGACGCTTGACCACGCACCACGCTGAGCCCCCACGGTCGCTCACTGCGTGTAACTCCCGAGGCCTTGCAGGCCGCGGCTCGCGGGACGCTTCGCCTCTGTCGCCCGTCCAAGCCTGCGCAGGCAGGCTTGGAGCCGCGGGCTCCAGCCCCAAGGGGGCCGCTGCGCCTGCGGCCCGGCGAAGCCGGTTCCGCGGCCCCGGCTTGGTTGGAGAGTCCCCAACGACCGCCGCTACGGCTGTTCTGTTGCAGACGATGCTTGCTATCGTTTTTGTAGCTGCTTGCGCAAATCCTGTATGGGCTGCAGGCAAAAACAATGCACAAAAATCCGCACAAAACACGCCGCAGCAGGCCGAGGCGGCCTGCAAACCCGTCTACCTGACGCTGGACACTGGCCACATGGCTGTTGCGCCGTTGATGGCTGAGGTGTTGAACAAACACAAGGTCAAGGTCACGTTCTTTGCCGCCAATGAGCGCACGCAAACCGGCGATGGCAGCCTGGGCACACAGTGGGCGGGCTGGTGGAAGGCGCGGGCGGGCGAAGGCCACGAATTTGCCTCGCACACCTGGGACCACGTTTATTGGCGGGGCGATGTACCCGGCGCACCTGGTGCACCGGTGCAGTTCAAGATGCGGCCTTCTGCGGGCCCGCAGGCAGGCAAGGACTTCACCTGGACGGCGAAGCAGTATTGCGAAGAAATCGGCAAGTCCAGCAAACGCCTCGAAGAAATAACCGGCAAAAAAACACTGCCGCTTTTTCGCGCGCCGGGCGGCAAAACCTCGCCCGCGCTGCTGGCGGCGGCCAAGTCCTGTGGCTTTGAGCATGTGGGCTGGTCGCCCGCCGGTTTCCTGGGTGATGAGCTGGCCAGCGAGAGGTTCGGCAATGATTTCCTGCTGAAGAAGGCGCTGCGCGACATCCGCTCCGGCGACATCCTGCTGGCCCACCTGGGCATCTGGTCACGCAAGGACCCCTGGGCACCTGCTGTGCTGGAGCCGCTCATCACCGGCCTGCAGTCGCGGGGCTTTTGCTTCAAAACCCTGGCTGAACATCCCCAGTACAAAGACTGGATTGCGTCGCAGGCCGCTCCGGCGTCTGCCAGGCCTTCAAAATAAACCACATGGACTGGTTCAGCGATCTCTTTTCAATGGCGCAGCAATGGTTGTTTGAGTCGGCCGTACAACCGGCCATGTTTGCGCTGGGCATGGGCAACCTGCTGGAAGACGGCTACGACGCCACCGCCTGGTTCATGGTGGGCGTCATCCAGGTGCTGATACTGCTGGCCATCGTCGGCCCGCTGCAGCGCTGGCGGCCGGTAGAGCCCGTGCTGGATCGGGCCACCATACGTACTGATGTGCTCTACACCCTGATCCACCGGCTGGGCCTGTTTCGCATCGCGCTGTTTTTCACGCTGGATCCCTGGTTTGACGAGGCTTTTGGCGCGTTGCGCACTGCCGGCTACGGTACTTTCCATTTAGACCAGCTCTGGCCGGGCGTGACGGACAACGCCCTCGTCAGCTTCGCGATTTACCTGGTGGTGTTTGACTTTGTGGCGTACTGGACGCATCGCGGCCAGCACCAGATCGAGTGGTGGTGGCGCTTGCATTCGCTGCACCATGCGCAGCGGCAGATGACGATGTGGAGCGACAACCGCAACCACCTGCTGGACGACATCCTGGTCGACTCCATCGTCGTGCTGGTGGCTCAGCTTATCGGCGTGGCGCCGGGGCAGTTCATCGCCATCGTGGCCTTTACGCAGCTCAGCGAAAGCTTTCAGCATGCCAATGTGCGGATGTGGTTCGGGCATGTGGGCGAGCGCCTGTGGATCAGCCCGCGCTTTCACCGGTTGCACCACAGCATCGGCATTGGCCACGAAAGCCATGGCCCCAAAACGCTGGGGGGCCACAACTTCGGCGTGCTGCTGCCCTGGTGGGACATGCTGTTCCGTACGGTGAATTTTGAGCAGCGCTATGACCCGACGGGCATTCGCGACCAGGTCGAAGCCAACCGTGAGTACGGCAAAGGTTTCTGGTCGCAGCAATGGATGGGCCTGAAACGCCTCTTCGGCAAAGCCTGAGCGTGCCTGGGTCTTAACCCAGCATGAGCCGTGGAACCGGCTTTGCCGGGCCACAGGCGGGCGGCCCCCTCGGGGGGCAAGGAGTTACACGCAGTGAACGACTGTGGGGGCTACACTTTCAGCATGAGCAAACTTCTTGACGCCTTCTGGCGCGCCGCGATGTATTGCCTGCACCCGCGGGTCATTGTGCTGTCGATCCTGCCGCTGGTGATCATGGGTGTGGTTTCGCTGACCCTGGGCTACTTCTTCTGGGACAGTGCTGCGGAAGCCATCCGCGTGCAACTTGGGAGCTTCGAGCTGGTTGATGCCATGGTTCGCTGGCTGGAGGGATTGGGCTTGAGCCAGCTGCAGTCTGTACTGCCCAAGGTGCTGCTCCTGCTTTTGATCATTCCCGTGATCATCATCGTCTCGCTGCTCTTTGTGGCACTGCTCATGACGCCGGCCATGGTGGCCCTGGTGGCTGAACGGCGCTTTCCCCAGATGGAGCGCAAACGGGGCGGTTCACTGTTCACCAGTTTGTTCTGGTCACTGGGCTCGACCTTGCTGGCCGTGGTGGCGCTGGTCGTTTCGATTCCGCTTTGGCTGATTCCCCCGCTGATCCTGGTGCTGCCGCCGCTGATCTGGGGCTGGCTGACTTACCGTGTCATGTCTTATGACGCCATGGTGGACCACGCCAGCAGTGAAGAGCGGCGCCAGATATTCAAGGAGCATCGCCTGCCGCTGCTGGCGATCGGTGTGTTCAGCGGCTACCTCGGTGCGGCTCCCAGCCTGCTGTGGGCCTCGGGCGCGATGTTTGTGGCCATGGCGCCCATCCTGGTTCCGGTGGCGATCTGGATCTATACGCTGGTGTTTGCGTTTTCCTCGCTCTGGTTTGCGCACTACACGCTGTCGGCCCTGGAACAGCTCCGCAAGAAAAACAATGCCCTGGCGCCCGACCCGCTTGCGCAAGCAGCTATTGAATCGATAGCAAATGAACTGGCCCCCGATGCCCTTCCCGGGCCGGCGCCCAGCTTCGGTTCGCTGGGCGGAAAGCCCGAATCACAACCCTGAACCCGTTACCTGACAAGCCTGAACATGACCCCACAATTCGGCCTCATCATCGTCGGCGACGAAATCCTTTCCGGCAAACGCGCCGACAAACACCTGCCTAAAGCCATTGAACTGCTGGGCGCGCGCGGCTTGCAGCTGGCCTATGCCGACTATGTGGGCGACGACCCGGCGCGCATCACGGCCACGCTGGCGCGCGCCTTTGCCGCCGCGCGTGAACATGGCGACGTGGTCTTTTCCTGCGGCGGTATAGGCGCCACTCCTGACGACCACACCCGGCAGTGCGCCGCCAAGGCCTTGGGCCTTGAGCTCGCGCTGCACTCCACGGCCAAAACCCTGATCCTGGAGCGCATGGCCGATGTAGCCAAAGAGCAGGGCATACCTTATGAGCCTGACCGCGACGACAACATCCACCGGTTGAACATGGGCGTGTTTCCGGTCGGCGCGGAGATTATTCCGAACCCCTATAACAAGATACCGGGCTTCACCTGCCGCGCAGGGCAGGGGGCCGTTCACTTTGTGCCCGGTTTCCCGGTGATGGCCTGGCCGATGATCGAGTGGGTACTCGACAACGGCTATCCGCACCTGCACCAAAAGTCGGCTTACACCGAAAAATCAGTGATCATTTTTGGGTCTATGGAAGCCATGCTTACCCCCCTTATGCTCGACATTGAAGCGGCGCATTCCGGCGTCAAGGTATTCAGCCTGCCGAGTGTGGACCACCCCGAATATGGCCGGCATATTGAGCTGGGAGTGAAAGGCGCCCCCGAAGCGGTGAACCGGGCCTATCCCGCCATGCTGGCAGGGTTGCACAAATTCGACCTGAAATTTGGCCCCGAATTGGTGCGTTAAATAATGGCCCCAAATGTGTGCGGTTTGCGATGCGCACCTAATTGGTGCGATTGTTGTCAGGTGTTTTTTGTATTTTCGGCCGTACCAAGGCGGGAAGTGAAGCCAGATCACGGCACAATCCGGGGCTTGGCAGGAAACTGAAGCGCCAATGTCTGTGGCACAAAAAGTGCATTCGACAGCCCGAATAGATTTTTCAACCACCCATCCAGCAACAGGAGATTTTGATGGCAAAGACCGTCGCAGACGTCATGAAAATGGTCAAGGAAAACGAGGTCAAGTTTGTTGACTTCCGTTTTACCGATACCCGGGGCAAAGAGCAGCACGTGACCGTGCCCGTGTCCCACTTTGACGAAGACAAATTCACGTCGGGCCATGCATTCGACGGCTCCTCAATTGCCGGCTGGAAGGGCATTGAAGCCTCCGACATGCAACTGATGCCTGACCCAAAGACGGCCAACATCGATCCGTTCTTTGAAGAAACCACGCTGTTCATGAGCTGCGACGTGCTCGAGCCTGCTGACGGCAAGGCCTATGACCGCGACCCGCGCTCCATCGCGCAGCGCGCAGAGGCTTACCTCAAGGCTTCCGGCCTGGGCGACACCGCCTACTTCGGTCCCGAACCCGAGTTTTTCATTTTTGACGACGTGCGCTGGAACACCGACATGTCGGGCACCTTCTTCAAGATCGAAGAATACGAAGCGCCCTGGAATTCGGGCGCCAAGCTCGAAGGCGGCAATCGCGGCCACCGTCCTACCGTCAAGGGTGGTTACTTCCCCGTGCCTCCTGTCGACAGCACGCAAGACATGCGCGCCGAGATGGCCCTGATCCTCGAATCGCTGGGCATCCCCGTTGAAGTGTTCCACCACGAAGTGGCCGGCGCTGGCCAGAACGAAATCGGTACCCGTTTCAGCACGCTGGTTCAGCGCGCCGACTGGACGCAAGTCCTGAAATACGTCGTGCAGAACGTGGCTAACGCCTACGGCAAAACCGCCACCTTCATGCCCAAGCCTGTTGTCGGCGACAACGGCTCCGGCATGCACGTTCACCAGTCCATCTGGAAAGACGGCAAGAATCTGTTTGCCGGCGACGGCTATGCAGGCCTGTCTGATTTCGCCCTGTACTACATCGGCGGCATCATCAAGCACGCACGTGCCCTGAACGCCATCACCAACCCAGGCACCAACAGCTACAAGCGTCTGGTTCCTGGCTATGAGGCACCGGTCAAGCTGGCTTACTCGGCCAAAAACCGCTCGGCGTCGATCCGCATTCCTTACGTCGCCAACCCCAAGGGCCGCCGTATCGAAGCGCGTTTCCCCGATCCACTGATGAACCCGTACCTGGGCTTCTCGGCCCTGATGATGGCCGGCCTGGACGGCGTGGAAAACAAGATCCACCCGGGCGAAGCCGCCACCAAGGATTTGTACCATCTGCCACCCGAGGAAGATGCGAAAGTGCCAACCGTGTGCCACAGCCTCGACCAGGCACTGGACGCCCTCGACGTGGGCCGCAGCTTCCTGACCAAGGGCGGTGTGTTCACCGACAGCATGATCGACGCCTACATTGAACTGAAGATGGGTGAAGTGACCCGCCTGCGCCAGGCGACTCACCCGATCGAATTCGAGATGTACTACTCCCTGTAATCAGGAGGGCGAAAGCCCAACCGCCTACTGTTTATTTACACAGTTTGTGGTCAAAAAAGGACGGCATATGCCGTCCTTTTTTATTGCCCCGGCAGGTTGTGGGTTTGCTGGCTTTGTATTTTTGCGCCTTTGCCGCATACTGATAGACCGTCCTTCGCCCTTTCTGGGTATCGGGAGTTCCTATGAAACACACCTTATTGCTTTCTACCTTGTCGTTGCTGCTGGCTGGCGCGGGGAATGCTGCATGGGCGCAGCAGATTTACCGCTGCGCGGGCATCGGAGGCGCGGCCCCTGAATACATCAACAACGCAAAAGATGCCCAAACCCGGAGCTGCAAACTGCTGTCCGGCGGCAATGTCACGGTGATGCAGAGCACGCCAGTGCCCAAAGCGGCGGTTCGCGTGGCTGCGGCCGCAGGCTCCAGCGGCCCGCGCACTGATGGCAGCTCCGAACAACGGGCCCGCGACAACGATTCGCGCACCATCCTTGAGTCCGAACTGAAAAAGGCCGAAGCCAAGCTGGCCGAGCAGCAAAAAGAATTCAACAACGGCGAACCTGAAAAACAGGGCATTGAAGGCCGTAATTACCAGCGCTACCTGGACCGCGTGGCAGAGATGAAAGACAGCATCGCCCGTAACCAGAGCGACATTGCCGGCCTCAAGCGCGAAATTTCCCGCTTGCCTGGCCCGCCGCCTGCTGCGCTCGTCGCCAATTAAACCAACGCGGCAAGTCGCGGCAAGCCGGCTTCTGGAGGAAAATGGATGGCTTGAACAAGCCCTCCATCCGCGCCGCTTTATCGTCCGTCCCGGTCACCGGACTTCCCCCCCGTTTTCAGGCGTTTGACCTGCTGGCCACGCTGGTGGCCGTGGTGCGCACCAACGGCACCGTGGTGTTTGCCAATGCCGCGCTGGAAGACGCGCTGGGCACCTCGCGGCGGACCATTGAAGGCTCACAGCTCCCCGATTGCTTTACCGAGCCGCTCATTTTGCAAAATGCGCTGGAGGGCGCGGGCAGCAATGAATTTGCCGCCCTGCGTTACGACGCGTGGCTCAGGCGCCTGAACCACGAACCGCTGCCCGTGCATGTGGTGGTGGCGCAGACCGACACCCCGGGTGAGGCGATTGTGGAGCTGCTGCCGCTGGAGCAGCAAGCCAAGCAGGAGCGCGAAGAACGCCTGATCGACCAGGCGCAGGCCAACAAGGAGTTGATCCGCAACCTGGCCCACGAGATCAAAAACCCGCTGGGCGGTATTCGCGGCGCTGCGCAGCTGCTGCAGATGGAAATCGGCAAGGACCTGACCGAGTACACCCAGGTCATCATCCATGAGGCAGACCGCCTGCAGACGCTGGTAGATCGCCTGCTGGCCCCGCACCGCCGCCCGCACCTGGTGGGCGATGTCAATATTCACGAAGTGTGTGAGCGCGTCCGCTCCTTGATCCTGGCGGAGTTCCCAAAAGGTTTGAGGGTTACGCGCGACTACGACATCTCGATTCCTGATTTCCGCGGAGACCGCGAACAGCTCATTCAGGCGGTGCTGAACATCGCGCACAACGCCGCGCAGGCTTTGGCGGAACGGGTCGCGGCGGGCAATGCGCACATCACTTTCAGGACAAGAATCGCCAGGCAGGTAACTTTTGGCAAGCAGCGCTATCGCTTGGCATTGGAATTGCATGTTATCGACAATGGACCGGGTGTGCCGGACTCCATCAAAGACCGCATCTTCTATCCGCTGGTATCCGGGCGGGAAGGTGGTTCGGGGCTGGGGCTGACATTGGCGCAAACCTTTGTCCAGCAACACCACGGTTTGATTGAGTGCGACAGTGTGCCGGGCCGTACAGATTTCAAGCTGCTTATACCGCTGCCTTGAAATGTGTTCTCAGCCATGATTGATACATAACGCGATCGTGCAGAGGGTTCCAGAAAGCCCTGCATTGAAAGCACGAAAAAAGGGACTGCACTACATGAAACCGATCTGGATCGTTGATGATGACCAGTCCATCCGGTTTGTTCTGGAAAAGGCCCTGCTCCGCGAGGACCTTCCTACGCGCAGTTTCACCAATCCCCGCGAAGTTCTTGCCGCACTGGAAAGCGCGACGGAGGATGAAGGGCCGCAAATTCTTGTGAGCGACATACGCATGCCGGGCGGCTCTGGCCTCGACCTGCTCGAAAAGGTCAAGCAAAAGCTCCCCGGCCTGCCGGTCATCATCATGACCGCATTCTCCGACCTCGACAGCGCCGTGTCTGCCTTCCAGGGCGGCGCCTTCGAATACCTGCCCAAGCCGTTTGACCTGCCCAAGGCGGTAGAACTCATTCGCCGTGCAGTGGAAGAAAGCCAGCGCGAAGAGGTGGCTGAAGAGCGCATGGCCTCCGCGCCCGAAATGCTCGGCCAGGCGCCAGCCATGCAGGACGTGTTCCGCGCCATTGGGCGCTTGAGTCAGAGCATGGTGACCGTGATGATCACCGGTGAGTCAGGCTCGGGCAAAGAGCTGGTGGCGCGTGCGCTGCACAAGCATTCGCCGCGCGCCAATGGGCCCTTTGTGGCCATCAATACCGCGGCCATCCCCAAGGATTTGTTGGAAAGCGAACTGTTCGGTCATGAGCGCGGCGCGTTCACCGGCGCGCAGACCATGCGGCGCGGCCGCTTTGAACAAGCTGAGGGCGGTACGCTCTTTCTCGATGAAATCGGCGACATGCCGTTTGACTTGCAGACGCGCCTTTTGCGTGTGCTGAGTGACGGCCATTTCTACCGCGTCGGCGGGCACAACGCCGTCAAGGCCAATGTGCGCGTGATCGCTGCCACTCACCAGGACCTGGAGCAACGCGTCAAGGAGGGCGGCTTCCGCGAAGATCTGTTCCACCGACTCAATGTGATCCGCCTGCGCCTGCCCGCACTGCGTGAGCGGCGCGAAGACGTCTTCATGCTGACACGCCACTTCCTGCAGCAAAGCGCCAAGCAGCTCGGTGTGGAGCCCAAGCGGATTTCCGACCTGGCGCTGCAGCAGCTCAGCAACTTTGGTTTCCCCGGCAATGTGCGCCAGCTCGAAAACATTTGCCACTGGCTCACCGTCATGGCGCCGGCGCAGGTGATTGAGCCCAAGGATCTTCCACCCGAAGTGCTGGGCGTTATCCCTGAGTCGGGCAAAACCCAGGCGCTGGCCGAGAAAGCGGGTGCTGCCAAAGTAGAGTGGACAGCAGGCACCGGCGCCGAAAAAGCGCCTGCCAGCCATGTGGCTGAAGCTGCCGTGCTGGTGCCGTCAGGCCCTGGCCTTGAGCAAAGCTGGGAAAGTGGTCTTGAAGCAGAAGCCCTGGCATTGCTGGCGACCGGTCGTAGTGACGTGTGGGATGTGCTGACCCGGCGCTTTGAATCCAAACTGATCCAGACCGCACTGGTCAATACACGCGGGCGCCGCATTGAGGCCGCTCAAAAGTTAGGCATAGGCCGCAATACCATCACGCGCAAGATTCAGGAACTCAATCTGGAGTGAATGTGGCCCCCACGGTCGCTCACTTCGTGTAGCTCCCTGCCCCCCGAGGGGGCCGCCCGCCCTCCGGCCCGGCAAAGCCGGTTCCGGGGCTCATGCTGGCTTGAAGAATTCAGTGGCGTAACCAGCGGGGGTTTTCACCAGCAGAGGCCGCGGGACTGGCTTTGCCAGACCGCTGGCCTCGCCCCCTGGAAGGGGGGAACGGGCTACACGAAGTGAGCCTGGACGGGGGTCAACCAATCTCCACGGTGACCGGCGCGTGGTCGCTGGGCTTTTCCCATTTGCGGGGCACGCGATCTATGGTGCAGCCTTTGACTTGCGGCTTCAGGGCGTCGCTGACCAGGATGTGGTCGATGCGCAGGCCGCGGTTCTTCTGGTAACCGAGCATGCGGTAGTCCCACCACGAAAAGCTTTTGAGCGGCTGCTCGAACATGCGGAAACTGTCGGTCAGGCCCAGCGCCACCAGCTGGCGGAAATGTTCACGCTCTTCCTTCGTGTGGTGAATGGTGTCGCGCAAGCCCTCCGGGTCGAACGAATCCTGGTCTTCCGGTGTGATGTTGAAGTCGCCCAGCAGCACCAGTTGTGGGTGGGCTGCCATCTCCGCGCGCACATAAGCCTGCAGACCTCCCAGCCAGCGCATCTTGTAGGCGAACTTTTCGCTGCCGGGCTCCTGCCCATTGACGAAATAGCCGTTCAGCACGCGGATGGGTCCCGCAGGGCCATCCACCGTGGCGGCAATGACGCGTGAATGCTCGTCTTCAAAGCCGACGATGTTTTTCACCACGTCGCGCAGCGGCGTGCGCGACAGGATGGCCACGCCGTTGTAGGTTTTCTGGCCAAAAGCAACGGCTTCATAGCCGGCGGCCTTGAGCGCCTCCAGCGGGAACTTGTCGTCCGTCATCTTGAGCTCTTGCAGGCACAGCACGTCGACAGGATTGGCCGCGAGCCAGTTCAGCACATGCGCAAGCCGCGCAGTGAGGGAGTTCACGTTCCAGGTGGCAATTTTCATGATTTAGTGCTCCAGCCCAATAAGGACGTGCGCAAGTAGCTATCAAATATGTAGCAAGGCAAATACGCCGATGACCAGCCCCACACCGGCCACGACGAACATGCCGTATTCAAGCCACTTCTTGCGGGTCAGCAGCGCGATGGCCGCCAGGGCAATGGCCACCTGCAGCACGGTGGTGGCCTGCGCCCATCGATGGTGCTGGTGCATCTGCTCATCGGACGATTTGTCCCAGGTGGTGGCTTCGGCTTCGAGCTTCTCCGCGCCGACCTTGATCTCGTTTTTTTCTTTTTCGTAGCGGTCTATCTTGCCCTGGTAGCCGGCTTTTTTATCCTCAGGCGCCAGGTCGCGGGCGAGTTCCGCCAGCGACTGCTTGGTGCTTTTCGACTGGAAGTAATTCCACTGGTTGGACGCCTCCGTCTTCTTGATGGCCGCGTTGTTTTTATAGAGGCCTGCATTGGCCTGTGTGGCGCCGCCCATGTAGGCAAAGATGGCACCTATGGTGGCAATGATGGCCGTGATGACCGCGATCTGCGCGATCATGCCGCCGTTGTCGTGGCCGCCGTGGCCGCCTTGAGCCGCATGCTCGAGCTCATGGTCGTGGGGCCCGTGTACGTGAAATCCGCCTCCTGACATATCTGTTTCCCTCGTGTGTGTGTTGTTATCTGTTATGGATGGTTTTATTTTTGGTAGGTGATGAAGCTGAACTTCATTCCGTTGGCCGACACGTGATTTTCACGTGCGGCCTCCCGCCATTCGGGCCCCAAGGGCGGCGCGTAGGCGTCGCCCTCAATAGTTTCGGCGATCTCTGTGACTTCTATGCGATCTGCCAGCGGCATCGCCTGCGCGTAAATCTGCGCGCCGCCCAGGATCCACACCTCGGCTGAAGATGCGCACAGCGCCAGCGCGTCGGCCAGGCTCGCGGCCGTTTCGGCGCCGGTGTCTTTCCAGTCAGGCTGCCGCGTGATGACGATGTTGGTGCGGCCGGGCAGCGGGCGGAATTTCACCGGCAATGAATCCCAGGTCTTGCGGCCCATGATGACCGGCCAGCCGGTCGTCAGGCGCTTTAAGCGCGCCATGTCTTCCGGCAGGCGCCAGGGGATGGTGTTGTCGCGGCCAATCACGCCGTTGGCGGCGCGGGCGAAGATCATGTGGATTTTCATGGTGTTCAGAGGGAATCGATCCGGATGATATCCAGATTCAGGGGCCTGGCCGGCGCGATGATCGCGCTGCCGGGAACTGCTTGCAGTTGCTTGAGCAGGCGTGGATTGAGCGCCTCGGAGGTATAGACAGTGTGCACCATCGCCAGTTGGTCGGGCGGTGTGACGGCCTGAAGGTAGTCCTGGTAACGCGAGCGAAGCGCGTCTTCGCCAAGGCCGGTTGTGTGGGCTTGCTCATGGTCAATCCGCACCACGAGGATATTCACGGTATGAGACAGGCCTGCCGCGTCGGGCAGGTCCAGCTGCACGGCCCAGCAGCCGTCGGTCAGTGATTCACCCGCCAGCACCTCCGCCAGAAGCGGCGCCGCACCGGGTGCGATGGCGCGTACAGGGCGGCACAGAAGGGCCTCCCACAACTGCTCGTACAGCGGCGTCAGCCTCCTGTGCGTGTAGCGGCGGCGTATGACGGCTTCACGTGCGGCCTTCGGGTCGCCGTGCGATGCGAGATAGCCGCAAATAACGTTCTGCGCCCCGAGGGCGATGCGTTTGTCCAGCCGGATCGATTGCCGCAATTCCTCGACGCCGGCGTTGTCGCCTCTTTCGAGCAACGCCAGGCCGAAGTAGAACCGGGCCATGGCCATTTCGGGATGGCGGGYGGCCGCTGCAGACAGCAGGGCCAGGCTTGAGTCGTCGCTCTGCAACTGCTCTTGCACAATCGCCGTCGCCAGTTCGGTCTGGGCGGGCGTTTGTTCGGAGAAGAGCACATGCACCCCACCGGCCACCAGCCACCGCATCCGCAGGTGGTCGAATCGCCAGTCGGCCTGCGTGTTTTTCTGCCAATCCTCATTGCAGGCCGACAAAACCCGGGCCCATTCCTTGCCGAGAAGCATGTCTCCGGCGCAGGGCGAGCTTTCAACCGGCGGCGGCTCGACCTGCAGGCCGAGCGCCGCCGCACGTTCATGCAGCGGCGGGTGGGTGTCTTGCGCACGCCGTGGGCGGCTGGCTCCCTCCGCGAGCGCCTGCGGCATGAAGCTGCCATGGGCCTCGACAAAATCGGATGTCAGCCCCCAGAAGTTGCCGGGCGCTTGCGCCGATTGCATGCGCAGGTTGCTCAATTGCGTGGGCAGTTTCCGGGCCAGAAGAAAAGAAATAAATTCCAGCCTGGCAAGAGCGTCGGTGAGGTGGCGCGCTGAGGAAGTCCGCGCTGCGACGGCGTCGGCCTCGAATTCACACTGGCGGGACCAGCTGGATGATCGCGAGACAAAGTAGGGAACAAACCAGGACGCGATGGCCTTCAGCCCCCCATCCACGAAGCTGTCGTTGCCTTGCATGTGAAGGTAGTGGTCCCATTTGGCCCGCACCCTGTAGATCCAGTGACCCAGACGCCCGTGGTTGCGGGAAAAGTGCCCCAGCTCGTGCGCGATGACGGCTTTCACTTCGTCCTTGTTCAGCATCTTCAGCAAGGGGACACCCAGTATGAGAGTGCGGCGGCTGCCAAACAACGACAGGAAGCCGCCGGTTTGATAAGCCGCCGCGTTCAGTTCGTTGTCCAGCACGATGCGGTGGATGCGCGGCGCCGCGGCGCTGGTACACAAGCCGTCCACCATCTCAAAGAGCGCGGGTGCTTCTTCACGGCGAATGGTGTGCCGGCCAACCGTGCCGGGCGAGGGCTGGACCAGCCACCACAGGAAGAGAAAGGCCGCGAGGCCAAACACCGCGGCAAAACCGGGTCCCCAAATGGCGGCCTGAAGCATCACGAAGGGCGCGATCGGCAAGATGACCACCGTCACAAAGATCAGCTCCGAGGCCAGAGCCAGCAGTGTGAGTGAAAACCGTTGCCGCGAATTGAACGTGGAAGCCGGCGCTGCGGAGGGAGCGCCTGCCTGCACGGATGTCACACCGCTACCGGCGCCTTGATGGCGTCGTGATGCTGATACTCGAGAAACTCAAAATCTTCAAACTGATAGTCAAAGATCGATTCGGGTTTGCGCTTGATCTGCAGCGTGGGGTAGGCAAAAGGCTTGCGGCTCAGCTGCAAGGCCACCTGCTCATGGTGGTTGCTGTAGATGTGGCAGTCGCCACCGGTCCAGATGAAATCACCCACACCCAGGCCGCATTGTTGCGCCACCATGTGGGTGAGGAGAGCGTAGCTGGCAATGTTGAAAGGCACGCCCAGGAAAATGTCAGCGCTGCGCTGGTAGAGCTGGCAACTCAGTTTGCCGGGCTGACCCTGGACTTCAGATGGCGCCACATAGAACTGGAAAAACGCGTGGCAGGGCATGAGCGCCATCTTGGAGAGGTCGGCCACGTTCCAGGCGCTCACGATGATGCGGCGCGAATCAGGGTTGGTCTTCAGCGTCTTGATGACTTCGCTGATCTGGTCGATGTGGCCGCCATCCGGCGTTGGCCAGCTGCGCCATTGCACGCCATAAACCGGGCCCAGGTCACCGTCTTCGCGCGCCCATTCGTCCCAGATCGTGACGCCGCGTTCCTTGAGCCAGTTGTTGTCGCTCGATCCCTGCAGAAACCACAGCAGCTCATGCACGATGGATTTGAGGTGAACCTTTTTGGTGGTCACCAGCGGAAAGCCCTCATTCAGGTCAAAGCGCATCTGGTAGCCGAACACGCTTTTCGTGCCGGTGCCGGTGCGGTCGGCCTTGAAGGCGCCGTGGGTGTCCACATGGCGCATGAAATCTTCATATTGAGAGCGGATGGGGCGGGTCATTTACAACCAGTCGGCTTGGGGTCAGGAGGGGGGCGGGGGCCGGCGGGGCGGCGTGCGGCCAAAGGTTTAATTATGCCTTTAGCACCCGTCCCGGGTTCATCAGGTTATGAGGGTCCAGGCCCTGTTTGATGGCGCGCATCATGTCCAGAGCCACAGGTGATTTGTGCTTGGGCAGCGTGTTGACCTTGAGGCTCCCCACACCGTGTTCGGCCGAGATCGAGCCCCGGTAGCGGTCCACCGCTTCGTAGACCAGGGCATTCATGGGCGTCTCCTGCTCGTTCAGGAAACGTGCCTGGTCTTCATTCTCCGGCGCCTGCACGTTGTAGTGCAGGTTGCCGTCGCCCAGGTGGCCGTAGACGACCATGCGCGCGCCGGGAAAACGCGCGAGCAGCAGGGCATTGGTTTCAGTCACGAATTCGGGGATGCGCGACACGTTGATCGAGATGTCGTGCTTGATGTTCAGGCCCTCTTCGGCCTGCGCCATCGGGATGCTTTCACGGATATGCCACAGTGCGTGCGCCTGCGCCATGCTCTCGGCGACGACCGCATCGGCGACACAGCCTGCTTCCATGGCGGCTTCCAGCAAGCGTTCGAAGCATTCACGCGCATGGGCTTCGGATTCGTTGTCCGAGTTCTCCAGAACCACGCACCAGGCGTGCTCTTGCCAGAAAGGCACGCGTTGTTGCGGGAAGTGCCTGGCCACCAGGCCCAGTGCGAACTGGCCCATGACTTCGAAACCGGTCAGGCCGGAGCCCAGGTGCTCATGCGCCAGGCCCAGCAGCTGTACGGCGGCCTCAAGCGACGGCACGGCCGCAAAGGCGGTGAGCTGGGATTTGGGCATGGGATACAGCTTCATGATGGCGCCGGTGATCACGCCCAGCGTGCCTTCGCTGCCGATGAACAGGTGGCGCAGGTCGTAGCCGGTGTTGTCTTTTCGCAGGCCAGAGAGGCCGTCCCAGATTTCGCCCTGCGCGTTGACGACTTCCAGGCCCAAGCAGAGGTCGCGCGTATTGCCGTAGCGCACGACCTGGGTGCCGCCGGCGTTGGTGCCGAGGTTGCCGCCAATGGTGCAGCTTCCTTCCGAGGCCAGACTCAGGGGAAACAGGAAACCGGCTTTTTCGCAGGCTTCCTGCAGGTTTTGCAGCACGCAGCCGGCATCGACCGTGATGGTCAGGTTGCCGGCGTCCAGCGTGCGCACCTTGTTCATGCGTGTCAGGCTGAGCACGACCTGCGTGCCGGTGTCGTCGGGTGTCGACCCTACCACCATGCCGGTATTGCCGCCTTGCGGCACGATGCTCACGCGTGCTGCGGCGCAGGCTTTCACCACGGCCGCGACTTCAGGCGTGGAGCCAGGACGCACCACGGCCAGGGCCTTGCCGGTTTCGCGCCTGCGCCAGTCCTGTACCCAGGGCGTCAGGTCGCCATCAATCAGGACATTGGGTGCGCCGACGATCTGGCGCAGGGACTCAATCAGTTGGGTGTGTGTGCTCACGATGTTCGGCTTCAGGTTAAGGGGTTGATGGATTTGAGGCGCTGGAAGCGGTGGAGGCGTTTTTCAGCCGCACCCGCACATGCATCGCGCAGGCGACAAACAGCGTGAGGCACAGCAGTACCTCGATGAAGGCCAGGTAGTTGCCGGGGGCGCGGTCGCTCCAGGCCCGCACCACGCCTTCGGTGAAATAAAGCCACACCAGCAGGCTGACCCAGCGGTAGGTGTACATGCGGTTTTTCATGATGCCGGCCAGCGGGATGCACAGCGGCAGCACTTTGAGCGCCAGTAATGAGCCGCCCGGGCGTATGGGCGCCAGCCACATTTCCCAGGCCAGGCCCAGCACGATAAGGCCCAGCAGGCTGGCCAGCGCGAGCCGGCGGGTGATGTCAATTTGCGTTGTTTTGTTCATGGTCATGGGAACCCGCTGGACCGTCAACAGGTTCAAGGTCAGTGGCATGATACCGGGGATGAAATTTCAGCAATATCTCGAGGACCTCTTGAGCGACCTGTCGCGCTTTCCATGGCGCGGCACAGCGCTCACGCTGCGTGACCGTTTCCGGGAAGACCACATGGGCCTGACCGCCAGCAGCCTGACCTTCACCACCTCGATCGCGCTGGTGCCGTTTTTTACGGTGGCGCTGGCCATCTTTACGGCCTTCCCGATGTTCTCGAAGTTGCAGGGCGCCCTGCAGGCCTGGCTGATTCAGAGCCTGATCCCCGACAACATCGCCCGCCAGGTGCTGGGTTACCTGACGCAATTCAGCCGCCAGGCCAATAAGCTGGGCATCGCGGGCCTGGCCGTGCTTCTGGTCACGGCCATCGCGCTCATCCTGACCATTGACCGAACGCTCAACGGTATCTGGCGCGTCAAAAAGGCGCGGCCACTGACGCAGCGTGTGCTCATTTATTGGGCTGCCATTACCTTGGGGCCGCTGCTGCTGGCGGCCAGCCTGGCGGTCACTTCTTATGTGCTGTCGGCCTCGGGCGGCCTGGTGGGCGCTTTGCCCGTCAGCCTGCGTTTTCTGCTCAGCGTTCTGCAGTTTTTCCTGGTGGCGGGGGGCATGGCGGCGATGTACCGCTATGTGCCCAATACCTACGTGAAGTGGTCGCATGCCTGGGTAGGGGGCCTGTTTGTGGCTGCGGGCATTGAGGTGGCCAAACGCGTGCTGAGCCTGTATCTGGGCGCCGTGCCGACCTATTCGCTGGTGTATGGCGCGTTCGCTACCTTGCCCATCCTCCTTGTATGGATTTATGTGTCCTGGGTCATCGTGCTGATGGGCGCTGTGATTGCCGCGTACCTGCCCAGTCTCCTGGCCGGAGTGGCCCGTCGCGGCAGCGCGCATGGCTGGCATTTCCAGCTGGCCATTGAAGTGCTCCAGCAGTTGCACCGGGCACTGGCTACCCCGCGCAAGGGCGTCAGCGCTTCGCAGCTGGCCGAGCTGCTTCAGGTGGACGGGCTGCAGCTGGAGCCGGTACTGGAAACACTGGTTGCCCTGGACTGGGTAGGCCAGCTCAATGAAGCCGAGGGCGAGGTAGAAGCCCGTTACCTGCTGCTGGCCGATCCCGACGCCACGCCGCTGGAGCCGCTGATACAGCAACTTTTGCTGGACAAAGCCGAAGCGGTCCAGGGCCTCTGGGAAAAGGCCCGGTGGCCGGCCATACGGCTGCGCGACGCGCTGTAAACCGCCAACTCCGACCCGCCAATCCCCGCACAGCAGGTTTCGGGGCTAGTCCATCCGGACTAAAAACCAGTCGCTGTTTGGGGATATTTGTGCCTGCCGGCGTGTTGTAACAAAATCTGATTTTTGATTTTTTCACGCACTGACAATGCCATCAAAAACACCAGCCAGGGAAAAATTGGACGGCGCCATTGCCCATGAACGGCAGGCGCACCAGGAAGCCCGACAGATCTACGAAGAGCTGACGGCGAAAATGTGGGCCTACCAGACCGGCAAGGGCCCGGCGCCCACCAATAAAGACTTCGAAATGTGGAGTCAGGCCGTGGAGCAGCGCGTCAAGGTCAAGCAGTTGGGCATCCGGGTAGACGGCGAGTCCGGCCTTTAATTTTTTTGCGTCGCGCCTTCGCGGCGGGTCAAGCGCATACCCGCGTCGTTTTGCCCTCCTGACGTGGCCTCCTTGCGATTTGGCAAGACTCCGCTTCAGCCCAAATGCGTGCCAGGAGGCAGGTTTGAGCCCGTTTTCAAGCCTGATTGCCTCATCCTGCAAAAGCCGTTCGGGGGACGTAAGCCTTGTAAGAATTTTTATGCTGCACCGCACAAATTTTCGCCCGTTAGGCCTTCAGGCGCGCGGGAGGAATTCTTACAAGACCATCTTTATGCTTACGCCACGATTCTCTCCATCTGCTGCAATCCCCTCAATTGACAACCAAGCTGGAGAGAACCGTGACATCACCATCGAACCTGATCGCCGACCCGGCCCTGACAAACGAGCCCATCAACATCAACGAGGAAGCCTCCCTGAAATACTGGGTCAGCGCACTCGATTGCAGCGAGCTTGAACTGCGTGTTGCCGTGGCGGAAGTAGGCCCTGCCGCCAAAGACGTGAGCACTGAGCTCGGGCGGTCTTTATGAGTGCCGCCATTCCCGATGCGCCCGGGCCGCTCGCGGTGCGGGTGAAGGAGCCGTCAGCAGGTCTTTTTTACTGGGTGGTCACGCAGCTGTCAGCCCAAGAGCACATGGCGGACCTGCGCATTGAAGGCTCCGACCACCCGTACCCCACGCATGAGGCGGCGTTGCAGGCAGGTGCGGCATGCCTCAAGGCGTTAAAAACCGGCCCTTTGCAGTCACTGGACTCCTGATAAAGCCCGATAAGGTCCGTTAGAGCCCATTGTGGGAGGCTAAGGCCACGCCTGGAAACGGGCTCAGTTGCCTTTGATGCGCCGCAAGGCCTGAACCCACATGTCGCGGTACATGACCCAGTCTCCCATGAAGCTGTAGAGTGGCCGCTTGAACGAGGCGGGCCGGTTCTTTTCGAACCCAAAATGCCCGATCCAGGCGAAGCCGTAGCCGCACAGCAGGCCGGCCAGCAGCCACCACGGGTTGCGGGTCATCAGCAGCGCCGCCAGGCAGAGCAGCGTGAGGCTTGAGCCTGCAAAGTGCAGGCGGCGGCAGGTCGGGTTGCGATGCTCGCCCAGGTAGAAGGGGTAAAAATCCGCGAAAGACGCAAAGCTGCGGGGATCAACGGGTGTCGTGGCGCCGGTTTCCGCCGAATCGGGGCTGATGGCATTCATGGGTTTGTCTCCTGCGCCGGATATCCGGTGGTGCGCCTCATTTTGCGACGCTGGCCATAATAGTCAATCCATGGCCGCCAGCCCTCGTCACACCCTTTCCGCGCTCCTGCCTGCATGCCAACCGATCTGCTTCCAGAAACTCCCCATGGTGAACCGCCTGTGACGACGCCCCCCGCGCGATGGGTAATTTGCCTCTGCGCGGACTGGTGCGGCCTTTGCCGCGACTACGGTGTCGTCTTCTCGGAAATGGCCTTGCGCTATCCGGAAAGCCGGTTTGTCTGGCTGGACATTGAAGACGAAGCCGAGCTGGTCGGAGACCTGGAAGTGGAAACCTTTCCCACGCTGCTGATTGCCGATGCGGGCGGCACGCACTTTCTGGGCCCCTTGACGCCGCATGCGCAAACCCTTGCACGCCTGCTGGACTCGCTGGAGCAGACCAACATCAGGGCAGTGCCTCATTTGCCATCCACGCAGGCACTGTTGCGGGCGCTGGAAACGGCGCCGCACCGCGTGGGCACGCAACGCCAGGTCAGGTAGCCGTCGTTGAAAACGGCGCCTTCAGAAAACCCCTGAAGCGCGCACGGCCGCCGCGTGTGGGGCTGGCGGTCAAACGGTATTGCGGAAAGCGCTGCAGAAAGCGGCCAATGGCAATGCGGCCTTCAAGCCGCGCCAGGCTGAGCCCGGCACACTGGTGAATGCCGAAGCCGAAGGCCAGGTGGCGGTTGTCCTGGCGTGCCAGGTCCAGGTGTTCGGGCTGGGCAAACTGCGCCGGGTCCCGGTTTGCCGCGCCAATGCACAGCGTCAGCAACGCGCCTTCGGGCAAGTCCACACCGCCTACCTGGCAGGCCTTGAGCGCACGACGGTTGCCCAGCTGGTTGGACGGCTCAAAACGCAGGAATTCATCGATTTCAACAGTCAAATCGGCCTGCAGCCCTTTATTGATGGGCGCGAGCAGCTCCAGTTTTGATAGCAAAAACTGCTTGGCCTGCGGCCACTCCTGCAGCAGCACCAACGCGTTGCCGATGAGATTCGTCGTGGTTTCGTGGCCGGCGTTGAGGATGAACACGCAGTTTTGCAGCAACTCGGTTTCGCTGAGTCTTTCGCCCGACACTTCTTCGCCGATCAGCCGTGTCAGCACATCGTGTTCCGGGTCGCCCGGGTGTTTGCGCCGGTCCGCCACCAGGTCCTTGAGGTAGCCGGTGAAGTCCCGCACGCTGCTATTGCCCAAGGCTTCCTGTTCGGGCGTCAGTTTGGGCTCCAGTGCGCCGAGTATGGCCAGCGACCAGGTGCGCAGCGGCGCCCGGTCGGCATGCGGCACGCCCAGCAGGTTACCGATGATCTCCACCGGGATCGCTGAAGCGAAATCTTCAATCAAATCACCGCCGCCCCGGCTTTCGATCGCATCCAGCAGGCTATCGACCAGCGTGATGAGCCCGGGCTCCATATCGGCAATGGCGCGCCGCGTAAGGGCGCCCATGATGAGTTTGCGAACGCGCGTGTGAAGCGGCGGGTCGTTGAACACCAGGCTGGTGGTGTGGTGTTCAAACAGGGCCGAGCCCGCTCCGTACTTGGGCTCGAACTCCACCTTCTTGTCCGAGCTGAAGGTTTGCGCATCGCGGTACACCGCCACCAGGTCGGCGTAACGCGTGAGAAACCAGGAGCCATCCGGCATGCGCTTGACCGGCTCGGTTTCGCGCAGCACTGCATAAACCGGATAGGGGTTGGCGTAAAAATCCGGCGGCAAGGCGCGCAGGTCGAAGCTGGCGGCGATTTCCTGCGCACGTTGCGTCATCATCGGCGGCGTGGCCGTCAGCACGCTCATGGCTTGATGAAATCCTTCAGCGCAAACAAGACCCCTTCGGGTGCCTCGGTCATCATCTGGTGGCCGGCCTGCACCATCACCGTTTTGGCGTTTTTGGCTTTGGCCTGCAGCGGCGCCGCCATTTTGGGCAAGGTCATGGAATCGTTCTTGCCCAGGATGAACAGCACCGGGCACTGTACTTTTTCGATGGCCGCTTCACCGCCGGTGTAGTCGTCGCAGGCCTTGAAGCCGCGGTGGAACAGGTTGACCCGGGTATTGCTGGCCAGCACCCGTTTCATGAGTGCCTTCGACCCCCCATACAGCCAGGTACCCGGGCCCAGCGACGAGGGCGGCGGCGCCAGCATGGAATGCGAGAAGGTGTTGACCATGTCGATGGCCTTCATCGGCTGGTTCAGCGCGTTGTCCAGCAGCGCCGGGGAAACCTTCATCGGCGCGGCGGTTCCCACCAGCGCCAGGTGTGTCACCCTTTGCGGCGCGACGGACGCCGCGTGCAGCGCCGTGAGGGAGCCAAAGCTGTGGCCCACCAGCGCGGCAGTTTTGACGCCAGCCGCATCGAGCAACGCGATCATGAAACCAGCGGCCTCTTCGACCGACTGCGGTGGCTCACCTTCGCTTTTGCAATGGCCGGGCAAGTCCGGCGCCAGCACGTTGAAGCCGTGGTGCGCGAAGTAGCGGGTCTGCAAAATCCAGATGCTGTGGTCGTTGAGCACGCCGTGGACAAACACCACAGTGGGTTTGGCCGCATCGAAAGGTTTGCCGCCGGTGTAGCAATAAGTTTTATGGCCGTTGACGTCGAGGTACATGCTTCAGGCCCCCGCTTTCACGCCGGCTTTTTCTGCCGCCTTGAGGGCGCGTTTGAGGTCGTCCAGCAGGTCGTCCGGATCCTCCAGACCAATCGACAGGCGGATCGTGCCCTGTGTGATGCCGCCGGCTGCCAGTGCCTCGTCGCTCATGCGGAAGTGCGTGGTGCTGGCAGGGTGGATCACCAGGCTGCGGCAGTCGCCTACGTTGGCCAGGTGGCTGAAGACTTTCAGCGCTTCGATGAAGGCCTTGCCCTGTTCACGGTTGCCCTTGATGTCGAAGCTGAACACTGAGCCGGCGCCGCGCGGCAGCAGCTTTTTGGCCAGTGCGTGGCTGGGGTGCGATTCGAGCATCGGATGGCCCACGCGCGAGACCAGCGGGTGGGCGGCGAGAAACTGCACCACTTTTTCGGTATTGCCCATGTGCCGCGCCATGCGAAGCGGCAGGGTTTCAATGCCTTGCAGAATCAGCCATGCCGTGTGCGGGCTCATGCAGGCGCCGAAGTCGCGCAAGCCCTCACGCCGCGCGCGCAGCAGGAAGGCGCCCACGGTGCTTTCCTCGCTGAACACCATGTTGTGAAAGCCTTCGTAGGCCTCGGTCAGCTCGGAAAATTTGCCGGACTTTTCCCAGTCGAAACTGCCGCCATCCACCACCACGCCGCCGATCACCGTGCCGTGGCCACTCAGGAACTTGGTCGCCGAGTGGTAGACCAGGTCGGCGCCGTGGTCAAAGGGCTTGATCAGCCAGGGCGAGGTGAGGGTGGAGTCCACCAGCAGCGGCACGCCGGTGTCATGGGCAATGCCGGATACCGCTTCGATGTCCAGGACGTCGAGGCCCGGGTTGCCCACGGTTTCACCGAAGAAAAGTTTGGTGTTGGGCTGCACGGCGGCGCGCCAGCCATCCAGGTCGCCGGGCTTGACGAAGGTGGTGGCTATGCCGAAACGGCGCAAGGTGTAGTGCAGCAGGTTCTGGCTGCCGCCGTAAAGCGCGGTGCTGGCGACGATGTGCGAGCCGGCGCCCATCAAGGTGGCAATTGCCAGGTGCAGCGCAGCCTGCCCGCTCGACGTAGCAATCGCGCCTATGCCGCCTTCCAGGGCCGACACGCGCTGCTCCAGCACCGCATTGGTCGGGTTGCTGATGCGTGAATAGACATGGCCCGCGCGTTCGAGGTTAAAGAGGCTGGCCGCGTGGTCGCTCGATTCGAAGACGAAAGAAGTCGTCAGGTGAATCGGCACGGCACGCGCGCCGGTGGATGGGTCGGGCGCGGCGCCGGCGTGCAACGCCAGGGTGTCGAAGCCGGGGTCTGAGTAACCGGGCATGGGTTTGTCTCCAGTCAGAAAAAAGTGGCGGTGCGCCGGGCAATCGCAGGAGCCCGAACAGATTCTTGCAACCTGCCGTTTGATTGTGGGCTATATTTAAACTGAATTCCCTGTTGCCGCGCTGTGGTGGGACAATGAGGGCCGGCAAGCAGCACAACCGAGGAGATGGCCATGAAGGTTCTAGACATACTGCGCGTGAAGGGCAACACGCTTTACACCGTCCAGCCTGACGAACCCCTTGCCAAGGCGGCCCAGATCATGGCCGAAAAAGACATCGGCTCACTGGTCGTCATGGAGCATGGTGACCTGGTCGGCATGCTGACATTTCGCGAAGTGATTGTCTGCATCGTCAAAAACGGCGGCGAGATCGGCAGCACGCTGGTGCGCACCGCCATGGACGACCACCCGCTCACCTGCACGTCGGAGACCGAACTCGACGAAGTCCGCCGCATGATGCTGGAACGCCACGCGCGCTACATGCCCGTGATGAACCAGAAAGTCATGATGGGCGTGATCAGCCTCTACGACGTGGCCAAGGCCGTGGTGGACAGCCAGAACTTCGAAAACAAGATGCTCAAGGCCTACATCCGCGACTGGCCGGAAGAAGACGGCGCCGACCGCAGCTGACACGAGTGGTACGGGCCTGATGGCGTTCTTTGCATAAAAGATGCCGCCAGCCCAATCAGCCCAATCAGCCCAATCAGGAAGAGCGCAAGGCGCTATCAAAATAATAGCCAGATGCGCTAGGTATCTGGCCTGCTTTGCGGGGCAAGGCGATGGGAGCAGGGGTGCGCGACAACGCCAACAACGCCAACGGCCAGCTGTTTTATAGCTCCCTGTTCCTTTCCAGGCTTGCCGACCAGATACTGCTGTTCCTGGTTCCTCTGGTGGTTTTCGAAATCACGGGAAGTGTGGCCTGGTCAGGTATCGCCTTCACGGTAGAGACGCTCCCCCGCTTCCTGGCTTTTCCCGTGTGCGGCGCGCTGTGCGACCGGGTTTCGCCTCTCAAGCTTTTGCGCATCAGCCAGCTCTACCGCGCGCTCGTGTGCATCGGCGGGGCGGCCGCTTTTCAGTGGTTGGGCGGCATTGGCTGGTTGATTGCCCTGTCGGCGGTCTGCGGTGTGCTGACCACGCAGGGCCTGATGGCCCGCGAGGTCATGCTGCCGCAGATATTCAGGCAGCACCGCTTTGAAAAAGTGCTGGCCCATGCGCAGATTGCCGACCAGCTCGGCATGGTCCTGGGCCCCGTGCTGGCGTCACTGCTGCTGCGCTGGATGCCGTGGCCCGCGGTGGTGGCGGCCACCGCGGCGCTCTTTTTGCTGGCCGATGGCGCCGTGACCTTGTGGCGCCGGAAGAACCCGGTTGAGCTGGCCGCGCCCGAGACCGCCCCGGACCATTGGCTGCTGCCCATCCGCACCGCGTTTTCGCAGGTGCTGCACCTGCCGGGCCTGAAAAAAGTGATCGCGCTGGCGGCTGGCGTCAACCTGGTGATCGGCGTGACGCTCGCCACCTCGGCCGCGATGGTGACCGGGCTGCTGCAGCGCTCTGCGGGCGATTATGCGTTGCTGCAAACGGCCGGCGCCATTGCCACCGTCATCATCCTGCTGTTCATCGCCCGCACTGTGCTGCCCTTGCGCACCCTGGGCCTGGTGTCATACAGCGTGATGTTGGCCGGCGGCTTGCTGACGGGGCTGGCCGGCAGCTTCTGGGTGTACACCGCCGGTTTCTTGCTGGTGATCGGCTTTGACAAGATGTTCAACGTCTATATCCGCAGCCTGCGCCAGAAACTGATTCCACCGCGCGACCTGGGCAAGACTACTGGCGTGATCGTGATGCTCAACAATTTGTCGCAGCCGCTGGCGGGGATGCTGGTGGGGGTGTTTGCAGGGGTGATGGAGGGGCGCGGGGTGATTTTGGGATTGGTGGGGGTGATGGGCTTGATTGGGATTTTGGTTGCCTGGATGAGGCGAGGCGATTAAATTGCAATCCATGCGCAAATTCTGGTCCTGCACCGCAGTCAAACCTTAACGACCGGAAGCAGCGCCATGCGTCTCTTTGTCACCATCATCGCCTTTGCGGGCATTGCCCTGTTTGGGACCGCCTTTGTCGCATCCTATGTCAATCCAGGCCTTGTCGAGACCATGGCGCGCGATGCGATCCGAATGGAAGTGGAGCGCAGAGTGAGCGAACGAATCGAAGCACTGGACGGCGGCAAGCTCGCGGAAATGGCAAAAGGCCTTTCTGGCAGGAATTCATCGGAGATCGCCGAACTCAAACGCAAGCTGGCTGAAGGTCTTCCTCAAAAGGTTGCCGCTGTCGCTGCGCAAATGAGAAATATCGATTGCGAGTGCCGCAAGGCGATCGAAAAATCCATGACCGGGATTCTTGAGCGCAGAACCGCCGATCTGTCGCGCATCAACGAGCGGCTCGAACTTCTGATTCGCACCCAGTACATGGGTGTGGCGGAATCACTGACGCGAGAGTTCCGTATTTTTACCGGCGCAAACGCGCTTGTCTTTTTGTTCCTGGCCATTGCCGCAGCTCTTCGCAAGCGCGCCGGGCTGCAACTTGTGCTGCCGACGGTGGTGCTGCTTGGGGCCGCAGGATTGGTTGGGTATCTGTACCTCTTCCATCAGAACTGGCTGCACACTGTTCTCTTCTCGGACTATGTTGGCTTGGGGTACTTCATCTATTTGGGGCTTGCAATCGCCTTGCTCACGGACATTGTGTTCAACAGGGCGCGCCTTACGACGCGGCTAATCAACGCCATATTCAGTGCTGTTGGGTCCAGCTTGCAGGCAGTGCCATGTTGAGAAATGACCTGACTACAGTATCGAACAAACGTGTGCCGCAAAGCCGCATCTAGCATTTCACCTCAAACAGCAGTCATGGACCGTACAGAATTCTTCTTCGCGCTATCCGGCATGGTTGTCGGCGTGTTTGTGGCCGCGACGGGATGGCCGGAGACATTCGACAAGATATTCCTGGGCGGCGCTGTTGCGCTTGGGGTTGCCGGTTCTGTGTCTGTCTCATTCATCCTTCATCGCCTAAGTGCCGGTCATCGCGATATCTACAACGAGATCGGCGCTAACCATGAAGACTTGTCGTGGGGCATTGGTGACGCTTTTGGCCGATTCAAAAAATTCTTGCGCAGTTCACGCCACCGGGAGCTTGATGACGGTTTTCTCAGTACCGCTGTGGTGGTGGGCCGCACGAGCTGGCGTTTAAGTTTTGTGCTGGCGGGAATTGCCTTGTTCTTTGCGCTCAGGAGCCTGGTCGGATGACTCCGACGCTAGGTGTCGCCGACATGGGTGAGAAATACTATGTCTGGGAAATCATCTCGTACGCATGGACCGAGATCGGAATCGAGGACACCGAATGCCGGCAACTTGTGCTGAAAGGCAATATCTCGGCGGATGACCTCAAGCTCGTCGATCGAATCATCTTCAGGGATGTCTGCGCCTCGTTTGCCTTTGACACATTCCTGATTTTTCCGCTCATGCTGTGGATGATCATGCCGGACTGGGGATACGAAGAGAAGTACCTCAAGAAGCGCATGGAGCGCTGGTACGCCCGGCCATATTGGATTCACTTTCTGAACCCAATGCGGTGCCTGGGCTATCCGCTTGCCGTGCTCATGGCGCTCAAGTACCGATCGATGCTGCGCAGAGTTGTGTTGAATGGGCACGATGACGTCTAGGCAGGGCATCGGACTCTGCCGGCAAGCGCTCGCTCACGGTTCGACTTGGCGCTATTAATTCAGGAGCTGCTTGCGCCCGATTCCATTGGCCTGGAGGCCGATTTCGTATGAATTTCAGCCCATGCTCGAGTGAATCATCTCCCGAACCCGCGGATAAATCTGCTGGTTCCACTTGCGCCCGCTGAACACCCCATAGTGCCCCACGCCGGTCTGCACATGGTGGGTTTTCATGTAGGGCCGGATGCCGGTGCACAGATCCTGCGCCGCAACCGTTTGCCCTACGGCGCAGATGTCGTCGCGTTCGCCTTCAACGGTCATCAAAGCCGTACGGCGAATGGCGGCAGGTTTGACGAGGCGGCCGCGATAGCTGAGCTTGCCGAGCGGCAGGTCGTAGGTCTGGAAGACTTTTTCGACCGTTTCGAGATAGAACTCGGCTGGTAAATCGTTCACGGCCAGGTACTCGTCATAAAACACACGGATGATGTTGGCCTTTTCCACATCACCGTCCACGAGGTGCTGGTACATGTCCTGGAAGGATTTTTTGTGCCGGTCCAGGTTCATGCTCAGAAAAGCGCTGAGCTGCACAAAACCCGGATACACGCGGCGCATGTAGCCGGCGTGCGGAAGCGGCACATGGCTGATCAGGTTTTTCTCGAACCACTCAATCGGTTGGCTGGTGGCCAGGGCGTTGACGCCTGTCGGGTTCACGCGGCAGTCCACGGGGCCGGCCATCAGGGTCAGGCTGCGTGGCTGGGCCGGGTCATCGTCTTCAGCCATGATGGCGGTGGCCGCCAGTGCCGCCACGCAGGGCTGGCATACCGCCACCACATGGGTGCCGGGGCCAATGGCCTGGGTGAAGCGGATCATGTGGTCGATGTAGTCGTCCAGCGCAAACGGGCCGTGGCTTAGGGACACATCGCGCGCGTTGTGCCAGTCGGTGATGTACACGTCGTGGTCTTGCAGCAGGGTGCGCACGGTTTCGCGCAGCAGCGTGGCAAAGTGGCCCGACAGCGGCGCTACCAGCAGCACCGGCGGCTGAAAGGGCAGGCCTGCAGGCGTTTCCTTGCGAAAGCGCAGCAGAGTGCCAAAGGGCATGGACAGAACGGTTTCCTCCGTCACGGCAAGTTCGCGCTCGCCCACCTTCACTGAACTGATACCGTAGGCCGGCCGGGTATGCGTCAGCCGCAGGCGTGAAAACACCTCCATGGACGCCGAAATCTTGCGGAGCAGGCTGCCTTCGGTTTTACCCAGCCAGAATGCCGCGCTACCGCCTTGGGCGAACAGGCGAAACGGCGACAGCAGGTCGGACTGGGTTTGGTAGGCCTGGTAAAGCATGGTTGTCCTGACATGAATCGGAATTCGTTGTCTCTTTGTCTCTGCCAGTCCATGCAGGCAAGTTACGGGCCAGTCGGAGCCGAAAAGCGCAGGCTGGCATAAGCCTTGCGGGAGTTCATGCATCCATCCTGCTAGCCAGCAGGGCCTTTCCGGTTCAAGGAGCATGTGCATGGCCAAAGCCATCCTGACGATCAGCAGCAAGAACTACGGAGCGTGGGCCCTGCGCGGCTGGCTGCTGGCGAAGTTCGCGGGGCTGGAATTCACCGAAAAAGTGATTTCACCGGACGACCCGGCGATGAAGGCCGAAATGCTGCTGCTCTCGTCCAGCATGCTGGTGCCTTCGCTGCAGCACGGCAACGTCAAGGTGTGGGACACCCTGGCGATTGCCGAATACCTCAATGAAATCAAGCCTAAAGCCCAGTTGCTGCCCGCGGACATCAAGGTACGGGCGCATTGCCGTGCGGTGTGCGGCGAAATGCATTCAGGCTTTGCCTCCATGCGCGCGGCGCTGCCGATGAACATCAAGGCGCATTTTTCGGGCTTCAAGGTCTGGTCCCGCGCGCAGGCCGATATTGACCGCGTGCTGGAAATCTGGAAGGAATGTCTGGCCACCTATGGCGGCCCCTACCTGTTCGGCAAGCAGCTGTCGGTGGCCGACGCCATGTATGCGCCGGTGGTGACCCGATTTCTCACTTACGACGTGCCGCTGGACAAGGCTTGTACGGCGTATTGCAAGCGCATCATGGAGTTGCCGGCGATGAAGGAGTGGGTGGCTGAGGCTCGGAAGGAGCCGGATGACATTGATGAGTTGGATGCGGAATTTTGAACACCCCCGTCCAGGCTCACTGCAGAAATAGGCCCGCCCCCTTTCAGACTCACTTCGTGTAGCCTGCTCCCCCCTCATGGGGCGGCGCCTGCGGTCTGGCAAAGCCAGTCCCGCGGCCCCCGCTGATAGTGCCCAAAGAATTCTTCAACCCAGCATGAGCCGTGGAACCGGCTTTGCCGGGCCACAGGCGGGCGGCCCCCGAGGGGCTGGAGCCCGCGGCTCCAAGCCTGCCTGCGCAGGCTTGGACGGGCGACAGAGGCGAAGCGTCTCGCGAGCCGCGGCCTGCAAGGCCTCGGGAGCTACACGAAGTGAGCGACCGTGGGGGCGCTATTTCCAGGGGGTGGGTGGTGGAATTTCGCAGACCGGGTCTACGTCTATAGATTTGAAGTCCGCTGGCCCGACGATTTCCAGGTATTCCATGTCGGGGGAGTAGTCGAACAGGAAATGCTTGATGCCTGGTCGCTGGTGCACCACGTCGCCGGCCTCGACCAGGGTTTCCTTGTCTTCGTACATAAAGCGGGCCCAGCCCTTGGTCATGATGACGATCTGGAAATCTGCCTCATGACGGTGCCATCCCGTGCCTGTTTCTGGTGCCATATTCGCCTTCACAAGGTGCGCGATGACTTTGCCGTTGGTCGCGTCGGCAATGCCAAGGTCACGGTACAGGAAAAAATCGCGCAAACCACCGGAGACAAACTGCGTGTCGCCAGGCTTGACATGGGAAAACTTGGTCGCGGTGCGGTCCAGCATGGGGTGCTCCTGTTCAATCAAGACATCCAATTCAGGATTGGTGCGGTGCAGCAAGCATGAAGTGTTCCAGAGTGTGTACGGCAGGCGCTACACCGCTGGCTGCACAGCCAGGGCGACAGGGAGAGTGGCCGGTTGCAAAGCTATAGTTCAGGAGCGTCTAAATCCACCACCCATCCGACTCCAAGGCGTTTGACATGTGGCTCAAGCTCATTCGTTTCCTCAAGGGGGAGCAGAGGCCTGACCCTTTCTTCAAGCGAGGGCCGGGCTTGATCGGTTTTGTTGACACTTTCACCTTAGAAGACACTGTCCATGCGTCCATCGTTGAAGACCCGAAAGCCCATTGACCAACTCAAGCCGGAAGACCTCATCGCTTTTCCCATCTGGGAGTTCGCAAGCGACGAGGAAGGGGATGAAGAGCAGGACGAAACCTGGGTTCGTCCCCATCCGGCGAAGATGATGGGTCCAGACCTTTACGCCCTGTCCGTTGCAGCTGATTTCCTTGCTTCCTCAGGCCAGACGTTCACCGGCTTTGTTGGCGTGACCACAGCTGGCGATCTCGAGTTTGGGCATGGGGTGCTGCTGCACGAAAACGACCACATCTTCGTTCCCTCGGCCGAGTACCCGCAAGCAAAAAAAGAACGCAAGGCGGTTGCGGCCACGCTGCGCATGAAAGAGTCTCAGGTCTTCCCGCTCAAGTTCACATTACGTGTTCTTCTGCAGGGCGAAGTTGCACCGCGCCACGGAGAGTTCGCGTAGTCGCAGTGCCGGCAAGCAACCAAACGCTCGCATCATGTCTGTTCTGGATCGACCATTCTTCAATCTGTCTGTGATCAGGGCACCGGTCGCCGATGTTGCACAGGCGTTTGATCGCTATCCGCCAATGCGGGTTCATAGCAGCCCAACCCCGTTTGTCTTGCCAGAACAGCCGTACACGGAAGACAAAGACGCGTCGCCGCTCATTCTGTGGTCACCGGCTAACGCCCCTGGGCTAACGGTTTTTATGCCTCACCTGTCTGCGGGAGATGGTTACGTGCCAGCCTATGCGCAGTCGACGTTTCGCTTTGATGTAATTTCCGTTCGAAGTACGGCTGATGATTGCAAGAAGGACGCGCTCAATGAGTTCTCGGCTTATTCCCAAGGCGCTTTGTTGCGCTTTGTACGCGTTATGAGTGACAACCCGGGTTGGGACTTCTATCAAAAGGGAGATCCTTTGTCCTTCGAAAACCTGGAAAAGTATCAGCAGCGATTAAAGCGGAAACGATTGCAGCGAGGCGATGTGCTTGCCTACATTGAATCCTGGGGAGCTCCAATAACATCGGCAATGTTCTGGCGCAGCGACTTTTCCGCTGTTACCTTCTTGCCGAAAGGGCCGGCCCCTTCGGCATTGGTCTGACATGACCACGAGAAACCAGCGCTACCCACACTCCGGGTTTGTCCGGGCGTGTCAACGGCGGGCCTGAATCAGGCTGTCCGCGCTCCCTCAGCCCCCTCTGGGATAATCCCCCCATGAGCGGAAATACCTTCGGAACCCTATTCGCAGTCACCAACTTCGGTGAATCCCACGGCCCGGCCATTGGCTGCGTGATTGACGGCTGCCCGCCCGGCATGGACTTGAGTGAGGCCGACATTCAGGGCGACCTGGACCGCCGCCGGCCAGGCACCAGCCGGCATGTGACCCAGCGCAATGAGCCCGATGCTGTCGAGATCCTCTCCGGCGTGTATGAGGGCAAGACCACGGGGACCCCCATCTGCCTCCTGATCAGGAACACCGACCAGCGCAGCAAGGACTACGGCAACATCCTGGAAACCTTCCGCCCAGGCCATGCCGACTACACCTACCTGCACAAATACGGCCGGCGCGACCCGCGTGGCGGCGGCCGTGCCTCCGCCCGCCTGACGGCCCCCATGGTGGCTGCCGGCGCGGTGGCCAAGAAGTGGCTGGCTGAAAAATACGGCACCACCTTTCGCGGCTGCATGACGCAGATTGGCGACATCGCGATTCCGTTTGAATCGTGGGAACACGTGCCGGGCAATCCGTTCTTCGCGCCGGTGGCTGACGTTTCGAAACTGGAAGACTACATGGATGCGCTGCGCAAGGCCGGCGACTCCTGCGGCGCGCGCATTCGTGTCACGGCGTCCAGGGTGCCGGTGGGCCTGGGTGATCCGCTCTTTGACAAGCTGGACGCCGACATTGCTTTTGCCATGATGGGCATCAACGCCGTCAAGGGCGTTGAAATCGGCGCCGGCTTTGCCAGCGTCACGCAGCGCGGCACCACGCACGGCGACGGTCTGTCGCCAGAGGGCTTTCAGTCGAACAACGCCGGCGGTGTGCTGGGCGGCATCAGCACGGGGCAAGACCTGGAGGTGTCCATCGCCATCAAGCCGACGAGCTCGATCATCACACCGCGCCAGTCGATCGACACCGCGGGCAACCCCTCCGAAGTGGTGACGAAGGGCCGGCATGACCCTTGTGTCGGCATTCGCGCCACGCCGATTGCCGAGGCCATGCTGGCCCTGGTGGTGATGGAGCATGCGCTGCGTCAGCGTGCGCAGAATGCGGATGTGGTGGTCGCCACGCCCAACATCATGCGAAGCCGCAAATAAATCTGCTGCGCGGCCCGATCTCGCATCTGCGGTCCTCACCGTACGGTGTGTACGGCCCCGGTCTTCGACGCGACCTCGGGCCGCTCGCCACGATTTCTTTACGACTTCGCGCCGGTGCGTGCCTTAAGCTTTATGGCTCAGGTGGCGCAGCCCGAAACGGGTTAAAGCCCGTGATCAGCGCGGTGGCCGACAGCACCAGCACGCAACCGGGCAGCATGCTGATCGTCACCGGCTCCCCCAGAAACAGCCCGCCCCAGGTCACGCCGAACAGCGGAATCATGAAGGCCGCCGACGTGGTGGCGCTGGCCGGAATCTCGCGCATCAGCCGCATGCTGATCCAGTACATAAACCCGGAGGTAAACGTGCCCAGCACCGTAACGGCAGCCACGGCGCCCGGCGTCAGGACAGCCGAGGGTGCGGCGATCCCGCCCGGTATGAGCAGGATCAGGGCCGCGGCCACATGCACCACCGCTGACGAGGGCAGCGGCGAATAGGCCATGGTGGCGCGTTTCATGAGGATGGCACCGAAGCCGTAGCTGGCCGACGCGGCCACACAGGCCAACGCCGCCAGCACGACCCGGGGCGTGACGGCGACGGGCCCCAGTTGCACCAGCAGCGCGACGCCGGCAAAGCCGACCGCGCAGCCGAGCAGGCGGATGCGGGTGAGTTTTTCCTCACCTGCCAGCGCGGCGGCCATCACGCCGAAGAGCGGCACCGTGGCATTGAGCACCGCCGAATAGCCCGACGGGATGACCAGCGCGGCCCAGTTGTACAGCACAAAGGGAACCACCACCGACAGCATGCTCAGCAGCGCCAGCCGGGGCCACGCCTCGCGCGGCGGCCATTGGCCGCGCAGCCTGCTCATCAGCAGGCCCAGCACGATCGAGGCCAGGACGCAGCGGGTGGCCGCTACCACCCACGGCCCCAGGGCGGGGCTGGCGATACGCAGCAGGGGAAATGATGCGCCCCAGAGGGCGGACATCGCGATGAGCTGGAGGAAGTGTCGGGTTTGCATCAAACGCCGCTCGGGCGGCAACAAAAGCGGCAATGGAAAAGATGGCTGCCTTGATTGTGCAAGATTCGGCCCGACGCTGCAGCGGCCCGCAAGGCATGGCCGGGGTGAAGGCGCGGATTTTTCCTACACCGCGCCAGGTGCGGGCCGCTCGTCATCAAGGACTTCGGCAAGAAGACCGACATGAGGCGGCCGGCGCAACCTGAGGAGTTGTCACCTGCTTATGTATTTCTGGCTTCTCCTGTTTGTTCCAGTTATGTCACGGGGATTGTTTTACCGGTGACGGGGAGTGTTGGGGCGGTTTGATTTTTTCGTAAAAAAAGGCTTTTGACTAATGGGAGTGGGCGCGAGCAGCTATTGAATTGATAGCGCCTCTTTGAGGCCGGATGTTGCTCCGGCTATGCGCCTTCTTCTGAGATCTGCTGGCCGGGGGTAGCCCGGCGGCTACTCACTTTTCTTTTGCTTCGCCAAAAGAAAAGTAAGCAAAAGAAAGTTACTTGCATGCCGGGCAACCCCCGGCCAGCCACCCTCAGCAAAGCGCGCATCGCCAGAGCAAGAACCGCCCTGGCAGATGCACTCAAATCAGGTTTCTCATCGCCTGCGCCGTCTCCCGCAACACCGATAAAACCCGTCCCCCCGCATCCTCACTCGACTCATGCCCCATGGGCATGGTCACGCTGAGCGCGCCTGCCACTTCCCCGTGCCGGTCCCGCAGCGGTACGGCAATACCGCGGTAATTGAGTTCCAGCTGCTGCTCGGAAATTGCCCATCCTTGCGCCCGCACGCGCGCCAGTTCTATCCGCAGGCGGTCCTTGCTGGCGATCGTGTACGAGGTATAGGCCTTGAGTTCGTGACTGGCCAGCCAGGTTTCCAGCCAGGCGGGGTCGCGCATCGACAGCATTAAAAGGCCTGCAGCCGTGACCTGGGCCTGCACGCGTGAGCCCAGCACGTAGCCGGTGTTCATGGCGCGGCTGGAGCCGTTGCGGGCGATGTAGACGATGTCGTCGCCGTCCATCACGCTGACGTACGCGCTCTCCTGCGTTCCGGCGGTCACGCGCTGCAAAAAGGGCTGCACGATGCGCGGCAGGCGTGCCGACTCCAGGTAGGACTGGCCCAGCCTGAGCACACGCGGTGTCAGCCAGAAGAGCTTGCCGTCGCCGGCGACATACCCCAGGTGTTCCAGCGTCAGCAAATAGCGGCGGGCGGCCGTTCGTGTCATGCCGCAGCGCGCCCCGGCCTGGCTGGCGGTCAGGCGTGGGTTGGCGTCGTCAAAACATTCGATGACGGACAGGCCTTTTTCCAGCCCGGCAATCCAGTCCCGCTTGTCCAGCGTGGAAGGGCTGGGGCCCTGCAATGTAGAGGGTGAAATGGGGAGTTTGGCCGCGGTCATTTGCTGAAGTATTCACAACACGGTGTCAACGTAGGCGTAGGTCAAACCCTTGTTTCGTTCGATCATCGATCTTAAATGATCGATAAACGATCAATCGAGTAATAAACCTGTTGGGGTTCCTGGGGCTAGCTACTAAAGTTCACACCGAATCTGGCAATTTCAATCGATTATCGAACGTTTCAGGCAATCCAGCATGTTTTCCACCATTCAGGGCAATACCGATGTGTATCTGATCCCCGGCGATCCGGTCGGGCAGGTGCGTGCGCCGGAGGTGTTCAACCTGATCTTCAAGACGCTGGGTATTGATGCTGTCCTTGTCCCGGTGCATGTGGCTGCCGGGGACATCCAGGCTTTTGTGAAGGCCGCTTTCCTGGCCAGGAACGTCAAAGGCATGCTGCTGACCATTCCGCACAAGGCCGAAGTGATGAGCCTGCTCTCGCATTGCAATGACGCGGGCCGGGTAGCCGGCGCGGTGAATGGCATTCGCCGTAACGCAGCCGGTGAACTGGAAGGCGCCTTGTTTGACGGCAAAGGTTTTGTCCTGTCGCTGGACTATTTCGGTGTGGCCTACGCCGGCAAGCGCGTGTTGATACTGGGCGCAGGCGGCGCGGCTGCCGCGATTACCGCTTCACTCGCAATGGCGGGCAGCCAGGCGCCAGCCGCCATTTCGCTCTATGACCCGGCGCCCGGCAAGGCGCAGGTGCTGGCCGACCAGATTGCCGCCGCTATGCCGCTGTCAAACGCAAGCATCGCGGCTGTGAGCAGCGGCGACCCGTCGGGCCATGACGTGGTGGTGAATGCCTCACCGCTGGGGCTCAGGGCCGATGATCCCCTGCCGTGCGATGTGTCCCGTATGGCGCCGCACGCGGCCGTCATGGACATCCTCATGAAGAACCAGCCGACGCCGCTGGTTCGGGCTGCCCGCGAGCGCGGTCTGGCCGCGCAGCCCGGATTTGAGATGCTGATCCAGCAGGTGCCGGACTACCTGGATTTTTTTGGGCATGCCGCAGCGGCGCAGGCCGTTCGCCGCGATGCCACCTTTATCCGCGGGCATTTGTACCCCGCCACGATGGCCGGTGAAATCAGGCGCCCCTTCCAAACCACACCATCTGACAGTGTTCCCATCCCAGGAGTCGGGGAAGCACGACTCGCATCACCTTGATTTTTTAACCCCCCAGAGGAGACAACCATGAAAAAACGATTCGCTCTCAAATTGATAGCTGCTTGCGCGCTCACAGTAAGCGCTAGCGCCGGTTTTGCGCAAGACGTCATCAAAATCGCCAACATTGTCGAGCTGTCCGGCGGCGGCGCCACGGCAGGCACCAACTTCAAGAACGGCGTTGAGCTGGCCGTCAGGGAAATCAATGCCAACGGCGGCATCCTGGGGAAGAAAATCCAGACAACCACCGCTGATACGCAAAGCAATGCGGGCGTGGCCAAGGGGCTGACGCAAAAGGCCATCGATGATGACGCGTTTGCCATCTTCGGCCCGGTGTTCTCCGGCTCCATCATGGTCAGCATGGCCGAATCACGACGCGCCGAGGTGCCCAACTTCACCGGGGGCGAGGCAGCCAGCATCACCGAGCAGGGCAACCCTTACGTGTTTCGCACCAGTTTCACGCAAGCCACTGCCATGCCCAAGGTGGCACGCTACATCAGTGACCAGGCCAAGCTCAAAAGCATTGCCGTCATTTATGTGAACAACGATTTCGGCAAGGGTGGCATGGACTCGATCAGGAAGGCCCTCGCCAATTCGCCGACCAAAATCCTGAGCGAGATCTCCACCGAACCCGGCCAGGTCGACTTCTCCGCCGCGGTGCTGCGTGCCAAGCAAAGCAATGCAGACGGCGTGTTCGCCTATTCGAACGAAGAAGAGTCGGCACGCTTGCTGCGCGAGCTGCGCAAGCAGGGCTGGAACAAACCCATCATCGGTGAAACCACCCTGACGGGCCAGAAGGTCATTGAGCTGGCCGGTGAGGCTGCCAACGGCGCGATTGCCCACGTAGGCTTGACGGTGGATGCGCCGGTGCCCGCCATCCGCGCCTTCAAGGCCAAGTTCGAAAAAGACTACAAGTACATCTCCGACCACAACGGCATGAAGGGCTACTCCGGTGTCTACGTGCTCAAGGCCGCCATCGAAAAAGCCGGCAAGCTGGATCGCAAGGCCGTGGCTGCGGCCATGAAGGGCTTGAAGGTCAACACCGACAAATACCCCGGCGCGCTGATGTACACCGAGTTCGACAACAAGGGCGACCTCGACCGCATGAGCTTCATGGTGGAAGTCAAAAACGGCAAGCAGGAAGTCATTGACATGGTTCCCCCGCTTGGCCTGGCCACCCGGGACGTGAGCAAGACCCTTCCTTTGGCACCTGCTGCGGCCAAGCCGGCCGCGAAGAAGTAACTGAGTAACTGCAACCTCGGCCGGCCATGCGGGGCCGGCCGCTCATGGGGCAGGGCGCAAGCCCTTCCCATTGAGAACTCCGCTGAATGCAACCGACTTTCTCCATCGGACCTTCCCATGACAGACTTTCTCCAACTCTTTTTCTCGGGCCTGGCCACCGGCAGCATTTATGCGCTGGCAGCCCTGGGCTTTACCTTGCTGTGGCAGGCCTCGGGAACGATCAACTTTGCGCAGGGTGAATTTGTCATGCTGCCGGCCTTCATGATGCTGGCCTTCATTTCGCTGGGCGCACCCATGCTGGTGAGCTTTGTGCTGGCGGTGCTGCTGGCCGTGCTGCTGCTGGGCTGGGTCTTCAAGCGGGGGGTGGTGGATCCGCTCTTCAAGTACGGCATGATGCCCATCGTCGTGGCGACCATCGGGCTTTCCATTGCCCTGCGCAATGGCGTGCGCGCCGGCTACAGCGCCGAAGCCCATCCTTTTCCGAGCCTGTTTGCCGACAAGTTGTTCAACATCGCCGGCGTCACGATAACGCTGCAGGACATCGGCACTTTTGCGCTGGCCCTGATCATCGTGATGGCGACACAGGCTTTCCTGGCCAAAACCGTCACGGGCCGTGCCATGCAGGCCGTGGCACAAAACACCGAAAGTGCTTCGGTACTGGGCATCAATGTGCCGCGCATGATTTTCTACACCTTCGCCATCAATGCCGTGCTGGCGGTGGCGGCGGCCCTGCTGGTCACGCCCACTTACCTTGCCAAGTTCGACATGGGCGAAGGCCTGGGTACGAAGGCTTTTTTCGCCGCCATCATCGGCGGCTTCAACAACTCGCGCGGCGCCTTGCTGGGCGGGCTGATCGTAGGGGTATGCGAGAACCTGGCTGCCGCCTATATTTCACCGGCCTACAAGGACGCCGTGGCGCTGGTTATTTTTATGGTGGTGATTCTCTTCAAGCCACAAGGCCTGCTGGGTAAAAAAGAGGAGCGCAAGGTATGAAGCTCGCCAACAACAAATTTGCCCTGGTATTGACGGTTCTGGCCGCTTTGCTGGTACTGGCAGTGCCGCAGTTCCTGAAGAGCTACGGCATCTACCTGCTGACCTACTGGCTGGTTTTTATCATTGCCACCATGGGACTGAACCTGACCATTGGCTACGCGGGCCAGAAATCGCTGGGCCACGCGGCCTTCTTCGGTATTGGCGCCTACACCGTCGCCATCCTGATGAAGGCGGGTGTCAGCTTCTGGCTTGGTTTGCCGGCTGCCGCACTGATCTGTTTTGCCGTCGGGCTGATCCTGGGCTTCCCGGCGCTGCGCGTGCAAGCCATTTACCTGGCATTCGCAACGCTGGGTTTTAACACCGCCATCTGGCTGGTCATGCGCAATGAAGAGTGGCTCACCGGAGGCACCTTCGGCATCAACAACATTGCACGGCCGTCCCTCTTCGGTTATTCGCTCGAAGGCAACCTGCCTTACTACTACTTTGTACTGGCCGTGACGGTCATCCTTTCGGGCCTGCTGTGGGGGTTGCTGCGCTCACCCTGGGGCAAAGCTTTCACGGCCTTGCGCGACAACCCGATACGGGCCGAGAGCCTGGGGGTGGATATCCGCAATTACACGCTGCTGAGTTTTGCCATTGGCGCGGCTTACGCCGGCATCGCCGGTGCGCTGTTTGCATCGCTGGTGCAGTTTATTGAGCCGGGGCCCTTCACCGTGGCCGCGTCCATCATGATGTATCTGATGGTGGTGGTCGGCGGTGCGGGCTATTTCCTGGGCCCCATCGTGGGCGCCGCGGTGGGGGTGGTGCTGCCGGAATGGCTGCGCGATGTGCCGCTGGTGTCCAACTGGTATTTGCCGATGTTCGGCGCTGCGGTGGTGCTGTTGATGGTGTGGCTGCCCGATGGGTTGCTCAGCATTCCTGACCGTATCCGTGCCAAGCGCGCAGCGCGTGAGGCGTCCCAGGCACGTGCGGCTGCAGCCAGCCGGATCGGAGCGGCATCATGACAAACGCATTGTTAAAAGTTGCCGGGCTCAAGAAGGCCTATGGCGCCATTCAGGCTGTGGGCGGGGTCTCCTTTGAAGTCATGCCGGGGGAAATCTTTGGTGTCATCGGACCCAATGGCTCGGGTAAAACCACCATGTTCAACAGCGTGTTGGGCCAGATCAGCCCCGATGCCGGCACGATCGAACTCAACGGCAAAACCATTACCGGCCTGTCACCGCTGGAGCTCAGCCGGCGCGGCGTGGGCCGCACCTTCCAGACGCTGCAGGTGTTTGGAAAGATGACGGTGCGCGACAACCTGATCGTGGCAGCCCAGGAGCACAAGGGCAGCCTGCTCGGCCGCATGTTTGCGCCCGGCGACTCGGGGCTGGGCGACAAGGCCGATGCGCTCATCGACCAGTTCCGCATCCGCCATGTGGCTGACAAGCTCGCCGGCACCTTGAGCTACGGCCAGCAAAAGCTGGTGGACATCGCCATGGCTTTCATGGCCGAACCGGATCTGGTGCTGCTTGATGAGCCGTGTGCCGGCGTCAATCCCAGCCTGGTGGGCGGCATTTCGTCGCTGCTCCGGGATCTGAACCAAAACCCCAAATTTGGCCGCAAGGCGTCGTTTGTGGTGATCGAGCACAACATGGATTTTGTGATGGGCCTGTGCCACCGCATCATGGTGATGGTCGAAGGCAAGGTGCTGGCCATTGGAACGCCGGCGGAAATTCGGGCCAATAAAGAGGTATTGGACGCATATCTTGGTAATTAGAGCCCCCTGTCTCGGCTCACTTTGTGTAGCCGGAATCCCCCTCAGGGGGACAACCGCTGCGGCCCGGCGGAGCCGGTTCCGCGCCGTTGCTTGGAAAGAGGTCAACTGAGGCTTCATGGAGATTGATATGACAAGTGACATCTGTATTGAATTTGACGATGTGGTGGCGGGTTACAAGGACTTCATGATCCTGAACAACCTGTCATTCAAGGTGCGTACGGGTTCCATCACGCTGCTGTTGGGCCCCAATGGTGCGGGCAAGTCCACGGTTTTGAAAGCGCTGTTTGGCCTGCTCAAACCGCGCCAGGGCCGCATCCTGTTGAACGGCGAGGACATTTCGGGCGTCAGCCAGAAAGAATTGCTGGCCAAAGGAATCGTGTTTGTGCCCCAGGGGCGCAACCTGTTTGGCCAGCTCACCGTGTGGCAGAACCTGGAGCTGGGCGGCATCACGTTGGGTACGAAAACCACACACGAGCGTATTCCCGAGGTGCTGGAGTTTTTCCCGCGCGTCAAGGAACGCCTGCATTCCCAGGCGTCAGCGCTTTCGGGTGGTGAACAGAAGCAACTTGAAATCGGCCGGGCTTTGCTGCTGCGCCCCAAGGTTATCCTGATTGACGAACCCTCGATCGGGCTATCACCCATGGTGGTGCAGGACGTGTTCAAGCTGTTGCAGAAGCTGGCGGCGCAGGGCACCACGGTATTGATGGTTGAGCAAAACGTCAAAAGTGCGCTGAAAATTTCCGATGACGCCATCGCGCTTGAGTCGGGGCAACTGGTGCTGCACAAGCCGGCGGCCGAGCTGCTGGCAGACCCCAACATCGAACGCCTTTTCCTCGGCGGCGGCCATGTGCCGGGCGCAACCGTGGCGCCCGCCATGGCAACTTCCTGAATCTGCTGCAACCTCTCACCGGAGACACACCATGAGCACCTTTGCACAGGCACCAACCGCAGACCGGGAAGCCATTCCCGAAGTTGCCAACCCCCTGGGGCTGGACGGCATTGAGTTCATTGAATACACCACTGCCAAGCCGCAGGCGTTGGGACAGGTGCTGGAAACGATGGGTTTCCGTCCGGTTGCCCGCCACCGCTCGCGCGAGGTATTGCTGTACCGGCAAGGCAGCATGAACGTGATTGTCAATGCCCACATTCCCGCCATGCCGGATGGCGCCGCGCCGACCGACAAGCCGGTGATTGCCGCTGTGGCCTTGCGCGTGCGGGACGCGGCAGACGCTTACCACCGTGCGCTGGAGCGGGGCGCCTGGGCCGTGCCGTCGCGCGTCGAGGTGATGGAGCTGAACATCCCGGCCATCCATGGCGTGGGAAAGAGCCGCATTTATTTTGTAGACCGTTACGACAAGTTTTCGATCTATGACGTTGACTTTGTCCCCATTCCCACGGTGGAGCAGCATCCGCCGGCGGTGGCGGGACTGCATTTCTTTGGTGTCGTGCAATACATCGGCAATGACCGTACTGAAGACTGGGCCGAGTTTTACCGCGAGCTGTTTGGCTTTACCGACCTGCCCGACGAACAGCGCTTCGGCATCCTGCCCAAGGGACGCATCCTTCGCAGCCCGTGCCCGCCTTCGTCGCGCTTTTACCTTCAGCTGATCGAACCTGAAGCCAGCGTGCTCGACGTGGAAGGGGATGAAAGCCTGCAGCGCATTGGCCTGGGCAGCGCAGACGTGCTGGTCACCGTTGCCGAGCTGCGCAAGCGCGGCGTGGAATTCCTCGAGTCACCCGGGGTCCATACCGAGGACCGCGGCGCGCTGACCAAGAGCTGGATGGGCAGCGTGAGTTTTGAGCTGGTCCATGACGTACGCTAAACAGGCGCCAGGCATGAGCCACTACAGCGGCAACATCGACGATTTCGGGATGGACACCATCTCGCTGGCAGGTCCGCTGGAAGCCAAGCTCAAAGCCGTGCGCGAGGCTGGCTTTACGCAGATCATGCTCGCGGCCAAAGACCTGGTAGGCCACCCAGACGGCATGGAAGCCGCCGTCGCTGCGGTGCGTGCAAGCGGTTTGCGCGTCACCGGGTTCCAGGTGTTGCGTGATTTTGAGGGGCTGTCCGGGCACCTGCACGACTACAAGATGGACATCGCCAAATCGATGCTGGAAATGTGCCATGCGCTGGGCTGCCGCCTGCTGCTGATCTGTTCGTCAACCTCGGTGCACGCCACGGGTGAAACCCAGGCGCTGGTCAGGGACTTGCGCAAGCTGGCCATGCTGGCGATTCCGATGAATATCAAGATCGCCTACGAAGCCTTGTCGTGGGGCCGCACCGTCAATGAGTTCCCGCAGGCCTGGGACATTATTTGTGAAGCCGACATGCCCAACCTGGGTTTGGGCTTTGACTCCTTTCATATGTTTGCGACAAAGACCTCGCTGGATGAGCTGGACATACTGGATCCGGACAAAATTTTTCTGGTGCAGCTGGCCGACTTCATGTGGACGGAAATCAAGTCGGTCGAGGAACGTATTGCCACCGCCCGGCATTTCCGCGTGTTTCCAGGTGAGGGTGTGCACAGCGAAGCGCTGGCCACACTGGTCACCAAGCTGCATGGCCTGGGCTACCGTGGCGATTACAGCTTTGAAGTGTTCAACGACGACTACCAGCAAATGCCTTTGCCCACAGTAGCCCAGCGCGCATGGCGCTCTGCACTGTGGCTGGGGGAGGATGTGCTGCGTCGTTCCGTGCCGCTGCCTAACCAGATCCGCTTGAGAAAATGAAGCTCCCACGCTCGTCACTTCGTGCCTGCGGTGCGCTGCCCCATTCTTCCGCGTATGGGGCGCATTTCCCCTTGGCGCGGCCCGGTGGAAAAACATCAGCCATTGTTTTTTGAGAGTTCACGGCATGAGCAGTATTTTTGAAGGTTTTTTGTCCACGCCGGAAATTCTGGAGGCCTTCAGCGAGCGTAACTTCCTGGATGCCATGTTGCGCTTTGAGGCTTCGCTGGCACAGGCGCAGGCCGAGGCCGGTCTGATTCCCGAGGCGGCGGCCCGTTCCATCGCCGGCACCTGCAAGGTCGAGCTGTTTGATGTGGCCAAGATCGTTCGCGAAAGCGGGCGCGCCGGCAGCATCGCCATTCCACTGGTCAAAGCCCTCAAGGAAACCGTAGGACTCTTCAACAAGGAGGCTGCCGGTTTTGTCCATTTCGGCTCGACCTCCCAGGACGTGATCGACACCGCGCTGGCGCTGGTGACCCGCAATGCGTTGGACCTGATTGAGGCCGACATCCGCAAGGCAGTGGCGGCGTTGCTGGTGCTGGCCCGCCGCCATGCCGCAGCCCCTGTGCTGGCCCGCACGCTGATGCAGCCGGCATCGGTCACCAGCTTTGGTTTCAAATGCGCGGGTTGGGCCGCGCCGCTGGCGCGCAGCCTGCAGCGCCTGCAGGTGGCCCGCCACAATGCGCTGGCCGTGCAGCTGGGCGGGGCCGTGGGAACACTGGCGCAGATGAACGGCAAGGGCCCGCAAATCATGGCGCATATGGCGGCCGACCTGAAGCTCAAGCCCGCTGCATTTGCCTGGCACACCCAGCGCGATGAGTGGGTGGCGCTGGGCTGCGAGCTGGGCCTGCTGGTAGGCAGCCTCGGGAAGATCGCCAAAGATATCTCGCTGATGGGCCAGTACGAAGTGGGCGAACTGGCGGAGCCGACCGAGCCGGGCCGCGGCGGTTCATCCGCCATGCCGCACAAGCGCAATCCGGTCGCCTGCATGGTGGGACTGGCTGCAGCGCAGCGCGCGCCGCAGCGCGTGGCCGCCCTGTTGGCGGCCATGGCGCAGGAGCATGAGCGCGCCCTGGGGAACTGGCAGGCCGAATTGGCCGAATGGCCGGGGCTTCTGATGTCGGCGCACGGATCCGTCCGCGCCATGGCCCAGGCCCTGCCGGGCCTGCAGGTGGACACCCAGCGCATGAGTGCCAACCTGGAGGCGCTGCGTTCCGTGCTGCCCGCTGATGCCGCCGACGAGTGGTTTAACCCGGCGCTGGTGCGGCATGCGTCAACACTCGCGCATGCCCAAGCCGACGCTGTTGAAGCACTGGTGGGGCAAACGCACACTGACAGCCATCGCACCAAGACCGCAAAAAGGTAAAACATGAACGACCATGACAAGGGAATGATCAACCGCAGGCGCGTGCTCGGTGATGCCTGGGTGGACCGTTCCATCGCCAAAAGCAATGCCTTCAACGGCGAGTTCCAGGACCTGATCACGCGTTATGCGTGGAATGAAGTCTGGGGCCGGCCGGCGTTCGGCGACAAGACGCGCCGCCTGATGGTCCTGTCGACCATGATTGCGCTCAAGGCGTACGAAGAATTTGCCATGCATGTACGCGCCGCACTCGACGGCCCGCCGGAGTCGCGGCTCACGCCGGACGATATCAAGGAAGTGATTCTGCAGGCCGCCATTTACTGCGGTGTTCCCGCCGCCAACCATGCGTTCTCTGTGGCGGGTGACATCCTTCGCGAAAAAGGCCTGCTCGCCGACTGACAGGGCACGCATCTGCGGCTCCCAAGCAATACATCATTGAAAGACGCATGAAAGAACCTCATCTGCACTGGATCAGTGAAGGCCAGGGGCCTGTCGTCGTGCTCAGCCATGCATTGGGCTGTGACCTCACGATGTGGGACGGCGTGACGGCCATCCTGAAGAATCGTTACACCGTGCTGCGCTATGACCACCGCGGCCACGGCCAATCGGAAGCGGTACCAGGCCCTTACACACTCGACCTGCTGGCCGATGATGTGGTGGGCCTTATTAATGGGCAGGGCGGTGGCCCGGTGCATTTTGTCGGGCTCAGCATGGGCGGCATGACGGCGCAGGCGCTGGCAGCGCGGCATCCGCAGCTGCTCAAAAGCATCGTCATTGCCAACGCCGCCATGTTTTACGACGACGCGGCGCGTGCCATGTGGCAGGCGCGCGTTCACACCGTACAGGCCCAGGGCGTGGCGGCGATATCAGACGGTGCGATGCAGCGCTGGTTTACGCCGGAATTCAGGGCGGACGAGGCGGGCGGCGGTGCGCGCAAGGTAGCCGCGCTACGCAAGGTGCTTGAAACCACCGATGCCACCGCTTATGCGGCCAGCTGCGAGGCGGTTTCCCGCATCGACTTCCGAATCAGTAACGGCGCGATCCAGTGCCCGGCCCTGGTGATTGCCGGCACGCGCGACGAGGCAACGCCCGTGGCCATGTCTGAAGCGATTTGCGCCAGCATCAAGGGCGCGCAATTGCGCACCTTGCCAGCGGCTCATTTGAGCGCGGTGGAGCAACCAGATGCATTTGCCGACTTGCTGGAACGCTTTTTCGAAAGCCTGCGCTAGGGCGCTGCCGGCGGCCTGATCGGGCAGGTGCGGGAGCGGGGGGGCAGGGTGCTTCGGTGATGGGGCGGCGGCGTCGATAATCGGCCCAGGCTAATAGCCAAGCCCCACCCACCCGAACATCCGGAAAGCCCCGCTTCATGAAAACAATCCTTGTCCTGAATGGCCCCAACCTCAACTTGCTGGGAACGCGTGAGCCGGCCGTGTACGGCTCTCAGACCCTGGCCGATGTGGAAGCGCTGTGCACCAAGGCCTGCGCAACCCACGGTTTCAGGCTCGACTTTCGCCAAAGCAACCACGAAGGCGTGATGATTGACGCCATCCATGAAGCCGGGCGCGCCCAGGCGGCTGGCACGCTGGCAGGCATCGTGCTGAATGCCGGTGCTTACACCCACACCAGCGTGGCCCTGCACGATGCCATCAAGGGCGCGGGCGTCACGGTGATCGAGCTGCACATCAGCAATGTGCATGCACGCGAGGCTTTCCGGCATCACTCTTATATTTCACCGGCTGCCAAGGCGGTGATGGCCGGCTTCGGCGTCAAGGGCTACGCCCTGGCCATCGCGGGCCTGGCCGAGCTGGCGGCCTGATCCGGTTGCGGCTGACCCATGGCTGCGCCACCGAAATTTCCCGTTGACGAACGTGAGGTGGAGTTCAGTGCCATCCGCGCTCAGGGTGCGGGCGGGCAAAACGTCAACAAGGTCTCCAGCGCGATTCACCTGCGCTTTGACATTGCGGCCTCGTCACTGCCTGATGCCGTCAAGGAGCGGCTGCTGGCAACCAGTGACAATCGCATCACGCAGGAGGGCGTGCTGGTGCTCAAGGCCCAGCAGCACCGCACCCAGGAAATGAACCGCAGCGATGCCATGGCGCGCCTGCAGGAGATTGTTGACAGCGTCTCCACACCGCCCCGGGCGCGGCGCGCGACGAAACCCACCTACGGCTCGAAGCAGCGCCGGCTGGCCGGCAAAAGCCAGCGCTCGGAAATCAAGTCGTCGCGGGGCAAGGTGGGCGGCGACTGAGTCCTGCCGGCAGTCCACCAGGTACCGTTCAGGTCACCATATAGCGCCCGGGTTTGTGGTTGACCCAGAGGAAAAGGCTCATCAGTACGGCGGCCATGACGGAATACGCCACGCGCTCAGGGGGCACGACTGCCAGCGCCATCAACACCACGGCCGAATCAATGGCCATCTGTATCTTGCCGGCGCGCCAGCCGTGCTTTTCCTGAAGATAGAGGGTCACGATGGTGGCGCCGCCCAGGCTGGCCCGGTGCCGGGCCAGGAAGAGGCAGCCGGTCCCCAGCAGCAGGCCGCCCACCAGCGCGGCGTACAGCGGGTGGATGTCTGCGATGTCGAGCACTCGGGGCGACCAGTCCGCCAGCAGCGACAGCAATGCAATGGACAGGAAGGTCTTGATGGTGAACTCGCGGCCCATGCGGCTCCAGGAGAACCAGTAAAAGGGCAGATTGACCAGAAAGAACAGCTTGCCGAAACTCATGCCCGTGGCGTAGTGCAGCACAAAGGCCACGCCGGCCGTACCGCCCGTCAACAGGCCTGCCTGGTTGAAGATCACCATCGCCAGCGACACAAACAGCGTGCCCGTGAAGATGCCTTGCGCATCGTCAAAAAGGGTGTGGCGCTCGGGGGGAGGAAATGGGGCCATGGGGACGCTGGGATATTTGGCTGCGGGCAGGTTGCAGCAGCTGTGCATGATTTGTGCCAGTGCTGGCGGCACGCTCGTCCGCGCAAAAGGCGATGCGCCCGTGTTCCCCGCAAGCCAGGATTGCGCTTTCCAGGCGCTAAATATGCATGATTTAGGGCTCCAGGCCAATAGGAGTATGCGCGAGCAGCTATCAAAACAGTAGCGCTATGCGCGGCGCTGGTTTCCTTGCTGCAGCCTGTCTCGCACCTGCGCGGTGATTTCCAGGGAGTGCCGGGCGATGGCGGGGTCGTAAATGTGAGTGGTCACCATCAGTTCATCGGCCCGGGTGTCCTCGATGAAGCGCTGAAGCTGGTTTTCAACCGTTGCCGCCGAACCTGCGACGGCATAGCGCAGCATACGCTGCGCGCCGGCTTTCTCGGCCGGTGACCAGTAGCTTTCGATGTTGTCGATAGGCGGCGGCATCGGCCCCGGCGTGCCGCGCAACAGGTTGGTCATGGCCTGCTGCACGGAGGTGAGCTGGTAGTGTGCCGCTTCGTCCGTTTCGGCCGCGACGACATTGGCCACCACCATGGCATAAGGTTTGGCGAGCTGCGCGGAAGGCCTGAAGCCGCTGCGGTACAGGTCCAGCGCCTGCATAAGCATGTCGGGTGCGAAATGCGATGCGAAGGCAAAGGGCAGACCCAGCATGGCAGCGAGCTGGGCACCGAAGAGGCTGGAGCCCAGCAGCCACAGTGGTACCTTGAGGCCCGCGCCCGGCACGGCGCGGATTTTCTGGCCGGGCTCTAGCGGTTCAAAATAGGCCTGCAGTTCCTCGACGTCCTGCGCAAAGGTGTCGGCGTTGTTCTGGTTGTCACGCCGCAGCGCGCGTGCGGTGAGCTGGTCGGTGCCCGGTGCGCGTCCCAGCCCGAGGTCGATACGGCCAGGGTACAGCGAAGCCAGCGTGCCGAACTGCTCGGCGATCACCAGCGGCGAATGGTTGGGCAGCATCACCCCGCCGGATCCCACGCGGATGGTTTGCGTGCCGCCCGCCACGTGGCCGATGACCACCGCGGTGGCGGCGCTGGCGATGCCGGGGTTGTTGTGATGCTCGGCCAGCCAGAAGCGCTTGAAACCCAGTTGTTCGGCATGCCGGGCCAGGGCCAGGGTGTTGCGAAAGGCATCGGCGGCAGTGGCGCCCGTGACGATGGGGGATAGATCGAGGACTGAAAAGGGGATCATGTTTTTGCGCCCTCTCCCCGAAGGAGTGGGAGTGAAGAGGAAGCGAGCCAGCCTGAATTCATGGATGTTGTTGTAAGGGTGCCGGGCCAGTTTAGGAGCTTGGCGATGGCCGCATGAGGGGCAGGGTATAAGAACCTGTTTACGGTCTAAACGAGGCCGCGCAAGCCCCTTCTCGGGATGGGATGCAAGGCGCGGTGCGACACCCATAGCACAGCTATGGGTTAGCATCGCAACGCCGCAGACTGCCCGAGAAGGGGCTTGCCCTTCGGGTTGGGGTGACGCAAACGCGGTCGCGTTTGCATCCCCATTGGGGCAGCTGCACGACGCCCAGCCGGCCGGCTGGGCGGTCGGGCGATTGAGCCACCCAGGCCCTTGCATGGGCATTAGCCCATGCGGCGGTCCCGGTCGGCCCACTCATCCCGATTGCACCCCAACGCGGCTCCGTTTAGACCGTAAATAGGTTCTATCTCCCATGACAGATTCGGCAAACATTGAGCTGCCCTCCGAAGCGCTTGCGATGCTGCGCACGGCCAGCCGTTTTGAAACCCCTTGCGGCGACGGCACCATGGTCTGGCACACGTGGGGCCAGGCCACGCGCCGGCCCGGGCTCGCGCCCCTGGTGCTGCTGCACGGCGGCAGCGGCAGCTGGATGCACTGGCTGCGCAACATCCCCGCGCTGGCCGCGTCGGGCCGCTGGGTGCTGGTGCCCGACCTTCCCGGTTTTGGCGATTCGGCCGCGCCTTTACGGGGCACCGATGCCGACGTGCTGCCCGAACCGGTCGAGCAAGGGCTGGCCCTGCTGGCGGGCGAGGCGGCCTGCGACCTCGTGGGATTTTCCTTTGGCGGCATGGTGGCCGGCTTTGTGGCGGAGCGCTTCCCCGCCCGGGCGGCGCGTGTGGTGCTGGTGGGTGCGCCCGGCCTGGGTGTCGCGCCCGAAAAAGCCATACGCCTGCGCGCATGGCGGCATATCACCGATGCGGGCCAGCGCGACGAGATCCATCGCCACAACCTCGCGGCGCTGATGCTGTACCGCGCGGACGCGATCAACGAACTGGCCTTGCGCCTGCACATCGCCAACGTGCTGCGCGACCGCATGAAGGGCCGCAGCCTGGCGCGCACCGGCGCGCTGGCTCAGTCACTGGCGCGGCTGCGCTGCCCGGTGTGGGCGATTTACGGGGAAGAGGATGCGCTGTACCGCGGCAAGCTTGATGGGCTGCGGGCAGCCCTGGAGCGAGCTGCGGACTTCAGGGGCCTGGCCCTGGTCGAAGGCGCCGGCCACTGGCTGCAGTTCGAGCGCGCGGAGGCCTTCGACAAAGCCCTCCTCACGACGCTCGAAGCGCCTCTTTAGCTTTTACTTTTCAATCGCGAGCAGTTCGATGTCGAAGGTCAGCGTGGCATTGGGTGGCACCACGCCGCCGGCGCCGCGGTCGCCATAGGCCGTGGCGGGTGGACAGGTCAGTGTGGCCTTGCCGCCGACCTTGATCTTCTGCACGCCTTCGGTCCAGCATGGCACCACGCGGTTCAGCGGGAAGGTGGCGGGCGCGCCGCGCTTGTAAGAGCTGTCAAATTCCTTGCCGTCGGCCAGCGTGCCGCGGTAGTGCACCTTGACGGTGTCCGTCGCTTTGGGCTGCGCGCCGGTGCCGTCGGTGCTGTGCACGATCTTCACGCCGCTGGGCAGGGTCTCGGCCGGGGCGGCGGCAAGGGCGGTGCTGGACAGGGCAATGGAGGCCAGGGCGATGAGCGCGGCGGTCAATGTCTTCATGGAGGTCATGCTTTCGTGGCTATGGGGTAATCGGAGAGGGTGACCTGGATTATCGTCCTGGCTCTCGCCTTGCCTCAGTGGTGCCGGCTCGCCTATCTCAGGTTGTCAGGTCGCTGAGCTGGATCCTGAGGGGGCGGAAGGTATGAGTGGTACTCCAGCCAATCAAAATTGGCTCAAATTGGTAACGTCAGCGTGAAAAATTTTGCATTGGCCTTACCAGTTCGAACCATAACCCCATAGCAAAAACCGCCGTCGCATAAACTGCACTTCACGCGGAGGATTCATGCTGGACCAACTCAAACAGGTCGACAACCGTCGGCTCTACCAACAAATTGCCGAGCAGATTCGCGCCTTCATTGACAAGGGCAACTACACCGCGGGTGCGCGGTTGCCGCCGGAGCGCGATCTGGCCCTGCAGCTGGGCGTCTCACGCCCCTCGGTGCGCGAGGCACTGATTGCACTGGAAATTGAGGGCAGCGTGGAAGTGCGCATGGGCGCTGGCGTGTACGTCTGCAGCGCGGCCCAGCGCAAGCCGCAGTCCCTGGCCACCATGGGCGAAAGTCCGATCGAGCTGATGCAGGCACGCGCCGCCATCGAGGGCACCATCGTGCTGCAGGCCTGCGCCAAAGCCACGCCCGAAGCACTGTTGGCGCTGCGACAGATTCTGGACAACATGCTGTCCGCCATGGCGCAAAACCGTTCGCCCCTGGCCTTTGACCGGCAGTTTCACCAGACGATTGCAGCCATGACAGGCAACTCCGTGCTGGAGCGGCTGGTGGGCGAGCTGTTTGACGAGCGCCATAGCCCGATTGCCGCGCGCCTGAGCGCGCACTCCGAATCCGGCCAAAGCTGGGCCGTTGCGCTACAGGAGCATGAGGCCATCCTGCGCGCCCTGGAGAACCGGGACGTACTGGCCGCGCAGAACGCCATGCGCATGCATCTGCAAGCCTCCGAACAGCGCTGGGTCGAGAACCGCCGCGAATGGTCATGAGCCCAAGCTCTGCACCTCGTGGCCAGGCCTGTGCAATTGCGCAGATTTTGTTTCGTTTTTTCACACAGATTTTGACGCTGGATCACGGGTAAGCACCAATACCCACGCGCTTCCTGGTAAGGCCAAATACGGCAGATTGTGTCAGGTGGCCTTACCAATTTGCAAAACATGCAAATTGGTCCCTCCCGGTTCCCTGACCCGCCAAAGAGGAGTTCGCATTGCTGTCATCCGTGTCCGATCCCGTCTGTCCCGACGCGCCCAGCCCCGTTGAGGCTGGCGTACTGTTGCGCCTGGAAGGGATTACCAAACGCTTCCCGGGAGTGCTGGCACTGGATGGTGTGAGCTTTGAGGTGCGAAGTGGGGAGGTACACGCGGTGTGCGGCGAAAACGGCGCGGGCAAATCGACGCTGATGAAGGTGATCAGCGGCCAGTACCAGCCCGATGCGGGGGCCCTGTACTACCGCGGCGAAGCCTGCCAGTTCCAATCCACCGCCGACTCCGAGGCTGTCGGCATTGCCATCATTCACCAGGAGCTGAACCTGGCTCCACACCTCACGGTGGCCGAAAACATTTACCTGGCCCGCGAGCCACGCAAAGGCTGGCTGATCGACCGGGCAGCACTGCGCCGCCAGGCAAAGCAATGCCTGGACCGGTTGGGGCAGGACATCTCACCGGACGCTCTGGTCAAAACCCTCTCGGTAGCCCAGCAGCAGATGGTGGAAATTGCCAAGGCGCTGTCGCTCAACGCCCAGGTGCTCATCATGGACGAACCCACCTCGTCCCTCACGGAGTCGGAGACCGAGAAGCTGTTTGCCATCATCCACGAGCTCAAGCGTACGGGGGTGGGTATTGTCTACATCTCCCACCGCCTCGACGAACTGGCCCTCATCGTGGACCGGGTCACCGTCTTGCGCGACGGACGCTACGTGTCCACCGAACGCCTGGCCGACACCAGTGTGGAAGGGATCGTGGCCAAAATGGTGGGGCGCTCGCTGGACGATGTATTCCCAAAGAGAACGTCCGTGCCCACGACCGACGTGTTGTTGCGCGTGCAGGGCCTGACACGCCAGGGTGTGTTTCACGACGTAAACTTTGAGCTGCGCCGTGGCGAAATTCTGGGCTTTGCAGGGCTCATGGGGGCCGGCCGAACCGAAGTGGCTCGCGCCGTTTTTGGTGCCGATCCCATCGACGCGGGCGAGGTGTTTCTGGCCGGGCAGCGTCTCACCATTCACTCGCCGCGGGATGCCGTGCGCCAGGGGCTGGCCTACCTGTCAGAGGACCGCAAGCACGACGGACTGGCATTGAAGATGAATGTGGCACAGAACATCACGCTGGCCAACATGGAAGCCGTGTCCAACCGTGCGGGCATGATCCAGTTTGCGAAGGAGCAGGATGCCGCACGCCATTACATCGGCGCTCTCGACATTCGCACGCCCAGCAGCAGCCAGATCGTGCGCCTGCTCTCGGGGGGCAACCAGCAGAAGCTCGTGATCAGCAAATGGCTGTTCCGTCAATCACGCGTGCTGTTCTTTGACGAGCCCACACGCGGCATTGATGTGGGCGCCAAGTACGCGATCTACCAGTTGCTGGACCAGCTCGCAGGCCAGGGTATTGGCGTCGTGATGATCAGCTCCGAGCTGCCCGAAATCATGGGGATGACCGACCGTGTCGCGATCTTCCATGAAGGCCGCCTGGTCACCATCCTCCCCACCCGCGAGACCCACCAGGAGGAGGTCATGCACTACGCCTCCGGCCGCAGCGTGCCGCCCCTGCAAGCCGACCAGCTGACCCACTGAACCCTCCAGGACTTCTTTCCCGAACCACACCATGACCGAACAACAACAAGACCTGTTTCAGAAATTTGCCGCGCTGGCCAGCCTGCTGGGACTCATCGCCATCTTCTCGTTCACCAGCAACGCCTTCTTCAGCGTGGGCAATGGCATGACCGTGGCGCTGCAGGTGACATCCATTGCCTACCTCGGCATCGCAGCAACCTGCGTGATCATCACGGGGGGTATTGATCTCTCGGTAGGTGCCATCCTGGCACTGTCCGGCGTCGTGGCCGCCATGCTGGTCAAGGCGGGCGCGCCCGTGCCGCTGGGCATGTTTGCCGGCCTGCTGGTCGGTGCCCTGTGCGGGCTGATCAACGGCCTGTGTGTGACGGTGCTCAAACTGCCGCCCTTTATTGCCACCCTGGGAATGATGCTGGTGGCACGCGGCGTGGCCTTGCAGCTGACCGATGCCCGCGCCATCAGCGGCCTGGGCGACAGCTTTGCGGAACTGGGCAACGGAGCCTTGTTCCGCATCGTCAATATCGGTGCGGACGGCTTCCCCGATGTGGTGTTCGTCGGCATTCCCTATCCCGTGGTGCTCATGATCGTGCTGGCGCTGGCCGTCTCCGTCCTGCTTAACCGTGCCACGCTGGGCCGCCATCTGTACGCCATCGGCTCCAACCTGGAAGCCGCCCGGCTCTCGGGCGTGAACGTCAACGGCGTGACGCTGTTTGCCTATGTGCTTTCCGGTTTGCTGGCCGGGCTGACCGGTTGCGTGCTGATGTCACGCCTGGTCACGGCCCAGCCCAGCGAGGGCCTGATGTACGAACTTGATGCCATTGCCGCCGCGGTGATAGGCGGGACCTCGCTCACGGGTGGTGTGGGCACGGTGTCGGGCACCGTCATTGGTGCGTTCGTGATTGGCATCCTGCGCAACGGTTTGAACATGAGCGGCGTGTCCGCTTTCACTCAACAAATTCTGATTGGCGTCGTCATCCTGCTGGCCGTATGGATCGACCAGATGCGCCATCGCAAGTGATCCCTACCGGTAGGGCTTACCGGGACTTCGAGAGACAACCTCCACAACCACTACCCATGAGGAAAGAAATGAAAAAATTTGTCCACACACTGATCGCAGCCGCCCTGGTCGCTGCGTCGTCGATGGCTATGGCCGCCGACAAGGAAATTGCCGTCATCGTGAAGACCGCCAACTCGGACTTCTGGCAAAACGTGAAGAAGGGCGCCAACGCTGCCGTGGGAAATCTCAAGGGCTACACCGCCACCTTCCAGGGCGCAGCATCCGACACCGACCTGGCCGGGCAGGTGGCCCTGGTGGAAAACGCCGTGAACCGCAAGGTCGCCGGCATCGTGCTGGCCCCGTCGGATCCGGATGCCTTGATCCCCGCCATGAAAAAAGCCTGGGAAGCCAAGATTCCTGTGGTGTTGATTGACTCCGCCGCATCGGATTCCGGCAAGGCTTACTACCAGTCCTTCCTGGCCACCGACAACAAGACTGCCGGAGAAATGTCCGCCAAGACGCTGATCGAGAAAGTCGGTACCACCGGCAAAATTGCCGTCATGTCCTACACCGCGGGCTCGGGCTCCGAAATCGGCCGCGTGGGAGGTTTCACCGACTACATCAAGAAGCATTCCAAGCTGCAGATCGTGGGCCCCTTCTACTCCAACTCGCAGATGGGTACCGCACTGAACCAGACCACCGACGTGCTGGCCGCCAACCCCGACCTCAAGGGCATCTTCGGCGCCAACGAACCCACCGCTATCGGCATGGGCCGCGCACTGGTTCAGTCGGGCAAAGCCGGCAAGGTGGTCGCCATTGGCTTTGACGGAAACTCCGACCTGCAAGGCTTTGTGAAAGACGGCACCATCGAGGCGATTGCCGTGCAAAGCGCCTTTGAGATGGGCAACCTCGGCGTAAAGACGGTGGCGGAAATCGTGGCAGGCAAGAAAGTGCCCGCCTTCCGCGATACCGGTGTGTTGATGGTGACCAAGAAAAACATCGACACGCCCGCAGCCAAGAACGTTCTCTACTAAACCGTTCCAACCCAAGGACCCTCCGGCACCGGCTGCCGGAGGATGGGCATATGCACACCACGGATCTGAAACTCCTTCCCCGCGTGGACCTGCGGCTGACAGCCCTGGGCCTGGGCTGTTCGCAAATGGGGGGCCTGTACCGTGCCACCAGCGCCCGCGAGGTAGAGGAGGTCTTTGCGAACGCCTGGGCGGCCGGCGTGCGCTATTTCGACACGGCACCCTACTACGGCTACACCCGCTCCGAGCACCGCCTGGGCGCCCAGCTGGCCGACTGCCCCCGGCACGAATATGTAGTCAGCACCAAAGTGGGCCGCCTGCTGCGTCCTGATGCCAGTGTGACTGCTGGCGATGGCGGATGGGCCAACCCCTACCCGTTTCGCCCGCAGTATGACTACAGCTACAGCGGCGTGATGCGCTCATTCGAGGACAGCCAGCAACGGTTGGGTCTGGCCCACATCGACATCCTGTACGTACACGACATCGGCCGCGACACCCACGGCGAACAGCATGCGCATTACTGGCAACAATTGACCACGGGGGGCGGCTTCCGCGCGCTGGACGAATTGCGCGCAAGCGGTGCCACCAAGGCAGTGGGCCTGGGCGTGAACGAATGGCAGGTGGTGATGGACAGCATGCAGGAGTTCGACCTGGACTGCACCATGCTGGCCGGGCGCTACACCCTGCTGGAGCAGGACTGCATCACCCCCTTTCTGGGCGACTGCATGCGCCGCGGCAACGCCATCGTGGTGGCCGCGCCGTTCAACTCCGGCGTCCTGGCGGGCAACACCAAATTCAATTATGCGGAAGCCCCGCCCGCCGTGGTGGCGCGCGTGCAAGCCTTGGCGCTGGCTTGCGAGGAATTCGGCGTGCCCCTGCAGGCCGCCGCACTGCAGTTTCCACTGGCGCACCCTGCGGTGGTGAGCTGCGTCACCGGCACCCGCACCGCAACCCAGCTGCAACAGAACGTCGCCTGGCTGGAGACGCCCATTCCCGCCACGCTGTGGCAGGCCCTGCGCAGCCGCGGCCTGCTGCATCCCGATGCGCCGGTACCAGTCTGAGGAAGCCCCATGCTGATCGACGCGCACCCGCATTTCTGGAATCTGGCAAACCGCACTGGCCACTGGCCGTCATCTTTGGCGGCAATGCGCGCCGCCTGTACCACCTTGGCCAACATATAGACGGAAATTGACATGCAACGAATGGGATGGGTCATTGGTATCGACCCCCGGCACATCGCCGAGTACAAGCGGCTGCACGCGGCCGTCTGGCCCGCTGTGCTGCAGCGCATTCACCAATCGCAGGTGCGCAACTACAGCATTTTTCTGCGAGAGCCGGAAAACCTGCTGTTCGGCTACTGGGAATACCACGGCCGGGACTTTGACGCGGACATGGCCGCTATCGCCGCTGATGCTGAGACGCAGCGTTGGTGGACCCTCTGCGGCCCCTGCCAACGCCCCCTTCAAACCCGCGGCCCAGGCGAGCACTGGGCCGCCATGGAATCCGTATTCCACATTGACTAACCACTTCCACCCAAGGACATCTATGCTGACAGTCATTTGCGAAACTCCCGGCGTGCTGCGCACGGTCGAAGGGGCCATGCCCATCCGCAATGAAGGCGATGTGCTGCTGCGCATCCGCCGCGTGGGGGTGTGCGGCACAGATCTGCACATCTTCACCGGCAAGCAACCCTTCCTGGCCTATCCACGCGTCATGGGCCACGAGATCGCGGGTACCGTAGAGGAAGCTCCAGCGGACGGCCCCCTTCAGGCCGGCGACAGCGTCTTCGTCATGCCTTACCTGTCGTGCGGCCGGTGTGTAGCCTGCCGCCAGGGCAAGACCAACTGCTGCGTCCACATCCAGGTGCTGGGCGTGCACCGCGACGGCGCCTTCACAGAGTATCTCAACGTACCCGCGCAGTTTGTGCGCAAGGCAGAGGGTGTCTCACTGGACCAGGCCGCCATGCTGGAATTTCTGGCTATTGGTGCCCACGCTGTACGTCGCGCCGACGTGCAGCCCGGCCAGCGTGTACTGGTGGTAGGGACGGGCCCCATCGGCATGGCTGCCTTGCTATTCGCCGGCCTGCGTGGTGGTCAGGTCACAGCGCTGGACACGCGAAAGGAGCGGGTGGAATTCTGCAAACAACACCTGGGGGCGCATGCGGGTGTTGTGATAGGTGACAACGACCTGGACGAGCTGCGCGCACTGACCGATGGAGATTTTTACGATGTCGTTTTTGACGCCACGGGCAACGCAAGGGCCATGGAGCGCGGCTTCCAGTTCATTGCCCATGGCGGCAAGTATGTGTTGGTGTCGATAGTGCTGGACAATATTACGTTCGCCGATCCGGAGTTTCATAAACGCGAAGCGACGCTGCTGGGCAGCCGCAATGCCACCATGGAAGACTTCGAAACGGTGCTTGAGGCGATGCGGGGCGGCAAAATCCCCACCGCAGCACTCAACACTCATCGCATGGCCCTGGCCGATGTACCCGCCCAGTTCGCCACCCTGCTGGACCCCACGCAGGGCGTCGTCAAGGCGCTGATCGAATGCTGACCGGAGTCTCCACGTGAGCACGCCCATCCTCCAGTTTGGCACCGGGCGCTTTCTGCAGGCGCATGCGGACCTGTTTGTGTCCGAGGCCCTGGCCCAGGGCCAGGCGCTGGGCGGCATAACCGTGGTGCAGAGCACAGACAGCCCGCAGAGCAGCGCGCGCGCCGCGGCACTGGCACATGGCTACCGCGTCGAATTGCGCGGCATGCAACATGGCCGGCGTATCGAGGAAACCGTGCAAGTGAACGCAGTACAGGCCGTCTGGCATGCCCGCCGCGACTGGACACTGTTGCGCGATGCCATGGCTACCACCGTGCAGGTCATCATCTCCAACACCGCGGACATGGGCTATGCACTGGACGACTCCGACACCGCGGCGCTGCTGCGTAGCCCGACGACGACGCCGCCGCCGCGCAGCTACCCGGCCAAGCTGGTGGCGCTTCTGCACCACCGCTGGCAGCAGCAGCCGGAGGCTCCCCTGACGCTGTACCCCTGCGAACTGGTCAACCGCAACGGGGACACGCTGCGCAACCTGGTATCCACGCTGGCACAGAGCTGGGGCGTTACGCCCGCCTTCCTTCGCTATGTGCGGGAGCACTGCGTGTGGGTCAATTCACTGGTGGACCGCATCGTGTCGTCTCCGCTGGAACCCGCCGGTGCAGTGGCCGAGCCCTATGCGCTGTGGGCCATCGAACGCCAGCCGCGCATGGTGCTTCCTTGCAGCCACCCGGCCATGGTGGTGACGGATGCACTGGCCCCCTTCGAGCAACGCAAGCTCTGGCTGCTGAACCTGGGCCACACGATATTGGCCGAACGCTGGCAGCTGCTGGGCGGTGCTGCTGACATGACCGTGATGCAGGCCATGCACACCCCGGCGCTGCGCACCCCGCTGGAGGCCGTGTGGGCCGACGAGGTGCTGCCGGTATTTGACGCCGAGGGCACAGGCCCCGAGGCCCACGCCTACCTGGTGGAATTGCGCGACCGCCTGCTCAACCCGTTTCTGGAACACCGTCTGGCCGACATTGCCAAGGACCACGCGCAGAAGAAGCTGCGCCGCCTGGCACCCGTGCTAGAGCGCGCCGTGGCGCTGCAACTGCCCATCGCACAGACCCAGCTGCGCAATGCGTTAGCTGAAACCGGAAGCACCCTGGGCACTGGTGCCTGAACCACCGGCTGGTCACCTGCGTTTGATGACATGCTGCGGCGCAACATCCGACGCCGCGAGCCCTCATGCCAGGGGCCAGTCCCTCAGCGCCCGGGCGTGGAACGGAAATTCGCCGCAATTGCGCCTCCGGGGTTACGATGCGTAAACCATTCACTCCGTCGGTGGTTCCATGGTGGCACTTGCCGCACAATTCGATTCGCCCCGCCGGCTGCATCAAAGAGCCAGCGACCGGCCGCAGGACTGGCTTGGCACAACGCCCCTGCTGGACCTGGACGACACCAAGCTGCGCCTGAAGGCTCGCTCGATTGTCCAGCTGTGCCGCACCGACCGGGACAAGGCACTGGCTATCTATCGCTTCGTCAAGCGCCTGCCTTATACCAAGCGGATCAAGCTGCAGTACCCGACCGCCCGCGACGTACTTGAGGCGCGCGGAGGCGACGGTGACGACAAGGTGACGCTGCTGATCGCGCTGATGCGCTCCGCCGGCATCCCGGCCCGTGTGCGCTACATGGAGATGCGCGGCGAGATGCTTCGCGGCCTGATCCCGCGGGCCACGCCGGCGGCGCGGCCGCTGGCGGAGTTCTGGCTGGGCCGTTGGGTGCGCACCGACACCTACATCTTCGATGCCGAATACGTGGCTGCGGCGCTCGAACGCCTGAAAGCGAACGGCTGGGAGTGCGGCTGGGGTATCCACATCAATGCCCAGCTTCTGTGGGACGGAAAGAACGACGCCTTCCTCGGCGGTGTGCCTACCGAGCAGGACCCCATGCTCACGCGGCTTCTGTGCGTGGTGAGCGATCCTCTGGAACTGGTGTCGGCATCCCTCGGGGGCAGCGGGCTGCGTTACCGTCGATCACTGCGGGCCTTGCAATGGAATGCGCTGGCTCCGACCATGATTCGGGCCATTCGTGAGCTGCGGGCCGGCTCGCGTTTTTATTGAAATGACAGGCCCTAGCCCATCCGCCGCAGCAACTCCGGCACGGATGACACCAGCATCGCCACGCCGGAGCAGGTCAGCAGGCTCAGCACCAGTCTGCGAAAGGCCAGGTCGCTGATGCCCGTGTAAACACGCCCGCCCAGCCAGGCGCAAATGAGCGCAGCAGGCGCCACGATGGCCAGCATGGGCAGCGTTTCGCGCGTGACCAGGCCGGCGGCAACATAGCTGGCCATGGTGACGGTCAGCACGGCCAGATTGAAGTTCTGGATGACGGCGCGCTGGGCACTCTTTTCGTAGCCGCGCAGGGTGCACCACAGTGTCGGAATCACACCGCTGAAACCACCCAAGGCCCCCATGAAACCACCGGCAACGCCAATCGTGCCGTCGGCGACGCGGCCCCCATGGTGAATGCGCGGGAGCTTGCCCGAAAAAAGCATGGCCGGGCACCATAGCGCCAGCAGCATGCCGAGAAACAGCTTGAAGAGCTGGACGTCAAGTTGCGGCAACAACAGCAAACCCAGCGGGAGCCCCAGCAGGCCGCCGGCCAGAAACGGCAGCAGGCGCTTCCAGTCAGTTGTGCGGCTGACCGTAAAGGCCGCCATGACCTGGCCCGTCAGGCCGCCGAACACCGCCATGACAGCCGCCAGCTTCGGGTCTATAGCCCAGGCCCAGAAAGACATGGCGACAAGGCTGAAGCCAAAACCCGACAGGCCCTGGACAAACCCCGCTGCCGCCGCCCCCGCGACGATCAGGATGATGTGAGCGTCCAACTCAGGCGTAATCACTCACGGGCACGCAGCTGCAAAAAAGGTTGCGGTCGCCGTAAACGTTGTCGACGCGGCCCACCGGCGGCCAGTATTTGACCTGCTTGAGCGAGGCCAATGGGAAGGCGCCGGTTTCGCGGGAGTAAGGGCGGTCCCAGTCAGCGCCCATCAGGCTGGCCGCGGTGTGCGGCGCATGCTTGAGCGGGTTGTTGTCTTGCGGCCATTGGCCAGCTTCGATTTTTCGGATCTCTTCGCGGATGGCGATCATCGCGTCGATGAAACGGTCCAGCTCGGCCAGGGTTTCGCTTTCGGTCGGCTCGACCATCAGGGTGCCGGGCACAGGGAAGCTCAATGTGGGCGCGTGAAAGCCGTAGTCCATCAGGCGCTTGGCCACGTCTTCGGCGGTGACGCCGCTGGTTTCCTTGAGCGGGCGCAGATCGAGAATGCATTCATGCGCGACATGGCCATTCTCGCTGGCGTATAGCGTGGGGTAGTGGTCCTTGAGGCGCGAGCTGATGTAGTTGGCGCTCAGGATGGCGACTTCAGTCGCCTGCGTCAACCCTTCTGGTCCCATCATGCGGCAGTACATCCAGCTGATGGGCAACACCGCTGCGTTACCCAGGGGGGCCGCAGAAACCGCCCCCACGCCGTTGACGGGAATGCCGGCCGTGGCATGGCCGGGCAGGTAAGGCACCAGGTCAGCCACCACGCACACCGGGCCAACGCCCGGGCCGCCGCCGCCGTGCGGGATGCAAAAGGTTTTGTGCAGGTTCAGGTGGCTCACGTCGCCGCCGAACTCGCCCGGCGCGGCCACGCCCACCAGTGCGTTCATGTTGGCGCCGTCCACGTAAACGCGTCCGCCGTGGCTGTGCACCATGGCGCAGAGCTCTTTTACCTGGGTTTCGAACACGCCATGCGTGCTGGGGTAGGTGATCATCACGCAGGCGAGGTTGGCGCTGTGCTGTTCGCACTTGGCCTTGAGGTCGGCCATGTCGACATTGCCCAGCGCGTCGCAGGCGGTCACGACGACGGTCATGCCCACCATCTGGGCGCTGGCCGGGTTGGTGCCGTGAGCCGACGAAGGGATCAGGCAGATGTTGCGATGACCCTGGCCTTTGGCTTCATGAAAGGCCTTGATGACCAGCAGGCCCGCGTACTCGCCTTGCGAGCCGGCGTTAGGCTGCAGGCTGATGCCTGCATAACCCGTGGCTTGGCACAGCCAGTCGCGCAACTGCTTGTCGAGTTCCGCATAGCCCTGCAGCTGGTCTGCGGGTGCGAAGGGGTGAATGTTGGCGAACTCCGGCCAGGTGATGGGAATCATCTCGCTGGTGGCATTGAGCTTCATGGTGCAGCTGCCCAGCGGAATCATGCTGCGATCCAGTGCGAGATCTTTGTCGCTCAGCATGCGGATGTAGCGCAGCATGCCGGTTTCGGAGTGGTGGGTGTTGAACACCGGGTGCGACAGGAAGGCGCTGGTGCGGCGCAGGCCGGCGGGGATCAGCGACTCGATGCCCTTTTCGAAAGCGCTGACCACGGGTACGGTCTGGCCGGGCCTGGCGAAGAAGGACCAGAGCAGTTCGATGTCCTTGCGGCTGGTGGTCTCGTCCAGCGACACGCCCAGGTGATTATTCAAGCGAAAACGCAGGTTGGCGCCCGCCGAACGTGCGCGGTCAGCTATCAAATTGGTAGCGTCACCCGTCTTCACCGTGACGGAATCGAAGGCGCCTGTGTTGGTGATTTCATAGCCCAGCTCTTTGAGACCCTGCACGAAGATGGCCGTATAGGCCGCCACACGCTCGGCGATGCGCTTGAGGCCTTGCGGGCCGTGGTAGACCGCGTACATGCTGGCGATGACGGCTGGCAGCACCTGCGCGGTGCAGATGTTGGAGGTGGCTTTCTCGCGGCGGATGTGTTGCTCACGGGTTTGCAGCGCCAGGCGGTAGGTCGGGTTGCCGTGGCTGTCGATGGTCACGCCGACCAGGCGGCCGGGCAGCGAGCGCTTGAATTCGTCGCGGCAGGCAAGGTAAGCCGCGTGCGGCCCCCCGTTGCCCATGGGCATGCCGAAGCGCTGGGTGTTGCCGAGCACGATGTCGGCATCCCATTCACCGGGCGGGGCCAGCAGCGTGAGCGCCAGCAGGTCGGCCGCAACGCAGAGGGCTGCGCCATCGACATGCGCCTGGCCGGCCAGCGGGCGCAGGTCATGGATGCTACCTGTGGTGGCGGGGTATTGCGCCAGCACGCCGAAGTAATTGCCTTCGGCCATCAGTTGCGGCACCGTGACGGCTGCCGTGCTGACCTTCACCTCGATGCCCAAGGGCTTTGCGCGGGTCTGGATCACCTCAATTGTTTGCGGGTGGCAGTCGCCTGCGACGATGAAGACATTGCTTTTGCTTTTCACGCTGCGCTTGGCCAGGGTCATGGCTTCGGCGGCGGCGGTGGCTTCGTCGAGCATGGAGGCGTTGGCGATCGGCATGCCGGTCAGGTCGCAGACCATGGTCTGGAAGTTGATCAGCGCTTCCATGCGGCCCTGCGAAATCTCAGCCTGGTAGGGCGTGTAGGCCGTGTACCAGGCGGGGTTCTCGAGGATGTTGCGCAGGATCACGCCCGGCGTGTAGGTGCCGTAGTAGCCTTGGCCAATGAAGTTCTTGAACACCTGGTTCTTGGCCGCGATGGCTTTGAGCTGCTTGAGCGCGGCCGCCTCCGTGACGGGGGCCGGGATGGCCATGGCGGTGCTGCGTGCAATCGAGCGTGGAACAATGCCTTCCACCAGCGCGCGGCGCGAGGCCGAGCCCACGATGCTGAGCATGTGGACTTCGTCGGCGTCATCGATGCCGATGTGGCGGGCGATGAATTCGGCAGGGTTTTCAAGATCGCCCAAGGGCTTGGCGGATTGCATCAACATGTCGGGTCCCGTGTCAGGCTTGGCAGCCAGGAGTCAGAAAAAAGAATCGGTCAGAAAATCAGGCAGCGAAGGCGGTGTAGCGGGTTTCGTCCATCAGCGCGTCAAGCTGCGTTGGGTCGGACAGCTTGACTTTGAAAAACCAGCCGGCGCCCATCGGGTCGCTGTTAGCGAGAGATGGGTCGTCTCTTAGGGCTTCGTTGATTTCGGTGACTTCGCCACTCAAGGGCATATACACGTCGGCCGCGGCCTTGACGGATTCGACAACACCGGCGGTTTCTTTCTGGGCGAAGGTGGTGCCGACAGCCGGCAGGTCCACAAACACCACATCGCCCAGCGCATCCTGCGCATGCACGGTGATGCCGACGGTGGCGACGTTGCCTTCAATCTTGACCCATTCGTGGTCTTCGGTGTATTTGACGGTCATGAGGTTCTCCAGGGGTTGAGTGGGGTGAATAAAACGGGGAGCTTGATCTGGTGCTTAACCGCGGTAGTAGCGGGCGGGAACGAAAGGCATGGCGGCCACTTCCATGGGCACCGGCTTGCCGCGCACGATGGCGTTCACGCGTGTGCCCAGCGCAGCGAACTCAGGTTTGATGTAACCCATGGCGACGGGCTGGTTGATGGTGGGGCCCAACAAACCGCTGGTGACTTCGCCGATAGCCATGCCGTCGGTGCTTTGCAGTTCGGTGTGGTCGCGTACAGGGACGCGCTCCAGCGCCACCAGGCCGATACGCTTGCGGGTGAGTAGGGCGGGGTCTGCCAGTTGGGCCAGGATTTTGTCCGCACCCGGAAAGCCGCCGGCACGTGCGCCGCCGGTGCGGCGGATCTTTTGCATGGCCCAGTTGAGGTTGGCCTCCACCGGCGTGGTGGTGGTGTCAATGTCGTTGCCATAGAGGCACAGGCCCGCTTCCAGCCGCAGCGAATTGCGCGCGCCCAGGCCGATGGGTTTGACTTCAGGTTGCGCGAGCAGCGCGCGTGCGAGTGCGTCAGCTTGCGAAGCAGGCACCGAGACTTCAAAGCCATCTTCACCGGTGTAGCCGCTGCGGGTGATGAAGCAGTCGCAGCCGGCCACGCTGAAGCGGCCGCCGGTCATGAATACGAGTTTTTCGACACCGGGCGCCAGGCGCTGCAAGGCAGTGACGGCCTGTGGGCCCTGCAGCGCCATCAGCGCCATTTCCGGCATGGGGATGACTTCGCAGCGCGAGCCGATCTTTGCCTGGATGTGTGCAATGTCGCCGACCTTGCAGGCGCCGTTGACGATGACAAAGAGGTCGCCGCCGTTGGCGTAGTCGCGGTTGAAGAACATCAGGTCGTCGATGATGCCGCCGTCGTCGTTCAACAGCAGGCCGTAGCGCTGCTTGCCGGCGGGCAGGTCGATCACATCAACGGGTATCAGGGATTCCAGCGCGACTGCGGCATCAGCACCCACCAGGCGTAGCTGGCCCATGTGGGACACGTCAAAAAGGCCGGCAGCCTGGCGTGTGTGGTGGTGTTCCGCCATCAGGCCCGCGGGGTACTGCACCGGCATCGAATAGCCCGCAAAAGGCACCATGCGCGCGCCAAGCTCCACATGCAGGTCATGCAGGGGCGTTTTCAACAAGGTTTCGGGGGCGGCGGAAGAGGTGGACGAATCGGACAAGGCATTCTCCAGGGGGCAAACACGGTCATGGCAAGAACTTGTTCTCAATCCATGGGCTGCCCCTGCTGTCCACTTTACCTGAGAGATTCACCCGGCGATGCAGGCTTGCTCCTTCGGTGGGCTGCCCGTGAAAGGCGGCCTCTCTCCAGTAGGGAACGCCTTGCCGCGTGGTGCGCCGCAGGGCGGTTGCCAGTCCTTTTGCCTGAGCGTTCAGTGCTACTCAAGGGGGGTGCCCCCAGGGTGCTCGTGCGCCTTCGGCGGTTTTCGCGAGGAAAACTCTCTCCTGACACCGCTGAGTGTAACGGAAGCCGCTGTCGGCTCGATCAGGCGGCCTGGTGCTGCGGCAGCAGCATGGCGATGCGCTCGCTGATGGAGTCGGCGCGCTCGTGGCCCGCGATTTTTTCGATTTCCTCGATCATTTCGCGCGAGGCGCCGAGCATTGTCTCGCGGTCTTTGGCATTGCGCAGCGCTTCGCGAAAGCGCTCGGCCATCTCCGGGTTGCGCCGGGCGAACATGCGTTCGCAGATGTCGAACAGGAACATCCGGGTTGTGGCAAGCGAGCGCTTGCCTTCAAATTGATCGGCAGAGACCTGAATGGCCTGGGTGGTTTCGGGGCTGGGAAAGTTCTGTAGCTGCGCCGGCGTGAGTGTGTGGGCGGGTGCAGGCGCGGGGTTTTTTGCCGGTGCGGACGTCTTGCCGGGATGGGCTTCCAGAAAGCCGTCGCGCAAAAGACGCAGGGCAATCGCTTCGCCGTCGCCCTCAAACAGCGGGCGGAAGTCCTGGGCCGACTTGCTGCCGTCGGCCATCAGCAGCAGGGTGCGCTCGCGCTGGCCTAGCGTTCTCACGCCGGGCTTGAGCTCGGCACGGGCGCGGTCGGTTTTGTGGAGCTGCATGGATTTCATCCTGAAATGAAACCCCGAGCATGGCTGCTGAAAATGACAGCCTCGTGAATCCCGTCCGAAAAGCTATTTTGCGTAGACGAGATCCCGCAGAGCCAGCGACAGCTGCGGGACGTAAGTGACCACCATCAGGCAAGCCAGGATGACGAGCACAAAGGGGATCAGGTGGGTCACGATGCGGTCCAGCGATATCCTGGCGACGGTGCAGGCCGCGAACAGGTTCACGCCGAAAGGCGGTGTGATCATGCCCAGGGCAAGATTGACCACCATCACCAGCCCGAAGTGCACCGGATCGATGCCGAAATGCACAGCCACTGGCGCCAGGATGGGTGCCAGAACAATGATGGCGGCGCTGGTTTCAATGAACATGCCGATGATGAACAGCGCCGCGTTAACGCCGAGCAGGAAGAGGGCGGGCGATTGCAGCACTGCTTCCAGCCAATGGCCTATGGCGTCCGGCACGCCGGCCCGGGTGATCAGAAAGGCGAACAGCCCGGCATTGGCGATGATGAACATGATCACGGCGCTGGAGAGCACCGATTTGCGCAGGATGACGTACAGGTCGGCCGGCTTGATTTCGCGGTAGATCACGGTGCCGACGACCAGCGCATAAAACACCGCCACCGCCGACGCCTCGGTCGGCGTGAAAATCCCGCCGTAAATGCCGCCCAGAATAATCACCGGCATCAGCAGCGCCCAGCCGGCCTGCCAGGTCGCCTTGCCAAAGCTCAGGCGGCCGTCGCCGTCGTGCTTGCCCCAGCCCTTCCAGCGGCAGTACAGGTGCACGAACAGCATCAGCGCGCAGCCGATCAAAAGCCCCGGGCCGAAGCCGGCGATGAAGAGTTCTCCGATCGAGACCTCGGCGCTCACGCCGTAAAGAATCATGGGGATGGATGGCGGAATGATCACGCCCAGTTCTGCGCTGGTGGCCTGCAGGGCTGCGGCGTAGGCGGTGGGGTAGCCGTGCTTGATGAGCGCCGGGATCAGGATGGCGCCTATGGCGAAAGTAGTGGCCACAGAAGAGCCCGACACGGCCGCAAAAATCATGCAGGTCAGCACGCAGGTCATGGGCAGGCCGCCCTGGACGCCGCCCACAATGCTTTTGGCGAACTCGACCAGGCGGCGCGAGATGCCGCCGGTTTCCATCAGGTTGCCGGCCAGGATGAAGAAGGGGATCGCGGCCAGCGGAAACTTGTTGATCGAGGAGAACATCTCCTTGACTGAAATCAGCATGTTGGCGTTGGACGCCTGGATACCGAAGATGGACGCCAGGCCGATGGAAACGGCCACGGAAACGGTGAGTGCAAAGCACAGCACCATGGTGGAAATCATTACCGCGGTCATACTTGGCCCCCACGCTTTTCACTTCGTGTAATGCGCGAGGCCTTGCAGGCCGCGGCTCGCGAGACGCTTCGCCTCTGTCGCCCGTCCAAGCCTGCGCAGGCAGGCTTGGAGCCGCGGGCTCCAGCCCCTCTGGGGCCGCGCCTGCGGCCCGGCAAAGCCGGTTCCGCGGCCCCTGCTTGAAGGTGAAATCCAGTTTTTGTTCTCATTGTGCGGTTTCCAATTCATTCCGCTGTGGGTCGATCAGGTTGCCGATGATGCCGATCACGCAGAACATGCCGCCGACAGGCATGGCCACATAGCCCCAAAACATGGAAATGGATTCAAGGCCGGCCATGGACTGCACACGCCCGCGAAGGGAATAGTCCCAGCCCCACCAGACGATGACTGCGACGAGGAACAGGGCGGCGAGGCAGACCAGCCAGTCCAGCACCCGCCGGATGCGAGGTGGGTTCCAGCGATAGAGCACATCCACGCTGACCATGGCGCCCTGGCGGAAAGCCGTGGGAATTCCCATAAAGACCATCCAGATCAGGCTGAGGCGGATCAGAATTTCACTCCACTCTGCAGGCTGCTCGAAGACAAAACGCGTCAGGATCTGGAACACGCCGAGCCCCGATGCGATGACCAGCATCACGCAGGCCACCAGCATGGAGAAGCCGGTGGTCCACCGTTCAAGTTGGAGAAATACTTGTTTCATGGATGCGCCGATACATGAGGAGAATTGAAAATTTCAATGAAAACGCCCGCAGACCAATGGTGGCGGGCGCAAGTAGCTACAAAAAAAGTAGCAAAATAGCTGCGGTACGGTTTACTTGTAGTTCCTGATCGCGTCGATGTTGGCTTTGCCGAACTGCTTTTCAAATTCGGCGTTGACTGGCGCCAGCGTTGCCACGAACTTCGCCTTGTCGACGTTTTCGATCACGGTCATGCCTTTGCTGCGCAGCTCGGCTACACCGTTGGCATCGTCCTGGTCCACGCGGGCCCGGTTCGCCTTGGTCGCTTCCTTGGCAGCGTCAATGAATGCCGTCTTGTCGCCAGCACTGAGCTTGTCGAAAGCTGCCTTGTTCATGACAAAAATACAGGGTGAATAAACGTGACCGGTCAGTGAAAGGTGCTTTTGCACCTGGTCGAACTTGGCGGACATGATCACAGACAGGGGATTTTCCTGGCCGTCGACCGTGCCTTGCTGCAGCGCCGTGAACACTTCGGGAAAGGCCATGGGCGTGGTGATGATGCCAAGGCCTTTGTAGGCGGCGATGTGCACCGGATTTTCCATGGTGCGCATCTTCAGTCCCTTCAGGTCCTCCGGAACTTTCACATCCCGCTTGCTGTTGGTCATGTGGCGAAAGCCGTTCTCGGCCCAGGCCAGCGCCTTAAAGCCCTTGGCATCGAATTTGGTCAGGAGATTCTGGCCGATGGGGCCGTCCAGCACGGCGCGTGCGTGCGCCTTGTCCCGGAACAGGAAGGGAACGTCGAGGATCTTGGTCTCGGGGACAAAGTTGGGTACGGGGCCGGTGGAGGAGAGGGCCAGCTCCTGGGTGCCCAGCTGCACGGCCTCGATGGATTCGCGTTCGCCGCCCAGGGCTCCGTTGTAGAAGGTCTGGACTCTGTAGCGGCCTGCTGTGCGTTTCTCGACTTCTTTGGCAAAGGTGTCGATGGCAATGCCCTGATGCGAATTCTGGGCCGTGGAAATGCTGATCTTCATGGTGGTCTGTGCATTTGCAGACGCCATGAATCCCGCTGCGAGCGTCATACCGATAATCAGTTTTGAAAGCTTCATGTTGTTTGTCTCCGTTGGGTGATCGGGCCGGGAATCCTGTGGACGACTGGGGCCGGTCCCGCATCAGGATTTTCCGACCATAAGCACACGCATTATTGCCGCGATGCACCAGCGGTTGTGCTCGGGTTTTCGCTTAAGTACGCCGCGATGATGCTTTCAAAATCACTGTCAGGCACCAGGCCCAGCGACCGCGCGCGTGCTGCGTCGATATTGGCCGGCCAGTTGCCCACGATTCCTGCGATGACGGGGTCGTACACCCAGTCGATCAAATCCGCCACGTTCTTTCCTGCCACCCGTGCCAGGGCTTGCGCCATTTCGCCGACCGTGGTCTTGAGGGCCGGCAGATTGACGGCTGTGCGGGCACCCCATTCGGTGTCGCTGGCTTGCGCAGCGCGAATCAATCCCTCAACCGTACGGCCGGGTGACGCAAGAGCCACGGCCGTTTCGGGCGGCACAGGGCACTGCGCCCTGATCCCCGCCAGGGGTTCCCGGATCATGCCGCTGAGAAAGCTCGATGCCGCACCGTTGGGTTTTCCGGGCCGTACGCTCACGGTCATCAGGCGTACGTTGCGCCCGCGTATGAAACCCTTGCGCGCGTAATCAGCCACCAGTTGCTCGCCGATAAATTTCTGGATGCCGTAGCTGTTCTGTGGTGTGGGCAGCGTTCTGTCATCGATGACCGCCGGGAGTGGTTGCTCGGGTGAATTGCCAAACACTGCAAGCGAACTGGCGAATACGACGGTGGGCGATGTATTCAGGGCACGGCACGCCTGCAGCAGCGCACGCGTGGCGTCGACATTGCTGCGCATCCCAAGGTCGAAATCCGCTTCGCATTCACCGCTGACCGCCGCCGCCAGATGGAATATCAGCGTGTCTTTTTCTGTCACCACGAGTGCTTGCGGATGACCGTCTTCCAGCAGCCGGTTCAGATCGCCGGTGATGGTTCGAATGCGGTTGTCCGCGGCCAGCGCGGCCGGGGGCGCCACCCTGTCAACCAGTGTCACTGTCCGGATGGTTTGCGGTGCGCTGCCCGCAAGAGCCAATTGCCCCGCGTCCAGAAGTTGCCGGGCCAGCCTGGCCCCGAGAAATCCGGCGCCACCGGTGATGACGATATTCATGGGTATGTTGTCTCCATTTTTTGTAGGTTACTCGCCTGCATGCCCGCACCGATCCGGTTGCCTGCGGTATGTCAGGCAGTTTAGTTCGAAGGAGGAGTCGTTCCATGCAGCCGACAGATGGTGCCGGTTTGGATGGTGCTTGGAGAAAAAGACATCGTGCAACTCCCGGGGGGGCACGGCTCCTGCTCCGACATTCGAGCCGTTCAGGATTCGCCGCGGCGGCACAGTCACTGATTGGGGCGCCAGGACGCCGCCAGTGATGAGCGGCTTGGCGCCAGAATGAAATGGGCCGCTGGCTCGAGCCCCGATCCTTCAGGCTGCTACCACGGGCTTCGGATTGGTTTTCGGCTTGCCCGGCACAGTTCCCAGCAGCCACAGATTCAGGCCTGCGTGCCGGCTGATGAGCAGCGCGGATACGACAGGACCAGCAATCCCGGCGACGAGTCCCAGCGTCATCAGGACATAGGTGTCCGTGATACCCAGTTTCCTGAAGGCGATACGGCTCGCTGCCGTAAAAAAAACATGCAGCAGGTAAATCGCAAATGAGAAAGATCCAATGTAGGCCAGGGGCGCGAAACTCCAGCCACTCCGCAAAAGAAGAAAGGCACTTGAGACACCGAGCGCCAGTGCGGCGACAGAACTTCCTTGCTCGGAAAATTGCGGAAAAAGCATGGCCCCGGTAGCGGCGCAAATAAATACTGCCGCTGCCACAAGCCGGGCCTTTGGCGTTCCGATGTCAAATCGTTTGCAGGCAAGCCCGGCCAGGAAAAAAGGCAGAAGGTAAACAGCGCCGCGGGCGGCGAAATAGTTGGGGGGGCTGAAGTAGTCAAACAGCACCGCGCTGAGCGCCCAGGCGACCGCAAATCCGGCCGCAGTAGAAAGTGCGTTGAGGTGTTCCAGCAGCAGAACGACCAGGAAGACAATAAAAAGCGCTTCAAGAAACCAGAAGTGCCCCACGGGCTCAATGTGCAACAGCCACCACTGGTTGACCGATGAGTTGGCGCCTGGCGTGAAGGCCTGCACGACGGCAAAAATAGTTCCCACCGTAATCAGGGGGAGCAGCAGCCGCCGGACCTTGCCTTTAATGAATTCAGCAGCATTGCCTTCATAGGGGCGAAATGCATACACATAGCCTGAGATGAAAGAGAAGAGCGGCATGCGGATATAGGCCAGCCCTTCATTGAACATCTGCAACCAGTGCCCCTCCGGAACCTTCAGGCCCACTGAGGGCGTATCCCCTACTACATGAAACAGAACCAGCAAGATGCAGGCGATGCCTCTTACCGTATCCACTTCCATGCTGCGCTTCATTTTCTTGCCGGTCATCAGCCTTGCGTTCCTCTTCTTGTTTCTTTGCTGTCTTGCTCACTGCAACTGCGTGCACAAATTATGTGCGCAGCGTAGCCAATAGCTGCCACGGCTGTGCGCCAAAAGAAAGCAAACTGTTGCAAGCCGTATCGTTTTGCGAAGCAACTGCCATCAAGCGCACAGCTGTTACGTAGTTGCAACCAATACGCGCGGGGTCTGACACCTCAATTGCATGCCTGCCACCCTACACTGAGTCGTCTTGTTCCTACATCAACTGTGCCGTCTTTGGTATTGCGACTTATACCAAGCTAGACGATTCTCAGTGGGCCCCTTCTGCCACGCCTGCACACGCAGGCAGGGGGCAGAACAAAACACAGGAAGTGATATCAAGGCATGAAATCTCACGCTCCGCTTTTTAGCGAAGATCCTGCGCACTATACGGCGCTGATAACGCAGGCTACGGCCATCACCCGGCACGCCGACCTGCTCGAATGGTTGCGCGGTGACGTCCAGTATTCCCTTCCACATGACATCCTGATGGTGGGCTGGGGCGACTTTCAGGAAGGTGCTATCCAGCACGACATTCTTTCTGAATTGCCTGGCGTACGTTCTTATGCAGACGGTACAGACGGCGTGCCCTTTTTGCTTGGCCGGCTTCATGACCACTGGGTGGCGGCCGGTGGGCAGCCCTGCCTCCTCAATTTCAGCCAGTTCGAATATTTGCTCGGCAATGCGAGCTTGCCGGGCTCCTTCACCCGTACCCTGGCGGGGATGCGCTCGGTGCTCGTTCACGCGATGCATGACGAAAGGGCGCACCAGGACTGTCTGTATGCGTTTTTCCGTGCATATGAGATTCCCAGGGAGTCTGGGCTGAAGGCCATGAGGATGCTGATGCCTGCCATTGATAACGCGCTGCGGCAGATGGCGCTGTTGCCACAGCAGCACCCGCAAGCTGTCGTTACGGTGCGCAACGGAGCCGACGACGCGTCCGGCCTGAGCGAACGTGAAACGCAAATCATGGCCTGGGTCGCCATGGGAAAAACCAATGCCGAGATTGGAACCATCCTCAACATCAGTGGCTATACGGTGAAGAATCACATGCAGCGCATATTCCAGAAGCTCAACGTATTTAACCGGGCCCAGGCTGTCTCCAGGATTACGCGGGTGAGCTTGCATGGATGATGTCAACCCGCTCAATTCAGCCTCGGCATGGCTTAACCGGCGCGAACCCCGCTCCATGGGGTTGGGTCGAAGTCATCTTTTCACCGCAGTGGAGGCCGCGCTGGACCCTCTGGTTCTGGTGTTCTCGCTCTGGGGACTGGCTTTGTTCTTTGAAGGGTCGGTGCGTCCTGCCTATCTAATTTTGTCGGTCATCGTGTTTTCGCTGACGTTTCCCGGTACCTCCCAATTGCGTTTGCCCGTGTGGAAGGTGTTCTCGAAGATTGCATTTCACTGGATATGGATTGCCGGCTTGTTGTTGCTGACGGGTTTTGCCACCGAATATTTCTATAAATTTTCCATGACGGTATTGGTTAACTGGCTATGGGTCGCGCCGGTTGCCCAGGCGGGTGCGCATGTGGCTCTGCGTGCTGCCGCTCCGCAGTTGCTGAAATTGCAGGGGGCGGTTCGGGGTGCTGTCATCGTCGGTATGAACGAGCAAGGCGTTTCTCTGGCCCGGCACATCACAGGCTCGGCGTATTCGGGCATTGATTTGAAGGGTTTTTTCGACGACCGCGGGGAGGACCGCAGGGAGTCACAGGATGACTACCAACTGGTGGGAAAAATTGACGACCTTCCGGCTTACGTCAAGCAGCACCGTATCCAGTTTATTTATCTGTCCTTGCCCATGGCATCGCGGCCGCGCATCCTGCAGGTGCTTGATGGCCTGAAGGACACCACAGCGTCGATTTATTTTGTCCCCGACATGTTCATTACCGACCTGATACAGGGCCGCAGCGATTCGGTCTGCGGGGTCACGGTGATATCTGTCTGTGATACGCCGTTCCGGGGTGTCAGCGGCGTACTGAAGCGGGCCAGCGACGTCGCGCTGTCACTGCTGATCCTGTTCCTGATTTTTCCGGTCATGCTGGTGATCGGGATCATGGTCAAGCTTGACTCTCCCGGGCCGGTTATTTTCAAGCAGCGGCGCTATGGCCTGGACGGTGAGCAGATTCTGGTCTACAAGTTCCGGTCCATGGCTGTTACCGAAGACGGTGGCACGATTCAACAGGCTCGCAAGAATGACATGCGGATCACCCGCCTGGGCGCTTTCCTGCGCAAAACCTCACTCGACGAATTACCGCAATTCATCAACGTATTGCAAGGGCGCATGAGCATCGTCGGGCCGCGCCCGCACGCCGTGGCACACAACGAAATGTATCGCTCTCTCATCAAGGGCTACATGGTTCGCCACAAGGTCAGGCCCGGCATTACCGGCTGGGCTCAGGTGAATGGGCAGCGCGGCGAAACCGACACGCTCGACAAGATGCAGTCGCGTATCGATTGCGACCTGGATTACCTGCGCAACTGGTCGCTGCAGCTCGATTTTTTCATCATTCTGAAAACGATCCGCCTGGTCTTCAAGGACAGTGCGGCTTACTAAAAGCAAAAAAAGGACAGCTGATGCCTCACCGCGACCTCCTTCCCATTCCGCTCTTGTTGCTGAGCCTGATTCCCCTGGCGGTGCGTGCCGATGAGCTTGACACCCTTCAGTTCAAGGCTGGGCAGTCCGTCACGCACGACAGCAATGTCTTCCGGTTGTCCGATACAGCGAATGCCCAGGCATTGATAGGAACCACGGACCGCGCGGACACAGTTTCGGTGACGACAGCAGGTTTTAAGATAAACAAGCCTTTCGGGCTTCAGAGATTTGAGCTCGACGCTGGGGTCGAAGACCATCATTACAGCCGCTTTTCCAATCTTGATTTCACCGCGGTGAACTATGCGGCCGCCTGGCGCTGGAGTTTTACGCCGGCCTTGCATGGCAACCTGACCTCCGATCGGCGGGAATTTGTCGACAACACGGCCGACGTCCAGAATTCAGGTCAACTCAATCGCCGGACCAACCGCTCGACCGTGTTTGATGCGGAATACGAGCTCGATGGTGCGTGGCGGCTGGTTGGCGGACTTTTCGAACGCACCAGCACCAGCAGCCAGCCCTTCACCTTTGAAGGCGACTCACGAATTCGGGGAGCCGAGGGCGGCGTACGCTATGTCTTCCCCTCGAACACTTCCATGGCTTATCGCTATAAGCGGGGCAACGGCGACTATCCGGGCCGGGTGCCGTCGCCAACGTTTGCGGGGAGCTTTACGGATACTGAGCACGAGGTTCGGCTGGACTGGGCGCCGACCGGAAAAACCACCCTGCGGGCACGCTTGTCCCACCTCGACCGCGAGCACGACGGATTGGCTGCGCGGGATTTTTCGGGTTTTACCGGCCAGCTTGATGCGACCTGGAACATCACGGCAAAGACAAGTCTTGCCGGAGGCCTGGTGCGGGAACTGGGCAGCTATCAGACTTCTACAGCCAGCTATTACGAAGGCTATCGCTTCTTTATCGCGCCGACCTGGAAGCCCAGCGAGAAGACGGCAGTTCGCCTGCGCTACGACCACGGCGCACGCGACTTCCGGGGGCCTTTGCCGGGCTTTGCCGCAACGGATCGCCACGACACCAGCAATCTGGTTTCCCTGGCACTTGAGTGGCAGGCGCTGCGTGCCCTCAAGTTGATAGCTTCAGTGCAGCGCGACAGGCGCAAATCCACTGAGCCGGGTTTTGACTACACCAGCAATGCCTTTGGTCTTTCAGCACAAGCGAGCTTTTGATGGAATCCTTCAACCAACCCCGCTTTCAGGCGCCGGCGTGGCCCCAGCCTGCGGCGTCCTTTACAGACATTTTGCTTTCCGAAAAGGCGACAACAAGATGAAATTCATGATTCGTAACTTTCCTCCGGTCTTATTGGCCTTGCTTCTGGCGATGACGGTTCCCGCGTTCGCCCAGCCGGCCGCACCAAGTCAGTCTGCTGCAGTGACGGCTCCGGTTGCGCCTGTTGCACCGGCTGCTGCCGGTGCTGCGGCTGTGCCGACCAACCAGGACTATCGCCTGGGCGCCGGCGATTCCATTGGCGTGCAGGTGTACCAGAGTCCGGATCTCTCGGTCGACGCACGGGTATCTGAAAGCGGCGTGATCAGCTATCCCCTGATTGGCAGCGTTCAGCTGGGTGGCCTGACGATTGGAGAGGCCGAGAAGAAAATTGCAGATGCCTTGCGCACCGGCGGTTTCGTCAAGGTACCGCAGGTCAACATCGTCCTGCGGCAGGTACGGGGCAATCAGGTCGCCGTGCTGGGGCAGGTAAGCCGCCCAGGCCGTTTCCCCCTGGAAACATTCAACACCCGTGTCAGCGACATGCTGGCTGCTGCCGGCGGTGTGACCCCTACGGGTGACGATGTACTGATCCTGACCGGCCAGCGTGAAGGCAAGCCGTTTCGGAAAGTGATTGATATCCCGGCACTCTTTCTGAACGAGAAATCAGATGAAGATATTGTGCTGGCGGGCGGAGACACGCTGTATGTCAACAAGGCGCCGATGTTTTATATCTACGGCGAGGCACAGCGCCCCGGACCGTATCGCATTGAGCGGGGCATGACCGTGATGCAAGCGCTTGCCCAGGGCGGCGGACCCACGGTGCGCGGCAGCGAAAACCGGCTGCGCCTGCATCGCCGCGACGCGGCGGGGAAGGTCGTGGAAACAACCCCCCGGCTCACCGACCCCGTTCGCGCCGAGGATGTGATCTATGTTCGTGAAAGCCTCTTTTAAATCATGACACTCCATCAATTCCTGCTGATCCTGCGGGCCCGTTATCGGGTTGTTGTGCTCGTCATGCTGGTGGCCATATTGGCCGCGCTGGCCGTCAGCCTCGCGCTTCCCCGCAAGTACACCGCCCAGGCCGCCGTACTGGTTGACGTGCGCTCACCTGATCCGGTTGCCGGCGGCGCGGCCTTGCCCGGCCTGGTCGCACCCAGCTATATGGCGACCCAGGTGGACATCATCGGTGGTGACCGTGTGGCCCAGCGCGTGGTGAAAATGCTCAAGCTGGATGAAGACCCACGCACCAAAGCCCGTTGGCTTGAGGCCACCGACGGACGCGGGTCGCTTGAGAGCTGGCTGGCCGAGTCCCTGCAGAAGGGCCTGGATGTGCGGCCCGCGCGCGAAAGCAACGTGATCAACATCACCTACAAGGGCAGCGATCCGGATGTCGCCGCCACTACGGCCAATACTTTTGCCCAGGCCTATCTCGATACCAACCTGTCGCTAAAGACGGAACCTGCCAAGATCTACGCCGAATGGTTTGATGACCAGACCAAGGCATCTCGCGCGAAGCTCGAAGAGGCCCAGGCGCGCCTGTCGGAGTACCAGCAGAAGGCCGGTATTGTCAGCAGCGACGAGCGTGTGGACTACGAGACCGCGAAGCTTGGGGAAATTTCCTCCCAGCTGACGACTGTGCAGGGCGAGACTACCGACAGCCAGAGCAAACGCAGCTCCCGTGGAGATACCGTCGCTGAAGTCATGCAGAGTCCGCTGATCAATGGCCTGAAGGCCGATCTTTCGCGGCTGGAGGCCAAGGTACAGGAAATCAGCGTGCGCCTCGGGGCTAACCACCCTGAGCGGCAACGCGCTGAATCCGAACTGGCCGCCGTGAAAAGCCGGCTGGCAACCGAGACAGCGCGCATCACGGCGTCTATCGAAACAACCTACCGTGTGGGCAAAGACCGGGAGCGTGAACTGCAGGCCGCGGTGGGCGCACAGAAAGCGCGTGTCCTCGAACTGAACAAGCAGCGGGATGAGCTTAATGTGTATCGCCGTGATGTGGAGTCAGCGCAACGTGCTTTTGAGGCCGTCAGCCAAAGTGCATCGCAGACACGCCTCCAGAGCCTGAGCAATCAGACCAATGTTGTGCGGCTGAACATGGCAACGCCTCCCGTCAATCCTTCGAGCCCGAAACTGTTGGTGAATCTGCTGGTCGCTGCTTTTGGCGGGACTTTGTTCGGCATTGCATGCGGATTGCTGCTGGAACTGGCCAACCGCCGGGTACGCTCTGCCGAAGACCTGGTGCAGATATTGGGCCTGCCTGTGCTGGCAAGCATTTCTTCGGATGGAGGAAGCGGCAGGCTTCCCGGTTCGCGTCGCCTGATGCTAGGCAATGGAGGGACAGCATGAATAGAAACAACGCTCCGACGATACGATCGGTTCCCCTGACAGTTCCCAGCAAACCGGCCACGGGTGCCGGCCGCTCCATGGGGACAATCCTGGTGGACGCAGGTCGGCTGTCGCCGCCGGATGCCGAACGTATTCTCCATTTTCAGCGGGACCGTGGCTTGCGCTTTGGCGATTCCGGCAAAGCCTTGGGCCTGTTGAATGACGACGATGTGCGTTTTGCCCTCTCGGTCCAGTTTGATTACCCCTACCTTGCCAATGAAACCAAGCTCAGCCGGGAGCTTGTGGCGGCTTACCAGCCGGGTAGCCAGCCGGTTGAACAGTTGCGTGCGCTGCGCAGCCAGTTGATGCTGCGCTGGTTTGACACCGGGGCCGAGCGCCGGGGATTGGCGATTGTCAGCGCCGGAGCGAAAGAAGGACGCAGCTATATCGCGGCTAACCTGGCTATCGTGTTTTCACAGCTGGGGGAACGTACTTTGCTGGTCGACGCGGACATGCGGACGCCACGGCAGCACCAGCTTTTTAACCTTGGGGCGACTGCGGGCCTGTCTGACATGCTCGCTGGCCGCGCCGGGCCGGAAGCGGTCATCAGCATACCGGCCCTGCAGGATCTGTCGGTGCTGCCTGCGGGGGTCATTCCGCCTAATCCACAGGAGCTGCTCGGGCGGCAGGAGTTTTCCAAACTGTTGCAATCATTGGGCGAAGACTTTGACGTCATCATCATCGATACACCGCCGGCCAGCGAATGCGCCGATGCGCATACGGTGGCCGTACGCGCAGGAGCTGCTCTGGTTGTGGCGAGGCAGAACATGAGTTCCATGCCGCAAATGACCCGCTTCACCCACAGCCTGCGGGAGTTCGGGGTGGCTTTGGTAGGCTCCGTGCTTAACGATGCTTGAAGAATCGGCCAGCCCCCAGCCTGTAGGCGGCCTCATGTGCGGCGGCTCCCAGAAGCCCGCCTGCGGCGTCTGCTGCCAGGTCAGACCAGCTGGCTGTCCGGCCCGGCAGGAAAGCCTGATGCAACTCATCCATGGCACCTACCATGATGGCGCTGGCTACGCAGCAAAGCGCCATGCGCCAGCCGCGCGTGCCGCTTGCAATACCGGCAGCCACGCCCACCATGCCAAAGACAAGCAGATGCGCCAGTTTGTCCCAAGGCGAAGGGAACAGCCCAACGGCAACGGGCTGTGCGCCAAGAATGTAAAGCGCTGTGGCCGTCAGGACGACGGTAATGCCCGCCAGGATGCGAAGGGTACGCAGGGGACTGCCGGTGGTTACGGTGTTCAACATGACCACGATTTTGTCATGCCGCAGGCTGAATGGGTGAGGCCGTGCTGAGTTCTTCCTTTGACGGCCCCGCTGACTGGCGCCAGCGCTGGTCGCTGCTGGTGGAAAAGATTGAGCGGGTGCAAAGCCCTGTCGACAGCCAGGTGCTGCTGGCATCCCTTAGCCATCCTGCCAGGCCGCTGGTACTGGCTTTTGCCAATGCTCATGCGATGAATTCCATGGTGGCATCGGTTCCTTTTTTTGAGGCAATGCGGTCGGCCGACCTGGTGCTCAGGGACGGCTCCGGCATGGCAACGCTGTTTAAATTGCTACGGATGCAGCCCGGTCTCAATCTCAATGGGACGGACTTCATTCCGCAATTGATCCGGGCGTTTGACGGCCGCCGCATTGCGTTGTTCGGGACACGTGATCCCTATCTGGCCAAGGGCCGGCTGCGTGTGCAGCAAGAACTGGCTCCCCACAGCCAGCTCATTGCCGCCGATGGTTTCCTGGATGTAGAGGCATACGCGCTGCTGGCAGTTCAGCATCAACCGGCGCTGATCGTGCTCGGCATGGGTATGCCCCGGCAGGAGGAAGTGGCGGCCAGGCTGCGCGCTTTGCTGGATTTCCCCTGCCTTATCGTTTGCGGCGGAGCCATCATTGACTTTCTGGGTGGAAAAACACCGCGCGCACCGATGTGGATGCAAAGGGCCGGTCTGGAGTGGTTGTTTCGCCTGGCGCTGGAGCCGCGCCGGTTGTTTCAGCGCTACGTGATAGGCAATCCGCTATTCTTAACGCGGGCCTTGCGCCTGGCCTCGCTGAACCGACGCTGATGCGGCATTCACTGCGAGCGATTGACGTTGCGGCCGCAAGTGCTGGCTTTCTTCGTCTACGGCTACCGGTGCGTAACGGTTGTCTACATCCGGTGTGCAGTTGGCTTTAACAATCTGACCGGGGTTGCCCATCACTACGCTGTAGGGGGGAACGTTCTCAAAGACATACGCTCCGCCGGCAATCCTGCTGCCTTTCCCCACGGTCACACCGCCCACCACAATCGCGTGCGGACCGATCCACACATCGTCTTCAATGACCGGGTAAACGGTGTTCCGCCGGCCCTCACTGTCAATGTAATCCCGCTGCCCGATCGTTACGCCATGAAACAGCGTGACGTTGCTGCCGATACGTGCGTTCGCATTGACGACGATGCCGCGGCCATGGGTGAGTGCAAGCCCGGGCGCAATGGCGGTTCGCCAGGGTATTTCGATTCCTGCCAGCTGGCTCGTCAGGCGGTACAGCAGTTTTGCGGGAATCATCGCGAGCCAGCGCCATGCAGGCGGAAGTTGCTGGGCTGTCTGGCAAAGACGCAAGGTGACCACCACACGAAATGCCGGATCCAGAAGGGCGCCTTTCAATGCCAGATGCCTGTCGGATCGTCCAAATTTCCGGTGAATATCGGCTTTCAGGGAAGGCATGCTATTTTTTCCATGGTTTGGCTGCTGGTTGATGCCCCGGTACAGAACCACCGGGCCGAGTCATGCACGCCGGTGCGATAAGGTGTCCACGCCAATCCCAATTGTTCCGTTGCTGCCTGCGAGTCGAGTTGAATGTGCTGTGACCACAGACGGAGTAATCCCGGTGGCAACGCATCGGGTAGCCGCCAGCCGGTGATGCCAAGCAATTTCAAAGCCCGCTCAGCTGCCTTGAGTGGCGGGCCACCTACCCAGGAGTCCACGCTCAGCTGGCGCCCGCCGATGCGTTTCACCGGCGTTGCCCTGATTTCGATAGCCAGGTCGACAAAGTAGTCGTTCCAGCGAGGACTGTCCGGCGCAGCCAGATTGAAAGCCGGCAACTCGCCTGGAGCCACCGGCAGCTGCAGTGCAACCAGCAGAGCCTGGCAAACGTCGTCCACGTGGACAAGATTGGACCAACCATCGCCTGCGATGCCAAGGTCGCCAAGACGCCCGGACTGAAGCCATCGGCCGATGCGTCCGACCCAGAGTTCACTGCCAGGACCAAAAACACAGCCTGGCCGCAGCATCACGGCTGTACCGCCGCGACGAGCAAATTCCTCCAGACTGGTTTCCGCTTCGCACTTGGCACGGCCGTACCAACCCAGGCTGGGATCACGTGGCGCACCCTCACGGATAAGGCCTTCTGCAGGGCCATAAATCGACATGGTGCTCAAATGAACAATGCGCGGACAGTTTGCCTTGAGCGCGGCGTCGACCAGGACGTGCATGCCTTCAGAAATCGACGCTGCATCGCCCGCCACGCAGTTAACAACCGCATCGAAGTTTTTTAGTGCCACCGCAAGTTGCCCGGCGTCTCGGGTATCTAGTTCCAGCCATTCGGCCCGCAACTTTTCCGTGCCGTTCGAAAGATTCTTCTGTCTGGACGCGCCCGTGGGGATCGCCCACGAAGTGCTGTGCAGCATTTCCAGCAGGCGCCTGCCGATGTGGCCTGACCCTCCCAATACCAGTACCTTCATGCGGCCTCCTTCAACTGGATCGGTGCCCGCTCTGCACGCAAGCGATGCGACAGCGTGTCGCCCAGCCGGAGCGACATGGCAATCAGGGTCAAAGTCGGATTGGCCTGGCTTGACGTAGGGAAAACGGCGCTTCCGGCTACAAACAGGTTGTGCACCGAGTGAACCTGGCAGTCGGCATTGACCACGCTGGTGCGCACGTCATTGCCCATTCGTGCGGTGCCGATGTGGTGTCCCCCGTAGGCACCGAAGCGCACGAGGTCGTCCTCAAGGGTCTGGCGGTTGTAGTCGAAGTGGGCCTTTCCGCTGCGCGCGAATTCTTCAGCCATCACGTCCAGGGTTTTGCGGACGGAGTCGATATCAGCCTGGCTGTAGCGCCAATCCACCTTCAGGCGAGGCATGCCCAGCGCATCGACAGCGCCGGCAAGTGTGACGCGGCTGTGGGCCTGGGGTATTTGCTCACCATGAACTTCAAGGCTGAAGCGGTTGGTGCGGTTGCGCAGAATCACTGACGGGAATTTGCGTTCAGCGAAGGAGCGCCTGGCCAACCAATGGGCCAGGAAAGCCGTGGTGTCCAGAGGGTCGGCCACCACATTGAGGAGATGGCGGGCGTAAGTCCCTGCCGTGGGGGCATGGCCATCGTTGAGCCGCTTTCCGTATTCGTAGCTGATCAGCTTGCGGGCCAGGAACAGCCCCGACAACACCCCGTTGCGATGCACCGGATCGGTGATGCGCGGGAAATGCAGGCGGGCGACTGCGTTGGCAAGGCCCAGGCGCCTTTGCTCGTGGGCGGCCACAGACAGCCTGCGCCTGCAATAGATGCCTTCCGGGGAAATTTCATAGCCGTGCCGCACATTGCTGACGGGCCCATGAACGGTCAGGGTGCCGACATTCCCGGCGATGTGGCACATGTAGTAGCGTCCCACCACATCATGCTGGTTGCCGACGCCTTGCGGAACGACATCCCGCGACGCCAGTAACAAACGCGCCGTTTCGAGCCCGCCCATGGCCAGTACCGTGGTATTCGGAGTCACCCAAAAGTGTGTTCCTGCCAGGGTGCGTACCTCGAGTTCCCGGATGGCCCTTCCGTCGGCGTGCAGCCGCACTGCGGTGCAGTTGGCTCCCAGCAGCACCTGGATATTGGGCGCCAGCTCAAGCCGCCGTGCATAGCGATTGCCGAAATGCGTGGGACAGGAAAACCGCTCCAGCCCATTGGTCAGCACGCGCGAACTGTCGAACCCTGCAATCATCGGACCGATTTCCGGCTCCAGGGCTTCACCCGCGTCATAAATGAACCGCCCGGCTTCCGCGAGGGCATTGGCACGCGGGTAGTAGGGCAGCAGGTCTTCGTAAGACAGTGGCCAACCGCTGTGCGGAATGTAGCTGCGGGTCTCGAAGTCAATGGGATCGAAGGGCATGCAGCGTCCGCCCCAGATCGCGGTGGATCCCCCCAGGCGCCGCTGGCGATATTTGCCGGGTGGGCTGTGCAGCCGCTCATCCGCGACTTCTCCCTCGCAGAGCGACTGGGTGGGAGCGTGCGCCTGCAGCTGCCCCGACTCCAGCAGAAGCACGGAATGCCCTTGCTCCGACAAGGTGAGCGCCAATGCAATGCCCGCAGGGCCGCCACCCACTACGCAGACGTCCGCCTGAAGGCGGCTGCCGGCCTGAATGTCATTGGCCTGCGTGATCATAGGTGGGTGTCCGGGACAGATTTGGCGGTGGTGCGCAGCGGTTGGGCTGCTACGCCGAAATTGCGCTGGTGGATGCGCGCAACGCTGGCAAAGAAACGGGCAAGGGAAAAGTTCTGTTCGTAAAGTGCCCGGCCGTTGCGCTCCAGTGAAGTCCTCAGCGCAGGCTCGTTCAGCACCCGCTGCAGGCCCCTGGCAATACCGGCTGCGTCGCCAGCCTGCACAAAGCACGCATTGACCCCATCGGTCAACACGGAAGGTATTTCGCCTACCGGGCTGCAGACCACCGCAACGCCGTTGGCCATGGCCTCCAGGATGACCAGTGGCAGGCCCTCGTCGTAAGAAGGCAATACCAGGACATCGGCGCGAGCCATCAGGCGTGCGACCTGCTGCTGGTCGGACCAGCCGGCAAAATCAAGCAGTGCTTCGATGCCCAGTTGCTTTGCCTTTATCCGGTAGGCTTCGATATCGCCGCCGCCGGCCAGAATCACTTCGGTTCGTGAGGCATCAAATCCCGGGAGCGCCAGCGCCTGCAAAAGATCCGATACCCCCTTGCGCTCCGACAGGTTTCCCAAAAAGAGCACGCGCTGCACGATTTGTTCCGAGGCTATGCGCCGTGCATGGGTAGGTTCGGGAACACCGTTGATAACGATCTCCACGCGATTGGCCGGCACGCCGAGTTCTTCGACCACAAAACGCCGTGCGGATGATCCCAGCACCACACAACTGGCCGGCAGCGAAAATACCCAGCGCGTCAGCATCTGCAGCGGACGGGGCAACGACCGGTAGAAATGATGCAGCTGCGCAGCGTGCAAATGAAGCACCACCGGAATACCGAGGGCGCGGCAGACAATGATGATCACGCTCTTGCGAAAGAGGCTCAACCGCTCGGCCATGTTCACATGGACACCCGCCAGCCGGCCGTTGAGTTTTCCGCGCACTATTCTGGCCATGGCAGTTGCCAGCACCCAAAGTGAATACAGCGCGTTGGCGCCGCCGCGGGTGTCAAGCGGACGGAGTTCCGCCGCATCGGCAGGGGCGGAAAACGCCTGGGCCTGAATCAGGTAGTCCGCGACCTTGAACATGCCGCCGCCTTTGGGCGTCCAGGGACACGCAAGGTAGATATAGCGCCCTTCGCGTTCTCGTGCGGCCGAATGCGGCAGCGATTCACTTCTCATAATTACTTTCCTGTACCTTGATAAGAAAGACCGGGCTTTCTAAAGAGTGCGCGCTTGAAGAAGGTGGTCATGGGACGCTCCAGCCACACGTACGAGATGCAGCCTGCAACCACCACGGCCGTGCCCACAGCAAGCACGATGGCCAGGCTGTCCTGCACGCCCAGTTTTTTCAGCGCCAGCACACCGGCCGGTACCACGAAGGTGTGCGAGAGATAGATGGAATAGGAAGCGTCACCCAGGAAAGACAGGCGGGAAGCCAGTGGCGCACGCAAGGTCCATGGCTCGAGCCAGATTGACCCGAGGACGACCAGCGCAGCACCGCAGCCCCATGTGGCGAAACGGTCGGCCGAGTGCCCCCAGTCAGGGATAAACATGAACATCACGCCAGCGGCGATGACGATTAGGCCGACTCCTGGCGATGCATGCCGGAAATGCAAAAAGGCATAGGCAATGCAGACCCCAAGAATGAACTCAAAAACAATGCTCTGGGCGTAGAAACCCAGCACCAGCGAGTCCGGTACATACCGCCCAGCCGTGAAAATCAGCAGAAAAACCAGCAAACAAAACCGGATGCGTGGTGCGCCCAGCGCAATGGCTGCCGCAAAAACCGCATAAAAAAGCATTTCAAAATTCAATGTCCAGCCGACGGGCAGCGCGGGCAATACGAGGCCCCACGGGCTCACGGCAGGGATGAACAAAAGGGAGGCGGCCAGATGCCCGGGCTCGACGGACGCGCGGGACGCGAGGGTCGGCAAAGCCAGCAAGAGGACGACCTTCAACAAGGTATAGAACCAGTAGAGCGGCGCGATCCTCAGCAAGCGCCTTCGCATGAACACCCAGGCGGCATTGACCCGGGACGCAGCGTCGGAAGGCAATGCCGACGTTGACATGGCCATGACAAAACCGCTGATGACGAAGAAGATGTCCACTCCTGCGGAGCCGTCTGCCCAATAGTGGGTTGGCCCGGTTCCGCCGATGTGGATGGAGATCGCCTGGGTAATGTGCATGACCACGACAAGCATGGCCGCGGCAAATCTCAGAATCTGTATGCCCGTGAATTGCTGCGTCGCCCGTTGCTTCTGCAGGCTTCCATCTGGGCCGCTCAATGCGCGCTCCCCTGAATTACCTGGCGAGGCGCCATTGAGAAGTCCTTGAGTACCCGGCTCGCGATGGCCTCGCCAGCCGGGCGTTGCCGGCGAAGCAGGCCGCGTATGAGGCCTGCGGCATTGAAGCACCATGAGATCACCGAATACAGCGCCTTGGTGACAGACCGTTTTCGCCAGGTCATCAGCAACACCGGCGCCGTGACGATGATGCAAAAGAATGCCATGCGCAGGGGAGCCGACACCGGCCAGAATACCAGGCTGGCCATGACCGCCCACCAGCCCAGGACGGCCAGGTACAGGCGCAGTTCCCGCAGGCCCTGCAGCGCCAGATGCAGTCGGGGCTGGCCGGCGGCAGCGCGGACCAGTTCGCCCAGCCCGCAGATATAGCGGGTGCTCCAGCGCCGCATCAACAAGCGATAGGGTGGTGCATCGTGGCCAAAGTGATTGGCGGCATCCACCGGCAGGCGCCACAGGTGCCAGCCGAGAGCGCGCAGCCTGATGGCCAGGTCAAACTCTTCATAGCTGTGCAGGTTACGGTCGGAAAGATAGCCCGCGGCCTCAATGGCTGTGCGACGGTAAAGGCCTCCGCCGTCGAGCCGGTCGACCTTGCCAGGCAGCAGGTGCGGCGAGGCGCGTTCTCCACGCGACAGGTATTCCAGGCTCTCGGTGTTTTGCTCCACCACGCGTCCGCCGACGCCTGCGACGTCCTCATGGGCATCCAGAAAATCGAGTGCTTTCTCAAGAAAGCCTTCCTGCATCTGCATGTCGCCATCGAGGATATAAATAAAGTCGCCATGCGAATGCTGGTAGCCCAGTTGCGGGCCCACGCCGCAGCAGCGCTCGTTGGGATTGGCCAGCTGGACGATACGGATGGGGTAAGTACATGCCAGTTCCACTGTGCTGTCGGTCGAGCAGGAGTCCGCAAGAATGACCTCTCCGCCCACGGCGGAAACAGCGCGCAGCGCACTCTCGATGGTCGCCCGGATGCGTTTTTCCTCATTCAGTGCCTTGATGACCACGGAGACCCGGCAGGAATGCCAGAGAGGGATGATTTTGCGGGGTGATTTGGGGTTCATTTTTTATCCTGCTTCGGCCGGACTGCCGGTGTGAACCGTCCGGCGCGTGCGCCAAAGCTGCCAGTTTTTTACCACCTGGCCCGGCATGAAAAGCATGGCCGCCGTCAGCCACCACCGTCTTCCGGTAGCCGCGCGGTGGGCGCGCACCAGCCAGTCGAAGCCCTCACGGCGGCTTCCGGATGCCAGTGCCTGCCGTGCCAGCGTCAACTCGTGTTGCGCCACAAGCCACAGTGCAGACCGGCGTTGCATGATGGTCATGGTCCCTGAAAGTGCACGTTCCCGCATGCGTTCCAGAAACGGTGGCATGGCCAGGTCGGGGTGATATGTTGTCAGGCCGCCTTCCACCGCCAGCCGATACGCCATCAAGGGCGACCGGACTAGCGCAACGGGGGTCTTCTCAGCCAGACGGAACCATAGATCCAGGTCTTCGCCGTGCGACTCTCCCGAAGGAAAGCATGGCTGCATTTGCCGCAAGCGCGTGCTTCGCACGGACACCGCGCTGGTGCACAGCGACGGCGCGCTCATCCAGCGCCGCGGCAGATCGGTGATGAGTTCCACTTCCGGTTGATCTGCCAGCACTGGCCAGTTCGGCGGCCACATGGTGTGGGTATCGGGAACCGGCAGGAAGTCGGTGGCCACCGTGTCGACCTGCGGGTAACGCGCCTGCGTCCACAGAAGGGTTTCCAGGTACTGGGGATGGTGCCAGTCATCGGCGTCGAGAAAGGAAACCCATTCGCCTTTTGCCAGCGAAATTCCCAGGTTCCGGGCGGCGGAAACACCGGCATTGGCCTGGCGCACCAGGCGCAACCGCGGGTCAGGTATGAACGTTACCAGTTCCGCACCGCCGTCGGTGGAACCGTCGTCCACCACAATGACCTCAAAATCCGAGAAGGTTTGTGCCAGCACCGACGCGATGGTGTCGTTGATGTACGGTGCCTTGTTGTAAAGCGGAATGACAATCGAAAATTTCATGGTCGGGCTCGAGAGGTAGCCGGGGACGGATGGAAGTTCCCGGCGAAGCGGGGCATGGCGCCTTCCGGCAAGCTTGCCGGCTGCGCTCTGCGGGCATGGGCTTCGCGCGCTGCAGCGGCCAGTGTCATCAGCAAAAGCACGTGGGTAGTGAGCTCGGGGCCGTAACCGAAGAGCAGCAGCGGCACTTCACTGATGGCGCGCAGTGCCAGCGCCACGAACAACGCCAGTGAAAGGCCGCCGCTGGCACGTGCATAGCGGATGGACAGGACCAGCAGCACCAGTGCGTACAACACCAATGCAGCGGCACCCACCGTGCCGGAGCGCGATAACGTGTCCATAAACTGGTTGTGCGCGTGGGTCGCATTGGGCATACCGATGCTTTCACGGAAACTGACATCCCACAGGGTGGGTCCGTAGCCGAACGCAGGGTTGCGCTGCCATTCGTCGTAGGCAATTGCCCAGATCTGATCACGGCCGGTCATGGACGCGAGTTGCGCGCCCTGGGCGCTGTCAAAGAAGCTGGACAGACGCGCATCGATATCGCCAAACATCAGCACCAACGTGACGCCGGCCACCGCAACCATGAACCCCACCAACGAGACGATGCCGAATTCCGGCCGCACCGGGTCAGTGGCGCGGCGCAGAAACGCGGGCCCCTGGCGTACAGCAAGAATGCAGGCGGAGCACAGGGTAAAAGAAATCCAGGCTGTTTTGGATTGAGCGAGAAAAAGGACAAGGAGCCCCATTCCCCACGCCAGGCGATTCAGCCAGACGCTCTGCAGAGGACGCGCGAGAAGACACAGCAAGCCCAGCTGAGCCAGCATGCCGAGTGACACGGCATGTGCAGCCAGCCCTGCCAGCCGCGGTACACCAGGCAGCAAGCCCTGTGTATAGGAGAGGTCCAGCACCAGCGTTGGCTTGAAAGGGATCAGCAGCAAGCCCGCTGCCATAAAGAGCAGCAGGGCGTTGCGAGCCGCCTTGAATGCGAGGTCTCTTTCCATGCTGGTGGCAAGCACTGCCGCGATGCCGATGAGCAGCGGGTACACGTAATCGTGTGACACATGCGGATGCAGGCCCAGAAGAGCCGGTGAGGCCACCGTGCCTGCCCAGAAAAGAACAAAGGTGATCAACATCACCGGGGGGGCCTGCACCGTCTTGTCGCGTTGAAGCCAGTGCGTGATGATGCGTTCCCCCGCCAGCGTGAGCAGCAAGAGGGAAACCAGCGGCTGCGCCAAAGCCACCAGCGGGTGGCGCACCACCACCGCAACTTCGTCCAATTTAAACGCACTGCTGGAGAGGTCGCGCCCCGAGAGGAAATTGTTCAGGGCCACCATTGCCAGGATGGCGTAGAAAATGACATGCATGTACCCGTGCGCACGGCGTGACGTGACATGAACTGCACCCGCCATGCCCAGCGTCGCCAAAAGCGCCGCCAAAATGGCACCGGCAACCAGAACCGAAATAACGATGGGTTGATCCAGGATAGCTCCTTAGAGTGGCTGCTCAAGGGAATTGGAAAGATCGGTACGTGGTGCCGAAACACCGCGGCGCAAAAACTTCGCCAGTCCGGGGACAAACCGGATGACCATTTCGGATGTTTCCCGCCCCAGCATTTGCGGCCTCAGGGCAAGCAGCAATGCCGGCAGGACTACTGCGGACAGGCTTCCGGCAAGCAGCGAGAGCAGGGGAATATCAAACCGTGCCACCGCGTGCTGACCTGCCATCACACCTAAAACGCAAGCGGCACAAAGAAGAAACCCGCGCAGGGCATCCGGTAGCAGGGACATCCAGCCAAGCTCCAGTGCACGGAATGCAGCCGTAGCCGTAACGGCTGCGCGCAGTACCAGCAACAGACCCGCCACGACTGCAGCCATGTGGATTCCCTGGCCTGCAAACAGGTAAAAACCGAGGATGCCCAAAACGATCAGCGGGAGCTGCAGCGCAAATTCGTAGTACTTGCGTCCGGTGTTCCACAGCACGGGTGTCGACAGTCCCCAGATGACGTACGCCGGCATGCAGAGGAACAAAATTCCCAGCACCCAGGCTGCCCCACTCCATGCGGGCCCATAAAGCACACGCACGATGTCGGGCGACAGAAAGGCAAGCGTCGCAAAGGCGGGGAGTCCCAACACCACAATGGTGGCCAGCATCTGCAGATAAGCGCGGCCCAGTCGTGGCCGGTCGTTTTGCAGGCGTGCGCCCGCCGCCAGGAACGCGGGCTGAAGTGCGCCCAGCAGCAAGGTGTTGGGCATCGTGGCCAGGTTGTAAGCCACGTTATAGAGACCCAGCGATTGCGCGTTGAGCAACCGGCCTATCAACACCCGATCAAGGTTGTTGAGCACCCAGTTGACGATATTGGTCAAAAAGACCGTGTGCCCCGTGCCGACAGCGGACTTTGCATCGGCATACCAGAACAGCGGGCGAAGCGCATGCGGCTTGAGGGCATAACTTGCAACAAACACGACAGCCGCCTGAACCAGCCAGGCCGCTACCAGCGAAGCCTCACCCTGGCCAAGCAGTGCCATCGGCACCCCAACAGCCACATACCCAGCGGCATAGCTGCCGACCTGAATCAGTCCCACTGCTCGGAAATTCAAGTCACGCTGCAGCAGGTAGGTAGCCGGTGCTGCCGCAGCACCCAGCAGGCACGCCACCGATAACCATTCAATGACGAATTGCGAGCGCGGCTCCCGAAAATAAGCCGACAGCAGCGGCGCCAGAAAATACAGGGCAAGCATGGTGGCAATACCCACGATCAGTTGCCATGTCCAGGCAAACCGGACATCTTCGTCACTCAGTGTGGTGCGTTGCAACAGGCTCCAGCTGAAGCCAAAACCGGAGACAAATGTGGCGAATGTCAGTACCACCATGCCGATGGCAAAAACGCCAAAAATCTCCGGCCCCAGGGTGCGGGCCAGAATCACCTGGGCCACCAGCTGCAGCCCAAAGCGTGCCGCTGTGGAAACGGCGCTCCATTTGACCGCTGCAACACCCGGACGGCCGAGGCCACTCATCCTCAAGACCTCTCTGCTTTATGGCGGCGAACGGCAATCACGCCCATCAACGCCAATGTGGCCAGCAGCGTGCCGTAAGGGTGCCATCCGGATTCGTCCGTATCTGCCTCGCCCGCCGCCGTGACACCCAGGCCGGATTGGCCACTGCGCACCGCGTCCACACTGTGGACTGTGTTGACCTTGACGGGCTCAGTGCCGGGCTGCAGTTTCATACGTGTCGCTTTGGCGGTAGCTCCCGTTGGCGTCACCGCTGCGGGCGCTGCAGGCGGGTTGGTAGACGCCGTTGCTGAAGCAATCCAGGTGGCCAAAATGGCGGTAAACAGGGTTCGAAACATAGGGTTTTCCTTCTGTCAAAGCAGGAAAAGAGTTTGTTGTGCAGTGCAGCAATTGACAATAGTCCGAATGGCTCATGGCGCGCTTTATGCTATTTATTGAGTTCAAAAAAGCGTGGCGCATTCTTGGGGCAAGACTTGAATTGCTCACATGCTGACTGCCGGCTGGATGAGTCCGTTCGGGCTATTGCGCATGGGCTCAGATGCAGATATGTCCATATCGGTTTCAGAGGTGTTCCTGTAGCCTTCGGGATTGCGCTGCTGCCAGTGCCAGGAGTCGCGGCACATGTCATCGATCGTGCATGTGGCACGCCAGCCCAGCAGGCTGCCGGCCAGGGAAACATCTGCAAAGTACTGTGCGACATCCCCGGCTCGTCGAGGTGCAAATTCATAAGGAATCGGCCGTCCGCTTGCCCGCTCAAACGCCTGGACCACACCGAGAACACTGGTGCCCTCGCCGGTGCCCAGATTGACCGTAAAGCTCTTGCCGTTTGCCAGCAAAGCATCGACTGCGGCGACATGGCCTGCTGCAAGGTCGGTGACGTGCAGGTAGTCGCGCACCCCGGTGCCGTCGGGTGTGGGGTAGTCATTGCCGAACACATTGAGCGTGGCCCGTTTGCCCACGGCCACCTGGGTGACGTAGGGCATCAGGTTGTTGGGGATTCCGTTGGGGTCTTCGCCGATCAGTCCACTGGGGTGCGCGCCCACCGGGTTGAAGTAGCGCAGCACCCCGACCCGCCACGCCGCATCTGAAATACGCAGCGATGCCAGGATGTTTTCACACATCAGTTTGGTGTGGGCATACGGGCTCTCCGGCATGCATGGAAACTGCTCGTTGATGGGCACGGTGGCGGGGTCCCCATAGACCGTGGCGCTTGAAGAGAAGACTACGGCCCGGCAGTCCGTCGTTTCCATCGCCCGCAACAAACTCAGGAGGCCGCCAACATTGTTCTGGTAGTACATGAGAGGGCGTTGCACGCTTTCCCCTACGGCCTTGAACCCGGCAAAGTGGACGGCCGCAACGCAGTGGTAGCGTTGCAGGACTCCGGCCACAAAATCGGTGTCCAGTACGTTGCCGCGTTCGCAGGGTACGGGCTGACCCGTCAGCTGCTGCAGCCGGTGCAGCACGGCAGGATGGCTGTTGGAAAAGTCGTCGAGGATGACAGGCTGGTAGCCGGCATTCACCAGCGCCACAAAAGTATGGCTTCCGATGTATCCGGCCCCACCGGTTAATAGCACACTGGGTTTGTTCAGGGTCATTGCAAAAGGCTGCATGGCAGCGGGTTGATTTGATACGGGTCACGGCGCCGGCGTAACACTGCTGAAACATGTTCGCGTGAGGGATTGCATGGACAGGCAGCATCCAGACATCACCAGACCATTCCCTTTCAGGGGCTAGGTACGAGTGTCTTTGACGCGTGGAGAAAGGATGTCAGCGTAAGCCGCATATGTGCGTGGGAAGCTGTCACGCTGGCCTCAAAGCGTTTCGAATCGTTCGGTAAGCACTTGTGAATGACGGTTGCAAATCGCCAGCTGGCGGGCAGCTGAACTGTTCGTGAGCAGTTGGCATCCCAACGGCAAACGACAAAAAGTCACAAAGATCAGGGGCTGCTGCGACTGCTCGCACAGTGCGCTGAATTCCCGGGAATTAACCCGGCGTAGCAAATCGCATGAAAAAAGCCCGGGGGAGGCCGGGCTTTTGTTGATGGAGATGCTTTGCTTACATGCCGCTGTAGTTGGGTCCGCCACCGCCTTCGGGCGTGACCCACACGATGTTTTGTGTTGGGTCTTTGATGTCACAGGTTTTGCAGTGCACGCAGTTCTGCGCGTTGATCTGCAGGCGGTCGGTATTGTCGGGGTTCTTTACGAACTCGTAGACACCGGCCGGGCAGTAGCGGCTTTCGGGGCCGGCGTACTTGGCCAGGTTGATGCTCACCGGCACGCTCGCGTCCTTGAGCGTCAGGTGCGCGGGCTGGTGCTCTTCGTGGTTGGTGTTGGAGACGAAAACCGAACTAAGGCGGTCGAAGGTGATCTTGTTGTCGGGCTTGGGATACACGATGGGCGTGCACTCGGCCGCCGGCTTGAGCTTGGCGTAGTCCGGAATGCTGTTGTGGATGGTCCAGGGCGGCGACTTGAAGCCCAGCTTGGGCAGCAGCCAGTGCTCGATGCCGGTCATGAAGGCGCCGACGTAGAGGCCCTTCTTGAACCAGGACTTGAAATTGCGCGACTGGTTGAGCTCCTGCGCGAGCCAGCTCTTGGCATAGGCTTCAGGGTAAGCGGCCAGTTCATCGTGCTGGCGGCCGGCGGTGACCGCTTCATAGGCGGCCTCAGCGGCCAGCATACCGCTCTTGATGGCCGCGTGGCTGCCCTTGATGCGGGCGGCATTGAGGTAGCCGGCTTCGCAGCCGATCAGCGCGCCACCGGGGAACACGGTTTTGGGCAGGCTCAATGCGCCGCCTGCGGTGATGGCACGCGCGCCGTAGCTGATGCGCTTAGCGCCTTCGAGATACTGCTTGATGCTGGGATGGGTCTTCCAGCGCTGCATCTCTTCAAACGGGCTGAGGTAAGGGTTGGTGTAGTCCAGGCCGGTGACCATGCCCAGCGTGACCTTGTTGTCTTCCAGGTGGTACATGAAGCCGCCGCCGTAGGTCTGGCTGTCCATGGGCCAGCCGGCGGTGTGAATCACGAGGCCCGGCTTGTGTTTGGCCGGGTCGATTTCCCAGAGCTCTTTCACACCCAGTGCGTAGCCTTGCGGGTCGCGGCCTTCGTCGAGTTTGAAGCGGTTGATCAGCTGGCGGCCCAGGTGGCCGCGCGCGCCTTCGGCAAATACGGTGTACTTGCCGTGCAGTTCCATGCCGAGCTGGAAGTTGTCGGTCGGCTGGCCATCCTTGCCGATTCCGAGGTTGCCGGTGGCCACGCCCTTGACGGAGCCGTCGTCGTTGTAGAGCACTTCGGCCGCCGCGAAGCCCGGGAAGATTTCAACGCCCAGGCCTTCGGCCTGCTGCGCCAGCCAGCGCACCACATTGCCCAGGCTGATGACGTAGTTGCCTTCGTTGTGAAAGCAGTCGGGCACAAAAAAGGCGGGCGTCCTGATCGCGCTTTTCTCGCTGAGAAAAAGAACCTCGTCGGCGGTGACAGGCTGGTTCAATGGCGCGCCTTGCGCTTTCCAGTCCGGAATCAGTTCGGTCAATGCCTTGGGGTCCATCACCGCACCCGAAAGAATGTGGGCACCGGGTTCGGAACCCTTTTCGAGAACCACCACGGAGATGTCCGTGCCTTTTTCTGCGGCCAGTTGTTTCAGGCGAATGGCGGTAGCAAGCCCGCCGGGTCCGCCGCCCACCACGACCACGTCATATTCCATTGCTTCGCGCGGGCCGAACTGGGCCAGAATTTCTTGGGTATTCATCGGGGACTCGCTGATAATGATTTTCAGGAAGGATTGTCGGTCTCGCGTTGGATTTTATGTCGCGAATGCGGCGATGCGAACGGTCGTTCTCTTTTGTACGGTTTAAATTGAGAGAGGAGCCTCTAATGGCTTACAGCATTGATCTGTCGGGGCGTGTCGCTCTCGTGACCGGTGCATCCGGCGGGCTGGGTGCGCAGTTCGCCAAAACACTGAGCCGTGCCGGCGCGGCCGTGGTGCTGGCCAGCCGCAGGCTCGACAAGCTCAAGGACCTGCGCGCGCAGATTGAGGCTGCGGGTGGCGATGCGCATGTGGTTGAGCTCGACGTGACCGACCACGCCAGCATCAAGGCCGGCGTGGCCCATGCTGAAACGGAAGTCGGGCCCATCGACATTCTGGTCAACAACTCCGGCGTGAGCACCACACAGCGCATCCAGGACGTCGGCGAGGAAGACTACGACTTCATCTTCAACACCAATGTGAAGGGCGCCTTCTTCGTGGCGCAGGAAGTCGGCAAGCGCATGCTGGCCCGTTCGCGCGGTGCCGGGCCCGGCAACTATGCCGGCGGCCGCATCATCAACATCGCCTCCATGGCCGGCTTGCGCGTACTGCCGCAGATCGGCGTGTACTGCATGAGCAAGGCCGCCGTGGTGCAGATGACCAAAGCCATGGCGCTGGAGTGGGGCAAGTTCGGCATCAACGTCAACGCCATCTGCCCCGGCTATATTGACACCGAGATCAACCACCACCATTGGGAAACCGAGCAGGGCAAGAGGCTGGTGCAGATGTTGCCGCGCAAGCGCATCGGCAAACCGCAAGACCTGGATGCACTGCTGGTGATGCTGGCCAGTGGCGAGAGCCATTTCGTCAATGGTGCAGTGATTGCAGCCGACGACGGGTTTGGCGTTTGATCGATCGGCATAACAAAGATTAATTTTCGGAGAAGAACATGATGGATTCCGTAGTGCCCTACCTCGGCCCGATAGGCCTGATCCTCCTGGCCTTGCTGGCGGGCGTGGTCAGCCCGGGCCCCAGTTTTGTGCAGGTTGCGCGCATCGCGGTTTCGCGTTCACGCGCTGACGGCCTGGCTGCCGCGGTGGGTATGGGCCTGGGGGCGCTGGTGTTTGCCGCGTTGGCGCTGGCCGGGCTGCAGGCCCTGCTGGCCGCCTTGCCTGGTGTCTACATGGCGCTCAAGGTCGTGGGCGGCCTGTACCTGATGTGGATCGCCTTTAATATCTGGCGCGGCGCGCGCCAGCCGCTGGAAATGGGCGGCGGTGACACGGGCGCTTCGCGCCGCACGGTGCTGCAATCGTTTCGCCAGGGGCTGGTGACGCAGCTGAGCAACCCGAAGATCGTGGTGGTTTACAGCAGCGTGTTCGCGGCACTGTTGCCCGCACAGTTTCCCTTGCCCGCAGCCCTGCTGGTGCTTGTGGGCGTGCTCGTGATGGAAACCGGCTGGTATGCCGTGGTGGCGGTGGTTTTGTCTTCCGCTGTACCGCGCGCAGCCTACCTGCGCAGCAAGGCTGCGGTAGACCGCACCGCCGCCGGTGCGATGGGGCTGCTAGGTTTGCGCCTGGTAGCCACTGCGCACACTGTCTGACGGATGCTGACGGGCATTCTGGCCGGGCTCGCGGCGGGCGCGCTGTGGGGCCTGGTGTTTGTGGCGCCGCGCATGCTCGACATGGGTGCGGGTGGCTATTCGTCCATTGACCTGACGGCCGGGCGCTTTGCGGTATACGGCGTGGTGGCTGTGCTGGTGATGCTGGCGGGATGGCGCACTCGCCGCCTGCCCACGGTGCGGCAGGCGTGGGCCGCTCTGGTCATGAGCATTCTCGGGTTCAGCGGCTACTACCTGCTGTTGGTGCTGGCCATACGCGACGCCGGCACCGAAGTGCCTTCGCTGGTAATCGGCACCATTCCCATTTGGGTCATGTTGCTGGGCAAGCCGCAAGGCCTGCGTTGGGCTTCCCTGCTGCCCGGCCTGGCGCTCACCCTGGCGGGGCTGGCGCTCATGATGGGTTCCACCCACGAGGCCGGTCAGGGAACCGCCACGAATTTCTGGCGTGGCATGCTGTTTGTGTCGGCCTCACTGGTGTGCTGGACGGCGTTTGCGATCCTGAATTCTGCCTGGCTCAAGCGGCATCCTGAAGTCAATGCCACCGACTGGGCCAACTGGCTGGGTGTGGCGACTGGCCTCGGGGCATTGCTGATGTGGCTGCTTGCGGGTTCGGACGCAAGCGTGCTGGCCGGCCGCGAAGACCGCGGTGTGTTCGTGTTGCTCTGCGTGCTGGCCGGTCTGGGCTCCACCTGGCTGGCGACGATTTTGTGGAACATGGCCAGCCAGCGGCTCAGTGCCAGCCTGTGCGGGCAGCTCATCGTGAGCGAAACCATTTTTGCGCTGCTGTATTCGTTTGCCTGGGATGGCCACTGGCCCACACTGGTACAACTGTCTGCGTGCGTGTTGTTCACGCTGGGAATTCTGGCCTCCATCAGGGCCCATCGATAGAGGCAATTGGCATCATGAAAATTGAAATTCCCGAAAAGAAAAAGCTGGTCCACGAGATGCATATCCCCATCCGCTGGGGTGACATGGACGCGATGGGCCACCTCAACAACGGCACTTACTTCCGTTATCTCGAAACTATCCGCATTGACTGGATGTATGGCATTGGCTGCAAGCCCGATCCGTCGGGCGAAGGCCCGGTCATCGTCAACGCTTTTTGCAATTTCTACAAGCAGCTGGAATACCCGGGCGACGTGCTGATGAAGATGTACGTGAGCGACCCGGGGCGCACCACGTTTGAAAGCTGGGCCACGATGGAGCGCGCGGATACGCCGGGCGTGATCTGCGCCGCGGGCGGCGCCACCACCATCTGGGTGGACTTCCCGGCGCAAAAGGCCAAAGCCCTGCCCGAGTGGATGCGCAAGCTGGTTGAAGCGTAATCCTGAAAGAAAAAGCCCGCAGGCCTAATCAGGCCGTGCGCAAGCAGCTATCAATAAAGTAGCAATACTGGTGGCGTATGGGTGCTGCGGTATCGCAGAAAAGCTTCAGCGAACTGTGCGAAAGCTGTCCGCGTGTTCTTTCAACCAGCGCTGGGCAATGGCGCGGGTTTGCTGGCCGGGTTCGGCAACAGTTTCCTGGTCGGGGTGGAAGTCCCGCCTGAAGTAGGCCAGCAACGGGGCCGTGCAGCGCCACACAACGCCATTTTTTCCCCAGAAAAATTTCATCGCACTCCACCATGTGCCTGGTTTGAACAGCGTGCCGTCATGCCAGAGGTTCAGCACCGTTTGACGGCCCGAGTCCCACGAAAACAGCAGCAGCGCGTAGACATACCAGCGCACGCGCCATGCGTGGTTTCCGCCAAGCGCTTGGTACAGGTCATAGGCTACCGCGCGATGCTCGGTCTCTTCGGCTGCATGCCAGCGCCAGAGGGTCTGCATCTTCGGGTCTGCCTGATCCAGCGCGTCGCCGTGGCGAAGCATGTAGTCGGCCAGCACGGCCGTGAGGTGTTCGTAGGCTGCCGTGACCGCAAGGAAGTGGTGGGGCGCCACACCGCGTTTTTTGGCAAAATCAATGCGGGCCGTGGCCCAGTGTTGCCAGCGGTTAACCAGGCCCTGCCTCTCCAACTGTGCGTTGTACAGACCATGGATGTGGCGGTGGGTAGCCTCCTGGCCGATGAACTGCGCAGTGGCTTCATGCAGCAGCGCGTGCTCTGGCGTGCGAGGCAGCAATTTGGCGCAGTCGCGCACGGCCTCGATGAACGACTGCTCTCCGACCGGAAAACTCATCGACAAGGCGTTGTGGTACTGGCTCAGGAAGGCATCGCCGCCAAACCAGTGGCGGTCAAAGCCATCGCTCAGGTCGATCTCCAGCTTGCGCACGGTCAGGCCGTAAGCGCCGGCTGATGGGGTAGAAGATGTCGAGGCGGTGGATGTGGCGTCTGGTGCCATGGTTTTAAGTCTTGTGAGAAGGCTGATTCATGAGCATAGCGGGTGCGCAGGGTTCTGGGCGTGATTCGCGCCTGAGCGGTTTCAGGCGGCCTTGGACGGCTTGGGCACACGGCCCATCAGGTAAAACTCGGGGTTGGGCTGCATGTTGCTGAAGCTCGCCATGCGGTTGGAGAGGCCAAAAAAAGCCGTGATGGCCGCGATATCCCAAGCGTCTTCATCGTCAAAGCCGTGGCCGTACAGCGCTTCAAAGTCTCTGTCTTCAATCTGGTCCGCTTGCAGGCATACCTTCATCGCGAAGTCGAGCATGGCGCGCTGGCGTGGTGTGATGTCGGCCTTGCGGTGGTTCACCGCCACCTGGTCGGCCACCAGGGGTTTCTTTTCATAAATGCGCAGGATGGCGCCGTGCGCCACCACGCAATACAGGCATTTGTTGGCGGCGCTCGTCGTGGTGACGATCATCTCGCGCTCGCCCTTGGTCAGGCTGCCGTTGGGGTTGGAGCCCTCTTCCTTGAGCATCAGCGCATCGTGATAAGCGAAGAAGGCACGCCATTCGGCAGGGCGGCGCGCGAGGGCCAGGAATACGTTGGGCACGAAGCCGGCTTTTTCCTGCACCTCCAGGACTTTGGCTTTGATGTCTTCCGGCAGGTCCTTCAGTTCGGGAGCAGGGTACCGGGGTGCTGTGCCGGCGGTTTTGGGGCTGGTCATGAGGGTTCCTTCAAAGGCTTTATAAGTGACTCGATAAGTGACTCGGACCCAAGCGTAACTGCAAGATTACCCGTCAGGTCGCGCTGGGGAATTGAAGCCAAAACAGATGCAATTGATAAAAACTATTAGGTAAATATCTTTAATTGCCTTTGATTATTTTGCAGGGAAACCTAGACTGTGCTTCACAGGCCATCACCTGGCAAGCCCGTCAAAGGAGACCCCATTAGCAGCCCCACCCACACGGCCTTGACCAAAGCGTCCCGGCTGTCCCGCAGTGCAATTCCATGCCGTCATTCGGCACCACTTAATCATCAAAGGTAACTCATCATGGCTGATCACAACACGCAAAGCGAAGGCGGCTGCCCATTCTCGGGTGGCGCCCGCAAACATGCTCTGGCTGGTGCCGCAACGAACGCCGATTGGTGGCCCAACCAGCTGAACCTCAAGATCCTTCACCAGAACTCGTCGCTGTCCGATCCCATGGGCGAGGCGTTCAACTATGCCGAGGAATTCAAGACCCTGGACCTGCATGCCGTGGTGAAAGACCTCCATGAGCTCATGACGGATTCGCAGGAGTGGTGGCCTGCGGACTACGGCCACTATGGCCCATTCTTCGTTCGCATGGCGTGGCACAGCGCAGGCACCTACCGGATCGCCGACGGGCGCGGCGGCGCCGGCTCCGGCACACAGCGATTCGCACCGCTCAACAGCTGGCCGGACAACGGAAACCTCGACAAGGCACGCCGCCTGTTGTGGCCGATCAAGCAGAAATACGGCCGAAAAATCTCCTGGGCCGACCTGATGGTTCTGGCCGGCACCGTGGCCATGGACTCCATGGGATTCAAGACCTTCGGCTTTGCCGGCGGGCGTCCGGACGTCTGGGAGCCGGAAGAGATTTACTGGGGCCCTGAAGCCGAGTGGATGGGCGACAAGCGCTACACCGGCGACCGCGAACTCGAAAACCCGCTCGGTGCTGTGCAGATGGGGCTGATCTATGTGAACCCCGAGGGCCCGAACGGCAAACCGGACCCGCTGGGTTCGGCGCGGGACATCCGCGAGACCTTCGCCCGCATGGCGATGAACGACGAAGAAACTGTTGCGCTCACCGCCGGCGGGCACACCTTCGGCAAGGCCCACGGCGCAGCCGATCCGGGCCAGTACGTGGGGCCCGAGCCTGAGGGCGGCACCATTGAAGACCAGGGGTTTGGCTGGATCAACAGGTTCGGCGGCGGCCACGGCGTGCACACCGTCACCAGCGGTATCGAAGGTGCCTGGACCAAGAACCCCACCAAGTGGGACAACGGCTACTTCGAAAACCTGTTCGGCTACGAGTGGGAATTGACCAAGAGCCCCGCCGGTGCCCACCAGTGGAAGCCCAAAGACCCTGCCGCGTCGACCACCGTGCCGGATGCCCATGACTCCGCGCTGCGCCATGCCCCGATGATGACGACCGCCGACATGGCCATGCGCATGGATCCGGCTTACGAAAAAATCTCGCGGCGCTTCATGGCGAACCCGCAGGAGTTTGCCGACGCCTTCGCCCGGGCCTGGTACAAGCTGACGCACCGTGACATGGGCCCGGCTGCGCGCTACCTCGGCCCGCTGGTGCCGAAGGAGGCACTGATCTGGCAGGACCCGGTTCCCGCCGTCGATCATCCGCTGGTCAATGAGCAGGATACTGAGGGCCTCAAGGCCAAGGTCCTCGCGTCCGGGCTCTCCATCTCCCAGCTCGTCACAACGGCCTGGGCGTCTGCTTCCACCTTCCGTGGTAGCGACAAGCGCGGCGGCGCAAACGGTGCGCGCATACGCCTGGCACCGCAAAAGGATTGGGAAGTCAATCAACCGGCCGAGCTGGCGAAAGTCCTGAAAGTGCTGGAGGCCATCCAGGGCGAGTTCAATGGCGCGCAGTCTGGCCGCAAGAAGATTTCGCTGGCTGACCTGATCGTTCTCGGTGGCTGCGCGGCCGTCGAGGCAGCTGCCAGGAAGGCTGGCCACGACGTGAAGGTGCCTTTTTCACCGGGCCGTACGGACGCTTCGCAAGCGCAAACCGATGTGGCGTCGTTTGCCGTGCTGGAACCGGCCGCAGACGGTTTCCGAAACTACACCCGCAAGGGGCAGGCGCAGCGGGCAGCCGAGCAGCTGGTGGATCGCGCGAACCTGATGACGCTGAGCGCTCCCGAGATGACGGTTCTGGTCGGCGGCATGCGCGCCCTGAATGCCAATGTCGGGCAGGCACAGCATGGCGTTTTCACCAAGCGGCCCGGAACCTTGAGCAACGACTTCTTTGTGAACCTGCTCGAGATGCGCACGAAGTGGCAGAAATCTGCCGACGCTGAAGGTGTGCTGGAGGGCCGCGACCGCACGACGGGCGAACTCAAATGGACGGGTACGGTGATAGACCTCGTCTTCGGTTCGAACTCGCAGCTGCGGGCCATTGCGGAGGTCTATGCGTGCAGCGATTCGCAGCAGGTCTTCGTGCGTGACTTTGTGGCGGCCTGGAACAAGGTGATGAACCTGGACCGCTACGACCTTGCCTGATTGAGCAGACCCTCATAGGCGCTGATTGAGGCCAAGCCCGCCCTGGTGAAGACCGGAGCGGGCTTTTTTGCTTTCCATTACGCTTCGTCTTTTAGGAGCCTTCATGACGCAGCCCGCAGACAAGGATTTCGACAAAGGCCTCGCCACCCGCAAGCAGGTGATGGGCGAGGATTTTGTGGCCAATGCTTTCGACAAGGCCACCGATTTTTCCCTGCCGATCCAGCATTTCATTACCCGCAACGCCTGGGGCGATGTATGGCAGCGGCCGGGGCTGGATCTCAAGACGCGTAGCCTGATCACGGTGGCCATGCTGACGGCCCTCGGCAAACAGCATGAACTCAAGGGTCATGTGCGTGCCGCACTCAACAACGGCGTGACGCCGGAGCAGCTTCAGGAAGTGCTGCTGCACGCGAGCATTTATTGCGGCCTGCCCGCCGCGGTCGAGGCATTTCGCACGGCGGCCGAGGTTGTTGATGCGCCTCCAAAGGCTTGAGGTCTGTAAGCGATTTGAGGTTGCAGCCCTTCCAATACATGGATGTATGGCTACTAAAAAGATAGCAAATAACTTTTATCCTTATCCGCCATGAATGAACCCAAGCCCTTGATCCGCCGCTGCACCGAGGCCGACTGGCCCGCCGTTTGGCCGCTGCTGCGCGCCACCTTTGAAGCAGGCGACACCTATGCCTTTTCGCCCCACAGCACAGAAGCTGAAATACACGCGGTGTGGATGGACGCGCCCCGGGCGACGTATGTAGTGCGTGAGGGGAACAGCGACGACGGCCGAGTGCTAGGCACCTACTTCATCAAACCCAACCAGCCGGGGCTGGGTGCGCATGTCTGCAACTGCGGCTATGTGGTCGCGCCCGAAGCGCAGGGCAAAGGCCTGGCGTCGGCGATGTGCGAGCACTCCCAGCAGGAAGCGCTGGCCATGGGTTTTCTGGCGATGCAGTTCAACCTGGTGGTGTCGACGAATGAGCGTGCTGTTCGGTTATGGCAAAGATTGGGGTTTGAGATTGTGGGGACCTTGCCGGGGGCTTTTCGGCATGTGAGGTTGGGGTTGGTGGATGCGTTTGTGATGTTCAAGACTTTGCGGCGTTGAGGCCGGGACAAGCCCCGGCCTCAACAAGAAAAACTCAAACCCATCCTTCAAGCACAACCTTCCCCCGCGCCTTCCCAGACTCCACCAACTCATGCGCCCGCCGCAAATTGGCGGCATTGATCGAACCAAACGTTTCCGTCAGCGTCGTGCGGATCAAGCCGGAATCGACAAGTTGGGCGACCTCATTGAGCAGGCGGTGCTGCGCCACCATGTCGGGTGTGCCGAAGAGGGGGCGTGTGAACATCAGTTCCCAGTGGATGGATGCGCTCTTGCGTTTGAACAGCGTGATGTCGAACTTCACCGGGTCGTCAATCAGGCCGAACTTGCCTTGTGGTGCGATGGCTTCGGCGATTTGTGCCAGGTGGCTGTCGGTTTGCGTGAGGCCCACGATGTAGTCCACCGCGGGGATGCCGATACGCTTGAGCTCTTCGGCAATCGGCCGGCTGTGGTCGATGACATGATGGGCGCCGAGTTCCTTCACCCAGGCTTGGGTTTCGGGCCGTGACGCGGTGCCTATCACGGTGAGCGAGGTCAGGCGCGTGGCCAGCTGCGTCATGATCGAGCCCACGCCGCCCGAGGCGCCGATGATGAGCAGTGTTTTGTTGTTGGGTGTTTTGCCCGGCACGATGCCGAGACGGTCGAACAGCATTTCCCAGGCGGTGATGCTGGTCAGCGGCAGGGCGGCCGCTTCGGCAAACCCCAGCGTTTGCGGCATGCGGCCGACGATGCGTTCATCGACCAGGTGGAGTTCGCTGTTGGTCCCGGGCCGGGCGATGGACCCCGCATACCAGACCTTGTCACCGGCCTTGAACAGTGTGACCTCGGGGCCGACGGCGCGCACGATGCCGCTGGCGTCATAGCCCAACACCTTGTAATCCGAGCCAGCGCTGCGCGCCGCGCTGGCGCGTACTTTGGTGTCCACCGGGTTCACTGAAACGGCTTTCACCTCGACCAGCAGGTCGTGGCCGGTGGGCGTCGGGTCGGGCAGGGTGATGTCGGTCAACCCGGTTTGGCCGGTCTGGTTGAGTGCGTGGGCTTGTGTGTAGCCGATGGCTTTCATGGTGATTTCCTTTGCGTGTGATGTTGCGTGGCGTTGTGTTCAGCAGTGCTCAAAACTGATTCTTGAACTGTATTGGATTTGAAAATGAAGATAAACAAGCTTTCAATTGAAGCTATTTACAAATAAAATTTGTAAATGAAAGCCCTGCAAGACCTGGAAATCTTTATTCGCACTGTCGACACCGGCAGCCTGTCGGCCACGGCCCGCAGCCTGGACCTGACGCCGGCGGCCGCCAGCGCGGCACTCAAACGGCTGGAGGCAGAATTGCAGGCGCCGCTTTTTGTACGTTCCACCCGCAGCCTGCGGTTGACGCGCGAAGGTGAGGTTTTCCTCGCACACTGCCGGCCCGCGCTGGCCGCCCTGCGCGATGCGCAGCTGGAACTTGCCAGCGGCCGGCAGCAGGTGCGCGGTGTGCTGCAGCTGGCCGCGCCATCAGATTTTGGCCGCAATGTGCTGCTGCCCTGGCTGGAAGCGTTTCAGCTGTTGCATCCCGGCATTCAATACCGGCTGCACCTGTCGGATCGCGTGACCAATGTCTACAGCGACCTGGTGGATGCGGCTTTTCGGCAAGGCGAGCCGCCCGATTCCAGCATGCTGGCGTTGCCGGTGGATTTGACGAATCGGCGCGTGCTGTGTGCGTCACCTGCCTACCTCGCGTCGCACGGCACGCCTGACACGCCGCAGGCACTGACAAAGCATATTTGCCTGTGCTTCATGCTGGGTGAAGACGTGTATGACCGTTGGAAGTTCTGGAGAAATGGCGAAGAGCTCACGGTGCGTGCCACTGGCGGCAATGTTGCCAACGATGGCGACGCGGTTCGCCGATGGGCCCTGGCCGGCCGCGGCATCACTTACAAGTCGCGGCTGGATGTGGCGGGCGACCTGGCTGCGGGGCGGCTGGTCGCTCTGTGCACAGAATGGCAAACCGAGGCTGTGCCGCTGTACATGGTGTTACCAGGGCGGCGGCAACTGACGCCCGGCCTGCGCCTGCTCAGGGAATTTATCGGCGCACGCTGCCTGGCGCTTTCCGAAGCCCGGTGAAGCACTCGCCACATGAGGAAACCGTAGGTCCGTGTGCGGTGTGGAAAACCACCCTTACTTCAGGGTGGGGATCAGGACTACACGCTCGCGGTCGTGCGGGGCGCACAATGAATTTTCCAGTTGCCTCCCTGGTAGCTGCGAGACAGCCCGGCCGGCAGGCCTCTTCGCTGCAACCGTCCTGAAAGGAAAACAATACCCATGCAAGTCCAAGTCAATTCCAATCACACCATGCACACCGGCGAATCGTTCGAGCGCTGGGCCAGCACCGAACTCAACACCTCACTGAGCCGCTTCAAGGGTGACATCACGCGCATTGAGGTTCATATGAGCGATGAAAACAGCGACAAGATCAGCCCCGACCAGAAACGCTGCGTGATGGAGGCGCGGCTGGCGCATCATGAGCCACTGGCCGTCAACCACCACGCGCCCAGCCAGGACGAAGCCTTTCGCGGCGCAAGCGACAAGCTCAAACGGGTGCTTGACCACACGCTGGGAAAATTGCGCGACCACCACCGCACGCGTGAGACCATCCGGCACGAGCCGGACGCCATCTGAACCGTTGACTAACCCTGGTCGCCCAGGGGGACGGTTTTGGCCATCGCAAAGCGGCGGAGCATGGCCCCGCGCCGTTCAACGCATTGCTCTTCCCTCACCGCGAATCCCTGGCGCTCGAAAAATGGCCGGCTCACCAGGCTGGCCTCGGTAAAAAGCTCCACGATGCCGAGACCGCGCAGCGCAGTTTCGGCATGGCCATAAAGCTTCGAAGCCACACCGCGGCGCGCGGCAGCGGGCGACGTAAACAGGAGGTCAATATGGCCATTTTTTTCGTAGGCAATAAAGCCCAGCAGACCGCCGCCTTCCGCGTCTTGCGCCAGCAAAATTTGTAATGGCCTGAGCCGCGCTTTCCATGGGCCCAGATCGGGTGGGCGGGGCGCCCAGGCCTCGCGCTGCGCGGCGTTGTAGTGGCTTCCCGCCAGGCCATGAACCGCATCGGTGAACAGCTGGGCGACTGCGGCGAGGTCTGAATCCTGGTAAGGGCGGATATGCATGATGGGATCAACAGCGATAAAGCAGGCGATGATAAAGGTGATTTTGGCCTGCAGCCCAGTCAGGGCGGGCGCAAGCAGCTATTAATTCAGTAGCATGCCAATGGCCGCCATCTTGGTCATTGGCGCATGGCAGTTGCGCTGACGCGGATAAAAACAGCCACGGCCTCTTCCTTTTACGGCAAACTGTAATGTCCTGCTCCCGAATGACAGGACATCAGCTGCCTGGGATTGGCTGCTGTGAAATAAAACTGCGCCTCACCTTATGAAAATAGCCCTGCTGTCCGATGTGCATGCCAACCTGCGTGCGCTGGAGGCCTGCCTTGCCCACGCTGCAGAGCAGGGCGCCGGCCGTCTGGCCATACTGGGAGACCTGGTGGGCTATGGCGCGCAGCCGGCCGAGGTGGTGCAACGGATTCGCGACCTGGCTGGGGAGGGCGCCGTCGTGCTCAGGGGCAACCATGACCAGCACACCGTGACACCGCCCGTACAGGCCCGCTCGCTCGACCAGAGCGGCGCAGCCTGGACGCACGAACGGCTGGACAAGGATGCGCTGGACTTCCTGGAGAGACTGCCACTGACGGCCACCATTGGCACCGCGCTGCTGGTACACGCCAGTGCCGACTCGCCGGGGCGCTGGCACTATGTGGACAACGAACGCCGCGCGGAGGCCAGCCTTGATGCTGCATCGCTCGATCCGGACGTGCGCTATGTGTTTTGCGGTCACGTACACCAGCAGACGCTGTATTTCCACGGTGCGGGGCAGGGGCTGATGCGCTTTCAGCCTACCCCGGGCGTGCTCATTCCGGTGCCGGCGCACCGTTACTGGCTCGCCACCGTGGGTTCGGTGGGCCAGCCGCGCGACGGCAATACCAAAGCCATGTATGCACTGTTTGACCCGGAGCTGGCCGAGCTGACTTTCCACCGCGTGGCTTATGACCACCTGGCTGCCGCAGCCGATGTGCGCGCTGCCGGCCTGCCCGCATACTTTGCGCAGCGGCTGGAGGCGGGCCTGTGAGGTTGATGGCACCCGGCACCGTGGTAGATGGATTTGTGGTTGGCGAATGCCTGCATGCCGGCGGCATGGCGCACATCTACCAGGTGGGGTATGCCGACGCAACGCACGCCGTACCTTTTCCGTTGGTGATGAAGGTGCCGCGCATGACGCCCGGCGACGGCGCGGAAAACATTGTGGGTTTTGAGGTCGAGCTGCAGCTGCTTTCCGTGCTGACCGGGCCGCATGTGCCGCGGCTGGTGGCTGCGGGAGACCTCGAAAAACTGCCCTACCTGGTGATGGAATACATCCCCGGCCGCACCCTGCAACAACTGCTGGACGAGGCCGCAGCGCCGCTGCCCGCGGAAGAAATTGCCCGGCTGGGTGTGGCAGTGGCCCAGGCGGTGCACAGCCTGCATCTGCAGGATGCCTGCCACCTGGACCTGAAACCGGCGAACGTGCTGATACGCCCCGGTGGCAATGCCGTGCTGCTCGACTTCGGTTTATCCTGCCATGCGCATTACCCGGACCTGCTGGCCGAAGAGCTGCGCCCCGCCGTTGGTTCCCCCACCTGGATGGCGCCCGAACAGGTGGTGGGCGTGCGTGGCGATCCGCGCAGCGACATCTTTGCCATCGGCGTGATGTTGTACGAACTGGCCACACGGGCGCTGCCTTTTGGCGGCCCGCAGACCCGCGGCGGCCTGCGGCAGCGCCTGTGGATGGACCCGGTGCCGCCGCGCACGCTGCGGCCCGACCTGCCCGAATGGCTGCAGGAAGTGATCCTGCACTGCCTGCAGAACGAAGCTGACCGGCGTTATGCGTCGGCTGCACACCTGGCGCTGGATCTCTCTGACCCAGCGCAGATCGCCGTGACGAGGCTGGGCCAGCGCCTGCAACCCACGGGCTTCTGGATGCATTTCAAGCGGTGGTTGCGCGCAGCGGGCAAAGATTACCAACCCAGCCCGCTGCCTTCCCGGCAAATTGATGCGGCGCCCATCATCCTGGTGGCCGTGCCTTGCCTGGACGTGAGCGACGCCACGCTGTATTCATTGCGGCGCGCCGTGATGCGGGTGCTGGGCACGACACCACGCGCACGGCTGGCCTGCGTGACGGTGATTGATCCTGCGGCAACCCCGGGCCACGACACTCAGACGAGTGAAACCACCGTGCACCGGCGCTACCTGGGCATGCTTCGCCAGTGGGCTCAGCCTTTGCACCTGAGCAGCCAGACGGTGTCTTTCCACGTCATCGAATCGGGCGATGTTGCGCAGGCACTGCTGCACTATGCCCAGGGCAATCATGTCAGCATGATCGTGATGGGCGCTGCGACGCATGGCCTGCAGATGCAGCGCCTGCTGGCGACGGTGCCGATCAAGGTCGCCATGGCGGCGCCCTGTACGGTGATTCTGGTGAAGCAGGAGTTGCCGTTTGACCAGCTGGGGAATGAGGCGGATCCACCGACGCTCGCCGGCATCAACACGCCAATGGTTTAAGCGGAAAGCCACCCCATCCCTTTGTGGACGAGCGCAAGGCGCTATATAAAACGTAGCAAATTAAAAAATTGAAAATGGTCCGTTCACGAGCCGGCCATGAGCCGGTGTACCAGGTCGGCCGTGGTGGACGCCTTGTACTTTCGCATCAGGCGGGCGCGGTAAATTTCGACGGTGCGGTGGCTGATCACCAGCGCGCGGCCGATTTCCTTGGAGGTCATGCCGTCCATCAGGTGCGCGGCCACTTCACGTTCACGCGCGGTGAGCTCGGCCGTGACGGGGCGGCGCGAACTCAGGTCCTCGAAAGTCCAGATGCCGGCTTCGTGCGGTGCGCTGCGGTTGAGTGCCCGCCCCGTGACGTGGCACCAGAAGGTTTCACCTTTGTTGCGGCCGTCCACGCGCTTCATGATGCGGTCGTCGGAATACAGGCCCTTGGCGTTCAGGATGGGAATCATGCGTGCGCCTATGCGCTCGTACTCGTCCGCACTGGGATAAAGAATCATGAATGACTGGCCGGCGAGCTGTTCGCGCGTGGCGCCAAACATCTCGCACAAATGCTGGTTGCAGTCCACAATGGAGCGGTTGCGGGACAGCACCAGTCCCACCGGTGCCAGATCGAATGCGAGTTGGTAATCGACTTCCACAGTACTTACCTTTACGGAAAACTACCTAACTTGATAAGTAGTATCGTAATGGATTGCTGATGGCACCTGCCAGCGTCACGACACAAGGAGATTATTTGTGAAAAAACTTTTCCCTTCCGCCGCAGAAGCCCTCAAGGGCGTCGTCAAGGACGGCCAGCTGATGGCCGTTGGCGGTTTCGGCCTGTGCGGTATCCCCGAGGCGCTGATCGAAGCCCTGCGCGACAGCCAGGTGAAGAACCTCACCGTGATTTCCAACAACGCCGGTGTTGACGGCTTCGGCCTGGGCAAGCTGCTGGAAACGCGGCAGATCAAAAAAATGATTTCGAGCTACGTCGGCGAGAACAAGGAGTTTGAGCGCCAGTACCTGGCGGGCGAGCTGGAGCTGGACTTCACGCCGCAAGGCACGCTGGCAGAAAAGCTGCGCGCAGGCGGTGCCGGCATTCCGGCCTTCTTCACCAAGACCGGCGTGGGCACGCAAGTGGCAGACGGCAAGGAGCTGCGCGAGTTTGACGGCGAGACCTATGTGATGGAACGTTCACTGGTGCCTGATGTGTCGCTGGTCAAGGCGCACACGGCCGACAAGTCCGGCAACCTGCGCTTTAACCTCACGGCCCGCAATTTCAACCCGGCCGCCGCAATGGCCGGCAAGATTTGCATTGTCGAGGTGGAGAAGATCGTTGAGGTCGGCGAGCTGGCGCCGGACGACATCCATCTGCCCGGTATTTATGTGCATCGCATTGTGCTCAATGCGAACCCCGAAAAGCGCATCGAAAAGCGAACCATCACCGAGAAAGCGGGAGTTTGATATGCCCTGGACCCAAGACCAAATGGCGGCACGCGCCGCCCAGGAACTCGAAGACGGTTTCTATGTGAACCTCGGCATCGGCATCCCGACGCTGGTGGCCAACTTCACGGGTGACAAGGAAGTGTGGCTGCAGTCGGAAAACGGCATGCTGGGCATTGGCCCGTTTCCGACCGAAGACCAGGTGGACGCCGACCTGATCAACGCCGGCAAACAGACCGTGACGACGATCAAGGGCTCATCCATCTTTGGCAGCCATGAAAGCTTCGCGATGATTCGCGGCGGCAAGATCAATTTGTCGATTCTGGGCGCCATGCAGGTCAGCGAAAAAGGCGACCTTGCCAACTGGATGATCCCGGGCAAGATGGTCAAGGGCATGGGCGGCGCGATGGACCTGGTGGCCGGCGTCAAGCGCGTGATCGTCCTGATGGAGCACGTTGCCAAAAAGAAAGACGGCACCGAAGACATGAAGATACTGCCGAAATGCACGCTGCCGTTGACGGGCGTGGGCGTGGTGGACCGCATCATCACAGACCTCGCCGTGATGGACGTGGTGCCCGAAGGCCTCAAGCTGGTGGAGCTTGCACCCGGCGTCACCCGCGAGGTCTTGCAGGCCAAGACGGGTGTCCAGCTGATTTGATCTGCAGCCGGGCGGTGGTTTTGCACTGCCGCCCGGCAACTTTCAGCGTGCGGCTAACGGCTGCACAGGGTTGCGGAAGACCTGCACCAGGCCCAGCAGGATCGCCAGCATGCCCGCCAGGCTCCAGGGCGCCAGGCGGTTGCCCAGCACCAGGTAGTCGAGGGCAGCCGTGCCTGCAGGCACCAGATAGAACAGGCTGGTGACGTTGACCAGATTGCTCGCGTGAATCAGGCGGTACAGCAGCAGTGTGGCTACCACCGACATGACAACCCCCATCCACACCAGTGCCACCCAGAAGCCGGTGCCCAGATCAACAGACATCGGCTGAAACGGCGCAAAGAGCAGGCACAGCAACAGGCTGCAGGCCAGCTGCAGCGGCAGCACTTCGCGCGGCGCTTGCCTGACTGACTTTTGCAGGATGGCGCCCACTGTCATGCAAGCCAAAGCGCCAAAAGCAAACAGCATCCCGGTGGTGGTGAAGTGCGCACGCGCAATGCTTTCATACACCACCAGCACCAGTCCGCCCAGGGCCAGGCCAAGGCCTGCCAGCCGCCGCCGCGAAAAGGCCTGGCGCTCCGTCAGTGCCAGCGTCAGGATGGGCTGCACGCCCAGCACGGTGGCCAGTACGCCGGGCGTGAGGCCGTGGTCCAGCGCCAGCAAATGGCAGATGGAATAGCTGCCGATCATCAAAAGCCCCGTCAGCGCGACGCGCAGGCGCGTGCCGGGCGCCGGCAGCCAACGCCGTCTGGCCAACCCGAGTGCCAGCAGAATGCTGAGCGCAAGGGCAAACCGTAAACCCAGAAAGGCGAAAGGGCTGGCGTGCTGCAGCCCGAGTTTGGAGAAAAGCGCGCCGCTGCTCCAGATCAGGACGAAAAGGGAAGTCGGGCCGAAGGTGGCCCAGGCCGTGTTTTTTGAAATCATGAAATTACCTGCCGAAAAGAGGACAAGCTCCAGCGAGCGCACGTGGCGCGGCTGCGCCAGTGGCTGAATCAAACGAGGCTGGAGAGCTGGACCGGCTGGAACTCAGCCGGGAACGCGCGCGGCCGGCGGGTAAGCGCCGGAAGCGACCACGTTGCGCGGAGGTGCGGCAGGTGGGGGAGCGGTAAAGCCGCCTGTCAGGCGCATGTCATCGGCCAGCAGGGCTGGCGCAGTGGCATGGCTTGAAAAAGGCGTGTACATGGGCAGACTATACCCGGCGAAACGGGTGCGGGAGCGATGGCTTCATGAAGGGACGCCGCGCGGGGTTCAGGACGCGGCTTTTTTACCACGCTTGCTGCGCGTGGCCGAGGGTGACTGGGTGGCCTGGGCGGCCGGTTTTGCGGCAGCTTTGCGCTTCGTTGCGGGTGGTGTTTGCAGCAGCTCGTCTTTTGCGAGGTTTTCAATCATCGCCAGCAGCACCGCGCGCGTGGTTTTGATGTCTTCGGGTGCAATGCCTTCGATGCTGACGTTGTTGGTTTCTTCGGCCAAAGGCACCAGCAGCTTCTTGAGCGCCCGGCCTTTGTCGCTCAGGTGCACGTACATATTTTTCTTGTTGGTGGGCAGCTGCTTGCGCACGATGTAGCCCAGCGACTCCATGGCCTTCATCGCAATGAACGTGGTGGGTTCCATCACGCCTGCGCGCGCGCTGAGCTCCTTTTGCGTCAGCCCGTCCGACTCCCAGAGAATGCGCAGGAAGGTCCAGTGACCAAAGGGAACACCATGCTCTGCCAGCCGCACCTGCAGCGCGCGGTGAAAGGCCCGTGAGGCATCACGGATCAGGTGCGCGAGGCGGTCATTGGGAACGGCTTCACGCCAGTGCCGGATGATGTTTTGGGTGTCGTTGGTCATGAACCGGCATTGTGACGCACTTGATACCCCGGCTGGCAATCCCGCCCGGTGCGGGCAGACTCCAGCAGCGCCAGGCACACCGCCGTGGTGGCCCGGGCCCATTCACCGCTGTGAACCGGTGAGTCGCCGTTCACCACTGCGGCAAAGAGCTCGTCGATCACCTCCTGGCGCGGAACCGGCGGGGCTGGAAGGGGTTCGAAGGTTTTTTCGCCGTCAGCGTAGATGGCGATGCCTGCCGGACCGGGGCGAAGATCCGCTTTTTCGCAGCTGACAATGAACTGGCCGAAGTGCTGGTGCTGCAGGCCTTGCGGCAGGGCGGTGCCGGCCATGTACAGGCTGCCGCCGTAGTTGCGCGCCGCTTTCAGCGCGGCTTCTTCAGCGGGGGTGGACGCAACCTGCAGCCGTTTGCGGGCGGCGCCATAGTCATTCGGGTTTTTGGCCTGGCCCATTTCGCCGATGTTGCCCAGCAGCTCATCCGAGTCATAGTGACCATAGCCACTGTAGGTGGCAGAGGCGAACGCACCGCCTTCAAATTCGATCAATGCGCTGTAGGCGCCTTCAGTGGGGCGAGCGGTATCCCAGGCGCCGCTGTGGGCCCGCACGCTGCGCACCAGCCCGCCGCCCAGCAACCGGACGATGTCCATCTGGTGCGTGGCCTGGCTGTGGATCACGCCACCACCGGCTGCCGTGTCGAGTTCCTCCGGCCTGCGCGGCCGGTAGAGGAAGTCGGTGTAGTTCATGGCGTGAATCATCTTCACCGCGCCGCAGCGGCCGCTGTCGATGAGTTCGCGCGTGCGCCGTATCGGCGTGTTGAAGCTGTGACTGTGGCCGACGATGAGGTGAACGCCTGCGCTGCGGGCCGCTTCAATCATGCTGGTGCATTCGTCAACCGTCAGGGCCATCGGCTTTTCCACCAGCACATGTTTACCGAAGGAGGCGGCGAGGCGCACGTGCTCCGCATGGAACTGGTGGGGCGATGCGATGTAGAGCACTTCCACGGCCGGATTGGCGCACAGCGCTTCGATGGATTCGTAGCTGGGCGCGCCGAAATCTTTTTCAAACTGCGCCCGGGCCTGGGCAATCGGGTCGGTCGCGCCCACCAGCGTGACGCGGCTGTCATGCACAAAGGTGGGCAGCATGAGCGTGAACGCCCGTCCCAGGCCCACCACGCCCATCTTCAGTGTGCGGTTTGTCATAAGTCCAGTACCAGTTCAGGCGATTTTGCCCGCGAGACGCAGACCATGATGTGGTCAGCCTTTTCCTCGTCGGTCAGCACCATGTCGCGGTGCTCGGCCTCGCCTGCCAGCAGGCGGGTCTTGCAGGTGCCGCAGGTGCCGCTTTCGCAAGAGCTGGCCACGCGCAGGCCCGTGGCGCGCAAGGCCTCCAGAATGGTTTGTTCTGCACTAACCTCGACGCTCTTCCCGCTCTTTTGAAGCCGCACGGTAAAGGGCGTGTTATCGGCATACACCGTGGCGTCGACGCCGAAGCTTTCAAAATGCACCGAACCCGAAGGCCAGTGGCCCGACATGTCGGCCACGCTGTCCATCAGGCCTTTGGGGCCGCAGCAGTAAATGTGCGCGGCGGTGGGCTTTTCAAACACCGGCCACAGGTCCAGCGCCTGGTCGATGTCGCCGTTGTCGTGGTGAATCTGCACCTGGCCAGCAAACTCGGATTGCAGCTCGTGGATGAACGCCGTGCTGCCCGCATCGCGCGTGCAGTAGTAGAGCTTGAAGCTGGTGTTCGTGCGCTTGAGGTAGCGCATCATCGATAGCACCGGCGTGATGCCGATACCGCCCGCCACGAAGATCGACTCAGCGGCGTGGCTTGCCAGTTCGAAGTTATTGCGCGGCGCGCTGACTGGCAGCAACTGCCCCGCTTGCACGTCGTCCGCCATGCTGATGGATCCGCCACGGCCGCGCTCATCACGCTTGACAGCGATCTGCCAGGAGCCGTTGTCAGCCGGGTCGCTGCACAGGGAATAGTTGCGCCGCACGCCGCTCGGCACTTCAACCGTCAGGTGCGAGCCGGGCGTGAAGGCGGGCAGGGGCGCGCCGTCCGGGTGACGCAACTCGAACAGGTAAATGCCTTGTGCAACCGCTTCCTTCCGGACCACCCGCAGATTAAAAAAATCCGGCTCAATGGCGGCCGCGGCAGGGCTGCCTGCTGCGACGCTAGGGTTAACGCTCATCGTTGTCTCCGCATGGTTATTGACAAATATCAAAAGCCCGATATTCTTAGTGTGCTAAGAATAATCGGCTTGCCCCGGATTTGCAAGCTGCTTTTGATGTCGTTGCCAGGCACCGTGCTTGCAACTGAATGAAGGAATATTTGCGATGTTGACTGCTGAAGAAAATGATCTGTTGTGCCGCGTGGAGGGCCAGGCTCCCATGGGCCAGTTGATGCGCCGCCACTGGACGCCGGTATGCCTGATCGAAGAAGTCAGTGAGCCCGACGGCACGCCCGTCAAGGCACGGGTGCTGGGTGAAGACCTGGTGGTGTTTCGCGACACCAAGGGCCGGGTCGGTGTGATGGACGAATACTGCCCGCACCGTCGTGTGTCGTTGGTGTTTGGCCGCAACGAAGATTGCGGCCTGCGCTGCCTCTATCACGGCTGGAAGATGGACGTGGAGGGCAATGTCCTGGAGATGGTCTCCGAGCCCGCCGCTAGCGGCATGGCGCAAAAGGTCAAGCATCTGGCCTACCCGGTGAAGGAGTGGGGCGGTTTTGTCTGGGCCTACATGGGCCCGAAAGAAACCCAGCCCGAGTTCGAGCCACCGGCCTGGGCACCCACCGCCGACACGAGGGTGACGATTGCCAAGGCACTGATTCCCTGCAACTGGGCACAAATCCTGGAAGGCGCGATCGACTCGGCCCACAGCTCCAGCCTGCATTCTTCAGACATGGTGCCGGCGCGCGTGGAAGGCGCGGAGGCCACGGATACCAACTGGCTGCGGCCCTCTACCGACAAGGCGCCGCGCATGCAGGTGGAGCGCGGTGCTTACGGTTTCCGTTATGCGGCCATACGCCGCCCCATCAAGAACGCGGCAACCAACGACTACATTCGCTCGACGGTGTTTGTGGCGCCCGCCACCGCACTGATCCCGCCCAACAACCTGTACAACGTCGCCAACATCAACGTGCCGATGGACGACACCAACACCGCGTTCTATTTCATTGCCTGGGGCCATCCGTCGCAGACGCCCGACACCGGCACCTGGCGCAAATTCCTTGGCCAGCAGCTGGGCGCCGACCTGGACGACAAATACCAGCCACTGCGCAATCGTGCCAACCACTTCTGGCAGAACCGCGAAGCCATGAAAGCCGGTAACTTCACCGGTATCACCGGTTTCCCCAATCAGGACATCGCCATGTGGGTGACCATGGGCCCGATTGCCGACAGAACGCATGAACGTCTGGGCGCCAGCGACATGGCGGTGGTGGAGTTTCGCAGGCAGATGCTGGAGGCGGTGAGCGCGTTCCAGGCGGGGGAAGCCGCCATCGGCACAGGCGAGCTCCGTATTCCGCCCAGTGTGGTCGCTTTTCAGGCTATTGTTCCGAAAACGACGGACTGGCGTGCCTACCAGGCGTCCTATGTGTGGGATTCCCGCGAGCCAGCGCTGGAACCGTCCTATTCCACCTAGGGCGCCACATAGGGCATTTTTTCTGCCTCTGTGCTTCTTTTCCGCCATGACACTTTAAAAAATCATCAGGAGACATTTCATGAAACAGCGCCGTCATCTTCTTCATCTTCTAGGGGCCAGCGCCATCCTGGCAGCCGGCACCCTGCTGCCGATGTTTGCCGCCGCCCAGGGTGCCTACCCCAATCGCCCCATCAAGTTCGTGGTGCCCTACGCGGCCGGCGGCCTGCCCGACACCGTGGCCCGCATTTTTGCGCAGCGGCTGGGCGACAAGCTCGGCCAGTCGGTGGTGGTCGACAACCGGCCGGGCGCCAACGGGGTGGTGGCCGCGCAGGCGCTGGCCACCGCCCCGAAAGACGGCTACACCTTCCTGGTGACGGACGGCTCGATGTTCTCCATCAACCCCGCCATCTACAAAAGCCTGGGTTACGACTTCAAACGTGACTTCATGCCCGTGTCGCTCGCGGCTCGCGCGCCGCTGTACCTGGCGGTTCATCCCAAAGTACAGGTCAATACATTTCAGGAGTTCATCGCGCTCGCCAAGGCCAAACCGGGAACCTTGAACTACGGCTCTTCGGGCATTGGCAGCACGCACCATCTGACCATGGAGGCGCTGAAGGCATCGCTCGGCCTGCAAATCACGCATGTGCCGTTCAAGGGCACGGGCCAGTCGGTTCCGGCGCTGATCGGTGGACAGGTCGACGTGTTGTTCTCGGCGCTGCCGTCCCTGGCCGGTTTTGTGAAAGGCGGGCAGGTCAAGCTGCTGGCCAACAATGCGGCCCAGCGCTCCAGCCAGGAGCCCAATGTGCCGGCGATTGCGGAAACCATTCCTGGGTTTGACTTCGCGCCCATCGTGGGCGTGCTGGCCGCTACGGGCACGCCGGCGAGTGCGATAGAGCGCATCAGCGCCGAGATGGCCCAGATCGCCAGGATGCCGGAAGTCATCACCACGCTGAACAACGCCGGCATCGAGCCCATCGGCAGCAGCCCTGCCGAATACAACAAGGCCATCCTCGGTGAAAACGAACGCCTGGCCAAGGCCATCGTGGCCTCCGGCATCAAGCCGGAATAAGGAGCCGCCCACAAAACCCTCCTGGCGTTGTTGCGCCGCCTTGCCGTGCTGTAGCACTGTCTGCGGCGACGCGCCTAGCCAGGACCGCTCCGCTGGGTTTTGTGAACGTCTCTAAACCTTCAATCCATCAAATCTCTCAAGGAACACACTGCGACATGTCAAAACTGAAACTGACTTTCGGCTGCTGGAACTATGACCGCACCCGCGCCTTGATGGACGGGAGCGTGCAGCCCGACGGCATCGACCTGAACTATCTCAACATGCCGGTGGAGGAAACCTTCTTTCGCATGCTCAGGCACAAGGAATTTGATGCGGCTGAAATGTCGCTCTCGTCGTACACCGTGTCCCTGTTCAACGAGTCGCGGCCGTTTGTGGCGATTCCGGTGTTTCCCTCGCGATTTTTCCGCCATTCCTGCATCTACGTGAATGCCAGGTCCGGCATTCGCGAGGCGAAGGACTTGATAGGCAAGCGCGTCGGCAACCCCGAGTACCAGATGACAGCACCGGTGTGGATACGCGGCATCCTGTCCGACCACTATGGCGTCCCTGTCGACAGCGTGACCTACTTCACCGGCGGCGAGGAAGAGCCCGGCCGCTCTGAAAAGATCAAGCTGGATTTGCCGCCCAACATCAAGGTCGAGCGCATTGGCCCCGGGCAGACATTGGCGCAGATGCTGCTTGACGGCGAGATCGACGCGCTTTACACCGCGCGCATGCCTTCGAGTTTTCTGAAGGGGGGCGGCAAGGTCAAGCGCCTTTTTGAAGACTACGAACAGGTCGAACGCAATTACTTCAAGGAAACGAAAATATTCCCCATCATGCATACGGTGGCGATTCGCCGCGACGTGTACGAAGCCAACCGCTGGGTGGCGCGCGCGCTGATGAAAGCGCTGGAGGAGTCCCAGCGGCGCACGTATGAAGACCTGTACGAAACAGCGGCGCTTAAGGTCATGCTGCCCTGGCTGACTTCGCACGTCGAGCAGGTCAAGCGTGAGATGGGTGAAGACTTCTGGCCTTACGGATTCGAAAAGAACGAAGCCACGCTGCAGACCTTCTTGCGGTACTCGTTTGAGCAGGGCCTTTCAAAGCGGTTGCTCACGCCGCAGGAGCTTTTTGCCCCCGAGTCACTGGAAGCTTTCAAGATCTGACATGGTGATGAATGCTCCTGTTTTGATAGCTGCTTGCGCCCGTCTTATAAGGGCTTGATGCCGATTTGATGCTTGATCTGGATGTCTGATACCTTTTTCGGTTACCTGCTGGCCAGCGTTGCGCTGCTGCTTTTCACGGTCTCCATTCTGGTCACCAAGGTGGCATCCAGCCGCCTGGAGCTTGGCCTGGGCTTTCTCATCGCAGCTTCCTCCAACGTGGCGTTTTCTGCGTTGGCCACGCTGGTGCAGATGGGCCTGCGCACGGATGGCTTGCATTGGAATGCGCAGGCGTTCTGGCTTTTTGCCGCTGCCGGTGCGTTTGCCACCTACCTGGGGCGCTGGTTTTTTTACGAGTCCGTGGTGCGTTTCGGACCGGCCAAAGCCAGCGTTTTCCAGATCAGCAGCCCGCTGTTCACCGCACTGATGGCCTGGCTGCTGCTGGGAGAGCGTCTGAGCATGCTGGTGGCGCTGGGCATGGTCATGACGATAGGCGGCCTGATGCTGGTCAGCTACAAGCCCGGTTTTTTTTCGCGCCGCGCTTCCACGGCAGCACTGGCGCCCGACGGAGGCCCCGCACCTGCGCCTGTGCAATCCACCGCGCTTCAGCGGGCGCTGCAATCCGCTTTTTTGCTGGGTATGGGCAGCTCGCTGGCGTATGCGATCGGCAATGTGCTCAGGGGATCGGCGGTGCGCAGCTGGAATGAACCCGTCGTGGGCGCGCTGATAGGCGCCGCCAGCGGCCTGGCGCTGCTCCTGGTTTTCAGCGCCGACAAGGGTGCGATGGCGGCCCGCCTGCGCTCAGCCAGCCGCAGTGGCATGGCGCTGTACGCCCTGATCGGCGTGACCACCATTTCAGCGCAGATGTGCGTGATCGGCGCCATGCGCTACATCCCGCTGTCCGTTGCCACACTGGTCACGCTGTGTACGCCGGTGTTGGTTTTTCCGCTGAGCCATCTGCTGTTCAAGGACCAGGACGCCATCAAGGCCACCACGCTGGCGGGCAGTGGCTTGACTTTGCTGGGTATCTTCATCATCGTGATGCGTTGACGCACCGACCCTGACCCGGAAACTCAATACCGCAGTGCCAAAAGGGCACGCAGCCGGCACAGCCCCGATGGTTGGGGTACGCGGTTACGAAGGAACTCAAGGCACAGATATCCTGGAAGGCTCCGAAGCAGTTATGCCGGTCCCTAAGGTCGGCCCCCTGTGCGCCGGCAATCAGCGGGCTTCAAGGCCTTCAAAGCACGTGCTCAGCACCAGGGCGACAATTTCATCGTCAGTGTACAGCTCTCCCATTTTCAAAAATTCCAGCACGGGATCGCAGGCGCGGGCATACAGGGTATACAGCACCGCAATGGGCGGGAGCTTGGGGTTGAGGGCGCCTTGTGCCTGCGCCGCCTCAATCCAGGCTCCCAGCCGGTCACTCACGTCCATAAGCCCGTCCATGTAGTCCTTGTTGGCTATCAGCGCGGTGCGCAGGCTGGAGTTCTGGCTGGGTAGCGAGGGCATTTCACCCGCCAGCTTCAGGCCCATGGTCCAAGCCACTACTTTGCGCAGCTTGTCCACGGCGGACAACTCGGGCTGCAAGTCGTCCAGAAAGGCCTGCGCCCGGCGCATGACGGACACCATGGCCGCCGCGGCGAGGTCTTCCTTGCTGGGGAAGTGCTTGTAAAGGCTGGCTTTGGCAATGCCCACGTCGGCCGCCACTTCGTCCACCGTCATGGCTTCAAACCCTTTTTCAGCCAGCAAACGGTTCACCGACTGGATGATGGCGTCTTCACGCGCCAGCAGCATTTGTGCCTTGAAGGAGGCCTTGGGGGGGAGGGGGCTCGTCATGCTGTGATTTTAGCCAGTTTAGTTTGAAAAAAGAATTATGAGGAAATATTAATACTGAATAGTTTTAATAAATACTGAGTAGTATAGAATTGACCTGAGCAATTCAAGGAGTGCGGGTGTCAATCAAAGTAGCCATCGTCGGTTCGGGTATTTCAGGCTTGGCGGCCGCCCACGCCCTCAGGGGCAAGGCAGACATCACGCTGCTGGAGGCGGGCGCCTGGTTTGGCGGGCATACCCACACCGTCGACGTGACGCTTCCCACACCGCGCGGTGAGGTCACCCATGGGGTGGATACAGGATTTCTGGTCCTTAACGAGCGCACTTACCCGCAACTGATCAAGCTCCTGGCGGAGCTGGACGTGGCAAGCGTCAAGTCAGAGATGTCGTTTTCGGTGCAGACCGACGATTTTGCCAACGGCCGCACCATGGAATGGAGCGGCTCCAGCCTGAACACCGTGTTTGCGCAACGCGGCAATCTGGCCAACCCGCGCTTTTGGGGCATGCTACGCGACCTGCTGCGCTTTAACGCCCTGACCAGTCGCATGGCCCAAAGCGGAACCGATGCGCAACTGGGCCAACCCCTCGGAAAGTTCCTGGACGAGCACGGCTTCGGTGCCGCGTTTTGCGACTGGTACTTCCTGCCCATGATGGCCTGCATCTGGAGCTGCCCCACCGCGCAGATGCTGCAGTTCCCGGTGTCGACCATGGTGCGCTTTTGCCACAACCACGGCTTGCTGCAAATCACCAACCGCCCCCAGTGGTGGACCGTGCAGGGCGGTGCCAGGCGCTATGTCGAAAAAATCATCGAGGGCATTGCGGACAAGCGGCTGAACACCCCGGTGCGCCGTATCGAACACGTTGGCAACACGCCGGACGGCAAAGCCAGCGTGCGCATCCACACCGACGCGGGCGCCGAGCTGTTTGACAAGGTCATCATCGCCACTCATTCCGACCAGGCCCTGCGCATGCTGACCGCGCCGACGGCGCAGGAGCGTGAAACCCTGGGAGCCATTCACTACCAGTCCAACAAGGCCGTGCTGCACACGGATGCCTCCGCCCTGCCGACGCGCAGGGCCGCATGGGCGGCCTGGAACTACGAGCGCGCGGGCGGAGCCGGGCAGGAGGGCGCGCGGGTGTGCCTGCACTACCTGATCAACCGCCTGCAGCCTCTGCCCTGGGAGCAGCCGGTGGTCGTATCCCTGAACCCGGTACGCCCCATCGCACAGGAAAAAATCATCGGCGAGTACGACTACACCCACCCGGTTTTCGATCTGGCCGCCGTGGCGGCGCAAACCCGCATGCCGGCGCTGCAGGGCAAAAACCATCGCTACTTTGCGGGCGCGTGGATGGGCTACGGCTTTCATGAAGACGGCCTCAAGGCCGGGCTGGCTGCCGCCGCGCAGCTGTTGGCGGACGCATGAGCCAGCCCGTGCCGCTCATCGGTTTCGGCCAGGTGCGCCACACCCGCCTGCGCCCGCGGCGCCACGCGTTTGTTTACCCCACGTACTTCCTGATGCTGCCGCTGCGCAGCCTGCAAAAGCAGGCGCCGCAACCGGGCCAGTGGCGCATCAATCGCGGGGGCGCGCTGAGCTTTTTCGAGGCCGACCACGGCGACGGGCGCGCGCCGGAGCAGGGCGGCGCCATCGCCTGGCTGGACGAAGTGTTGCGGCGCGAGGGCATCCATGACGCGACCGGCGAGGCCTGGCTGCACACCTATCCGCGCGTGCTGGGCTACACCTTCAAGCCGGTGAGCTTCTGGTATTGCCACCGCGCGGCGGGCGACCACGAGGGCGGTCTGCGCGCCATCGTGGTGGAAGTCAACAACACCTTCGGCGAGCGTCACTGCTATGTGCTGGACGCCCCGCGCTATGGCGTGGAGCAGCGCGCGGACAAGGTGTTTCACGTCTCCCCCTTCAACCCGGTGCAGGGCCACTACCGCTTTCGCTTCATGCGCAGCGAACACGGCGAACAGGACGGACAGGCGCGTACGGTGGCCCGCGTGGATTTCTACGACGAAGTCGTCGCCGACGCCGCCGTGCTGCAGACCAGCGTGAGCGGCACGCTGCAGGCCATCACGCCCGCCGTCCTGCGCGGCGCCTTGTGGCGCTATCCCGCGATGACGCTGGGCGTGGTGCTGCACATCCACGTCCAGGCGTTGCGCCTGTGGCTGAAAAAAGTGCCTTTCTTTCGCAAACCCTCGCCGCCGCAAAGCCTTGTCTCGCGCTAGAGGCGCACGCGCAATGCATAAGCCCCATTCCAGGAGTCCGACATGAACGCCGTTACCCGCACCGTCCAAGGCCTTGCGTTTCCAAATGATGCGCCGGCCGCCGCCCGAAGCGCGCTGCGCCTGCTGCAAAACCTGCGCCACGGCGCGCTGACCCTGCACCTGCCCGACGGCTCGCAGCGCCGCTTTGGCGAGCACCCGCAGCAGCACGACATGCATATGCCCGGACACCCCAGCGCCAGCATCACCTTGCACAACTGGAAGGTGTTCGGCGCCGCGCTCAAGTCCGGCGACATTGGCTTTGCCGAGAGCTACATCGCCGGGGACTGGAGTACGCCCGACCTGACCCAACTGCTCAAGCTGTTCTCCGCCAACCGCCGGGAGGTCGACGCCATGATCTTCGGCACATGGTTCGGGCTGCTGCTGTACCGCGTCAAGCACCTGCTGCACCACAACAGCCGCGCCAACAGCCGCAAGAACATCCATGCCCACTACGATCTGGGCAACCCGTTTTACCGCCTGTGGCTGGACGAGACCATGAACTACTCCGGCGCCTGGTTTGACGGCGACCTGTCCCGCTCCTTGCCCGAGGCGCAGAACGCCAAGGTGCGCCGCGCGCTGGAAATGGCCAATGTGAAGTCCGGCGACCGCGTGCTGGAAATCGGCTGCGGCTGGGGCGCGCTTGCCGAGCAGGCCGCCGTCGAACGCGGCGCGGCCGTGGTGGGCGTGACGCTGAGCACCGAGCAACTGGCCTATGCCAATGCCCGCATGCAGCGCCTGGACGTCGGCACCGGCGCGGGCGGGCGGGCCGACCTGCGCCTGCAGGACTACCGCGACATCCAGGATGCGCCGTTCGACGCGATCTGCTCCATCGAGATGGTGGAAGCCGTGGGCCAGGCCTATTGGCCCACCTACTTCGCCACCGTGAGCCGCCTGCTCAAACCCGGCGGGCGGGCCTGCGTGCAAAGCATCGTCATCAACGACGCACTGTTCGACCGCTATGTCGGTTCGACCGACTTCATCCAGCAGTACATCTTTCCCGGCGGCTGCCTGCCTTGCCCGCGGGAGTTCCGCTGCCAGGCCCAGGCCGCGGGGCTGGAGGTGGTGGACGAATTCGCCTTCGGCGCGGACTACGCCGAGACGCTGCGCCGCTGGCGCGACGCCTTCATCGCCCGCAAGGCCGAGGTGGCGGCGCTCGGCTTTGACGAACGGTTTATGCGCATCTGGGAGTTTTACCTGGGCTACTGCGAGGCTGCCTTTGACACGGGTGATATCAACCTGATGCAGTACACCTTGCGCAAACCTGAAGCGCTTTCGATATGAAAAACGCATCTGCTTGCGCGATATTGGCGGTCATTGGGTGCTTGTCTTGCTTGCAAGTTCAGGCTCTGCCCCTGCCGCAAGAGCTGCGCTCCGCCTTGCCCGCGGCCAGCCTGTCGGGTCAGGCTAATTTGAAATTCTGGGGCCTTGAGGTTTACCGGGCGACCCTCTGGGTCGCACCAGGATTCGACGGGCCAGCCTATGAAAAAAGCCCGTTTGCGCTGGAGCTGGCTTACCTGCGTGACTTCAAAGGGGCCGACATTGCCCGGCGATCCATTGCGGAGATGCGCCGCCAGGCGCCCGTCACCCCCATGACCCCGGCGCAGGAAGTTGCCTGGGAAAACCAGATGCGCGCGCTGTTCCCGGATGTCAAAACCGGCGATCGCATCACCGGGGTGCACCAGCCCGCCACGGGCGCGGTATTCTGGAGCAACGGCCGCCTGCTCGGTGAAGTGCGCGACCCGCTGTTTGCCAAACTCTTCTTCGGTATCTGGCTGTCACCGCAAACCTCCGAGCCGCAAATGCGCCGCGCGCTGCTGGCGCAGGAGAAATCCCCGGCCCCGGTGGGTGCCGCACCATGAATTCCTCTATGGCCGCGCGCATCGAAGCGGAGCCCCGGGTTCTGGGTCTGAGCGGCGGGGCGCGCTACGGCCTGCTGGGGTTGCCCCTGGCGTTTTGCGCCTTGCCGCTGTATGTATTAATGCCCAATCTGTACACGCGCCATTGGGGCGTCTCGCTCGCGGCGTTGGGCGCCGTGCTCCTGGGGGCGCGCCTGCTTGATGCGGTCATTGATCCGTTGTTGGGCCGCTTGTGCGATCGACTCTATGTCGTCTCGCTTCGCGCCGTGCTGGTGATGGGCGCATTGGCGGGAGCCGTTCTCGCCGTGGGATTTTCTTTTTTGTTTGTGCCGTTGGTGAGTGATCCCACCGCACTGCTCTGGTGGGCGGGGTTCTGGCTGGTCGTGACCTATGCAGCCTATAGCGCTTTGTCTATTGCGCACCAGTCCTGGGGCGCCATGCTGGGCGGCGACGCGCTGTATCGCAGCCGCGTCGTGGCCTGGCGCGAGGGGCTGGGCCTGGTGGGCGTGCTGCTCGCGTCGGTCACGCCCGCGCTGCTGGGCGTGACCGTCATGCTGGCCCTGCTGGTCGCCGGCCTGGCAGGCGGCTGGTGGACCTGGCGCGCGGCGCCCCGGCCCGAGCGCGGCCATGCGGCGGCAAGCGCCGCGGACAGCACCGCCGGCGCGCTCCGGCACCCGTGGCGCAACCCCGACTTTCGCCGCCTCCTGGGCGTCTACCTGCTCAACGGCATCGCCAGCGCCATCCCTGCCACGCTGGTGCTGTTTTTCCTGCAAGACCGTTTGTTGGCCAGCGAGGCCATGCAGTCCGCCGCGCTGGCCGTGTACTTTGTGTGCGGCGCGCTGTCCATGCCGCTGTGGCTGCGCGGGGTCAAGCGCTGGGGGCTGGCGCACAGCTGGCGCTTTGGCATGCTGCTGTCCATCGCGGTTTTTCTGGGCGCGAGCCGGCTGGGCGCGGGCGACGCGCCCTGGTTTTTGCTGGTGTGCGCCTTGTCCGGCGCGGCCCTGGGCAGCGACCTGGTCCTGCCCGGCGCGCTGCTGGCCGGCGTCATTGCCAGGGCCGGTGACCGCGGTCGCGCCGAAGGGGCTTACTTCGGCTGGTGGAACTTCGCCACCAAGCTCAACCTCGCGCTGGCCGCCGGCCTGGCCCTGCCTTTGCTCGGCTGGCTCGGTTATGTGCCCGGCGTGCGGGACGCCAACGCCTCCGCCCTGCTCACCGCCGCTTACTGCCTCCTGCCCTGCGCGCTCAAAGCCCTGGCGGCCGGCGCGCTCCATTTTTTCATCCTCCCAACCACGGCCCAGCCGCACACCCCATGACACAACGCACTTTTTTCCACCGCTCACGCCTTCTCGCCGTCGTCGTGTGCGCTGCCTTGCTGGGCGCATGCAGCACGCCGCAAGTGCAGGACTACGCCAGGGAAACCCCGGTGCTGGAACTGCGCGACTACTTCAACGGCACGCTCGACGCCTACGGCATCTTCACCGACCGCTCCGGCAAGGTCGTCAAGCGCTTTAGCGTGGTGATGACCTGCACCTGGAAGGGAGACGCCGGCGTGCTCGACGAAGCCTTCAGCTATTCCGACGGCACGACCCAGCGGCGCATCTGGCGCCTGACGCGCCATGCCGACGGCCACTACACCGGCCAGGCCGACGACGTGGTGGGCACCGCCGAGGGCCGGCAAAGCGGCAACGCCTTCAACTGGGCCTACACCCTGGCCTTGCCGGTGGACGGCCGGGTCATCAACGTGCAGTTTGACGACTGGATGTACCTCATGAACGACAAAGTCATGCTCAACAAGGCCGCCATGCGCAAGTGGGGTGTGGGCCTGGGCGAAGTGACGCTGTCCTTCACCAAGCGATAGACAGCCATGGCACTGAACTCTCGCATCGCGGACTGGCGCGGCCGCACGGTCTGGCTGGTGGGCTCCTCCACCGGCATAGGCCGAGCCACCGCATCAGCGCTGCACGCCCGGGGCGCGAAGGTGGTGGTGTCGGCCCGCGGCGCGGATGCGCTCAACGCCTTCGTCGACGCACACCCCGGCGCCCTTGCCCTGCCGCTGGACGTGACCGACGCGTGCGCGGTCAAGGCCGCGGCATCGGCCCTGGCCGCCCAGGATGCGTTGGACTGCGTCGTGTACTGCGCGGGCCACTATCACGCCATGGACGCCGCCCACATGGACCTGGCCGACCTGCTGCGCCACAACGAAGTCAATTACCTCGGCGCGCTCTACATGCTGGACGCCGTGGTGCCGCAGCTGCTGGCGCGACAGCCGGATACGCGCACCGGCCAGCGCGGCCACATCAGCCTCATGGGCAGCGTGGCCGGCTACCGGGGCCTGCCCAACAGCCTGGCCTACGGCCCCACCAAGGCCGCGCTCATCAACCTCGCCGAGACCCTGTACCTGGACCTGCACGCCCAGGGTGTCGGTGTCTCGCTGATCAACCCCGGCTTTGTCAACACACCGCTGACGCAACAGAACCAGTTCAAAATGCCCGCCTTGATCAGCCCCGAACAGGCGGCGAGCGAAATACTGCGGGGCTGGGCACGCGGAGAATTTGAAATCCACTTCCCCAAACGCTTTACCCTCTGGATGAAAGCCTTGCGGCTTTTGCCTTACCCCTTGTTTTTCGCGGCGACCCGCCGCCTCAGGCAGGCCTAGAAATTCATGAACTTCGCCAACTACGCTGTCGACCGCATTGCAGACACCTTCCAGACCCTCACCCCCGCGGGCGTGGAAACGCTGGGCGCCATCTACGCTCCCGATGCACGTTTTAAAGATCCGTTCAACGATGTGCATGGCTTGCCCGCGATCCAGCAGATCTACAGCCACATGTATGAGACCCTGGAGAACCCGCGCTTCGTCATCACCGGGCGCATCGTGCAAGGCACGCAATGCTTTCTGACCTGGGAGTTCCACTTTGCCTTCAAACGTTTTCAGCGGGGAAGGGCGCAGTGCATCCTGGGCGGCTCGCACCTGGTGCTGGACGGCGAAGGCCGCATCACGCTGCACCGCGACTACTGGGACGCGGCTGAAGAACTCTATGAAAAGCTGCCCGTGGTCGGCAGCCTGATGAGGTGGTTGAAGCGGCGCGGGAATCCGTAAGACGGGCTGGCCCGCAGCGGCCTGACCTTGCCGGGCATATTCATCATCGTGATGCGCTGGCCGCTGCCAACGGCAATCACGGCTTGACATCCAAGGTCTGCGATCAGTATCGTCATAGCCATGAAAACAATGAAGCTGGTTGAAGTTCCTGGCGCTTTGCTGGCTGTGGAATACGAGGCAAACCACGGCGCAACTGGCACGCCGGTTGTCTTGCTGCACGCCAACGTCGCAGACCGGCGAATGTGGCAAGGCCAATGGAACTGGCTGGCAACAGCTCACCCTGTAATCAGCTACGACCGCCGCGGCTTTGGAGCGTCGCGCACAGTGAGTCCAACGCCGTATTCAAATGTGGCCGACCTTTGGGATGTGATGGATTCTTTGGGATATGACCGTGCGGTGTTGGTAGGCTGTTCCATGGGAGGCCGCGTCGCCATCGACGCCGCATTGGCGCGGCCAGACCGGGTGAGCGGTTTGGTGGTTGTTGCGCCCGGGGTGAGCGGTGCACCGGCGCCGCAATACGGGGATCCGGTCAAAGCACTGATGGATGCGATCAGCGCCGCTGCGGCGCAGGGCGACCTGGATGCAAAGAATGAGCTTCAGGCTCGTCTCTGGCTGGACGGCCCCTTGAGTCCGCCGGAGCGAGTAGGAGGTGAGATTCGCCAGCTCTTCCTCTCGATGAACGGTAGCGCTTTACGGGCCGCCAACCCTGGCCCGGCATCCGAAGAACCTTCAGCATGGGAACAGCTGGAAGCGATCAAAGCGCCTACGCTCGTGATGTGGGGCGATCTTGACCTCCCGCACTTGCAGGAAAGATGCGCGCTTGTTGCGCGGCGCATACCCGGGGCCCAAAGCTTGGTACTTCAGGGCGCGGCGCATCTGCCGGCACTGGAAGCCCCCCAGGAATTCAACCTGGCTCTCGGGCGATATTTTGAAAGTTTGCTGCGGCGATAGAGATAGCCAGCCTTTGCCATGAACATCCTTTGCAGGACCTTGGCGCAACAGTTGAGGTCGGATGCTAAATCTTCAAAGAACTTAAAGACCTTGTTCGAAATCTGGAGCGGGTGAAGGGAATCGAACCCTCGTATGAAGCTTGGGAAGCTGCCGTTCTGCCATTGAACTACACCCGCGTTTGGGTGGCTGCTGATGAACCACTTGGCGCTGAGCCGCGCCGGTAGCGGGCTTGCGGCGAATTTTACACTGCGGTGCCAGCTTCAAAGGCATGGGCAAGCGGCGCCTGCCTGTAATCACAAAGGTGTATCCATAGGTTACTATCGCTCGACCGTGCTTCAAGCCGGCCGCCCCAGTGTCAAAGCCGCCTTTCGGGATGCAAGAAGAATTGTTTTGAACGAAACCAATTTATTCAGTCCGAGCGAATACACCGCCGCTTTGCTGCTTTACCTGCGCAAGCACCCGGGGCGTGTGCATGCGGCCCGGGCGCTGGAGATGGGGCCGGGCAGCGGCGTGATCATGGCGATGCTGCTGGCACTGGGCGCGCAAAGCGCGCTGGGCGTCGAGCTCGAGGCGCTGGCCGTGCAGGCCACGCAAAAACTGCTGGACCAGGAAGGGCTGCAGGCCAATGCCAGCCTGCTGCAGGGCGACATGTGGAGCGTGTGCGGCGACGCGCGCTTTGACCTGGTGGTGACCAACCTGCCGCAGTTCGCGGCCGAGCACATCGAGGGCGATGGACGGCTGCCGAGTTGGAGCGCCGGCGGTATCGACGGCCGCCGCAGTGTCGACCCCTTCCTGCAGGGCCTGGCCCGCCACCTGGCGCCCGGCGGCCTGGCCGTCATGACCCACAACGTGTTCCTCGATTTCAGCAAGACACAGGCGATGGTCGAGGCCCTGGGCCTGCAGGCGCGCATCGCCTACTGTGCTTCGGTGCCTTTGCCCGCGCACAAGCAGGTCAGCCTGAGCCCGCAGGTGCTGTCGCGTTTCTTGGGGGAGGGCATCCACAGGATGGGCTCCTACTGGTTTGTCGACTTCGACCTGGTTGAAATCAGCTGGAAGCACGAGGAAGCTTGATGCGAATCCGCGGCGTGGTTGAAAGCCGCTTTGCCATGCGCCGCGTGCTGGCCCTCAGCCTGGCACTGCTGTGTTTCACCGCGGCCGCCCAGGACGGCCGGCCGCCGCAACAGCCGCCGCCCGCGGCCCAGGCCGGCGCGCCGCAAGGCCGGAATTGCGACCAGGCGGTGGATGTGTTGTCGCGCGTGCTGTGCACCAAGACCCTGAGGGTGGGCGTGCGCACCGGCTATCCGCCGTTTGCCTTCGAGGACGCGGCGGGCGCGCTGCAGGGCTTTGAAATCGACCTGGCGCACCAGCTGGCGGGCTCGCTCGGCGTTGAGCCGGCGTTTGTGGTGGTCACGCCCGCCAACCGCCTGGCGCTGCTCGGCGAAGGGCGGGTCGACATGGTCATCGCCACCATGGGCCACACCTTGCAGCGGGACCGTGAAGCCCTGTTCGTGAGGCCGCACTACTACCAGTCGCAGACCATTGTGCTGGGGCGCAAAGAGCTGGAGATCGGGGGGCTGGTCAAGTTGCGCGGCAACACGGTCTGCGTGACGGTGGGCAACAGTACCAATGCCGAGCTGTCGGTCAATGGCGCGCGCCTGAAGTTGTTTGACAAGGCCTCCAGCCTGGTCGATGAGCTTCGCCTGGGCGGTTGCTCGCTGGTCGCGCAGGACGACAGCTTTTTTGCGTCTTACCTGCAGCAGCCCGCGTTTGCCGCGGCCTACGACACCAAGTTCGGCTTCGCCCCGCTGCCCTGGGGCGCGGCCGTGTCACGCAACGGCGGCGCGCGCCTGGCGGACGTGCTGGCGCTGTCGATGCAGCAGCTGCACATCTCGGGCGCCCTGCAGGCGCTGGCCAAAAAGCACGGGGCGGACTCGCCCTTCCTGGCGCAGCAGCGCCGGCTCTGGTCCGGCAGCAACTGCGCGCAGATCAGCGCCCTGAACGATCCGGCCTGCGTGATGGCGCCGCTGGACAACCAGCTGCAGCCCACCTCCTTCGCGCCCCTGGTCGACCGGCTTGAGAACTTCATCTACCACACCACCGGCACGCGGGTCACGCTGGCCATGTTCAAGATCTGGGTGGCGCTGGACCTTCTGCTGGAAGGGGTCTGGTTCTCCGTGCTGCTGGTGGTGGGCGCCGTGCTGGCGACCTGGGCTTTCGCGCTGGCCTTTGGCGCGGGCCTCACGTCCCGCATGCGCTGGCTGCGCTGGTCCATGCGCTGCGTGCTGTGGCCCATGCAATCGACGCCGCTGATTTTGCTGATGATCCTGGCCGGCGTGGTGGTCGGTGCCATGGGCGCCACCTCGCCGCTGGTCGCGCTGGCCGCTGCGGTTCTGGTGCTGGGCCTGTTCAACGGCAGCAACGCCGGGCAGGCCGTCGCGGAGGCCATGCTCACGCTGCGCGAGGAGCGCGCACAGGCCCGGCCCGCCCTGAGCGCGGCGGTCTACCGGGCCCGCGCGCAAATGGTGGCTTTCATGGTGAACGCCACCCGGGGCAGCCCGGCCGCGTCGGTGATGGGCGTGCCCGAGCTGCTGGCCGCGCTGACCGACGTGGCGTCGTTTTCCAGCGAACGCATCAACACCTACACTTTCCTGCTGATCTTCTACATGCTGCTGGTCGCGGTGGTGCACAAGCTGGCCGACGTTTGGCAGTCGCGGCTGGCCTTGAGCAGGGCTTCCTATGCTTGAGCTGCTGCCGCGCTTTATCCCGGAATTCCTGGCCGCCCTGGTCGTCAATTTCCAGATCGCCATTTGCGCGCTGCTGGGCGGCATGCTGCTGGGCGCGCCGCTGGCTTTTGCGCGCTTTCGCAACGGCCTGGCTGCCACGCCGGCTGCCTGGCTGGTCGCGCTGATGCGCACCGTGCCCACCTTTGTGGTGATGTTTTTCCTGGTCAACGTCGTGCCGGCCATAGGTTCCCCGCACCGGCAGTTCACCATGACGCCGTGGCTGGCCGTGGTGCTGTCGCTCACGCTGTATGCGGCGGCCTATGTGTCGGATCACGCGGTCGAGGCCATGCGGCAGTTGAGAAGCGGCTCGCCCGTGGCCGCCATGCTGTTTGTGATGGGCCTGGTGCGCGCGTTTTTTGTGATGGTGCTGTCTTCGGGTTTCGGCGCGGCGGTCGGCGTGGTCGAGGCCACAACGATCACGCTGCGCGCCATCGAAACCCTGCCCAAGGCCGGCGACCGGGTGCTGCTGATAGGCCTGGTGATTGTGATCTTTACCGTCTGCTTCCAGCTGATTTACCACCTCATCAACCATTGGCGCGGCAAGCTCAACCAGCGTTTTCACCGGCCTGTGCAGGCGGCGCGGCTGGAAGGGGCGGAACAGCCTTGAGGGTTCGTCCCCCCCGGCTCACGGCCGCAGGTACGCCCAGCCTTCGTGCTGCTTCTTCATGATTTCCGTGACGCCGGCGGGCACATAGCTGATGCCGGCCAGCATGTCGTCCTTGGTCAGCTTCTGGCCGCGCATGGTGTTTTCGCAGGCGGTGACTTTGATGCCGGCCTTGGCGGCGTCGGCGATGCGGAAGCCGGTGGGGGATTCAAGCTTGAGCATGCCGATGCCCGGGCCGTAGGCGACGATTTCAATGTCGACGTTGGCGGCGCCCACGTCGTCCTGCAGGTTTTTGGCGTTGTTCAGCGCCAGGTTCCATTTGGCGGGGTCGTTGTCGCTGACCTGGATCACGATTCCATGACGTTTTGTGCCTGCAGCCCCCGCTGGTTGTGCGCGAGCAGCTATCAAAAAAGGAGCAAAAAGGGCCAGCGAGCCGACGGCCCCGGCCTGGATGAAGAGTCTGCGGTTCATGTTGGCGTGTCTCCTGAAGGGGAAGCTCATTTCAACACAACGGCCGCATGAAACAAGCCCCCAAGCTCGTGAGAGGCTTGGGGGCTTTCAGGGGCGGGGAGAATCGGCGGGCTCTACTGCTTTTGCCTCACGTTGACCTCATTTACCACCGGTTGCGGGTAGCGGCACGGCGGGCGCATTGCCGTCCGAGTGGATGTGATGGTCGGGCGCCTTGATCAGCTTCCGGACAAACACCACGACCTGCCACACGACCAGAGTTCCGATCATGGCCAGCAAGGTCCCGCTGATGGGTCGGTTGACGAACACGCTGAAGCTGCCCCGGCTGAGAAGCATGGCGCGGCGGAAATTTTCCTCCAGCATGGGGCCCAGAATAAAACCCAGCAGGAGTGGCGCGGCCTCCATCTCCAGGCGCAAAAACAAATAGCCCACCAGGCCGAACACGGCTGTGATGTAGATGTCGTCCAGGCTGTTGTTGATGCTGAAGGTGCCGATGCAGCAGAAAAAGAGAATCGCCGGAAACAGCACCGTGTAGGGAATCTTGAAGACCGACAGCCAGTAGCGCACCAGGGGCACGTTGAGGATGACCAGAAAGCAATTGCCCACCCACATACTGGCTACCAGACCCCAGAATAAATCGGGGTGGCTGGCGATCATGTTGGGGCCGGGCTGGATCCCCTTGATGACGAAGGCGGCCATCATCAGGGCCATGACGGCATTTTCGGGAATGCCGATGGCCATCAGCGGGATAAAGCTGGTGCGTGCGGCGGCCTCGTCGGCGGCGGCCTGCCCGGCCACGCCTTCGATGCATCCGGTGCCGATCTCGTGCTTGTATTTGCTGAACTTCTTGTCGGCGGCGTAGGCGGCGAACTGGGCAATCGTGGGGCCGCCGCCGGGCAGTATGCCCAGGACCGAGCCGATGATGCTGCCGCGCAGGGCGCTGGGGATGATGCGCTTGAACTCGGGCCAGGTCGGCATGAGCTTGATTTCGCCGTTGAACGGCGTGAGAACATTTTTGTTGTCGAGATTTTTCACCACCTCGGCAATGCCGAAGCAGCCCAGGGCGATGCTGATCAGGCCAATCCCGTCCATCAGGAACGGCAGGTCCATGGTGTAGCGCGCAGTGCCGCTGTTCACATCGGTACCGACCATCCCGAGCAGGACGCCGACCATGGCCATGGCCAGGCCGTTGAGCAGGCTGCCGCTGCTGACAAAGCTCACGCAGAAAAAACCCAGCAGCATGAGGGCGCAGTAGTCAGCCGGCCCAAACAGGAAGCCCACTTCACCCAATGGTTGAGCCAGGGTCGAAAGCACCACAATGGCCACGGTGCCGCCAATGAAGCTGGAAATGCCCGCGGTGAACAGGGCCAGGCCGGTCTTTCCCTTGAGCGTCATCTGGTAGCCGTCTATACAGGCGACGATGCTGCTGGCATGCGGGATCTTCATCGTGATGGCGCTCACGCTGTCGCCATATTGGGCCCCGTAGTAAATGCCAGCCAGCATGATGAGTGCGCCGCCGGTGGGAATGGAATAAGTCAGGGGCAGCAGCAGGCTGATGGTCGACAAAGGGCCCAGTCCCGGCAGCAGCCCGATGAGTGTGCCCACCGTGCAGCCAAGAGCGCAATAAAGAAGGTTTTGCCAGGTCAGCGCGTGCTCGAAACCCAGCGAGAGGTTATGCAGGATGTCCATCAGTAGAGGGGCAGGCTAAGGCCGAGAAAGTTTTTGAAGGCAAAGGCAACCAGGATCAGGCCTACCGAGATCTTGATGTTGCGCACCACGGAATACGACGTACCTGCAAGCGTGGAACAAAACACCAGAAATATGATGGCAAGGATCATGTTGATGTAGTGGGAGATCACTGCAAACCCGACGAGGCTCAGCAGAATGAGGGCGATATTTTTGACGCCGTAGTCCAGGGGGACGGGGTCATAGAAGTGCGAGCGCACCACTGTGAGCACGCCAATCACAAACAGCAGGGAGCTCACGATCAGGGGAAACATGCCGGGTCCGGAGCGGCTTAATTCGCCTACTGTGTAATTCAGCGACACCCCGCCAAAGAGCAGGGCGATCGCCATGAGGCAGAGGCCCCGCACGAAGTTACGGTTCTTCATGTTCATAGCGGTTTTCTCCATGGCTGCGCCGCTGCGGGCGTTATCACAAACGGGGGGTGATTCATCCGTGTCTCCTTGATGGTGGCCCTGCCTTTGGCTGGTGCACAAGTTGCAACCGGCTGGGGCGTTTGGGATGGAGCGGATGTTAGGAAGCGAGGCTTCCAATCGGCTTTCGTTTTACGCAGCCGAACTCAAAATACGTGTTATCACTAACAGGGCCGGTGGCGCCTGCGGCACCGCCGGCCACGGCTCAACCGTGTGCGTCAGCCCTGGGGGTCGGACGCCAGCGGCAGCCGCAGGATGGCGCGCAAGCCGGAGCCGAAGCCAGCATCGGCCAACTCAATGTCACCACCGTTGCGTCTGGCATAGGCGCGTGCGATGGCCATACCGAGCCCGGCGCCGCGCGCGCCTTTTTCCGTCGGGCCGGCCGAATGAAAGCGTTCAAACACTTCCGCGTGCCGCGCTTTGGCTATGCCCGGGCCGTCGTCGCGCACCTCGGCGAGCGCCGCGCCATCGCCGGCGCTCACCTTCACGGTGATGTGCCCACCCGGCGGGGTGTAGACAATGGCGTTGTGCACCAGGTTGGACAGCGCCTCGTGCAGTTCGGCGCCGCGAGCCAGTACCGGGACTGCAGGGTTTTTTTGCAGTGGGTCGGGCACCGGTGCATCTTCAGCCGCGTCCAGGCCCAGGTCCTGATTTTTCTCATGGGCCAGCGCCAGGTGCTGCAGCACCACGTCCCGCGCGATGCTGTTGAGGTCCACGACGGCAGGCGCGTCTTCGGATGGCGCACCGTCGCTCGCATGGGCCAGCGACAGCAGTTGCTCGCACAGACGCCGGCTGCGCGAGATCTGCACGACCATGGCGCGCAAGGTCGTGTGAAGCTGCTCAGGGTCTTTTTCGCGCAGCGCGACGCCGGCCTGCGTCAGCATGATGGCCAGCGGTGTGCGCAGCTGGTGCGATGCGTCGGCCAGGAACTGCGATTGTTGCTCAAGCAAATCGCGGTAGCTGGCCAGGTGCTGGTTGACGGCGTCGACCAGCGGTGCCACTTCATGCGGCACGTTGGTGGTGTCCAGCGGCTTGAGGTCGCGGCCTTTGTTTTCCAACACGGTTTTGCGCAGGCGCTCCAGCGGCCGCAGGGACCAGGTCACACCCAGCCAGACCAGCAGGATCATCACCAGCACCATGCGGGTGTCGCGTATCAACTCCTGCCGCAGCGTGGCCGCCTGCGCCCGGTCGCGTGGTTCGGTGCTTTCGGCCACCTGGATCAGCAGGTCAAAGGCCTGGCCACGCTCGTCAAGCACTTTGCTTTGAAGCGCCACCACACGCACTGGATGGTCCCGGTAGTCGCTGTCGTACCAGACCACGGGGGAGGCGATGGAAGAGGGCGAGGGGGCCTGCTGCGGCGGTGCAGGCAGGTCGGTTGCGCCTAGCAAGGTCACCTCACTTGCTGAGCCCACCCCTTGCGGCGTCAATCCGATATGCAGGTACTTTTGCAGCGGGCCGGCGGCATCAACCACCGCCTGTACCGCAAGTGGCGCGTTCAGGTGCAGCAAACCGTCCGGACCCATCGACAGACTGCCGCGCAGCACATGGACGGATTCGAGCATGGCCTGGTCGTAGGCGTCCTGCACCTGGCCGCGTAGTGCGCGGTAGTCGTTCCAGCTGTCCAGGGCCAGCAAGCCCAGGATGGCCGGGAGCAGCAGCGTCAGCAGTCGCGCGCGTATGCCGAAGCGGTCGGGGTCAGTCCGCAGTATCTGCATGTGTGAGGCTTAGAGTCGCGTCAAGTATGAGCTGTCGGATTTGCGCAAAGTCATCGGTGCGCAGCGCAAGGCGCAGGCCGCCGCCCATGCTGAAGCATGGGTAAGGACTGCAACGCGGCGATGTGCGGCGAGGACGAGTGCAAAACGACAGATCATGCTTGATGCGACTCCAGCATGTAGCCCAGGCCGCGCACGGTGACGATGCGCACGTCGCCGCCGTCGAGCTTGCGGCGCAGCCGGTGGAGCACCAGTTCGATGGCGTCAGGGCCGGCATTGCTGTCGGCCGGAAAGACTTTGGCCGAGAGCTGCGACTTTTCTACCGGCGAGCCGCTGCGCGCCAGCAGCACCGACAACGCGGCGCTTTCGCGCGGCGTGAGTTGCAGCAGCGTGCCGGCCAATGTGAAGGCGCGGCTGTCGTGGGCGCATGAGAGCGAACCGCACTGCAGCGGCGCGTGTGAGCGCCCCCGGCTACGTCGAACCAGCGCGGCGATGCGGGCCTCGAGTTCTTCAATCGCAAAGGGTTTGGTCAGGAAGTCGTCGGCTCCGACGTTCAGGCCTTTTACCCGGTCTTGAAGCGAGCCCTGTGCGGTCAGCACCAGCACGGGCGTGCGGTTGCCGGCCTTGCGAATATCGGCCAGCAGGTTCAGCCCGTGTTTGTCGGGCAGCCGCAGGTCGAGCACGATCGCGTCGTAGTCATTGCCGGCCAGCAGTGACTCGGCGGTGCCGGCGTCCTGCGCATGGTCGGGCACAAAGCCACTTTGCTTGAATGCGCGCACCAGCCACGAGGCCATCTCGGCTTCGTCTTCCACAAGCAGCAGGCGCATGTTGGTTCGATTCGCTGTTTGCTGTGAGTGAATCGATTCAGCGCTGGATGTCCCCAAGGCACAGGTACTTCATCTCCAGGTATTCCTCCATGCCATGGCGGGAACCCTCGCGGCCCAGGCCGGACTGCTTGACGCCGCCAAAAGGCACATGTTCAGTGGCGATCACGCCGGCATTGATGCCGACCATGCCGTATTCCAGCGCCTCGGCCACGCGGTAAATGCGGCCGATGTCGCGGCTGTAAAAATAGCTGGCCAGGCCGAACTCGGTGTTGTTGGCGGCGTCAATTGCCTCCTGCTCTTTCTGGAAGCGGAACACCGGTGCGAAGGGGCCAAAGGTTTCTTCGCGGGCGCAGAGCATGTCGGCGGTGGCTTCGGAGATCACGGTCGGCTCAAAAAACTGGCCCTTGATCTTGTGGCCGCCCGCGAGCAGCTTGCCGCCCTTGGCCATCGCGTCATCCACATGGCGCTGCACCTTGTCGACAGCGGCGTCCTCAATCAGCGGGCCCTGCACCACGCCGTCCTCAAAGCCGTTGCCGACTTTCAGCAGCTTGACCTTGGCGGCGAATTTCTCGACAAACTGGTCGTACACCCCATCCTGCACATAAATGCGGTTGGCGCAGACGCAGGTCTGTCCCGCATTGCGGTATTTGCTGGCCATGGCCCCATCAACGGCCGAGTCCACATCGGCGTCGTCGAACACGATGAAGGGGGCATTGCCGCCCAGTTCCAGCGCCAGTTTCTTGATGGAGGGCGCGCTTTGCGCCATCAGGATGCGGCCAACTTCGGTGGAGCCGGTGAAGCTGATGTGGCGCACCACGTCGCTGGCGCAGAACACCTTGCCCACGGCAATGCTATTGGCGCTGTCGGCTGTCAGCACGTTGAGCACGCCGGCCGGGATGCCGGCGCGGATGGCCAGCTCGGCGGCGGCCAGGGCCGTCAGCGGTGTGAGCTCGGCCGGTTTGATGACCACCGGGCAGCCGGCTGCCAGGGCAGGGGCGACCTTGCGCGTGATCATGGCCAGCGGGAAGTTCCAGGGCGTGATGGCCGCGCACACGCCGATCGGCTGCTTGATGACCATCAGGCGGCGGTTGTTGTCGAACTGGGGCAGGGTCTCGCCGTTGACGCGCTTGGCTTCTTCGGCAAACCACTCGACAAAACTCGCGCCGTAGGCGATTTCGCCCTTGGCCTCGGCAAAGGGTTTGCCCTGCTCGGCCGTCATGATGCGGCCCAGGTCTTCCTGGTTGGCCATCAGCAGCTGGTACCACTTGAGCAGGATGGCGTGGCGCTCCTTGCCGGTCTTGCTGCGCCATGCGGGCCAGGCCGCGTTGGCCGCGGCAATGGCGGCTTCGGCATCCTGGGCGCCCAGGTTGGCCACATCGGCCAGCTTCAGGCCGGTGGCCGGGTCATTGACATCAAAGCGGGATGGACCGGCTACCCACTGGCCATTGATCAGGGCGTCGGTCTTGAAAATGCTGGGGTCTTTGAGAAGGGAGATGGGGGAGGTTTTCATGTCCATGTGCTGGTGTCCTAAAAACGGGGGGCGTGATGGAAAGCCCGGAACTGCTTTTATTCTGACAGTTTTCGGGTTTCCGGATGAAAGGAGGGAAATGCAGGTGTGGGGACCGGTCAGCCAGTGTGGCTCGGCGGCTCTTGCCGGCCGGCAGGCTATTTCATGCGTTGGGCGAACTGCTTTTCCAGCTCGGCCCCGCTACCGCGTGTCCAGAAAGCGGGGTCAAAGGCGAGCGACCGGCGCATGTTGCCGGGCGCCGACGGCAAGTCGCTATTCGCCATGGACAGGTCCGTGACCGGTGCGCTGGCGGCAGTGCGGCTGCGGCCGGTGTCGTAGCGCAGGATGGCGTTGAAGTGGGTGGGGCCGTAGGGTATTTCACGCGAAAAGGCCAGCTGCGCTTCTTCCGAAGTGGCGAAACTGACGAAGGCGCGTGCCAGCTCGCGCCTCGGCGAGCCCTTGATGATGACCCAATAGTCCAGTTCATACACGGCGTCCTGCCATGAGATGGCCAGCGGGGTGAGCCGCTCGCGGTTGGCCGCGGCGATGCGGCCGTTGAAGGCGGTTGAGAGTGTGGTTTCGCCGGAGGCCAGGCGCTGGGGTGGCTGGGAGCCCGATTCCCACCAGACGATATGGGGCTTGAGTTGCTCGAGCTTGGCGAGAGCGCGCTTGACGCCCGCCTCGGTAGCGAGTGTGGTGTACACGTCGCGGCGATGGACCCCGTCGGCCATCAGTGCGATTTCCATGTTGTAGCGCGCACCCTTGCGCAGGCCCCGCTTGCCGGGAAAGCGCTGCACATTCCAGAAATCCTGCCAGTTGCGCGGTGTCTCCTTGAACCGGCCTGGGTCGTAGGCCATCACGGTGGACCAGACAAAAGCGTCGACGCCGCAATCCTGCACGGTACCAGGCAGCAACATGCCGGCATGGGGAATGCTGGCGCGGTCGATGCGCTCGAACAGGCCGGCATCACATCCCGCCTTCAGGTCCGCGGACTCCACTTCAACCACGTCCCATTCGCTCTTGCGTTCGGTCACCATGGTCCGGACGGCCGAGAGCTCTCCTGAGTACTCGACCCCTCGTGCATCGGTTTTGTAGGCTGCCTTGAAAGGCTGGATGAAAGCCACATCCTGGGCTTTGCCGTTGGCTCCGCCGAAGTTGGCGACGGTCAATCCCTGCATCGGCGCTTGAACAGGCGTCTGGGCTTGTACGGAGAGCGCCAGGCCGAGTGTTATCACGAGTGTCAGTGTGTGGGGTGTTTTCATTGAGGCAGCGCTCCGGGTGCTTGAGGGCAAGGGTGTAAGTTTGTAGAGTCCACCCGGGCTTGTCAGGCCCTGCGGCCGCGTAGCCATTCGAGCAGCAGTAAAAGGGTGGTGGTGAACAGGATGAGCAAGGTGGCCACTGCCGCGATGGTGGGCGAGATGTTTTCCCGGATGCCGGTAAACATTTGCCTCGGCAGGGTGGCCTGGTCCGCGCCTGCCAGAAACAGCGTGACCACCACTTCGTCAAACGAGGTGGCAAATGCAAACAGCGCGCCCGAGATGACACCCGGCGCTATGACCGGCAGGGTGATCCTGAAAAACGTCCGCAACGGGGTCTCGCCAAGGCTGAGCGACGCGCGCACCAGGTTGTGGTTAAAGCCGGCAAGCGTTGCGAGCACGGTGGTCAGCACAAAAGGCGCACCCAGCGCGGCATGCACCACGATCAGCCCGAAGTAGCTGTCGGCAAGACCCAGCGGAGCGAAATACAGGTAGGTGGCCACCCCGACGACAACGATGGGGACCACCATGGGCGCGATGAGGATGCCCATGAGCAGGCTCTTGAACCGGAAGTTGGTTCTGGACAGGCCGACAGCCGCCAAAGTGCCCAGTGCGGTGGCGATCAGTGTTGCGGCGGGGGCCACGATGAAACTGTTTTTGGCGGCCCTGGCCCATTCAGGTGAATCCAGCAGGTTGCGGTACCACTTCAGCGACCAGCCCGGGATTGGGTAGCTCAGAAAAGAGCTGTCGGAGAAAGACAGCGGCACCATGACCAGGATGGGCGCCAGCAAAAAAACCAGAATGGCAACGCAGGCGGCGCGCACCAGCCACCAGCCGGCCTTGTCTGCCAGGGTGGCATAGCGGGGAAAGGCGGGCCCTTTGATTTTGAGCATGATGAATTGGCGTCTGCGTCTGTAAAAGAAAAAGGGATGTCAACCGATGCTGAGTTCGGCCTTGCCGATGCGCCGGTAAACGCTGTAAAGAACCATGGTGGCCGTCAGCAAAACTGCACCCAGCGCACAGGCCATGCCCCAATTGACTTCGACGTTGGTATAGCGGGCGATGTAGTAGCTCAGCATCTGGTCATCCGCACCACCGAGCAGGGCGGGGGTGACGTAATAGCCGATCGACAGGATGAACACCAGCAGCGCGCCTGCGCTGATGCCGGGATAGGTCTGCGGCACATACACCCGAAAGAAGGCAGACAGGGGTGCGCTGCCAAGCGACACGGCGGCCCGCACGTAGGTTGCCGGCACATTCTTCATCACGCTGTAAAGCGGCAGGATCATGAAGGGCAGCAGGATGTGCACCATGGCAATTACCACGCCTGCGCGGTTGAACAGCAGCGCCAGGGGGCTGTCTATGAGGCCGATACCCATCAGCCCCCGGTTGACCAGGCCTTCTGATTGCAGCAGGACGATCCAGGCCGCCACGCGCACCAGAATGGATGTCCAGAAGGGCACCAGCACCAGAATCATCAAAAGGTTCGCCTTGCGCGCCGGCAATGAGGCCAGCCACCAGGCCAGGGGGTAGCCCAGCGCAAGGCAAAAGACGGTGACCAGAAAACTGATCTGAAAAGTTCGCAGCAAAATGGCGCCAAACGCGCGCTGGTCCGGCGGCATGCGTTCCACCTCGCCCTTGCTGTCTCGCCGCAAGTCCACCGATGCCAGCAGATAGTCGGGCGTCCAGCGGGAACTGTTTTTGGCAATCGCTTGCCAGAAGAGGGGTTCCGCCCAGCGTGGGTCGAGCTGGAGCAGCCTGGCCTGTATTTCTTCAGGCGAGCCTGTGACAGGCAGCGCGCGATAGGTCCCCATGACAAGGGAGCGCGCACCCGGCACTTCGGAGTTGAGGCGACGTGCCAGTGCACCGGCATCTGAACTGTCAGAAAGATGGCCCAGGTCTTCCACCAGTGCTGCGTAACTTGCAGGGCCGGGTGGCGTCTGGGCGTTCCAGTCCTTGAGGCTTTTCGCCGTCCGGGGCAGCGCCCTCGCCACCTCCGGATTTTCAACGGCGCGTTGCAACAGGGCCGCAATCGGCACCAGCAAGGTCAGCAGCAAAAACACCAGCAAGGGCACTGTGAGTGCAAAGGCGCGCCATTTTCGACGAGCGTCTGCGCGCGACAGCGCCTGACGCAATGTGACGGCGTCATTGCCCTGAGGGGCGCCCTGGCTGGTGATGCTGCTCATGGGGTGGTTGCTCCGCCGGCTTATTGCGTAGCCCAGGCAGCAAAGCGTTTTTCAAGCGCCTCGCCCTGGTCGGCCCAGAAACCAACATTCATCTGGATCGCCTCTTTGGCATTGGCCGGCGACGTTGGCAGATCGTCCAGCACCTTCTTGTCGAGCTTGGCCAAAGCCTGGTTGTTGACGGGGCCGTAGGCAATGTTCTGCGCATAGACGGCCTGGGTGGCGGGCTGGCTGGCAAAGGCGATGAATTTCATCGACGCATCCTTGTTGGGCGCGCCTTTGGGAATGACCCAATAGTCCAGGTCATAAATGCCGCCGGGCCAGTAGATCTTCAGGTTGCGGCCTTCGCGGTTGGCGGCGTCGATGCGGCCGTTGTAAACGGTGCTGAGGGCGACGTCGCCTGCCACGAGGAACTGGGCGGGCTGGGCGCCGGCTTCCCACCACTGGATGCTGGGCTTGAGTTCTGTCAGCTTGCGAAATGCGCGGTCGGCTCCGTCCTTGGTGGCCAGGACCTTGTAGACGTCGGCGGGTTTGACGCCGTCAGCCATCAGTGCGAACTCGAGGTTGTAGCGGGCGCCCTTGCGCATGCCGCGCTTGCCCGGGATCTTCTTGACATCCCAGAAGTCAGCCCAGCTGGTGGGCGCAGTCTTGACTTTGTCGGCATTCCAGGCCATCACGGTGGACCACACAAAAACGCCTACACCGCATTCCTTGACCGCTGCGGGCAAGAAGTCTGCCTTGGGGCCGATTTTGCTGAAGTCGATTTTCTCGAACAAACCTTCATCGCAACCGCGCTGCACATCAGGTGCTTCGACTTCCACCACATCCCAGGTGACTTTTTTCGTCTCGACCATGGCTTTGATCTTGGCTTGCTCGCCGTTGTATTCCACGGCAACGACTTTGGTGCCTGCTTTCTCGAAGGGCTCGTAGTAGGCCTTTTTCTGCGCATTGGCATTGGCGCCGCCGAAGTTCACGACAGTGATCTGCTGCTGCGCGAACGCGGGTACGGCCAGGCACGAAGCCATGGCAAGGGCAATGATGTTTTTCTTCATGGTGCTATTTCCTCGGTGGTTGATAAAGGCAGAAGGGAACGTTGAAAATGGTGAAAAGAGAAAGCGGTTACACCGCATAAATCCGCGTAAATGCGGGCGGAAATTCGAGGTGCACCGCTTCGCCCGGTTGCGGCGGCGGCTGGCCGTTCAACAGGGTGAGCGGCAGCTTGACTGTCGCTTCCGCCTGGCCGGCACCGACCTCACACAGCAGCCGCAGGTGGTCGCCGAAATAGATGATGCGGGCCACGTGCGCGGGCAAAGCACTGGCAGGCGATGCAGGCACCTGGCGATGCAACACAATGCGCTCCGGCCGGATGTAGGCTTCGACCTGCGCGTCAGCAACTGCCTGATTCACGTTGGTGCCGCCCAGAACGCGGCCATCCGGCAATTCGATGCCTGTGGCATTTCCCTTGCCTTTGAGCACCGTGCTGTCTCCGACGAAACCGGCAACAAAACGGTTGGAGGGCGTTTCATACAGCGCCTCTACCGGCGCCAGCTGCTGGATCGCGCCGTCGTTGAAAACCGCCACCCGGTCGCTCATCGTCAAGGCTTCCCCCTGGTCATGCGTGACATAGACAAACGTGACGCCCAGCTGCTTGTGCAGTTCCTTCAGTTCGATCTGCATGTGCTCGCGCAGCTGCTTGTCGAGTGCGCCCAGCGGTTCGTCCATCAGCACCAGTTGGGGCTCGAACACCAGGGCCCGCGCCAGGGCAACGCGCTGCTGCTGGCCACCCGACAGCTGCCCGGGCAGGCGGTCCGACATGCCCGACAGGCGAACCATGTCGAGCGCACGCTTGACGCGGCTGGTCTGGTCGCTTTTTGATACCTTGCGCACCGTGAGCGGATAGGCCACGTTCTGGCCCACCGTGAGATGCGGAAACAGCGCATAGTTCTGAAACACCATGCCGAAGTTGCGTTTGTGCGGCGGTGTGCCGGTGATCTGCGAACCGTTGAGGAAAATTTCCCCGGCAGTCGGCGATTCAAAACCGGCCAGCATCATCAGCGTGGTGGTCTTCCCCGAGCCGGACGGCCCCAGCAGGCTCAGGAATTCCCCGCGATGAATGTCGAGGTCGAGCTGTTGCACGACCAGCTGCTCGCCGTCATAGGTTTTCTGCACGCCAGAAAAGCGCACAAGCACATCGTTATCAGTCATCGTTTTTCCTGAACGGGGCCACGTAGGTCAACGTGATGCGGTGAAGCTGTCTGCCAGGATTTGCAGGCCTTCGTCCAGCAAGGCGTCTTCGGCCGTGAGGGGAACCAGAATCCTGATCACGTTACCGTAGGTGCCGCATGAGAGCAATATCAATCCACGCCGGGCGGCTTCGGTCACCACGCGTTTGGTCAGTGCTGCATCAGGGCGGGCAGGGTCGCCGTTTTCAAAAAGCTCTATGGCCACCATGGCACCCAGGCCTCGCACGTCGCCGATAGAGGTTTCTTTTTTCGCAATCGCGTGCAGGCCTTTGACCAGATGGGCGCCCAGCGTCTTGCTGCGCTCCAGGAGTTTTTCTTTCTCAAAGGCCTTGAGCACTGCCAGCGCTGCCGCGCACCCAATCGGGCTGCCGGCGTAGGTGCCGCCCAGGCCGCCGGGGCCGGGTGCATCCATGACCTCGGCGCGGCCGACCAGGCCCGAGATCGGGAAGCCACCCGCCATGGACTTGGCGATGGCAATCAGGTCGGGCGCCACCGGCCACTGTTCGCTGGCATACCAGGTGCCCGTGCGCCCGGCGCCGGTCTGGACTTCGTCGGCGATGAGCAGGATGCCGTGCCGGTCGGCAAGCGCCTTCAGGCGGCTGATGAACTCCGGCGGAGCAATGTAGAAGCCTCCTTCACCTTGCACCGGTTCAATGATGAACGCCGCCACGCGCTCGGGTTCCACATCGTTTTTGAGAATCTGTTCAACCGAGTGCAACGCCTGGTCGATGCTCACGCCGTGCAGCGCGTTGGGGTATTCGGCATGGAACACTTCGCCGGGAAAGGGGCCGAACCCCAGCTTGTAGGGTGCCACCTTGCCAGTCATGCCCAGTGTCATGTTGGTCCGGCCGTGGTAGCCGCCGGTAAAGGCGATGATGCCGGGGCGCTTGGTGTAAGACCGGGCCACCTTGACCGCGTTCTCGACCGCTTCGGCGCCGGTGGTCAGCAGCAGGGTCTTTTTGGCGAAGTTGCCGGGCGCCAGGGCATTGAGCTTTTCTGCCAGTTCAACGTAGGGCTCATAGGCGACCACCTGGAAGCAGGTGTGCGTGTAGAGGTCGAGCTGGGCCTTGACTGCGGCAATGACTTCGGTATGCAGGTGGCCGGTGTTGAGCACGGCGATGCCGCCGGCGAAGTCGATATAGCGGCGGCCTTCAACGTCCCACAGTTCGGCGTTTTTGGCCCGGCTGACAAAAATCTCGTGGGCCTGGCCTACGCCGCGTGTCACGGCGGCTTGGCGGCGCGCCATCAGGGCGGCGTTGCTGGAAGTCTGGTTTGGCTGCATGGTGAAGGTGATTTCCGGAAGTTCTGGGTTGACTGGGTGGAGGAAGGAGATGAGCGGACTTTAGAAGCCGGCGCCAGCCCCGTCCATGTACACCGCCGCGCTGTTTTCGACATACTGTGCGGGTCTAGAATCCTGTACATGGATTCCCCAACCCGGTGCATGGGCATTGCGATGCACAATCTGCCCTTTTTRGTTTTTTGATGCTCACACTTCGCCCGGAACTGCAGACCCCCCTTGTGAGCCAGATCGTCGACGGCCTGCGGGGCATGATTGCCGGGCAGGCGCTGAAACCGGGCGTCAAGCTGCCGTCCATCCGCGGTTTTGCCGCCATGCACGGCGTCAGCGTCTTTACGGTGGTGGAGGCGTACGACCGCCTTGTGGCCCAAGGATGGCTTGTTTCCCGGGCCAATGCCGGGTTTTTCGTCAAGCGCAGGGGCGATGATGGTGCATCGGGTGTGCCGTACGCGCAGCCCCCGCAACCTAAATTTGACGCCCGCTGGTACCTCAAGCAGATTTTTGAAAACCGCAACCTGCCGATGAAGCCCGGTTGTGGCTGGTTGCCGCACGATTTCCTGTTCGGGGACGCGCTCCGCCGCAGCATGCGGCACCTGTCGGTGGACGGTTCCTCTCTTGAGGGTTACGGCCTGCCTTATGGGCATATGGCCCTGCGTATGGTCATTGCGGAGGCGCTGGCTGAAAACCAGATATCGGTCGAGGTGGACCAGGTGCTGCTGACGCAAGGCTCCAGCCAGGCGCTGGACCTGGTGGCCCGGCAACTGGTCAAACCGGGAGACACCGTGCTGGTCGATAGCCCCGGTTATCCCAACCTGATGTTCATGCTGCGTTTTCTGGGCGCCAACCTTGTGGGGGTGCCGCGCACCCCTACCGGGTACGACCTGGCCGCGCTGGAGGCGCTGCTGGCCGAGCACAAGCCCAAGGCCTTCTTCACCCAACCCCGTTTGCAAAGCCCGACGTGTTCGATTGCGTCCGCGGCCCATCTGCACCGCTTGCTGCAACTGGCCGAGGCGCACGGCTTCACGCTGGTGGAAAACGATATTTACGCCGACATGGACCCGGTCTCGCGGTCCACGCTGGCAAGCCTGGACCAGCTGCAGCGCGTGGTCTATATCGGCAGCTATTCCAAAACAATTTCTCCCAATCTGCGCGTGGGCTACCTGCTGGCGCGAGGCGAGCTGATCGAGGACCTGGCCCAGCTCAAGATGATTTCGGGCCTTACCTCGTCCGATATCGCCGAACGGCTGACTTTCGGGGTGGTCACAGACGGCCGCTGGCGCAAGCACCTCAAGTCGCTTCGCGAGAAGCTGGCTGCAGCGCATCGCAAGACCGAAAAGAACCTGACCAGCCTGGGTTTTGAGCTTTTCCATGAGCCAGGGGCCGGCATGTACCTGTGGGCCCGGCACCCGGACCTTCCCGATGGCGCCGTCCTGTCCAAAGAGGCTACGCCCGAGGGCATCATGCTCGGCCCGGGACAATTGTTTCTGCTGGAGCCCCATCCGACGGGTTGGCTCCGCTTTAACGTGGCTTTCAGCGACGATGAGCGCATATGGCGCTTTTTGTCCCACCGCATTGATCTGGGCCGGCAAGCTGCCCAATAAGCGGGGGCATCCCCCTCAAACCTATAATCAAAGGCTTAGCCCAAGCGGGTGAGCCCGAGGGCGCCGCCTTGCCAAAACCACTATTGCAGACCATGAGCCATCCCACTTCCATGTCAGCCCCCACGTCAGCTTCAACGCCCGTATTCACCGTCTCGGACATTCGCAAGACATTTCTCGATTTCTTTGCGTCCAAGGGCCACACCGTGGTGCCATCCAGCTCGTTGGTGCCGGGCAACGACCCGACGCTGATGTTTACCAACTCCGGCATGGTGCAGTTCAAGGACGTTTTCCTCGGCACCGACAAGCGCCCCTACGTGCGCGCGGCCTCGGTACAGGCCTGCCTGCGCGCCGGCGGCAAACACAACGACCTGGAGAACGTGGGCTACACCGCGCGCCACCACACATTCTTTGAAATGCTGGGCAACTGGAGCTTCGGCGACTACTTCAAGCGCGAATCGCTCAAGTGGGCCTGGGAATTGTTGACCGAGGTCTACAAGCTGCCGCCCGAGCGCCTGCTGGCCACCGTCTATGAAGAGGACGACGAGGCCTACGACATCTGGACCAAGGAAATCGGCCTGCCGCCCGAGCGCGTGATCCGCATCGGCGACAACAAGGGCGGCCGCTACAAGTCCGACAACTTCTGGATGATGGCCGACACCGGCCCCTGCGGCCCGTGCAGCGAAATCTTTTACGACCACGGCGACCACATCCCCGGCGGCCCACCCGGCAGCCCCGATGAAGACGGCGACCGCTTCATCGAAATCTGGAACAACGTGTTCATGCAGTTCGACATGGCCGCTGATGGCAGCGTCACCAAATTGCCAGCGCCTTGCGTCGACACCGGCATGGGCCTGGAGCGCCTGGCCGCCATCTTGCAGCACGTGCACAGCAATTATGAAATCGACATCTTTGCCGAGCTGATCAAGGCGGCGTCGCGCGAGACTGGCGAAAAAGACCTGGGCAACAAGAGCCTGTTTGTCATTGCCGACCACATCCGTGCCACCGCTTTTTTGGTGAGCGACGGCGTCAATCCGTCCAACGAAGGCCGGGGTTATGTGCAGCGCCGCATCATCCGCCGCGCGATCCGCCACGGCTACAAACTGGGCAAGAAGACACCGTTCTTCCACAAGCTGGTGGCTGACCTGGCCCGCCTGATGGGTGATGCCTATCCCAAGCTCAAGGCCGACGAAGCCCGCATCACGTCCGTGCTGAAAGCCGAAGAAGAGCGCTTCTTCGAAACGCTGGAAATCGGCATGACCATCCTGGACACCGCCCTGGCGGGTGGCGCCAAGGTGCTGCCGGGCGACGTGGCCTTCAAGCTGCACGACACCTACGGCTTCCCGCTGGACTTGTCGGCCGACGTGTGCCGTGAGCGCGGTGTGGAAGTGGATGAAGCCGGCTTCAAGGCCGCGATGGACAAGCAGAAGAACCAGGCGCGCGCCGCCGGCAAATTCAAGATGGATCGTGCGCTGGAGTACAGCGGCGAAGGCCATGCGTTCACCGGCTACGAATTGCTGGAAGAGCCCGCCAAAGTCGTCGCGCTGTATGCCGACGGTGTGGCCGTGCAGGCACTCAATGCAGGCCAAAGCGGCGTGGTGGTGCTGAGCACGACACCGTTCTACGCCGAAAGCGGCGGCCAGGTTGGTGACCAGGGCCGGCTCACGGCCGCCGGTTCCACCTTCACGGTGGACGATACGCTCAAGATCAAGGCTGATGTGTTCGGCCACCACGGCACTCAGGAAGAGGGCGCGCTGAAAGTCGGCGACACCGTGACCGCGCAGGTCAACACCGCGCTGCGCGCCGCCACCGTGCGCAACCACAGCGCCACCCACCTGATGCACAAGGCCTTGCGTGAAGTGCTGGGCGACCACGTGCAGCAAAAGGGTTCACTCGTGAACGCTGAACGCACACGCTTTGACTTTGCGCACAACGCGCCGGTTACCGACGCGCAGATCCGTGAGATCGAAGCGCGTGTGAATGCCGAAATTCTGTCCAACGTGGCCACCGATGCCAGCGTGATGGCCATGGAAGATGCGCAGAAATCCGGCGCGATGATGCTCTTCGGCGAAAAGTACGGTGAGACCGTGCGCGTGCTGACGATCGGCTCCAGCAAGGAGCTCTGCGGTGGCGTTCACGTCAAACGTACCGGTGATATTGGCCTGTTCAAGATCGTGGCTGAAAGCGGTGTGGCCGCAGGTGTGCGGCGCGTGGAAGCCGTCACCGGCGAAAACGCGCTGGCCTACTTGCAGACGCTCGAATCCACGGTGGAAGCCGCGGCCGGCTCGCTCAAGGCCAGCCCGTCCGAGTTGCAGGGCCGCATCAGCCAGGTGCTGGACCAGGTCAAATCGCTGGAGAAAGAAATCGCCGCGCTCAAGGGCAAACTGGCTTCTTCACAAGGCGACGAGCTGGTCACGCAGGCTGTTGACGTCAAGGGCCTCAAGGTGCTGGCCGCGAAGCTCGAAGGCGCCGACGCCAAGACGTTGCGTGACACCATGGACAAGCTGAAAGACAAACTCAAAACCGCTGTTATCGTGCTGGCGGCGGTCGATGGCGACAAGGTGCAGATCGCCGCGGGCGTGACTGCCGACAGCGTGGGCAAGGTCAAGGCCGGTGAACTGGTGAACTTTGTGGCCCAGCAGGTGGGCGGCAAGGGCGGCGGCAAGGCCGACATGGCCATGGCCGGCGGCACCGATGCGTCCAAGCTCGGTGATGCACTGAAGTCTGTGCAGGCCTGGGTGACCGAGCGCGCCTGAGGCGGTCCGTCAAAGCGCTATTAATTTGATAGCTGCTCGCGCAAGCTAGTAAAGGGCTGGAGGCCAATTTCGTTCAAGAAATTGGCCTTTTTTCATTGTTTTTTCACTCAACGGCGGCCCAGAACACCGCAAACCAGCTTTGCGGGTCGGACCAGTAGCGAACCTGCCCGAATCCGGCCTGCCGCAACAGCGCCGTCATGCTTTCCACGGTGTACTTGTAAGAGCACTCGGTGTGGATGCGTTCGCCGGCGCCAAAGCGCCGCGCATGCCCAGGCCAGCGCACCGTAAGGTCCGACAAGGCTTCCAGGTGCATTTCGATGCGCGACTCCGCGGTATTGAAGAGCGCCACGTGGCGCCACTGGCGAACATCAAAATCCGCCTGCAGGAGCTCGTTGACGTTGAGCAGCACGTTTTTGTTGAAAGCAGCCGTCACGCCCAGCGCATCGTCGTAAGCTGCCTCCAGCCGTGCGGTGTCCTTCACCAGGTCAATGCCCAGCAGCAGGCCGCGCGCCTTGCCTTGTGCCGGGTCGGCGATGTGCTGCAAGAACCGCAGGGCCTCTGCCGGATGAAAGTTGCCCAGGCTGGAGCCGGGGTAGAAAAACACCCGCTCCTGGCTTTGCACTTCGCGTGGCAACACCAGGCCGGACGAAAAATCCATGCCCAGGCCGACGATGTCGAGCGCGGGGAAGCTGTTTTGCACCTGCGCGGCGGCATCGCGCAAAAATTCCACCGAGATGTCGACCGGCACATATTGCCGCGGCTGAAGATGCGGAATGAGCGCTGCAGCCTTGGCGCAGTTGCCGGCACCCAGGTCGATCAGGCAGGCGTTGTGAACGCCACTCGCGCTCAGCGTGGCGGCGATCTGCGGGTAGGACGCCGCAAAAATGGCGGCCTCGGTGCGGGTTGGGTAGTACTCCTCAAGGCCTGTAATGGCCTCGAAAAGTTTCGAGCCCAGCTCGTTGTAAAAGAATTTGGGGCTGATGGTGGCTGTGGGCTCAAGCAAACCCTCTTCCAGCTCCTGTGCCACATTTTGGGTCTGGCCCGGCTGCGACGCGCTGTAGAGGTTGATGAACTGCGGCGATGCCGTTGGCAGGGCCTCAGCCAAGCCGGGAAATTTGAGGGGCAGGTTCACGTTGGATCAGCCAGTTAAGTGATATCGACAGATTTAAAAGCAGATAGCGAAACGCCTTTGTAGGACTGAACCGCTTTGGGCGCAAGCGGTGCCGGCCAAATGCTGTCCTATATAGGGTTCTTTTTGGACCGCCCGCTGGGCTGAGCGCGGTCAATCGCCGACATCTGTACTTCCTGTGTCACTTGGTCGCTGAATGCTGCCATTTCTTACAAAAAGCCGGTTCCGCACTCATATTGCGCGAGCGGCTCAGGGCGTTGGCCGAACCTGGCCTGTGTCCCCCCGCGCGAAGTGCTGCAGGGTTTCACCGGCCATGCGGTAGCGCACCCATTCAGCTTGCGGCCTGGCGCCCAGCGACTGGTAAAACTGGATGGCCGGTTCGTTCCAGTCCAGCACGCTCCATTCGAGCCGCCCGCAGCCGCTGTCAAAAGCCAGCCGGGCCAGGTGGCGCAACAGCCGCTTGCCGGCGCCGCTACCCCGGTGTTGGGGCGATACGTACAAATCCTCCAGGTACATGCCTTTGCGTCCCAGCCAGGTGGAGTAGCTGAGGAAATACACCGCAAAGCCCACAGGCTGGCCGTCTATCTCGCAGATGATGGCCCGCGCAGGCGTTCCGGCCTCAAAGAGGCTGCGCTCGATGTCGGCGACGCTCGCAACGACCTCGTGCTCCGCTTTTTCATAAATGGCCAGTTCAACGATGAAGGCGTGAATCGCTGCGGCGTCGCCGGCTTGCGCATTCCGGATATGGATGTTCATGAAGGTTCCTGTGATTTGTGTGAAGGCGCCGGCTGGCGCATGCAGCGGATGCTATACGGTCCCTAAAATGCAGGCAGTGCATGTTCTTGCAGCGATAGAAGTTGTCCACCCCATTTACCCCTCAACCTGCGTACCAACACCAGGCCCATGCCGACCCCGTTTATTTCCCGCCGCCATTTCCTGCTGCAGACAGTCACCGCCGGCTCAGGGGCGGCCGTGCTTCCAGCGATGTCGCAGGTGGTGACCGGCCCGGCCTACGAGGTGGCTCCCTGGGCCGGTCCATTGACAGCGTTCTCGCTGGTGGACACAACCGGCAAGACCTGGCGCCCGGCCGATTTGCGCGGCCGTGCCGTGCTGCTGAATTTCTGGGCCAGCTGGTGCGAGCCCTGCCGCGCTGAAATGCCGACGCTGCAGCAGATTGCCGACCTCTACGGCGACGACAAACTGCTGGTGCTGGCCGTCAACTTCAAGGAGCCGGCAGCCCGTGCGCTGCAGTTTGCCAAAACCACCGGGGTGACACTGCCGGTGCTGCTGGACCTGGATGGAAAAGTCGGCCGGGGCTGGGGCGTGAAGGTTTTCCCGACCACCTTGATGATCGACCGCACCGGCCGGCCGCGCCAACGCGTCACCGGCGAGGTCGACTGGACCAGCCCGGCAGCAGAAAAGCTGATTGCCGGCTTGCTCAAGCCCTGAATCTGTCTCGGCACGGCACCGGCGATAATCCGGGGCCAGCCCTTGCGCTGCCTTTGCGGGCGGTGTGGGCTGCCAGACATCCCGGAGCATCTTCACCTGCCCCGGTGCACGTCGCACTCACACCCACCCGGAGATACTTTTTCATGTCGACCGTACGCCGCACTTTCCTGAAGAACACCGCAGCAGCCGCCGTGGCCGCTGCATTGCCCACCATCAACTTTGCCCAGACGCCCGCTGCCGCGCCCAGCCGCAGCAATTTCGCGCCCCAAAGCGGCGCCTGGCGCACCTTTGATGTGACCACGCGCGTTGACATCCTCAAACCGCAAGGCGTGACCAAGGTGTGGCTGCCGATTCCCTCGGTCAACAGCGACTACCAGCACTCGCTGGAAAATGGTTTCTCCAGCAACGGCACCGCCAAGCTGATGCAGGACGGCCAGGACGGCGCGAAGATGCTGTATGTGGAATTTGCGGCCGCTGAAGCAAAGCCCTATGTGGAGCTGACCAGCCGTGTGCAGACACAAGGCCGCGCGATGGACTGGTCGCAGAAAACCGCCCCCGCCGAAAGCGCCGACACGCTGCGGTACTTCACGCGTCCCACGGCGCTGATCCCGACCGACGGCATTGTGCGCAAGACCGCGCTCGCCGCCACCCAGGGCGCAAAAACCGATGTCGAAAAGGCGCAAAAACTCTACGACTGGATTGTGGCCAACACCTACCGCGAACCCAAGGTGCGCGGCTGCGGCGAAGGCGACATCAAGACCATGCTGGAAACCAGCAACCTGGGTGGCAAGTGCGCCGACCTGAATGCGCTGTTCGTGGGCCTGTGCCGCTCAGTGGGCCTGCCGGCACGTGACGTGTACGGCATTCGCCTGGTGCCTTCAGCATTCGGCTACAAGGAACTCTCGGGCAACCCCGCCAGCCTGAAGGGCGCGCAGCATTGCCGCTCGGAGGTTTACCTCAAGGGCTACGGCTGGGTGGCGATGGACCCGGCCGATGTGGCCAAGGTCATGCGCCTCGAAACGGCGGAATGGATCAAGACCACGGCCAACCCGGTGGTGGCGCCTGTGAACAAGGCACTGTTTGGTGGCTGGGAAGGCAACTGGATGGCCTACAACACAGCGCATGATGTCGCGCTGCCCAAGGCCAGCGGCGAGAAGCTCGGCTTCTTCATGTACCCCGTGGCTGAAAACGCGGCCGGCCGTTTTGATTCCTACGCACCGGACGATTTCAAGTATCAAATCACGGCAAAAGAGGTCAAGGCTTAAGCATGCTTGCGGGCGTGCAGCCTAAAAGGGCTGGTGATGCAGGAAGCAGCGGCGCAGCGATTGGAGCCGGAATTTTTAAAGACGGCTTGCTGCGGGGCGCTTCATCGTTTTGGCTTGCGTCATCAACTTGCTCAATGCAAAAAGCTGTGTGAAACTGGGCTGGAAATTTGCGGGGTTTCACGGAATTTTTATAACTGTATAAATTCACCATGTATGGGCTTGAAACCCAGCATGCAAGCGGCTTACAGGGGTTTTAGATGTCCAGATTAGATTGCAAGCGCCAGGTTATACCGCAGGCTTTGCGGCATACATTACGTTAGACCTCATGGCCCGATCTCAATCAAACGCTAGCGGGCCCGTCCCTGCGCGAGAGTTTCCCACCACGCAATTTCTTTGGGCATCAATAAGATGACTGTTCGACGACTAGAAGGCGAGTGCAACCACCCATACGATGCCACTGAGCGCATTCATTATGTTTGTACCTACCAGTTCAAAGCCATCGGCATCGTTTATGAAGTAAATGACTTGTTCGAAGGCAAGCTCACGCGCCTTGAGACCGGAGTCCTGACATGGGGAATCCATTCCTTTCCGCCACGTAGGCGACTTCATAAAATCATCCAGGAATGCATGGAAATTGTCAGCATGGAAAAGCTCTGGCTTGCCCGTCGTGAGGTCTAACATGCCAATCGACGCGGACACACAACATCACGTGGCGGCTTCGCCGCGAAGTGTTGTGCGCCGGTCATCTTCACGTTAGGCCGCACACACGCGGCATGGAGATTCATCATCGTTACCAAGATTCACTGTTCCTGTGGCTCAGTTCACGTGCAGTTGCAGGGCGCTCCGCTGGCGCAGTTCGTTTGCCACTGCGACGCTTGCCAAGCGGTTCATGGCAATGCCTACTTGAGTGCCCTTTATCCAAGTGCAGCAGTGTCGGTGACTCGAGGTGAAACTGATGTGCTTTCTCTTCGAACCACACCTCGAACCAAATGCGCCTCCTGCGGCACATTCCTCTTTGCGGAAGTGCCTGGCCTTGGCGTGCGCGGAGTCAACGGTAGCCTGTTCCAGGCAGGCACGTTTCGTCCGCAGTTTCATGTCCAGTGCACCTATGCCCTGGCACCTATCGAAGACGAGCTACCTCACTTCGCGGGCCTGCCAGCCCGGTTTGGGGGCTCTGACGAACTTGTTCAGTGGTAGGGCAGAAAGTGCGGCCTAACCATTCCTTCAAGCGGACCCGCCTACGGCGGTCCGCTTAAGTCAAACGTTAGAAGGCGAATTCATGCTCCGCTCCACCACCGTACTGTTCATCGCAGAACTCGCGACTGCGATTGCGCCGGTACATGCGGCCACGCGATTTCCAGTAGGCACCTATGTCCGCTTCACTCAATCGCCATCCTTTCCTTTGGACGGCCGAGAGACCGGAACTCTACGCATTGTCGAAGCGTCGAGAAACGTTGTGAGATTTCAGCTTGAGGCGGCTGTGAATCCTCGATCCGACAACGACGAATCACTTTCGCGCAATGGCGTCATCGAGAATGGCGAGTTCCACATCAAGGGTAGGTCTGCCACCTACCGCTCTACGAATCCCGAAGACAAGGAACTCGGCACATGCGTCCTAAATCTGCAACGCTCGGGCCAAGTCATCGTGGTGGCACAGTCTGGCAAGTGCTGGTGGTTTGGAGAAGGGGTCAACGCTAGCGGTGAGTATCGACCCGCTAGAGAAGGCGAAGTACATGTCGTTCGCTAGATCGCCTTCTAACCCTTCCTTCAAGCGGACTGGCCTACGGCCAGCCGCTTAAGTCAAACGTTAAAACTCTACAAAGACAATGGTGCGGCGAAGATCTCTGAAGGGAGTTGCGTGTGGTCTCGCGACATCTTTTGCAAGCAGAAATAACGATGCTGATGGCTATTGGGCCATGGGGAAGCTCCTTAGGCACGCAAATGTGTCAGGTGCGACGCAGCTCCTAATTGATTTACTGGCGCCAAGCGATCAACCTCTCCCCGAAAATACAGTTGGACTCGTAGCGGATCGATACAGAAAGCAATTGGGTAAGCAATTGGCAACGCAACAACTTTCGCCGTCGTGGGTTGTTGCAGCAAGGGTTCATATTGACTTCTCAGTATCGGAGGACGACTTGAAGCGGCATATGATCTTTGGAAGAGGGCAACCTTTCGGTTGTGTCGTTGAGATCGTCGATGACAATGCTCGTATGTATTCCGCCAAAGCGTATGGACGGGTCACAGAACATGATCCAAGAAAAGAGTCTCGCAGTGTCAGGTGCGACGAGTTTTAACAGGTTGTTCGTCACGGACATGCAACAGCAAAATTCCGCTGCGCGGCGTATTGCCCGCCGTGCAACGTCGACGTTAGGCGTCATGAACCCACGCACTGCACTTCTTCTCGTTGGAATAGCCCTTACTGCCGTTGCAACGCATGCCGCACCCGAAAGCGCTTTGCCGCCCGACGTCGTCCAAGTTCGAACTGCGGGGTACTGGAAGAACGGATCGCGTGAAGGGGCGTACCGTGCCGTGGTTGTTCAGGAAGGATGGGAACATGTTTGGTCAAGGCTTCGAGTTGAATGGGTCGCAGCGCCGTCCTCGCGCGGAGGCAACTTTGAGATTGTTTCCACCGCAACGCCCTTGTTACCCGTAGCGGAAGGAACCACCTTGCTCGACGTAACGCTCAAGCCGAAGCCGGGCAAAGGAGTCGTTCTCACGGTTGTGGCTACGGAGAACATGCCGCCTTTTCGGAAGTCGTCGTATCAGTTTCTTGCTACGACGCCTGGAAGAGTCGAGCGAGTTGGCCGCCAGAAATGACGACTAACCCTTTCATCGAATGGGCAGTCACAAGCTGGTTTGGTCCGCTTGTGGCTGCAGCTTATGTCGAACGTCAGGTCGCATAAGAACAGCCGCCCATGTCCAAAGCCATTCATTTCATTGGCGCACTCTTCGCGATGGGGCTCGTCTGGTTTTTTGCCCCCGTGGGCTTGGTCGAGTGGCTAGCGCCGGGCATCGTGTCGGGTTATGGCTTTGTCGCAATACTCGCCACTTGCCTGTTACTTGCCGTATACCCCGCATGGAGGCTCTTTGTCCAGCGACGTCCTTAGCAGGGTTTCACGGTCTAACAGGTCGCTCGATACGGAAACGCCGCGGCCCGTTGCCACTGCGTGACAGCCAATTCCAATGTCCGGTTTAATTAAATTTTTAAACGCTATGCCCCACGACATGATCCACTTAACTCGAACAACTATCGCGCTATTCCTTATCTCGATTCTTCCATTGCAACTATGTGCAGCTGAGACGAGTTTGACTCCCGGTGAAAAAGTTATCGCCGTAGCCTCCATTCAGCCGGTAGAGAAGTTTTCAATTGAAAATGCGCCAAACGGCCTGGATATTATCTTTCCCGGCCCGGCCTTCTTCGTGAAGAAGGGGGTTGAAAAGAATCGAATCAACGAATTTAAGGCGGCGCTGGCAAAGCAGGGCTTCAACGTACAAGAGGAACTTGCATCTGCCACCTTGAATGCTTTGAAGGAGGCCAGCCAAAGCGCCATACCGGGAGATGGAATCAAATATGAAAAGGACGACCCAACGTCGATTGACTACAAAAATAGCGCAATCGCCGCGGACAGCATACTGACAGTGACCATATCGAATATGGGTCTTTATTCCAGTCGACTAAAGACGACGTTCGCACCCAGGTTGAATGTCTCGTTTGAACTCGTAGACATAAAGACAGAAAATTCGATCTATTCGCAATCCATCAGTTATGGCGCAGACGCCAACAAGAATTCGGATGACGAGATCACCGCCAACGCGAATTACACGTTCGCATCGTTCGAGGATGCCCTCAATAGAGCGACGGAGCTGGTTGAGGCGTATCGAGATGGAATCAAGAGGACGGCGCAACTCGCTGCTCAGCAAATAAAAAAGGCGCATTAGGCGGTACGACCGGCGGATGTAAGTCAATTGCGCTTTTCGCACGCCCATGAAAAACCTACCCCATCATTCCAGCGGACTGCCTGCGGTGGCCGCTGAATTCAAACATCAGGCGTCGCCAAGCCAATGAGAAGCGAGTACGGTAGGGTCTTGAGACTTTCAATCGAGCGGGGCCTTGAACGCTCCCCCTTTGGATGGCAGGCACAGAAAATCAAGTCACCTTATGTCTTCCCTGGTGAGCGCGTTTTTAGCAAGCCCGGAACTGATCGCCTCGTCTGGTGCGCCCTCGTCGTACACGAGCGCTTTGAGAAATTCACTTTTGAGGTTGGGTGGTCGCTGCATGGCCGCTTCCCCGAGCTGCGCATCCGGCCTTCTCTCCAATCTCCTGTCGAGTCCCATCACCTGCCGGAGTACATGGTCCGCCTGGGGCAACTGATAGACGGCACAGATAAATGGTGGGAAATCGAAACGTTTGTGGGCGCGTCAACCTTGCAAGACCTCATGAAGTCAACTCAGGCAATAACGCCGGAGGTTGCCCGAGCCAAGGTAGAGCCAATTGCAGCGAGTGCGTTGGCAGCCCTGGAAGCGCATGCAATGCCTTTCCTGGAGGCAGTATGCAAGGTGCACCGATAATGCCCCATCCTTCAATCGAGAGGGCGTTTTCCGGCAAGCCGCGTCACGTCTCTCATCTCAAACGTTAAGGTTGCAATTGGCACGCCTTCGATTTTCCGTCAGTGACGTTCTCTCGGCGGCACTCGCGTCCGTAATTCTCGGCGCGCTCTTGGGGGGCGCGGTGTGCCTTGCAATCATGGGGTTCGGCTGGTGGGCCGGTGTTCCTTTGCAGGGCCGGTGGCAGTGGGCCTTTCTGCCTTCGCTGATTGCTGGAGGTTGCATGTCCCTCTACATGATTTGGCTCTTCATCTCAGGCAAGCTTTTACCAGTGGAAATATGGCAACGAATCGGGGGGTTCTTTGAGGGAATCAACGATGGGCCGGTCTAAGGTGCGCGCCGATCACGCGGGACTTCAACCTAACTTGCCAGTCAATACGGACGGCCACTGGCGTGTAATTCCTTCGGTCGCACCATTTCGTGGTCGCCGGTTACGTTCACGTTAGGAGCCGAGAAACACATGCTCCACGACCCGTGGCTTAGCCGATGGCTTCCGATGCTCCAGGAGTCAGCCGACTCACTGCCGGTGCTTGAGATCGGCTGTGGAACAGGCGCAGACACGTCCACCTTGGTCGGTGCAGGCCTTTCCGTTCTCGCCTTCGATCTTTCCGCCACTTCTGTCGCCGCTGCGAGGCTCCGGGCGCCTCAGGCACGCATCTCATGCCAGGACATCAGAGATCCGTTTCCCCTTCTCCCTGGCGAAGCTGGTGCTGTTGTGGCAAGCCTCACCCTGCACTACTTTCCATGGCATGAAACCCTGGGACTTGTGAGCCGGATCAGGCAGACGCTCAAGCCGGGTGGGCTGCTCTTGTGCCGGCTGAACTCGGTCGAGGACAAGAACTTTGGAGCCACTGGGCATCCTGCCATTGAGCCGAACTACTACCTTGTTGACGGCCAGGCCAAGAGGTTCTTTGATGAGCAGGGCGTCGACGAACTGTTCGCAACCGGATGGCAGGTCTTGTCCAGGGAACACCAGACGACTAACAAGTACGTTCGCAAGAAAGCGCTGTGGGAGGTCGTGGTTCAACGCGGCACCTGACCCATCGTTCCAGCGGACCGCCTTCGGCTTGGCGCTGGGGCGATATATTCCAAGGCCTGATCAAGGCCGCAGATCCTGCAGCGCCAGCCGGCTTTCAAAGCGCCGTTGCTCGCCCGTTACCGGGTCCATGAACGCGATGGATTTGGCCAGCAACTGCAGCGGGTAACGGTAATCGTCGTCGGGTGTTACTTCCACCGGCGGGTACATGCGGTCATTCAGCAGCGGCAGGCCAAGCGCATTCATGTGCACGCGCAGCTGGTGCTTCTTGCCCGTTACGGGGCTGAGGGCATACAGCGCTTTGTCGTCCTTCACGTCGAGCACATCGATCAGCGTTTCGCTGTTGGGCTGGCCCTCTATTTCACGCTGCCGGAAAAAAGGCTCGTCTTCGACGATGCGGCTTTTGCGCGTGAGAGGAAAGCCGATGTCGGCGCGCCATGGCGCCACGGCTTCGTAGTGCTTGGTGACCTCATGCCGGCGAAACAATGACTGGTAGGCATCGCGCTCGGCCGGGTTGACCGAGAACAGCACCAGGCCCGCGGTTTCGCGGTCAATGCGGTGGATGGGCACCAGGCCGTCGATGCCGAGCCGGTTCTTCAGGCGCACCAGCAGCGTCTCCTGCAGGTAGTGGCCTGAGGGTGTGACGGGCAAAAAATGCGGCTTGTCGGCCACCACCAGGTGGTCGTCCTGGAACAGCACGGTCTCTTCAAACGGAATGCGGGGTTCTTCGTCCAGTGCGCGGTAGTAGTAGACGCGGATGTGGCCACGGTAGGGACGTTCGGCGGTGACGGCTTCGCCGAATTCATCGACCACCAGTCCGTCTTGCATGCGTTGCAGCCATACTTCGCGCGATATCGCCGGAAAGCGTTCCACCAGGAAATCAGTGATGCTCGGCCAGTTGCCGGCCGGCAGGCCGACGCAGCTGGGGCTGATACCTGCCCGCGTGGTCAAGCCATGCAGCCCGAGCTTGGGTGTTTTACTCACACCTGCGCAGCCGCAAGATCACGCACGCACAAAAACGACGTCCCAGACGCCGTGCCCCAGCTTGATACCGCGGTTTTCAAATTTGGTCAGTGGGCGATAGGCCGGTTTGGGGGCGTAGCCGCCGGTGCTGTTGTCCGCAGTGTTTTTCAGCAGTGGCTCTGCGCTCAGCACTTCCAGGATCTGCTCGGCATAAGGTTGCCAGTCAGTGGCGCAATGCAGATAGCCGCCGGGCTTGAGGCGCGCTGCGAGCTTGGTGATCAGCGGTGGCTGGATCAGCCGGCGCTTGTTGTGCTTTTTCTTGTGCCAGGGGTCTGGGAAGAAGATGTGCGCGCCGTCAAGGCTGGCGCGGGGGAGCATGTCGTCAATCACTTCGACCGCGTCGTGCTGCAGGATGCGGATGTTGGACAGGTTTTGTTCGTCAATGCGTTTGAGCAGGGCGCCCACGCCGGGCGTATGCACTTCGCAGCAAATGAAGTTCTTCTCGGGCATCAGCGCGGCAATGTGCGCCGTGGCCTCGCCCATGCCAAACCCTATTTCGAGGATGGTGGAGGCGCTACGCCCAAAGGCTTTTTCAAAATCCAGCGCTGCATCGGCATACGGCAGCAAAAACTTCGGGCCCACATCGGCAAAGGCCTTGGCCTGGCCCGCCGTGGTGCGGCCGGTGCGGCGCACAAAGCTGCGGATGTTGTGGGGCGGGTGGGTGTCGGCGGGCGCGCCTTCGGGCGAGGCAGGCGGCACGGGGGGAAGGGTTTCAATCACTTGCCGATTTTAGTCGCCCAGAGTGGCGCGGCCAGTTGCAGCCAGGCGGCGGGTGTCGCGGCGTTGGCTATTCGCTCGACTTCCAGCCCCAGCGTTTGGCCCGCCTGGGCCAGCAGCGTCAGCGGTTGGGAGGTGTCCAGCGGCTGGGCACCGTTCTGCTTGGACAGCTTTTCGCCATTGGCGCCCAGCACCAGCGGCGTGTGCAGGTAGCGCGGCAGCGGCAAGCCGAGTGCGCGCTGCAGCAGGATTTGCCGCGCGGTATTGTCGGCAAGGTCTTCACCGCGGACGATGTCGGTGATGCCCTGGGCTGCATCGTCCACCACCACGGCCAGCTGGTAGGCCCAGAGGCCGTCCGCCCGTTTCAGGACAAAGTCGCCGACATCGCGGCCGACGTCTTGCATCTGTGTGCCCAGGCGGCGGTCGTCCCAGCGGACTTCGGCTTGTGCGGTAGCCAGCGGCGTGGCATCAGTTGCTATTAAATTAATAGCTGCTCGCGCAATACCTGATTGGGCCAGGGCGCTATTTGGCACATAATTTGGCGTCAAAAACCGCCATGCACGTGCAGCACGGCCATGCAGCCCGTTGCGGCAGGTGCCGGGGTACACCAGTTCGCCATGGCGTTCGCGTGGCTGCCCGGACGCGGCCAGCGCCCGCGCAATGTCCTGCCGTGTGCAGGCACAGGGGTAGGCCAGGCCGCGGGTGACCAGTGAATCCAGGGCGTTCTGGTACAGGGCGCCGCGTTGTGACTGGTAAACCGGTGCTTCATCGGGTACCAGGGCACAACAGGCGAGCTGTTCAAGAATGACGCGGTCTGCGCCCGGCACACAGCGCGGGGTATCGACATCTTCGATGCGTACCAGCCAGCGGCCGTGGTGCGCCCGGGCATCCAGCCAGCTGGCCAGGGCCGCCACCAGCGAGCCCGCGTGGAGCGGGCCTGTGGGAGAAGGCGCAAACCTACCTTTGTAGCCCGAGGCCATAAGCAGAAGAAACTATGAGAAAGCTAACCTGGCGGCCGCCGCGCCGGGCCGCCCCAAGCAAGGCCAGCCCCCTCGGGGGGCAGCGCAGTACGCGAAGCGACAAGCGTGGGGGCTAACAAACTTCGAGGGCCATCTCAAGGCCCGAGACAAAGCCATCTTCGACGCGGTGGCCGAGGCACCAGTCGCCGCACGCGCCAATGCGCGATTTGGCGTCCCAGGCGTGGGTTTTGCCCAGGGGTTGTTGCGTCTGGGCGTGGCGCCAGCGGTGCACCGCCGCATGCGGCGGCTGGGCGCGGATGCCGGTCACTTCTGTGAAGGCCTTCAGCAGCTTGGCCTTGACACGCTCGGCATCGTCTTCCAGGTGGCGTTCCGACCATTCCGGGCTGGCCTGCACGGTCCAGCGTTCGATCGGGCTGCGCCCAGGCTTGGACGATTCCCGCGCCAGCCAGGCAATGCGGTGGTGCGTGCTGCGCGCTGCATTCCAATGGGGCCCCAGGTGCGCCATGGTGGGCTGCATCGCTTGCGGAAAAGCCAGCATCAGTGTCCAGCAGGGCGCAACGCTGACCTCTGACAACTCGGCCACCAGGGGCTTGGCCTGTTGCGAGCTGAGCAACAGGGCCTGCGCCTGCGAAGACGGCACCGCCAGAATGACGGTGTCAAAGCCCGAATGCACGCGGCTGTCTGCGCCGGGCCCTTCGGTTTGCAATTGCCACTGGCTGGCGTGCAGCTTGTCGGGTTCGATCCGCATGACTTCGGTTTCCAGCGCGAGCTGGCCGGCGGCATCGAGGGGCTGGGCCCACAGCCGCACCAGTGCGTTCATGCCGGGTGAGGCGACCCAGTGGGCTTCCTTGGGCGGCAGCGCCGAGGCCACGACACGGCCCAGTTCATCGAGGATGCGCACGGTGTTGGCGCTCCAGGGCCGGACCAGCCCGGTAGCGGTGGCCAGGGCCTTTTCAAAGCGCGCGTCCCGCACGGTGAAATATTGCGTGCCGTGGTCAAAACCGCCGAATTCGCTTTCGCGTGTGGCCATCCGGCCGCCGGCGCCCCGGCTTTTTTCAAACACGGTGACGCGGTGCCCGGCCTGCACCAGGGTACGGGCGCAGGCAATGCCCGCAATGCCTGCGCCTATGACGGCAATGCGGCGCGGAGCCGCGGATTCAGGGGAGCGGATGGATTTTTTTGTCATGTCTTTGTACTTTGTGCGGTTTGACGAATGGGGTGCTGCGGATCGTTCAAGTGATTTGCGGCGTCCCGGCGTATGTCATCACATCTCAACCATAAACGAAAACTTCAGGAAGCTGTTCTACGCACACACTCTACACGCAGCCGCAGCGCATGCGCAGTTATTGCGTGCCACTACGGGTTTTCATGCAGACTGGTCGCGCTCCAGCAGGGCTTTTCGTGTGGCGGAATTTTCCAGTTGCTTGAGCCACCACTGCAGTGCCCGCCCGCCATGGCCGTCCACGGCGCGCAACCACGCATAACTCATGGGCACGAGGCGCGGGGCTCGCTGCATTTTTTTCTCGACCAGCCTGCCGGTGGCGACATGCGGACGCGCAAGGTATTCAGGCAGGAAGCCGCCGCCCAGGCCGCGCAGCTGGGCTTGCAGTTTTTCCTGCATGCCGGGCACCGTAAAAATGTCCTGGCCGCCGAGCAGGCCCACAGTGATGCCGCTGCCACGCTGCACGGAATCTGCCACGGCCACGGCCCGGTGGGGCATCAGCATCGCATCCGTTATCGGTTCAGCAGCTTTTGCCAGTGGGTGATGGGGCGCCACTGCGTAGATGAAATGAATGCTGCCCAGCGTCTTGTGCTGCACCGATGTATTGACGGACGGTTCCATGGCCACCCCGATGGCCAGGTCTGCCTGGCCTGAGGTAAGCGCTTCCAGCGTGCCTGAGAGCGCTTCTTCGCGGATCCGCAGGCGTGTGGGTGGGTTCAGGGCAAAAAAAGCCTCGCACAGCTCCATCACGGTGGTGCGCGAGATCACGCTGTCCACGGCCAGCGTAAGCTGCGGCTCCCAGCCGGTGGCGACGCGTTTGACGCGATTGGCCACGGCGTCGAGTTCGGCCAGCAATCGGTTGCCTTCACGCAGCAGTTCCTTGCCGGCCTCGGTCAGCTTGGCCTGGCGCGAAGAGCGGTCAAACAGCAGCACGTCCAGGGCGTCTTCCACCTGGCGGATGCGGTAGGTGAGAGCACTGGGAACGAGGCCCAGCTCGCGTGCCGCCGCTGCCATGCTGCCGGCCCGGTGCACGGCGCCAATCAGGCTGATGCTCTCGGGGGTCAGGGCATCGCGAATCCGGTTATTTGTCATTGGGTTAAAAATCATTCAAATAATTTGAATGATGCCATCAAAACGCAGCAATGAAAAGCGGGCTGCCGGCGCCTACATTGGAGTCATTGCAACGCAGTTCAACGCACCTTGAAAGGAGCACCTCAATGATGACTTTAAGAACGTCCGGCGAACGCGGTTACGCCGACCACGGCTGGCTCAAATCTTTTCATTCCTTTTCGTTCGCCGGCTATTACGACCCGGCCCACATGGGTTTTGGCAACCTGCGCGTCATCAACGAAGACCGCATTGCCGCCGGCCGCGGCTTCGGCACCCATGGCCACAAAGACATGGAAATCATCAGCTATGTGCTGAGCGGTGAGCTGGCGCACAAGGACAGCATCGGCAACATCAAGGGCATCCCGCCCGGTGATGTGCAGCGCATGAGCGCGGGCACCGGCGTGCAGCACAGCGAGTTCAACCACGCAGACGGCCAGACCACGCATTTCCTGCAGATCTGGATCGAGCCCAATGTGACCGGCATTCCTCCAAGCTACGAGCAAAAAACATTTGCCGATGCCGAAAAGCGCGGCACGTTGCGGCTGGTGGCTTCGCCCGACGGCAGCCAGGGCTCGGTGCTGATCCATGCCGATGCCAGGCTCTATGCAGGCCTCTTCAACGGCGCGGAAACCGCCACGCTGCCGCTCGACGCGAAGCGCAAGACCTATGTGTTCCTGATTCGCGGACAGCTTGAAGTCAACGGCCAGGTGCTGAAGGCCGGCGATGCCGCTGCGCTGCAGGCAGAAGGCACACTGCAACTGGGCCACGGCCAGGACGCCGAGGTGCTGGTGTTTGACCTGGCACCGTAACGCCCGGTCACATGCTGTAACCCATCACCCAGGTCAGGTGCCGAATGCGTACAGGCGCATGGCGCTTGCCCAGAGTGTTTTTTTCCTCCATCATTTCCCCGTTTACTTTATTTATAAGGACTCGTCATGCTCAATTCCCTGCAAAACCCTCTCTCCCTGATCGGCCGCTTGCTGCTGGCCCTGCTGTTTGTGCCTGCCGGCTTCAGCAAGATCGCCGGCTTTGCCGGAACGGTTGGCTACATCGCCTCCAAAGGCGTGCCGCTGCCTGAAGTCGCTGCCGCCATTGCCATCGTGGTAGAGCTCGGCCTGGGCATCCTTTTGGCCGTGGGCTTCCAGACGCGCTGGGCCGCGCTGGCCATTGGCGTCTTCACCGTCGTCATCACCTGCGTCTTTCACGCGTTCTGGGTTGATCCTGCGCAACAGATGGCGTTCTTCAAGAACATGGCCATCGTCGGCGGCCTGTTCACCGTCGCAGCTTTTGGCGGCGGCGCCTGGAGCGTAGACGGCAAGACCAAAGGCTGATCCATCAACGGGGCTGCAGCTTTGGGCATGAAGCCCTGCTGCAGCCTTTTTGTTTGCCTGCTTTAGATTTCAACTCTCTGCCGCGAAAGACACCGAATGTCCAAAGTTGTCGTGATTTACCACTCCGGCTATGGCCACACCCAACGCATGGCGCAGTCAATCGCCGAAGGCGCAGGCGCTGAACTGGTGGCCATCGATGCCGACGGCAACCTGCCCGAAGGCGGCTGGGAAACGCTCAATGCCGCCACGGCCATCATCATGGGATCACCCACCTACATGGGCAGCGTCAGCTGGCAGTTCAAGAAGTTTGCCGATGCTTCTTCCAAACCCTGGTACACCCAGGCCTGGAAAGACAAGCTTTTTGCCGGCTTTACCAATAGTGCAGCCATGAGCGGTGACAAGATGTCGACGCTGAATTACCTCTTTACTTTGGCCATGCAGCATGGCGGCATCTGGGTCAGCCAGGGCGTGTTGCCCAGCAACAGCAAGGCGGCGGTGCGCAGCGACACCAACTACCTTGGCTCTTACAGTGGCGCTGTCGCACAATCGCCATCGGATGCAGGTGCCGGCGAAATGAATGCAGGCGACCTGGAAAACGCCCGCAACTTCGGGCAGCGCGTGGCCGGTATCGCCGCGAGATTCGCTCCCTGAATCAGCTTTCTAAACCAGCTTTCTTTTTACAGGAATTGTCATGACCGTTGAACTCAGGCACAACCCTCCGGCGGAGCTGGCCCAGCATCTGCAAATCCGCAGCCACGAGCTGATTACCGACGCTACGCTGGCAGAAGGCGGTGATGATGCCGGCCCCTCACCCCATGACCTGTATGACGCGGCACTCGGCGCCTGCAAGGCCGTGACGGTGATGTGGTACGCCCGCAAGAAGGGCATTCCTGTCGACGAAATAAAAACGCGGGTTGAACGGGACGACTCCCAGGAGCGCGCCGGCGTCTACAGGCTTGCCACCAAACTCCAGATCAAGGGTGCCTTGACGGACGCCCAGTTGCAGGAATTGCACACCGTGGCCCAGAAATGCCCGGTGCACAAACTCATGAGCACGGTCACGACGGAAATCACGACGGATGTGGAGCGGCTGGCATGAGCGTTGCGCTGAAACTGACAGGACATCACAAAGACCTGGGCGGCGGCTTCATGGTGCGCCGCCTGCTGCCTTCCGCGCAGCAGCAGTCGGTTGGTCCTTTCATTTTCTTTGACCACTTTGGCCCGGTGACCGAACAACCCGGTACCAACCATGACGTACGGCCGCATCCGCACATCGGCCTGGCCACTGTGACCTATCTGTTCGAAGGCGCCATGATGCACCGCGACAGCATCGGCTCTGCCCAGCGCATAGAACCCGGTGCCATCAACTGGATGACGGCAGGGCGGGGCATTGTGCATTCAGAGCGCGCGCCCGACGACCTGCGTGACATCCCATATGTGAACCATGGCTTGCAGCTGTGGGCTGCCTTGCCCGCAGAGTTTGAAGAAACAGCGCCGGGTTTTTCACACACGCCGGCGGACAGCATCCCAGAGGTATCCGTGGACGGTGCGGTGGTGCGTGTGCTGGTCGGTGAGGCATTCGGAAAAGTCTCGCCCGTCAAGACCTTCTCCAAAACTCTTTACCTGGATGTGGCGCTGGCGGCGGGCACGCCTTTCACGTTGCCGCCGCTGGCAGCGCAGATGGCGCTGTATGCGGTGGACGCCGACCTGCTGCTGGACGGCGAGCCGCTGGCAATGCACACGCTGGCGACCCTCTCGCCCGGCACAGCAGTACAGCTCAGCGCAAACACCCCGACGCGGCTGGTGGTGATTGGCGGCGATGCACTGGATGCACATCGCTTCATGTGGTGGAACTTTGTTTCCAGCCGCAAGGAACGCATCGTGCAGGCCGGCGAGGACTGGGCCGCCCAGGCCATGGGGCAGGTGCCCGGGGAGACTGAATTCATCCCGTTGCCTGAACGGAAATTCACTGCGGGCTGAGGCGCGGTCAAAGCCTTTTCAGGGAAAGCGCAGCGTTTAAGATCACGCGATGCAAATTTTCAGCCTGCTTCCCTGGTCCGACTGGATGGCCATTGTCTGGTTCTTTGGCGGCTGGATGGGCTATGCATGGTTCGCCCGGCACTATGGGGTCAAACGGCCTTCGCTGCTGCGTACCACCAACCGTTACCGGCACCATTGGCTGATACAGGCCACGTCGCGCGACCCGCGCGTGATCGACGGCATCATCACGCAGAATCTTTCCAGCACACCGGCTTTTTTCTCTTCAACCACGATCATCATCATCGGTGGGCTGTTCGCGCTGCTGGGCACCACCGACAAGGCGGCCGAGCTGGTGCGCGAAATCCCGTTTGCCGTGCGCACCTCGGTGCTGATTTTTGACCTCAAGGTACTGCTGATGGTGGCGGTGTTTGTCTACGCATTTTTCCGCTTCAGCTGGTCCATGCGCCAATACACCTTTGTCGCCCTGCTGATTGGCTCCATGCCGTCGCCGCAGGAGTTTGAGGTGGGGAAGTTCGACCGTGAAGCGTTTGCCACGCGCGCCAGTCGCATGGTGAGCCTGGCGGCTGAAACCTTTAACGACGGGCTCCGGGCCTACTACTTCAGCTTCGGCATCATGGCCTGGTTTTTTTCCACCTTTGCGTTTGCGCTGGCCACTGCCGTGGTGGTGCTGATTTTGTACAACCGCGAATTCAACTCGGATGTGCTGGACGTGTTGCGCGAATAGCCTGACAGTGCTTCTCAGGGCCGGCCGTCGGGCAGGTCACGCGCCAGGCGCAGGCCGCTGAATTGCCAGCGGGCATCGGGCGGAAAAAAGTTGCGGTAGCTGGCACGTATGTGGCTTTGCGGCGTGGCGCAGGAGCCTCCGCGCAGCACAAACTGGTTGCACATGAACTTGCCGTTGTACTCACCCACCAGGCCTTCCCAGGGCCTGTAACCGGGGTAGGGGTTGTAGTTCGACTGTGTCCATTCCCAGACGTCGCCGTACATTTGGGCCGGCAGGCCGTGGCTTTCCTCCTGCTGCGGCAGGGGGTGGTATGCCGATTTTTCTACAAAATTGCCTTGCGGCACAGGGCTGGCCGCCACACTGCGTGCTGCCAGTTCCCACTCAAACTCTGTCGGCAGGCGTGCACCGGACCAGCGCGCAAAGGCATCGGCTTCGAAGTAGCTGAGATGGCAGGCCGGCGTGTTCGGGTCTACATCAATCAGCCCTTGCAGCGTGAAGTGCTGGTAACTCCCTTCGCTGCCCTGCCAGTAAAAGGGCAGGCTAACGCCGTTCTCAGTCACCCAATCCCAGCCCATGGAAAGCCAGAACTCCGGGCGCTGATAGCCCCTGTCGGTGATGAAGGCCATGAACTCGCCGTTGGTGGCGGGCCGGCTGGCCAGCTCGAAGGCCGCCACATACACCTTGTGGCGGGGCGTTTCGTTGTCGAAGGCAAACCCACCGTCGCGTCCCGCGTCAAAGCCGTGTTCCACCAGACCCGCATCGTGGCGCAGCCAGTCCACCGGTTGCGGATGTATGCCGGCAAGCGGCCAGCGGCTGGCATAGGCGGGACGTGCCGGATTGAAAGACAGCGCGTGTTTGATGTCTGTCAGCAGCAACTCCTGGTGCTGTTGCTCGTGGTGCAGGCCCAGGGTGACCAGGCTGGCCAGCTCTTTTTTTTGCGCGGTGTTGGCGTCGGCCTCTACCTGCGCAATCACCTCTAGCATGCGCAGGTCGACCTGGGCACGGTAGGCCAGCACTTCGTCGAGGGAAGGCCGGCTGATCAGTCCGCGTTTGGGCCGCGGGTACTTGTCGCCTACGCCGTTGTAGTAGCTGTTGAACAGCACCCTGAAGCCTGGATCAAACGGCTTGAAGTCCGGTTCAAACCGCTCGAGGATGAAAGTCTCGAAGAACCAGGTCAGGTGAGCCAGGTGCCATTTGGCAGGGCTGGCGTCCGGCATGGACTGGAGCTGGCAGTCCTCGGGGCTCAGGGGCGCGATCAGGGTTTCGGTCTGCGCCCTGATGGCCATAAAGCGCACGGCCAGCGGAGACTGACGCGGCTGGAGGGTGTGGGAGCGGGAGGGTGATGGTTCTGTAGGCATGATGGCTACCGTATGGATGGGCGCGACAGAGGGCGGACCCATGACCTGCACAAAAGGGAAGCTGTCGGTGTGATAGCAATGAGCGGCTTAAAAGCTTTGCACGGCACCCGGCCTTCAGCTGTCAGACAAGGCCTCGAATGCAGTGGGGATGGCCGGGGGAGCGGACCTCGAAAGCGGCTTGGCCACAGGATTGACCTGGGGTTTCAGTTCAGGGTCCAGGGCGCGCCGCTCGTCAAACACAAAACATTCGCCGTCAAAATGCGTGCGCCCGCTTTCCTCAAAATACTTGAGGATGCCGCCATCGAGCTGCCAGACGTTTTCGATACCGGCTTCGCGCATGAAGATGGCGGCTTTTTCGCAGCGGATGCCGCCGGTGCAAAAGCTCACGACGGTCTTGCCCGCGAGTTCTTGCCGGTGTGCCAGCAGGGCCTGGGGAAATTCGGTGAACTTGCTGATGCGCCAGTCGATGGCGTTTTTGAAAGTGCCGACATCGGCCTCAAAGTCATTGCGGGTGTCCAGCGTCACCACCGAGCGGCCCGTGTCGTCGCAGCCCGCGTCAAGCCAGCGCTTGAGCGTGGCGGCGTCCACCGCCGGCGCGCGCCCGGCGGCTGGCTGGATGGCGGGGTGGTTCATGCGGATGATTTCCGGCTTGACTTTGACCAGCAGCTTGCGAAACGGCTGGGCAGCTGACCAGCTTTCCTTGGTTTCAAGATCGCTAAAACGGTCATCCTGCTTTAACCATGCCAAAAAATCATGAATATCCTGCGCCGGGCCTGCAAGGAACAGGTTGATTCCTTCTTCTGCCAGCAGTACCGTGCCTTTGATCGCGCGCTGTTGCAGCGCCTGTTCGATGCTGCCCTGCAGCATCGCGGGCTGCGCCAGCAAGACGAATTTATAGGCTGCAATGTTCAGGATTTGCATGATGCGGTCGATTGTAGGCAGGCACGCAGGGCCTTGCACTGCGTCACGGCGCCTCAGCGGACAGCCTCGGCCCTAAAATGACCTTTATGTTTGTTCATTTGCGCCTTCACACCGAATTTTCAGTCGTCGACGGCACCAACCGCATCGATGAAGTCGTCGCTGCCGCCGCTGCGGACCACCAGCCAGCCCTGGCCATCACGGACCTCAGCAATCTGTTCGGAACCGTCAAGTTTTACAAGGAAACCCGGGGTGCTGGTGTCAAACCCCTGATTGGGGCCGATGTGTGGGTGCAGGTGCCGGGCAAGGACGCCGGGGCGCCCGCCGCGCGCCTGCTGCTGCTGGTGCAAAACCGTCAGGGCTACCTGAACCTGTCCGAAATCCTCACGCGGGCCTGGACCAAAAACGTGGTGCGCGACCAGGCGGTGGTCAAGCTCGAGTGGCTGCAAGAACTCAATGAAGGCCTGATTGCGCTGTCGGGCGCGCAGGGCGGGGCCGTGGGCCAGGCGCTGCTGCAGGGCGACAGCGCGCGCGCCGTGGAATGTGCGCTGTACTTCGCGGGCCTCTTCCCGCACCGTTTTTACCTCGAACTGCAACGCGCCCAGCGCCCCGATGACGAACGCCATGTGGCGGCCGCCGTCCAGCTGGCGGCACGGCTCAAGCTGCCGGTGGTGGCGACCCATCCGGTGCAGTTCCTGACCTACGACGATTACGAGGCGCATGAGGCCCGTGTGTGTATTTCGGAAGGCGAAATCCTGGGCAATACGCGCCGCGTGCGCAAGTTCACGCGGGAGCAGTACTTCAAGTCGGCCGCGCAGATGGCGGCGCTTTTTGCCGATGTGCCCACCGCGCTGGCCAACACCGTGGAAATTGCCCGGCGCTGCAACCTCACGCTGGAGCTGGGAAAACCCATGCTGCCCGACTATCCCACGCCGGAAGTCAATGGCGTGCGCATGCCGATCAACGAATACTTCCGCCACGCGTCGTTTGAAGGGCTGGAAGAGCGCCTGACTCACCTGTACCGCGACGTGGCCGTGCGCGACCAGAAGCGGCCCGAGTATGTGAAGCGCCTCGAGTTCGAGATCAACACCATCCTCAAGATGGGTTTTCCCGGTTACTTCCTGATTGTGGGTGACTTCATCAACTGGGCCAAGAACAACGGTTGCCCGGTGGGGCCGGGCCGGGGCTCCGGCGCCGGTTCGCTGGTGGCGTATTCGCTCAAGATCACCGACCTGGACCCGCTGCAGTACAACCTGCTGTTCGAGCGCTTCCTGAATCCGGAACGGGTTTCCATGCCCGACTTCGACATCGACTTTTGCCAGAGCAACCGCGACCGCGTGATCGATTACGTGAAAGACAAATACGGCAAGGAAGCCGTGAGCCAGATCGTGACCTTCGGCACCATGGCCGCGCGCGCCGCCATCCGCGACGTGGGCCGCGTGCTCGACTTCCCGTATGGCTTTTGCGACGGCATTTCCAAGCTGATTCCGAACAAACCGGGCCAGCACATCACGATTGAACAAGCCAAGGAGCAGGAGCCCATCCTGGCCGAGCGCGAGCGCAAGGAAGAGGACGTACAAACATTGCTGGCGCTCGCGCAAAAGCTCGAAGGCCTGACCCGTAACGTCGGCATGCATGCCGGGGGCGTGCTGATCGCGCCCAGCAAGCTGACCGATTTCTGCCCGCTCTATGCGCAGCCTGGCAGCGATTCCGCCGTGAGCCAGTTCGACAAGGACGACGTGGAAGCGATCGGCCTGGTCAAGTTCGACTTTTTGGGCCTGGCCACGCTTACCATCCTGGAAATCGCCCGGGAGTTCATCATCGCGCGCCACCCGGCGCAAAAAGACTTCAAGTTTGAAGACCTGCCACTCAACGACCGAAAGGTTTACGAGTTGTTCGGCCGGGGCCAGACCGAAGCCGTGTTCCAGTTTGAAAGTATCGGCATGCAGCGCATGCTGAAAGACGCGAAGCCGGACCGCCTCGAAGACCTGATTGCGATGAACGCGCTCTACCGGCCAGGGCCGATGGAGCTGATCCCGACCTACATCGCGCGCAAGCAGGGCAAGGAAGTGCCCGAATACCCGGACCCGCGCGTCAAGGCCATTCTCGAAGAGACCTACGGCATCATGGTCTACCAGGAGCAGGTGATGCAGACCGCGCAGATCCTGGGCGGCTATTCGCTAGGCGGCGCCGACTTGCTGCGCCGCGCCATGGGCAAGAAGAAAAAAGAAGAGATGGACGCCCAGCGCGAGATCTTCCGCAAGGGTGCGGGCGAGGGCGGCCTGAGCGAGGAGAAAGCCGACGAGGTTTTCGACCTGATGGAAAAATTCGCGGGCTACGGCTTCAACAAGTCGCACTCCGCCGCCTATGCGCTGCTGGCCTACCACACAGCCTGGCTGAAGGTGCACTACACCGCTGAATTCTTCGCCGCCAACATGACGGTGGAAATGGACGACACCGACAAGCTCAAGATCCTGTTCGGTGACGCGCAGAAGATGGGCATCCAGTTCGAGTCGCCCGACATCAACCGCGGCGACTACCGCTTCGAGCCGATCAGCGCCACATCGGTGCGTTACGGCCTGGGCGCCGTCAAGGGCACGGGCCAGCAGGCGATTGCCGCCATCGTGGCGGCGCGCAAGGAAGGCGGCCCGTTCACCTCGCTCTACGATTTTTGCGTACGTGTGGACCGCAGCCGGCTCAACAAGCGCACGGTCGAGGCCCTCATCAAGGGCGGAGCTTTTGACAACCTGCAACTCAACCGTGCGTCGCTGCTGGCGTCGGTGGACCGCGCCTTTGAGTTTGCCGCTGCGACCGAAGCCAATGCCAACCAGGGCGGGCTGTTCGACATGTCCGACTCGCACGCGGCCAGCACCCAGGAGCCGGCGCTGGTCGAGGCCATGCCTTTCGGTGTGAAGGCGCGGCTGGTACTGGAAAAAACGGCGATCGGGTTTTACCTCTCGGGCCACCTCTTTGACGAGGTGGAGACCGAAGTGCGCCAGTTTGCCAAGCGCAAGATTGAGGACCTGATCGATTCGCGCGAACCTCAGCTTCTGGCTGCCATTCTGAGCGACCTGCGCGTCATCAACGGCAACCGCGGCAAGCTGATCATTTTCAAGCTCGACGACAAGACCGACGTGCTTGAAGCCTCGGTGGACGAAACGACCTTCAACGCCAACCGCAACCTGCTCAAGGACGACGAACTGGTGATCGTGCAAGGTACGCTGCAGGGTGCGTCGGAGCGCTTCGGCCGCCGCTTCAAGGTCACGCAGGTCTGGGACCTGGAAACTGCCCGCTGCAAATTCGGCAAGTACCTGCGGGTGGCGGTCAACGGTACCGCACCGGATATCTCCCGGCTGGTCAGGGACTTCCCGCCACGCCGCGAGATGTCAGACCAGGGAGAACTGAGCCGCGGTTTGCCGGTACGGTTGAGCCTCAGGCGCCAAGGCGAGGCCGGCGGCGTGACAGCGGAGCTTCATCTGGGGGAAGCGGCCAAATTCTTCCCCACCGATGCCGCGCTGGCCAGCTGGATGGCGCAGGCCGACAAAGGGCTGGTGCAGATTGTTTATGAGTGAAAAAGGCCTCTGAGCCATTAGGGACGAGCGCAAGCAGCTATAAAAAATGTAGCGCTTGGCTTAGTCCTTGGGTCCGAATTCAACGGGGAAGTCTGTAATCACTTTGCCGTTTTCATCTGGAGGAATGCGTTCTGCCTTCTCTACAGCCCGGAGAACGGCCTCGTCCCAAGCTTGCACCCCACTGGATTTGCTCAGCTTTGAACTCATGATAAGTCCTGTGGAAGAGACTTTCACCTGGACGATAGCTTTCGGGTTTCCCTGAATGCTTTCAGGATTTGCAAAGGTGATGTTGCGCTTGAACAAAGCGGCCAATCGTCCTTTGTAATTTGCCGATGGACCGCTGGCCTTTTGAGCCGTACCAGTGGCGTCGGCGCCGCCGGTGGCACCGGCCTGGCCCATCATTCGCTTGAGGTTTTCGTCGCGCAGCTTCTTCGCAGCAGCATCGGCCAGTTTTTGCTTCTCGTCGTCTTTCGCGTCCTGCTTCTTCGCTTCGGCCTTTTTGGCGTCTTCGGCAGCCTTGCGTTTGGCCTGCTCTTCTTTGGCCTTCAGTTCTTTTTCTTTTTTCGCGAGCTGTTCGGCCTTGAGCTTTTCCTGCTTCTGGTTCTCGGCCTCTTTTTGCTGCTGCAACAGCTTGCGCTTTTTCTCCTGCTCCAGGGCGATATCGACATTGGATGCCGGCGGCGGCGTCTTCACTTCCGGCGTGGGGCGCGCGGGTGGGGGCGGCGGTGGGGTAGGGGCTTCCACCAGTTTGGGCGCTGCCGCCTGCGGCACACTGGACCAGATTTCTGCATCAAACGACACGGCCTTGTCGCTGTGTTTCCAGTTGATGCCCCAGGTCAGCGCGGCCATCAGCAGGATGTGGGCGAACAAGGCCAGCCCGAACGCGCGCAACGACCCGCTGTCGCGGGGCGGTCCGAATTCGAGGCGATCTGCGGCGCTGGGCATGGCGGGTTACGGGCGGCTACTTGTTGCCGGTTTGTACCGAAAGGCCCACGCGTGACACCCCGGCTTTTTGCAGGTTGTCCATGACCTGGACCACGGTTTCGTACTTGATCGATTTGTCGGCGCTGATGACCACGGGCACCGCTTCGGCGCCGGCAGCTTTCACGGCCGGCTCCAGCCGTGCGATGTCGCCTGCGACGTTGCGCACGTTGCTGGGCACGCTGTCGGTCTTGATCTTGATCTGCACGGTTTCATCCTTGCTGATCAGGATCTGCACCGGGTTCTGCGGCTGGCTGGGTGCCTTGCCGACCTTGGGCAGCGCGATCATGCTGGGCGTGATGAGCGGCGCCGTCACCATGAAGATGATGAGCAACACCAGCATGACGTCGATGAACGGCACCATGTTGATTTCGCTGATGGTGCGCCGGTTGCGGCCGCGGCGGGAATTGACTGCTGGCATGGCGGTCTCCTTACAGCTCTAGTGTCCCGAAGGAGATTGGGCGCCCAGGTTGCGCTGCAGGATGTTGGAAAACTCTTCGATGAAGGTTTCGAGCCGGTTGGCAACGCGGTCAATGTCGTGCGAGAAACGGTTGTAGGCCACCACAGCCGGAATGGCGGCGAACAGGCCGATGGCGGTGGCTACCAGCGCCTCGGCAATGCCCGGTGCTACTGTGGCCAGCGTGACCTGTTCCAGGGCGGCCAGGCCGGTGAAGGCGTGCATGATGCCCCAGACCGTGCCGAAGAGGCCGACGTAAGGCGAGACGGAGCCAACGGTGGCAAGGAAGGAGAGATTGGCTTCGATCGCGTCCACCTCACGCTGGTAGCTTGCGCGCATGGCGCGGCGCGCGCCGTCCAGCAGGGTACCGGCGTCGGTGATGCGGCGCTCGCGCAGCTTCTGGTATTCACGCATGCCGCTGGCAAAAATGCGTTCCATGGGGCCGGAGTGCTTGGCGTTTTGCGCAGCACCGGCGAACAGGTCGTTGAGGCTCGTACCCGACCAGAATTCGCGGTCGAATTCATCATTGAGCTTTTGCACTTTTTTCAGGGCAATGATTTTCCTGAAGATGGCGGCCCAACTGGCAATGGACACGCCCACCAGCAGCGCCACCACGGCCTGAACGACCCAGCTGGCATTGAGGATGAGGCTGACGATGGAGAGGTCTTGATTCATGTTGAAGCTTTGCTCAAGTTTTTAGGCTGTCAAGAATGGCAGCAGGAATCCGCCTGGGCTGCAGGCTGGCGGCGTCGACCCAGCCAATCCGTATCGTGCCTTCACAGAGTAGTGCCCCCACGCTTGTCGCTTCGCGTACTGCGCTGCCCCCCGAGGGGGCTAATTTTCCTAAGGGCGGCCCGTCGGAAAATTGCTTGTCGCTCAGGCTTTTGCTTGGAAGGTCAACTTGCTCTGTTTTTAATAGCACCTGCTGCCCGATTATCATGGACGCGCGGCCTGCTTCGACCAGGCTTGCCGTAACAATGAGTTCATCGTCCAGGCGGGCAGAGCGATGGTAGCGGATGCTGGTTTCTGCCACCACAAATATGCCACCAGTACTTTCCCTCAGGCGCTGTTGTTCAACACCGAGTGATCTGAGCCACTCGGTGCGCGAACGTTCAAAAAATTTCAGGTAGTTCGCGTAAAAAACAATGCCACCGGCGTCGGTGTCTTCCCAGTAGACCCGCACGGGCCAACTGAAAACGGGCGCGGCCGGTTTCATGCCAGCACCGCCTTGAGCCGGGCCACAGCTTCCTTCAATTGGTCCATGGAGTTGGCTGTGGAAAACCTTACGAATTGTTCAGGCGCCGCATGCCCGAAGTCACGCCCCGGCGTGACGGCCAGGTGGGCGCGCTTCATGAGCTCGAAGGCGAAGTCCCAGCTGCCGCTGACACCCAGGCGGGCAGCCGCGGCAGTGCAATCGGCGTAGGCGTAAAACGCGCCGTCCGGCATCACCGGAACCGTGAGCCCCAGGCGGTTGAGCTCGGGGATGAAGTAGTCGCGGCGCGCCTTGAATTCGGCGCGGCGGCGTTCGTACTCTTGCAGGCTCTCCGGCTCGAAGCAGGCGAGGGCGGCATGCTGGGCCACGGTGCTGGCGCAGATAAAGAGGTTTTGTGCGATGCGCTCGATCACGGGCGCCAGCGCCTCGGGCACCACCAGCCAGCCCAGGCGCCAGCCGGTCATGTTGAAGTATTTGCTGAAGCTGTTGATGCTGATCACGCTTTGGCTCAGCTCGCCGGGCATGGCCAGCGCCGAATGGCCGAAGTGCTCTTCGTAGCTCAGGCCGAGGTAGATTTCATCGATCAGCGTGATGCCGCCGCGGCTGTGCACGAATTCGTGGATGCGCTGCAGCTCTTCCGGTGCAATCGAGGTGCCCGTGGGATTGGACGGGGAAGCCAGCAGCACGCCGCGTGTTTTGGAGTTCCATGCCGCTTCCACCTTTTCGCGGGTCAGCTGAAAGCGTTCTTCGGCGGTGGTGGGGACCAGCACCGCATTGCCTTCTGCCGCACTGACGAAATGCCGGTTGCAGGGGTAGCTCGGGTCGGGCATCAGGATTTCGTCCCCCGCCTCAATCAGGGCCAGGCAGGCCAGTTGCAAGGCAGCGGAGGCGCCCGCGGTGATGATGATGCGGTTGGGCGCCACCTGCGCCCCGAAGCGGGAGGCATACCAGCCGCTGATGCGTTCTCGCAGGGCCGGCAAGCCGGTGGCCTGGGTGTATTGCGTGGTGCCGCGCTCGATGGCGCGGGCTGCGGCCTGTTGCACCAAAGGCGGCGCCGTGAAGTCGGGCTCGCCGATGTTCAGGAAGATCATGGGCGATGCGCTGTGCGCAAATTCCTGCGCCAGCGCAGAGGCCGCTTTGGCAACCTCCATGACATAGAAGGGCTCAATCCGCTGAGCCCGCTGGGCGATTTTCAAGGCTGGCCTTTCACGGGGCGAGCCCCTATCGGGATTTGTCGGCAGCGACTTCAGCGGCGCGCAGCGAGGGCGCCATTTTGTTCAGGACCCCGTTGACGTACTTGTGGCCGTCGGTGCCGCCAAAGGCTTTGGCAAGCTCGATGCACTCGTTGATCACGACACGCCAGGGTACATCGAGGCAGTGGGTGAACTCATAGGCGCCTATCCACAGCACAGCATGCTCCACCGGCGATATTTCGGCCATGGGCCGGTCCAGCAGGGGCGTGATGTTTGCATCGAGCGTTGCCGCGCCTTCGATGCAGCCATGCAAAAGCGCATCGTAGTGGGCGGAGTCGGCTTTGTGAAAACCCACGAGGTCTCGGGTAAACGCGTCAATCGAATCCGCTTCGTTTCGGCCTACCAGGTGCTGGTAGAGCGCCTGCAGTGCGAACTCGCGTGCGCGCGTGCGGGCGGATTTGTCCGCCGCCTTTTTGACGCCGGTGTCGGTCAGGCCGGTGCGGGTTTGGGGCGGGCGTTTGGGTTTGGTGATGGGGTCTGCCATGAAGTGCCAGTCAGGTTAAGGGATGCAGGAGCAGGCGCTCAGGCAATTTCATTGATCAGGTTGGCCATTTCGACGGCAACGCGGGCGGCGTCGCGCCCTTTGTCGACCTGCCGGGCTTCAGCCTGTGCGACGTTTTCCGTCGTGAGTATGGCATTGGCAATAGGCAACTGGTAGTCAAGCGCCAGGCGCGTGACGGCGGCGCCGCTCTCATTGGCCACCAGTTCGAAATGGTAGGTCTCACCGCGAATGATGCAACCGAGGGCGATCAACGCGTCGTATTTGTTGCTTTCGGCCAAGGCCTGCAATGCAACAGGGACTTCCAGTGCGCCGGGCACCTTGACGTGTTTGATGTTGTCCTCTTGCACACCCAGCGCGGACAGCTCGTGTTTGCAGGCTTCTGCGAGCGCATTGGTAATGCTTTCATTGAAGCGCGCCTGCACGATGCCAATGGAAAGTTTTTTGCCGTCAAGCTTGTCGCCTGAACCTTTTTCTGCTCCAAACACGGTGTATCCCTTTGATTGATTTTTGTGGAACGAAGTGACTAGTCTTTGGTGGTATAGCCCACGATCTCAAGGCCGTAACCCGTCATGCTCGGCATGCGGCGCGGGTTACCCATGAGGTTCATCCGGTGCACGCCGCATTCACGCAAAATCTGTGCGCCCACACCGTAGGTTCGCAAGTCCATGCGGCCGCGTTCGGGTGCCTGGCTGGCGCGCGCGGTGCCTTCAAACTGGGCGAGCAATTGCGCCGCGCTTTCACCGCAATTGAGCAGCACGGCAACGCCCCTGCCTTGTTCTGCGATGTGTTTGAGGCTCTGGTCGAGACTCCACGAATGCATGGAGCGGCCCGTTTCAAGAACATCCAGCACCGACAGAGGCTCATGTACCCGCGCGGACACGACATCGTCGGCAGACCACGCACCCTTGACCAGGGCCAGGTGCAGGCTTTGGCTGGGTTTGTCCCGGAAGGCATGGGCGGTGAATTCGCCAAAGGCGGTCTGCAGTGTGCGGCTGCCGATTTTTTCCACCAGCGAATCGTTGCGGCTGCGGTGTTCGATCAGGTCGGCGATGGTACCGATTTTCAGGCCATGCTGCGCCGCAAACAGCAACAGATCCGGCAGCCGGGCCATGGTGCCGTCGTCTTTCATGATTTCGCAAATGACGGCGGCCGGTGAGCAGCCGGCCATGCCGGCCAGATCGCAACCGGCTTCGGTATGGCCGGCGCGCATCAGCACACCGCCGTCGACAGCCTGCAGCGGGAAGATGTGGCCGGGCTGGACCAGGTCGGTGACCCTGGCGTCTTTGGCCACGGCGGCCTGCACGGTGCGTGCACGGTCGGCGGCCGAAATGCCGGTGGTCACGCCTTCGGCGGCTTCAATCGACACGGTGAAGGCGGTGGAGTGCTTGGTGCCGTTGCGTGTGGCCATGGGCGGCAGTTGCAGCAGCTCGCAGCGCTCACGGGTCAAGGTCAGGCAGATCAGCCCGCGGCCGAAGCGCGCCATGAAGTTGATGGCTTCAGCAGTGACGTGGTCCGCCGCCAGCACCAGGTCACCTTCGTTTTCACGGTCTTCCTCGTCGATCAGGATGACCATGCGGCCGGCACGCATGTCGGCAACGATGTCTTCAACAGGGGAAATGGCAGTGGTCATGGTTCAGGGATTTTTTGGGATGTTGTTATGGGTGTCGCCCAGCATGCGCTCGACGTAGCGTGCGATCAGGTCGATCTCGAGGTTGACGTCGGAGCCTGCAGCCAACCGGCCCAGCGCGGTGTTCTGCACGGTGTGGGGAATGAGGTTGATGCTGATTTCCGTGCCGCCCGCATCGTCGGCCAGGTCGGTGACGCGGTTGACGGTCAGGCTCACGCCGTTGACGGTGATGGAGCCCTTGTAGGCCAGGTACTTGCCCAGCTCGCGCGGGGTGCGAATGCGCAGTTCCCAGCTTTCGCCCACCTGGGCGAAATGCGTCACGCTGCCAATGCCGTCAACATGGCCCGAAACGATGTGGCCGCCGAGGCGATCGTGCGCACGAAGGGCTTTTTCGAGGTTGATGGGGCCGGTTTCTGCCAGGCCGGTGGTCTTGGCCAGGGATTCGGCGGAAATGTCGATGGTGAAGCGATTGAGGGGAAGGTCCAGCGTTGTGGCCGTCATGCAGGCGCCGTTGAGGGCGATGCTGTCGCCCAGGCCCACGTCATCAAGGTAACCCGCAGGCGCCTCGATGGTGAGGCGCTTGCCGTGGTCTGAAGAGCTGCCCAGGCTTTGGATGGCGACGATGCGCCCCAAGCCGGTAATGATTCCGGTAAACATGGTGCCATTTTCGCAGGGATTCCGGGTGCGGAGGCGCGGACGGCGCCAAAGGCCCGGAAAAGAGGGCGTTCAGCCGTGATTCACAGGGCTTGCGCGGGATTCGCGGGCCGGTTTAGCCGTCTTTATTCAAAGGAAAATGGCTGTAGCCCAATATTGACGAGCGCAAGCAGCTATTATTTTTATAGCGGCCGGGCGATGTTTCGTCTGCGTTCACCGGGCAGGCCGGTGCCCACCATCGCGCTAAAAAGCGTCCCGACCCGCCACACGGGCGACGATACGCAGGTCGGGCCCAATCCTTTCGGCAGACACAAACTGCAGTTCTAGCCCGTTGGCGAGTGTTTGCAAGGGTTCCAGGGCAGCCATGCCCTGGCCCGGCCCCAGCAGCCTGGGCGCCAGGTAAACCAGGAATTCATCCACCAGCCCGCTGCGGATCAGGGATGCATTGAGCTTGCTGCCGGCTTCGACGTGCAGTTCGTTGATTTCGCGCTGCGCCAGGTCTTTCATCATGGCCGCCAGATCCACTTTTCCCCGGGCGTCGGGCAGGCAGATGACCGTCGCGCCCTTGGCGACCAGCGCGGCTTCCTGGGGTGAGCTCCGGGTGGCGGTATAAATCCACACCGGGCCGCCCGACCGGAATATTTTGGCGCCAGGCGGTGTTTGCAGCAGGCTGTCGACAATCACGCGGCAGGGTTGCACCGGCGTTTCCACCAGCCGGACGTCCAGCTGCGGGTCGTCTTCAAGCAGGGTCCCGATGCCCGTCAGCACTGCGGAGGCCCGGGCCCGCCACGCATGGCCATCGGTCCGCGCCTCAGGCGAGGTGATCCACTGGCTCTGGCCGTTGGCCAGCGCTGTGGTGCCGTCCAGTGAGGCGGCAACTTTCAGGCGGACCCAGGGGGTTTTGCGGACCATCCGGCTAAAAAAGCCGATATTCAGTTCCCTGGACTCCCCGGCGCCCGGCCCGACCTCCACTTCGACGCCAGCGGCCCGCAGGCGCTCAAATCCCTGGCCGGCCACCAGAGGATTGGGGTCCGCTATCGATGCAACCACCTTTTTGATACCAGCAGCGACCAGCGCATCGCAGCAGGGGCCTGTTCGCCCGTGGTGAGAGCAGGGCTCGAGGGTGACATAGGCGGTGGCGCCTTTGACCGAGTGGCCTTTATTCGCTGCATCGCGCAGGGCCATGATTTCGGCGTGGGGGCCGCCTGCCTGCTGGGTATGTCCCGTTCCCAGAATATTGTTCCCACTTGAATCTGCCAAGATGCAACCAACGCGAGGGTTTGGAGCGCTGAGGTACAGGGCTTCTTTGGACACCCGCAAGGTCTGCAGCATCAAAAGGTTCATGGATTTTCTAACGGCTCAGATTTTGGGAGGGGAACTGGAGGATCAGGGGTTTGACTCGGAGGCAAAGCCCATCTCGAGAACCCTTCGACTGGCGACTATATTCCCTTGTCTTGTCGCGGGGTTCATTTTCGTTTGCATAAGGGACTCTATGATCTGGGCCTGCTGGCTCCGGCTGATTTCCGGTCTCGAAGAAATGATGTTCATATCCAGCAAACGGCCATCTTCTGCAATCCATATTTCTATGACCAGACGACGCAGTTTCAGGCTTGCTGCAATTTTCTCAGGGAAATTCCAGTCGAGCATCGGAAGGGCAGGTTGATCTACCTCTTCAATGTCAAAAAAGCGAAGGTCAGACATACCCGGTTTTCTCGGGCTCGTGGAGGAAAGCACCTGGCTGGGCGTGACCACACCTTCAACAGGCGATGGTTTGCTTGTTGCGGCGGAGTTCTCGGGTGTGGGTTCGGTCGGCTCCGCCTGAACAGCGTTGCCGGGCCCGGATATCACCCGGGCGACCATGTTTCGCTTAACCGGGCTTATCGCTGCCGAGGTTTTTCTGGGCTTTTCGATAGATTGCGATACCAATAACAGCAAGCCACCGTGCATGAGCAGTGAAACGATGGCCGCAAGAACCCAGCACGTCCGTTGAGATAGGCCTCTTCCCGTCTTATGTTTCACCGGTTGGCATGGCTGGGCGCATCATTTCCAGCAAGAAGTGGCGGCATCCAGAGCAGATGAATACCCTGAATAATTAACGTTGCTTTTCACCCCCGTATTCGTAATCTGGAAGTCGCCGCATTTATCGGCAGACATCGGACCGGGTGAGCTGCGTGTCGCGGTGACGGTATAAGTTCTTGCCGCCGCGGCAGATACAGCGATGGTGTAGGCACCGCCGCCATCACGAGGTGATTGCTTCAAATTTCCCGGAAACAAATCGGCCACGAGGGTACCTGCGGTATTGCTGTCGTATTTCATGTTTTCCGTGTAGTGGCGCTCCATCCATTGCGATGCTTCAAGGAGCACAGTCCGGACTTCAGCCCTGCGTCCTCTTGCCACGTATTCCTTGTAGCTCGGAAGTGCGACAGCGCTCAAGAGGCCAATGATGGCGACCACGATCATCAGCTCAATCAGCGTGAAGCCTCTGCTTCGATGGGCAATGCCGAACAATCGATTTTCCCTTGTAGTTTCGTGAGAAAGAATTTTCATAGGATTTACCTGGTCTTGAAGGAGGGGATCTCGCGCCAGTAAATTCGCGCATTTGTATTGTTTGAGCTACCGCCTTCATCGGTAGTGTCACCAATAATACGTGTGCAATTGAGCTGGCCCGACGCGCACTGGGAAGTGGTTGCATCCCCGGATACAGTGACTCGCTGATCGGTGATTTTGATGGATGCGGTGTTATAGGTGACTCCACCAATCGTGATGGTGCCAAAGAGTCCCGTGTTCAACAGGCCGGTGATGGGGTCTACAAAGGTAATGTAGGCAGCCGGTCCACTAAAGCAGATGTTGCTGCTCGTGGCCGCCGGGGCGATAGACACAGTAGCCAGCAGGCCCTGGCTCATGGTCGGGTTACTCACCACCATTTCCGAGGTGTCCGGCAAATTGATGTACCAGCCCTTGTTGTTTGTCCAGTCCATGGCTGCGCCAGTCACATAACCTTGGCCCAGAATGCCATTGGTGGGGTCCGCGTCATCCACAGTAATGCGTACGAATGTGCGGGCTGCCAGCTGCGTCCGCAGGCGGGGAAGGCCGGTCGTCGTGTTGTCGAGCAATGTAGGGTCGGCAATGTAGGCAGCGCTGGAATAGAGGGGTTTGTCCCAGATGCCAAAAATCCCGTGAACTCGACCGCTACCGTCGGGGAAGTCGGAGCTGACGACGGATTTTCCGGTGGCGAAGTTCACCACCACACCGCCCAATGGATGGAACCGATACTCTGGGGCAGACGTGATGGGCAGGCGGTCAATCGATGCGTCCGTGGGTTTGGCGATGAACAGCGGCCGTTTGTTGGTGCCATCCGTATTGGCATAAGCAACCTTCCAGAGCGCTGGATTAGGGCTCGAAACGTCGAACTTCCACAGGTTGCCCTTGAGGTCGCCCGCATAGATGACGTCCGCGACTCCGTCATTGTTCGTGTCCACCCAGGTGGCTTGCGACAATCCATTGCTGGGCCCCGCGGCAGCCACCAGCTTGACGTAATTCACGCCGGGCGTCCAGACACCGCTATACGGGCCATTTGCAAACAGGATATAGAGCGCCGCCGATCCGTTCGTGCTGTTGATGCCGTTCGGAACAATCGTGGCAAATTTGCCATTGTTCATTTTGGCAACAGCGCCGGCTTGTTCACTTGAACGATTCGTGGTGCCCATTTGCGCCAGGTTGTACCCGAGGTCGCCGCTGCTGTCGTCTGCTTCAGAGAACTGCCATTTGAATACGTTCGCTGCATTCGTTTCCGTCAATGTAGTGGGATCCGTGACATCAAGCGCAAAGATGCCTTTCGCGCCGCGCCCCAAAGATGCAAACAGATAGGTCTTCCACGCAGCCGCAGGGGCCAGTGCGTCATAGCCCGGCGCTGTCGCATTGGTGATCGTGGATCCCAGCAATACATCTGCGGAGTAGGGCGTTCCATCCATAAATGACTGGACTTTTTCGCCGGCAGGGTCCACCCAATCTTGCAGGCGGGAATGAATAAGTTGTGGCACGTACGAAATGATGGGTGTACCGCCTACTGATGCAACAGTGGAAGCGTCGAAACCGTGCAACATGCCGTCACCTGCGCCAAGCCAGACAATGTTTTTGCGGTCTTTTTGCGCCGTGACAAACGTACCGTAGCCCGGAAAGACAGTGCCGAAGTAGTCTGCATTGGGCTTGGACGTCACCACGGGGTTGGAGTTGACGACGGGGCCCATGATGGAATTGGCGTTGCGTTTGCGGAACCTGAGACCTGTCGGGGCTTCGTCAACCCGGCTGCCCCGCAGCCAGTTGAGCTTGGCTTGGGCCGTTGCATCGGTACCGCCCACTGCGGTGGTTTTGACGGCATTCGACAGTGCAGCCCAGGTAAACGGCATGCCGGTTGAGTTCCCGACATTGGTAATGACCTGGCGAGTGGTGGATGCCGTCAATTTGGTATGGCCGTCCCAGTAATAGTACGTCCGGTCCAGTGTGCCGTCACTCTTGAGGCGAATATCAAAGTCACCGTCCGGCTTGACGATGAATGTCAGCAATTCTCCATGACCATCATCGCCGTCAAAGCTGGCCAGGTATTTCAGGCTACCGGTCTGGATCTGTGCAGAAGCGACAGCGGGCGCAGTATTGGACGCTCCCACGATGGCACTGAAGGCGGCGCGCAATGCTTTTTCCAGCTCGCTTGGGCGAATCGCCAGGAAATAGTTGTCGGGGAAGCCATCTGCGCCAGACGTGCCATCCAGCTTCTTCACATCCCAGTTGGCCTTGTCGGTGGTGGGTTTTTCGAAGTAAATTTTCGGGACTGATGGCGGTACGGTAACGTTTTCATTTTTACTGAATCCGCCCCATTTCGCGGCAAGCCAGAGCGGATCTTGCAACTGTGCTGCCGTCGCTGTTCCAAAATCGTATTCAGCCCGGCTTTCTTCCTGGTTCACTTCGCAGTTGTTGCAGCCGCCCGATGTATTGATGTTGGGGTGCACGGTACCATCCGCCTTCTTCACTGTCAGCGTGGTGCTGTCTGTGAAGTTGTAGGTATAGATGCCGGAATGGAAGTGCGCGCCGTCTTTGGTGCTGCCCGATATGGTGTATCCAAACCCCTGGGGGTTCAGTGACGCAGCATTAAAAACCCTGGTGTAGACGTAGACCTTGTTGCCCACGACTTCGTAGCGCAGGATGCCGGACGCATCGCTGTCGTAGTCACCACCCTGCTCGGAGTCTTCCCAGATGATCAGGAACTTTCCGGACGTAGCTGTGGGGGTACCGACCACCCGGAAGTCCACCAGGGTGCCACCGCCAACAGCGCCACCCACAAGCAATTGATAGGACGGTTGGATGATGATTTTGCGACCCGCAATGGTGGGATGCGGAATTTCAATGCGGGGTTTTCCGGGCGACAGCGCGACCGAGAAGCTTTTGACCTTGAATGCATCCGGATTGGCAACCAGCTGCGCGGCAGTCGGTGTTCGCACGGCGTTGGTTCTGGCCCAATAGGCCGCACCAGACAGCGCATACGAGCCTGCATACGTTGGGGCGTCAGGACACAGACCGTCTACTGCTGCCAGCGTGGAAATTGTCTTGCCGGTACAGGTTCCATCGTTTGTGGTGCCATTGTTCCCGATGAAAAACTTGTTGCCATGAATCCCTTCATCCGTACCAATCACATTGATCATGTTGACCAGGCTTGGGCTGCCCGGCAATGTGGCGAAAGGACTCCACTGGGTGCTCGTGTTGTTGTCATAAGACGTCACGCTGGCATTGAAGTTGATGGCATTGATGGCGCGGCACTGGCCCTGGCCGAAAATGGCATCGGCAGCTGTCTTGGCGGCGGCGTTGGCCCGGTTCACCGGGTCAATCCAGGCAGGCTTTGGCAGCCCCATGGCGGCATCTTTTGAGCCTGTTTGTGTGTAGTCATAAGTACCGCTTGCCGACAATCCACCAAGATAGCGAAGCGCTTCGGTGAACATCTCACCCATGGGATTGCCCCAGCTGGTGCACTGGTTGTCCGTCAGTGATGTCAGCTGGAAAGTACAGTTGCCGTCCCCTATATAGGTACCGTCGCTATAGCGATACCCATAAACGCGCAACTTGTTGATGGTGTAAACAATGCCCTGCGTGGCGGTGTACGTGCCATCGGTGGTGTAGTTCACTTCATTGCGAAATGTCTGCAAATTACTTCGAAGGACACCGCCGCTGATATTTTTGGCAAAGGAGCCGGTCATCAGTCCGAATTCGGCAAGGTTGCCTTCACCGTACTCATGCAGCAAGCCGATTGGCTTGAAATTGGCGGACGGATATTGCCTGCAATTTTCGGTACCCAGCAGCGCCGATGCGCAAACCTCGACCCGCACGATAAAGTCAGGGCCAGTGGTGCCAATGATGACTCCCGCCGTGCTCTTTGTGGGATTGCTGGAGCCGGATCCCAATCCGGTGACGCCTACGTTGTTACCGTTGGAGGCACTTTTTTCTCCACTCCAATGGCACTGCCACCGCTCATTGGCATTCCAGAGCTGGTAGTCGCCCTTGGCGATCCGCATCAAGGGCGGGTTGGCATTGGTGTGGGAATCGCCGTTGCCTGCCGTGTTGGTATTGAACGGCGAGTTGGCGGTCAGGTTGTCACCCAGCGTGGTATTGCAGATGGTGGCAGAAGTCTGGGTCAGGTTCTGGATGGTCCATTGCTTGATGGTCAGCGTAGGTGTTCCAGCGGTCGCACCGACATAACCCGTTGGCGTGATCACCATGGTGATCCAGGCAGGGTCTACGGCCACCGCGACACCTTCCATGTATTGGGCTGGCGTGGTCGTGTACACCGCCCTGATCTGGTCGCCGACCTCGACATTGAATGTGGTGGCCTGGGCGACGGAATGCGTCACACAGTTGTACTGAGGGGGGGCATTGGTTGCACCGCCATAGTAAGTTTCAACAAGAGTTTGGCAAGTGGTGGCAATGGCTGCCGCTGGCGCGGTGCCGGGACCGTTCTTGTGAGCCTTATTGGAATTGAACGCAAACTCGATAAGGCGCCGCGCGTTATTGGTGTTGTCGTTGCTGATGACGCTCGAAGCCGCAAGCTGGCTGGCCGTAAAAGGCGTAAGCTGATCCAGGTCGTCGCCCTTGTAATACTTGGCGAATGAATGGGCATCTGTAGGCAGGCTGGTACGCTCCAGAATGGTCAGTGCATTGGTGTCGGTGGAACGCAAGCCGCCGTACAGCACCTTGCGCACCACGTCCATGCGGGTCATGGTGGCCCAGTTCAGGAAGTTGCCGCTCCAGTTGCCCGTGCAATATTTGTCCGTGTTGGTGCTGACGGGCGCAAAGCGGTTTGTCGTGCCGCTGTAGCTATAGCATTTATAGGAGTCGAAATACCCGTAGTAATTGAAGCTGTGCTTGTAGGTGGTTTCGGGGATTCCGTCGCCGTCAAGATCCGAGAACTCGTCATACGCCCGGTAAAAAAGCTGATGGTCTTTCGACATGTTCAGCATGATCATGGGCCTCGGGGTCGAGGTCACGATGTTTGGCGGGATGGCCGGAGTCAGTGCCTGCGCGAATGCCACGCCTTGCGAAGTGAGCGCTGCAAGTAAAAATCCGGCAATAGTAATGATTTTTTTCATGGATTTTCTCACTTCATGTAGGGGCGAAAATAAGTCTGCATCACAACTTCAGTATTGAGATCTGCACCGAAGCCACGGGCCGTAATGCGCATGACTTTGTCGTTGCCTGCGGCGAGGTACTCAATCAGGTATTCAGGCTGCCGTGCGACGCCGGCGAATCTCGGGACCCCGGTAAAGGTGCCCAGAGGTACTGCGCCGGTAAAGGTGCAATTGGTGCCGACACCTAACGCATCGCTCGGTTTGGCACTGGGCGAAGCAGGTGGCCCCTCCCAGAGTCCTTTTTTCCCGTTGATGGTCGGCCACCAGGGTTCAGGGTTGGTGACGGTGGTGTAGTTGCTCGTGTCGTAATACGTCCGTTCGAACCGGCATTGCCCTCTGGGGCAGGTATTGTCGAAGTTCGGCGCCCTGGTTGCTCCGCCTACGGGCCTGTCGTCGTTGCGCGCGCACAGGGCATTGGGGAGTACCGTGGGTACAAGCGAACGCAAGTCCCGTTCTGCGTCGCGCAGTGCGGCCTCTGTTGCCTGGCGGGCGACTTCATAGTCGAGTTGATTTCTCGAGAGCGTTTCACCGGTGGTTGCGCGCCGCATGCCGATGGTGCTGAGAATCGTGATGACCAGCAGGAACATCAAGACCACAGGCAGGGACACTCCTCTTTCGAGGCGTGGGGCGGTGATTGGTATGCCGGCTCGCATTAGTAGATACCTGTCAAGTTGTTGCGAATGGCAAACACGCGCTCGTACTTTTTGTAGATAGTGCGGTCCGAGGCCGTATAGGTGACGTTGGCACCCCGGCAATTGGCATAGCTGCGCAAGGAGCCGGCCTTGTCCTGGGTGCGTGAATTTTCCTGCGTGCGGGTCAGCAAACACACCCTGACCGCAGTGACGCGTTGCCACGAGGTCAAATCTCCGACCTTGGGCAATGCGGTCACTTCGGCAGCGGTATGGTAGGTCTCAGGAGACAGGCTGGTTACCCCGGCAGCCACGCCATACCGGATCACCATGTCTTCAATGCCTTCAAAAATCGGTTGATAAACAGTGTCTTCCGGGTTTTTCCCATTGCCGTTGCATCCCAGGCTTTTGGTATTCACTGTTCGGGTGGTGCTGCCGACCCCTTGGGCCGTATAGCTGGTGGCGACCAGGCCAAAGCGGTTGGACACGTAGCGCGGCAGTCCTGCGGTGATCTGGCCTGCATTGTTCGGGTCAAGTGAAACTGCTTGCCTGAGGCAGTCAAACCCATTTCCAAAAGTGCTCGCGTCCAGCTCGGGCATGGCGAAATAGTTGATAACGACCGAGTCTGGTGCGTTGGCTACGGTGGTACCGCAAGTCCTGGTGGTCGGGTTGAATACCGCGCCATCACATCCAAACAACCCTTGCTCGTAGGCTGGGGCCGTTGAGTTTTTGGTGTTGCTGAACTTGCCCAACAAGTTGGGCGCCGCGGAGGTGGTGGCCATGATCGCGGGATAGAAGCCCGCCATCTGAAGGTCCCGGCCAACCATGTCCAGCGCAAGCTTGCCGGTCTCGTTCAGCATCGCCATATTGGCGGAAGCAGTGGCGGTTGCGCGAGTCCCCAGGTAGGCCGCCGCTGCCGCGAGGGCGAGCACCAGGCTGATGACCAGACTGACCAGCAGTTCGATCAGTGTCAAACCGCGCTGGCGGTAGCGCGCTTGCGCCCTTCCGGTGTGAAGTGTTTTCATGGAATCATCTCTAGATTGGCGCATTGCACGCCGGCCAGGGCGGTAGAGGTGCCCAGCGCTGCGGGGCAGCAGTTTCGCGACGCGATGCCTGTTGTAGTGGCTGTGCACGAATCGGGGGAACGCAGAGTCGTGCCATCCAGGTTGTCCTTGCTATACCAGGCCACTGTCACCAGAAAGCGCAGGTTGGTGCCCTTGGTTCCGGTCGACGTCACGATGCCCACCGCGCCCGGCAGCTGGCTGTTCAGGTCAAGACGCCAGACAGCGAGGTCATAGGCCGCCAGCTCGGTCGGGGTACAGGTTGCAGTGTTGCAATCTTTGGCCGGGTTCAGGTAGGTCGGGGTTCCATCAATGGATGCACGTTCGGCGGCATAGGTCCGGGAGAAGCTGTAATCAGTCTCGACCGCACTGGCATTTGCCCTGATGCGGTCCGCAAAGCCGCTGATGCTGGACGACAGTGCCGACCGCACCCATCCGGTTTGTTCAAATTTGAGAGAGGCTGTCTGCATGCCAACCATGCCCAGCACACCGATGGAAAGGATAAGCATGGCGATCAAGGCCTCGATCAGGCCTGCACCTCGCTGGCGACTTATGGACATGCACTGACTCCCGCATATTGTTTAACGCTCACTCGACCTGCAGAACTGATACAAATAGACCGGTAGTGCGGACTGCTGGTGTTTTCCAGGATATAGGCAAGCGTGAAGTTGGATTGAATACCCGCAGCGAGCCCTCGCGAGTCAAAGGTCATGCGCCGATCCGATCCGCTAGAGGCCAGCTCAAAGCTTTCGTTGCCGGTCTGGCGCACGGAAATCAGGCTTGAACCGACTGTTGTCGGGTTGTTTTGGGTAGCACTACAGCTGGGGTTGGAAAAAACTATCCAGCCAGTCTGCCAGTTGCTCCCTGCGGTTGCACACGTGGGGGTGCCGCCGGTCAATGCGTTTGACGTATTGGTTGACATGCAGATGGTGACGCAGTTATTTCTGCTGATCGCCTCAACCCGCGCACGCGATATGTCATTGGTAAATTCGGCTGCGATGGCGCCAGCCTGGTTTCGCACCACAAACTGCCTCAAATTAGGCAGCCCTATGGCCAAAATCATGGCTAAAACAGCAACTGTCACCATGATTTCGATGATGGTGAAGCCTGCGTTGCAAGCGCGCGGGGCCGCTTTGGCTGGGCGGCGTAAGGATGTTGAGCACACGGTCATTCGCATGTCGTGAGTATAGGAACCGGGTTTGTCGCGCGAGGCTCCGGCTGTCGGACTCTGGCTACCACTAATCTGGTAGCGGACAGGACGCTTTTCTGCGCCGCGAGCGATTTCTACCGCCGGACCTCGTCCACCAGCGTCTTGAACTCGTCAATATCCTCAAAGCTGCGGTAGACGCTCGCAAAGCGGACATAGGCGACCTTGTCGAGCTTGCGGAGTTCACGCATGACGAGCTCGCCGATACGGTTGGACGGCACTTCCCGCAGCCCCAGGCTCAGGAGCTTTTCCTCGATACGTTCAACCGCGGAGTCGACCTGCTCGGTGCTGACGGGCCGCTTGCGCAGCGCCAGGTTCAGGGACGCCAGGACTTTGCTGCGCTTGTACTCGATGCGCCTGCCGTCCTTCTTGACGATGGACGGGAAGGTGACATCGGGCCGCTCATAGGTTGTGAAGCGCTTTTCACACGCGCCGCACTGGCGGCGGCGGCGTATGAATTCGGCGTCTTCGCCCACCCGCGTTTCCACGACCTGGGTTTCAAGGTGGCCGCAAAAAGGGCATTTCATGAGAGGTAGCCCGAATTTGAAGGCATAAATCGGCCTCCAGCCCAATCAGGACATGCGCGGGCAGCTATCAAAATCATAGTGTCCGCGCTGCCTGTCATGATTAGCGGTAGACCGGGAAACGGCTGGTCAGGGCGTGGACCTTGGCTCGCACCGCTTCAATGTTGGCCGCGTCGCGCGGGTTGTCGAGCACGTCGGCGATCAGGTTGGCCGTGGCGCGGGCTTCTTCGTCCTTGAAGCCGCGGGTCGTCAGGGCCGGGGTGCCGATGCGCACGCCGCTGGTGACCATCGGCTTTTCAGGGTCGTTCGGGATGGCGTTCTTGTTGATCGTCATGTGGGCGCTGCCCAGCACGGCTTCGGCTTCCTTGCCGGTGATGCCCTTGGCGCGCAGGTCAACCAGCATGACGTGGCTTTCAGTACGGCCGCTGACGATACGCAGGCCGCGCTGCGTCAGGGTGTCGGCCACGATCTGCGCGTTTTTCACGACCTGCTGCTGGTAAGCCTTGAACTCGGGCGCCATGGCTTCCTTGAAGGCCACCGCCTTGGCTGCGATCACGTGCATCAGCGGGCCGCCCTGCAGGCCGGGGAAGATGGCGCTGTTGATGGCTTTTTCGTGCTCGGCCTTCATCAGGATGATGCCGCCGCGCGGGCCGCGCAGGCTCTTGTGTGTGGTCGACGTCACGATGTCGGCATGCGGCACCGGGTTGGGATACACGCCTGCGGCCACCAGGCCGGCGTAGTGGGCGATGTCGACCATGAAGATCGCGCCGACGGCCTTGGCCACCTTGGCGAAGCGCTCGAAGTCGATGCGCAGGCTGTAAGCCGACGCGCCCGCGATGATCAGCTTGGGCTTGGTCTCGTGAGCCTTGCGCTCCATTGCGTCGTAGTCGATCTCTTCCTTGTCGTTGAGGCCGTAAGAGACGACGTTGAACCACTTGCCGCTCATATTCAGGGCCATGCCGTGCGTCAGGTGGCCGCCTTCGGCCAGGCTCATGCCCATGATGGTGTCGCCGGGCTTGAGGAAAGCCAGAAACACGGCCTCATTGGCTGAAGCACCGCAATGCGGCTGCACGTTGGCGGCCTCGGCGCCGAAGATGGTTTTGATGCGGTCGATTGCCAGCTGCTCCGCCACGTCAACGTGCTCGCAGCCGCCGTAGTAGCGGCGGCCGGGGTAGCCTTCGGCGTATTTGTTGGTGAGCTGCGAGCCCTGCGCGGCCATGACGGCGGGCGAGGCGTAGTTTTCGCTGGCAATCAGCTCGATGTGGTGCTCTTGCCGGGCATTTTCAGCCTGGATGGCGGCGAAGATTTCGGGATCGGTTTGTTCGACCAGGATGTTGCGGTGGTACATGGCAGTCCTTAAAGACGTGGTCCCTGCTATTGAAACAAGGGCTGCCCAGGCGAACGGCTGAACGCTTCGGCCCAACGGCTTTCAGCGGTGCGCTTCCCAGTGGTGTCCCACGTCAGCTCCAATGGTTGCGAAAACCTTGAGCCTATCGCCAGTCGCGCACCTCGCTAGTGTAACTGAGCGCGCCCAAAACCTGCCGCCTCCGGGGTTCTTCACCTGCAGCCCGAAAAGCAAAAAGCCGGGGCGCTGGCAGCGGCCCGGCTTTTTGGCAGTGCATGGGGTGAAAAGGCCCCCACAATGCGGCCGAATCAGGACTGGTTCAGCAGCGCCACCTTGTCAGGCGTCTTGCCTTCAGCGTCGGGTGTGGCCGGCAGGGAGGCCGGTACCGGGCGCGACGTGCCACCGGGTGTGGTGAAGAAAGGCGAGGGCGCACCGCGCTTGGAGGCAGACGCCACCACGGCCAGCAGGCGGGCATGTTCGCCCATCACCTTGCCGGCGTACCCGCCGTCGTCGTCCATGTTGGCTGCGCCCACATAGTATTTGAGGCCGCCCTCGACAGAGCCGGCGCGGGCGATGCATTCCTGCAGCACCTTGACGCCTACGCGCAGGTTGGTCACCGGGTCAAACGCCGCCAGCTTGCCGCCGAAGTTGTCGTACTTGTCGTGGTGCACCTTGGTCATGACCTGCATCAGGCCCTGGGCGCCGACCGGGCTTTGCGCAAACGGGTTGAAACCGGACTCGATCGCCATGATGGCCAGGATCAGGGTGGGGTCGAGCTTGGCTTTCTGGCCGATCTCGAAGGCCTCGGCCACCAGCACACTCAGCGGCTCGGGCGCGACGCCGTACTTCTTGCTCAGCCAATAGGCCACTGCCGCCTGTTGGGCGGGCAGGTCTTTCGGGTTGGACGCCGTGGCGCGCTCAATGGCGGCCGGCTCGGTAAAACCGATGGCAGCCTCCTGGCGCTGCTGCAGCCAGGTCATGAGCTTGAATTCACCGGCCTGACGCAAGTCGGGCCGGGCTGTCAGGGTGATCACCGCAAACACGACCGCCAGGCCCAGAAGGGCGAAGCTGTTGTGGGTAATCTCGAAAAAGCCTTGGGAGATGTCATCAACAATGTTTGAAACACTGCTTCGCACATTCTTGATGTGTGCGTTGACATTCAGGTTAAGGCCGAATTGTCCTAGCGCTGTCATAGCACTCCTTTCTACGCTTGCAGGCCCTTTGGGGGCCAGGCAGGCTTTGATTGGGTCGCCATCAAACCAAGGCAAGCCTTGTGGGTGTTGACCCTTGTTTGACGTTGCCGGCTTCTTTGAGGAATAGGGCAGCGGGTTCGGGTTGTCCCTAGGATTCGTGGGACTGGCGGGATTCTATGGGGTTGGTTAATAACCTGTCAATAATAACAAATCAATTCTTTATATCAAAAAGTCAAATAAAAACCTTGATTTCCGGCAAAACCGGCCTGAATCAAGGTGTTTACGGGCTTTATTTGAGATGGAGCTCTAAGTTAAGTTTTGCCTCTAAAAAGCGCGATCAGCCTTTCGCGGCTGCGGTTGTAGGCCGTTTTCCATGTTGCATGTAGTCGCCGGATCGGCGCCTGCGGCCGGCCTGGGTTGCCTGGGAGCACACAAAAAGGCAGCGGCAATCACATCCTGCGCTGTGATTGAAAAGATGGTCTTGCTTGCGGGACGGCAGGGGTTTAACCTGCAATTGCGTGTTCACTCACGCATCAACCGGGTAACCAACCCCGGAAAATCTGGAAGCAATCACTTGCTTTCATCGCACTGGAGACGATAACTCTCTTCTTTGCGGAACCCCGACGGCATGAGCATAAACGCCCGCCGTCAACCCCGGTCGGTCTAACTGCCCGGGGTTTTTTCTTTTGAGGCGCCGCTTTTCACAGGCTTCAATGCCCTTCGATTGACCGTCTTTTTCAAATAAATCATTGACCTGGCGGCCCCGGCGCTAAAAACTCGACGGCTATGGCAATCAAAGATTTGAAGAAAAAATGGCAGGAATTCAACTGGCGCGAGACCAATTGGCGGGAAATCGGCAAAACCCTGCCGGCACGGGCGGCCGCTGTGGGCCGGTCGCCGCTCTGGCAGCGTCGCGCGGCCTGGGCGGTGGGCAGCTTGGTGGTGTTGTGGGTGGTGGCCTATGCGGCCGTGCCGCCCATCCTCAAATCGCAACTGGAGAAGATCGCCTCTGAAAAGCTGGGCCGCCAGGTCACCGTGGGCGAGGTCGACTTCAAGCCCTGGTCGCTCGAACTGACTCTTCGCGACCTGGCCGTCGCCCGTGCCGGCCCTGTGGGTGGCGCTTCGGCAGCTTCTCCCCAGGCAACGCCCCAGTTTTCCGTCAAGCGCCTATATATAGATGCAGAGCTGGAGTCCCTGCTTCGCCTCGCCCCAGTGGCCGACGCTGTTCAGGTGGACGAACCCATCGCGTTTCTTACCCATCAAGGTGAGGGCCGTTACGACATCGACGACATCCTGGAGCGCTTCAAAACACCCGCAGATGCCCCTGCCGGCGACCCGCCGAAGTTCGCGGTCTACAACATCGTCGTCAGCGGCGGGCGCATGGACTTCACCGACCAGTCCGTCGGCAAGACCCATGAACTGCGGGAGCTGGGCCTGTCGGTGCCTTTCCTGAGCAACCTCAAATCCCAGCGAGAGGTCAAAACCTCGCCGCACCTGGCCTTCAAGCTCAATGGCAGCAGCTTTGACACCGCAGCCGAAGGCACGCCCTTTGCCCAGACCCACAAAACCGACGCCACCTTCACGCTGCGCGGTTTTGACCTGAACCCTTACCTGGCGTACTGGCCGGCGAGCCTGCCCGTCAGGCTGCAAAGCGCGGTGCTGCATGCCGACGCCAAAGTCGCGTTTGAGCAGACACCCGCCACGGTGGTGCGGATTTCCGGAACCGTGACGGCGGAAAAGGTTCGTGTGCTGGCTGCGCAAACGGTCGGGCAGTCGCCGGCTGTGGCGCCGGCGCGGGCTGCAAAACCCGGTGCATCCGGCAAGCGCGCTGCAGGCGGCGAAGCCCAGCCACCGGCCCGCGCCGACTTGCTGGCCTTTGAGCGCCTGCAGATCACGATGGACGACGTGCGCCCGCTGGAGCAGTTCGTCAAACTGTCTGCGGTGGAGCTCACGGCCCCCACGTTGTCCCTCGCCCGGGACCGGGCAGGGCGGCTGAATCTGCTGCCGCCTGGTGCGCCAGATGCTATTAAAAGAGGAGCTGGTGGCGCACAGCCAGAAAGGGCTACAGGCCAAAACTCTTCCGATATTCAAGCCCAGGCACCTGCCGGTGCGGCTTCGGCTGGCGCCCCGGCGTCTGCGGCGTCTGCACCTTCAACTAAAACCACGCCTTCGTCCGCCCCCTGGAAAGTGCAGATCGCCCGCGTGGCGGTGCGTGCCGGCCGTGTGAACTGGCTGGACGAATCACTGGCCTCACCCGCTGACATCCGCTTGGCTGGGCTGACGCTCGATGCCTCCGGCATCGCCATGCCTTTTGCGGCTAACGCGCCCCTGCGGTTCAATGGTTCGCTGGGACTGGAGCCAGCAGCCATAGCGCCGGCACCCGCGCCGGCAAAAACCGGCGCCAAACAACCGGCCAAAACATCGGCCTCATCTGCGGCATCCACTGCGCAAGCGATTGCAACACCGGCGCTGCTCACCTTTAGCGGCACAGCCACTGACCAGGCCGCCCAGGCTACGGCCACCGTGGCCGCCTGGCCCCTGGGCATGGCCGCCAAATACGTCGGCCAGTTCCTGCTGCCGGCGCTGAACGGGCAACTGGACGCCCAGCTCGGCGTGAACTGGCAGGCGCCCAGCGGTGACAAGCCGCAGCAGTTGCAGGTCACCGCCCCGCAACTGGCTGTCAGCGACATCCTGCTGGCGCAGGGCAAGGTGTCGCTGGTGTCCGTCAGGCGTGTCGAACTCGCGCAGGTTGACATCGACGTGACAGGCCAGTCCTTCAAGGCCGCCAAAATGCAGCTGGACCAGCCCAAAGCCAAAGTCGACCGCGACACCGACAAGCGCTGGATGTACCAGCGCTGGATGGCGAGCCCGGGCACCGCAACGCCGGCGCCGCCCCCTACCGACGCGGCAACACGCGCGGCGGCGCCTTCATGGGCCGTGGCCATTGCCGATGTGCAGCTGGACGGCGGCGCCATGTCGTTTTCCGACCAGTCGGGTAACAAGCCGGTGGCGTTTGAAGTGACCGCCGCCAAAGCCCAGCTGGGCGGACTGGTGCTGGACGACAGGCCGGACGCCAAAGCGCAAGCCGCCAAACCCATGCCGCTGACCGCCTCCCTGCGCCTGGCCACCGGCCGGTTTGAACCCGGCAAGGTCGACTTCAACGGCAATCTCGGCTTGAGTCCGGTGCAGGCGCAGGGCCGGCTGGTGGTCGACAGGCTGCCGGTGCAGGCCTTCGAGCCCTACCTTGCCGATGTGCTCAACATCGAACTGCTGCGCGCAGATGCCAGCTTCAAGGGGCGTGTGGCTTACCGGCAGACACCGGCCGGCCCGCAGGCGCAGGTGGCCGGTGATGTGTCGCTGGAGGAATTCAGGGCCAACACGCTGGCGCCCAGCGAAGACCTGCTGGCGTGGAAGGCCCTGAACCTGCGCGGCCTGAATGTGGCGCTGGACCCGGCCAAAGCCACCCGGGTGGACGTGCGGGAAACCGTGCTCACCGACTTCTTTGCACGCGTGATCATCCTGCCCGATGGCCGCATCAATTTGCAGAACCTGGTGAAGCCCGGCAAAGACGCCGTGGCCGCCAGTGCGGAAGGCGGAACGGCCACCCTGGCCCTTTCGCCATCATCGGCGTCATCTTCACCACAAGCTTCATCTGCTACTGAAACGATAGCTGCTGGCGCACAGCCATTGACGTCTGGCGGCCAAAAAGGCTCAAAATTCGTGTCAACAGCGCCGGTCAGCCCGACGGCCTCCGCCGCGGCGGCTGGCGGCTCACCACCGCCCATCGTTAACTTCGGACCGATCAGCCTGATCAACGGCAAGGTGTTGTTCTCCGACCGTTTCGTCAAGCCCAACTACTCGGCCGACCTGAGCGACCTGACCGGCAAGCTCAGTGCTTTTTCATCGGTGGCGCCCACCGTGCCGGGTACCACGGCCACCGTGCCCAACATGGCCGACCTCGAGCTGCGCGGGCGCGCCGAAGGCACGGCTTCGCTGGAAATCCTCGGCAAGCTCAACCCGCTGGCCAAGCCGCTGGCGCTCGACATCAAGGGCAAGGTGCGCGACCTTGAGCTGCCGCCGCTGTCGCCGTACTCGGTCAAGTACTCGGGTTACGGCATCAACCGCGGCAAGCTCAGCGTGGACGTGGGCTATGTGGTGCAACCCGACGGGCGGCTTACCGCCACCAACAAGGTCATCCTGAACCAGCTCAGCTTTGGCGACAAGGTGGAGGGCTCCACGGCCAGCCTGCCGGTCAAGCTGGCCGTGGCATTGCTGGCCGACCGCAACGGCGTGATCGACATCGACCTGCCCATCAGCGGTTCGCTCAATGACCCGCAGTTCAGCCTCGGGCCCATCATCGTCAAGGTCATCCTCAACGTGATCGTGAAAGCCATCACCGCGCCTTTCAGCCTGCTGGCGAATGCGCTGGGCGGCGGCGGGGAAGAACTCAGCACCGTGGGCTTTGCCGCCGGCAGCGCCGAGCTGGGCCCGGAGGCTAAAGCCGGCCTCGACAAGGTGGCCAAGGCGCTGGTTGACCGGCCATCGCTGCGGCTCACCGTGGTGGGCACCAGCAGTGTCGACGCCGAGCGCGACGGTTTCAAACGCGAGCGGCTCGACGCCCTGGTGCGCGCCGAAAAGCGCCGTGCCACAGCCAAAGAGGGTGGCACCGCGACGGCGGCGGTCAGCATCAGCCCGGCCGAATATCCGGCCTTGCTCAAGGAAGTCTACAAACGCGCCGACATGCCCAAGCCCCGCAACCTGGTCGGCCTGGCCAAAGACCTGCCCGTGCCCGAGATGGAAAAGCTGCTGCTGGCCGACATTAAAGTGAATGACGACGCCATGCGCGAGCTCGCCGTGCAGCGCGGCGTGGCGGTGAAAGACTACCTGGCTTCGCGCGATTTACCGCCTGAAAGGCTCTTTCTGGGGGCCGCCAAAGCCGTGCCGCCGGAGGCCAAATGGACACCGCGCGCGGAGCTGAATTTGGCGATGCCTTAGAGCCTGTTCATGATCTATTTGAGGCCACGTTGGGGTGCAATCGGGATGAGTTGGTGGCCCGGATCCCGCCGCATGGGCTACTGCCCATGCAAGGGAACGGGGCGCCAAATCGCCCGATTTCACCCCAACCCGAAGGGCAGGCATTTTTTCGGGCGGTCTGCGGCGTTGCGCTGCTCGCCAATAGCGGGGCTATTGGCAGCGCACCGCGCCTTGCATCCCATCCCGAAAAAATGCCTGCGTGGCCCCAAATAGATCATGAACAGGCTCTTAAAACAGCGAAAATAGCGTCAGTGCTTTATTGATAAAGCTTTTATGGGGCCTTTGGGCCTGGGCGCGCAACACGGGTTGCGGCGCCGGCCCCCCATCCAATCCAACACCCGCTGCCGCCCGCAAAGTCCTCCATTCCCCGGGGAGCCTTGCGGCTGGTGGCACTTATTTTTTGACCTTGCGTTCCCATGTTTAAATCTTCCAAACCTGAAACCCCCGCCGTGAAAACGCCCACCACCAAGCAGGCTGAAGCCCATCCGCTGGACGGCCTGACCGGCGGCGCTTTCTCTGCGCCCACATCCGGTGAACGCACAGCGCGCATCCGCACCTGGCTGGCGACTGAGCCGTCGGCAGAGCAGATGGCCGAGGTCTATAAAGACCTGGCCAACCGCGACAAGGGCGCCGCCAAGCCGCTGAAAGAAAAGCTCGACGAGCTCAAGCGCAGCAAGGGCCAGGAGGCCGTGGCCGCCGAGTGGGCCGAAAAAGCCCAGGCGCTGCTGGCCGTGCCCAAGCTCAACCTGGCCGACGCCCTGGCCTGGCAGCGCGACGCCGCCAAGGCCGGCGCGCCGCTGTCCAAAGAGCCGCTGGCCGGTTTGAAAGTGCAGCTGGCCGACCGTGTCAAGACCATTGAAGACCTGCAGCACCGCACCCAGGTGCAGCGCGAAGCCGCCGTGCTGCTGGCCCAGCGCACCGAAGTGCTGTCGCTCAAGCCCTGGCGTGATGCCGAAGCGGCTCTCGAATCCCTGCGCGGTGACGTCACGCACTGGCAGTCGCAGGCCGATGACATCACGCATGACGCCAACTGGGCCAGTGTGGACGCCAAGTTCCCGCCGCTGCTCGACGCATCGCGCGCGCAGCTGCTCGCCGTGTGGGAAGCCTTTCAAGGCGCGCTCGCGCAGGCCCAGAAGGCTGCTGAAGATACGGCAGCGCCGCTGCCCGCAGTGCCGGTGTGGGCCGACGAGCTGCGCGCCGCGCGTGGCCTGCCCCCTGCAGCGGGTGAGCAGCCTGCACGTGCGCCCAAGGCCAAGATCGACCCGGCCGTGCTCAAAGACATGCGCGAAAAATCGTCGGCCATCGTGCAGGAAGCGCTGGCACGGCTTGAGCACGAAGTCACCGAAGGCCATGGCAAGTCCACCCCCAAGGTAGCGGCCGACCTGCGCCATGCGCTCAAGGAACATATCCGCAACATCGACAGCAAGCTCGAAGCCGCCGCGCACGCCGCATTGACGGCTGCCGGCGAACTCGAAGGCTGGCAGCGCTGGCGCGCCGACCAGATCCGCGAAGAGTTGGTCGTGAAAGCCGAGGCCCTGGTGGCCAAGCCGCTGGGCGGACGCAAGCAACAGGAAGCCCTGCGCGCCATGCGCGAGCAGTGGAAGACCAGCGACCAGGGCGGCACGCCCAACCACGCGCTGTGGAAGCGTTTTGACGATGCCTGCAACGAAGCGCACAAGGTTGTTGAGGCCTGGCTGGAGAAGGTCAAAGAACAAAGCGAAACCGTCAAGGCCGAGCGCAAGCTGCTGATCGACGAAGTGCTGGCTTGGGCCGAAGCCAACAAGGGCAACACCGACTGGAAGCACCACATCCGCAGCCTCAATGGCTTTGTCGAAAAATGGCGTGAAGCCGGTCATCTGGGTGAAAAGGCGTTTGCCGAAATCCAGCCGCAATGGAAAGCCGCGATGGACGCCGCAGACGCTCCGCTGACCGCTGCGCGCCACGACAGCATTGCACGCCGCAAGGCCATGATTGAAGAAGCCAATGTGCTGGGCGCCGAGCCGATGTTGCGCATCGACGCCGTCAAGTCGCTGCAACAGCGTTGGCAGCATGAAGCGCAGGCCGTGCCGGTCGAGCGCAAACAAGAGCAAAAGATGTGGGACGCCTTCCGCAAACCCATCGACGATGCCTTCCAGCGCAAGACTGCCGAACGCGAAAAAGCCGCTGCGGCGCTGGGCGAATACGACCGCATGGTGCTGGACGCATCCAAGGCCGTTGAAGCCGCCACCGCCAGCGGTGATGTGCAGAAGATCCACGCGGCTGCCAAGGCACTGGAAGCGATTGTGCGCGGGCAAGTGCCTGTGCCCGCACCGGCTGCGGTACCTGCTGCTGCCCCAGCGGCGCCGTCGGTCGAAGCCGCATTGGCTGATGCGAACGCTGTCCCGGTTTTGAAAGAAAATGAGGCTGTAGCGCCCGTGGAACCTGCGCAAGCAGCTACAGAAAACGTAGCAGATGCACCTGCTGCCACGGAAGCCGCCAGCGAAGCGGCGGCCACCGAATTTGCCGAATCCAGCGAGCCGGCGAGTGCGCCTGCCGAACCGGCACCCGCGCCCAAGCCCGCACCCAAACCCGTGGTGGCACGGCGCGGGGACGACCGCCCGGGCATGAAGAAACCTGAGCCCGCAGCGGCCGGACGCGGCGGCAAGTTTGGCGACCGCAAGGATTCGCGCCCGGGCAGCAAGCCCGGCGGCCCGCGCCAAAGCACCGACAACAAGTTTGAGCCTTACCGGGAAGGCCGCGATGACCGCGGCCCGCGCGGTCATGATCGGGGAGACCGTGGCGACCGCAATGCACGCCCTGCATTCGAAGAGCGCGGCCCACGCCTGGGCGATGCCGCCTTCCGCGCCCAGCGCGAAGCCTTTGAGGCCGCCAACCAGGCGCTCAAGAAACTCGCGATGCAGGCGCATGGCGAAGTGCTGACGCACTTGCTCACCGCCTGGGAAAAGCGCGACCCCACTCAACTGCCGAGCGCGCAGGACCTCGGCAAAGCCGTGGCGCCGGCCGTGCGCAACCGCTGGGTGCAGGCCGTCAGCACGCCCTCGGGCAAGGACGCTTCCGAAGCGCTGCTGCGCCTGGAAATCGCCGCCGAGCTGCCCACGCCCGCCGAGCACATCAGCGCGCGCCGCATGCTGCAGTTGCAACTGCTGACCAAACGCAATGCGCCCGCACCGGCCGAGACCTGGGGTGAAGACACCGCCCAGGTGCTGGCCGCCGACTTTGACGCCGGCAACGCCAGGCGTGTGCAGAACGTGCTGAAGGCATTGCTCAAGCGATGACCGATTCGGCAGGCCCTGACGTAGCTGACGCAGTATTGCGGACGCAGCGCAGGGCCGCCCCAAGCAAGTCCAGCCCCCTCGGGGGGCAGCGCATTACACGAAGTGAAAAGCGTGGGGGCCAGGAAGACCGGCAACAGACGCTGGGTGAGGAAATCGCCAACAGCGTGAGCCACGGTCTCGCGCTGCTCGCCGCGCTGGTGTCGGCGCCTTTCCTGGTCATCGCCAGCGCGCGCGACGGTGACGCGCTTGATGTGGCGGCAGTCTGCGTTTTTGCCGCCACCATGGTGGTGCTGTATTTCACCTCGATGCTGTACCACGCCTTGCCTGCCATCCGGGCGATGCGTGCCAAGCGGGTGTTCCAGGTGTTGGACCACGGCGCCATTTACCTGCTGATTGCCGGCACCTACACGCCCTTCACGCTGGGCGTGCTGCGCGGGCCCTGGGGCTGGACGCTGTTCGGCCTGGTCTGGGCCATGGCGCTGGCTGGTGTGGCCGTCAAAGCCTTCGCGGGCGTGCGCTGGCCACGGCTGTCCACCATCCTCTACCTCGCCATGGGATGGATCGCCGTGATCGCCATCAAGCCGATGCTGGAGCTGATTCCAGGCTGGGGGCTTTTCTGGCTGGTGGCCGGCGGGCTTTTTTACACGCTCGGTGTCGGCTTCTTTGCCACCGATTCACGGTTGCGCTACGGCCACTTTGTGTGGCACCTGTTTGTCGCGGCCGGTACGGTGTGCCATTTTGTGGCGGTGCTGTATTACGCCGGTTGAAATTTCCGGCCTGCAGCTGCTATTAAAAATATAGCTGCTTGCGCTTACCTCTATTGGTTTAGAGGCCGATTTTCATATAAACCGCGAGCGCAATGCGGCTCTTGCGCTCAGGAAGCCGCTTCAATCAGGTGGGCAATCCCGTCAAAGCCCAGCCGCCGCGCATGCTGCAGGGCGTTAAGCCCTTCCTGATCCACCAGCGCCGGGTTGGCCCCGGCTGCCAGCAGGCGCTGAACCACGGCGGTGTGGCCTTGCATGACGGCCAGGATCAGCGGCGTGCGGCCTGCCGTATCGGCTGCATTGACGGGTGCACCTTGCTGGAGCAGGCGTTCCAGCAGCGCCAGGCGCCCTGCGCGCGCCGCGTCCTGCAGTGCACCTGCCAGACGGTTGGGCCCGGCACCTGGTTCCGCACGTGGTGCGAACTGCAGGGCGCTTTCCTGCTTTTGTAGAGGCGCTACGGCGCGTGCTGCAGGCGCGGCGGGCGCTGCTGCGGCAGGCGCCGCAGGTGCGGGGCGTACAGCCGGCGCTGCTGCGGCCATATCAGCCTGCGCTGGTGGCGCCGACAGCGATCCGGCCGCGGCGCCGGCCATGCGTGGCACGATCGAGGGCTGCGCATTTTCCTGGACGGCGGCGGCAGGCGCGGGCGCGGCAACGGGCGCTGGTGCGGGAGGCGGCGCGGCTGGAGGGGCTGCGGCAGCCAGTGCTGGCGCGGCTTCAGCTTCTCTTTGCCGGACAACAGGTTCAGTCACCGGGGGCGAGGCCACTGCTTTGTCCTGCGCCGCAGGAGCCGGTGATTTCGAAACCGGCTTTGCAATGTCGGCAGATCGTTTTTTGGCGTCGGCCTCGGTGGCGGGTGGTTGCGGTGCCACCAGAGCGGGAACTGGAGCCTTCGATGGCGAAGCTGCCGGCGGTGAAGCTGGCGACGATGACGATGACGATGACGATGACGATGAAGGTGTTGTGGCGCTGGGCTGGCCAAACGCCAGTTCTTTTTCCTCGTCGGTGCCGCGGTCAAATTGCAGCACCAGCAACCCGGTCAGGCCAGCCAGCGCAAAGCCCGCCAGCGCGGAGATTTTCCAGCGCGACTGGTTGGCTGCCGGGCGTTGCGCTGCATCGATGGTGGCCCCGGCTTGTGGTGCGCCTGCCTGCTTGCCGGCTTCGATCACCATCTGCGCGTGGGCGCGCACGGCGTCGCGCACATGCGCGCCGGGGCGGCGTGTGTCGTCTGCGCTGGCCTCACGGTAGCGCTGCAACAGCTCGTCGCTGTGCGGGCTGTGATCAGGCTCTGTCATGCAAACTCCTGTAGCTGCTGGCGCAGGCTGTTCCGGGCATAGCGCAGGCGGCTCTTGGCGGTTTCAAAGCTGACGCCGGTCGCGGTGGCGATGTCTTCCACGCTCATGCCGGCTTCGGCCTGCAGCAGGAAGGCTTCGCGCTGTTCCCGGGGCAAGCGTTCGACCGCGGCAATCAGCGCGGCCGCCTGCTCGCTGGACTCCAAACGGCGCACCGGGCCGAAGCCCGAGTCGGCTGCCAGCGTATCGCCAAGGCCCAGGCCTTCTTCATCGTCGCCGCGTCCATCGATGCTGACGTGCTGCTTTGCCGTGCGGAAGTAATCAACCATCCGGTTGTGCGCCATGGTGAACAGCCACGTTTTGAACTTCGCTGTCACCGTATAGGTGGCGGCACTGCGGGCCACGGCAAACCAGACATCCTGCAGCAGGTCGTCGGCCACCGCCTGCACCCGCACACTGCGAAACACATAGCGCCACACGCCCAGTTCATGCCGCGCATACAGCGCATCAAAAGCCGCCATGTCCCCGGCCGCATAACGCAGCATCAGCGATTCGTCGCTGTCTTCGGCTGCATCGTTGGTCGGCGTGGCGCTGGGCATGTACCAGATTATCACGGCGCAACGCGCGATCTTTCTCACGACAACAGACCACCGCGCAGGGGCTCTCCAGACCAGCAGGGGCCGCGGAACCGGCTTTGCCGGGCCGCAGGCGCAGCGCCCCCTCGGGGGGCAGAGAGTTACACGAAGTGAACGAACGTGGGGGCTCAATACCGTGGAGGGTCAGGCACATAAGACGGGTTTCCTGACTGCGGGAACGGATCAGGGATGGGGTTGCGCGCGACGGGTTCGCGGATCACACCGCTGGCGATGAGGTTCTCGCGGCTGTCGTAGCGGATGCGGATGACCTCGTTGGGCTGTGTTTGCAGGCGCGCGAAGGTGGTGTGCGATACCAGTGAGTTTTCCCGTGCGCCGTGGCCCGTGCCCAGTTTGGGGGCTGGCAGGGGGGCGGAAGGCAGCCTTCTGACCCGGCCTTCGGACAGGGCAGAAGCTTCCGCGCTGCCGCTGGCGCGGTCGGCCAGCGCGGATTTTCCGGCGTTGGATGATTCCGCTAAAGGTGCCGGTGGAGCTGATGAAGGCGAGGGGGCGTTTCGCAGGCCCAGTGATGCGTCGGCCTCGCGCTCGTTGCGGCCGGAATAGGCGGGCGCCTGGGCGACCGGCTCGGGAGCTTGCTCCCTGAAGAGCGCCACACCGATCACGCCGACGTTGCCGGGCCTGCCGGTGCGGCCGGCGTAAGAATCCCCAAGCGCAGAAAATTCAAATGCCGCGACCTCGCTGCTGCTTTTGCGCCAGCCGGTGACCTGGTACTGCTGCCAGGGCGAAAACACATAACCGGTCTGGTCCCAGGCGGCGGTTTCGCCGCTCAGCACGTTCACGCCGTCGACGGCGGTCACGGCCAGCACCCGTTCACCGAGCTTGTTGCGCACGGCGATGGCGTATTTGGCGCCGTATTGGCCGGCCACCCAGTATTCGCCGCGGTGGTGGTACAGCGGCAGCGTGGCGCCGGTGTTGCGGTCAATCACGGTCACATCGGCCAGCCGGCCGACGGCCTGCGCGGGCAGGGCGGCCATGGTGAGGATGGCCAGCAGGATCGAAGAGGCAAGAAGGGGGGTTTTCACGTGAGCTCCAGAAAGTGGTGGAGCCCATTGAAACGAAGGGGCGGGGAAAATGGGGTTAAGCCGGCCTGAAAAGAGGCAAACCGGGTCGGCCTGTTGCTATGTATTTGATAGCTGCTTGCGCCCGTTCAGATTGGGTTAAGGGGCGATTTGTCTCTCCGAAATTGTCAGCGTGGCGCCGGAAAGCCGCCGGGCGCTTATTTCGGCATAAAAAACTTGTCGAACAGCACCGTCAGGGGCGCGAAGTCCTGTGTGAACCGTGTGCGGTTCACAAAATAGGCTTCGCACGCCACGGCAAAAAATTCGGCCGGTGACCTGGCGCCATAGCTGTCCAGCCATGGCGGCTCGGCGCCGAAGCGTGTGGCCATGGCGACTTTTTCGCAGAACCCGTCGTAAGCCGGCTGCATGACCGCATGCCACGAGGTGAGGGCACTGCGCGTGGGCAAGGGCGGGCAGCCGTCGGCGGCGCCATCGCGCATGTCGATCTTGTGGATGAATTCGTGAATTACCACGTTGTGGCCGTGCTCGGCCGAGTCGCCCGCGCCCGCCACGTCCTGCCAGCTCAGTGTGACGGGGCCGCCCTGCATGGCTTCGCCCAGCAGCTCTTCGCTGTAGTGGTGCACCACGCCGGCCTGGTCGGTGACCTGGCGGCGCGCCAGCATGGCGCCGGGGTGAACCACGATGCCCTTGAAGTCGTCGTACCAGCGCAGGCCCAGGTGCAACACCGGCAGGCAGGCTTGTGCGGCAATCGCGACCGCCATTTCATCGGTGACCTTCAGGCCGTGTGCGCCGGTGAATTCCTTTTGCTTCAGGAATTTGTCGGTCAGTGCGTTCAGCTCTTGCAGCTCGGTGACCGGCCGCCGGGCCAGAAAAGGGAACTGCAGCAGGGTGTCCATCCACAGGGTTTCCGGGATGGTTTTGGCAGGGGCTTTGGAGCCGCCAAGTGTTCGTAACCAGTTCAGCATGGGATGAAGGTTGTGGTTAAGCGAAATGAAACAAGGGTCAGCACAGCGCAATCCTTTGCAGCCCGCCTGCGGACAGGCGCAGCACTTCCGCGCGCGGCGCCGGGGCGCCCAGGTCCCAGTCGCTGAGCACCACGCGCGACAGGCCGCCACCCAGGTCATGCACGGCAGGCTTGTGCGTGTGGCCGTGAATCAGCGTGCGGGAATTGGCCGCCTGCAGCCACTGGCGCGCAGCCCGGGTGTCGACGTCGGCATATTGTGCGCCGGACTTCTTGCGCGCTTCGCTTTGCTCGCGCAGCCCGCGCGCAATCGCCTGGCGTTCGGCCAGCGGCCTGGCGAGGAAGGTGCGTTGCCATTCGGGGCTGCGGACCTGGCTGCGAAAGTTCATGTAGTCGACATCGTCCAGGCACAAGGCGTCACCATGCGACAGCAGCCAGCGCCGCCCGGTGCCGGCGGGAAAAACCAGCACGGTCGGGTCTGCCAGCAGAGTGGCGTTGCACAGGTCCATCAGGGCCTGGCCCACCAGGAAGTCACGGTTGCCGTGCATGAAAAACAGGGCCAGCCGGCCTGCAGCATTGCCCATGGCCTGCACGCAGCGCGCGTCAAAGCCGGCGGCAGGGTCCAGCAGGTCGCCTTCCACGGCGTCATCGCCGACCCAGACTTCAAAGAGGTCGCCCAGGATGAAGACCGCATCGGCCGGCGTGGTTTCAAGGTAGTGCTGCCAGGCCGCGAAGGTAGCGGGCTCCGAGGCCTGCAAATGCAGGTCGGAAATGAAATCGACCGTGCGCCACACGGGCGGAGCCGGCAGCTCCGCTATGGGGGGCACGGCCTGGGGGGTGTTCACCGGCTGGATTTCGGCAAGCGCGGCCCGAAAGGGCACTCAGGCCACTGCAACGGCTTTTTGGATGATCACGTCTTCCATCGGAACGTCGTCGTGGAAGCCCTTGCGGCCGGTCTTGACGGCCTTGATCTTGTCGACGACGTCGGTGCCGGCCACTACCTTGCCGAACACGGCATAACCCCAGCCCGATGCGTTCGGTGCGGTGTGGTTCAGGAAGCCGTTGTCGGCCACGTTGATGAAGAATTGCGAGCTGGCCGAGTGCGGTGCGTTGGTACGCGCCATGGCTACGGTGTAGTTGTTGTTCTTCAGGCCGTTGTTGGCTTCGTTCTCGATTTCGCCGTCGGTAGGCTTTTGTTTCATGCCTGGCTCAAAGCCGCCGCCCTGCACCATGAAGCCCGGGATGACGCGGTGAAACACCGTGTTGGCGTAATGGCCCTTGTTGACGTAGTTCAGGAAGTTGGCAACGGTCTTGGGTGCCTTGGCGGCGTCGAGCTCCAGCGTGATGACGCCGTATTCGGCGATGTGGAGGTCTACTTTGGGATTGCTCATGATGGTGTCCTGTAGGGCTGTGTCAATTAATTGACGAGGGTTGCTGATTTGATGAGAACGGGCGTCTTGGGAACGTCCGTCGGGAAGGGGCCGCCGGCGCCGGTGGGCACGGCCTTGATCCTGTTCACGACGTCCATGCCGCTGACGACCTTGCCGAAAACGGTGTAGCCAAAGAGCTGGGGTGCGTTGACGAGCTGGGCGCGCGGGGTGTTTTCATAGACGCGGCCCTGGTATTCAAACTTCGGAACCGGGTCTCCGGGGGGAATCACCGTGGGGTTCAGGAAATCGTTGTCCTTCACGTTGATGAAGAACTGCGACGAGGCGGAGTTGGGGTCGTTGGTGCGCGCCATGGCCAGGGTGCCGACCACGTTTTTGGGGCCGCCCTTGGCGAGCGCCTCACGGCCTTCATGCGGCACCGGCGGGCGGGTTTTCTTCTCGGCGTAGGTGGCGTCGTAGCCGCCGCCCTGCACCATGAAGTTGCTGATCACGCGGTGGAAAATCGTGCCGTCGTAGTGTTTGTCCTTGACGTACTGCAGGAAATTTTCAACGGTCTTGGGCGCCTTGTCGGGATAGACCTCGACCACGAAGTCGCCTTCGCTGGTGACGAACTTGACCTTGGGTGCGCTTTGCGCGAGCGCCGGACCGGCCAGGAGGGCCACGCCCGCCGCCGCTACTGCTGCGAGTGTGGCGCGGCGCAAGGGAGAAAACACCGCGAGCGCGGCAAACGTCCTGTGAACTGCCATCAAATGGTTCCTTCGAAAAAAATCTTCCACTGGTTTCCCTGGCGGATCCAGTACTGGCGTTTGGTGCGGCCGGTTTTGGCGCCCTTGATCAGTTCGCCAAAGGTTACCACCATCGTATCGGTGCTGTCGGTCCAGCGCAGGTAAGAAACGTCCTTGAGCAGGATGTCGCGCCCACCGAGTTGCTTGAGCTCGCTTTGCAGCAGCGGCGTCCATTCGGCCAGCGTCTTGCCGTAGCTTGTGAAGTCGGGTGTGTACCAGGTTGTAAGTTTGGCCATGTCGCCGCTGGACTTGGCATGGTGCCAGCTTTGCAGCGCGGTTTCGAACGACCGGGTGTCGGCCGCCAGTGATTGCGGCGCCACCCATTTGAGGCTGTGGGCAATCACGACGGGCGTGCTGCGCACCTCGACGGTGCGGATGATGCGCTCCAGGTCGGGGTTGGCCAGCACGACGCATCCGTCGGTGGACAGCGGTGCCCGGGAAAACTGCGCCGGTGGTGTCCCGTGCAGCCAGATGCCGCCGCCGGTCTTGCCGCGCTTGACATCGAGCTGGTTGGGGTAGTTGATGGGCAGCGCGCCCGAGCCGTAAAAGTCGCGCAGCGATTTGGGGTTCAGGTTGCTGGTGATGTAGTAGACGCCGACCGGCGTGCGCAGGTCGCCTTCGACGGATTTTTCAATACCGGATTTTCCAACCGAGATGTAATAGTCCGCCACGAGTTTGAGGCCCGCGCTGGTGTTTTCAAACAGGTAAAGGCGTGACCTGGACGCATCGACGGCAATGGCGTGTTTGTTACGCGATGAAAGCACCAGGAATTGCGACGGCACCAGGCCGGGGGCGGGCCTCTCGCGCAGCGCGCGCAGGCGCAGCAGCGACTCCTGCCGCAACTCGGCCAGCAGGGCTGCCGCGGCCTTGGCAGCAGCGTCTGGAACATCGCCGGGCGTGCGCACAGGGCGTGTAAAGCCGGCCAGCAAGTCGCCGTAAACCAGTTGGGCCAGCTGGAAGTTGGGGTGGTCCTTCACGAGGCCTTCGGCCTTGCGCAGGGCTTCGCGTGAATTTGCCTGGCCGATCAGTTTGTAGATTTCAATCAACCGGGCTTCCGCTTCGCCGCCGCGCGCCTCATGCGGGGCGGAGGCTTTTGCCGGGGCGGGCCGCTTGGTTGTGTGCGCGCGGGTTTCGGCCCGCGCAGGCGAAAAGGCCAGCACCAGGGACGGTGCGATGAAGAGAAGCATTGCGGCCGCTTTTTTCATGCGGGCTTCCACGAAAGTTTGCCGGCCAACACAGACGGACAGGAACAGGCTGAACAATGCACTTGGGTCAGGCCGGCCGCCAGCGATCAGCCGCCTGTGGATTCCTTGACGATGACCCAGCGATCACCGGCCTTGGCCATCTCCAGCGTCTTGCGGCTGGAAATATTGATGGAGTCGGCGCTGTAGTCCTGCTTGAACCTGGCCGTGGCCTTGGCGCCCTGTACGGCGATGGCCAGGTCGGAGAGCTTCACGCTGATGCGTGACTTGCCGACGATGCGCGCGCGGCGGTCTTCTTCCCAGGCCTTGCGTGCCTGCTTGCCGGGAGGTGCAAAGTTCTGGCCGTAGCTGCTGAGGTAGCCGTTCATGTCCTTGTCGGACCAGGCCTGAGCCCAGCTGCGCACGGCTGCTTCGACTTCTTTTTCGGTGCCTGCGGCGGCAGCCGGTGCTACGGGTGTTGCCGGTGGCGCGGCAGGAGCAGGCGCTGCGGCCACCGGGGCTGCCGGCGCTGGCTTGGCAGCCGCTGCGGGAGCCGCAGGGGCCGTTGTGGCCGGGCCAGACGTCGGTGCGCCGGCAGCCGGCTTGGTCGGGCTTTTTGATTCGGCGGAGAACAGGGTGCGGATCAGTGCCAGCTTGGGCGGAACGGCAGCGTTGCCGCCGTCGAGTTGCAGGGCCTTGCTGTAGGCCTGGCTGGCGAGCCTGGCGTAGACGTCGCCCAGGTTTTCATGTGCGGTGGCGTAGCTGGGGTTGGTCCGGATCGCCATTTCAAGCGCCGCCCGGGCCTTGTCGAACTGGCTCTGGCCGGCATACAGCACGGCCATGTTGTTGTAGGGCTCAGGCAGCTCGGGGTAGTCTTCGGTGATTTTGGTGAAGGTCGCGATCGCGTCGCTGGTCTTGCCGGTTTCGGTCTGGATCACGCCCTTGAAGAAACGCATTTGCGGGTCGCGCGGCTTGCTGGCGAGGTACTGGTCAACCTTGGCCTGCGCCTCGGCATACTGGCCGGCACGCATCAGGCGGCTGACGTCGGCGTAGTCGTCGGCATGGGCAACGGACACCGACAGGGTGACCGCCACGGCCAGCATGCGCAGGGCGGCGGACAGCGGATTGCGTGTAAGGAAGTTTGGCGTGGGCATGGCACTCTCGCGATTTGTTTTAAAGCCCCCGGTGCTGTTTTGGCAGCCGTTGGGCGGAAAGTCAACATAAACAGCCAGGCTTTTCAGGGCGCTCCGGGAGCCGCTGAACGTTGTCCGACGGGCTGGATATACTGGGCGATTGTAACTGAGGGGGGTATAGTTCATGGCCCCCAGAATCCCGTACTTTCCGTTTTTATCGCACGTTTTCGCGTGTACGCCGAATGGCCCTTGCCCGCCCGCGGCGTCCGTGAGATAAAGCTTCTTTCCTTTGCCTGACCACCGGCTGCTTCCGGCCGATGCCAGGCTTCGCAGCATAATTTTCATGAGCCTTCGCATTTACAACACGCTGTCGCGTGCCGTGGAAGAATTTTCCCCGCTTGATCCCGGCCATGTGCGCATGTATGTGTGCGGAATGACGATTTACGATCTCTGTCACATCGGCCATGCGCGCATGATGATGGCGTTCGACGTGGTGCAACGCTGGCTCAAGGCAAGCGGCCTGAAGGTTACGTATGTGCGCAACATCACCGACATCGACGACAAGATCATCAAGCGGGCGGTTGAGCGCGGCATCACCATCCGCCAGCTGACCGACGAGATGATCGCGGCCATGCACCAGGACATCGGCGCGCTGGGCATAGAGCCTCCATCGCTGGAACCCCGTGCGACTGAGTACGTGCCGCAGATGCTGGGCATGATCGCCACGCTGGAGGAAAAAGGCCTGGCCTACAAGGGCTCCACCGGTGACATGAATTACGCGGTGCGCAAGTTTCCCGGCTACGGCAAGCTCTCGGGCAAGTCACTCGACGAGCTGCGCGCCGGCGAGCGCGTCGCTGTGCTCGACGGCAAGGAAGACCCGCTGGACTTTGTGCTCTGGAAAAGCGCCAAACCCACCGAGCCCGACGACGCCAGGTGGGACAGCGCCTATGGCCCCGGCCGTCCAGGCTGGCACATCGAGTGCTCGGCCATGTGCCGCGGCACGCTGGGCGAGACCTTCGACATTCACGGCGGCGGCGCGGACCTGCAGTTTCCGCACCACGAAAACGAGATCGCCCAGAGCGAGGCGGCCAACGGTAAGCCGCTGGCCCGCTTCTGGGTGCACAACGGTTTTGTGCGCGTCGACAACGAAAAAATGTCCAAGTCGCTGGGCAACTTCTTCACCATCCGCGAAGTACTGGCCAAATACGATGCCGAAACCGTGCGGTTCTTCATCGTTCGCGCCCACTATCGCAGCGCCCTGAATTACAGCGACGCCCACCTGGACGATGCGCGCAACTCGCTCAAGCGGCTTTATACGTCGCTGGATCTCGTCAAGCCGGCAGCGCTGCCGACCGACTGGGCGCACCCGTTTGCGCAGCGCTTTAAGGCGGCCATGGACGAAGACTTCGGAACGCCGGAGGCCGTGGCAGTGTTGTTTGAGCTGGCGGGTGAAGTCAACCGGACGGGCTCTGCCGAACTCGCAGGGCTGTTGAAAAACCTGGGCGGCTGCCTGGGCCTGCTGCAGGGCGCGCCTGGGGCCTACCTTCAGGCAGGCGCCGGCCTTGACGACGCCAGCGTCCAGCAGCTGATCGCGCAGCGGGCAGCTGCGAAGCTGGCAAAAGATTTCGCCGAAGCCGACCGTATCCGCAAGGACCTGCTGGCCAAAGGCATTGTGTTGAAGGATTCGCCCGCCGGCACCACCTGGGAGGTGCAATCGTGAGGTTCCGGGTTGTTTTTTCACCCTGTTTTTCAAGCCATTTCGGCCTCCAGACCAATAAGGACCGGCGCAAGCAGCTATGAAAAAGATAGTGAAAAGCGGCCCGGGCAGCGCCGAGCTGGCCGACGTTCCCGAGCCGGCCACCACGGTGCCCGAGTATTGGGCCGATGCCTGCAAACACCTGGTGAAAAAAGACCGCGTGATGAAGCGGCTGATTCCCTTGTTCGGCGACGCCTGCCTGCAAACCCGCGGCGATGCCTTTGGCACCCTGGCGCGCAGCATCGTGGGCCAGCAAATTTCGGTCAAGGCGGCGCAAAGTGTCTGGGCCAAATTTTCGGCGTTGCCGAAAAAAGTGACGCCTGCCAATGTGCTGCGCCTTAAAGTTGACGACATGCGCGCGGCCGGGCTGAGCGCCCGCAAGGTCGAATACCTGGTGGACCTGGCGATCCACTTTGACGCCGGCACCGTCCACGTCAAGGACTGGGCGGCGATGGACGATGAGGCCATCATCGAAGAATTGGTGGCCATTCGCGGCATCGGCCGCTGGACGGCCGAGATGTTTTTGATTTTTTACCTGATGCGACCGAATGTCCTGCCGCTGGACGATGTGGGGCTGATCACCGGCATCAGCCAGAATTACTTTTCGGGTGAATCCGTCAGCCGAAGCGACGCGCGAGAGGTGGCCGCCGCCTGGTCGCCTTACTGCAGCGTGGCAACTTGGTATATTTGGCGCTCTCTGGACCCATTACCGGTTCTGGGTACCCCCACGGGTACCGAGCAAATTTAAGTTTCATGAAGCCCTGAGGAGCAGCACATGGCGAAGAAGACCTTCCTCGATTTCGAGCAACCGATTGCGGAGCTTGAAGGAAAAATTGAAGAACTGCGCTACGTACAGACCGAGTCGGCTGTCGATATCTCTGAAGAAATCGACCAGCTGGCCAAAAAGAGCCAACAGCTCACCAAAGACATCTACAGCGACCTCACGCCCTGGCAGATCACCAAGATCGCCCGCCACGCGGAACGTCCCTACACCCTGGATTACGTCAACGAAATCTTCACGGATTTTGTTGAGTTGCACGGCGACCGGCATTTTGCCGACGACCTGTCCATCGTGGGCGGCCTGGCGCGCTTCAACGGCACCGCCTGCATGGTGCTGGGCCACCAGAAGGGCCGCGACACCAAGGAACGCGGCCTGCGCAACTTCGGCATGAGCAAGCCCGAGGGCTACCGCAAGGCCCTGCGCCTGATGAAAACTGCCGAGAAGTTCAAGCTGCCGGTGTTCACCTTTGTCGACACGCCCGGCGCTTACCCCGGCATTGACGCCGAAGAGCGCGGCCAGTCCGAGGCCATCGGCCGCAACATCTTTGAGATGGCGCAGCTCGAAGTGCCCATCATCACCACCATCATCGGCGAAGGCGGCTCCGGCGGCGCGCTGGCCATCTCGGTGGCCGACCAGGTGGTCATGCTGCAGTATTCAATCTACTCTGTCATCAGCCCTGAAGGCTGCGCGTCCATCCTCTGGAAAACCTCCGACAAGGCGCAGGAAGCCGCCGAGGCGCTGGGCATCACGGCGCACCGGCTCAAGGCCCTGGGCGTGATCGACAAGATCGTGAACGAACCCGTGGGCGGCGCCCACCGCGACCACAAGCAAATGGCCGCTTTCCTGAAACGTGCGCTCAACGACGCCTTCCGCCAGGTCAGTGACCTGAAGGTCAAGGAGCTGCTCGACCGCCGCTACGAGCGCCTGCAAAGCTACGGCCGCTTCACCGACACCAAGGCCGACGCCGGCAAGTAAGGCGCCCCGGCACAAGCTGGAGCGACAAGACCATGGTGCGCCCCCGTATCGGTCCTTACAGTGCCGAGGAAGAGCAAGCCCTGGCGAAGTTGCGCCGGCGATTTTGGTTGACCTCTGCCGCGCTCTATGCGATTTTTCTGTCGGTCATGTTCGGTTTCGTTCCACGCGAGCTTGCCGCCGAGCCGCTGGCGGTTTCCTTTATGGACTCGATGGCCCATGTCGTGCCCATGCTGGACCAGTTGCCTAAGACTCCTGGTTATGACCCTTTTCTGCGCTTTTACTACGCGGTGCTCTGGCTGATTTCGCCTGTTGCCGGCCTTGTGGGCTTGTGGGCTGGGCTGGACTATCTAGTCAAGCATGACCGCTACGCGCGAATCAAGAGCCCGAACCGTATGTTGGTCTGGAGCCTGCTGTTCTGGTGTTTCCTGCTGGTTTTTGCTGCCATCTGGCCTGTTGCGGACGGTGGGGTGCCCTCCTGGCGGGACCATGGTTTGGTCTCGAGTATTTTTGGCATAGCGCTACGCGGCGTCTACCTCCTGTGGTGCTGGTTCGCCATCGGTGGCACGCTCGGGGTGCTATGGGTGCGTGCCAGGATTGACCGGGAAAGATTCGCCGAAGCCAAGCCATGAATGACAGCGCCGTGATCGCCGCTGCGATTTCCCAATTTCAACCTGCTTTGCCGCTGGCCGTTGCGCTCAGCGGCGGCGCCGATTCTGTCGCCTTGCTGGTAGCCTGCGCCGAGAAATGGCCGGGGCAGGTTCACGCCATTCATATTCATCACGGCTTGCAGGCGGCGGCCGACGACTTTGAGCAGCACTGCGTTGCCCTCTGCGCGCAGCTCAATGTGCCGCTAATCGTCCAGCGTGTGGACGCCCGTCATGCTTCTGGCGAGAGTCCGGAAGACGCGGCGCGCAAGGCACGTTATGCGGCGTTTAAGGCTGCAGCCCAGGAAGGATATGCGCAAGCAGCTATTAAAAACATAGCAATTGCCCAGCACGCCGATGACCAGGTGGAAACCATGCTGTTGGCGTTATCACGCGGCGCGGGGCTGCCCGGGCTGGCCGCCATGCCGGCGAGATGGGAGCGTGACGGCATGACCTATTACCGTCCGCTGCTGACGGTGCCCGGGGCATTGCTGCGCGATTGGCTGGTGACGCGCGGCATCACCTGGGTGGAAGACCCGACCAACACCGACGAGCAGTTCACACGCAACCGCATCCGGGCCCGCCTGCTGCCCGCGTTGGCGCAAACCTTTCCGCAGTTTCGCGAAACCTTTGCACGCAGCGCGCGTCACGCGGCCCAGGCGCACGGGTTATTGGTCGAGGTGGCACAGCAAGACCTGGTTGTCGTGGGAACCCCCCCGGTGATCAAATCCCTGCAATCCCTGTCACAGCCGCGGCAGGCCAATGTGCTGCGTTATTGGCTGACGCTGCAACAAGCCACTCCCAGCGCAGCACAGCTCGACCAACTGCTCCTGCAAATCGCCGCCTGCACCACGCGCGGGCACCAGATCCACCTCAAGGTGGCGACCGGGCATGTCACGCGCACTGGCCAGGTGCTGAACTATGCGGCTGCAGGGGATAAGGCGAGCTAACCAGGTAGTAGTCCCTAGGTATAATTGAAGGCTTTGCTGGCGCGAAATCGCCGTTAAAAGCCCTCAAACGGGCGCTTTTACACAGGTTCCCGGCAAAAAATCCGCAACAACTCCTGATTGACATCCTGCAATGGCATTGATCGTTCATAAATACGGCGGCACGTCGATGGGCTCCACCGAGCGCATCCGCAATGTCGCCAAACGCGTGGCCAAATGGGCGCGGGCCGGCCACCAGATGGTGGTCGTTCCCAGTGCCATGAGCGGCGAAACCAACCGTTTGCTCGGCCTGGCCAAAGAGCTGGCGCCCGCCAGGACAAGCGATGCTTATGGCCGCGAGCTTGATGCGCTGGCTGCTACCGGCGAGCAGGCTTCCAGCGCATTGCTGGCCATTGCGCTGCAGGCCGAAGGCATGCAGGCCGTGAGCTACGCCGGCTGGCAGGTCACCATCAAGACCAACAATGCCTACACCAAGGCCCGCATCGAGTCCATCGACGGTGAGCGCGTACGCGCCGACCTGGACGCCGGCAAGGTCGTCATCATCACCGGCTTCCAGGGAGTGGACGAGGCCGGCAACGTCACCACACTCGGCCGCGGCGGCTCCGACACTTCGGCCGTGGCCATTGCCGCGGCGCTCAAGGCGCACGAATGCCTGATTTACACCGACGTCGACGGCGTTTACACCACCGACCCGCGCGTGGTGCCTGAGGCGCGCCGCCTGCACACCGTGAGCTTTGAAGAGATGCTGGAGATGGCCTCCATGGGCTCCAAGGTGCTGCAGATCCGCTCGGTGGAATTTGCCGGCAAATACAAGGTGCCGCTGCGTGTGCTGTCCAGCTTCACCGAATGGGACATCGACATCAACGAAGAAGCCAAGTCAGGCACTTTGATCAGCTTTGAGGAAGACGAAAACATGGAACAAGCCATCGTATCGGGCATCGCTTTCAACCGCGATGAAGCCAAAATTTCCGTGCTCGGCGTACCCGACACCCCGGGTATCGCGTACCAGATCCTGGGCGCCGTGGCCGATGCCAACATCGAAGTCGACGTGATCATCCAGAACGTCAGCAAGGACGGCAAGACCGACTTCAGCTTTACGGTTCACCGCAACGATTACTCCAAAGCCATCGACCTGCTGAAAACCCAGGTGGTGCCCAAGCTGGGCGCGCAGGAAGTCACCGGCGACGCCAAGATCTGCAAGGTCAGCATCGTCGGCATCGGCATGCGCAGCCACGTGGGCATCGCCAGCAAGATGTTCCGCGTGTTGAGCGAAGAGGGCATCAACATCCAGATGATTTCCACCAGCGAAATCAAGACCTCGGTCGTCATCGACGAGAAATACATGGAGCTCGCCGTGCGGGCCCTGCACAAGGCTTTTGACCTGGACCAGCCCGCCACCTGAAAATGGCTGAGAAGTCGTGAGATAATCGATTTATTGGAAACGTGACCGAGTGGCCGAAGGTGCTCCCCTGCTAAGGGAGTATGGGGTGTAGAGCCTCATCGAGGGTTCGAATCCCTCCGTTTCCGCCAAGACTACCGACTCTCTCCCGCATGGGGCAGAGTCGGTTTTTTTGCGCCGGATTTCTGCGATTGTTTCAAGAATGGGTAACCTTGCTTTCAACGCGAAGCGTCCGTCGCGCTGTTACCTTGCCACGCTCTTGGACTCAAGCTTTTCCAGGTCAGATACCGGCACGGGCATGAAAATCAATCAACGACCACGCAAATATGGCCGTCCATTTTTCTTTGCTACGGCACGGGAGGACTGCTGTCCGCCAGCTCGACTTCCACGTCATAGATTTCAGTGATTTTCCAGTGCGAACCGTCATGGCTTGCCTGGCCGAGTACTTTTACAAGGAATGAACTGCGCTGCTTCTCCGTCTGCAGTGTGATTTCGCAGATGAAGTCGAGCTTTTCGGGACCGTCGGGAAGCGCCCCAAGGAGTTGATAACCAGCCCGGCTGAACCTGCCCTCTTTTCTTCGCTGCCGTAATTTTTCAATCTCAGGCGTGTGAAGAACGAGGGCAGTGAGGTGGTCGATAAGTTCATCGATCACTACCTGCGGGTTTATTTTCATGTTGTATGTGAGCTCTTCTAGGAATCTCCTGATTATCGATCTTTAGTATTACATTTTTCTATCTCTGTTGTAACCAATCTCTAGTTAATACGGTATTTCGTTTTCAATAATTTCATCAATTGCAATAGAAAATTCGTCGGAACCAACGTTTTTGTTAAGCGCCAAACCCCGGCAATAGACTGCAGGCTCTCATGCCCGACCTCTTTACCTTGGTGACAGCGTTGCCGTTTGAGAATGTATTTCCCCGCAACGCAAAAAAGTCGCCCGGAGGCGGCCAACTATGTTGTCTCGTGTTCTCAAGCTGGCGTGGCCAAAGAAGCCGCCAATTGACCGGCCTTTGCCACGATGGCTTCGCGTTCCTCCAGGGGCTTTGGGCTCCCGGTCAAATACACCGTGATCACCACAGGCGCGCATCCCGCAGGCCACAAAACGCCGATGTCGTTGGTGGTGCCATGGGCGCCTGTACCCGTCTTGTCGCCAACCAGGCAGTCCCGCGGCAGCAGGGCGCGCAATCGCCGGTCGGATGTCTTGCTGGCGATCAGCCACTGGCGCATCTGCTGGCGCGAGGTGTCTGACAGCGCATTGCCCAGCACGATTTTTTGCACGGTGCCCAGCATGGCGGCAGGCGTAGTGGTGTCGCGTGGATCGCCGGGCGTGGCTTCATTCAGCGCGGTTTCAATGCGATCCAGTCGTGTCATGCGGTCACCGAGCGAGCGCGCGTAGTCGGTCAGGCCCTTGGGCCCGCCGAAGCTGGCCAGCATCAGGTTGGCGGCCGTGTTGTCGCTGACGGTGATAGTGGCTTCGCACAACTCCGCGAGCGACAGGCTGCCACCGGCTCTTGGCCCGGTGACCGGTGAATGGGAAACCAGTGCCGCGCCGTCAACAGGCAGCAGGCGGTCCAGCCGTTCCTTTCCGGTGTCTACCCGGTGCAGCACCAGCGCAGCGGCCAGCAGCTTGAAGGTGCTGCACAGGGGGAAGCGTTCCGCCGCGCGGTGTCCATGCTGCACGCCGGTACCGGTGTTGAGGATGGCAACACCGAGCCGGCCGCCGCTTTCCCGTTCAAGGGCTTTGAGCCGCCCGATGACCGAACTTGAATCAGCGGCTTGCGGTGCGCCGCTCATACCCCATAAATTCTGGGCATGAGCTGAAACCATGCCCGCCGCCATGAAGCTTCCCAGTGCGCCGGTAAATTGTCGTCTCTGCATCATTTTTACTCTCGGGTTGGTATGAAAACGGTAACGATATTGAAGGGCTGCAATTCCGGCAAACGGGAATAATCGAGGCAACTCATAAGTAAATCTTGGGCTTGAACAGATGCATCTTCCTTTGAACGCCTTGCGCGCCTTTGAGGTGTCCGCGCGCCACCTGAGCTTTACACGGGCCGCAGACGAGCTGAACGTCACGCAAACCGCGATCAGCCAGCACGTTAAAAACCTGGAGGAACGCATGGGCGTTCCCCTGTTTCGGCGGCTTCCGCGCGGCCTTGCCCTGACCGACGAGGGCCAGGCACTGTTGCCCGCGCTGTCGGAATCGTTCGGCCGCATCGGCGCGTTGCTGGAGCAATTCCGCGATGGCCGCTTTAGGGAGGTACTGAGCGTCGGGGCTGTCGGGACTTTTGCCGTGGGCTGGCTGATCCCCCGTCTGGCGGCGTTCCAGCAGGTCCACCCTTTTGTTGATTTCAGGTTGTTCACCAACAACAACCGCGTGGACCTGGCCGGCGAGGGCCTGGACTACGCCATACGCTTTGGCGACGGCGCATGGCACGGCACCGAAGCCGACCTGCTTTTTCCCTCGCCGCTGTCACCCGTTTGCTCTCCTGTAACGGCTTCCCGTCTGCGAGAACCTGCTGATCTGGCCGGTGAGGTGCTGTTGCGCTCTTACCGGTCCGATGAATGGGTGAGCTGGTTTGCCCTGGCCGGTGTGGACTGCCCGGTGGTCAGGGGGGCGGTGTTTGATTCGTCCCTGACCATGGCGGAAGCTGCCGCGCAGGGCGCCGGCGTTGCCTTGCTCCCGGTGAATCTGTTTACGCGAGAGCTGCACGAAGGGCGCCTGGCAAGGCCGTTTCCACTGGAAATTGAAAACGGCAGTTACTGGCTGACCCGGCTCAAATCCCGGCGCGTGACCGGGGCCATGGGCGTTTTTCGTGACTGGATCACCCGCACATGCTGCGCACGATAATTGCTGTGCCGAGCCTGCACCATCCCGCCTGAACACGCACCACGGAATCACCCATGCGCCTGCRCCACATCGAAGTCTTCAACGCGGTCATGCTCACCGGCAGCGTCAGCGGGGCGGCCCGCCTGATCAATGTCACCCAGCCCGCCGTCAGCCGCATCCTGCAGCATGCCGAGCTGCAGCTGGGTTTTGCCCTCTTCCAGCGCAGCAAGGGCCGGCTGACGCCGACCTCCGAAGCGTTGACGCTGTACCCGCACATCGAGCGGCTGTTTGCCCAGCTCGATGAAGTGCAGCGCCTGGCGGCCAACTTGAAAACCGGCGAAAGCGCCAGGGAACTCCGCATCCTGACGGTGCTGGCGCTCAGCTACGAAATCCTGCCCCACGCGATCAAGCTCTTTCGGGTCAAACATGCTGATGTGGCCATTACCGTGCGGGCGTTGCATTCACCGCAAATTATTTCGGCACTGGCGTTGCAGGAGGGGGATGTCGGTTTCCTTTTCAGCCCGGCAGCGCATTCGGCGCTGGCACAGGAACACCTGGCCGACGGCCGCATGGTGTGCGTGGCGCCCAAGGGCATGCTGCCTGCGCGCCTGGTCAAGCGTGGCAGTGTCACGCTTGAGGACCTCACCAAGGTACCGGTCGTCGGGCTTGATGTGATGGACCCGGTGGGCCGCAGCCTCAACCAGGCCTGCCGCGAGGCAGGGGTGGGCCTCGAATTCCATATCACCGTGCAGACCTACCACTCGGCGCTGGCGCTGGCCCACCACGGGCTGGGCATTGCGGTGATTGACACGTGCACAGCGGCGTCCGCCGATCTGACGCGTGTGGACCTGCTGGAACTGGAACCCTTGATCCCGGTGCCGATCAATGCGCTGTTGCCCGCAGGCAAACCTGGCTCGGTCATCGTGCGGTCATTTGTGAAGTGTTTTCAGCAAGCCCTGACGCAGCGCGCTTCAACTCCCGCGTTGCGCAAAGCCTGAAGGTCAGCGCTCCAGCATGCGGCTGATGCGCTGCGCAGAGCCGAACGCCAGGGTGAAACCCAGGGCGCCATGCCCGGTGTTGAACAACAGGTTGGCCGGGCCTTTGGCATGCGTGCCAATGACCGGCAGCCCGGTGGGAGTAGCAGGGCGCATGCCGGCCCAGGGGTTCAGGGTTTCAAAGTGGCTGCAATCCGGAAACACTGTCTGCGTCGACGCTTTCAGCGAAGCAATCTGTGCCGGGTCGACGGCGGTGTCGTAGCCCGAAAGCTCGGCCATGCCTGCCACGCGCAGGCGCGAACCGATGCGGGCAAATACCACCTTGCGGGCGCTGTCGGTCACGCTCACCTGCGGTGCTGCGCCATCGCCAGGTGCGACGTCCACCGTGATGCTGTAACCCTTCAGCGGGTAGACCGGAAGGTGCACACCCAGCGCGCGTGCCATGCGCGCAGACCCGGCGCCCATCGCCATCACATAGCGGTCGGCTTCGAGATGGCCTTGCGGCGTCGCGACAGCTGCAACCAGGTTGCCGCGCACAACCAGTTGCTCGACGGGTGTGTCCAGCAGGAAGCGCACGCCTTCCCGGCGCAGCACCGCGAACAAGCCATCGCAGGTCTTCTGGCAGTCGGCCGCACACTCGCCTGGTGTGTAGATGGCGCCGGCGATTTGTCCGTGGCGGTTTTTGAGCGCGGGCTCGATCTCCACGCAGCGGTCGGCGCTGACCGCCTCCTGGGTACTGCCCAGTTCACGTTGCAGCAACATCTGCCGGCGCGCTGCAGCGAACGCGGCATCGCTGGCGTACAGCACCAGCTTGCCCGTGGCCGAGAAATCGCAATCCAGTTTTTCTTCGGCCATCATCGCGTCGAAAGACTGGCGGCTGAGCGCCGCCAGCGACAGCAAATGGCTGGTGGTGTTGCGTGAGGTCTTGCTGTTGCAGGCCGCCAGAAACTGCGCGCCCCACAACCACTGGCGCACATCCAGGCGAGGCCGTAGTTTTAACGGGGAAGAGGGCGACAGCAGCAGCTTGGGAAGCTGCCGCCAGATAGCGGGATCTGCCAGCGGCTGCACGTAGGAGTAGCTCAGTTGTGCGCCGTTGCCGCCGCTGGCGCCGCTGCCGGGGCTGGCGCGGTCCACCACTGTCACCTCGTGGCCGGCCCGCCGCAAGCTGTAGGCGGTTGCCAGTCCCACGATTCCTGCACCGAGCACACACACATGCATAGAAGCCTCTTTGTTCCCTGAAAGAGCGCCACTTTACGCAGCCACTGCCGGTTTGAACAATGCTGAATGCGCGAGGGTTATGACGTGTGGTTATGCCCTCCTGCGAAGGGTGGCAGAAGGGGTTCTGGGTAAACCATGAGTTTTGGTCATGGGTTTGCCGCGAAAATGAATGACACGCCAGACGCTGCTGTTCCTACACTAGCGATGCCAGCTTCCCGAAACTACCAACCCACCGCCCCCCCCCCGAAAGGACAAGCATGAAATTCACTATCCTCATGACCGCCGTGCTGCTGACAGCCGGCCTGGCCACCACTGCCGGCGCGCAAACGGTGCCGACCCTGAAAAAGATCGCCGACAGCAACAAGATCACCGTGTCCTATCGCGAAGCTTCGGTGCCTTTCAGCTACCTGATCGGGTCCAAAACCTCGGTGGGTTTTTCGGCAGAACTGACAGAAGCCATCATTGACGACATTCGCAAGAAGGTGAAAAAACCCAATCTCGAAGTCGCCTACATGCCCGTGACCTCGCAAAACCGCATCCCCTTGCTGGTCAACGGCACCTACGACCTCGAGTGCGGCTCGACCACCAACAACAGCGCGCGTGGCAAGGACGTGGCATTTGCCATCAACCACTTCTATACCGGCACCCGCCTGCTGGTCAAAAAATCATCCGGCATCAAGAACTACGCCGACCTGGCCAAAAAGACGGTGGCCAGCACGACCGGCACCACCAACGCGCAAGTGATCCGCAAGTACAGCGCCGACAAAAAACTCGACATGCAGCTCATCCTGGGCAAAGACCACGACGATTCGCTGCTGCTGGTCGAGAGCGATCGCGCCCTGGCTTTTGCCATGGACGACATCCTGTTGTTCGGCCTGATGGCCAACTCCAAGAATCCGGCGTCGCTGGAAGTGGTGGGTGATTCGCTGCAGGTGGAGCCCTATGCCTGCATGCTGCGCAAGGACGACCCTGAGTTCAAGAAGCTGGTGGACGGCACGATCATCCGCCTGATCAAGTCCGGCGACTTTGCCAAGATGTACGCCAAGTGGTTCACCTCACCCATCCCGCCAAAGGGCGTGAACCTGAACCTGCCGATGAGCGAAGAGCTGAAGGCCAACCTCAAGGCGCTGAGCGACAAGCCGGCCATGTAAGCACCAGACGGGGAGCGCCTGCGCGCCGCTCCCCGTCCTGCTTTCACAGCTGCCGCGCCCGATCGGGTCCGCAGCTTCTCCTCCCCCAGAAATCCCCAACCCGGAGCCTTTGGCGCCAGTGGGTGGGTGCGCGCCTTGAATTTTGTTTTGGAGTTTGAGCCATGAGCAGCACTGAAAGACAGGCCCTGCACAGAGCCCATGTGGTCGGCATCCTGGGCGGCATGGGCCCGGCGGCCGGCGCGGACTTTGCGCGGCTGTTTGTCCAGGCGTGCGCGGATCACATGCGGTCGCTGCAGATTCCCGTGTCTGACCAGGCATTTCCCGAGCACTGGCTGGCCCAGGTGCCGGTGCCGGACCGCAGCAACGCGCTGGGTTCACCGGGGCCGGGCGGCCATCAGCCCCTGGATCCCATGTTGCAAGCAATGGGGAAACTCGCCGCGTTAGGTGCCACCACTGTCGCGGTGGCGTGCAACACGGCCCATGCGTGGCACGCCGAATTGCAGGAGCGCTTTCCCCAGCTTGAAGTGCTGCACGTGGCGCGTGAGGTCGCGCAAAACCTGGCCGGCCGCGGGGTAGGGCAAGTAGGTTTGCTGGCGACCGAGGGTACGTACCGGGCGGGCCTCTACGACCAGGCCTTGCGCCAGGCGGGGCTGCAATGCCACATTCCTTCCGTTGAAGAGCGTGAACGCCTGATGCGCGGCATCTATGAGGGCGTGAAAGCCGGCAACATGGCTTTGGCGCGTGAATGTTTTGCAGGCGTGGCCAGCGCGCTTGCAGGGCGGCACGGTCTTTCAGTGCTGGTTCTGGGCTGCACCGAGATTCCGCTGGCACTCAGCGCGGTGCCTGGCATGGATTCACTTGAACTGGTGGATCCGGCGGCCCTGCTGGCGCGGGCGCTGGCGCAGCGAGCGTATGCCTGAGCGTTCATCACCATCCTGCATGGCTCAGAACAGCCAATTTTTGAATCAAATAGGCCTCTAGTCCAATGGGAACGTGCGCGAGTAGCTATAAAAATGATAGCGAAAACGGGGCAGTTTCCCAGTCTCTCAATCGGCTGATGCGCTCCAGCGGTTGTCCCAGGCCTTGTCGAGCGTGCGCCGGTCGCGTTTGGTGGGGCGTCCATGTTCCTGGCTGCCGGCCGGATCGGCTGCCACCCGGCGCTGCTCGGCGGCCTCGGCTTTGAGGCGCAGGCTTTCTTCGGTTTCTTCGTAGAGCTGCTGGGCCACCGGCGCTGCGCCTCGCAGCTTGCTGATGCCGCGCACCATCAGGGTACGGGTGTAGGGGCCCTGCCGCAGTGTCACGGTGTCGCCGGATTTGACTTCACGCGCGGGCTTGGCTTCGATGCCGTTGATGCGTACGCGGCCCTTGTCAATTTCTTCCACTGCCAGGGCGCGGGTCTTGTAGAAGCGGGCGGCCCACAGCCACTTGTCGATTCGCAATTTGTCCATTGGGGCCTATTCTGTACCAAGGCATGGGGCGCTGTGTAGGATCGCGCCGCGTTTGGATCGTGAACAGGTTCTCACGTCGTGGGCAGGCGTACCGTGGCGTCCAGGCCCGTCACACGGCCGTGCACGACGCGGTTTTCCAGCGTAATGCTGCCATGCATGGTTTCGGTGATCTCGCGGCAAATGGCCAGGCCCAGCCCGGAGCCGTGGCGCACGTTGCCTGCGGAAAAAGGCTGGTAGAGCCGCGCCGACAACTCTGCCGACACCCCCGGCCCGCTGTCGCTGATGGTCATGGCGACAACGCTTGCATCGCGCACAATGCGCACCGTCAGCGTGCCGCCGGCCGGCGTATGCTTGATGGCGTTGTGCAGCAGGTTGCGCGTGAGTTCGCCCAGCATCCATTCATGCGATGTGACGCGCGCCGGCACGGTTTCTATCTCGAAATCGATGTCTTTCTCGGCAATCAGGGGCGAGAGGTCCAGCGCCACAGAGCGCACCACCTGCGCCAGGTCGATGGCCTGCAGGTCAGCCTGCTGGCGCAATTGCTCCACCTTGGCCAGCGCCAGCATCTGGTTGGCCAGGACGGTGGCGCGGTCCACCGTCTGGTTGATTTCCGCCAGCGCGTCACGGGCATCCATGTCGCCGCGCAGTGCGGATTGCACCTGTACCTTGAGCACCGCCAGCGGTGTGCGCAGCTGGTGGGCCGCATCCCGGACAAAGCGCTTCTGGTTGTCCAGCAGGTGCTGCAGCCGGCCCATGACCTCGTTGGTGGCATCCACCAGCGGCAGAAGTTCGCGGGGCGCATCGGGCGCGGTAATTGCCGTCAGGTCGCCTTCGGGACGGGCCTGCAGCTCGGCGCTGAGGCGCCGTACGGGCCGGGTGGCGCGCTGCACCACGACGATCGCCACCAAGGCGATCACCGCCAGCAGCAGGGCCTGGCGCCACAACGTGTCGAACAGGATTTTGCGGGCCAGTGTTTTGCGCAGTTCCAGGGTTTCGGCCACCTGGATTACCGCCATGGCGCGGCCTTTTGCACTGGACACGGGCTGGAGCAGAACCGCGACCCGCACATCGTCGCCCATGAAGACGTCGTCATAAAAATCCACCAGCGCCGAATAGGGGGGCCGTGCCGGGATGCGCCCGTGCCAGAACGGCAACTCCGAAAAACCGGACACCATGCTGCCGCCGAGGCTGGAGACCCGGTAAAAAAGCCGGCTCTGGTTGTCAGCTTCAAAAGCTTCCAGCGCCGCGTAGGGCACTGTGACGCGCAGCTCGGACTGCTCGTCGTAGCCCGTAACATCGAGCTGCTCGCCGATGGATTTGGCAGAAGCCAGCAGCGTACGGTCATAAGCCGTGTTCACCGCGCCCAATGCCTGCTGGTACAGGCTGAAGGTGTTGGCCACTACCAGCAGGCCCACCGGCAAAAGAATGCCGATGAGCAGGTATCTGCGCAGGGAGATGGCGCTTGCGCCGGGTTTTGTTTCGGGTGCTGCGGGGGGAACTGCCTGAACGTCCTGTCGCGGCTGCGGGGAGCTCATGCATCCACTTTCAACAAATAGCCCAGGCCGCGCAGCGTGACCAGCGTGACGCCGGTTTGCGCCAGTTTCTTGCGCAGGCGGTACACCACCACTTCCACCGCCTCGTATTGCACGTCCGCCTCGCCGGGAAACACCAGCTCGAACAAGCGCTCTTTTGACACTGCATGGCCGGGTTTGGCGATCAGTGCCTGCAACAGCGCCAGTTCACGGGGCGTCAGCTCCAGCACCTGGTCGCGGTGGTAGATGGCCCCGCTGTCTTTTTCATAGCGCAACTCGCCCACGATCTGTGCGCCGGCGTCGTTTTCCATGGGAAGGGCGGTTGCCGCACGCCGGCGGCTCAGGGCACGCAGGCGTGCTTCCAGTTCGTCCAGGTCGAAGGGTTTGGGCAGGTAGTCGTCGGCCCCGGTGTTCAGGCCCATGATGCGGTCACCTACCGTGCCGCGTGCGGTCAAAATCAGCACCGGTGTGGCCAGCCCCTTGAGGCGCGCCTGTTCCAGCACCTGCAAGCCGTCCATCCCGGGAAGGCTGAGGTCCAGCACCACCACATCGGGCTGGGTGTCCGTCCATTGCGCCAGCGCCAGGCGGCCGTCGGTGCAGCTGAAAACCTCCATGCCGCGGCGGCCCAGTGCTCGCTGCAGCGCGGCCTGCATCGAGGCATCGTCTTCGATCAGTAACAATTTCATGGGGGGCAACATGTTAGGGCCTGTTAACACTATGTTTGCAAGATGCGTTGCGAGTCAAAAAGGCCTTGAGCAAGGCGCAAAACGCAGGCGGGGTGGACCCCGTCAAGGCTTTGCAACGCCGCGCAAGGCTTTTTTGATCGCAACCCGGAGGGAATGGGGTGAGAAAGCCGCCACTCGGCGTTGCGCTCCTAGCCCAGACGAAGGTCTGGGCGTCGTCACGCGCCTTGATTGGCGGCTTTCTCACCCCATTCGCATTTGCAAACATAGTGTTAACAGGCCCTAGACATTAGCACTTTCCCCAATGCTTCCGGACAGCCGTTTGACAGAAACGAAGCGCATGATAAGCCCGTGATCGGCTGGATGCCTTCGCCAGCCCGGCAAGCTCAACAATTTCACAATCCTATTTTCAAGGAGACATTCATGCGTCGCGATACCTTTCTCAAATCCCTGGCAGCCATGGCGGCTGCGGGCGCCTTGCCCCTGCCGGCTTTTGCCGCGGCCAACGTCAAGATGATGATTCCCGCCAATCCCGGCGGCGGATGGGACACCACGGGCCGTGCCCTGGGCAAGGCCCTGACGGACTCCAAGGCCGCCGATACCGTGACCTATGACAACAAGGGCGGCGCCGCCGGCGCACTGGGCCTGGCCCAGTTCGTCAACGGCTCCAAGGGCGACCCCAACGCACTGATGGTGATGGGCGCCGTCATGCTGGGTGGCCTGATCACCGGCAAACCGCCGGTCAGCCTGTCGCAAGCCACCCCGATTGCACGCCTGTCCAGCGAATACAACGTGTTTGTGCTGCCTGCCAACTCGCCATTCAAGTCCATGAAGGACGTGGTCGAGCAGCTCAAGAAAGACCCCGGCAGTGTGAAGTGGGGCGGCGGTTCGCGCGGCTCCACCGAGCACATCGCAGCGGCCATGATCGCGCAGAAGGTCGGTGCCGATCCCTCGAAGATCAACTATGTGGCTTTCCGCGGCGGCGGCGAAGCCACGGCTGCCATCCTGGGCGGCAACGTCACAGTGGGCGGCAGCGGCTACAGCGAATTTGCCGAGTACATCAAGGCCGGCAAGATGAAGGCCATTGCCGTGACCTCGGGCAAGCGCCTGCCCGGTGTGGATGTGCCGACGCTCAAGGAGCAGGGCATTGACGTCGAAATCGGCAACTGGCGCGGGGTCTACGGTGCGCCTGGCATCACGGACGCACAGCGCAAGGCCCTGACCGACATGGTGCTGGCCGCGCTCAAGTCGCCGGCCTGGGCCGAAGCCGTCAAGAAGAACGACTGGACTCCCGCAGTCCTGACGGGCGAGGCATTTGCCAAGTTCGTGGATGACGACTTTGCGGCGCTGCGCGCCACGATGGTCAAGTCCGGCATGGTCTGATCTTCGGCGTTTTTACGCCCCCCACGCTTTCGCGTATCAGCGGCACGCGGCGCCGTCAAATTTGATGAAAATTTGACGAAAGGCCCGCGTGCCCCCAGACTGCTCATGTCTGGCCAACCTTCCCCGCCTTTCGGGAACTATAACGATGACAACTTCAGATCCCTCGGCCGTCTGGCCGCAAACTCTGGTCGGTGCCGGTGTGCTGCTGACCGGCCTGGCGCTGGCCTTTGGTGCGATCAGCATTTCTTCCGAGGCAGGTTATGGCGGTGTAGGCCCCAATTTCCTGCCCTGGGTGGTGTCGGTGGGCCTCGCCATTTGTGGCGCCTTCATCATCTGGGAGGCGCGCAGTGGCGGCTTTCGGGACCTGGACCTGCCTTCGGGTGCGGCGCAGGCCTACTGGCCGGGTTTTGTATGGGTCTCGGCGGGCTTGTTGCTTAATGCCGCCCTCATCACCACCATCGGTTTTATTCTGAGCTGCACGCTGTGTTATTTGCTGGCTGTGCAAGGCCTGCGCCGTGCGGGTGGCCAGGCAAGCGTCAATGCGCCGCTTACCTGGGTCACCGATTTTGGGGTGGGTTTCGCGATTTCTGCGCCGGTGTTCTGGATGTTCACGAAATTCCTGGCGATTAATCTGCCGGGCCTGACCAGCACGGGGTGGATCTGATGGATATTTTCAATGCCCTGATGGCGGGTTTCGCGACAGCGATCACGCCGGTTAATTTGCTCTGGTGTCTGGTGGGTTGTGCTCTCGGCACGGCGGTGGGTGTGCTGCCCGGCATCGGCCCGGCGGTGGCGGTGGCGATGCTGCTGCCCATTACCGGCAAGGTCGATATCACGGCCTCGATGATCTTCTTCTCAGGCATTTACTACGGCGCGATGTATGGCGGATCGACCACGTCCATCCTGCTGAACACGCCTGGCGAAACCGCCAGCATGGTGACGGCCATGGAGGGTAACAAGATGGCCAAGAGCGGGCGCGCGGGCGCGGCACTGGCCACGGCTGCTATCGGCTCGTTTGTGGCAGGCACCATTGCCACCGTCATCGTCACGCTGTTTGCGCCTTTTGTGGCCGAGTTCGCAGTCAAGCTGGGTCCACCGGAATACTTCCTCTTGATGCTGCTGGCCTTCACCACGGTGAGTGCGGTGTTGGGCAAAAGCACCTTGCGCGGAATGACGGCGCTGCTGGTCGGCCTGGCCGCAGGCTGCGTGGGACTCGACCAGATCTCCGGCCAGGGGCGCTATACCGGCGGCATCCCGGAACTGCTGGACGGCATTGAAATCGTGTTGGTGGCGGTGGGCCTCTTTGCGGTTGCCGAAGTGCTCTATGGGGTGCTGTATGAAGGCCGCATGGTGGAAGAGCAGAACAAGCTCAGCCGCGTGCACATGACCAAGGCGGACTGGAAGCGGTCGATCCCCGCCTGGTTGCGTGGCACGGCCATCGGCACGCCCTTCGGGTGCATCCCGGCGGGCGGCACCGAGATCCCGACCTTCCTGAGCTATGCAACGGAAAAGAAGCTGGCCCAAAACCAGCCGCACAGTGCGGAGTTCGGCACCAAAGGCGCCATCGAAGGCGTGGCCGGCCCCGAGGCTGCCAACAATGCGACCGTGACGGCTGCGCTGATCCCGCTGCTCACATTGGGCATACCGACCTCCAACACCACGGCGATCTTGCTGGGCGCGTTCCAGAACTACGGCATCCAGCCCGGTCCGCAACTGTTCACCACGTCAGCCGCCCTGGTGTGGGCGCTGATTGCTTCGCTTTACATCGGCAACGTGATGCTGCTGGTGCTGAACCTGCCCATGGTGGGCCTGTGGGTCAAACTGCTGAAAATTCCCAAACCGCAGCTGTACGCGGGTATCCTGATTTTTGCGACGGTGGGCGCATACGGCATGCGGCAAAGTGCATTCGACCTCTTTTTGCTGTACGCCATCGGCCTGCTCGGTGTGCTGATGCGACGCTTTGACTTTCCGACCGCCCCTGTGGTGGTGGGCATGATCCTTGGCCCGCTGGCTGAGGCTCAATTGCGCAATGCCATGTCGATTGGCGAAGGCAGCCCCGCCGTGTTTTTCCAGCGCCCCATGTCGATCACGCTGGTCGTGATTGTGGTTGCGGTGCTGGTGCTTCCGCGTATGGCTAAATACTGGAAGGCGAAAAAACCTGCAAGTTGAGTTTTATTACTAAAAGGAGATGACATGCTGAACATCAAACGACGCACCGCATTGGGTGGGCTCGCCGGGTTGGGCCTGACCACATTGGGCAGTACATTCCCTGCATTGGCGCAATCCGCCAAGGCAGCGGCAGCTGTCGCTTCTCCAAAAGGTAAGGCCGCCAAACTAACTTCGAAACTGCGCATTGTGATACCGGCCAACGCCGGCGGGGGCTGGGACCAGACCGGCCGTGCGCTGGGTACGGCCTTGCTGGGTGTCGGCGCCGCTGACGAGATTGAATACGAAAACAAGGGCGGCAAGGGCGGCACCATCGGCCTAGCTTATTACGCCGAAAAATACGGCAACGATCCCAACACCCTGTTGATGGGCGGTATGGTCATGGTGGGCGCGGTTGCCTTGCAAAAACCCGCGGTCGACATGACTCGCATCCAGCCGATAGCCCGCCTGACCAGTGACTACCTCGTGGTGGTGGTGGCTGCCAGCTCGCCGATCCGTACCGTTGCCGATCTTGCCAGCCGGCTGCGCACCAACCCCAAAGACGTGCCGATCGCCGGCGGGTCGGCCGGTGGTGTGGACCACGTGTTTGCAGGGGTGTTGACCCGAGCCTCCCAAAGCAAACCGGAAGAACTGGTGTATTTGCCTTTCGCCGGCGGTGCCGAGGTGGTGCAGGCTGTGCTGGGTGGCAAGGCAGTGGCCGGCATATCGGGCTACAGCGAGTTCAGCGATGAACTCGCCAGCGGAAAATTGCGTGCCATTGGCGTGTCGTCCAAGCGCACGGTTTTTGGCATTCCCTCGATTCGCGAGCAGGGGCTCGATGTGGACATGGCCAACTGGCGTGGCGTGTTTACCGGCCAAAACGTGCCACCCGCCCGCCAGGCCGAAATGGTCGAAGCGGTGAAAGCCGCCGCAGGGTATGAGTCCTGGCAAAAAACACTGAAGCAGAACCACTGGGACTCTTCGCTGCTCTCGGGGCCCGGTTTTGCCAGCTTCATTGACTTTGACCTGACGACCTCGCGAGTCATGGTGCACCTGCTCAAGCTCAAAGCCTGACACTCTGCGGCAGGGTTTTCGGAAGGGGCGACCGCGTGGGTCACCCCTTTTCTTTCTCCGGCATCCATCTGATGGATGGCATGGAAAGTGCTGTACCTGCTGGGGAAGCCGGCAAATGCCGGCCTGTTGCCTGATACATGCCACCACCGCTGGAGAATCTCATGCCGACTGTTCGACGACGTATTTTTCTCGGTGGGCTCTCTTGCCTGGGCGCAGCTGCCGCCGGCGTTGTCCCTGCACCCTTGTGGGCACAGGCTGCCGTGAAGGGCAAGCTTGCGCCCAGGTTGCGCATCGTCATACCAGCCGCCTCGCGCAGCACGCTGGACGAAGCGGGCCGTGCCCTCGGCGATGCCTTGGTCGGTCTGGGCCTGAGCGACGAGATTGAATACGAAAACAAGGAGGGCAACGGCGGCACCACGGGGCTGGCCTGGTATGCCGGCAAGTACGGCTCCGATCCCAATGCGCTTTTCATGGGCGACAGCAACCTGGTCGGCGCAGTGGCTTTGCAAAAACCAGCCGTGGACCTGACCCGGCTCCGCCCGGTGGCCCGCCTGACCAGTGACTACCTGGTGGTGGTGGTCGCTGGCAACTCGCCCATCAAGACCGTCAACGAACTGGCTGAGCGCCTGCGCACCAGCCCCAGGCTGACGCCCATGGCGATTGGTTCTGTTGGGGGTGTGGACCACGTGTTCGCCGGCCTGCTGGCCAAGTCGGCCGGTAGCCGCCCTGAAGACCCGGTGTACCTGCCCTTTGCCCGCAATTTTGAGCTGGTGGATGCGGTATTGACCGGCAAGGCGATGGCCGGCGTTTCCGGATACGGAACTTTCAGCGCAGAACTGGCCAGCGGCAAGCTGCGCGCGGTGGGTGTGTCATCCAAGAAGACAAGCTACGGTGTGCGGTCCGTGCGTGAGCAGGGGCTGGATCTGGACATGGCGAACTGGCGGGCTGTCTTCACCGGCCAGGGCGTCACGCCCGCGCGCCAGTCGGAGATGGTTGAAGGCGTCAAGGCGTCGCTGGCCTATGAGCTCTGGAAAAAAACGCTCAAGGAAAGTTATTGGGAGCAGTCCTGGCTGTCCGGGGCTGACCTCACCAACTTTATCGACTTTGATACCAAGACCACACAGCTGATGATGCAGCTGCTCAAGCTCAAGGCTTGATAGCCACCGCAAGGAATATGGCTTATTGGGTGGCGCCCAGGGCCCGCGCGCGCTGGCGTGTGCTGGCCAATTCCGCGGTGTCTGCACCGGCTGCCGGCCAGCCTGAAAGATGCTGCTGCGCCAGCTCGGCAAGCCCCGCAATCCATTCATGGCTGTCGTTCAGGCAGGGGATGTAGCTGAACTCCTTGCCGCCCGCGTGCAGGAAAGCCTCGCGGGCTTCCATGTTGATTTCCTCCAGCGTTTCGAGGCAGTCGCCGGTAAAGCCGGGACAGATTACATCGACGCGCCCGACACCTGCCTTTGCCAGGGCCACCAGTGTGGGCTCGGTGTACGGCTCAAGCCATTTGGCCTTGCCAAAGCGCGACTGGAAGGTCACCTTGTACTGCGCAGGCTGCAGGTTCAGTTGGGTGGCCAGCAGCCGGGCGGTTTTATGGCATTCGCAGTGATACGGGTCGCCCAGCTTCAGGGTGCGTTCGGGTACGCCGTGAAAACTCATCACCAGTTGTTCGCCGCGGCCGGCGGTGCGCCAGTGTTCGCGCACGCGTGCCGCCAGCGCGCTGATATAACCGGGATGATCGTGGTAGTGGTTGACAAAGCGGAACTCGGGGATGCGGCGTATGCGCGCCGCCCAGGTGTAGACCGCATCAAAGACGCTGGCGGTGGTGGTGCCGCTGTATTGCGGATAGGCCGGCAGGATGAGGATGCGCATGACGCCGTCGGCCTTGAGCTGGTCAAGCTGCGAGGCGATGGATGGATGGCCGTAACGCATGGCGTAACGCACCTCGACGGGCAGTCCGCGCACTGCCAGGTAACCGCGCAGCAAGACAGCCTGCTTTTGCGTCCACACCCGCAGCGGCGAGCCTTCCTTCATCCAGATGCTGGCGTACTTGGCCGCGGACTTTTTGGGCCGCACGCGCAGGATGATTCCGTGCAGGATCAGCCACCAGAGCGCTCTGGGGATCTCCACCACGCGCGGGTCGCTTAAAAACTCCGCGAGGTAGCGGCGCAATGCCGGTGCCGTCGCCTCATCGGGCGTACCCAGGTTGCAGAGCAGGACGGCCGTGCCGCAGGCCGTGGGCGTGGCCGGCGCTGCACCGTGCGTGAAGGGGGGCTCAGGGTTGAAAGGTGTGAGGATGCGCGAGCGAAAAGACATGGGTTATTCTCGCCTATCCCATTGACGCTGCCTATGCTTGACCTGTCCACCATAAAAGCCATCACACTTGACCTCGATGACACCCTGTGGCCCATCTGGCCTGCCATTGAAAGGGCCGAGAAAGCACTGGACGACTGGCTCAGCCAGCATGCACCGATGACCGCGGCGCTGTTCTCCAATCCGGCGGCGCGCCATGAGATCCGGGAGCACGTCACACGCTCGCGCCCGGAGCTCAAATACAACCTGAGCGCGATACGCCGGGAGGCGATACGGGTGGCGCTGTACCGCTCCGGCGAAGACCCGTTGCTGGCGGAAGCCGCGTTCAACGTCTTCTTTGAAGAGCGCAACCGGGTCACCTTGTTTGAAGACGCGGTGCTGGCGCTGGAATTCCTGTCCGGGCGTTACCCGCTGGTGGCGGTTTCCAACGGCAACGCGGACGTCGAACGAATCGGTATAGGCCGCTATTTCCGGGCGGCCATCAGCGCCCAGCAGTTCGGTGTGGGCAAGCCCGACCCGCGCATTTTTCATGCGGCAGCTGGGGCCGTGGAGGTGCAGCCCCAGGAAGTATTGCATGTGGGTGACGACGCCACGCTGGACGTGCTGGGCGCGCTTAATTGCGGCATGCAGACGGTGTGGGTGAATCGCTCCGACCAGATGTGGGCACACCCCGCGGTGCCGCACGAAACAGTGACCACGCTGACCGAGCTGTGCGATTTGTTCCCGCGCTGAACGGGTTGACTTTCAGGAGGCGCTTTCCATGACACTCAAAATCTACGGCACAGCTGCCTCACGCGCAGCGCGCCCCCTGTGGGCAGCGCAGGAAATGGGCCTGACCTATGAGCACGTTGCGTTGCCGTATGTGGGTGGCGCCACGCGCACGCCGGAATTTCTCGCCATCAACCCGAACGGCCGCATCCCGGTAGTGGACGACGATGGGGTTCTGGTCTGGGAGTCCATGGCCTGCGTGCTTTACCTGGCCGAGCGATTCAAAAAAAACGATGCGCCAGGCCTTGCCGCACAGAACCCTGCGGAGCAGGCAGACATCCTGCGCTGGAGCTTCTGGGTGGTGACCGAGTGCGAAAAAGACGCCCTGGCGTTCCTGATGCATCGCATCATGATGCCGGCAGAGCGCCGCAAGCCCCAGTTGGCCGAGGACGCCGAGCGGCATCTGCTGGGCCCACTGCGGGTGCTTGAGCAGCATTTGCAGTCGCGCAGCTACCTGGCGGGTGAACGCTTTACGACGGCCGATATCTGCGTGGCTTCCGTGCTGGCGTGGATTCAGGGTGCTGCCGGTCTGATGGCGCAATGCCCGGCAGTGGACGAGTGGCTCAAGCGCTGTCTTGCGCGTCCGGCGTACCGTGCAGTGAGGTTGATGGCGAAAAGTGCCTGAAACCCTTTGTGGCTTTGCGCAAACAGCTATTTAATTGATAGCAATACGGGTGACGTGGCCGCAATGACCGCGGAGCGCGGATGTGCCGGGGCAGATCAATGCAGGCGCTGTGCCGCTTCCAGCCCCGAGCGCACGGCGCCCTCCAGCGTGGCCGGATAAGGCCCGGCGATGTAGTCGCCACAGGCATAAAGACCTGGTGCTACGTCGATTGCCGGTCGCAGCAGGCCCGGCGTGCAGGCAAAAGTCGCGCGCTTTTCCACGATGGTTTGCACCACCTGCAGGGTGTCCAGGCCCAGCTGCTGGGCCGCCTGTGCCAGCACCTGTGCAGCCAGCGTCGCGCCGTCGCCGGTGCTGGCGCTGATCACAAAAGCCAGCAGACCGGTGGGACCGCCGAGTTGCCCGCGGTCGAACACAAATTGCGCGGGTGCGGTCGCATCGGCGCGTAAGGACAGCATGGGCTGCTCAAGGCGCACGCCTGCCGCCCAGGCGTAGACCGTGGTCAGCGCTTCGTGTTGAAGGCCTTTCACTTGTGCCAGCCAGTCGCCTGGTTGCAGGCCGCTGCTTTCCACAAGCCGCGCCGCTTCATGGGGCGGGCAGGCCAGCACCACGCAGTCGAATGCCGCGCCGATGTCCGTACTGACCACCCAGCTCGAACCAAGAGGCGCAATGGATTGCACGCGGGCGCCCAGCCGCACGGTGCTGCCCTGGGCCGCCAGCCAGCGCAGGGCGGCGTCGGGCAGCAGCGCGCTGAGGTCGGCGCGCGGCAGCAAGAGGTTGGAGCCGCCGCTTTCCGAGAATAGCGAGTCGTGCATTACGCGCAGGAAAACCTGGCCGCTGGCCCGCTCAGCGGGCGTGTTCAGCGCCGAGACGCAGAGGGGCTCGATCAATGAGGCCATGGCACCGGATGACAGGCCGCGGCACAGGTCGGCCACCGACACGCCGGGATCGCACTTGAATTTCGCGAGCTGCCAGCCGACGGCGACCTTGAGCATCGAGAGTTTGTCGGCCCAGGACCAGCCGCGCGCCAGGACGATGCCGGCCAGCGCATCGAAGGGCGCCGGCAGCTGCGGAAGCCTCAGGCCGCTGCCGTCCGGAAACCGCAATGTCAGCGGCAGCCGTAGCAAGGAAGTTTCTGCGTCGACACCCAGGTCCTTCATCAGGCGCAGCGTTTCGGCATATGCGCCAATCAGGATGTGCTGGCCGTTGTCGAGCACGACCGGCTTGCCTGCCACAGTGCCGCCAACGCGGCGCGCCCGTCCGCCGGCGACGCGGGTGGCCTCAAACAACGTGACCTGATAACCCAGGCGCGTGGCCTCGACAGCCGCAGTGCAGCCGGCCCAGCCGGCGCCGATCACGGCGACTCTCATGACGGGCACGCTTGCAGGCCGGGGGTTGCGCGAGTTCCATACCAGCCGGGGCCGCGGGACTGGCTTTGCCAGACCGCAGGCGCAGCGCCCCCGCGGGGGGCAGCGAACCACACGAAGTGGGGAGCGTGGGGGCTCATTGGATCTTGCCGAAGGCCTGGGTCTTCCACGCTAACCAGAATTTGCGCAGCGGTGTGAGGCTGACGCGCTGGTGCAGCACCTGGTAGCCGTCGGCGGCGATTTCGCGCAGCAGGGTGCGGTAGATGCTGGCCATCATGAGGCCGGGTTTCTGGGCGCGGCGGTCGGCTTCGGGCAGCATGGCCAGCGCTTCGTCGTAAAGTGCCAGCGCGCGGTCGGTCTGGAATTTCATCAGCGCGCTGAAGCGGTCGGAGTACTGGCGCTTGAGGACCTCATGCGCCTTCACGTCAAATTGCTGCAGCTCGTTGACGGGCAGGTAGATGCGGCCGCGCATCGCGTCTTCGCCGACGTCCCGGATGATATTGGTGAGCTGGAACGCCAGGCCGAGCTTGTGCGCGTAGGCGGTGGTGGCTTCGTCGGTCTGGCCGAAGATGCGCGCCGCCACTTCGCCCACGATGCCGGCCACCAGGTGGCAATACTGCCGCAGGCCGGGAAAATCCAGGTAGCGGTTCTGCTCCAGGTCCATCTGGCAGCCGTCGATGACAGCCTGCAGGTGGCGCGCTTCGATGCGGTAAGTTGGGGCGTGCGGCATCAGCGCTTTCATCACCGGATGCGTCGGGTTGCCGGCATAGGCGTTTAGCACCTCGCCTTGCCACCAGGCGAGCTTGGTGCGCGCTACACCGGGGTCGGTGATTTCGTCGACGACGTCGTCGATTTCGCGGCAAAAGGCGTAGAACGCGGTGATGGCGGCGCGCCGTTCCTTGGGTAAAAACAGGAAGGCGTAATAGAAACTGCTGCCGGATGCGGCGGCTTTTTGCTGGACATATTGCTCAGGCGTCATACGGTAATTGTCACATGGGACTTGTTGGCCGGATGGGTATCAGGATGCTTTGGGGGCAGTGCGTTCGGCGACGTAAAGCTTCAGCGCAAGCACCAAGGCAATCAGGACGACCCAGACGATCAATACATCGCCGAATTGCCAGAAGAGCCAGAGCGGAGAGCCTAATTGACCCAGCAAGGGCAGCAGGAACGGCTGCAGCCGCGGTGTCCAGAAACCAGGCCTGGACATGCAGGCCGATACCAGGGGATCGAAGCTGCCCGGATTGCATCCGAGGGCCTGCAGTATTTCGCGCGATACATACGTGCTCAGGAAGGGCGTGCCGAAGGCGATGCAAAACGCAATCAACCCCAGCAGCAGAATCCAGAAGCTGGATTGCAGAAAACGGTGCAAGGCCCGCCGGAAGGAAATTGCTGCCGGGACAGGCGCACGCGAAGTGGTCACGGGCTTGCGGGGGTTCTGGGCGGCATGGCGGCTCCAGCCGATGGCAACCAGCCAGGCCAGGATGAGCCCCCAGAAACTGCGCAGCAGCATGAAGGGGTAGTCCAGCGGCGTCTCTGCAGACAAAAAGGGTGTGAGCCTTGAGGCCAACGCGTTCTGGAGGAAGGAACACGTTCCGGCTCGCGGGTCTGCATGGAATTGGCAATTGAGGGCGGCCAGGGCCTGCTCTGCAATGACGCCGCCGATCAGCGCGAAGCTGGTGCAAAAGAGAAAGAGGCCCCACACCAGCGCGCGATAGAGGCCCGAGGGCGGCAGTTTTACCGGTGGCGTTGCCATGTGGCTTCCTGTGGGTTTGTTGATGGATCTGTCCGTCCTGGTGAGATCCGGTTGTTTGCCTACATGAATAGCGCACGCCAGCCCATCACCAGCACATCCCGGGGGCCGAGCTTGGGGCGCCGCTGCAGGGTATTGAATCCCTGGGACTCGATCTTCTCAAGGATGCGTAGCCCGCCTTGCACCACCAGGCGCAGCTCCCAGCCGCCGCGGCCCGGTATTTTTTTTGTGAGTGGCAAGCCTTTTAGCATCGTGGCCCTTGCAGAGCGTGCGCAAGCAGCTATCAAATTGATAGTAGAGGGGTTGGCATCCAGCGCCAGCAGCTGCGCTTCGTCAACGCCGTGGCGAGTCCAGGCATCGGCCGGCAGGTAAATACGCCCGCGCGGAATGTCCACGCTGAGGTCTTGCCAGAAGTTGATGAGCTGCAGGGCGGTGCAAATGCAGTCGCTCATGTGCAGCGAGGCGGCGTCATGGATGCCGTACAGGTGCAGCAGCAGCCGGCCCACGGGATTGGCCGAGCGGTTGCAGTAATGGGCCAGTTCGGCCTCATCGGCATAACGCTGCTTGACGACGTCCTGCTCAAAAGCGCTGAGTAAGTCAGCCAGCAGGTTTACCGGCAGCTGGAATTCCGCCATCATGGGCGCCAGCTGTGCAAACACCGGCGCCCAGCGAGACGAGGGCGCCAGGCCTGTGGAGGTGGCCACCAGGTCGGCGCGGTAGGCCGCCAGGTCATCCAGGCGTGCTTGCGGCGGGGCATCGCCTTCATCGGCGATGTCATCCGCCGTGCGGGCAAACCAGTAAATCGCCGCGATGGGCGGGCGCAGGCGCGGTGGGCACAGCAGCGAAGCCACCGGGAAGTTTTCATAGTGCGCCACACCCTGCAGAGACGGCGTCAGGGTGGCTGGCGATTGGGAGCCTTGGGTCATGCGGGCGATTGTCGCTTGACAAGCCCTGGCAATTACCCTAGATTACTAACCGGTCAGTCAGTAGCAGCTTCCTGACTCTTTTCCAGGCTCATTTTTTACCCTGCCATCCAAGCGGGTTTCATCCCGATCAGATCATGAACAAAACCGTTTTCTCCCTGGTGGGCGCCGCCGTCCTGCTGGCAGCCTGTTCCAAACCCGCCCCGCCAGAAGAGCCGGTTCGCGCCGTCAAGGTGATCACTGTCGGGACCAACGCCTTTTCATCGAGCCACGAATATGCTGGCGAGGTCCGCGCCCAGGTGGAATCGAGGCTCGGCTTTCGGGTTGCGGGGAAGATCATCAAGCGGCAGGCTGAATTGGGCCAGCGCGTCAAGGCCGGGCAAGTGCTTGCCAACCTCGATCCCCAGGATTACAAGCTCGCGGCCGATGCAGCCCGTGCGCAGGTGGCAGCTGCGGCCACCAACCGCGACCTTGCTGCTGCCGATTTCAAGCGCTACAGGGAGCTGAAAGAGCAGAACTTCATCAGCGGTGCCGAGCTTGAGCGCCGTGAAACCACGCTGAAGGCGGCCCAGGCGCAACTGGAGCAAGCCCAGTCCCAGCTGGCAGTGCAGGGCAACCAGGCAAACTACGCGGCGCTGGTCGCCGACGTGTCAGGTGTCGTCACCGCCATCGAGGCCGAGCCGGGCCAGGTCGTGACGGCCGGCGCGCCGGTGGTGCGGATTGCAGCGGATGGTGTGCGTGATGTGGTGTTCTCTGTGCCCGAAGACAAGGTGGCGGCGATCAAGGTCGGCTCGCCGGTCAGTATCCGCGTGTGGTCCCAGACCGCCGAATTGACCGGAAAAGTGCGCGAAGTGGCGGCCAGCAACGACCCCGTCACGCGGACCTACACCGTCAAGGTTTCTGTTGACGCGAAAGAACCGCCGCCGCTGGGCGCCACGGTGTATGTGGTGCCGCAGGCCGGCAGCGTGGTGGGTGCGCCGGTCATCAAGCTGCCGACAACGGCGCTGCGCCAGGAAGGCAAGGCCACGGCGGTATGGGTGGTTGACAAGGCCACCATGACCGTCAAGCCGCAACTCATTCAGGTTGCCACGGCAGACGGCAACGACGTGGTGGTGGCTTCCGGGCTGCAGCCCGGGATGATGGTGGTCAGCGCCGGCGTGCATGTGCTCTCACCGGGCCAGAAAGTCAGTATTTACCAGCCGAGTGTGGCTGTAGCCGGTGCCAGTCCTGCGCAAACAGCTATTAATTCCGTAGCAACACCTGTGGTGCCCGCGGCCCCTGTCACGGCGCCGGCTGCCGTTTCCGCAGCTTCTGCTGCGAAGTGAGGGCGGCATGACGCAACCCCACCCAGACAGCAGCAGCGCTGCCGGCGAACTGGCTTCGCCCTCGACCCGGTTCAACCTTTCCAAATGGGCGCTGGACCATCCGGCGCTCACCCGTTACCTCCTGCTGGTGCTGATGATTCTGGGCTTTGCCGCCTACTTTCAGCTCGGACAGGACGAAGACCCACCGTTTACCTTCCGCGCCATGGTGGTGCGCACCTACTGGCCGGGGGCCACGGCGCAGCAGGTGGCCGAGCAGGTGACCGACAAGCTGGAGCGCACGCTGCAGGAAGCGCCCTTCGCCGACAAGATACGCAGCTACTCCAAGCCGGGCGAGTCGCAGATCATTTTCCAGATCAAGGATTCGTCCAAGCCCGCGGACGTGCCCAACGTCTGGTATTCGGTACGCAAGAAGGTCGCAGACATGCGCGGCACCCTGCCCGGCGGTATCCAGGGGCCGTTCTTCAACGACGATTTCGGCGACGTTTATGGCGTGATCTACGCGCTGGAGGCCGACGGTTTTAATTACGCCGAACTCAAGACCTTTGCCGACGATGTGCGCCAGCAACTGCTGCGCGTACCCGACGTGAGCAAGGTTGAACTTTTCGGCGTGCAAGATGAAAAAGTTTTCATCGAAATCTCGCAAAAGCGCCTGGCGCAACTGGGGCTGGACCTGAACCAAGTGCTGGCGCAGCTGGGCCAGCAAAACGCGATTGAGTCGGCCGGGGCGGTTCAGACGCCGCTGGATGTCGTGCAGGTGCGCGTGGCGGGCCAGTTCGAAGTGATTGAGCAGCTGCGGGTGATGCCGATCCGGGGCAGTTCGGGCAACCAGCTACAACTGGGTGACATTGCCGAGATCAAGCGCGGCTATGTGGATCCGCCTTCCGTGAAGGTGCACCACCAGGGCAAGGAAGTGATTGCATTGGGCGTGTCCATGGGTAAGGGCGGGGACATCATCGCTTTGGGCAAGTCGCTCACCGCGCTCTCAGCCCGCATCGAGAAAACCCTGCCCGCCGGTATCAAACTGGTGAACGTGCAGAACCAGCCCAAGGCGGTGGCGACCTCGGTGAATGAATTCGTGCGCGTGCTGATTGAGGCCGTGGTGATCGTGCTGGCGGTCAGTTTCATCGCCCTGGGCTTTCACAAGCGGCCACACAACGGCCCCGGTCAGTTGCCGTTGTGGAAGCGCTATTACATCGACATGCGGCCCGGCCTGGTGGTGGGCATCACCATTCCCCTGGTGCTGAGCCTGACCTTTCTGGCCATGTGGTACTACGGTATCGGGCTGCACAAGATTTCGCTGGGCTCGCTGATCATCGCGCTGGGCCTGCTGGTGGATGATGCCATCATCGCTGTCGAAATGATGGTGCGCAAGATGGAGGAGGGCTACGACAAGGTGCGCGCCGCCACCTTCGCCTATGAGATCACCGCCATGCCCATGCTGACGGGTACCTTGATTACCGCCGCGGGCTTTTTGCCTATCGGCCTGGCCAAGTCCACCACCGGTGAATACACCTTCGCGATTTTTGCGGTGACCGTGATCGCGCTGGTGCTCAGCTGGATCGTTTCCGTGTATTTCGTGCCTTACCTGGGCACGCTGCTGCTCAAGGTGCCGCCGCATGTGCAGGAAGTGGCCGCGGGCCAGGACAGCCCGCACGAAATGTTCGACAGCCCGTTCTACAGCAATTTCCGCAAAACGGTGAACTGGTGCGTGCAGCACCGCTGGATCACGATCGGATCCACCGTGCTGATCTTCGCGTTGGGCATCGTGGGGATGGGCAAGGTGCAGCAGCAGTTCTTCCCCGACTCCAGCCGCCCTGAAATCATGGTCGACATCTGGTTCCCGGAAGGGACTTCCTTCGCCGCCAACGAGGCTACGGCCAAACGGGTTGAGGCGCGCCTGATGAAGGAAGAGGGCGTGAGCACGGTGAGCACCTGGATAGGCTCGGGCGTGCCGCGCTTTTATTTGCCGCTGGACCAGGTCTTTCCGCAGACCAACGTGTCGCAGATGATTGTGGTGCCTCAGGATTTGAAGGTGCGCGAATCATTGCGCATCAAGCTGCCGGCGCTGCTGGCCACCGAATTTCCCGAGGTGCGGGGCCGCGTCAAGCTGCTGCCCAACGGCCCGCCGGTGCCTTACCCGGTTCAGTTCCGTGTCGTGGGCATTGACCCGCTGGTGCTGCGCGAGCGCGCCGATGAAGTCAAGGCGGTGATGCGCGAAAGCGGCAACACGCGCGGCGTCAACGACAACTGGAATGAATCGGTGAAAGTGCTGCGGCTGGAAGTGGATCAGGCCAAGGCGCGCACGCTGGGCGTGACCAGCCAGTCGATTGCACAGGCTTCGCGCACCATCCTGGCAGGCACGCAGGTGGGCCAATTCCGTGAGGGCGACAAGCTGATTGACATCGTGCTGCGCCAGCCGCTGGACGAGCGCAACGCCATCACCGACATCGGCAACGCCTATCTGCCCACGGCGTCGGGCAAAGCGATTCCGCTGACGCAGATTGCCAAGCCGGTATTTACCTGGGAGCCGGGTGTGATGTGGCGCGAGAACCGCGACTACGCCATCACGGTGCAGAGCGACATCGTTGAAGGTCTGCAAGGCGCCACGGTGACGCAGGAGTTGATGCCCAAGCTCAAGGCGCTGGAAGCCAAATGGCAGGGCAATGGCATGACGGGCTACCGCATCCAGGTGGCTGGCGCGGTGGAAGAAAGCAGCAAGGGTTCGGTTTCCATTGTTGCTGGATTGCCGGTGGCGCTGTTTATCATCCTCACGCTGTTGATGCTGCAACTGCACAGTTTCAGCCGTTCGATCCTCGCCTTTCTGACGGGCTTCATGGGCATCGCAGGCGTGGCCGGAGCACTGCTACTGCTGAACCGGCCGTTTGGTTTCGTCGCGCTGCTGGGCGTGATTGCACTGTTCGGCATGATCATCCGCAACTCCGTCATCCTGATCGACCAGATCGAGCAGGACCGTGCCCGAGGCGTGCCCACCTGGGACGCCATCGTCGAATCCGCCGTGCGCCGGTTGAGGCCTATCGTGCTGACGGCTGCCGCCGCGGTGCTGGCGATGATCCCGCTGTCGCGCAGCGTGTTCTGGGGGCCTATGGCGGTCGCCATTATGGGCGGCCTGGTGGTGGCGACGGTGCTGACCTTGCTGGCTCTGCCTGCCATGTATGCAGCGTGGTTCCGTGTCAAACGGGAAGACGGGCAGGACATCAAGCCACAAGACAGCGCCAAGCCACTGCCGGCGTGATTCTCTCTGGCCGCCGGTTGCGGACGGAAAACCGGGCCCGATAACGGCTAAAATAGAGAGTTGACCGATTTCAAGCGGGGATTCGGAGGTTTTTCGGATTCCCGTTTTTGTTTCCGGCGCGCGGGTGGCGAAATTGGTAGACGCACCAGGTTTAGGTCCTGACGCCAGCAATGGTGTGGGGGTTCGAGTCCCCCCCCGCGCACCACCCTGAGACCTGTGGGCACCTGTTGCCCCGTGCGCTCAGCCGTTGCGGAAATCCCGCAACATGCCAGGTGAAAACCTGTTTTGACTATTTTTGATCTTAGGAACCATCATGGCCGTGACTGTTGAAACCCTTGAAAAGCTCGAGCGCAAAATGACGCTCACGCTGCCCGTCAACACCATCCAGTCGGAAGTTGACACCCGTCTGAAGAAGCTGGCCCGCACGGTCAAGATGGACGGTTTCCGTCCGGGCAAAGTCCCCATGAACGTGGTGGCCCAGCGTTATGGCTATTCGGTGCATTACGAAGTCATGAACGACAAGGTCGGCGAGGCTTTTGCCGTGGCCGCCAACGAAGCCAAGCTGCGCGTTGCCGGCCAGCCGCGCATCAGCGAAAAAGAAGGTGCGCCTGAGGGCGAACTGGTGTTTGACGCGGTGTTTGAGGTTTACCCTGAAGTCAAGATCGCCGACCTGTCGGGCGCCGAAGTCGAAAAGGTCAGCGCTGAAGTCAGCGACGCCGCCATCGACAAGACGCTGGATATCCTGCGCAAGCAGCGCCGTACCTTTGCCCAGCGCGCAGCCGATGCGCCGGCGCAAGACGGTGACCGCGCCACCATCGACTTCGAAGGCAAGATCGACGGCGAGCCTTTCGCAGGCGGCAAGGCCGAGGACTACCAGTTCCTGATCGGCGACGGGCAGATGCTCAAGGAATTCGAAGACGCCGTGCGCGGCATGAAAAGCGGCGAAAGCAAGACTTTCCCCCTGAACTTCCCCGCCGACTACCACGGTAAAGATGTGGCCGGAAAACAGGCCGATTTCCTCGTGACGGTCAAAAAGATCGAAGCAGCTCACCTGCCCGAAGTCAATGAAGCACTGGCCAAGTCCCTGGGCATCGCTGACTCCACGGTCGAAGGCTTGCGCGCCGACATCAAGAAAAACCTCGAGCGCGAAGTCAAGTTCCGCCTGTTGGCCCGTAACAAGAACGCAGTGATGGACGCGCTGGTGGCCAACGCCGAACTCGACCTGCCCAAGTCCAGCGTCCAGGCCGAACTGGACCGCATGATCGAAGGCGCCCGCGCCGACTTGAAGCAGCGCGGCATCAAGGACGCCGACAAGGCGCCGATTCCCGAAGAAATCTTCCGTCCCCAAGCCGAAAAGCGCGTGCGCCTGGGCCTGGTGGTGGCCGAGTTGGTGCGCAGCAATGACCTGCAGGCCAAGCCTGAGCAGCTCAAGGCGCACATCGAAGAGCTGGCCGCCAGCTACGAGAAGCCGCAAGACGTGGTGCGCTGGTACCTGAGCGACAACCGCCGCATGGCCGAAGTCGAGGCTGTTGTGATTGAAAACAACGTGACCGACTTCGTGCTGGGCAAGGCCAAAGTCAGCGAAAAAACCATCTCCTTCGACGAGCTGATGGGCCAGAACTGATTCTTCAGCGCTATTGCTGACATTGGGGCTTGTGCTTTGCGGCACAGGCCCCAATTTCTTTGAGCTACGGCACAACGGCTCGCGAGTCTGTTGTCAGCCATCGCCGAAACTCCCTGGGGGAGTTTTTGGGTACAGTACAAACATCTCTGGAGAAAACATGATGGTCCGAAACAGTATTTACGGCGGCAGCTATACCGGCCCGCAAGCAGGCGCTCAGGATGCGCAAGGCCTGGGCATGGTGCCCATGGTCATCGAGCAGTCCGGCCGCGGCGAGCGCTCTTACGACATTTACTCGCGCCTGCTCAAGGAGCGCGTGATTTTCCTGGTGGGTCCGGTGAATGACCAGACGGCCAACCTGGTGGTGGCCCAGCTCCTCTTCCTGGAAAGCGAAAACCCGGACAAGGACATTTCCTTCTACATCAACTCCCCCGGCGGTTCCGTGACGGCCGGCATGGCGATTTACGACACCATGCAATTCATCAAGCCCGACGTTTCCACCCTGTGCGTGGGCATGGCGGCCAGCATGGGTGCTTTCCTGCTGTCGGCCGGCACCAAAGGCAAGCGCTTTTCGCTGCCCAACTCGCGCGTCATGATTCACCAACCATCCGGTGGTGCGCAAGGCCAGGCGTCGGACATTGAAATCCATGCCCGAGACATTCTCAAGACGCGGGATCAGCTCAATCGCATCCTGGCGGCCAATACCGGCCAGCCTATCGAAAAGATCGAGCGCGACACCGAACGTGACTATTTCATGTTTGCGGAAGACGCCAAAGAGTACGGGCTGGTCGACCAGGTCATTTCCAAGCGGCCCTGAGCGTCGAAAGTTCTTCAGTTGCACTGCAACAACGGCGTTTTCTGTAACAGAAACGCCGTTTTTTTATTGGTTATCATTAGGTAACAGTTCCCCCTTCAGGCTCCTTAAAGGCATCCCCCCAATGGCCGAGAAAAAAGGCTCCTCCAGCGAAAAGACTTTGCACTGCTCCTTCTGCGGTAAAAGTCAGCACGAAGTCAAAAAACTGATCGCTGGCCCTTCGGTTTTTATCTGTGACGAGTGCATCGATCTTTGCAACGAGATCATTCGCGACGAACTTCCCGCTGGTGACGACGTTCGTGAGACGCGCACCGACCTGCCCACGCCCTCAGAGATCAAGGGAACACTGGACGGCTATGTTATTGGCCAGGAACCGGCCAAGCGCACCCTTGCAGTGGCGGTGTACAACCATTACAAACGCCTGCGCCATAAGGAAAAAGCCAAAAAAGACGATGTGGAGCTGACCAAAAGCAATATTTTGCTGATCGGCCCCACCGGTTCCGGCAAGACCCTGCTGGCCCAAACGCTCGCGCGTACGCTCAACGTTCCCTTTGTGATGGCCGACGCTACTACGCTGACCGAAGCCGGTTATGTCGGTGAGGACGTCGAAAACATCATCCAAAAGCTGCTGCAGAGCTGCAATTACGAAGTTGAACGTGCCCAGCAGGGAATCGTCTACATTGACGAAATTGACAAGATTTCGCGCAAGTCCGATAACCCGTCCATCACGCGTGACGTGTCAGGCGAGGGTGTGCAGCAGGCGCTGCTCAAGCTGATTGAAGGAACGATGGCGTCGGTGCCGCCACAGGGCGGCCGCAAGCACCCCAACCAGGACTTCTTGCAGGTGGACACCACGAATATCCTGTTTATCTGCGGCGGTGCATTCTCAGGTCTGGAAAAGGTCATCGAGAACCGGACCGAAGCTTCCGGGATCGGTTTTGGCGCCGCCGTCAAGAGCAAGAAGGCCCGCAGCCTGACCGAAGCCTTCAAGGATGTCGAGCCTGAAGACCTGATCAAGTTCGGGCTGATTCCTGAGCTGGTCGGCCGGATGCCGGTCGTGGCGACGCTGGCCGAGCTCACAGAAGACGCACTCGTGCAAATCCTGACAGAACCCAAAAATGCCGTGGTCAAACAATTCAGCAAGTTGCTGGCCATGGAAGGGGTTGATCTGGAAATCCGGCCCTCCGCACTCAAAGCCATTGCCCGCAGGGCGCTGGCCCGTAAAACCGGTGCGCGCGGCTTGCGTTCCATCCTGGAGCAGTCGCTGATCGACACCATGTTCGACCTGCCGAATGCCAGCAATGTGGATAAAGTGGTGGTGGACGAGTCCACAATCGAAGAAAACAAAGCTCCCTTGCTTGTGTACCGTGAAGCGGCCAAGAAAGCCTGAACACCCCAAAAGGCTGGCCGGAATGCTTGAAAAGCGCCTCCTGCGCCCCATGTCTGGGTTGATTGTGTTTCGCCGGGCCATGCAACTGGCTGCCACGGCCAACGTTTAAGGTTTATATGTCCGGACAAACTTCATTGCCTTCCACCCCCATTGACCTTCCTCTCCTGCCTCTGCGGGATGTGGTGGTCTTTCCGCACATGGTGATCCCGCTGTTCGTGGGTCGCCCCAAGAGCATCAAGGCGCTGGAGTCGGCCATGGAAGCCGAGCGCCGCATCATGCTGGTGGCACAAAAAGCCGCTGCCAAGGATGAGCCTTCGGTGGAAGATATGTTCCAGGTGGGCTGTGTTGCCACGATCCTGCAACTGCTCAAATTGCCTGACGGTACCGTCAAGGTTTTGGTGGAAGGACAGCAGCGCGCCAGTGTTAACAAGATCGAAGAGGGCGAGCAGCATTTCACGGCCAATGTCACACCTGTTGAGCCGGTGGTGGTGATCGCCGGTGACAAGACCAGTGAGATTGAAGCTCTGCGCCGTGCCGTGATGCAGCAGTTTGACCACTACGTCAAACTGAACAAGAAAATTCCGCCCGAGATACTGACCTCGATTTCCAGCATCGACGATGCGGGACGCCTGGCCGACACGATCGCCGCGCACCTTCCCCTCAAGCTGGATGCGAAGCAGGTGATCCTGGATCTTGACAATGTCAAGGCCCGGCTAGAGAACCTGTACGAACAGCTTGAGCGTGAGGTCGACATCCTCAACGTCGACAAAAAAATCCGTGGGCGTGTGAAGCGTCAGATGGAAAAGAACCAGCGCGATTTCTACCTCAACGAGCAGGTCAAGGCCATCCAGAAGGAACTAGGCGAAGGCGAAGAGGGGGCGGACATCGAAGAGATCGAGAAAAAGATCAAGACCGCCAAGATGCCGCAGGAAGCCCGTAAAAAGGCCGAGAGCGAGCTCAAAAAACTCAAGCTCATGTCGCCCATGTCCGCCGAGGCGACCGTGGTGCGCACCTATATCGATGTGTTGACCGGCCTGCCGTGGAGCAAAAAGACCAAGATCAAGCACGACCTGGGCAACGCCGAGAACGTTCTTAACGAAGACCACTACGGTCTTGAAAAAGTCAAAGACCGTATTGTTGAGTATCTTGCGGTGCAGCAGCGCGTGGACAAGCTCAAGGCTCCGATCCTGTGTCTGGTTGGGCCTCCGGGGGTTGGTAAAACCTCCCTGGGCCAGTCGATCGCCAAAGCTACGGGCCGCAAGTACGTGCGTATGGCTTTGGGCGGCATGCGCGATGAGGCTGAAATTCGCGGCCATCGCCGCACCTATATCGGCGCCTTGCCGGGCAAGGTTCTGCAGAGCCTGACCAAGGCCGGCACGCGCAATCCGCTGTTCCTGCTGGATGAGATTGACAAGCTGGGCACCGACTTCCGTGGTGACCCCTCCAGCGCGCTGCTGGAGGTGCTCGACCCTGAGCAGAATCACACCTTCGGTGACCACTATGTCGAGGTGGACTTCGACCTGAGCGATGTGATGTTCGTGGCAACCTCGAACTCGATGAATATTCCGCCGGCCTTGCTGGACCGCATGGAGGTTATTCGCCTGTCCGGTTACACCGAAGACGAAAAGACCAGCATCGCGATGCGCTATCTGTTGCCCAAGCAGGTCAAGAACAACGGCGTGAAGGAAGAAGAGCTTGAAGTGCAGGAGCAGGCCGTGCGCGACATCGTGCGTTACTACACACGTGAAGCCGGCGTGCGCTCGCTTGAACGCGAACTCTCCAAGATCTGCCGCAAGGTGGTCAAGGGAATCCAGCTCAAAAAGATGGCACCCAAGGTCGTCGTGACACCCGATAACCTCAACGATTTTCTGGGGGTGCGCAAGTTCAACTATGGCCGTGCCGAACAACAAAACCAGGTCGGCCAGGTGGTGGGGCTGGCCTGGACGGAAGTCGGCGGCGACTTGCTGACGATTGAGGCTGCCATGATGCCCGGCAAGGGCGTGATCACACGTACGGGATCGCTGGGCGATGTCATGAAGGAATCCGTCGAAGCCGCACGCACGGTGGTGCGCAGCCGCTCCAAGGTTCTCGGCATCAAGGACGAGATGTTCGAAAAGCGCGATATCCATATCCACGTACCGGACGGTGCGACGCCCAAGGACGGTCCAAGCGCGGGCGCCGCGATGACCACTGCTTTTGTTTCCGCGATGACGGGTATCCCTGTGCGTGGTGATGTGGCCATGACGGGTGAGATCACCCTGCGCGGCGAGGTCACGGCCATCGGCGGGCTCAAGGAAAAGCTGCTCGCCGCCTTGAGGGGTGGCATCAAGACCGTGCTGATCCCCGAGGAAAATGCCAAGGACCTGCAGGAGATTCCAGACAACGTCAAGAGCGGCCTGGAGATCGTGCCGGTGAAATGGATCGACCAGGTGTTGCAGGTTGCACTCGAGCGCCAGCCTGTTCCGCTGACCGACGAAGAAGCCGCTGTTGTTGCGCCGGCTGCTGTGGTTCCGCCTGCGGAAGCAGCCGGTACGGTGAAGCATTAATGAGGCCTTTCGCAAAGTTTTTTGCGGCTTTTGGAAAAGCTCAAAAAACTACGCTATAATTTGAGGCTGTAATCGCGGGAGTAGCTCAGTTGGTAGAGCGCAACCTTGCCAAGGTTGAGGTCGAGAGTTCGAGACTCTTCTCCCGCTCCAATTCAAAGGGCAGCACTTTAAAAATGCTGTCCTTTTTCATTGGGGGTTTCGTTGGATTATTGGGTAAAGCCGTCGGGCTTTATCAAGCAGACAGAATACGGCGCGGTAACAAAGCGGTTATGTACCGGATTGCAAATCCGAGTAGGTCGGTTCGACTCCGGCCCGCGCCTCCATCACAGCTTCCTGCAACCAGCCCCAGTTATGGGGCTTTTTTGTTTGACAATACGCTGCCGGCCGTTTGAAAACGGCGTTTGAGCCTGAGTGGTGAAATAGGTAGACACAGCGGACTTAAAATCCGCCGCTTCGTGAATAACGGGCGTACCGGTTCGATTCCGGTCTCAGGCACCACGATTGGGCGGCTCACCCACGCGCCGGGCGCGCTTTCGAAAACTGGGTAAGATAAATTCCATCATGTCCCGCTACAACACACCTTTTGAGATCCACGTCCACGGCGAAGTGCCATTGCGCGCGGACGTTAATTTTGAACAGCTGCAGGAGGCTCTCAAGCCACTGTGGAAATACACCGGCTCCAAGTCCCTGGCGGCCGGTGCTGCCAGCGCTTATGAGGAAGAGCCGGGCATCCGGTTCGACGCGCAAAAACATTTGCTTCAAATGTGCTGGACAGTCCCTGGCGACGAAGACTTTCGCCAGGCGCTCGACGAAATGTGCATGGGCCTGAACGACCTCGCTGAAGCGGGCGCTCCCATCGAAGTGACCTTCTACGACTCCGACTTTGACGAAGATGAAGGCGCAGACGAAGAGGAAGCCCGTGATGATTTCGCGATGTATTTTGTAGGTCCCACGCCGGCAGCGATCATGCAGGTGCAGCGCGATCTCCTGGTCCAGGACATGATCGGCCTGATGGAGCGCCACTTTGACGGATCAGAGCTCGGTGAGGTCGTTGCGGCCGTCGACAAGCTGTTCGAGCAGCGCTTTGATGCACTGGTGAACTCCATGCAACTCGGTAAACCGCCGCGCGGCCTGGGCGGACCCCAAGGTGGCTCCGGCCATGGCGGCGGTGGCCGCAAGCCCCGGCATTTGCACTAAGCCGGCTTGGGTGAGTCTGAGGCTGCGGGCGAGCCAGGAAAGCCGAGTCCCCGCAGGTAAACGTCTATCGCATGCTGGCCGACTTCCAGCAGGTCAAAAGCCCCCGGATCCAGCAGCCAGTTCTGTATCAGGCCATCGATCAGCGCATGCAGCCCCTGCGCCGCCGCTGAAGCCGGTGCAGGCAACTGGAGGCGCATTTGTGCAGCTGCCGCCTCTATGCTTTGCTGGATGCCGGATAAAAAACCACCGCGCACTGCCAGGTGACGCAGGCGAACCGCCTGGAGTTCTTCCACATATTCGACCTTCTGGGTCGCGACTTCAAAGACGCGCCGCGTTTGCGCGTCGGTCACAATTTGTCGCAGCGCGTTGGCAGTGGAGCGTCGTATCCTGTCCATCGGATTGAGGAAGTCCTCGCCCGGATGTTGCTGCGGGTCTATTTCCTGGTTGAACGAGTTCTCCATGGGCAGGGTAACCCGCTCCATCATGGCGTTGAACAGGTCTGCCTTGTCCTTGAAATGCCAGTAGACCGCACCGCGTGTGGCGCCTGCGCGGCGTGCAATGTCCTGCAAGCTCGTGCGTGAGACACCTTGAGCCTGAAATAGATGTTCAGCCGCATCCAGCAGCTTGTGCCGGGTCGCCATGGCTTCTTCTTTTGTCCGACGGGCCAATCCATGTCTCCTGCAAGTCAATTTAGCGGGTTGTCGTATACATTCACAAATGTATGTAAACTATATCACTCGTAAAAACCCTTATTCTTTTTGTTTTCGGCAAAACGATGACTTGCATCAAACGCCGCTCACATATTCCGCTTTCCGCTTTTTTCCCAAATTTTGAGGATCAGCATGCCCAAGTCTCGCATTGTCCATTCGCCTTTATTCTCCTCTTTTGCGCCATACCAGCCTCTCGTCCTGGTTGCTGCACTCACATTGTTCCTGGCCGGATGCGGCAAGGGTGCCGGTGCTCCCGGCGGGGCACCGCCTCCTGCGGAAGTGGGTGTGGTGACAGTTACCCAGGGTGACGTCGGTCTGGTGACCGAGTTGCCGGGCCGCCTGGAGGCTTCACGCGTGGCACAGGTCAGGGCCCGCGCGGCCGGTATCCTGCAAAAACGGCTGTTCCGTGAAGGCAGCGACGTAAAAGAAGGGCAGGCGCTGTTCACGATTGATCCCGCACCATATGCCGCCGCCGCCGCCAGCGCGAAAGCGGGCCAGGCGCGCGCTGAGGCCAACCTGGCGCAGGCCGCCGCATTGGCCGAGCGTTACAAGCCGCTGGTAGAGGCCAACGCCATCAGCAAGCAGGAATATGCCAACGCCGTTGCAGCGCAAAAGCAGGCGGAGGCCGACGTTGCTGTGGGCAAGGCGAATGTGCAGACAGCCAGCATCAACCTGAGCTACGCCGCAGTGACAGCCCCAATCTCGGGCCGCATTGGCCGTGCGCTGGTCACCGAAGGCGCTTTGGTCGGCCAAGGCGAGGCCACCCAGCTGGCTGTCGTCCAGCAGATCAACCCGATGTATGTGAACTTCACGCAATCCGCCCCTGAAATCATGAAGCTGCGTGCTGCCATGGAAAGTGGTCAGTTCAAACGTGCCACGGGCGCCGAAGCGGCCAGCGTGCGCATCGTGCTCGAAGATGGCACCGAATACGCCCGTCCCGGCCGCCTGCTGTTTTCCGACCTGACGGTCGACTCCACGACGGGGCAGGTGACCCTGAGGGCTGAAGTGCCCAATCCCGGGGGCCAGCTGCTTCCCGGCCTTTATGTGCGCGTACGCCTGGAGCAGGCGCAGGCCAGCAACGCCATCACCTTGCCCCAGCAAGCTGTCACGCGCACCGCGCAGGGCGACACTGTCATGGTGGTGGGCGACGATGGAAAAGTCAGCCCGCGTCCCATCAAGATCGGCTCCGCCAAGGGCAACCAGTGGGTGGTGCTCGACGGCTTAAAGACCGGCGAAAAAGTCATGGTGGACGGGTTCCAGAAACTGCAGCCGGGCGCACCGGTGAAGCCCGTGCCGTGGCAACCGGCCGGTGCGAAGCCGGCCGATGCGGCTTCCGCCCCCGCATCCGCCGCCTCCGGTGCGCAAGCTGCTGCGCCTGCTGCCTCCGCTGCTTCTGCAGCAGCGAAGTAAGGAGCCAACTACATGGCCAAGTTTTTTATTGATCGGCCGATCTTTGCCTGGGTGATCGCACTGTTCATCCTGGTGGTTGGCGGCGTGGCGATCACGCAGCTGCCGATAGCCCAGTACCCGCCGGTCGCGCCGCCTTCGATTGTCGTCAACACCGCCTATCCCGGCGCTTCTGCCCAGACGCTCGAAGACAGCGTGCTGTCGGTGATCGAGCGAGAGATGAACGGTTCACCCGGCCTGATCTACATGGAGTCGGTGGCGCAGGCCGACGGCTCCGGCAGCATCACGCTGAGCTTCGAGCCCGGCACCAACCCAGACCTGGCACAGGTGGATGTGCAGAACCGCCTGTCGCGCGCCTCACCGCGGCTGCCCGCCGCCGTCACGCAGCAAGGCGTTCGCGTCGACAAATCACGCTCCAACTTCCTGCTGTTCATTATGCTGTCGTCCGACAATCCCGCGCACGACCCCGTCGCGCTCGGTGATTACGCTTCGCGCAACATCGTGCCCGAGATCCAGCGTGTCAAAGGAATCGGCCAGGCCCAGCTCTTCGGCAGTGAGCGCGCCATGCGCATCTGGCTGGATCCGGCCAAGCTCACGGGCTTCAGCCTGTCGGCAAATGACGTTAACAACGCCATCCGCGCGCAAAACGCCCAGGTGTCGGCCGGCAGTATCGGCGACCGCCCCAATGTGGCGGGACAAGGCATTGCTGCCACCGTGGTAGTCACCGGCCAGCTTGCCAATGTCGAGCAGTTCGGCAACATTGTCCTTCGCGCCAATACCGACGGGTCGTCGGTGCGCCTTAAAGACGTGGCCCGCATCGAACTGGGTGGCCAGACGTATGCCACGTCGGCTCGCCTGAACGGCAAGACGGCGATCGGTATCGGTGTTCAGCTGGCACCCAGCGGCAACGCGCTTGCCGCTGCCAAGGCCGTTCGAACCAAGATGACCGAGCTCGAGCGCTATTTTCCGCAAGGCATGAAGTGGAGCATCCCCTACGACAGCTCGCGCTTTGTCAAGATTTCGATCTCCCAGGTTGCTGAAACATTGTTCGAGGCCGTAGCCCTGGTGTTCCTGGTCATGTTCCTGTTCCTGCAGAACTGGCGCTACACCATCATCCCGACCATCGTGGTGCCGATTGCACTGCTGGGTACTTTTGCCACCTTGCTGGCGCTCGGTTTCTCCATCAACGTGCTGACCATGTTCGGCATGGTGCTGGTGATCGGTATCGTCGTTGACGATGCGATCGTGGTCGTCGAAAACGTCGAACGCATCATGACCGAAGAGGGCTTGCCGCCGCTGGAGGCCACCCGCAAGGCGATGGGCCAGATTTCGGGCGCCATCATTGGCGTCACCGTGGTGCTGATTTCCGTGTTTGTGCCTTTGGCATTTTTCGCGGGCTCGACCGGCAACATCTACCGCCAGTTCTCCGCCGTGATGGTTTCGTCCATCGGCTTTTCCGCCTTCCTGGCCCTGTCCCTCACGCCGGCACTTTGCGCCACGCTGCTCAAGCCGGTTGAGGCTGGGCACCATCACGAGAAAAAGGGTTTTTTCGGCTGGTTCAACCGGGGGTTCTCGCGCACCGCAAAAAGCTATGAAAGCATGGTCGCGCGTATTCTCAAACGCGCCGCACGTTACCTGGTGATCTATGTGGCCATCATTGCCGCTGTGGCGGTGGTATACCTGCGTTTGCCCACATCCTTCCTGCCCAATGAAGACCAGGGCAACCTGCTGGTGAACGTGCAGTTGCCGCCGGGCGCAACTTACGAGCGCACGCTTTCGGTGATGGAAAAAGTCGAGGGTTTCATGCTCAAGCAGCCGGAAGTCGAAAGCATGGTCGGCGTGCTTGGCTTCAGCTTTTCCGGCCAGGGCCAGAATGCCGCGCTGGCGTTCGTGACGCTCAAGGACTGGAACGAGCGCGACGGCGAAGCGCATTCGGCCTCAGCGATAGCAGGACGGGCTTTCGGCGCCCTCATGGGTGTGCGTGATGCCTTCATCTTTCCGCTCAGCCCCCCACCCATTCCCGAACTGGGCACGGCCTCGGGCTTCAGCTTCCGCCTGCAGGACCGCGGCGGTGCGGGACATGATGCGCTTATCAACGCACGCAACCAGCTTTTGGGCATGGTTGCCAAGAGTCCGGTGCTCACACAAGTACGGCCCGATGGCCTGGAAGATGCGCCGCAGCTGCAGCTCGACATTGACCGCGACAAAGCCAATGCGCTGGGCGTGCCGTTTGACGCGATCAACGCGGTCCTGTCCACCTCGCTGGGTTCCAGCTATGTGAACGACTTCCCCAACCAGGGACGCCTGCAGCGCGTGGTGGTCCAGGCCGACGCGCCTTCGCGCATGCAGCCCGACGACCTGCTCCGGCTCAACGCCATCAACAGCCGCGGCCTGCCGGTTCCGTTGTCGTCGTTTGCCAGCACGCGGTGGATCAAGGGTGCCATGCAAACGGTGCGTTACAACGGCTACCCGGCCGTGCGTATCAGCGGCAGCGCTGCGCCAGGCTACAGCTCGGGCGCAGCGATGGCCGAGATGGAAAAACTCGCAGCGCAACTGCCGCAGGGCTTCGGTTTCGAATGGACGGGCCAGTCGCGCGAGGAAAAACTCGCAGGCGCGCAGGCCATGCTGCTCTACGGCTTTGCCATCCTCGCGGTGTTCCTGTGCCTTGCCGCCCTGTACGAAAGCTGGAGCATTCCGCTCGCGGTGATCCTGGTGGTGCCGCTAGGCGTGATCGGTGTGTTGCTGGCAACGCTGCTGCGCAGTTATTCGAATGACGTGTACTTCCAGGTGGGGCTGATCACCATCATCGGCCTGTCGGCGAAGAACGCGATTCTGATCATCGAGTTCGCCAAGGACCTGCAGGCGCAGGGTAAAGGTGTCATCGAGTCGGCGCTGGCCGCCGCGCATCTACGGTTCCGTCCCATCGTCATGACGTCGCTGGCCTTCGGCCTGGGCGTGCTGCCGCTGGTACTGGCTTCCGGCGCCGGCTCCGCGAGCCAGCGCGCCATCGGCACCGGCGTGATCGGCGGCATGATCACCGGCACGATCCTGGCGGTGATTTTCGTTCCGGTGTTCTTTGTGGTCGTGCGCGGCCTCTTCAAGGGCAGCGAGCGGCAAAACAGGATGTATTCGGAGCATGCCAAAGCAGCAGGCATCACCGGAGAAGAAGGAAGTGAGGGTAAAGCCCATGAATAAATCCAGCATGAAACCCAGGTTTCCGCAGCTTTTGGCGGTTGGTGCTGCGGCACTGCTGGCCGGCTGCTCGATGATCCCGAAGTATGAGCGCCCGGCTGCGCCTGTTGCAGACCAGTGGCCGGCTGTTTCCGGTTTCACCACCGGTTCCGCGAAGGCGCAGCCTGCTGCTACCGCACCGGCTCCGACTGTCGCTGCGGCCGACATCGAGTGGCAGGCTTTTTTCAGCGACCCCAAACTGCGGCAGCTGATCGAGGCCTCGCTGCGCAACAACCGCGACCTGCGCATTGCCGTGCTCAATATTGAGCAAGCCAGGGCCCAGTACCGGATCCAGCGTGCCGACCAGTTCCCCACGATCAATGCCGGCATCACCGGTTCGCGCCAGCCCAATGCCAACGGTAACGGCAGCATCACGAGCTCCTACACCGGCGGTTTGTTGATGCCGTCCTATGAGCTCGACTTTTTCGGCCGGGTCTCCAGCCTGAAGGAAGCGGCATTGGCGCAGTACCTGGCTACGGAAGAAGGTCGCAAGACGGCACAGATCAGCCTGATTGCGTCGGTGGCCAACACCTACCTCAGCCTGCTGGCCGACGAAGAACTGCTGGCCATCACGCAGCAGACGCTGGCTACACGGGAAGAGTCCTTCAAGCTCAGCAAGCTGCGCTTTGACAACGGCGTTGCTTCCGAGCTGGATTTCCGCCAGGCCGAGTCATTGACCGAAGCCGCCCGTGCATCGCTGGCCCAACTGGTGCGCCAGCGTGCGCTGGACCAGAACGCCCTGACCCTGCTGATCGGCCAGCCGCTCAGCGGTGACCTGGCGGTGGCCTTGCCTGCCGGCAAAGGTCTGGCCGACGCACCCATGATGGTGGACGTGCCGGCGGGGTTGCCGTCTGATTTGCTGGAACGCCGCCCTGACATCCGCCAGGCTGAGCAACAGCTGCTGTCTGCCAACGCCGACATCGGCGCTGCCCGTGCGGCTTTTTTCCCGCGCATCTCGCTCACGGCTTCTGCCGGCAGCGCCAGCTCGCACCTGTCGGGCCTGTTCAAGAGCGGATCCTACGGCTGGACGCTGGCGCCGCAGCTGATCCTTCCGCTTTTTGATGCAGGCCGTAACCGTGCCGGGCTGGATTCGGCCAACGCCGGGCGTGACATTGCCATCGCCCAGTACGAAAAGTCCATCCAGACAGCTTTCCGTGAAGTCGCCGATGCGCTGGCGGGCCGCGACACCCTGGGCGAGCAACTGCGTGCCCAGCAGGCGCAGGCCAATGCCGAGGCGACGCGTTTCAAGCTGGCTGATCTGCGCTACCAGAACGGTGTGGCCAGCTACCTGGACCAGCTCGATGCGCAGCGTTCGCTGTTCGCCGCACGTCAGGCGGTGGTGCAAACCCGGCTGGCCCAGCTGCAAAGCCAGGTCACGCTGTACAAGACCCTGGGTGGCGGCTGGAAAGAGCCGCCTGAGGAAGCCTTGAGCCTGAAGGCGTCCACCCAGCTCAGCCGCTGAGCGGGTGCGCGGCGCCTGAGGGTGTCCGCAGGGACCGGACACCCGTGTTACAAAATTGATAGCTGCTTGCGCCCATGGTTATTGGGCTGGCAGCTATTTTTGTATGAATTCTCACAAAAAGCAGGACAGCCGATTTTCTTCCGGTACCCAAAATTCAGGTGACTTGTGCCTGCAAGCCAATCATCATGGGCGCAAGCAGCTATCAAAACAATAGCAACCCTGCGGACACTCGCCATGGCGTCAGAAGGCGCCGCCGCTTCGCCGCCGGAATTGCGTGAAGGCTTGAGCCAGGCAGTGGCTCCAGCCGTGCCGCGATGCACGGCTTGAATCGCGGTACCTGCCCGTGCCCGGTGGCTGCCGCATCCTGTCGCCTCGCTCGTTCAATTGTGAGCAAGTGTTCCCTATGTATCCCCCTGACTTCCGCGCCACCCATGGCTTCGTGAAGGCACGTTAATTGCTGAAGGGTTACTCCCTACGGGGCCGCGTCTGGCGCGGCGGTATATTCGCGCCGACTGACAGGCAAACGGGGGCTCCTCTCACGAGAGGGCCCCGTTCCATCAACCATGGCGGGCCACAAGCCCGCCAATTTTCTATTCGGGAGTGCAACAGGCATGAACTCAAACTGGACGATGAAGGCGCTGACAAGCGCCGTGCTGCTGGCCTTGGCCGGCCTGGCGGTTGCGGCCACGGTGCCCGCGGGCGTGAAGCTGCACGAGACGCAGGAGCTGGTCCGCAACAATGGCTCCGAGCCTGAAACCCTGGATGCGGCACTGGCGACGGGCGTTCCGGCCAACAACGTGATCCGCGACATGTTCGAAGGGCTGGCTGCTGCCGACCAAAACGGCAAGATCGTCCCTGCCGTAGCGGAGAGCTGGAAGCAGGTCGACCCTCTGACCTGGGTCTTCAAGCTGCGCAAGAACGCCAAATGGTCCAACGGCGACCCGGTGACGGCTGAAGATTTCATCTACAGCATGCGCCGCTTCGTCGATCCGGCGACCGCCTCCAAATACGCTTCCACCTACGGCGTCTTCCTGCTCAATGCCAAAGAAATCATTGAAGGCAAGAAGCCCGTCACCGAACTCGGCGTCAAGGCCATCGATCCCTATACCCTGGAGATCAAGACGCCTTTCCCGGTCGGTTTTCTGCCCGAGGTCGTCTCCAATCCCCAGCTCGCGCCCTTGCATAAAGCCACGATCGAGAAATTCGGCAAAGACTGGACCCGGCCCGCCAACATGGTGAACAACGGCGCCTTCTCGCTGAAAGACTGGCAGGTCAACAGCAAGATCATCCTGGTCAAGAACCCGTCGTACTGGGACGCGAAGAATGTCCAGCTCACCAAACTCACCTATCTCTCTGTCGAAGACGGCAATGCCGATGTGAAGCTCTATGAGTCGGGCGAGAACGACTGGGTCTACCAGCTCCCGCCCGGCACCTTCGACAAGTACAAGGCGCAATACCCCAAGGAAATCCGCAACACCGACATGCTGGGCCTGCGCTATTACTCGCTCAACAATGCAGACCCGGCACTCAAGGACATCCGTGTGCGCAAGGCGCTGTCGATGGCGCTGGACCGCGACATCCTCGCGCAGCGCGTGACGGCCGACGGCCAGACCCCTGCTTACGGCGTGATCGTCAAAGGCACCTCGGGCGCCGACGTCACCTCTTACGATTGGGCCAAATGGCCCGCCGACAAGCGCATCGCCGAAGCCAAAAAGCTGCTGAAGGAGGCCAACCTTCCGGCCGGCACCAAGCTGAAGTTCTCCTACAACACCAGCGACTATCACAAGAAAATGGCCATCTTCGCGGCCTCGGAGTGGAAAACCAAGCTGGGCCTGGACGTTGAACTCGAAGCGATGGAGTTCAAGGTGCTCATCAAAAAGCGCACCGACAAGGATTACCAGATCGCCCGCAACGGCTGGATCGCCGACTACAACGACGCCACCACCTGGCTCACGCTGGTGCAGTGCGATTCTGACCAGAACTACCACAACAGCTGCAACCGCAAGGCCTCTGCGCTGATCGATGAAGGCAACCAGTCGATGGACCCGGCCAAGCGCAAGGTGCTGCTGACGCAAGCCGCAAAGATGATCATGGAAGACTATCCCATCATCCCTTTGCTGCAATACACCGTACCGCGGCTGGTCAAGCCTTATGTGGGTGGTTACTCGACCACCAACGCGCTGGACCGCTACCGTGGCAAGGACCTGTACATCATCAAGCATTGATGTCCGTCCGGGCAGGTGCCCTGTGTGCCTGCCTGTCCTTGATCTGCTTTTCACCGCCTTTCAATGTTTTTTCTGATGCCTCGCAGGTCTTTCAGGGCTAAGCTGTGCCTGGCCGACGCGCTCAGGCGCTCACACTGACATAGACCTAGCCCGGAGATATTCCCCATGTGGTCCTACACCTTCAGGCGCATCCTGGCGACGATTCCCACCTTGCTGGCCGTCGTCACCGTCTGCTATCTCCTGCTGCACGGCACGCCCGGCGGGCCTTTCGACGACGAACGCAAGGTGTCCGCTGCGGTGCTGGCCAACCTGCAGGCCAAGTACCACCTCGATCTGCCACTGTGGCAACAATACCTGTATTACCTCAACAGCCTGCTGCACGGCGACCTGGGCGCTTCGTTCCGTTATGCCGACTGGTCTGTCAATGAACTGGTGGCCAACGCGCTGCCGGTGTCCGCGGCGATAGGTGGGGGTGCCATCGTCATCTCCTTCTTTCTGGGTGTGTTCCTGGGCACGGTGGCCGCCGTGCGCCAGAACAGCGCGGTCGACTACCTCGTGATGCTGCTCGGCAACGCCGGGCATGTGTTTCCGTCGTTTGTGATCGGCCCAGTCCTGATTCTGGTGTTCGCCGTCTGGCTGAAGTGGGCGCCGGCCGGGGGCTGGAGCGATTTCGCCCCGCGTTTCATGATCCTGCCCATGCTGCTGCTGATCTTCATCAACGTGGCCACCATCGCGCGCGTCATGCGCGGCAGCCTGATTGAGGTGCTGCACAGCAACTTCATCCGCACTGCGCGCGCCAAGGGCCTGCCCATGCGCACCGTCATCCTGCGCCACGCCCTCAAGCCCGCGCTGTTGCCGGTGGTATCCGTCATGGGCCCTCTGGCGATCTCATCGATCACGTCGGCTATCGTGACCGAGTCGGTGTTCTCCCTGCCGGGCATCGGCAAGCTGATCGTCAATGGCGCCGCCAACCGCGACTACACGCTGGTACTGGGCCTCGTTGTACTGGTGACTGTGATCGCCGTTACGCTGAACCTGCTGGTGGACCTGGCCTACGCCTTGCTCGACCCGAAAATCCGGTACTGAGCAGGGATCTGCATGTTGTTTGAACAAAAAACCAGACAAGACCAGCTCGCCGCGGCTGTTGGCCAGACGCTGGCCGACGCCGAGATCCACGGCCGCAGCCCCTGGGCGGATGCGCGCGTACGCTTCATGCGCAACAAGGCCGCGGTGTTCAGCCTGTACCTGCTGGCATTCATCACGCTGTGTTGCATCGTCGGGCCCTGGCTGCTGCCGCATGCCTTCGATGCGGCCGACTGGGACGCGATGAGCCTGCCGCCCACGCTCAAGAATGCCCATTTTTTCGGCACCGACGAGTCGGGCCGCGACCTGCTGGTGCGCAGCCTGGTGGGCGGCCGCGTCTCGCTGCTGGTGGGTTTCCTGGCGACGCTGTCGGCCGTGACGCTGGGCATTGTGTGGGGTGCGACGGCGGGCTTCATAGGCGGCAGGGTAGATGCCTTCATGATGCGTGTCGTCGACATGATGTATGCCGTGCCTTACCTGCTGATCGCCATCCTGATGGTGACCATATTGGGGCGGGCCTTTTACCTGGTGGTGATCACCATCACGGTATTTTCCTGGATGAACATGGCACGCGTGGTGCGCGGCCAGACGCTGTCGCTGCGTTCCAAGGAGTTCATTGAAGCGGCCCGCGCGCTGGGTGTGCCCACGCGGCGCATCATCTTCCAGCACATTGTTCCCAATCTTCTGGGCATCGTCGCGATCTACACCACGGTCACCGTGCCGGCCGTGATCCTGGTCGAGTCCGTGCTGTCATTCCTGGGGCTGGGCATCCAGGAGCCCATGACAAGCTGGGGCGTGCTGATCCACGACGGTGCATCCGTCATGGAGGTCTCGCCCTGGATGCTGCTGTTTCCGGCGGGGATGCTCTCGCTGACGCTGTACTGCTTCAATTACATCGGGGACGGCCTGCGTGATGCGCTCGACCCCAAAGACCGCTGAGCCGCACCATGAGCCTGATTGAAGTCAATAACCTCGGGGTTCAGTTCCAGACCCAGGACGGGCTGATCTACGCCGTCAACGGCATCAACTTTTCGCTGGAGCGCGGCCAGACCCTGGGCATCGTCGGCGAGAGCGGTTCTGGCAAGAGTCAGAGCGTGCTGGCCATGATGGGGCTGCTCGCGGGCAATGGCAAAGCCACCGGCCAGGCCTTGTACAAGGGCCAGGATCTGCTGGCCATGAAGCCGGCCGAGCTCAACAAGATACGCGGCAACCGCGTCGCGATGATCTTCCAGGACCCGATGACTTCGCTGAACCCTTACCTGACGGTAGAGCGGCAGATGACTGAAGTGCTGCAGTTCCACAAGGGCCTGGACCGGAAGTCCGCCCGCGCCAGGTCGGTGCAACTGCTCGATGCGGTCAAGATCCCGGAAGCTGCCCGCCGTATCACCATGTACCCGCACGAGTTTTCGGGCGGCATGCGCCAGCGCGTGATGATCGCCATGGCCTTGCTCTGTGAGCCCGAAGTGCTGATCGCCGACGAGCCCACCACGGCGCTGGACGTGACGGTGCAGGCGCAGATCATCGCCTTGCTGCGCGACCTGCAGCGCGACTTTGGCACCGCAATTGTCATGATCACGCACGACCTGGGCGTGGTGGCCGGTCTGTGCGATGAAGTCATGGTGCTGTACGGTGGGCGGGTGATGGAGCAGGGCAGTGCCGACAGCATTTTTTATGGTGCCTCCCATCCGTATACCGTGGGCCTTCTGGGCGCCATACCGCGCCTGGACGCGGATGAGGAAGCGCTTGTGGCCATCCCCGGTGCACCGCCCAACATGGCGCGGCTTCCCAAGGGCTGCCCGTTCAGCGAACGCTGTACGCTGGCCAGTGACCAATGCCGTGACGTGATGCCCGCGTTGCTGCCGGCCACGCACAACCCGGCGGTGCTGAGGGCTTGCCACAAATCCAGCGAGGCTGTGTCTGAACTTGCGGCCAAGGGAGTCGTCCATGCGTGATGCATCTCAACCCATTTTGTCGGTGCGCGACCTGAAAGTGCACTTCAGGATCAAAAGCGGCGCCTGGCCCTGGTCGCCCGCCCGCACCCTGAAGGCCGTGGACGGCATTTCCTTCGACATCCATGCAGGCGAAACGCTGGGCGTGGTGGGTGAGTCGGGCTGCGGAAAATCCACCTTGGCGCGTGCCGTGCTGAACCTGATTCCTGCCACCGCCGGCAACATTGTGTGGATGGGGCAGGAAATGACCGGCGCCTCCCCCCGGGCCTGGCTGGGCGTCAGGTCAGACATCCAGATGATCTTCCAGGACCCGCTGGCTTCGCTGGACCCGCGCATGACCATCGCGCAAATCATTGCCGAACCTTTGCGCACGCATCGGCCGCGCATGCCCGAGGCCGAAGTGATGCAGCGCGTTAAAACCATGATGAGCCGCGTCGGCCTGATGCCGCAGCAGATCAACCGCTACCCGCATGAATTTTCAGGCGGCCAGTGCCAGCGCATCGGCATCGCCCGGGCGCTGATCCTGGAGCCCAAGCTCATCATCTGCGACGAGCCGGTGTCGGCGCTGGATGTCTCGATCCAGGCGCAGATCATCAACCTGCTCAAGGCCCTGCAAAAGTCCATGGGCCTGGCGCTGATCTTCATCGCGCATGACCTGGCGGTTGTCAAACACATCAGCGACCGCATCCTGGTGATGTACCTGGGGCATGAAATGGAAGTGGCGAAAAAGAAAGCGTTGTATGCCGCGCCGCGCCATCCCTACACGCAGGCGTTGCTCTCGGCGATCCCGATTCCCGATCCGGCGCTGGAGCGAAAGAAGGTGATTCAGTTGCTGCAAGGCGACCTGCCGTCGCCCATGTCGCCGCCCTCGGGATGCGTGTTTCGAACGCGCTGCCCGCAGGCCATCGCGCGTTGCGCCGAAGAGGTGCCCGAGCTTCGCCGCCTGGACGACCAGACTGAAGCGGCTTGCCTGCTGGCTTGAGGGATTTTATGGCTGCGACCTAATCAGGGCGGGCGCGAGCAGCTATCAAAACTATAGCGATCTGGTTCAGGCCCGAAGAACGCAGAGGTAGGCGGCGAACACCGCGGCGAGCCACACGGTTTCTACCAGCATCAACGCCATGGGCCGCCAGCCCAGCCGCACCAGTTCCTCGAACGAGGTTTTAATGCCCAGCGCTGAAATGGCAATCACCAGGCAGACCCGGGAGACATGACCCAGTGCGTCTGTGAGTTGCTGCCTGACCAGGCCCGCACTGTTGAGCAGCACCAGCACCATGAAGCCCACCAGGAAAAAAGGCAGCAGAGGTGCGCGCTGTCCTGCACCGCCTGGCGTGCTGGCCTGCTTCCGCCAGTAGTACGCCAGCACTGCCACCACCGGCACCAGCAGCGTGACACGGAACAGCTTGACGATCACCGCCACATCGCCGGCATCATGGGAAATCATCAGGCCTGCACCCACCACTTGCGCCACGTCATGGATCGTGCCGCCCAGAAAGATGCCGGCGCTGGTTTCGTCCAGGCCCAGCACCTTGACCAGCAAGGGGTAGACCACCATTGCCAGCGTCGACAAGCCTGTTACGCCGACCACGGTGAGTAGCGTGTGGCGCTCGTTCTCCTCGGTTTTCGGCATGACGGCCGCAACCGCCAGTGCCGCCGACGCGCCGCAGATGGACACGGCTGCACCGCAGAGCAGGCCGAAGTCGGTGGCAAGGCCCAGGCGCCGCGCCAGCCAGGCGCCCAGTGCAATGGTGCTGGCAACCCCCAGCAGGGCGGTGGCCAGCGGACCGATGCCGAGCTGGCCGATTTGCGCCAGCGTGATGCGCGCGCCCAGCAGGGCTACACCGATGCGCAGCAGGGTTTTGGCGCAGAACTCAATGCCGGGTCGGCAGCGTTCGTCCTGGTGCAGGAAGTGAAAGGCCAGACCGAACAGCAGGGCGTACAGCAGTTGTGGGCCGCCGTAATGTTCAGAGACAAAGGTAGCGGCCAGCATGATGAGCAGCGGCGAGGCGATGCCCGGCCAGAGGCTGCGGGTGCGTTGGAGCCAAAGGTATGCGTTGCTGGGCATGGTGATGCAAACCGGAAGGAAAAAGGCAGGCAAGGGCCGCCGCAGAGGGCGGATGAAATCGAATGGGGGAGAGGAAAGGGGCTGGGGGTGATGCGAAGGGCAAGGGCGCAGAGGTAAAACCCTCAGGCCGCCAATGCGGCAAACCCCTGCTGCAAGTCGCTCACCAGGTCGGCCGGGTCTTCCAGCCCGATGTGCAGGCGCACGATCTGGCCGTGGCCCGACCAGTCGGTCACGCTGCGGGCACCGCGCATGTTGGTCAGCGTGACCAGGCTTTCATAGCCGCCCCACGAAGCGCCCAGGCCGAACAGCCGAAGGCCGTCGATCAGCCGCTCGGCGGCGGTCTGGTCGAAGGCGGGCTGAAGCTCGAAGGACAACAGGCCGTTGGTGCCCTTGCAGTCGCGTTGCCAGATGGCGTGGCCTGGATGGCCGGGCAGGGCCGGGCAGAACACGGTCGCCACTTCACTGCGTGTTTGCAGCCAGGCAGCCACCTTCAGGGCACCGCGTTCATGCAGGGCCAGGCGCGCGGCCATGCTGCGTGTGCCGCGCAGCACCAGGTAGGCATCGTCGGGGCTTACCGTCATGCCGAAGGCATCGCTGCGTTCGTTCAGCGCCTGCCAGGCGGCTTGCGTGGTGGCTACGGTGCCCATCATCACGTCGGAGTGGCCCGACAGGTATTTGGTGGCCGCCATGATGGACACGTCGGCGCCCAGCGCCAGCGGCCGGTACTGGTAGCCGGAGCCCCAGGTGTTGTCGGCCACCAGCAGCAGGCCGCGTGCACGGGCGATGCCGGCCAGGCGCGGCAGGTCGCACATTTCATACACCAGCGAACCCGGGCATTCGGCATAAATCATGCGCGTGCCGGCCTCGATTTTTTCTTCCACGTCGCTGCCGTCGGCCGCGAAGAAAGTGCAGCGGATGTTGTAGGGCGTGAGGAAGGACTCCACCAGCTTGCGCGCCGGTTCGTAGACGCTGTCCGACATCAGCAGGTGGTCACCGGGCTTGAGGTAGGACAACAGCGTCATCGCGATGGCGGCCAGGCCTGTGGGAAAGAGCCGGGTGCGCCAGGCGCCTTCCAGCTCGCTGACCATGTCTTCCAGTGCGTAGTTGGTCGGGTTGCCGCGCGCCCCGTAGGTGAACACGCGCTCATCGCCGCGGCGCAGGCGCATCTCGCGCTGGTGCGCTGTGTTGTCAAACAGTACGGTGCTGGCGCGCACCACGGCCGGGTTGACCGGCCGGCCTCCGTCATAGGCCGGCTGCTTGCCGGCGTGGACCAGGCGGGTCAGGGGTGACGCACTGGGTGCGGTGGCCGGTGGTGTTTTTTTGCTCATGTCGGGGCGGTTTGATGAATCCGGGGTCAGTCTAGCTTGGCGCCCGAGAGCTTGACGACGCGCGACCAGCGGGCAATGTCCGCCTTGAGCTGCGCGGCAAAAGCCGCCGACGTGTTGCCCACCACTTCGCTGCCGCCGTCGGTGATCAGCTTGCTGACTTCCGGCGACTTGAGCGAGCGCACGATGCTGTCGTGCAGGTAAGCCACGCGTTCGGGTGGCGTGCCCGCCGGTGCGAAGAAACCGTACCAGTCTTCAAAGGTCGTGTTCTTGTAGCCCAGCTCTTCCAGTGTCGGTACCTTGGTGAACACGCCGATGCGGCGCGGGCTGGTGACGGCCAGGGCGCGCATCTTGCCGTTCTGGATGAAACTGGACACCGAGGCGGTGGAAGTGATGAGCACGTCCACCTGGCCGCCCAGCAGGTCGGTGATGGCCGGCGCCGCGCCCTTGTAGGGCACGTGGGTCATGCTGATGGCGCTGTCTTTTTCCAGAACCACGCCGACGAGGTGCGAGAGTGTGCCATTGCCGGGCGTGGCATAGGTAACTCGACCGCCTGCGACTTTGGTCTGCGCGGCGAGGTCGGCAAAACTTTTCAGGGGCGAGTTGCTGGCCACTACCAGCACCAGCGGTGCGGCATTGATCTGGGTGATGGGCAGGAAGTTTTTCAGCGGATCGAACCCCGGCGAGGCATACAGCGAGGGATTGACGGCCATCAACGAGACCTGGCCCGTGAGCACTGTGTAGCCGTCTGGCTTGGCGTCGGCCACGGCCTTGGCGCCTATGTTGCCGCCGGCGCCGCCGCGATTGTCGACGATGGCGCTCTGTCCGGTGATGTCGGACAGTCGGCTCGTCACGAAGCGCGTCGTGGCGTCATTGCCGCCGCCGGCCGGGAACGGCGACACAAACTTGATGGCCTGGTTCGGGAAGCCGCCGACCTGCGGCATGGGTTGGGCTGAGGCGCCGCCGTGTACGTAGAGGAGGGCGCAGCACAGCGAGGCTGCGGTCAATTTCAGTTTGGCAAGCATGGGGGCTCCTGAATGAATTGGGGCAAAAGATGAATAAAAAAATGAGGCGGCGCGGGGCCAAATCGGTATTACGCGGGGTGGGTGGCCGCGGCATCGGGCAAGTGAAATGCGTTCAGTTCCAGTGCGTCGAGCTGCCCGATCAGGTTCACTTCCCAGGCCAGGTACTGGCGGGCAGCTTCCTTGTTGCCGTCGTGCCGGTCATGCACGAAGAACAGGTAGTCGATGCAGTCGCTGTCGGCGGGAATGTTGTCAGTGGCCTGCAGCGCAAAGCCGGCGGCGCGCCAGGCGTCGAGGCCGCCTTCGAGCAGGCTGGCTTTCAGGCCCAACGCCTGGAGGTCAACGGCCGCGCAGGCGGCCGCAGCGGGCTCGTCGGCAACCAGCACCACCGGGCGGTGTTCACCGGCCAGAGCCTGTGCCAGGCGTGGGCGGATGGACCAGCGTGTACCCGCGATATGGTTTTGGCGAAACTGCATGCTGGGACGCAGGTCGATGGCGACCACGGTGCCATCGGCCAGCCCGGCCGACAGGGCCTGCGCGGTGGTGGCGGGCAGCGCGGGCAGGGCCACGGGCGCCGTGGCGGGCAGCGCCAGGCCACTGGCCAGGCCCTGGTCCAGCACGCTGGCGTCGTGGCCCAGCTGGCGCAGCCAGCTGGCGACCGTCAGCGCGCGTATGCCGTCCGTATCAAACAGCACCAGCCGGGCCTGGCGCACGCCCACATACTGGTCGGTGGCCTGGATCAGCTGGCCGCCCGGCGTGTGCTGCGCGCCGGGCAGGCTGCCGCGTGCAAATTCTTCGGGGCTGCGGACATCGCACAAAAAGAGCGTGCGCTGCGCGTCGCCGGCCCAGCCGCGTACAGTCTGTGCGTTGACGACAGGTACATCGAAACGCTTTGCCAGCGCCTGGGCTGCCGCGCGCATGCCGGCGGGCTCTGTGGGCTGGGCCGAGTCCTTGTAGCGGCGCGTGCCGCCGTGCTCGAGTTTGAAGTCTGCCAGGTACCAGCCCTGGGTACCGTTTTCCAGCGCCGATACGGGGTTGCGCAAGCCGAGGTTGATCAGCGTTTGCGCGCCGATGATACTGCGCGTGCGGCCTGCGCAGTTGATCACGATGTGCGTGCTTTCGCTGGGGACCAGGTCACGGATGCGCAGGGCCAGCTCGCCGTTCGGGCAACTGATCGCCGTCGGGATGTTCATCTTGCGGAACTCCGAAAACGGCCGACCGTCGAGCACCACCACGTCGTCTTGCCGCTCCAGCATGGCTGCAAGTTCAGTCGCACTGACGCGGGGCGTGTGATAGACCTGCTCGGCCAGTTCGCCGAAAGTTTTGGACGGCACGTTGACGCCGGCAAACAACGGGAAGCCAGCGACTTGCCAGCCGGCTGTGCCGCCCTGCAGCACCTGCACATCGCTGTAGCCGAGTGCACTGAAGCGGCGCGCGGCCAAAGGCGCTGCGCCGCTGCCGTCGTCGTCATACACCACCAGCCGCACACTGCGGCGCGGCGCCAGGCGCGGTGCGTCCAGCTCAAGCCGGCTGTAGGGCAGAGGGATGCCGTAAAACAAATGCGACTGGCCGTACTGGCCGTGCTCGCGCACATCAAACAGGGCGATTTCCGCGCCGTCGTGCAGCCAGGCTTTCAGCGTGGCCGCGTCTACAAAACGTGTCATGGGATAGGGGGCGTGTAGGTTCGGAAATTCAGGGAAGGGGGTAAGGGCGCGCGGGTGTTCAGCGGCGCGTCTGCACGCCGATGCCCATGGTTTCGTACGTACCTTTTTCCAGGTCGTAGCCGGTGCGCGTGTTCAGCGTTTCAAGCGCGCGGCCATACATGTGCAAGTGGCGTATCACCTGGCCGGCCGGAATCTCCACCGAATGGATGTCTTCGGGCATCAGGGCGATGCCCGTGCCGGGCTCGACCACGACGGAGTTGACCTCTTTGAGCTGCGCCTTGCCCGGCACTGAGCCATCGTCCTGGCGTTCGTACACGCGGTTGATCTCGGAGCCTTCCACGGCACTGATGCAGGCCCAGGTCGTATGGTTGTGCGGCACGATGCGTTTGCCGGGACGCATCACGTTGAGGTAAAGCGCGAAGCTCTGGTCGGCGTCTTCAGCGATCAGGTAGCGCGCCTGCAGTTCGGGGCTTTCGGGCGCAGCGAAATCCGTAGCGTTCCACAGCTCCTTCTGGCCGGCCAGCTGGTTCAGGACCGCGAGCACTTTGGCCAGCGACTGGCGATTTGCTTCGCCGCTCCCAACAATAATCTTAATGTTTTGAATGGCGGCGCCAACTACCTGGTTGCGCTCGGCTGCTGCGGTCATGGGCATCTTCCTGAGTGAGGTTTTGGGTTTACTTGGCCTAATATAGTCAACTCGTATTTCTGAAACAACTCAGAAATAGAGATAAATACATTAGCATTTGTAATAAGTAGATATTTGCAAAACGCCTGGAAATGAAAACCCTTGATCTGGAATTGCTGCGAGCGCTGGTGGCCATCGACGAGCAGGACAGCTTTGCCAGCGCCGCCGTGCAGCTGGGCAAAACACAGTCGGCGGTGACGCAGCAAATGCAGCGGCTGGAAGACCAGATCGGCCACCCGCTGTTTGAAAAGCATGGGCGCCAGAAGCGCCTGACGCCGCATGGGTTAAAGCTGCTCGGTTATGCGCGCCACCTGCTGGCCATCAATGACGATGCCTTGCGCAGCCTGCAGCAAGGCAACCTGGAGGGTGTACTGCGCATAGGCGCGCCGCACGACGTGGCCGACACCATGCTGCCGACGCTGCTGGCACAGGTGGCGCGTGCTTCGCCGCTGTTGCAGCTAGACATCCATGTGGGGCGCAGCCCTTTCCTGATGGAATCCCTCAAGCGCGGCGAGATCGACATGACTATCTCCAACCGCAACGACCCGGCACTCGACGGCGTGGTGCTGCGTACCTCACCCACGGTATGGTTGTGCTCAGCCAGCTACGTACATGACCGCGCCAAGCCGGTGCCGCTGATCCTGGTGGAGGGCCCCAGCGTATTTCACAGGCTGGCACGCGAGGCGCTGGACGCTGCCGGAATTCCCTGGTCGCCGAGCTATACCGCTTCCAGCCTGATCGGCATCAAGGCTGCACTGCGTGCGGGTTTGGGTGTGACTGCGCGCGGCATCGAGATGGCGGGCAGCGACCTGCGCGTGCTGGGCGAAAACGATGGACTGCCGCGCTTGCCTGAGCTTGATTACTACCTGTTCGTTCGAAAGAATGTCATTAACCCGGTGACACGCAAGGTGTTCGAGATGCTGAAATCCAACCTCGGTTTGATTCGCAGCGCGGCGGACCCGGCTATCCCTGCCGCGCGTGCTGATCGGGAAATTTAAGCAGCGTCGGGAAAAATAAACGGCCAGAATTCCGGCGGAAAACGTATCCACGATGCACTGCAGACTTTTTAATTACTTTGCTAAAAATAATCGCGTGTGAATTTTCGGTGTCGCGAGATCACAAAAAATAAACGCGCGAAAAACGTTGGACGCGAGCCACATGTAGCGGTTGTATCTGCGTGGTAACACGGTGCATGCGTCATCCGCGGTGTACGCTCGCCGGACGCTGACGATGCCCACGAGGAGGTGGGGTTGTCTCGCGTATCCGATCAATGCAAGGAGAGTTCATGTCAGTTTCAACATTCCCCATCAAGCGGCGCACGCTGCTTGCTGGTTCCGCAGCCACCCTGGCGCTTGGCGCTGCGCCCGCATGGGCTGCCTACCCCGACAAGCCCATCAAGATCATCGTTCCCTGGGCAACGGGCGGTAGCACCGATGCCATTACCCGCGTGCTGGCACAGCGGCTGAGCGAAGGGCTGAAGCAACCCGTGATCGTCGACAACAAGCCGGGTGGCGCGGGCCACGTCGGAATTGACCAGGCCGCCAAGTCGGCACCCGATGGCTATACGCTGGCGATCGTGGAGTTGTCGCACGTGTACGCGCCCGCAGTTGTTGCCAACCTGCCTTACGACATGCTGCGCGACTTCACGCCGATCACGCTGGTGGGTACATCGCCCATGGTGCTGTTTACCGGCATGGGTCCCGAAAACAGCGACTTCAAGACTTTCCTGAAAACTTCTTCGACCACCAAGGGTGGGCCCCCTGCCATGGCGAACAGCGGCACAGGGTCTATCAGCCACCTGGTGGGTGAGCTGTTTTCCCAGGAAACCAAAATCAAGTTCAACATGGTGCCTTACCGCGGCGGCGCGCCGGCGATGGTTGACCTGGCTGCCGGCCAGGTGTCCTCTTACTTCGCCACGCTGGCGACCGGCTCCAGTCTCATGGCCGCCGGAAAGGTCAAGGCGCTGGCGGTGACGGGCCGCAAGCGCTCGGACGTCCCCATCCTGCGCTCCTTGCCGACGATGACTGAGCTCGGCTTGAAGAACATGGATGTGGCGCAGTGGTGGGCGCTTGTTGCGCCAGCGACCACGCCGCTTGAAGTCACCGAGCGGCTTCGCCTCGAACTCCTGAGTGCGATGTCGGATTTCAAGGTGGTGGAACGTATGTCTGCTTTGGGCGTGGAAATGAAAGGTACTTCACGCGACCAGTTGCGTGGATTCCTTCGGGCGGAGTCGGAGCGCTGGCGCACCCTGGCGCGTAACGTGGGACTGAAGCCGCAATAACTTCAGTTGCTTCAACGGATTCGGCTCATCACTGAGTCGATGAGTACCAGCGCCGGCGAGTCCAGCCGGCGCTGTGGTGCTATAGCTGCAGGCCCAGCCAGCGTCGTGCGGCTGCGTTCAGCGACTCCTGCAGACCCGTTGTCAGCAAAGTGATGTGGCCGGGTGCGTCGCCTTGCCGCAACTGCCCGGCGGCTTCGAGCAAACGGCGGGTCTGCCGCGCGACCGGCTCGCCGGTCTCGATCAGGCGGACGTCGGTGCCCACCATTTTCTGCAGTGTGTCCCACGCGAAGGCGTAATGCGTGCAGCCCAGCACCAGAGTATCGACCTGCCCGGCTTGGCCGCCGAAGGGTCCGATCGCTTGCGTGTATTCACGGCATAAAGCACTGATCTGCGCAATATCATGGTTCTGGATCGCATCGGCCAGCCCGTCGCACGGCTGCAGGATGAACTCGGCCTGGCCTTTCAGCGAATCGTGCAGCGCGCGCAGCTTGGCGCTTGCCACCGTGCCGCGCGTCGCCATCACGCCGATGCGGCGTGTCTTGCTCAACGCGACGGCCGGCTTGAGTGCCGGTTCGACGCCGACCAGCGGCAGGTCAGGGTGCTCGGTTCGTACGAGGTGAACGGCGGCCGCCGTCGCGGTATTGCACGCGATCACCAGTGCCTTGATCGCATGCTCTTCGCGCAATTTGCGCACGACGGCACGCGTGCGCTCAATGACAAAAGCGTCGCCGCGCTCGCCATAAGGCGCGAAGCCCGCGTCGGCCAGGTAGACGAAGGACTCCACGGGCAATTCGGCCCGCAATGCCTTGAAGACGCTAAGGCCACCCACGCCGCTGTCGAACACGCCGACCGGCCGGTCGGCGCCGGCATGGCCTCCGCTCACGCGGCTGCGACGGGAATGTTTTTGAACTCGCCGGTGGCGATTTTCTTTTGCCACTCGGCTGGGCCGGTGATGTGCGCGCTGGTGCCGCCCGCATCCACCGCCACGGTCACCGGCATGTCGACCACGTCGAATTCGTAGATCGCTTCCATGCCCAGATCGGCAAAGCCCACGACCTTGGCGGTCTTGATGGCCTTGCTGACCAGGTAGGCAGCGCCGCCGACAGCCATCAGGTAGGCGCTCTTGTGCTTCTTGATGGCTTCGATGGCAACCGGGCCGCGCTCGGACTTGCCGATCATCGAGATCAGGCCGGTCTCAGCCAGCATCATTTCAGTGAAACCGTCCATGCGGGTGGCGGTGGTCGGGCCGGCAGGTCCTACGGCTTCATCACGCACCGGATCAACCGGGCCGACGTAATAGATGACGCGGTTGGTGAAATCAACCGGCAGCTTTTCGCCCTTGCCCAGCATGTCCTGGATACGCTTGTGCGCTGCGTCACGGCCGGTTAGCATCTTGCCGTTGAGCAGCAGGGTCTGGCCGGGCTTCCAGCTGGCAACTTCTTCTTTGGTCAGCGTATTGAGATCGACCTTCTTGCTCTTCTTGTAGTCGGGCGTCCAGTTCACGTTGGGCCAGAGGTCCAGTGAAGGCGGGTCCAGATAGACCGGGCCGCTGCCGTCCATCACGAAGTGCGCGTGGCGTGTGGCAGCGCAGTTGGGAATCATCGCGACGGGCTTGCTGGCGGCGTGCGTCGGGTACATCTTGATCTTGATGTCCAGCACGGTGGTCAGGCCGCCCAGGCCCTGCGCGCCTATGCCCAGCGCGTTGACCTTCTCAAACAGTTCAAGGCGCAGCTCTTCGGTCTTGGTCATCTTGGCGCCCGAAGACGATTTGGCTTGCAGCTCATACATGTCCAGGTCGTCCATCAGGCTTTCCTTGGCCATCAGCACGGCTTTTTCGGCGGTGCCGCCAATGCCGATGCCCAGCATGCCGGGCGGGCACCAGCCGGCGCCCATGGTGGGCACGGTTTTGAGCACCCAGTCGACCACCGAATCGCCGGGGTTGAGCATGACCATCTTGCTTTTGTTTTCGCTGCCGCCGCCTTTGGCCGCCACGGTCAGGTCGATCTTGTTGCCGGGCACCAGCTCGGTGAAGATCACGGCCGGTGTGTTGTCCTTGGTGTTCTTGCGGTCGAACTGCGGGTCGGCCACCACCGAGGCGCGCAGGGTGTTGTCAGGGTGGTTGTAGCCGCGCCGCACGCCTTCGTTGATGGCGTCGTCCAGGCTGCCGGTAAAGCCTTCCCAGCGAACGTCCATGCCGACTTTAAGGAACACGTTGACGATGCCGGTGTCCTGGCAGATCGGGCGCTGGCCGGTCGCGCTCATCTTGCTGTTGGTGAGGATCTGTGCAATCGCATCCCTGGCGGCCGGGCTTTGCTCGCGCTCATAGGCTCGCGCCAGGTGGGCGATGTAGTCGGTGGGGTGGTAGTAGCTGATGTACTGCAGGGCAGCGGCTACGGATTCGATGAGGTCGGCTTGCTTGATCGTGGTCATGGTGGGTCGTCGTTATGAGGGCGTTTCGGGGAAATTTCGGGCAAACCCCGCAATTATCCGCCCTTGGCGGGCAACTCGGGCATGTCGGGCGAGAGGATCCAAAACCCTTCAGATGAGAATCTTTCTCGTCTGCAGTCATACTAGGACTCTTAACCATCTTTTTTGACGCGCAGGATATTTCCATGACGACAAGCAGCACGCGCACGGAGCGCGATACCTTTGGCCCTATCGAGGTGCCGGCCAACAAACTCTGGGGTGCGCAGACGCAGCGCTCGTTGCAGAATTTCGACATCTCGGGCGAGCAGCAGCCACGTGAAATCATCAAGGCGCTGGCGCAGGTCAAGCGCTCATCGGCCAGGGTCAACCATGCGTTGGGCCTTCAGGACGAGAAAAAAACCAAAGCCATCGTGGCCGCAGCCGACGAGGTGATCGCGGGCGGGCATGCGGACGAATTCCCCCTGGTGGTATGGCAGACGGGCTCCGGCACGCAGACCAACATGAATGTCAATGAAGTGCTGGCCAACCGCGCCAGCGAAATTCTGGGCGGCGAGCGCGGCGAGGGCCGCCTGGTGCACCCCAATGACGATGTCAACCGCAGCCAGTCGTCCAACGATGTGTTTCCTACCGCCATGCATGTTGCCGCTGTAGAGGCCATGACCCACAAGCTCCTGCCAGCGATTGCGAAGTTGCGCGCGACGCTGGCGCAAAAAGCCAAAGACTTCGACAGCATCGTGAAGATTGGACGTACCCATCTGCAGGATGCGACACCACTCACCCTGGGCCAGGAGTTCTCGGGTTATGTCGCGCAGCTTGACCACGGCGAAAAGCATGTGCGTGCCGCCTTGCCGCACCTGTATGAACTGGCGCTCGGCGGTACTGCCGTTGGTACGGGGCTGAATGCACCGAAGGGGTATGCGGAGCAAGTGGCGGCCGAACTGGCCACGCTGACAGGCCTGCCTTTTGTGACCGCACCCAACAAGTTCGAAGCGCTGGCCTCGGTCGACGGCCTGGTGCATGCGCACGGCGCCCTCAAAACACTGGCAGCCAGCATGATGAAGATTGCCAACGACGTGCGCTGGCTGGCCAGCGGCCCGCGCAGCGGCATCGGCGAGCTCAGCATTCCCGAGAACGAACCTGGCTCGTCCATCATGCCGGGCAAGGTCAACCCGACGCAGAGCGAAGCCGTGACCATGTTGGCGGCGCAGGTGTTCGGCAACGACGTGGCCATCAACTTCGGCGGTGCCTCGGGCAACTTCGAGCTCAATGTGTTCCGGCCCATGGTGGCGCACAACTTTTTGCAAAGCGTGCGCCTGCTGGCCGATGGCATGGTGAGCTTTAACGACCACTGCGCCGTCGGCATTGAGCCGAATCGCGAACGCATCGCCGAGCTGGTTGACCGCTCGCTGATGCTGGTGACGGCACTGAACACGCACATCGGCTATGACAAGGCCGCCTTCATCGCCAAAAAGGCGCACAAGGAAGGCAGCAGCCTGCGCGATGCGGCACTGGCCTCGGGCCATGTCACGGGCGAGCAGTTTGATGCCTGGGTGCGGCCTCAAAACATGGTGGGCTGACGCCGGCCGCAACCCGGTTCGGCGGTGGTTGGCTGATGGTTTGAAGAGGCCAAGGGTTTACCCTATGATTGCTTCTGTAGATGCTCACGCAACAAAGGAAACTCATGACCGCTTTCGCCCTGTATCTGAAAATTGCCCAACCCGCCGTCAGGGCGCGCGCACGCCTTGTGCTGCGTGAGTTGCTTGCTGCTACGCCTCTGCATATTTTTATCAGCGCGCTGCGGCCCCGCTAATTGTTGCCGGGCGGTTTGCGCCGCCATCGATAGACCGCGTGACGCGGTTGCTTTTCTCTCTCTCGTTTTTTTTTCAGTGCCTCCCAGGCCCGATGCAACGCCGGGCGTTTGCTGACCCTCGAATTGCGTGTTCAGGCTCAGCTCGGCCATTACCCGCACACCCTCGTCTTGTGAATTGAATCCGTCGCAGAAACCGGGGGGTAACGCTGCATGATTCTTTCAATCAGCTTTCGTTTTTTTCGCGTTGCGTAAAGTTTTTTCCAAACTTGATCGCGATCAAGCGGGCTTCGAAATGCGCGCTCTCACAATCCGCCCACAACAACAGCATCAGCGATTGCAAACGCAATTTCCACGGCATACAACGACAGGAGACTTTCATGACACACGCCAATACGGCCACCCCCGCGCCATCGAACGCTCATCGCTGGATACAGCTTCTCTTGGGCATCGTCTGCATGGCGATGATTGCCAACCTGCAATATGGCTGGACCCTTTTTGTCAATCCGATTGCCGACAAGTACGGCTGGAGCAAGGCCGCCATCCAGGTTGCTTTCACGATTTTTGTGTTGACTGAAACCTGGCTCGTGCCGATTGAAGGCTATCTCGTCGACCGTTTCGGGCCACGTCCGGTGGTCATGGTCGGCGGCATTCTTTGCGGCGTGGGCTGGGTTATTAATTCCTTTGCCGATTCACTGATGCTGCTCTACATCGCTGCTGCGATCAGTGGCGTTGGCGCGGGTGCGGTGTACGGTACCTGTGTCGGCAATGCCTTGAAGTGGTTTCCGGATCGCCGAGGCCTGGCTGCGGGTCTCACGGCTGCAGGTTTTGGCGCGGGCTCCGCGCTCACTATTCTTCCGATCTCGGCCATGATCAAGGGCAGCGGCTACCAGTCTGCCTTCCTGTACTTCGGGATCATTCAGGGCGTGATCGTATTTGTCGTGTCGTTCCTGTTGACGCGGGCACCGGCGAACCTGGCCAAGAGCGGCTCGATCTCCACGATCAATGTGCAGCAGAGCCGGCGCGACTACACACCGTCCGAAGTCCTGCGTTCACCGGTGTTCTGGGTGATGTACGTCATGTTCGTGATGGTGGCGGCCGGCGGGCTGATGGCTACGGCCCAGCTCGGACCTATCGCCAAGGATTTCAACGTCGGCGACGTGCCCGTCAGCATCATGGGTCTGGCGCTGCCGGCGCTCACATTTGCCCTGGCCATTGACCGCGTGCTTAACGGGCTCACCCGTCCGTTCTTTGGTTGGGTGTCGGACCAGATCGGCCGTGAAAAAACGATGCTGATCGCCTTTGGCATCGAGTCGGTGGGCATCCTGGCTCTCTACCAGTTTGGCCACAACCCGGTTGCCTTCGTGGTACTGACGGGCATGGTGTTCTTCGCCTGGGGCGAGATCTACAGCCTCTTTCCATCAACCTGCGCCGATACCTTTGGCTCCAAGTACGCCGCATCCAACGCCGGCCTGCTGTACACCGCCAAGGGCACGGCGTCGCTGCTGGTTCCGCTGTCCAGCGTGCTCACGGCGATGACGGGCAACTGGCACGCCGTGTTCATTGTCGGCAGCGTCATGAACGCGATTGCTGCCCTGATGGCGTGGTATGTGCTGCGCCCGATGCGGCGCGCCGAGATGGAAAAGGCTGTGCTGCCGGCGGCCGCCTCCGGCAAGGCTGCCAGCTTCGGTCATCTTCCGCAGTCCGCGCAATAAATAGAGTAGAGGTCAGGGCTTGCGGTCCGATGCATTCAGTGGCGCTTGGCCGCAATGGCTGACATCACGGCTGAGCCATGAGCTGCGGCCTCCGCTGTGTGGGAGTACCTGCCTGCCAGGCTGCGTCTCTGGGACAATGGCGGCATGCTCAAGTTTGTCTACCGCACACTGAACCAGTTCATCAATTCGCAGTCGCTTTCGGGCGTGGTGCTGGCGCTGGCCGCTGTGGCGGCGCTGGTACTGAGCAACTCGCCATGGAGTGAGACTTACAACCGGTTTGTGCAACTGCCAGGCGAACTGCGGGTGGGCGGTGATCTGCTGGTGCTTTCCAAGTCGCTACTGCATTGGGTCAATGACCTGTGGATGGCGGTGTTTTTCTTTCTGGTGGGCCTGGAGATCAAGCGCGAATTGATCGAGGGCGAGCTGGCCTCGCGTGCACAGGCGCTGTTGCCGGCGGGCGCTGCGTTGGGCGGCATGGTGGCGCCGGCGCTCATCTACATGGCGATCAATGCCGGCGACCCGGTCGCGATGCGCGGCTGGGCGATTCCGGCCGCCACCGACATTGCCTTTGCGCTGGGCATCCTGGTGCTGCTGGGCAGCCGCGTGCCGGCATCGCTCAAGGTGTTTTTGACGGCTGTCGCCATCATTGATGACCTGGGCGCCATCCTGATCATTGCGTTTTTCTACACCGAGGGTTTGTCGGTGATGGCGTTGGTGGCCGCCGCGATCGGTGGGTTGCTCTTGCTGGCCTTTAACCGGGCGAAGGTGATGGTTGTAGGGCCCTACGTGGCAGTGGGCCTGGTGATCTGGCTTTTCGTCTACAAGTCGGGCATTCATGCAACGCTGGCGGGCGTCATTACCGCGCTGGCGATTCCCCTTTCAGACGGCAAAGGCGGCTCGCCGTTGAAAACCGCTGAGCACGCGCTGCACCCCTGGGTGGCTTTTGCGGTGTTACCGATGTTTGCGTTCGCCAATGCTGGAGTGTCGCTTCAGGGGGTGACCGTCGGAACGCTTCTTCAGAGCGTGCCCTTGGGTATCACGGCAGGCCTGCTGGTGGGCAAGGCGGTCGGCGTGTTTGGGGCTTCCTGGCTGCTGATTCGCTTTGTCGGTGCACGCCTGCCCGCCGGCGCTGGCTGGAGCCAGTTTTTTGGTGTCTGCCTGCTGTGCGGCGTGGGCTTTACCATGAGCCTTTTCATCGGTGCGCTCGCATTTGCCGGCCAGGATGCGGCATACGAGACGCAACTAAAGCTGGGTGTGCTGTGCGGTTCGTTGTTGTCAGGGGTGCTGGGTGCGGTGATGCTGATGCGCGCCAGCACCCCAAAAAAGGCGCCGGACTAGCTGTCCGGCGTGGCTCGCTTAGTGCTTTTGCGCGGCGATGGCGGACATGATCTTGTCGGTGTAGGCGATCGCAATCGCCGACAACAGGAAGGTGATGTGGATCACCGTTTGCGCAATCAGGACCCTGTCGGTGTAATTGTCGGCGTTAATGAAGGTCTTCAGCAAGTGGATGGAGCTGATGCCGATGATGGCCGTTGCGAGCTTCACTTTCAATACCGAGGCGTTCACGTGGCTCAACCATTCGGGCTGGTCCCGATGGCCTTCGAGGTTCATGCGGCTCACAAAGGTTTCGTAGCCGCCCACGATCACCATGATCAGCAGGTTCGAGATCATGACCACGTCGATCAGCGCCAGCACTACCAGCATGATGACCGTCTCGTTGAGCGACACGATGGGCGTGGAGGTCTTGTAGCCGATGCTGGTGATCAGCGACTGCAGTGCGGTCTGGCTGCCGAAGGCGGCTTCAATCAGGTGCCACAACTCCACCAGAAAGTGCAGCACGTACACGGCCTGAGCGGCGATCAACCCGAGGTACAGCGGCAATTGCAGCCAGCGGCTGGCAAAAATCAGGTTGGGCAAGGGGCGCAGGGGCGAAATTTTGGCGGGGGTGGGGGATTGGGTGGATTCAGTCATGATGGCGTAAGCTGGGGGTTTGCGGCATTGTAGGGGGAGCGCAGGTACCCCCTGAATTGCAGAAGTTGTAAGGTTCAAGCCAGTCAGTGGCTTGTAAGTGCGGCAGAAGACAGTACCACGCATTCAGTGACAAACAGGAGACAAAACCAATGAGCGCCCCTTCATCCGCGATCGAATCCACCCTGGTTGAAAATCGCATCTTTCCGCCGACACCAGCCACCGTAAAGGCCGCGCGTATTTCGGGTATGCCGGCTTACCAGGCGCTGTGCACCGAAGCCGAGAAGGACTTTGAAGGGTTTTGGGCTCGCCTGGCGCGCGAAAACCTGAGCTGGAAGAAGCCATTCACCCAGACACTGGATGAGTCCAATGCTCCGTTCTACAAGTGGTTTGCCGATGGTGAACTCAACGCTTCCTACAACTGTCTGGACCGCCATCTGGGCACACCGGTCGAAAACAAAAAAGCCATCATCTTTGAAAGCGACGACGGCAAGGTCACCAACGTCACTTACAAAGAATTGCATGCCAGGGTCAGTCAGTTTGCGAGCGCGCTGAAAGGCGCCGGCATCAAAAAGGGCGACCGCGTCATCATCTACATGCCAATGACGGTCGAAGGCGTGGTGGCCATGCAGGCTTGCGCGCGCATAGGCGCCACGCATTCGGTGGTTTTCGGCGGCTTCTCGGCCAAGAGCCTTCAGGAGCGTATTCAGGACGCCGGCGCCGTGGCCGTTATTACCGCCAATTACCAGTTGCGTGGCGGCAAAGAGCTGCCGCTCAAAGCCATCGTCGATGAAGGCATCGCCATGGGCGGCTGCGAGTCGATCAAGAACGTGATCGTCTACCAGCGCACCGCCACTGCCTGCAACATGGTGGCCGGCCGCGACAGCCTGATGCACGAGATCACCGCCAAGGCGGCACCGGTGTGTGAGCCCGAGTTCGTCGGCGCAGAGCACCCGCTTTTTATCCTTTACACCTCGGGCTCGACCGGCAAGCCCAAGGGCGTGCAGCACAGTACCGGCGGCTACCTGCTGTGGGCCAAACTCACCATGGACTGGACCTTCGACATCCAGCCCGCCGACGTGTTCTGGTGCACCGCCGACATCGGCTGGATCACCGGCCACACCTACGTGGCCTACGGCCCGCTGGCTGCCGGCGCAACGCAGATCATCTTTGAAGGCATACCGACCTTCCCGAATGCGGGCCGCTTCTGGCAGATGATCGAAAAACACAAGGTCACGATTTTCTACACGGCGCCTACGGCCATCCGTTCATTGATCAAGGCCGCCGAGGCTGACGAGAAGGTGCATCCGGCCCGCTCAGACTTGAGCAGCCTGCGCATCCTGGGCTCTGTTGGCGAGCCGATCAATCCCGAAGCCTGGATGTGGTACTACAAGAACGTGGGTGGCGAGCGTTGCCCCATCGTCGATACCTTCTGGCAAACCGAAACCGGTGGCCACATGATCACGCCGCTGCCCGGCGCTACGCCGCTGGTGCCCGGCAGCTGCACGCTGCCATTGCCCGGCATCATGACCGCCATCGTCGACGAAACCGGCAAGGATCTCCCTAATGGCGCAGGCGGCATGCTGGTCGTCAAGCGGCCCTGGCCCTCCATGATCCGCACGATCTGGAACGATCCGGACCGTTTCAAGAAAAGCTATTTCCCCGAAGAAATGGGCGGCACGATTTACCTGGCCGGCGACGGGGCAGTGCGCAATGTCGACAACGGCTACTTCCGCATCACCGGCCGCATCGATGACGTGCTGAATGTGTCGGGCCATCGCATGGGCACCATGGAAATCGAATCGGCACTGGTAGCGCACTCTACGCTGGTGGCCGAGGCCGCCGTGGTGGGGCGGCCCGATGACTTGACGGGCGAAGCCATTGTGGCCTTTGTAGTGCTCAAGCGTTCACGCCCGACGGGTGAGGAAGCCAAGGCGATTGCCAAGGAGCTGCGCGACTGGGTGGGCAAAGAAATCGGCCCGATCGCCAAGCCCAAGGACATCCGCTTTGGCGACAACCTGCCCAAGACCCGAAGCGGCAAGATCATGCGCCGCCTGCTGCGCGGCATCGCCAAGGGCGAGACCATCACCCAGGACACCTCGACGCTTGAAAACCCTGCCATTCTCGATCAGCTGTCTGAAAAGCAGTGATCGAGAACGTGGCGTAGCCGCGTCAGCGAAGCTGGGGCAGGGTTGGGGGACACTCATATCGCGAAGCGATGTGACGTGGCCACAAAACCCTGCCATTCTCGATCAGCTGTCTGAAAAGCAGTGATTTGAAGCGGCATAAAAAAAGCCCGTCAATGACGGGCTTTTTTTGGGCCAGAAGCCCTCGGTTATTTCTGGGTCAGGATCCAGGCAACCAGCTTTTTGGCTTCGTCTGGGCTTACCTGGGCGTTGGCTGGCATGGGCACCGGGCCCCAGACGCCTGAACCACCCTTGATGACTTTGGCGGCCAGCTTGTCTGCTGCGTCTTTTTGCCCTGCATATTTGGCTGCGACATCCTTGTAGGAGGGTCCAACCAGTTTTTTGTCAACGGCGTGGCAAGCCATGCAGTTTTTTGCGGTTGCCAGTTGCAGATCCGCCAGTGCAGGGGTTGATACTGCAAAAACTGCAGCCATGGAAGCGATGACCGAAAGAATGCGTTTCATGGATTGTCCTCGTGGGGAGTTGTGGATTCGGTTACAGTCAATTAACGTCATTGTAGTGGTGCCGGTTGACCCGGGTTTCAAGGGTTGACCCGGCCAAACCACCACACATTCAGAGGAGTTACAGATGTTTTTTCTATTGGTTGGAATTGCTGCATTGGCACTGAAGTATCTCGAAATCGGTCCCGTTGCTACATTGAGCTGGTGGATTGTGCTTTCTCCATTCGCGCTTGCAGCCCTCTGGTGGTGGTGGGCGGATGCATCGGGCTATACCAAGCGTAAGGAAGTGGACAAGATGGACAAACGCAGGCAAGACCGCATCGACAAGCAGCGTGAAGCCATGGGCATGCTTTCGGCGAAGAAAAAGAAATAGCTGATACAGCGCAACTAGCTAAGACGCCAGTCAAGTTACCCGGTTTTCGCAACTGGCAGCTGGCCCCAAAGCAAAGAGCCCGTGAAGTCTGTAACTTCACGGGCTCTTTGCGTTTCAGCGGATCAAATCAATAGTCGTCCAGCACCGCACCCTTGCTGGCACTTGATGCATTGAAAGCGAACTTGGCCTGGACGCCCCGGGTATAGCGTGGCGCAGGGGCTTTCCAGCCGACCTTGCGTTTAGCCAATTCGGCGTCACTGATATTCAGTTGCAACAGGAGTTGCTTCGAATCAATGGTGATCGAATCGCCTTCATTAATGAAGGCGATATTGCCGCCAGCCGCAGCTTCAGGCGCCACGTGGCCGACCACCATGCCCCAGGTGCCGCCCGAGAAGCGGCCGTCTGTGATCAGGCCCACGCTTTCGCCGAGGCCGGCACCGATCAGCGCGCCGGTGGGGGCCAGCATTTCAGGCATGCCGGGGCCTCCTTTGGGCCCGAGGTAACGCAGCACCATGACATCGCCGGCCTTGATCTTGCCGGCCAGGATGGCTGCCAGCGCGGACTGTTCGTCATCAAACACCCGGGCCGGGCCGGTCATGACGGGGTTCTTCAGGCCGGTGATTTTGGCTACGCAGCCTTCGGGCGAGAGATTGCCCTTCAGGATGGCCAGGTGGCCCTGCGCATACATCGGATTGTTGATGGGGCGGATCACGTCCTGGTCGGCGCGCGGCACCTCGGGTACATCCTTGAGCGTCTCTGCGATGGTCTGGCCGGAGATCGTCAGGCAGTCGCCATGCAGCAGGCCGGCGGCCAGCAGCGTTTTCATCACTTGTGGAATGCCGCCGGCGCGATGCAGGTCCACGGCAAGGTATTTGCCCGACGGCTTCAGGTCGCACAGCACTGGCGTACGCTGGCGTACGCGTTCGAAGTCATCAATGGTCCATTCGACGCCGGCTGTGTGGGCGATGGCCAGGAAATGCAGCACGGCATTGGTGGAGCCACCGGTGGCCATGATCACGGCTACGGCATTTTCAATCGCCTTTTTTGTGACGATGTCGCGCGGCTTGATGTCCTTCTTGATGGCTTCGACGAGCACTTTGGCCGACTCTTTGGCCGAATTCATTTTTTCGTCATGCGGGTTGGCCATGGTGCTGGAGTAGGGCAGTGAGATGCCCAGGGCCTCGAAAGCGCTGGACATGGTGTTGGCCGTGTACATGCCGCCGCAGCTGCCGGTGCCCGGAATGGCGCGGCGCTCGATTTGCAGCAGGTCTTCGTCGCTCATGCGCCCGGCGGCGTTTTCGCCCACGGCTTCAAAGACGCTGACGATGTTGAGGTCTTTGCCCTTGTAGGTGCCCGGCAGGATGGTGCCGCCATAGACGTAGATCGCCGGCACGTTGGCGCGCAGCATGCCCATCAGGCCGCCCGGCATGTTCTTGTCGCAGCCACCAACCACCAGCACGCCGTCCATCCACTGGCCCTGCACGCAGGTCTCGATGCAGTCGGAGATCACTTCGCGGCTCACGAGGGAGTACTTCATGCCCTCGGTGCCCATGGCCATGCCGTCGGAAATCGTGGGTGTGCCGAATACCTGCGCGTTGCCGCCAGCTTCCTCGATACCGGCAATTGCCGCGTCGGCCAGTTTTTGCAGGCCGCTGTTGCAGGGCGTGATCGTGCTGTGCCCATTGGCCACGCCGATCATGGGTTTTTTGAAATCGTCGGCCTCGTAGCCCATGGCGTAGTACATGGAGCGGTTCGGCGCGCGCGATTTACCCTCGGTGATGTTCCTGCTGCGTGGGTTGGCAACGATGTTGACGGTTTTGGTTTCCATGGGTGTCTCGTGGTGTTGGCTACTGTGGCTTGCCCGCGTTTGACCTTGGGCATTCATCGGGAGAAACAGAGTATGCGTGCTTTGATTGATTCTTTCCAATCCATTATTAATCATCTATTAATATGTATGGCATATGAAAGATATTCTCGGCACCACGGGCATGGCTTCCCGTAAACCGCCCTTGATCGAGCTTCGCCTGTGGCGTCAGTTTCTGGCAGTGGCCGAGGAACTTCATTTCGGCCGCGCTGCCAAAAGCCTCAACATGACCCAGCCGCCGCTCACGCAGGCCATTGCGCAGCTGGAGGCGCATTTGGGCCTCAGATTGTTCGACCGCACCAAGCGTAGCGTGCAGCTCACGACGGCAGGTGCTGCCTTGGTGCCCGAAGCGCGTGACCTGCTGACACGTGCCTTGGCTCTTCCGGCATATGCGCGCGCCAGCGCGGACGGCGAGGCCGGGCGCTTGCGGCTGGCTTTTGTGTCTACGGTCGGTTTTGAGTTGTTGCCGCGTTGGGTGCAGGCCTTTCGCGAGCAATACCCCAAGGTGCAGCTGGAATTGATAGAGGCGACCGGCGACGTGCAGCTGCAGGCTTTTGAGCGCGGAGAGATCGACGCGGGCTTCATGTTGCATTCCCCTGGTTTCGCGCCGCCAGGCCTGGCCTGCCGGCACATCAGCCAGGACCCGTTGGTGGTGGCGCTACCCGGGCAGCACTCGCTGGCAAGCAAGGCGACGCTAGCGCTCCCTGATCTGCTGGGCGAGCCTTTAGTGATCTTTCCGCGGCGAATCGTTCCGTCACTTTACGACGCGATTTTTGCGATGTATCACGCCGCAGGGCAATTGCCGCAGGTTGCCCAGGAAGCCATCCAGATGCAGACCATCGTGAACCTGGTATCCGCCGGGCTCGGCGTGGCCTGGGTTCCCGAGAGCGTGCGGCAGTTTCAGCGCCCTGGCGTGGTGTATCGCAGCCTGCCTGGTGGCAGGCCTTCCATGCGTAGTGGTGCACGGGGTGCTTCGGCCGTGGTGCCTGGCTGTGAGACCAGTCTGGTCTGGCCGCGGGCCAGCGCCAACCCGGCGCTTGCCCGCTTTATCACCTTTATCGGCGCATAGACCGCTCGAAGGCTTCTTCCCGTTCGCGTTGCCGGCGCGCCGCCACCGCACTTTGCTGCTGCTGCTTTTCCGCTGGGGTGAGTTCGCGCTGCTCCATTCTTCGTTGGGCTATTTCGCCGGCACTGCTGCAGCGGGCGCCGTGGGTGGCTTCGCAATTGGCAATGATCTGTTTGTCGGAGGCTTGCGCCTGGGTTTGGGCACCGCCTTTGCGCAGGCCGCCCAGTGCCGAGGGCATGGCCTGGCGCGATCCGCCGCTGGATCGGTCAGCAGCAGCCGCCCGCGCATTCGCTGCAGCGTTTTCCGCCGCCCAATCCTTGGGGGCTGCGGCGGCTCCTCCATTGCCATAAAGCACGCCGGGCACGCCTGTTACAGGTGTGCCGTCAGTGGATGCTGGTGCCGCGGCAGGGGCGGGTGCGCGGACAATGAGCTTTTCATTGCCACCGCCGCCGGTCGCACAGGGCGTTTGTGAAAACACCTTTTTGCCGGCTGAATCAAGGCATTGGTAGACCTGTGCCGCAGCGGGTTGGATGCACAACAAACCCAAGCCTGAAACAACGGTAAAACAGAATAAATGACGCATGGTGTGATCCTGTACGGCGTTGCTCCCAGTTTAAGCGAGCGGGCTCACTGTAAGCCCTTTCCTACGAGCCTCGCATGCAAAAATACGGCCCATGCTTATTCATCCGCAAATCAATCCGGTTGCCCTGCAGTTGGGTCCCCTGGCCATCCATTGGTATGGCCTGACATATCTGGCGGCTTTTGGCCTCTTCTTCTTCCTGGCTACGCGGCGCCTTCGCCACGAGCCCTATGCGTCCATCACCGGCCCCGGCGCCTGGTCGCGCAGGGACATTGAGGACATCCTGTTCCTGGGTGTCATGGGTGTGGTGGTCGGTGGGCGGCTCGGCTACTGCCTTTTTTACAAGCCCGGTTACTACCTGTCGCACCCGCTTGAAATCTTTTTTGTGTGGCAGGGCGGCATGAGCTTTCACGGCGGGATGCTGGGTGTGCTGGCCTCGCAATGGTGGTTTGCCCGTTCGCGCCAGCGGCCTTGGCTGCAGGTCATGGACTTCGTCGCGCCTTGCGTACCGACCGGGTTGGCGGCGGGGCGCGTTGGCAACTTCATTAACGGTGAGCTCTGGGGACGCTTCAGCGACCCTGCTTTGCCCTGGGGCATGGTATTTCCGGGCAGCGGCGCCATGCAGCCGCGTCACCCCTCACAAATCTATCAATTCCTGATGGAGGGCTTGTTGCTGTTCGTGCTGCTCTGGTTGTACGCGCGCAAGCCGCGTAAGGTGGGGCAGGTCTCCGGGGCCTTCCTGGTCGGCTACGGCGTGTTTCGTTTCATCGCCGAGTTTTTCCGTGAGCCAGACGACTTCCTCGGCATCCTCGCCCTGGGCATGAGCATGGGCCAATGGCTTTGCGTGCCCATGATCGCAGCGGGTGCCTGGCTCTGGGTGTGGGCTTCCCGGCAGGGTCAACCCCAAAAATCCATCGCAGGCAGCTATTGACTTGTGGCGATAGCTCCGGGCGTCAGGACTGTCTGGTGCCCTGAGCCTCTCGCTTCGGGGCGCTAGGGTTTCTCCCTGTCGTTTTCAGGCACAACTCACTTGTCTGACTGCTTTTTAACTCTCATAATTATGTGTAATTACTTGAAATTACCGCTGGAATTCTGAAAACTCCAGACGCTGCCGGGGCAGTTGTATGGAAGCAGGTGGATTTTTCGGGACGTGCCGGGCCACCGCAGTTGCCGGGTTCGGTGGATGTGTCGTGTATTTGGGTTCATTGCGTCAGCCGGTCAAAAGGGGTCTGTCATGCGTCTGGTCCAGAGTTCATTGCATCAGGAGGTCGCCAATACCCTGCGCGAGCAGATTTTTGCCGGCCAGCTGGCGCCCGGGAGTTTTCTGGACGAGGTGGCGCTATGCGAACGGCTGGAAATCTCCCGCACGCCACTGCGCGAGGCGCTCAAGGTACTGACCTCGGAAGGGCTTCTGCGCCACGAACCCCGGCGTGGTTGCTTTGTCAATGAGGTGACCGAGCAAGACCTGGACGACATTTTCCCGGTCATCGCCTTGCTGGAGGGGCGCTGCGCCTATGAGGCGGCACGCAATGCCACCGACGCCGATCTGGCTGCGCTCACTACTTTGCATGAGCGGCTTAACAGTCACGCCAAAGCCGGCCGGATCAATGACTATTACGCGACCAATTTCGCCATTCACGAGGCCATCATCCTGTTGGCCAACAACCGCTGGCTCGCGCAGGCGATTGCGGACCTGCGAAAAATATTGAAGCTTGCCCGGCTCCAGCAGTTGCACGCGCCGGGCCGGCTGGCGCAAAGTCTTTCAGAGCACATGACGGTGTTTGCGGCCCTCAAAAGCCGTGACAGCGAAGGTGCCGATGCCGCCATGCGCACGCACCTGACGCGCCAGCGCGAAGCGCTGCGTGACCTTTCCCGCAGCCAGCGCTCCAGGGTGGCCTCATGAGCGCCGCAGACTGGCTCAGCCGCAATGTTTCGCGGCTCACGGCAGGCGAAAAAGGCCTTACAGAAAAAACGGCCGCAGGGCAAACAGACCGTGCGCAAGCAGCTACAAAAAAGATAGCGGCTAGCGTCGAATTGCCCGCACGAAGCACGCATGAACGGCTTCTGGCAACTTTGAGCCATAAGGACGAAGCGCTGTCGCCGCGTGTACTTCGCCGCACCTTGCAGGAGTTGCAGGCCATCATTGATCCCCGCGTCAGTGAGGTGGAAGGCGGCCGGCGCGCCATGGCCATCGCGGCCTGGTACCAGGGCGCCACCCCGGCTCGCCGGCGCGACCTGTGGATGCTGATGAGTGAGCAGTTCGTCGCCAATCCGCAGAAGGTCAAGGCCGCGCAGGCGCAGTTTGCGGCTGCCGTGGGTACACCCGAAGAGGCCGTGGCCGAGGTGCGTTACCGCCGTGCCACAGTTTCGCCGCGCCGGCGTCTGCTGCAGCGCTTCAGCGTCTATCCGGGCGGCATCCAGTTCCTGGTCGAGATGCGTGCCGACATGCAGCCCAGCCTCAAGGCCGACAAGCGTCTGCTGGCGCTGGATGTCGAAATGGAATACATGTTCTCGACATGGTTCGATGTCGGTTTCCTTGACCTGCGCCGCATCACCTGGGATTCACCGGCGTCACTGATTGAAAAGCTGATCAAGTACGAAGCGGTCCATGACATCAAGGGATGGGCCGACGTCAAAAACCGGCTTGACAGTGACCGTCGCTGCTATGGCTTCTTCCACCCGCGTCTTCCAGAAGTGCCGCTGATTTTTGTCGAGGTCGCGATGGTCGAGACGATTGCGGGCGACATCATGCCTTTGCTTGATGAGCTGGCAGCGCCCTCGGACCTGAGCCGTGCGACCACTGCGATTTTTTACTCAATCAGCAATACGCAGGCCGGCCTGCGCGGCGTGAGCTTTGGCGATTCACTGATCAAGCGCGTGGTGGAGACCCTGAAAGAGGAGTTTCCCAAGCTCAAGACCTTTGCCACCCTTTCACCGATTCCGGGGTTTCGCAGCTGGCTGGGCAAGAACGCGGCGGCCATGCTGGAAACGCTGGGAGACAAGGAGCTTGCCGCCCTGGGCCGGGCGGTGGGGTTTGAGCCGCCCACTGCGGGGCACCTGCTGACCGCCGCAGAGAATCCGCTGGCTCTCAACGAAAAGTCGCCGGTGCGAAAGATGCTGCTGCACTGCGCCGCCCATTACCTGGGCCGGGCCCTGGAAGAGGGCAAGCCGCTGGATCCGGTGGCACGCTTTCATCTGGGCAACGGGGCGCGCGTAGAGCGCATCAACTGGGCAGGCGACCCGACGCCCAAAGGGCTCAGGCAATCGTACGGCCTGATGGTGAATTACCTCTATGACCTCAAGCGCCTGGACAAGCACCGCGCCTTGCTGGCCCAAGGAAAGGTGGCTGTGTCCGGCGCTATTGAATCGCTTTTGTAGTTTTTTGCAGTTGCAGACGAGCAGTAGACAGATGTAGACAGATAAAAACGAAGGAGACAGACATGAGACCCGTTCACCTGATGGGAAGGTTGGCGCTTGCGTCGCTGGCCGCCGTGTTTTTGCTGGGACATTCCGCCCAGGCCCGCGTCACGCGGATCGTGATTGACGAAACCGTTCCCCTGGCGGCAGACCTGTCAGGTGGTGTTGCCTTTGAACAGGTTGCCGGCCGCGCGTTCGGCGAGCTGGACCCCAAGGCGCCTGGCAATGCCATCATCCAGGACATTGAACTGGGCAAAGAGGCCGATGGCAAGGTGCGTTACGTGGCCACCTTTGTGTTGACCAAGCCGGTTGATTCGTCCAGGGCCAGCGGCCTGATGTGGCATGAGGTGCCCAACCGTGGTTTGCGCCGGCCCAATGTGGTGCAGGAGCGTGCGCTGGGTGACATCGACCTCACCAGCGCCTGGCAGGGCGACAACGCCGGCGCCACCATGGTGCGGGCCACTGCTGCGGTCGAGCTTCCCCACTGGCTCAAGGTGCCGGTGGCAAGAAACGCCGATGGCTCACCCGTCACCGGTGAGGTGTTTGGCCGCATCGTCAATCGCACCGGCCCGGGTTCGCAGCCGCTGATCGTGCAAACAAATCCTGTTCCGTACAAGCCAGTGAGCCTGGACACGCGCCAGTCGCGCCTGGTGTCGCGCACGGCTGAATCCACCCGTGGCGATGTGACCGGCGAGACAGTGATTCCTTCCACCGACTGGGCCTGGGCCAAATGCGATGCGGCCAATCCTTTTCCCGGCATACCTGATGCCACGCAGATTTGCCTGAAGAACGGCTTCGATGCCAGCAAGCTTTACCAGGTAGTGTTCAAGGCCGCCGACCCCTACCTGCTGGGCGTGGGCTTTGCCGCCTGGCGCGATATGGGGGTGTTCTTCAAGACGGCCAGGGCCGATGACGCCGGCACACCGAACCCGGTGGCTGGGGTGGTGACCCACAGCATTGGCCGGGGCGTCTCGCAGTCCGGTAACTTTCTGCGCGGCTGGCTGCACCTGGGCTTTAACCGGGACGAAGCCGGGCGCCAGGTGCATGACGGCCTCTGGCCCATCATTGCGGGCCGGCGCATCGCGCTGAACTTCCGCTGGGCCCAGCCCGATGGCGTGCTGGAGCTGTACCAGGCCGGCAGTGAAGGGCCGCAGTGGTGGGCACGCGCGGCCGACCCGGTGCGCGGTGGGCCGCCTGCCGGTATTCTTGATCGTTGCGAAGCCAGCAAGACCTGCCCGAAAATCGTTGAGCACTTTGGCTCGGCCGAGGTTTGGGCCCTGAAACTTACGCCGGAATGGGTGGGTACCGATGCCAGGGCCGACCTGCCTCTGCCTGCCAACGTGCGGCGCTATTACATTGCCAGCTCCAGCCACGGCGGCGGGGCAGGGGGCTTTGACACCAGCCTGCCGGGCGTGGGCCTTCCAACGGCAGGCGCCAGTTGTCCGGGCAACAATTTCGGCATGGGTGTGTTACCCGCCAACCCGGTGCCGCATACCGAAACCGTGAACGCGCTGCGCGCGCACTTTCGCAACTGGGTGATGCGTGGCGCCGAGCCACCGCCCAGCCGCTGGCCTACCCTAGCGCCGCGTGCCGGCGAGCCGCGCGGCTCGCTGGCGCTGGCCACCAAGGAAGGCATCGGCTTTCCCACGCTGCCGCAGTTGCGCCCCACCGTGCCCGAGCCGGACTTCATCATGCCGGTGCTTGACTATGACTGGGGCCCCGCGTTCAACCCTGCCGATGGCTCGGGCGTGGCATCCAATGCGCCGCCGCCCATCCGCCGGGTGCTGCCCATGCTGGCGCCGCGTGTGGACGCCGACGGCAATGAGCTGGGCGGCGTGCCGGTAGTGCTGCTCGAAGCGCCGCTGGGCACCTACCTGGGCTGGAACATCACGACGGGCGGCGCCCGGCCGTTCCATCAGGGACAAATCTGCAATTACGTGGGCGGCATGGTGCCCTTTGCCCGCACGGCGCAGGAGCGCAGTGCCAACGGCGACCCGCGCCTGTCGCTGCAGGAGCGCTACGGTTCGCACGAGGGCTATGTGGTCGCCGTGCGCAAGGCCGCCGACAAAGCCCAGGCCCAGGGTTTCCTGCTGGCCGAAGACGCGGTGCGCTTAATCAAGGCTGCCGAAGCCAGCGCGGTGCTGCGTTGAAGGCGATTTTTAACGAATATCATCCCGTAGTAAAACTTATCAAAGGAGACAAACCATGATTTCATTTAACCGGCGCGACGTCCTGCGCATCGCTGCGGCCAGCGCTGCAACCGCATCACCCCTGCTGCATGCGCAGTCAGCCTGGCCCACCAAGCCGGTGACGATGATCGTGCCGTTTCCAGCCGGCGGCGGTACCGATGCGTTCGCACGGCCGCTGTCGGCGCAGTTCGCCAAACTCACAGGCAAGCAGCTCATCATCGACAACCGCGGCGGAGCCGGCGGCACCTTGGGCGCGAGCATCGCCGCCAAGGCGCAGCCCGACGGCTATACGCTGTTCATGGGTGCCGTGCATCACACGATTGCGCCGTCGATGTATCCCAAGCTGGACTACGACATCGAGAAAGATTTTGTGCCGCTGGCCCTGATGGCCAATGTGCCGCAGGTGCTGGTGGTCAATCCCCGCAACATGCCGTTCGCAGACTTCAAGGCTTACATCGCGGCCGTGCGCAAGGCACCCGGCAGATACAACTACGGCTCCGCCGGTGCGGGTACTTCGCACCATCTGGCCGGGGAGCTCTTCAAGCAGCAAACCAAGACCTTCATCACGCACATCCCTTATCGCGGCGCGGGCCCTGCGCTGCAGGACTTGATTGGCGGCAACGTCGACATGATGTTTGACGGCCTGGGCTCTTCCGCCAACCACATCAAGGGCGGCCGCATCAAGGCGCTGATGGTGTCGGGCACGAAACGCAACCCGGCCTTCCCGGACGTGCCCTGCGCCGGCGAACTCGGCCTGCCCGACTACACCGTGACCACCTGGTACGGCATCTGGTCGCCCAAGGGCACACCAGCCGACGTGCAGGCACGCATCGTGGAAGACCTGCGCAAGGCCGCCACCAGCGACGAGCTCAAAGCCATCTGGGCCAACAACGGCGCGGACTTCGGCAACCTCACGCCCCAGCAGTTCGGCACGTTTGTGAGCAACGAGGTCAAACGCTGGTCGGCGGTGGTGAAAGCCTCCGGCGCCAAACTCGACTGACCCCTTGATGACCGGTGTCGTTTTACTGGAAGTGAAAGGCCCCGTTGCCTTTGTGACGCTGTCCCATCCCGGCAAGCTCAACGCCATGTCTCGCGCCATGTGGCGCGAGTTGCGCGCGGCGTTTGAGCGCATCCAGCAAAGCGCAGCGTTGTGTTGCGTGCTGGTGCGGGGAGAGGGCGGGCAGTTTTGCGCGGGCGGCGACATCTCCGAATACGCCGGCTTTCGCTTTGAAGAAGCGGGCCTGCGCGCGTTTCATGAAGACGATGTATGGGGCGGCTTGCAGGCCATGCTGGACTGCGACGTCCCCATCGTCGCGCAGATCGAAGGCAACTGCATGGGCGCCGGCGTTGAGATCGCCAGCTGCTGCGATATCCGCATTGCCGGCGATACGGCAAAGTTCGGTGCGCCCATCGCGAAGCTCGGCTTCCCGATGGCGCCGCGCGAGGCTGCGCTGGTGATGCGTGCCGCCGGAGAGCTGACCGCTCGGGAGATGTTGCTTTCGGCTGCCGTTCTGGGGGCCGCCGAGATGAAGCAGCGCGGCTTTCTCAACCAGGTTGCGCCAGGCCAGGACGTCGAGGCCCTGGTCATGGCGTGCGTGGATCGCACCTGTGCCCTTGCGCCTGGCGCCGCGCGCCTGAATAAACAGGCATTCAGGGCTCTGGCGCCCACTGGATCAGCGCAACCAGCTACTGATTTGATAGCAACAGCCTACCGTTATGCCCCTTCTGCCGAGCACCGCGAAGGTATTGCCGCTTTCACTGAAAAACGCCTGCCCCGGTTTGATCGCCGGGCGGCCGACATTCCAACCATAGCCAGCCTGACCCATGAAAAACCATAACCTGTTTGCAGCGCTTCGAGCCGCATTTCCTTCTTCGCTCAATGAAGTCGCCGTCGAAACTGACAACGGCCTCTGCTATTCGTGGCGCGACCTCGAACGCGGCACTGCGATGATGGCCAACCTGCTGGCCTCGCTGGGGTTACCTGAAGGGGCCAGGGTGGCGGTGCAGGTCGAGAAGTCGGTGGAAGCCATGATGCTTTACCTGGCGACGCTGCGCGCCGGCTATGTGTTTTTGCCGCTCAACACTGCCTACCAAAGCGCCGAGATCGAATACTTCATCGACAACGCGGAGCCGTCCGTGATGGTCTGCAGCAGCAAGAATTTTGGCTGGGTCAGCAAGATCGCCTTCAAGGCCGGCACGCAGAACGTGTTCACACTGGACGATGACCGCACAGGCTCGCTGCTGGACCGTGCGGCGCATTGCAGCGACCAGCATGAAGTGGTGACACGGCGGGCGGACGACCTGGCCGCCATCCTCTACACCAGTGGTACCACCGGCCGCAGCAAGGGCGCCATGCTTTCGCACGGAAACATGTTGAGCAATGCGCTGGTGCTCAAAGATGCCTGGGGCTGGAAAAAAGGCGATGTGCTGATCCATGCCCTGCCGATTTTTCATGTGCACGGACTCTTTGTTGCCATTCACGGTGCGCTCATCAACGGCAGCAAGATGATCTGGCTGGCCAAATTCGACCCCAAGCTGGTGGTGAAAAGGCTGCCCCAAGCCACGGTGTTCATGGGCGTTCCCACGCTGTATGTGCGCCTGCTGGCCGAGCCGGGGCTGACCCGCGAAGCCTGCCGCAACATGCGGCTCTTTGTGGCGGGGTCGGCGCCTTTGCTGATCGAGACCTTCAACGAGTGGAAAGAGCGCACCGGCCACACCATTCTGGAACGCTACGGCATGTCGGAAACCGTGATGCTCACGTCCAACCCTTACAAGGGTGCCGAGCGGCGCGGCGGTACGGTGGGCTTTGCGTTACCCGGTGTCAGCCTGCGAGTGCAGGACGAAGGCGGCGAGTCATTGCCGGCCGGTGAGATCGGCGGCATCCAGGTCAAGGGCCCGAATATTTTCAAGGGCTATTGGCGCATGCCGGAGAAGACAAAAGAAGAGTTCACCGCAGACGGCTACTTCAAGACCGGCGACGTGGGCAAGATCGACGAGCGCGGCTACATCGTCATCGTGGGCCGCAGCAAAGACCTCATCATCAGCGGCGGTTACAACGTCTATCCCGCCGAAATTGAAGGCTACATCAACGACATGCCCGGCGTGGCCGAAAGCGCGCTGGTCGGTGTGCCGCACCCGGATTTCGGCGAGGTCGGCGTGGCCGTCGTGATCGCCAAGCCGGGCGTCGTGCTTGAGGGAAGCAGGATTGTGAGCGAACTGAAATCGAAGCTGGCCAACTTCAAGATTCCCAAGCACTGCTTTGTGGTCAACGAGTTGCCGCGCAACACCATGGGCAAGGTACAGAAGAATTTGCTGCGTGAGCAGTACAAGGGATTGTTTACCCGGGCCGCGGCTTAAGAACAGGTTTTAAGGCGCAAAGTCGTCGACCTGGATCACCTTGTCGGCGGCGCGCAAATAAGCCAACGCCAGGTTCGGGCGGCTTGAGGCTTGCGCGGCGTGCTCCATGGACTGATTGCTGCGCACGGCCTTGTTCAGCGCCACGGTTTCTTCGCCGAGCTGCGTTGCCAGATCGAGCGCATCCATCAGGTCGCGCAGCCCGCCGCTGGTAGGCGTTGCCAAGTCAGGGCACAAGCGTTTCACCACGACGGGGTGGGTTCGCAGAAGTTTGGCCAGCTCCAGCAACTGAACATCCCGAAGCGGTGCCAGGCGTGTGCTGCGGTTCAGCACCAGCGCACCCACTACACGCCTTAGCGGCGAAGGAAAGTTGGCGTAGAGGGCCTCCAGCGTATTGCCGGCTTCATCGAGCTGCACGCGAATGGCCGCCTGCGCGACCTGCAGCATGGTCGTATCTTTGTCGAAGGCATAGCGCCAAAGGCAGGCGCTGGCCATGTAGAGATGGGCCAGCACATCGCCCAGCCTTGCCGACAGCAACTCCATGCGTTTGAGCTTGCCGCCCAGCAAGCCCATGGCCAGGTCGCAGGTCAATGCGTACTGGCTGCTCAAGCGGGCGATGAGTCGGGCTTCTTTTTCCAGGCCCGCGGGGGGCGAGCCTCGCAAGGGTGCGCCGGCGATGCTGTGCCAGAAGTTACGCAGCACGTGTCCGCCATGGCCGATCAGCGCTTCGCCCAGCGCCTGCGCATCGTTGCCCTGCACGGCTTGCATTTCCTTCATCACGTAGGGGTGGCAGCGCACCGCGCCTTGTCCAAAAATGATCAGCGAGCGGGTCAGGATGTTGGCGCCTTCCACGGTGATGGCAATAGGCGCGCCGCGGTAAGCCACCGACAGCAGGTTGGACGGGCCCTGGATGATGCCTTTCCCGCCCAGAATGTCCATGCCGTGGCTGACGGCGCGCCGCCCAGCTTCGGTCAGGTGCACTTTCAGGATGGCGCTGGCCACGCTGGGCTGCTCTCCTTTGTCGAGCACGGCAGCGGTGTAGCGGCGTGCGGCGTCCGTCGCATAGAGCTCGCAGGCCATCTCCGCAATCACGCCGGCAATGGCGTCGAAGCGGCCGATGGGAAGCCCGAACTGCTCCCGCACCTGGCCGTAACCGTTGGCGACGAAAAGAGCCGTTTGCTGCATGGCCGAGCCCAGCGCAGGCAATGAGATGGCGCGTCCTGCGGCCAGGCATTCCATCAGCATGCGCCAGCCCTGGCCGACCTGCTGCTCGCCGCCGATGATCCAGTCCATGGGGATGAAGACTTCACGGCCTTCGATGGGGCCATTCATGAAGGCGGCGTCCATCGGCCGGTGCCGCCTGCCGATCTGCATGCCCGGTTGCGGCACGGGAATCAGCGCGCAGGTGATGCCCAGGTTGCGCTGGCCTTCGGGCAGGGTTTCGTCCACCGCGTTGAAGGCCAGGCCGACCACGGTGGCGATGGGCGCCAGCGTGATGTAGCGCTTGGAGAAATCCACACTGAAGCCGCGCACCATGACGCCGTCGATCTCGCGCTCGGTGACAACGCCGCGGTCAGGGATGGACGCGGCATCGGAGCCCGCATAAGGCGAGGTCAGTCCGAAGCAGGGCAGGTCGCGGCCATCGGCCAGGCGTGGCAGGTAGTGCTCTTTTTGTGCCGCTGTGCCATAGCGCAGCAGCAGTTCGGCGGGGCCCAGCGAATTGGGCACCATGACGGTCACGGCGGCAGAAATATTGAGTGTGGCGATACGCGTCACTACCGTGGCATGGGCGTAGTGGCTGAACCCGAGGCCACCCCATTCCTCGGGAATGATCATTCCGAAGAAGCGCCTGCCGCGCATGAAAGCCCAGACCTCGGCTGGCAGGTCGCCGGCCTGGTCGATGGCGAAATCGTCCAGCAGTGCGCACAATGCCGTGACCTCGTTGTCCAGGAAGGCCTGCTCTTTGGCGCTCAGTACATTGGGTCCAGCGGCCAGCAGGGCATCAAAATGGGGTGTTCCCGAGAACAGCCGGCCTTCGAACCCGACCGTGCCCGCCTCCAGCGCTGCCCGCTCGGTGTCGCCCATGGCGGGCAGCGCGCGGGCAAAGGGCTTCATGGCGGCTTGGCCTAACCATTGGGTAAGTCCCATGGGTTTCTCCTGAGCTGAAAGTAAGGGAATTGCCCTTAGCGTATGCAGCGCGAGCCATTTGGGCAGCCGTCCTTGGGCGTATCTGGCTGTAGGCGAATTGGCCCAGATGCCGGGCTGCCGTGGAGGCAGGCCCCGGGGAGAAAAAGTTCCCGCGGCTTTAGGGCCTGTCATCATATAAATCGCCCCTGTGTGGCACCCGGAAAAGGTCGCAATCTAGGCGCGAAATGAAGCCGGGGTAGGCCCCCGGTGAGGCTTCGCAACGACGAGTGCGGCCTTTTCCGGGTGCCACCCGTAGGGCTGGGGCTGCAAGGGGCGCCTCGCGTTGTTGCAGCCCTTGACCGGGGGATACCCCGGTCGGCGGCCTGCGCCTAGCGCTGCGCCCCTTGCAGCCCCAGCGCGGGGGCGATTTATATGATGACAGGCTCTAGCCCTCTTATACAATTGCTCCGGTCTGATTTTTGCTTGAGTTTCCTGGTTTTTACTTCCAAGTTTTAAGAGGAGTTACGGACATTATGAAAAAGCATCTTGGCTATCTGGCGATTTCAACCATCCTGGCAGCTATGCTGGCCGGTTGCGGTAAAAAAGAGGAGGCGCCTGTCGCGGCCACTCCGGCTCCCGCAGCCAGCGCACCCGCCGCTGCCCCCGCCGAAGAAAAGGTGCTCAATGTCTACAACTGGCCTGACTATGTCGCCAAGGACATGATCGCCAACTTCGAAAAAGAAACCGGCATCAAGGTCAACTACCAGACCTTCGAGAACAACGAAGCCCTGCATGCCAAGCTGGTGGCAGGCAACACCGGCTACGACATCGTGGTGCCCGGCGCTGTATTCGCCAAGCCGCAAATCGACGGCGGCCTGCTCTCCAAGCTCGACAAGTCCAAGGTCGCCAACTACGGCAACCTCGACCCCGCCATCATGGAAAAGCTGGGCACCATCGACCCGGGTAACGCCTACCTCGTCCCCTGGGCCTGGAGCTTCACCACGGTCGGCATCAACAAGGCCAAGGTGACCAAGGCGCTGGGCTCCACCCCCATGCCTGAAAACGCATGGGACCTGGTGTTCAACCCGGTCTACACCGCCAAGCTCAAATCCTGCGGTATTGCCTACCTCGACTCGCCAACCGAAGTGCTGCCGCCCGCCATGCATTACCTGGGGAAAAACGCCTATTCGAACGACCCGGCCGACCACAAGGCTGCGGCCGAAATGCTGGCCAAGGTGCGTCCGCACATCCGCATGTTCTCCAGCACCATGATTGACGACCTGGCCGGCGGCAAGGCCTGCGTGGCACTGGCCTGGGCCGGCGACATCAACATCGCCCGTGCCCGAGCCCTTGAAAACAAGAGCGGCAATGACGTCGAGGCCCTGTTGCCCAGCACCGGCGGCCTGATCTTCTTTGACACGCTGGCCATTCCGAAGGATGCCAAGCACCCGAACAACGCGCTGGCCTTCATCAACTACTCGCTGCGTCCCGAGGTATCTGCATCTCTGACCAACGAGCTGGGTTACGCCACCGCCAACAAGGCCAGCCTGGCCAACGTCAAGCCAGAGATCGCCAAGGACAAGGCGGTATTTCCCGATGCGGACAATCTGAAGAAAATGGTGTCTCCGGCCAGCTTCAGCAACGAAGCGCGTGAATCCATGAGCAATGTGTTCACGGCCTTCAAAAAAGGCAAGTGACGTTTTACTGATCTCTGGCAAGCGCTGATTTCAGTGTGAATCCGGCTGTGCATGCAATGCTTTGTGTGCGCAGCTTTTTTCTTGGTGAGAACCCCTGTTCATGAATCTACCCCTCCCGGCCGGTGACGGATTTTTGCGGACTGAGCAGCTGGTCAAGCGCTTTGATGGCGTGGCGGCGGTGGACGATGTGTCCCTGTCGATTCACAAGGGCGAAATCTTCGCGCTGCTCGGGAGCTCGGGTTGCGGCAAGTCGACCTTGCTGCGCATGCTGGCGGGTTTTGAAAAACCGACCGAAGGCTCGGTGATCCTGGACGGTGTGGACATCGCCTCTTTTCCGCCTTACGAACGGCCCATCAACATGATGTTCCAGTCGTACGCGCTCTTTCCCCATCTGACGGTGTGGGACAACATTGCCTTCGGACTCAAGCGCGAAGGCATGCCCAAGGGTGAGATCGAGGCGCGTGTGCAGGAGATGCTCAAGCTGGTCCAGCTGGAGACCTTTGCCAAACGCAAGCCGCACCAGCTCTCAGGCGGCCAGCAGCAACGTGTGGCCCTGGCGCGCAGCCTGGCCAAGCGGCCCCAGTTGCTGCTGCTCGATGAGCCGCTGGGCGCGCTCGACAAGAAGCTGCGCGAACGCACCCAGTTCGAACTGGTCAACATTCTTGAATCCGTGGGCGTCACCTGCGTGATGGTGACCCACGACCAGGAAGAGGCCATGGCCATGGCTTCCCGCATTGCCGTCATGAGCCACGGCCGCGTCCTGCAGGTCGGCACGCCAAAGGAAATTTACGAGCACCCCAATTGCCGGTTTGTGGCCGACTTCATCGGCAACGTCAACATGTTTGAAGGCGAGCTCACGCTGGACGAGGCGGACCGCTGTGAAGTCACGACGGAGCAGGGCGTGGTGAACGTGGGCCACGGCATCAGCGGCACGCTGGGGATGTCGGTGGCCATCGCGGTGCGGCCGGAGAAGATTCACATTGCCAAGACCCGTCCTGAGGTGAACGTCAACCTGTTCACCGGCAAGGTGCGGGAGATCGCTTACTTCGGCAGCTACAACACCTTCATTGTGGAAATGCCGGGCGGTCGCAGGGTGAAAATCACCGAGACCAACACCACGCGCCACGAGAGCTCCCTGATCACCTGGGAAGACGCGGTGTTCTTCTGGTGGGACGATTCGGCGCCCGTGGTGCTGACTCAATAAGCTGCTGCTGCGACGCCAAGCTATCTCACTACCGCGATGAAAATTCATTCCTGGCTTCAACTCAACCTGGGGCGGCGCTTCGTGATCGGCGTGCCTTATGTCTGGTTGCTGCTGTTCTTTGTGTTGCCTTTCCTGATCCTGTTGCGGATCAGTGTCACGGACATGGGCAATGGCGTGGATCCCTTCGCGCCGCTGATCGAGACGGTGCAGGGGTCCTGGCACGTCATGCTGCGCTACAACAACTATGCGTCCATCTTCATCGACAAGGCGGCCGATACGGCAGGCGGTTTTGGCAACACCATCTACATGGAGGCTTACAAGACCTCGCTGAAGTACGCCTTGCTCACCACGCTGTCTTGCCTGGTGATCGGCTATCCGTTTGCCTACTTCATCGCGCGCTCGCGGCCGGCGATTCGCCCGGCCTTGCTGATGATGGTCATGTTGCCGTTCTGGACGTCTTTCCTGCTGCGGGTCTATGCGTGGAAGGGCATCCTGGCCGATCAGGGCGTGCTCAATAACCTGCTGCTATCGCTGGGCATCATCCAGGAGCCGATGGTGATGCTCTACACCGACGTTTCCATGCTGGTCGGTATGACCTATGTGTACTGCCCCTTCATGATCCTGCCGCTTTACGCCAACCTGGTGAAGATGGATTTTCGTCTGCTGGAGGCTGCCCATGATCTGGGCGCCAGCGCCTGGAAGGCTTTCTGGCTGATCACTGTTCCACTCAGCAAGTCCGGGATCATCGCCGGTTCGATGCTGGTTTTCATCCCCAGCGTCGGCGAGTTCGTGATTCCGTCGCTGCTTGGGGGCGCTGAAAATATCATGATCGGCCGCGTGGTGTGGGACGAGATGTTCAGCAGCAACAACTGGCCGCGCGCATCCGCGCTGGCTGTCGTGATGATCCTCCTGATCCTGGTGCCGCTGGCGTTTTACTACCGCTCCAGCAGCGACCGCGATGCGCAAGGACGGCATTGACATGAAAAACGTGTTGAGACCAATCCTCCGGTTTTTTGAGAACAACGTCGGCCGGATCTGGATGGGCCTGGTATACCTGTTCCTGTACATTCCGCTCATCTTTCTCATCGTCTTTTCTTTCAACAGTACCCGGCAAGACGGTGTTTTCACCGGCTTTTCAACGCGCTGGTATGAGGCGCTGCTGTCGGACTCCCGGTTGGTGGAAGGATTTTTTCTGTCGCTCAAGGTGGCGCTGATCACCGGCACGCTGTCGGTGGTGCTCGGCAGCTTCGCTGCCTTTGTACTGGTTCGCTATTTGCGCTTTACCGGGCGTACGCTGTTCTACGGGTTGGTCAATGCGCCCCTGGTCATGCCCGAGGTCATCATCGGTCTGGCCCTGCTGCTGCTGATGGTGGCGGTGCAGCGCGCCATCGGCTGGCCGGACCGGGGTTTCATCACCATCGTGACGGGGCACACCTTGCTCGGCATGGCCTACGCCACGGTGGTCATCCAGTCGCGGCTCAGCGAAATGGACCGCACCCTGGAAGAAGCCGCCATGGACCTGGGTTGCCGGCCTGTGCAGGTGTTCTTTCTGGTGACTTTGCCCAGCATTGCGCCGGCGTTGGTATCGGCCTGGCTGCTCACCTTCACACTGTCGTTTGACGACGTCGTGATCTCCGAATTCTTGTCGGGGCCCGGCGTGACGACCTTGCCGCAGGTGATCTTCAGCTACGCCCGCCGCGGTGTGAACCCGTCGATTTACGCAGCGGCCACGATTTTGATCACGGTGGTGTCGTTGGGCATCATTGCCTACAGCATCTCCGTGATGCGCCGGCAAAAACGGCTGGACCGCGAAATCAGTGCGGCGGCTCGACCGGAACAGGCTTTCCCGGACCCCGCCCGGGCAAAGTAGCCAGCACGACGCCGGTCAGCGCGATGGCAAAAGCACCGATCTGGGTGCCATTGAGATTTTCTCCCAGAACAATGACGCCGACCGCTGCGGCGCTGACCGGCAGTAATACGGTGAAAACGCCGGCCTGGTTCGCCGGAATCTTCCTGAGCCCGGTCATCCAGAGCCAGACCGTCCATACGCTGGCCGCGAGCGAATAAAACAGCAGCAACAGCCAGGCGGAGGGCGCCACCTTGCCAAAGTCAAATCCCCAGGCCATCCAGAGGCCGAAAGGGGTGACGAGGGCAAAGCCCCAGAGGTTGATCAGTGCGGTGATGCGTTTGGGGCTGAGTACGCCGGTCAGCTTCTTGCCGATCACGGCGTAGGCCGCCTCGCATAAAACCGCGCCCACCAGCAGCAAATTGCCCAGCCAGGCATTTCTGTGTGCCAAATCGGCCTCCGGGCCAATGCTGACGGGCGCAACCAGCTCATTTTTTGATAGCGAAACAAGGCCAATGCCGACCACTGCGCAGGCTATAGCGCCCCATACGCGCGCACCGATGCGTTCCCGCAGGAAGAGCCAGCTCATCAGCGCAACGGCTGCCGGAATGGACGCCATGATCACACCGGCCGCAACCGCGCTGGTCATGCTCACGCCAAACAGCATGCAGATGGAAAACAGGAAATTGCCCAGAAAGGATTCGAGGAACAGCAGTCGGCCGGTTTGCCGGCTCATGGGGACTTCGCCTGCCGGTTTTTTCAGCCAGTGCAGCATGGCGCTGCCACCGATGCCAAAACGCAGCCAGGCCAGCAAAAAGACGGGGAAGGCGATGACGAGGGGTTTGGAAAGCGCTACGTAGCTGCCAACGAGCGACATGCTGAGCGCCAGGCAGGCGTAAGCCACGATTCGGTTCATTAAACTGGAGACTCCTGTGGTGCGGGCCAGTGCGGGGCCTGCGTTTGTACCGGCCGGGAACGGCCTGGCAGAGGTTGAAATCATGCCTTAATTTCAGTGGGGCATTGCCGGTTACACGCAGCCTGGACAGCCCACAATCCGATGACGACTCTCTGGCGACGACACTCAAACAATGCCTCAATCTCCTGTCCGTTATGTTTTTGTTTACGGCACCCTGCGCAAGGGTGAGCAGCGCGACATCAACCATTTGCAGCCGCCACCCCGCTGGATAGGGCGCGCCAGCGTGGCAGGCGTGATGCACCATCTGGGTAGCTATCCGGGCCTGACGCTGACCGGACCGGGAACCGTGCAGGGAGAGGTGTATGCGGTGGCGCCCGAGCTGGAGCGTGTGCTGGATGAAATCGAGGAGGTCTGGCCGCAGCAGACCGGTGAATACACCAAGCGCGAAGTGGCGGTGCAACTTGAGCCGGTATCCGGGTCTGGTCAACCGGAGCGCGCGCGGGAACTGGTGTGTTTCCTCTATGAGATCGCCCCCGAACGGATTCACGGCAAACCGGTGATTACGCTGGGCGACTGGGTGTTGCATCGAACCGGCGGCGCCAGCTGAGTCGTTCGCAAAGGGCTTCAGGACCCTGAGAGGAGGCAGGGGCTGATGTGCGCGCTGACCACCGATGCAAGCCGCCCTTCACATTTCATCATTCAATAAATTGATTCCGTAATGTGGAATCAACAAATGCTGCAGTGCAAAATTATTTCTCAATATGAGAGATAGAATTTTATATTACGATAAGTTAAATAAATATCGTTGATTTTATTGAATTTTATTTTTGTCTTATATAAGACATAAGAGCTTCATAAGGTCTTGTAGAAGACTTAAAGTTGATCCATCGAATTCGCCATTTCTTTTTTTCAACCTACGGAGCCCACCATGCCGCAAACCCTGACCGAACAATTGAGCCGCGACCAGCAAATTTCCGCCCTGGAAAAAGACTGGGCCACCAACCCGCGCTGGAAAGGCATCAAGCGCGGCTACAGCGCCGCCGACGTGGTGCGCCTGCGCGGATCCTTCCCGATCGAGCACACGCTGGCCCGCCGCGGCGCCGAAAAACTGTGGGATCTGCTGCACAACGAGCCCTACGTCAACTGCCTCGGTGCCCTGACAGGCGGCCAGGCCATGCAGCAGGTCAAGGCCGGCGTCAAAGCCATCTATCTGTCGGGCTGGCAAGTTGCTGCCGACAACAACAGCTACTCCGCCATGTACCCGGACCAGTCCCTGTACCCGGTGGACTCGGTGCCCAAGGTCGTTGAAACCATCAACAACACCTTCCGCCGTGCGGACGAAATCCAGCACTCCAAAGGCATTGATGCCGGCGACAAAGACTACATCGACTACTTCGCACCCATCGTGGCGGATGCCGAAGCCGGTTTCGGCGGTGTTCTGAATGCCTTCGAACTGATGAAGGCCATGATCAAGTCCGGCGCCGGCGGCGTGCACTGGGAAGACCAATTGGCTTCCGTCAAGAAGTGCGGCCACATGGGCGGCAAGGTCTTGCTGCCCACCCGCGAGTCCTGCCAGAAGCTGATTGCCGCGCGTATGGCGGCCGACGTCTGCGGCGTGCCCACGCTGGTGATTGCCCGTACCGATGCCGAAGCCGCCGATTTGCTGACTTCCGACTACGACGAGATCGACAAACCTTTCCTGACGGGTGAGCGTACCGCCGAAGGCTTCTACAAGACGCGCAAGGGTCTGGAGCAGGCTGTCGCCCGCGCTAACGCCTATGCCCACTACGCCGACCTGGTGTGGTGCGAAACCGGCACGCCTGACCTCGACTTCGCAAAGAAATTCGCCGATGCCGTGCACAAGGTTCACCCAGGCAAGATGCTGGCCTACAACTGCTCGCCGTCTTTCAATTGGAAGAAAAACCTCGACGATGCCACCATCGCCAAGTTCCAGCGCGAGCTCGGCGCCATGGGATACAAGTACCAGTTCATCACGTTGGCTGGCATTCACTCCATGTGGTACAACATGTACGACCTGTCGCAAGACTACGTCAAGCGCGGCATGACGGCTTACATCGAGAAGGTGCAGGAGCCCGAATTCGCAGCACGTGACCGCGGCTACACCTTTGTGTCGCACCAGCAGGAAGTTGGCACTGGGTACTTCGATGAAGTGACCACCGCCATTCAGGGCGGCAAATCCAGCGTGACCGCACTGACCGGCTCTACCGAAGAAGAGCAGTTCCACTGATCTCACCTGACCGACGATTACCCAGACGCTTGCGCCCTTGAAGCGCAGCTTTTCAGCCTGGACAGGACCTAGGGCCTGTCCGGGCTTTTTTACGGGCGTTTTTTAGCGTAGAGTGCAGTTTGTTACATAAAACACAAGATGTGCATCATTAACAGGAGGAGGTTGCCGTGTCGGAATTAACCGTGGGTTTCAAGCGTGTTCCCTGTCCCGATTGCAATGGCACCGGCGAACTGCGCATTGAAAGCGAAAACATCAATGAGCATTTTGAAGTCGAAAAACAAACGGTGATTACCGAATGTCCGCGTTGCCTTGGCCTGGGATTTTTGCCGCCGGCTTCGCCTCAATAGGACTTTGTGGCGCGAGGCGAACAGGTGGCCGGCGAGCCATCTGCAAGCTGCCGTAAAATAGCCGCATGCAATCAATCAAGCTGGAAACAGGAAGGATCGTTCGGGTTATGACACCGCGAACTACGCCCTCGTCCGTTTTCTGGAGTCATCCAGGGCGCTAGTCCGCACCCCTTGGTGATTGTTAGCTACTGATTTCATAGCTTAAATCCATATCCCCCTATCAAAGCGCGGCAGGTTCCGCGCTTTTTTGTTTTTTCTGATTTCAGCCTGCTTATAGAAGTTATTCCCATGATTCAAATCACGCTCCCCGATGCTTCCAAGCGCGAATACCCCCAGGCCATTACGGTGGCCGAAGTCGCTGCCTCAATCGGCACCGGCCTGGCCAAAGCGGCCCTAGGCGGCAAAGTTGACGGCAAAGTGGTCGACACCAGCTATCTGATTGATAAGGACAGCTCGGTTTCCATCATCACAGCCAAGGACGCCGATGGACTGGACATGATCCGTCACTCGACAGCCCACTTGCTGGCCTACGCCGTCAAGGAACTGTTCCCGGATGCGCAGGTCACCATAGGCCCGGTGATTGAAAACGGGTTTTTCTACGATTTCTCCTACAAGCGCCCCTTCACGCCGGAAGACCTGGTGGCGATCGAAAAGCGCATGACCGAGCTTGCCGCCAGGGACGAGCCGGTGACCCGCCGTGTGCTGCCACGCGATGAAGCCGTGGCGCATTTCAAGAGCATAGGCGAGCATTACAAGGCGGAAATCATTGCGAGCATTCCCGCCAATGAGGATGTGTCGCTCTACCGCGAAGGTGCTTTTGAAGACCTGTGCCGCGGCCCCCACGTGCCCAGCACGGGCAAGCTGAAGTTCTTCAAGCTCATGAAGGTGGCCGGTGCCTACTGGCGCGGCGATCACCGCAATGAAATGCTGCAGCGCGTTTACGGCACGGCCTGGGCCACGAAGGACGAACTCCAGCAGTACCTCACGATGCTGGAGGAGGCTGAAAAGCGCGACCACCGCAAGCTCGGCAAGGAACTGGACCTGTTTCACATCGACGACCATGCGCCCGGCCTGGTGTTCTGGCACCCCAAAGGCTGGACGGTCTGGCAGGGCGTCGAGCAGTACATGCGCAAGGTCTACCAGGACAACGGCTACCAGGAGGTCAAGGGCCCCCAGATCATCGACAAGACGCTGTGGGAAAAAACCGGCCATTGGGACAAGTACCGTGACAACATGTTCACGACCGAGAGCGAAAAGCGCGAATATGCGCTCAAGCCCATGAACTGCCCCGGCCATATCCTGATCTTCAAGCAGGGCATTAAAAGCTACCGCGACCTGCCGCTGCGCTACGGCGAGTTCGGCCAGTGCCACCGCAACGAGCCTTCGGGCGGGTTGCACGGCATCATGCGCGTGCGCGGCTTCACGCAGGACGACGGCCATATCTTCTGCACCGAAGATCAGATCCTGAAGGAATGCGTGGACTACACGACCTTGCTGCAGAAGGTGTACACAGATTTCGGCTTCAAGAACATCATCTACAAGGTCGCCACGCGCCCCGAGGCTCGCATCGGCTCGGACGAAAGCTGGGACAAGGCTGAGCATGCGCTGATGGAAAGCCTGCGCGCGTCCGGCTGCGAATTTGAAATCGCCCCCGGCGACGGCGCTTTTTACGGCCCGAAGATCGAATACACGCTCAAAGACGCCATCGGCCGCCAGTGGCAATGCGGCACCATGCAGGTCGATTTCTCCATGCCGGAGCGGCTGGATGCCGAATATGTGGGCGAAGACGGTAACCGTCACCGGCCTGTAATGCTGCACCGCGCGATTGTGGGCAGCCTGGAGCGTTTTATCGGGATTTTGATCGAGGAACACGCCGGCGCGCTACCAGTCTGGCTGGCCCCCGAGCAGGTTTCGGTCCTCAATATCACCGATTCCCAGGCTGAATATGCCCGGGAAGTTGCCAAAACACTGCAAAATCAAGGGCTTAGGGTCAATCTGGACCTGCGCAACGAGAAAATTACGTATAAAATACGGGAGCACTCGATGAAAAAGCTGCCGTATATCCTTGTCGTAGGCGACAAGGAGAAAGCGGCAGGTGCCGTTGCAGTGCGCGCCCGGGGTAACAAAGACCTTGGAGTGATGCCTCTTGAAGCCTTCGCTGAAACGATCGCTTCCGACATCGCGAAAAAAGCCTGATTTTTAACAAAATTGTTGATGAATTTGGCCTGTCGTCCTTACAGGACGGGCGCAAGCAGCTATAGCTTTTATAGCAAGAGTTAAAGGATAGAACCATCGCTACTGAATTTCGTGACCGCCGTCACCGTGAAGAACGCAAGCATCGCTTGAACCGTGAAATCATGGCCCCTGAAGTACGTCTGAGCGGGCCAGACAATGAGCCGCTGGGCATTGTCAGCATCACCGAGGCTTTGCGCCTTGCGGGTGAGGCCGATGTGGACCTCGTCGAAATCTCCCCCACAGCGGTTCCACCGGTGTGCCGGTTGATGGATTACGGCAAGTTCAAGTACGCCGAGCAGAAGAAGGCGGCGGAAGCGAAGTCCAAGCAAAAAGTGATCGAGATCAAGGAAATCAAATTCCGGCCCGGCACTGACGATGGGGACTACAACATCAAACTGCGCAATATCAAGCGCTTTTTGGAAGAAGGCGACAAATGCAAGATTACCTTGCGTTTTCGTGGTCGCGAAATCACGCACCAGGAACTGGGCTTGGCCCTGCTGGCGCGTATTCGTGATGAGTTGGCCGATTTGATTGTGGTGGAGCAGTTCCCCAAGCTTGAAGGCAGGCAGATGGTCATGATGATCGCGCCGGGCCGTAAAAAGCCGGGTGCTGCCAAACCGGCAGCCGAGACGGCCCCGGCACCGTCCGCAGCCTGAGGCTGGCGAGCAGAGGGTAAAGATAAGGGGCGCTTTGCGGCGTTCCGGTGAAAGCAGGTGCAAGCCGGCTTTCCAAAAGCAGAAGGGTCAAACCTTTTGCGAGCAGCGGGAAGTCGCAAGATTTCCCGCTTAACAAGTGTCTCGGGGCCATCAAGTCTGCGGAAGGTTCGCAGCGCCTCACGAGCACAAATGAAAAGGAGCATTTACATGCCCAAAATGAAGACCAAGAGCGGCGCTAAAAAGCGTTTCCGCGTTCGTCCGGGTGGTACCGTCAAGCGCGGCCAAGCCTTCAAACGTCACATCCTGACCAAGAAGACCACCAAAAACAAACGCCATCTGCGTGGTGCGGTGACTGTTCATGAGACCAATATGGGTCACATGGCACAGATGCTCCCAGGCCAGGGCATTTAATTAACGACGAACAAGGAGTACACACATGCCTCGCGTCAAACGTGGTGTAACGGCTCGCGCCCGCCACAAAAAAGTTTTAGCCCTTGCAAAAGGTTTCCGCGGCCGCCGCGGCAATGTCTTCCGTATCGCCAAAGAAGCGGTAATGAAGGCTGGGCAATATGCCTACCGTGACCGCCGTACCAAGAAACGCGTGTTCCGCCAGTTGTGGATCGCCCGTATCAACGCTGCAAGCCGTTCCTTCGGCTTGACCTACAGCCAGTTTGCTAACGGCCTGAAGAAAGCCGGTATCGAGATCGACCGCAAGGTTCTGTCCGACATGGCCATTCATGACAGCGCTGCTTTCGGCGCCATCGTTGAACAGGTGAAAGCCAAGCTGGCTGCCTGATTTTCAAGCCGGGCAGTGTTGGTGCTATTAAATCAATAGCTGCTTGCGCACGAAAATAAAGGGCTGGGGCTTGAAAAGGCTCTGGCCCTTTTTCATGGCCCTTACTGCAGTACTCACGGAACAGAAGTGCTGCTGAAAGCGCCTTCGCTGTTTTGTATTTCGAACAAGAGAACGTATGACTCAACCCGATGCCCTCCAAGAACTGGTTAGCAGCGCCCAGGCCAGTTTTACGCAGGCGAACACGCCCGCCGACCTGGAAAACGCCAAGGCGCAGTTCCTGGGAAAAACCGGCCGCGTCACGGAGTTGATGAAAGGCATGGCAGCGCTCAGCGTCGAAGAGAAGAAGTCCCGTGGCGCCGCTATCAACCTCGCCAAACAGGCGATTGAAACCGCGTTGACCGAGCGCCGGCAGGCGCTGGCCGACGCCGAACTGCAAAAGCAGCTCAAGGCGGAAGCGCTCGACGTGAGCCTGCCCGGCCGTCAGCGCACGCAGGGCGGCTTGCATCCGGTGTCACTGACGCTGGAGCGCATTGAAGGTATTTTTGGCTCGATGGGTTTCGATGTGGCCCAAGGCCCTGAAATCGAGACGGACTGGTTCAATTTCACTGCGCTCAATACGCCCGAAGACCATCCAGCGCGTTCGATGCATGACACGTTTTATGTCGAGGGCGGCACCGAGGCCGCGCCCAATCTCCTGCGCACCCACACCAGCCCCATGCAGATCCGCTATGCGGTCCAGCATGTCAAGAAGCACCGCGCGCTCATCGACGCAGGCGGCCGTATGCCCGAGATACGCGTCATCGCACCGGGTCGCACCTACCGTGTCGACAGCGATGCCACGCACTCGCCCATGTTTCACCAGTGCGAAGGCCTGTGGATAGGCGAGAACGTAAGCTTCAAGGATCTCAAATTCGTCTTCACTGATTTCTGCCGTACTTTCTTCGAAAGCGATGACCTGGTGCTGCGCTTTCGCCCCAGCTTTTTCCCGTTCACGGAACCCAGCGCCGAGATCGACATCCAGTTCCAGACCGGCCCGCTCGCCGGCCGCTGGCTGGAAGTGGCCGGCTCTGGCCAGGTGCACCCGAATGTGGTGCGCAACATGGGGCTGGACCCCGAGAAATACATCGGCTTTGCCTTCGGCATGGGCCCTGACCGCCTGACCATGCTGCGCTACGGCGTCAACGACCTGCGTCTCTTCTTCGACGGCGACATCCGCTTCCTCTCCCAGTTTCAGTCCTGAAATAACAAGAACAAGAAAACAAGGTTAGACCATGCAATTCCCAGAATCCTGGTTGCGCGAATTCTGCAACCCGCCTTTGACGACCCAGCAGCTCGCCGACACACTCACCATGGCCGGCCTGGAGGTCGAAGAACTCAAGCCGGTGGCACCTCCGTTCACCAGGATTGTTGTTGGTGAAATCAAGGAAGCCGTCCAACACCCGGATGCCGATCGCCTGCGCGTCTGCCAGGTCGACGTGGGGCAGGGCAGCCTGCTCAACATCGTTTGCGGTGCGCCCAACGCCCGCGTCGGCATCAAGGTGCCATGTGCCCTGGTCGGCGCCGAGTTGCCTCCCGGTGAAGACGGCAAGCCCTTCCTGATCAAGGTCGGCAAACTGCGCGGCGTGGAAAGCCAGGGCATGCTGTGCTCGGCGCGCGAACTCAAGCTCTCTGAAGACCACGGCGGCCTGCTCGAACTGGTGGCCGATGCGCCGCTGGGCCAGGACATCCGCGAGCATTTGAAGCTCGACGACACCCTGTTCACCCTCAAGCTCACGCCCAACCTGGCGCATTGCCTGAGCGTCTACGGTGTTGCGCGCGAAGTCGCTGCGCTCACGGGTGCACCGCTGAAGACGCCGGCCATTCCCGCCGTGGCTGCCGCCGACACCGCGAAACTGCCGGTGAAGATCAGCGCGCCCGATTTGTGCGGCCGCTTTTCCGGCCGCGTGGTGCGCAACGTCAATACGAAAGCTGCCACACCACAATGGATGGTCGATCGCCTGGTGCGCTGCGGCCAGCGCAGCGTGACGGCGCTGGTGGACATCTCCAACTACGTGATGTTCGAGCTGGGCCGTCCCTCGCACATCTTTGACCTCGAAAAAATCCATGGCGGGCTCGATGTCCGCTGGGGCAAGTCCGGCGAGACGCTCAAGCTGCTTAACGGCAATACCGTGACGGTTGACGAAAAGGTCGGCGTGATTGCCGACAACGCGCAGGTGGAGTCGCTGGCCGGCATCATGGGCGGCGATGCGACCGCCGTCTCGGACGACACGAAACATGTCTACGTCGAAGCCGCCTTCTGGTGGCCCAAGGCCATCGCTGGTCGCTCGCGCCGTTATAACTTCTCGACCGACGCAGGCCACCGTTTTGAGCGAGGCGTTGATCCCGGGCAGACCGTCGAGCACATCGAGCGCATCACCCAACTGATCATCGATATCTGCGGCACACCGGAAACGGTGTGCGGCCCCATGGATGACCAGCAGGTTAACGTTCCCAAAGCGGTGCCAGTCACTTTGCGGGTGGCGCGTGCAGCCAAGGTGATCGGCATGCCGCTCACACAGGCTCAATGCCTCGATGCGCTCCAGCGCCTCGGCCTGCCGGTGACGCAGGGCGAGGGCACGTTGACCGTGACACCACCCAGCTACCGCTTTGATCTGCAGATTGAAGAAGATCTCATTGAAGAAGTGGTGCGCATGGTGGGCTACAACCAGCTTCCCGAGACGCCGCCGCTGGCCCCCATCACCGCCAGGTTGCGCGCTGAAGCCGAACGCAGCCCCTTTGGCGTGCGTCGCGCCCTGGCGTCACTGGGTTACCAGGAAACCATTAACTTCAGCTTCGTGGAAGAGCGCTGGGAGCATGAGCTTGCCGGTAATCCCAACCCCATCAAGCTGCTCAATCCCATCGCCAGCCAGATGAGCGTGATGCGTTCCTCGTTGCTGGGCTCGCTCCTGCAGGTGCTCAAGTTCAACCTGGATCGCAAGGCGCCCCGCGTGAACGTGTTTGAACTGGGCCGCGTTTTCCTGCGTGACGCAGATGTCCAGAATACCGATACCACCGTGGCCGGCTTCAACCAGCCCATGCGTGTGGCTGGCTTGGCCTATGGCCCGCGGGCGGCACTGAACTGGAGCCAGCCTGACAAGGGGGTGGATTTTTTCGACATCAAGGGCGACGTGGAGGCTTTGCTCGCGCCGCTTCAGGCTGTCTTTTCGCCTGCGGCGCACCCCGCCATGCACCCCGGCCGCTGCGCGAGCGTGTCTGTAGGCGGCAAGTCGATCGGCTTTGTGGGCGAGCTGCACCCGCAGTGGCGCCAGGGCTACGACCTGGCCCAGGCGCCACTCCTGTTTGAGCTGGAACTGGATGCCGTGCTGCAACGGCCGGTGCCCGAGTTCAAGCCGGTCAGCAAGCTACAGCCGGTAGAGCGTGATATCGCCGTCATCGTGGCGGAGGGTGTCAGCCATGCCGCGCTGATGTCGGCCATCCATGGCGCCAATACGAAAGGCCTGCTCAAGGGGGCAACGCTGTTTGACGTCTATCGGCCGCAGCAGGCAAGCGCGAGCATGCAGCTCGGCGAAAAAAGCCTGGCCGTGCGCTTGGTGCTTTCGAGCGGCGCCGCTACACTGACAGACGAGGAGATTGAGGCGGCCGTTCAGTCGGTGCTCGACAATCTGCAAGGTCAGTTGGGTGCCCGCTTGCGGGCCTGACCTTTCACGAATACCGCTCACAATAAAAGTCGCCAGGAGTACCGTTGCATGGATTTTTCTGTAGAAAGCCTGGAAACCCCGGCGCTGACAAAGGCGCATCTGGCCGAGTTGCTGTTTGAACAGATCGGGCTCAACAAACGCGAATCAAAGGACATGATTGACGCGTTTTTCGACTTGATCTCGGACAGCCTGGTGGACGGAAATGACGTGAAAATTTCCGGATTTGGCAATTTCCAGATTCGCACCAAAGCACCTCGCCCCGGCCGCAACCCCCGCACCGGAGAAGCCATTCCCATCGAGGCTCGCAGGGTGGTGACATTTCATGCCAGCCACAAGCTCAAAGACCAGATCCAGGGCGAAACTGTTGCCGAATAAGTACTAAACCCGGTGGCTTCGTCCGCCGGGTTTACGTATCCGGGTAGGTGTTTGTAATTAAATGTCACCTGTGTGACGGAACAACACATCCCAAAAAACCGGCGCAACTCTTTGCGCTAAGTTTCGACTTAGAGTAGATTTGGAGGTTTCCTCCTTAGCGCATTGATTTAATTGGAGAAAACGCTCCCACCCATTCCCGCGAAACGCTATTTCACCATCGGTGAAGTCAGTGATTTGTGCGGCGTCAAACCTCACGTGCTCCGTTATTGGGAGCAAGAGTTCACGCAACTACGCCCGATGAAAAGGCGTGGCAACCGCCGCTACTACCAGCACCATGAGGTGCTGATGATCCGCCGGATCCGTGATTTGCTCTATGACCAGGGCTTCACCATCAGCGGCGCACGCAACAAGCTTCAGGAAATCGTTCAGACCGAACGCGACAAGCGCCGTAATGGTGAAGTCATGCTTGACGGCGTAGAAGTGCTGGAAGGCGGTGAGTCCCTGCTGGAGGATTTTGAGGATTCCAGTGACCACTCGGACTTCGAAGACAGCGAGCCGGAGGGCGCGGATTTGCCCAGCGGCAGCGCGGCTCAGCAACGACTGCAATTGGTACGGCGCGAGTTGTTTGAAATTCGTGATCTCCTCAGCGCCGGGCACTGAGAAGCATTTTCGGCACGCTATAATAAAAGGCTTGTCGGTGTGTGGCGCAGCCTGGTAGCGCACTTGCATGGGGTGCAAGGGGTCGAAGGTTCGAATCCTTTCACACCGACCATAAAACCAACAGATAGCCGGTTAGCTAACGCTAACCGGCTTTTTTGTTTGGATCGAATATTTGTTGAAGTATCCGGTCGGCTGTCTTTGAGATCGACGTCAGAGGATTGCCCGTCGATTAGCTCGACGCAATTGTGTCTGGGGAAAACGCGATGGCAAGTCGCAAGCGCCTGCGTATCAGGCCGGAACAATGCTGGGGATCTGCGTGGCCGGCGGGGTGTTACGGCTGCGGCCGCAGCGAACCAGGCCGTCAATCATCACCATGCCAACGCCGGGAATATCCCCGCGTTGCACACTGTCCAGCAGGTTGAGCCCCGCTGAGTGCTGGGCTTTGTCCATGAAGACCAGATCAGCATCACGGCCTGTTTCTATCAAACCGCAATTGAGTTTGCGAATGCGCGCGGTGTTACCCGTGGCAAAGCAAAAAACCAGCTCCGCCGGGATATTGCCCAGGCTGGAAAGGAGGGCGATAAGGCGCAGCACACCCAGCGGCTGGACACCGGACCCGGCCGGCCCGTCGGTACCCAGGATGACGCGATGCGGGCACTTGAGCTGCAGCGCCGCCTGCGCGGCTGCAATTGCGACTTTTTCATTGCCGTTATGGACAATTTCAATGGCGCGCGATGATTTCTCACAGAGTTCGCAAACATGTGCTTCCGACAGTGCCGTATGACCGCCATTGATATGGCCGATGACATCGGCGTCTGCTTCCAGTACCACGTCCTTGTCAATCAGGCCTGAGCCGGGAATGGAAGGGCCACCGGTGTGAATGGTGCTCTGGATGCCGTATTTCCTCGCCCAACCCACCATCTCTTTGGCTTCGTAGCCCGCCTTGACTGAACCCAGGCCCACCTCGCCGAGCAAGGTTACGCCGGCGTCGGCAAGGTCCTTGAAATCTTGTTCGGTCATCCCTTTTTCGATGATGGGTGCACCGGCAAGTACCTTGACGCCGCCTGGGCGGAAGTTGTCGAATGCCCGTTGTGCGGTTATGGCCAGCGCCTTGAGGCCCACGATATCCTTGGGGCGCCCTGGCAGGTGAACCTCGCCGGCAGAAATCATGGTGGTGACGCCGCCGTGCATGGTGGAGTCAATCCAGCCGATCTGGTTCTGGCGCGGCGTCCAGTCGCCGAAAACCGGATGCACATGGCTGTCGATCAAACCGGGTGCCACGCAAGTCTGGTGCGCGTCAATCACGGTCTGCGCATGCGCCGTGTCACAGTCCTTGGCCTTTCCGATAGCTACGATGAGACCGTCGTTCACAACGATGGTGTCCGCGTCCAGGATAGGCTGGTCGATGTCTCCGGAGAGCAGCAGGCCAATGTTCCTGATGACGACCTTTCCTGATTTTCCGCTTGATGCCGCTTCTGCCATGGGTGGCCTTTCAAATGCGTGGGGTTGAGCTCAAGGATTCAGCATGACAGTGCGCAGCACGGTGCTGATGATGAAGGCCTGCCATTGCGCCAGCGCCTCAGGTGTTTGCAGGTCTTCGCCGAGGAAGGCTGACAGCGTGTGGCGGTTAGAGATATAGAAGTAGCCGGTGGCGGCAATCAGCAGGTAGACATTGCGGGCGGAGATGTCTGCCCGGAAAATTTTCTTGCGCACACCGCTTTCCAGCAGTTGCCGGATGATGGCGATGGCGGGAGACGAGTAATCCCGGGCGCGTTGCGATTTGGCAATGTGCTTGCCGCGGTGCAGGTTTTCCGTATTGAGCAGCGTGATGAACTCCGGATTTTTGCTGTAGTAGGACACCACGAAGCAAATCACGTCGGTCAGGGATTCCACGGGATGCTCGATGTCCAGCGACAACTCGAGCTCGGCGTCATTCATGCGGCGGTACATGTCTTCCAACACTTCGATGAACAAGCCTTCCTTGCTGCCGAAGTAGTAGTAAATCATGCGGTCGAATGACTTGGCCGACCTGGATATTTTCTCTACGCTCCCGCCGTCATACCCATAGCGCGCGAAGACGCGGGTGGCTGCCCGCAGGATGTTGTCGCGCGTGGTCTGCGCGGCTTGCTCCCGTACGCCGGGCCGCTTGGCAATCGTGCGTTTGGTTGTGGCAGTGCGCGGCTTGATGGTTTTGGCCGTCTTCGCTGTCATGTAGAGGTGTCCAGTCGCGGTTTATGCGTGATCAAGCGAAAAGGTGTGATGGATGGCTTCCCGGGGAAATGCAATGATTTGAAAGCAAGCGCTGGGCCATCTTCATTGTTCGGCAAAGGCGCGTTCGATCACGAAATCTCCCGGCTTGGACGTATTGCCTTCGATGAAGCCTTTGCCTTCGAGCATGTGTTTGAGGTCCTTGAGCATGGCGGGGCTGCCGCAGATCATCACACGGTCATGCGCCGGATCCAGTGCCGGCAACTGCAGGTCGGCCAACATCTTCCCGCTTTCGATCAGGTCGGTGACGCGACCCATGTTGCGGTAAGCCTCCCGCGTAACGGTAGGGTAGTACAGCAACTGCCTGGAGATCAGCTCACCGAGAAACTCATGTTGGGGCAAGTGATCCACAACCAGGTCGTGATAGGCCAGCTCGTCTGCCTGCCGCACGCCATGGACGAGCACTATCTGCTCAAACCGTTCGTAAGTCTCCGGGTCCCGGATGATGCTCATGAATGGCGCCAGGCCCGTGCCGGTCGAGAGCAGGTAAAGCCTTTTGCCCGGCAGCAGGTAATCAATTACCAGTGTGCCGGTTGGCTTGCGTCCAACGATGATTTTGTCGCCGACCTTGATGTGCTGCAGCCGTGACGTCAGGGGACCTTCCGCGACCTTGATGCTGAGGAATTCGAGATGCTCTTCATGATTGGGGCTCACGATGCTGTAGGCGCGCAGCAAAGGCTTGTCGTTGACCCTTAACCCGATCATGGTGAAGTGGCCGTTGCTAAAGCGCAGTGATGTGTCGCGTGTGGTGGTAAAGGTAAACAGGCGGTCAGTCCAGTGATGGACGGACAGCACAGTTTCTTCATTGAAAGCGCTCATGGTGTTATTCGGGAGTGATGGTTATGAATTGGAGAGGCTGCGTTGATGTCTCATGGTTTCATGATCTGCCGGCTTGTGAGCCGATCTTTCCATTGCGCGGTCTCGATAGGTATTTGCATGCCCTGGCCAAACGATGCCGCCACGGAGGCAATGTGCCACATTAATGTAGTGAACGCAACATTTAAATTCAGTGTGTACAACATTTTAAAATAAGTTTAAGACAGCCATGTAAATACTATTGCATGAGAAATCCGCATGCGCTACATTGAATCTCGTATGTAGTGAATGCAACATGTAAATTAAGTGAGCACTACATTGGTGAATTCGCCCCAAGATGGTGAGAGTGGCAGAAGGACGAGCACGATGACTGAACATACAAAGACGGACGGCTTGCCTGGCATGGATGCCTTGACGTTTCCGCTGGTTTTGGAAAAGGCCCGGCCGCGAAACGAGCGAATGAATAGCGAGAAAATCGAGTGCAATGCCTGCCCGGTTCTATGTCAGATATCCGAAGGGCGCAGCGGGGCCTGCGATCGCTATGCCAACCACGGCGGAACGCTTGTTCGGGTCGACCCGGTGTTGTTGTTGCGCCGTACGCTGTCCGTCGGAGGGACGCATATTGTGCCGTTTGCGGGGCGTACAGATGCAAGACTTCCCGCGCCAGAAGATCTGTCCGGTGGCACGGATGGCGCATCAGCGGTTCCATGGAGCGGTGATCTTCTACTGGCTGATGAAGTGTTTGTCACGGGTGTGGGTTCATCAACAACTTATCCCGACTACAAGCCGGCACCATTCATCGTTTCATCGAAAGCGGCCGGTGTTGATCTGGTCACTGTGGTCACGGAAGGAATTTTCAGCTATTGCAGCTTCAAGGTAAAAATTGACACTGACCGCTTCCTGGGTGCCGAGCAGGCCAATGTGCGCTGCAAGGGAGAGGTAATCGGGCATGTGACGACGGCCGAGTATGGCTCGCAGATGCTGTCCCTGGGTGGTGTGCATCACCTGACGGGAGGTAGCAAGAAAGAGGGCCGTGTCACGGTCGAAATGATGAAGGCGCTCGGCAACAAGCAGGCCGTGGAGTTTACGATTGACGGCGGTTCCCAGATACTGATTCAGGCTGGCCGTGCGCCTGTCGTGAATGGCGTTGAGGAAGAACGCATGCGCGTGGGTTGCGGGTCGGCTACGGTCGGAATTTTTGCGAAGCAGTTATTCGGCAAGCTTGACGAGGTGGTGGTGGTCGACGACCACATTACCGGTGTGCTGACCGAGCATCAGGCGGGGCGTTGTCTCGATATGCGCCCGTCAGGTATCCGGATGCGCGGACGAAAGTCCACGCCGGGGCGCTATTTCCAGGTGGCAAATCCTGGAACGGGCTGGGGTGGGACGGATATCGCCGATCCCCTGTCCATCATCGAGGCGTGGGACGGTAATGTCGCCTGGCCGGGCCTGCGCTTGTTGATGACGTCCACCACCGGTGAGCATGCAAGCTGGTATGTGCTCAATGAAGAGCTCGTTCCCGTGGAGCAAGAGATGCCGGCGGAAGTGCGCCATGTCGTTGAGCGTATCGGTGAAAACTGCGAGCCCTCGCTGGCGACGGTGCTCTTTCTTGCGGGAGCCGGTGGCAGCCTGCGGGCCGGTGTCACTGAAAATCCGGTTTTGCTGACGCGCGCCATCAAGAGTTCCCTGGTGAATGTGACCTGTGGCGGGGCTCCTGCCTACGTCTGGCCCGGTGGAGGGATCACCGTGATGGCCGATGTCATGCGCATGCCGGACAACAGTTTCGGAACCGTTCCCACGCCGGCCATCGTGGCTCCCATTGAATTCAGCATGAAGCTTGACGACTATCGCGCGCTGGGCGGGCACATGGACTATGTGCGCACGCTGGAGGATGTGTTGTGTCGCGGTGCCTGGCACAACGAGGGTGCACCTGTAGCTCTGGAATGGGCCAAGCTACCTTCCGCCAACCCCTGGCCTCTGGCGCGTTCTCCGTTATTGGGCTGAGGCACTTGCACATGAACTCTCAACGCTTGCAACTTCCCGACGGGCGCTGGCATTTCCAGCATGGTCCGATGGATATCATCATTGGCGCCCATGGAAGGCCGGCTGCGGTAGAGGACGCTCATGCCAAAGCGTGGGAGCGTTTCAGCGATATCCTCGGCGAGCTGGTCGGGGAACTTCCTCTCCTGCGGCAGCCTGTACGGGATGAGTGCCATCTGGAAGGGGTCATAGCCCGGCGCATGTGGAATGCGTGCCACCCTTACCGGCATGGCTTCATCACCCCGATGGCGGCCGTTGCCGGTGCAGTCGCGCAGGAGCTGGTCGCCTGTTATGCCAATGGCGGGATAGACCGCGCCTGGGTCAACAACGGCGGTGACATTGCCCTGCACTTGGCGCCAGCGCAATCTGTGCGGATCGGCCTGTATGCAGATCTGGCGCGCCTCGATGTGAACGAGGTATTGGCCGGCGTTCATACCGACGGGCAATTCGAGGTTTCCAGCGCGCTTCCTGTTCGCGGCGTCGCTACCAGCGGTTGGCGAGGGCGAAGCTTTTCTCTGGGTATTGCCGACAGCGTGACGGTCCTTGCGCGTACTGCCGCGCAAGCGGATGCTGCAGCCACCATGATTGCGAATGCGGTCGATGTTGCCGACGTGCGAATCAAACGCAGCAGAGCTTGTGACGTGAAGGACGACACCGACCTTGGCGAAATGCTGGTGACAATTGAGGTGCCGTTGCTGGAGGCGGAAACGGTTCGGCGCGCACTGCGCACCGGGCTTGAACGCGCACAGGCTCTGCAGGCGGCGGGATTGATCTGGTCGGCTGCGCTGGTTTGCCAAAACCAGCTGATGACCACCTCTGATAAAACGTCGCAACGATTGCAAAATCACAGTGCTGAAGTGCCGGCTGGTTCGGTATTTGCTTAATGAAATGAATGGACCTCACACCATGATTGAAATTCGGCGTATTTTTACGCACGTGGAGCAGATACGGCATGAATTCGGTCCGATAGCGCCGGTGCCTCTGCTTCGCGGGGCAGTTGGCGCGGTGCTGACCAACCCGTTTGCGGGGCGGTATGAGCCCGACCTCCTGCCGATGATGGACCAGCTTCAGCCCGTGGGTATCCAGATGGCTGAGCGTCTGCGCGCCGCAATGGCGGTGCCGGCCGAACATATTGAGGGTTACGGAAAAGGAGCGATTGTGGGCGCGGCAGGGGAACTGGAGCATGGTGCGCTCTGGCATGTGCCCGGCGGGTACGCGATGCGTGAGCTGCTTGGCTGGAAAGGTGATCGCAACGCTTATGCCCGTGGGCAGGCTGAGGAAAAAACCGGCCAACCCGGTAATGCCTTGTCCATCGTTCCTTCGACAAAAAAAGTGGGTGCGCCGGGTACGGCGCTGGATGTTCCTTTAACGCACGTCAATGCGAGTTATGTCCGTAGCCATTTCGACGCCATTGAGGTGCGTGTGCCAGGGGCTCCCTTGCCAGACGAAATCGTTTTCATCCTGGCCATGAGCACGGGCCCGCGCATTCACGCCCGGGTGGGTGGGCTGGCCGCCAGTGCCATCGCCAAATGGGATGGCTTGCGTTAAACCCGATGCGCCAGATATTTAGCAGTCACCGAGACAAGGAAAAACCATGACAGCCAGGATTCGAAAAATTGTTGTGCAAATCGACGAAACATACATCGAGATGGGAAAGGTCGTCGCTCCTCCGACGCGAAAGGCATTGGCGATGGCCGTGATCGAGAATCCTTTTTCCGGGGTGTACGCGGAAAAACTCGATGCGCTGATTGACATCGGCGAAGAGCTTGGCGGGCTGCTGGGGCAAAAGTGCGTGCAGGCCCTTGGCATTGCGCCGGGCCAGGCCCATAGTTACGGCAAGGCCGCCATCGTGGGTGAGGCAGGCGAGCTCGAGCATGCGGCAGCGATCCTGCATCCCAGACTGGGCGCCCCACTGCGCCTGGCGGTGGAAAAGGGTGCTGCTCTGGTGCCGTCAAGTAAAAAGCGCGGTGGCCTGGGTACTGCCATTGACGTGCCGCTGGGACACAAGGATGCCGCATTCGTGCGCAGCCACTTTGATGCCATGGAGGCGCGCATTGCCGATGCCCCCCGGGCCAACGAAATCGTGGTGGCTGTCGTCGTCACGGACAGCGGCCGCCCCCTGCCGCGCGTGGGGGGGCTTCAAATCCACGAAATCAAGGGGGAGGATGGGTTAAGGTAGCCCCGGCTGCCAACCTACTTATCACCAATGACTCACCATCGCCGTCTATCTGATCCACGACAACCAGGAGTATTTATGAAGCTGCACAACAAAATGCTGAGCACCGTCGCTTTCCTCGGACTGATGACCTCATTCGTGAACGCGCATGCGCAGGGCGTCATCAAGATAGGGGAAATAAACAGCTACAAGGCCCAGCCAGCTTTCCTGGAACCGTACAAGAAAGGCATGGAGCTGGCCGTTGAAGAAATCAATGCTGGTGGCGGCATCAACGGCAAGAAAGTCCAGCTGGTTATCCGCGACGACAACGCAAATCCGGGTGATGCGGTTCGTGCGGCCGAAGAGCTTGTCTCGCGCGAAAAAGTTGACGTGCTGACGGGCTCCTTCCTTTCCAATATCGGTCTGGCGCTGACCGATTTTGCCAAGCAGAAAAAGTTCTTCTTTCTGGCGGCTGAGCCTTTGACAGACAAAATCGTCTGGCAAAACGGCAATCGCTACACATTCCGCTTGCGGACCTCCACCTATATGCAGGTTGCCATGCTGGTCCCTGAAGCCGCCGCGATGAAGAAAAAGCGCTGGGCAGTGGTGTACCCCAATTATGAGTATGGGCAGTCCGCAGCCGCGACGTTCAAGACCTTGCTGAAGGCCGTACAGCCCGATGTGGAGTTCGTGGCCGAGCAGGCGCCTCCGTTGGGCAAAGTCGACTCTGGCAGTGTTGTGCAGGCCATGGCGGACGCCAAGCCGGATGCCATCTTCAATGTTCTTTTTGGTGCCGACCTCTCAAAGTTTGTTCGTGAAGGCAATACCCGCGGCCTGTTTCAGGGGCGTGAAGTCGTCAGCTTGTTGACGGGCGAACCCGAATATCTCGATCCGCTCAAGGAAGAAACGCCTAACGGCTGGGTGGTTACCGGCTATCCGTGGTACGGCATCCAGACTCCCGAACACAAGGCTTTCTTCCTTGCTTATCACAGTAAGTACAAAGACTATCCGCGCCTGGGTTCCGTGGTCGGCTATAGCGCCATCAAATCCCTGGCCGAAGGCATGAAAAAGGCGAAATCAACCGATACGGAAAAGCTGATTACCGCTTTCCGCGGCCTGAATGTGACGACACCTTTCGGCCCCGTGGTTTTTCGACCGGAAGACCACCAGTCCACCATGGGGGCCTATGTGGGCCGCACAAAAAATGAAGGCGGCAAGGGCGTGATGGTCGACTATCGATATATCGACGGTTCAAAAGTCCAGCCCAGCAACGCTGAAGTGAAAAAAATGCGCGCTGCCGACTAGACCGAGGCAAGTGCTGACGGCGGCAGGTGCCGCGCCTCGTGCATGCACCCATCGCGGTTTGCCGGCAGTTCCGGTGCCGCCGTCATGTTAATGGTGTGTCCGCTGTGCGCTGCTTGCCGGCCACGCTATCCCGCAGAAAAAAGGTTTGTTCATGAGCTTCTCAGGCTTTATCGTGCAGTTGCTTAATGGCCTGGCCGGCGCATCGTCGCTGTTTCTCGTGGCAGCTGGTTTGTCGTTGATCTTTGGTGTTACGCGGATTGTCAATTTTGCCCATGGATCTTTTTTCATGGTGGGTATCTACGTTGCCTATTCATTGGTCAGTGCTCTCGGCAATACCTTGGGTTTCTGGCCTGCTCTGTTGATGGCTGCTTTGGCTGTAGGTGTTCTCGGTGGCTTGGTCGAGGTCTTGTTGCTTCGCCGTATATATCGTGCACCGGAGCTATTCCAGCTGCTGGCAACGTTTGCCCTGGGCCTGGTGATCAAGGACGGCGTGCTCTGGTTTTGGGGTGCCGAAGAACTGCTTGGTCCCCGGGCGCCCGGTCTGACGGGCTCCGTGGCGATTCTCGGACGCCAGTTTCCTTCCTATGACATTTTTCTGATCGTCGCGGGACCTGTTGTCCTGGGCCTGCTCTGGCTTTTGCTCACTAAAACCCGATGGGGTACCCTGGTCCGGGCTGCTACCCAGGACCGCGAAATGGTCAGCGCGCTGGGTGTGAACCAGGCGTGGCTGTTCACAGCCGTTTTTGCATTGGGCGCACTTCTGGCGGGCCTTGGGGGCGCGCTTCAGCTACCGCGCGAGCCCGCCAACCTGGAAATGGACCTCAACATCATCGGCGCCGCGTTTGTGGTGGTGGTGGTCGGGGGCATGGGCTCCATCCCGGGTGCCTACGTAGCGGCACTGCTGATTGCCGAACTCAAGGCCATTTGCATCTGGCTGGGGCTGGTCGAAATTGCGGGCATTAGCATCTCTTTTTCCAAGCTGACCCTGGTGGTGGAGTTCGTCGTAATGGCGGTTGTCCTGGTGGCCCGTCCCTGGGGATTGTTCGGCAGGCCCCAGGCGCCCAGCCGGCATACAGGCATGGCTGAAGAACCGCTGCGCAGGCCGCACCGCTTGTATGCCTGGGGTTGTGCGGGCCTGCTGGCGGTACTGGCTTTGATGCCTGTGCTGGCGGCGCAGTCGCCTTACGTGACAGTGCTGCTGATTGATCTGCTGGTTGCCGTCCTGTTCGCTGTCAGCCTGCATTTCATCATGGGACCCGCGGGGATGCACTCGTTCGGGCATGCCGCCTACTTCGGCCTTGGGGCCTATGGTGCCGCGCTGCTGGTGCGCAGCCTGAACATGCCCATGGAGCTGGCGCTGGTCGTTGCACCCCTCGTGGCGGCCCTGGGCGCTTTTGTCTATGGCTGGTTCTGCGTCAGGTTGTCCGGTGTTTACCTCGCCATGCTGACGCTGGCCTTTGCGCAAATTACCTGGGCTATTTGTTATCAATGGGACGTGTTCACCGGCGGCAGCAACGGATTGACCGGCGTATGGCCCTCTGAGTGGCTGGCGGACAAACGTATTTATTACTACCTCACCCTTGTCTTGGTGGCCGGGGGCGTCTTGCTGATGCACCGGATGCTGTATTCGYCGTTTGGCTATGGCATGCGTGCGGCACGCGACTCGGTGCTGCGCTCTGATGCCATCGGCATGAATGTCAAACGTCTGCAATGGGCCGCGTTTGTGATTGCGGGTTCTTTTGCGGGGCTGGCTGGCGCGCTTTATGCCTTTTCAAAAGGCAGCATCTCGCCTGAAAGCCTGCACGTCAGCAAGTCGATCGACGGTCTGGTGATGGTTTTGCTGGGGGGTATCCAGACGCTTTTGGGACCTGTCGTGGGGGCCGTCACGTTCACATGGCTGCACGATACCGTGGCGCGCAATACCGACTATTGGCGCGCCATGCTGGGCGCCATCATCCTGGTTCTTGTGCTGCTGTTTCCCCAGGGGATTGCAGGCTTTGCCAAACAGCTGCTGGCCAGTCGCCGCAGTGCGGGAGAGAAGTCATGAGCTTGCTGAAGGTGTCAGGACTGGGTAAATCGTTCGGTGGTGTCAGGGCTGTCGATGGTGTGAACTTTGAGCTGGCGGCGGGTGAACTGCTGGCTTTGATCGGACCCAATGGTGCCGGGAAGTCAACCACGTTCAATATGGTCAACGGTCAGCTGCGCGCAGATACAGGCTCCATCCAGCTGGACTCGCAGGAGCTGATCGGCCTGGCTCCCCGTGAAATCTGGCGGCGCGGTGTCAGTCGGACATTCCAGATCGCCGAAACCTTTTCTTCACTCACGGTCGTGGAGAACGTCCAGATGACCTTGCTGTCCGCAGACCATCGGCTTTTTTCCATGTGGCGCCGTGCCGCAGATTACAAGCGCGACGAGGCCATGGCGCTGCTTGAGCAGGTCAACATGAAGCCGCAGGCTGACCGCCCTTGCAGCGTGCTGGCATATGGAGATGTCAAGCGTGTGGAATTGGCCATGGCCATGGCCAACAACCCCAAGTTGCTGCTCATGGATGAGCCGACAGCCGGTATGGCTCCCAGGGAGCGAAACGACTTGATGGCGCTGACCAAACAACTGGTCATTGACCGGGGCATGGCGGTGCTTTTTACCGAGCACAGCATGGACGTGGTGTTTGCCTATGCTGACCGCATGATCGTGCTGGCGCGTGGCCGGTTGATTGCGGAAGGCAAGCCGCAGGATATCCGCGACCACCCCAAAGTCCAGGAAGTCTATTTCGGCAGTGGCAAGACCTTCGAGAAAAAAGCCATTGAAAAGGAAACTGCGTGATGGGCAACGGCAACGAGATACTGCTGGAGGCGAAAGACCTGTCGGCCTGGTATGGCGCGGCGCAAATACTGTTTGGCGTCAACCTGGCTGTCAGGCGCGGCGAAGTCGTTGCCCTGATGGGGCGCAATGGCGCCGGCAAATCGACCACCCTGAAGACGCTGATCGGGATGCTCGACAAGCGCCGCGGCAGCGTGGCTTTTCTTGGCAAGGATATCTCCAGCAGTGAACCACACCATGCGGCTCGCATGGGCCTGGGCTTTGTGCCGGAAGACCGGCGAATCTTCACCGACCTGACAGTGACCGAGAACCTGGAAGTAGGGCGGCAGGCGCCGCGCCGCTGGCCCGACGGCAGTGAGGCGCCCTTGTGGACGCCGGAACGCCTCTTCAAGCTGTTTCCCAACCTGGGTGAGATGCCCACGCGTCCCGGCGGCCGCATGAGTGGTGGCGAGCAGCAAATGCTGACAGTGGCCAGGACCTTGATGGGCAATCCCTATCTGGTTCTGCTTGACGAACCCTCCGAAGGCGTAGCGCCCGTCATTGTGGAGCAAATGGCCAACATGATCCTGGAGCTGAAGGCCCACGGTGTCAGCATTCTGCTGTCCGAGCAAAACATGCATTTCGCCGAATTGGTTTCCGACAGGGCGTATGTATTGGAGAAAGGGCAAATCCGCTTTGAAGGATCCATGGCGGATCTGGCTGCCAATGAAGAAGTGCGCCGTGCCTATCTCAGTGTGTAGGCCGTATCTCATCGATGTTGAGAAATCACCACGCGAGCCCGCACCGGTTCGGTAAATATGGGTTTCATCGTCACACTGTCCGTTAACCAGCTGGAGCGTACGCTGCCTGTTGCGGAGCAGGCCAGCCTGCTGACCGTGCTGCGTAACGATTTCGCGCTGAATGGCCCGAAATATGGCTGCGGTTTGGGCGAGTGTGGCGCATGCACCGTGCTGGTCGATGGCGTGGCGGCACGCGCTTGCGTTATTCCGGCATGTGGCGTGGCAGGCCGCGAAATCACCACCCTTGAGGGTTTGGGTACGCCGGCGGCCCTTCACCCGGTCCAACAGGCGTTTATCGAAGAGCAGGCCGCCCAGTGCGGCTACTGCCTGAACGGCATGATCCTGATGACTGTCGCATTGCTGGCGCGAAACCCCGCACCGGGCGAGGACGACATACGTCGCGAGCTGTCCGGCAATCTCTGCCGCTGCGGCACGCACCTGGAGATCGTGAGGGCTGTATTGCGTGCGGCAGAGCTGACGCGCCAAAGCCTTGCCCGGGGTAACTCGCCATGACGCGTCGCGCCGATGCGCCCCTGACACGCGCCGATTTTCATGCGGCCAGCGGCGTCTTGCTGGTGAGCCGCGAGCCGCCGCCGGCGCCTCCACCCGCCCGTGGCCAACCTGCATTGGTCAGCGCCAATCCGCAAGAGGGCGTTGAAATACTGGTTGCCGTGTGGGATGACGGCAGCGTGACGGCCCTGAACGGCCATGTCGATCTAGGCACCGGTATCCGGACGGCCCTGGCGCAGATCGTGGCTGAAGAGCTCGACGTTGCGCTCGGGCAGGTCAACATGGTTCTTGGGGACACGACGCGTGCGCCCAATCAGGGGGCCACGATTGCCAGCGCGTCCATCCAGGTTCATGCCGTCCCTTTGCGGGCCGCGGCGGCGCAGGCACGCGCGTGGCTGGTGATGCGCGCAGCGGGCGTACTGCAGGTGGATCCTTCCCTCCTCGCCGTGCGAGATGGCGTTGTTTCGGTGGCAGGGCAGGAAGATAAATCGGTGACGTATGGCGCGTTGCTGGCCAATGAGCATGTACATCTCTCGCTGGTGCAGGGCACCCCTGTCAAGGATGCTGCCGACTACCGCCTGGTGGGGACCAGCGCGGCACGCCTGGATATCCCGGCCAAGGCCACCGGGGCACTGACATTTGTGCACGACATGCGCGTACCCGGCATGCTGCACGGCCGCGTCGTGCGCCCGCCCTATGCCGGGGCTGACCACGGCGACTTCATCGGCAATACGCTGGAATCGGTGGACGAATCATCGATTTCCCACATTCCGGGCATTCGCGCGGTGGTGGTGATCCGCGACTTTGTCGGCATCGTTGCAGAGCGGGAAGAGCAGGCCGAACAGGCGCTGCGTGAATTGCGTGTCAGCTGGAAGCCGTGGCCCGGTCTCGCCAGTCTGGGCGACCTTGAGCAGGCGATCCGCAACAACCCGGCCACGCAGCGCAGGCTTGTCGACGACGGCAACGTGGACACCGCGATGGCAAGCGCGGCACAAGCCCTGGCGCGCAACTACGTCTGGCCCTATCAAATGCACGGCTCCCTCGGGCCTTCGTGTGCCGTGGCCGATTGGCAGCAGGAGCGCCTGACGGTATGGGCAGGAACCCAAAACCCCCACGTGCTGCGGGCTGACCTGTCGCGCCTGACCGGCCTTGCCGACGTCGCCATCGACGTGATCCGCATGGAGGCGGCGGGCTGCTACGGGCGAAACTGCGCTGACGATGTGGCGGCAGATGCCGCGCTGCTTTCGCGTGCTGTGGGCAGCCCTGTCCGTGTGCAGCTGACGCGTGAGCAGGAACATGCCTGGGAACCCAAAGGCGCAGCCCAGCTCATGCAGGTGAACGGTGGGCTCAATGCCGACGGGTCGGTCGCGGCATATGACTTTCAAACGTCTTATCCTTCGAATGGCGCGCCCACGCTGGCATTGTTGCTCACCCGCACCATCGAACCGGTCGCGCAGTCCTATGAAATGGGCGATCGAACCGCCCGGCCACCCTACGAATACGCCAACATGCGCATCGCCGTCAATGACATGGCGCCGCTATTGCGTGCGTCATGGCTGCGCGGTGTCTCGGCGCTGCCCAATTCATTCGCGCATGAGTCCTACATCGACGAACTGGCAACAGCAGCGGGTGTCGATCCGGTGGAGTTTCGGCTGCGGTACCTGAAGGAGCCGCGCGCCGCCGAGCTGGTGCGTGCCACGGCCGAGCGCGCCGGCTGGATGGCGCATACGACGCCGCAGCAGCAGCCTACAGCGCCTGGTGATCCACAGGACGTCGTGCGCGGCCAGGGCTTTGCGTATGCCCGCTACATGCACAGCAAATGGCCGGGGTTCGGGGCGGCGTGGGCGGCCTGGGTGGCTGACGTCGAAGTGAATCGCAAGACGGGCGAGGTGCATGTCCGGCGCGTCGTGGTAGGGCATGACGCCGGCACGCTGATCAACCCCGCCGGGGTTCAGCACCAGATCCATGGCAACGTGGTGCAGACGACCAGCCGTGCACTCACGGAACAGGTCACGGTGTCACCCCAAACAAATCAGGTGACCAGCCTGGAGTGGGGAAGCTACCCCATCCTCAACTTCAGGGACGTGCCGGTGATTGAGGTCGTGACCATGGCGCGCCCCGGTGAGCCACCGCTTGGCGCCGGAGAGTCGTCTTCGGTGCCGGGTACGGCAGCCATCGCCAACGCCATTTTTGATGCCACCGGCGTGCGCTTTCGCCAGCCGCCTTTTACGCCGGAAGTGGTGCGTGCCGCGCTCAATCCCGGGCTGGCACCCGAGCCGGACATCCCAACAGCTCCAGCTCGGTTGCCCAATCCCGTACCTGAGGGCGCGGCATGGCCGAAAGGCGTGGCCTGGTGGTCACGCGCAGGCGCCTTGCTCGCGGGGGTTGTGGGCATCGTGTGGGCGCTGGCAGGTGGCCGGTCGGTCATCGCTCCGGTGGTGCAAAGCGGCACATCCGTTTACACCGCCGCAACGCTGGAACGCGGCCGGCAGCTCGCGGCCTCGGGCGATTGTGTGGTGTGCCATACAGCACCCGGCGGTATACCCAATGCCGGCGGCAGGGCCATGGATACGCCTTTCGGAAAGATTGTCACCACCAACCTCACACCCGATGCGGACACCGGCATAGGCTTGTGGTCCTTCAGCGCCTTCCAGCGCGCCATGCGTGAAGGAATTTCCCGCGATGGCCGCTATTTGTATCCCGCGTTTCCCTATACCGCGTTCGCCAAAACCAGCGATGAAGACCTGACCGCGCTGTATGCCTACCTGATGGCCCAGCCCCCCGTGCGATCGGAACCACCGGCCACGCGGCTGACCTTCCCGTTCAGCGTGCGGCCGTTGATGGCCGGGTGGAACGCGCTGTTTCATGAGCCGGCGCCTTACCGTGCCGACCCGGCGCAGACTGCCGAATGGAATCGTGGCGCCTACCTGGTCAACGGTCTGGGCCATTGCGGCGCCTGCCATACGCCGCGCAACGCCGCAGGCGCCGAGCGCAGCGGAAAGGCCTTTTTAAGCGGAGCCGTGGTGGATGGCTGGGACGCTCCAGCGCTGACTGCACTCTCGCGTGCGCCCGTACCCTGGAATGCTGCGGAGCTGTACCGCTACCTGCGTAGCGGCTACTCACCGCAGCACGGCATTGCCGCGGGTCCGATGGCACCAGTGATCAAGGAGTTGGCCGCCTTGCCTGAAGAAGATATTCGTGCGATGGCGACTTATCTCGTGTCTTTTAATGAGCCAACTACGGAAGCTGAAAGCGTCCAGCGCACCGGGCAGATCGTCTTGTCCACCCGGCAATCGGCTGTCAGCTTGCCGGGCCCTGGCCAGCGCCTGTTCAGTGGCGCTTGCGCATCGTGCCATCACGACGGCGACGGCCCGCGACTGCTGGGGGTGAACGTGCCGCTGGCCCTTAACAGCAAGCTGCACAGCGAGCGGCCCGACAATCTGGTGCAGGTGATCCTTGAGGGAATTCAGTCACCGGCGAGCAAAGACATCGGGTTCATGCCGGCTTTTCGTCACAGCCTGGATGATGCCCAGGTTGCCGCGCTGGTGGCTTATATGCGCGGACGCTATGCACCCTCGGAACCGGCCTGGCAGGATTTGCCGGCAACCGTTTCACGCCTCCGCGCTACGCCGGGCCAGCACTGAATCTTTTCAATCAGGCGAAGGCCGCACGGCCTGCGTCGCCCTGACAAGCGCCGCGCGCGCCAGCAGGCGTGTGGAGTCCAGAGTCGGCAGGGGCGAGTTTGAATCGCTCATGATCAGGGGGATTTCCGTGCAGCCCAGGACGACTGCGTCGCAGCCGTCGCTTTTCATCCGCTCGATGACTTTCTGGAAATATGCGATCGCTTCGGGCTTGAAGACACCGTACACCAGCTCGTCCATGATGATGCGGTTGATTTCGTCGCGCTCCGCGCTGTCTGGACGCAAGTATTGCAGCCCGCGGGCCGCGAGCTTGTCGGGGTAGACCTCACTGTCGACGAGCCATCGCGTGCCGGTGATGCCGATGCACCGGAACCCGCGCCTGACCGCTTCTTCGGCAACGACTTCCGCAATATGAAGCCAGGGCAAGGGGGATCGCTCCTGCACGTAAGCAAAAGCCTGATGGATGGTGTTGTCCGGGCAGATAAGAAAGTCAGCTCCGGTTTTTGCGAGCTTGTGCGCGGAAGCGAGCATGATGTCGCCCACGCCATTCCAGTCATTGCGGTAAATGCACGCCATGTAATCTGAAAGCGACGGCGTATGCATCGACACTTCAGGATGGGCATGCGGCCCCATGGCCTTGGCGCCTTCCACACAGATGGTTTGATAACAAAGCGCAGCGCCTTCGGCAGAGCAGCCGACGATACCGATGTGTTGGGGCATGACCTGTCTTCCTTATTTGCTACGCGGGCTCTGGTACCGGGTCGGCAGCAGGCGAGGTGGCCGGGTGCGGTGTGACTTCTCCCTCGGCGAGTTCCCCGCCCAACGCCTCCAGCATGTCCGGAATCAGCGAAGACAGCTCGCCGGTGATGATGGCTGCATCGCTGTCAAAGCCGTCGTCGTCCTTTCCGCTTTCCTGAACGCCGTCCAGCACCACATCGAGCAGCTTGAGTTTTTTCAGCTGCGCGGTTTCCGTCAGCACAAAAGACACGCGCTCGTTCCACGTCATCGCCAGCTGCGTCGGCAACTTGCCGGCGGCAATGTGCTGGGCCACTTCCTCGATCTCCAGCGTGTGGCGCGAGTAGCGCACCGTGGATTTCTGGTCGTCCGGCGTCTTGAGCTCGCAGTCGCGGTCTACCGTGAAGTTATATGGCGCTTCGCGCGTCGACAGCCAGTGCGACATGGCGGCAGCGGCCGACATCTGCGTCTGGATGGGGCTGGCCTTCAGGCCGGGCAGGGCGCCCGGCACCTCGCTCAACGCTTCCACGAGATAACTCACGATCTTGTCGGCGCCCGTGAGGTTGCCGGAGTCAACCACCAGGAATTTGTTGACGACGTCGATCCAGAGCGTGGTGGTCGAGCGCTTGGTGAAGGCGCGCGGCAACAGGTCCAGCATGACTTCCTGCTTGAACTCCTTCTTGATCTTGGCGCCCACGCGTTCGCGGCCGGTTTCTTCCTTGTATTTTTCGATGCGTTCTTCCACCGCGGCCTTGATGGCGGACGATGGCACAGGGCGGCGCTCGGTGCAGAGCCGGGCGATCAGCTGGCGGCCCACGCTTTCGAGCAGGACGGTGCTTTTGTTGCCGCGCGGTGGCACCCAGCCACTGGATTCAGGCTCTGTTGCGCCGCAGGGAACGAAACGGTGGGACTGGAAAATTTCTTCAAGCGCTTCCAGCGGAGGAAGCACAAAATCGTCGGCAATGCGGAAAAAGATTGCGGTGTTGAACATGAAATCCGGGGAAGAGGTTAAAAAAAGAGACTGCCGGAAGGCCGATGAGGGGGCGGAAAATCCGCGGTGAGAACCAGCCGGATACAGAGAAATTCTACCGGGCGTCCTGCCTGCAGAATGTAACGGCCGGCACGGGCTTGAAGGCCTTCATTCAATATCAAACGAATGGATGCCGTAGGCACCCTTGCGGCGGTCTTCGAAGTACTGCTCCAGCGTCTGCTTGACCGTCTTGAAGGCAATTTCGTCCCAGGGAATTTCGGCCTCAGTGAACAGTTTGGCCTCCATGGTCTCATGGCCTGGATTGAATTCGGTGCTCAAAAGCCGAGCCCGGTAATACATGTGCACCTGCCCGACGCGCACCACGTTCATGACCGTAAAAAGGCCCAGCATCTCATATTGGGCGCCGGCTTCTTCATCCGTTTCACGGGCTGCGCCCTGCGAGGTGGTTTCGCCCAACTCCATGAAGCCGGCAGGCAATGTCCACTTGCCCCGACGCGGCTCGATATTGCGTTTGCAGAGCAGCACTTGCGCGCCGTCCTCGCCCCAGCTGGGCACGGTGCCAACGACATTGAGCGGGTTTTCGTAATGGACCGTATTGCAGGCCGGGCAGACGGCCCGCTCTTTTGTGTCGCCGTCGTCCGGCAAGCGATAAGCCACGGCGGTGCCGCAGACGCGGCAGTGGTTCAGGGGCGGTCGTTGCATCAGATGAGTGTAGCGGCTTTGCGCCGGCCGAGGCCTGCCGAGGCGCACGGCAGGCTTGCTGCCGTGCTATCAAAAAAGTAGCTACTCGCGCCCGTTTTTATTGGGCTTAACGCGTATTTCGTTTGTTTTCTTATTTCAGCGACGAGTAATTCACCGGTACCCAGGTGTAAGCCTTGCCCGCGCCCTTGCGCACATGGCCAAGGCCGGGGAAGGCAATATGCGCCGCGCCGACCAGGTAACCATTTTTGGCGGCATCGGCGTAGGCCTTGGCGCGTTCCTTGGCGGCCGGTGGGGACTCGGAGTCAAACTTGATGGTGACCTCCGGGTTGTCGAACTGGACTGCCGCCACATGCATCAGGTCGCCCCACAGCATCAGCTTCTCCCCTTTGCTTTCCACCACATACACGCTGTGGCCGGCCGTGTGGCCGTGGGTGGGCTGCGCCTTCACGCCGGGCACGAGCTCGGTGGCGCCTTCAAAGGTCTTGAGCTTGCCGGCCGTTGCGTAGGGCTTGATGGACGCCATGGCACCCTGGAAAAAGCCCTGGGATTCTTTGGGCGCTGCGTTCATTTTGGCTTCATCCAGCCAGAAATCGGCGTCCGCCTTGTCCACACGCACCACGGCATTCGGAAACGCCATGGCGCCGTTCACCACGAGGCCGCCCACGTGGTCGGGGTGCATGTGGGTGATATAGATCTCGTCGATCTGCTCGGGCTGGTAGCCGGCGGCTTTGAGGTTGGCCTGCAGGCTGCCCAGCGTCGGGCCGAAGAGGCCGGACGCACCCGTGTCGATCAGCACCAGCTTGCTGCCGGTGTTGATGAGGTAGGCATTGACTGAAGTCTCGACTGCGTCAGGTAAAAATGAACGCTTCAGTGCCGCGCCGACTTTCGCCGGCGTTGTGTTGGTGAGCAGGTCTTTCACGGGCAGCTTGACAGTGCCGTCCGACAGGGCTGTGACTTCAAAATCGCCCAGTGTGACGCGGTAGTAGCCGGGCGCCTGGGTCTTGACCATGGGGCCGGCCGCAAAAGCGGGCAGGGTGAAAGAAGCGCTCAGGCTTGAGGCCAGGATGGTGGCAGCCAGGGTTTTCAAAATGCGTGACATGAAAGAACTTCCTTGGGGTAAAGGGAATGATGAACCGGGCTCACCCGTCATACGGGGGCCGGGTGGATTCTTATGCAGACGCGCCATGAATGAAGCCGCAGTTGCAGTAACCCGGCTGTCGTGCAGGTTTTGCCTGAGGTGGCGCGCTATCAAATCAGGAGCTGGTTGCGCCCGTATTCATTGGGCTGAAGGCCGAAAAGGCACAAGAACATAGGTGAAGCATAAAAAAACCGGGCATAAGCCCGGTTTCGTGAATGCGCACCTAGCGCGGCCTGTTGATCAAGCCTTGGTCGTCTTGGTGTGCTTTTCAATCAGGGCGCGTGCCGTGTCCAGCAGTTTCTTGCCGTCAAAACCCTTCTTGTTCATGTCTTCCACCCACTCGACTTCCACCGTGCGTGATTTGCGGCGGAATTCCTGGGCTTCGGCCGCACTCACGGTGTAGATCGTGTTGCCGCGGTCACTGGCGGTCTTGCGGCCGGGAACGTCGTTGCCCTGCTGCACCTTGCCCAGCCAGGCCGAGGTGGCCATGCCGGAGTTGTTGTCGATGACCTTCTTGAGGTCGGGCGCGAGCGAGTTGTATTTCGCCTTGTTCATGGCCATCACAAAGGTGGTGGTGTAAAGGCTGCCGCCGGCGGGGTCGAACTCGGCATGGAACTTGGTGAGCTCGTTGACCTTGACCGAAGGCACCACTTCCCACGGAATCACGCAGCCGGTGATGGTGCCTTTGCTCAGCGCATCGGGGATTTGCGGTAGCGGCATGCCGACGGGCGTGGCGCCCAGCACGCCCATGAGCTTGGTGACCTGGCGGGTCGGCGCGCGCAGCTTGAGGCCGCGCATGTCGGCAATCGACTTGACGGGCTTGTCGACCGTGTGGATCACACCGGGGCCGTGCACCTGCAGTGCCAGCACCTGCGTATCCTTGAATTCATCGGGTGCAACGGTTTGCACGTATTCCCAAAACGCCTTGGAAGTCGCTTCGGCGTTGGACATCATGAAGGGCAGCTCAAACACCTCGATTCGCGGGAAGCGGCCGGCCGTGTTGCCAGGCAATGTCCACACCACGTCAACCACGCCGTCCTTGGCCTGGTCGTAGAGCTGCACCGGCGTGCCGCCCAGCTGCATGGCCGGATAGCCTTCAAACTTGATGCGGCCGCCGGATTCTTTTTCGACTTTTTCCATCCAGGGCTTGTGCATGGCCAGCCAGACATTGGACGAGGGCGACATGAAGGTATGGAACTTCAGTGTCACGGCCTGCTGGGCCAGGCCCGACAGCGCCGGTGCGCCCAAGGCTGCGGCGGCGCTGGTTTTGAGAAGGGTTCGTCGTTGAATCATGCATGTCTCCTGTAAACAATATGCCTAACTTAAGGCATGGGAGCGGGTTTGAGAAGCGGTGAAAGCCCTAGCCGCAGGCTTGCTAGCTGATGTATTTCACCAGCCACAGCGATATGCCGGGGAAAAGCAGCAGCAGGGTGGTGCGCAGGGTGTCGCTGATCAGGAAGGGCATGACGCCCTTGTAGCTTTCGCTGATAGGCACGTCTTTGGCCAGGCCATTGACCACATAGACGTTCAGGCCCACCGGCGGCGCCAGCATGCCAAAGCCGACGGTCATCAACACCATGATGCCGAACCAGATCGCGGTGGATTCCTTGGTCATGCCGAAGTCCAGGCCCATCACCATCGGGAAAAAGATAGGAATCGTCAGCAGCAGCATCGACAACTCGTCCATCACTGCCCCCAGCACCACGTAAAACAGCAGGATGGCCGTGACAACCATCAGTGGTGACAGTCCCCAGCCGCCGACCACGCCGGCGAGCTGGTTGGGTACCTGTGTCAGGGCCAGGGCGGAGTTCATCAGGTCGGCGCCTATAAAGATCAGGAAGATCATGGCCGAGCTTTCCGCCGTGGCATAAAAGCACAGCTTGAATTTGGCCCAGGTGATCTCGCGCTTGAGCAAGGCGGCTACGAAAGTGGCGGCGGCACCCACCGCGGCGCCTTCAGTCGGCGTGAACAGGCCGCCGTAAATGCCGCCGAAGACGATGATGAAGATGATGGCGATGGGCAGTATCCCCAGCGCGGAAGCCAGCGTCATCGGCGGCCTGTCGTTGTCTACTTCGGGCGCCTGTCCGGGCACCAGCCGTACATAGATGGCAATGGCCACCATGTAGCCGAACATCGCGATGATGCCCGGCACCATGGCTGCGGCAAACAGCTTGGCGATGTTCTGCTCCGTGAGGATGGCGTAAATCACCAGTGGCACCGAGGGCGGGATCAAAATGCCCAGCGTGCCGCCGGCTGCCAGCGTACCCGTGGCAAGGCGGCCCGAATAGCCGTGGCGCTTCATCTCGGGCAGCGCCACGCCGGTGATGGTGGCGGCCGTGGCCACCGAGGAGCCGCAGATGGCGCCGAAAGCCGCACAAGCCAGGATGGACGCCATGGCCAGACCGCCCTTGAACCGGCCCATCACACCTGCTGCGAACCCGAAGAGGGCGCGGCTGATGCCGCCCTGCGTTGCGAAATGTCCCATCAGGATGAAGAGCGGGATCACCGACAGGTCGTAGCTGGCAAAGCGCGCGAAGGCCTGAGTGTTGAGGAAGCTGGAAAACGGCCCCCAGCCGGTCTGCATCACGTAACCAATGGCGCCCGCGGTAAACATGGCGACCGCGATAGGCACACGCACGGCCATGAAGACCAGCATGATGCCGAAAATGACGAGAGCCAGGGTGATGGAGCTCATACGTGTGCCTCCAGCTCGTCCAGCGGATTGTGCGGCGCATGGGCGTCGCCGAAGCCGAACGCGGATTGGCACACACCGATCACGCAGGTCAGCACAAAAGGCGGGACCATGGCGGCATACACCGTCCATTCGGGAAAGCCCAGGATCTGGGTTTCAGAGTGCGTGTTGTACGAATTGAGGCCGCCCAGCACCGTGCGCCAGGCCAACAGGGCAAACACCAGGCCCAACAGCAACGCACCGAAACGGTCCAGCCTGTCGTTAGAGGTTTCGCCCAGTTTGGCGGTGAAGAAGTCGACGATGATGTTGCCGCGTTTGATCTGACAAAGGGGCATGAACAGCGCGATCGCGGCCCCCGTGACCACGCCGGTGAGTTCGAAGTCGCCGACGAGGGTAGCGCCCAGCAGGTTGCGGCCGATCAGGCTGGCGCAGGTCATGAGCGTGATCACCGTGAGCAGAACGCCCGCCAGCACAGCGCAGAATTTTGCAAGGGACTGCAGGATTTTCAAGAAGGCTCTCCAAAAAGCAGGTCTTGGCATTTGGGAGCTCCCAAAAACCGGGTAAGCCGATTATCAGAATTGAGGAGGCAAGCAGTCAGGCGGGTTACCCCGGGTAAAGCGGGGTATTTGCGCGGTGATTAAAGCAGCTGCGCGGTTATCGCGCAGCTGCCCCGCCGTGACATGCGCTTGCTAACCCCGTGTTCAGATGACTTTGACGGTGAGTGTTTCCAGCCCCGCCACACCGCCGACCATGGTGTCGCCCGAAACCACAGCCGCGACGCCTTCAGGCGTGCCGGTATAAATCAGGTCGCCCGGTTGCAGCTCCCATGCTGCCGACAGGTGTTCAATGGTTTCCGCGATGTTCCAGATCAGCTTGGAGACATGGCTGCGCTGGCGGTCCTTGCCGTTCACCTGGATGTAGAGCTCGGCATTGGCCACGTCGCCGGCTCGGGCCGCGGGTGTGATGGGGCCGATGGGCGCGGAGTGGTCATAGGCTTTGCCAATGCACCAGGGGCGGCCCTGCTTTTTCATCTCGCCCTGCAGGTCGCGACGCGTCATGTCCAGGCCCACGGCATAACCGTAGATGTGCTTTTGCGCATCGGCCGCCTTGATGTTTTTACCGCCGGTGCCAATGGCCACGACCAGCTCGATTTCGTGGTGCAGGTTCTTGGTCAGCGATGGGTAGGGAATGGTGCCCGTGACGCCGGCGTCCACCACGACAGCGGCGTCAGCGGGCTTGAGGAAGAAGAAGGGCGGCTCACGGCCTGTAAAACCCATTTCCTTGGCGTGTTCTTCGTAGTTGCGGCCCACGCAGTAGATGCGGTGCACGGGAAAACGGTCTTTGGTGCCCACAACAGGGACGGACACTGCGGCCGGTGGGGTGATGACAAAACTCATGACAACCTTTCTTCTCTGTGTATGCCCAGGGCCTGATGCACCGGGCGGTCTGAAAAACTGAACAGCACACAACCTTGCGCCGAACGCAATTGCGCAGTGTGCCACGACGGAATCACAAAATGGTCGCAAGGGCCAAACTCAAAAGTCGAGGTTTTGCCATCGCGCTCAATGCTGACGGAACCGGTGCCCTCGACCACGCTGAACACGGCCCCGTCGGTCTGGCGCCATGACTTGCCCTCAAAGCCGGCCGGCAGGCGTTGCATGAAGGTGGCCATGGTCGGCATGGGCGAGCCGCCGGTGGCCGGGTTCACATAGCGCAGCTTGACGCCGTCCCAGGCATCGATGTCGGCATGGGTTTCCAGCTGGTGCAGGGTTTCGCGCGTGCGGTCGTAGGGGTAGCTGAAGATGGGTGAGGTTTCACCGAACGGGGCGTCATACCGCATCGGCAGCATGTTGGCGCCGTAGCGGTGGCTGCTGATGCCTTGGGGCTTGGTGACTTCCTGTTGCTTGGCCGTGCCGTTTTCGGCAAAGCCTGCATCAAAGAAGCGCAGCATCGGGATGTCCAGGCCGTCCAGCCAGACCACCGGTGTATCGGACTCCACGCGGCCTTCGTGGCCGTGGTCATGCCAGGTCCAGCTGGGGGTGATGATGAAGTCGCCGGGTTTCATCTGCGTGCGCTCGCCATCCACGGCGGTGAAGGCGCCATGGCCTTCCACCACGAAGCGCAATGCGCTTTGTGTGTGGCGGTGGCTGGGCGCTATTTCACCCGGCATGATGACCTGCAGACCTGCGTACAGCGACTGCGTGATGCACGACTGCCCACGCAGGCCGGGGTTCTCCAGGATCAGCACGCGGCGTACCGCTTCTTCAGCGGTGATCAGCTCGCCCGACTTCATCAGGAAGGGATGCACGTCGGCGTACTTCCACAGCGCCGGCTGGCAGGGGGTGCTTGGCGATTGCGGCACCAGCGCGTGCAGCACTTCCCACAGCGGCGTCATGCTGTGCGCCGAGATGGCTTCATAAAAGGCCTTGCGTGCAGCGCCGTGGGGTGCTGAGGGCTGGCCTGGGGCGGTAGGGGGCGTCATGTCCATGATGGATGTCCAGTCTCTGGGGTGAAAGATCGCCGCTTAAAGGTCGTTATCGAAATACACGCCGTCCCGCATGAGCAACTGCTGCAGCTGTTTCACGTCGGTATCGGAAAAAGCCTGCCCGGCGCCGGGCATGGCCGCCGCCGTACCCGCTGCCTGGCCCATCACAAAGCAGCCGCCGCTGGCTCGCGCGGCCGATTGGCCTTCGTGCGTCATCGAGGCGCAGCGGCCGGCCACCAGCAGGTTGGCGACGCCCTGAGGCACCAGCATGCGCCAGGGGAGATCGTTGTAGACGCGGCCCTGCGCCTCATCGGTGTTGCGCGGAAATTGCCAGTCGATCCGGCCGTCCGCATGCAGCTCCATTGGCCAGGCATTGACGCCGATGGTGTCGTCAAAGCGGGCCGATGAAAGGATGTCTTCGCCGCTCAAGGCATAGAGGCCCTGAATGCGGCGTGTTTCGCGGATGCCGACCTGCGGCGCGATGTCGACGATGGCGGACTCCGCAAAGCCCGGCACTTCATGCTTCAGGAAGCGGAAGTATTCGGTGATCTGGCGGCGGCCTTCAAGCTCACCTTCGCTGAGCTGCCGCGCGTCGGTGGCATCCATGGCCGTGCCTTGCGCGTTGCGGATCTGCGTGACGTTGGCGCGCCACTCGGTCGGGTTCTTCTGGGGGCGGAGGATGGCACCTTCACGGGGAAACTTGTAGCGGCCTGGCTCGCGCGCCTGGCTCTCGGCCATCAGGGTGTTGATGGCTTTGAATTCGCCCACAGCCGCCAGCGCGCGGGGTGCATCCACGTGGCCGACGCGAAACATGGTGGAGGGAAACAGTGCGCTGCCATGCCCGTCGCCCAGCTCAAACGGCACGCCGGCGAAGTTCGCCACATCGGCGTCGCCCGAGCAGTCGATGAAACGCGCGGCACGGATTGCCTGGCGGCCGGATTTGGTCTCGACCACCAGGGCGCTGACGCGATTGCCTTCCATCACCACCGCAGCAGCCCAGGCATGGAAAAGGATTTGCACACCGGCCGCCACCAGCAACTGGTCGGCTGCGCACTTGTAGGCCGACACGTCATAAGAGCGCACGCGGATGCGGCCCTGCATGCCGTCTTGCGGCGCGTTGAGGCCACCCAGCGCGTCAATGCGCTGCAGCAGGTCGTCGGCCACGCCGCGCACTACCTGCTGCATCTGGCCGTTTTTGCGGCCGTAGAGGCCCGCGAAATTGGTGACGCCGCCGGCTGTGCCCATGCCGCCGAGGAAACCATAGCGCTCCACCAGCAAGGTGCGCGCGCCGTGCCGAGCTGCGCTGACGCTGGCAGCAAGCCCTGCTGGCCCGCCGCCGATTACGACAACGTCAAATTCGCCGTAGACGGGCAGGGAGCGTGCGGGTTCGGTGATCGAATTCAAGTTGCACCCCCGTCCAGGCTCACTGCGTGTAGCCTGTTCCCCCCTCGAGGGGGCGGCGCCAGCGGTCTGGCGAAATTGGCTCGCCCCCGTCCAGGCTCACTACGTGTAGCCTGTTCCCCCCTCAAGGGGGCGGCGCTTGCGGTCTGGCAAAGCCAGTCCCGCGGCGCCCACTGGTTGTGCCCAATGAAACTCCTAACCAAGCATGAGCCGTGGAACCGGCTTTGCTGGGCCACAGGCGTGCGGCCCCCTCGGGGGGCAGAGAGCCACACGCAGTGGGCGAACGTGGGGGCTAAGTCCGAGGCTTTGCCGGGCCGCAGGCGGGCGGCCCCCTCGGGGGGCAAGGAGTTACACGCAGTGAACGACTGTGGGGGCATCATTTATTCAAGCTTGATACCGCGCGACTGGATGATGCCGCCCAAAATGGCGGCTTCGTCTTTGACGCGGCTCCTCAGGCCGTCGGGCGAAGTGCCCACAGCCTGCCATCCCTGGTTAAACAACTTTTGCCGCGTGTCGGCGTCGCGAATGATGCGCGGCACTTCTTGCGCCAGCCGCGCCTGGGCCGCTTTGGAAAGGCTGGCCGGGCCGATCAGGGCCGTCCAGACTTCCAGGTTGACATTCGTCACGCCGGCGTCGGCCAGCGACGGCACTTCCGGCACCAGGGAAGAGCGTCCGCCGGCCAGGCCAATCGCCCGGAGCTTGCCCGACCGCACATGCGGCATGGCCACGCCGGGCGGGATCAGCGCCATCTGGATCTGGCCGCCCAGCATGGCGGTCACCACCTGCGGGTTGCCGGCGAAGGGCACGTGAACCGGTGAGACGCCGGGCATGCGGCTTTTCAGCAGCTCCATGCCCAGGTGCGCCACCGAGCCGTTGCCGACCGAGCCGTAGTTCCACTGGCTGCCGCCCTGACGCGCGGCAGCGAAGAATTCGGCGCCGCCAGGCTGGCCCGCAGGCGCTACCAGCACCAGGGGCGCCGTGGTCAGTAGTGAAATTGGCGCAAAGTCTTTGGCCGGGTCATAGGGCAGCCTGGAGTACAGCAGCTTGGCCGAGGTCAGGTTGCCGTTGATGACGACGCCCAGCGTATGGTCGTCAGTGGCTTTGGCGACCTGGTCGGCCGCGATGTTGCCTGACGCGCCGGGTCTGTTTTCCACAATCACGGGTTGGCCGAGGGCGTGGCCCAGGGGTTCGGCCAGGCTGCGCGCCGCCATGTCGGGCGTAGAGCCGCCCGGAAACCCCACAAGGATGCGCACCGGCCTGGTCGGCCAGGCCGCATCTTTTAAGTCTTTTGGAGCTGCAGCCCAAGAGGGATAAGCGCAAGCAGCTATCAAAAGCGTAGCAATTACCCGGAGAGCAGCGGTGTTGGGAAGAAGAGTCATGACAATCCCTGGGACTTTTGAAACCGTCATTGGAACAGTTTTGACGGCTCGATTCCGTCGTACATCCACTTCAGGCCGGCGAAACCCGCGCTCTCGGTGCCGCTCTGGAACATCTGGTTGCGCAATTCGCGTTGAACACCGGCCGCATGGTAAATATCACCGTAAAAACGGGCAGTCAATTGCACGCGGCCGGTACGCAGGTAGCGCTTTTGCTGGTATTTCTGGAAGGCTTTTGGCACATCGCCGCGGGTAAAGCGCAGCGCTTCACGCAGCACGACAGCGTCTTCAATGGCCTGGCCGGCGCCCTGGGCGAGGTACTGCAGCATCGGGTGGGCGGCGTCGCCCAGCAGGGTCACGCGCCGGTCGGTCCAGTTTTTCACGGGTTCACGGTCGCACAGCACCCACATCTTCCAGGTCTCGATTTTCCCCAGCAGCTCCTTGACTTGCGGGCAGGCATCGGCGAAACGCTCGTTCAGCTCGGCCGTATCGCCAAAGGTGTTCCAGCCCTCGTCGTATTTGTTGCTGTGGAAAACAGCCACCAGGTTGAAGAGTTCGCCGCGGCGCAGTGGGTAGTGAACCAGATGGGTTTTCTCGCCGCCCCAAAGCAGCACATCGTCGCTCCACAGATGGGCCGGCACATCCTCGCGCTTGAGCACGGCGCGGTAGGCGATATGGCCCGACACGCGGGGTTTGCCGTCGCCCACCACGGCTTCACGGATGCGGCTCCAGATGCCGTCTGCGCCTATCAACGCGCTGCCTTCAACGGTTTCGCCGCCTGCAAGGTGTACGGTCACGCCGCTTCCCGATTGGTCAAACGACTCCACCTTGGCGCTGGTGCGCAAGGTGACGTTGGGCTGCGCCCGGCAGGCATTGAGGAACACCTGGTGCAGGTCGGCGCGGTAAATCACGCCATAAGGAAAGCCATAGGTGGCGCGGGCCAGGTCGCCAAGCGGGACACGGACAACTTTCTCGCCCGTGCGCACATCGTTCATGCCAAGACCGGTGGGAAAGAACGCCACACGGTTGACGGCTTCAGTGAGGCCCAGGTAGTCAAACATGCGGAAAATATTGGGGCCGAGCTGGATGCCGGCGCCGATCTCGCCAAAACTCGCCGCCTGCTCCATGAGCGTCACGGCGCGCCCGTCCTGCGCGAGCACCAGGGCCGCGGCCAGCCCGCCAATGCCGCCGCCCGAGATGAGGATGGGGGATGTGTGTGACATGTATGAGAGGGTATCAGGGGGCTTCGACAATGATAAGTATGCTTATCATGTATGTACGCTAGTACATACCCTGAGCGCAAAGCTGAACGGTAAACTCGGTAAATGGCAAAAAGCTTTAACTTCAGCGAGGCCCCCGGGCACTTGATCCGCCGGGCACAACAACTCGCGGTCGCGATCTTCATGGAGGAGACGGCCGGGTTTGATGCGACGCCCGTGCAGTTCGCCATCCTGAATGCGCTGATGGACGACCCGGGCGAAGACCAGATCACTCTGTCGGGCCGCGTTGCCTTTGACCCGGCCACTTTCGGGTCGGTGATCGGGCGGCTGGAGGCCAAAGGCTGGGTCAAGCGGGAGGCTGACCCATCCGACAAGCGCCGCAAACTGCTGTGGACGACGCCCGAAGGGGAAAAAGTTGCACTGCAGATGAAGCGTGCTGTCAGCAAGGCACAGCAGCGCATCGTGAGCCCGCTGGATGATGACGAGCGGGTGCAGCTCGGCCTGTTGCTTGGCAAGCTGATCAGCGGCCACGAAAATGCGGCCAGGTAGCCGGCATCAGAACTGCGCGCAGACAAAAAAACGGGGCCGTCGGCCCCGTTTTTTTTGCCCGCCTGTTTGCCAGGCCCTGGCCCAAGGCTCAGGCTGACTTGGCCACCAGGTCGAAATGCTCCACCGTGGGCGGGCCGGCAAAGAAGGGCCCGACGATGGCACGCCAGTCGGCAAAGGCGGGCGACTGACGAAAGTCGACGGTGTGGTTTTCCAGTGTGTCCCAGAAGATCTGCAGGATGTAGCGTTCGGGGCTTTCAATGCCCTTGTTGACCTTGAAGCCCTGAAAGCCCCTGGCTTTGGAAATGACTTCGCGGATGCCGCGCTGGATGGCTTCGTCAAAGGCTGCTTGCTGGCCCGGGTGAATGCGGATGTCGGCGAGTTCGAGAATCATGAACAACTTTCTGAGGTAATTAATACTGGGTAGAAGGCAACTCTACCGTCAATCCGTCGAGCGCGGGCGTGAGCTTGATCTGGCAACTGAGCCGGCTGTTGGGAAGGCGCGGCGCGGCGGTAAATGCCAGCATGCCGAGCTCTTCGCCATCAGGTGGCGGCAGGGTTTGCGTGTCCGAGGAAAAAGGTTCCTGCACGTGTACATGGCAGGTGGCGCAAGTCAGCAGGCCGCCGCAGTCGGCGGCAATGCCGTCAATGCCTGCGGCCACTGCGGCTTCCATCAGGCTTTTGCCGACTTTGCCTTTTACCGGCGTGGAGCGGCCGCCCGATTCGATGAAATGGATGGTGATCATGGTTATTTTTTATGCGGGCCGCGGCGGTTAGATCCGGCTGAAGTATTCACGTCTTTGCCAGTCGTCCTGGTCCTGGGCCTCGGCATGGCGGGTGATTTCGGCCTGTTTGACCCGCGTGAGGTAAGCGATGAACGCGCTGCCGAATGCCTCCGCCAGCGTCGTGTCGCCTTGCAAGGCTTGCAGCGCCTCTTCGAGGCTGGTGGGCAATCTTTTGGCGGTGTCACCATAAGGCGCGTCGGTGGCTGGGGGGGCTTTCAGGCGGCGCGCGATGCCGTCCAGCCCGGCGTGGATTTGCGAGGCCAGATAGAGATAAGGGTTCGCGGCGGGTTCGCCGAGGCGGTTCTCGATACGTGTGCCGTTGTCGTTGCATTGGCCAACCACGCGCAGCATGGCACCGCGGTTGTCCCGGCCCCACAAAATCGATTGGGGCGCCAGCGCATTCGGCCGAAAGCGGCCGAAACCATTGATGGTGGGCGTGCAGAAGGCCGTCATGCCGCGCGCATGCGCGAGCAACCCGGCGAGGTAGTGTTCGCCGGTTTCGGTCAGCGTGTACTGCGCGTGCGCGGGTGTGCTTCCGTCCGCGGGGCTTTGGCGTTTGAAGGCGTTGGCACCGGTTTTCAGGTGCACCAGTGACTGGTGCAGGTGCCAGCCGCTGGACATGATGTTGGGAAAGGGCGGGCGGCACATGAAGGTGGCGTGGTAACCGGCACGCCGCAAGGCCTGCTTCACCGCACTGCGAAACAGCACCATGTTGTCGGCGGCTGTCAGCGCATCGGTGGCTTCAAATACCGCCTCGACCTGGCTGGGCCCCAGCTCGATTTCCAGCGACAGCAGGGGCAGCCCCAGCGCCTGCGCCGTGCGCTGTACGATGCGAAGCGGCTCCTCGGCCATGTCCACCCATTGCTCTGACAGCAGGTGGTAGCCGGGATGGATCATGGTCACCTCTGGCGGCAAGCCCGGCCAGTCGGCCCGCGTCGGGTCAAGCTGGGGAACGCTGCCACCCTCGGCAATCCGGTAAATGTGGAACTCGATTTCCAGCCCACACTTCATGCCGTAGCCGGCTTCGGCCAGGTTGGCGAGGGCGCTTTGCAGCACGCGGCGAGTGTCGAACTCCACGGGGCTGCCGTCGGGGAACCACGGCTGGCACTGCACCCAGCCGGTCTTCTCCGCCCAGGGCAATTCTTTCAGGCTCGCCGGGTCGGCCAGCAGCATCACATTGCCGCCAAATTCAAAGCCCGGCAGTTCAGCGGCGCCGCCAGCCTCGAACACTTTGTAGGCGGTGCGGTCGGCCGTGTCCTTGAGCAGCAGCGTGCTCACCATGCCCACGCCTTCGGTCATGGCCTGTGCGGCAGTTGCGGCCACCAGTGTCTTGCCGCGCAACATGCCATGCAGGTCGCACCAGGCAAAGCGCACCAGCTCAAGGCCGCCCGCCTCGATGCGCCGCGTGGCATCGGCCAGCGCAGCCTGCCTTGCCGCGTCTTGCACGCCGCATTGCGCCGCAAAGCTGCTCATGGCTGAGTGACGGTGCTGGGTGAGTCGGAGGTGGCTCTGGCGCCCAGCCACGGCGCACTCTCGCGTTTGGTGCGCGCGGCTTGCTGCCACCACTGAGACCATTCGCCCGCCGGCGCAATGCCATCCACCGTGTCCGGGCCGGTGATCGCTGCGGCCAGCGCAGGGTCGGCGATGCCGGGCGCCACGCCGCCGTTTTGCACGGTCTCAATCGCCTTGAGCAGCACGCGCCGGTTGGCCATGATGACCTTGTCGGAGATGCCCAGGTGTTCGCGTGTGCGGTCCTGGATCTCGCCCATGCTTTCCACGGCCCATTGGTCGTGCACATTGATGTCTTCTTCGCCCATGCCCAGGTAGGTGGTGCTCATCTGCTCTTCGGCGTTGAAGCCCCAGTTGTTGTGGCGGCCCGCTTTGGGAATGTAATCGGGCAGGGCAATGAACTGCTGGCGCTGCGCGCGCATGCTCTCGCGGTCCAGCGGGGCGCCAAAGCTGGTGAAGAAGGTGTACCAGTAGGTGTTCGTGTCGTCTACCGGCACATGCATCTGCGTGATGGTCATGGTTTCCGACAGCGGAATCACAAACGTGGCCGGAAAGATGGCGTTGGTCACGCGCACATGCGTGAGCTTGTCGGTCATGGCGCGCAGTGCGGTCAGCTGCATGCCCCAGGGCTTGTTTTCAAAGCTGATGTCGGGCTGGGCGAACTCGCGCATGATGCGCGTCATCGGCCACTGCTCGCCGTCCTTCGTGCCGGCGCTGGCGCTGCGAAACTGCTTGCCGGCCGGGTTTTCGCCGATTTCGTCGAGCGGATCGTCCTGCAAAAAGCGATGCAGGAAAGACGGGTGCGCCGGGTCGATGCCCACTTCAAAAGCCTGCAGCCAGTTGGCGTTCCACAAACCCTTGAAGGCAAAGCTGTGCGTGGCCGGTGCGGTAAAGCAATCAAAAGCGGGAAAGGGCGGCGGTGTGCTGCCCTCGTCGCCCATCCAGGCAAACAGCACGCCGGCTTTTTCAATCACGGGGTAGCTGCGCTGGCGTATGCGTTCACACAACTTGCTGCCCGTGGGCTCGGCCGGTGTTTCCAGGCAGCGGCCGTCGGTGGCGAACTTCCAGCCGTGAAAAGGGCAGCGCAGGCCGCCGCCTTGCGCGGCGCTTTCGCGCCGGCCGAAAGACAAGTCGGCGCCGCGGTGCGCGCAGTCGCGGTCCAGCAGGCCCCATGCGCCGGAGGTGTCCTTGAACAGCACCAGATTCTGGCCGAACAGTTTGAGCGCCTTGACCGGGCGGATCTCCATACGCGGGTCCAGCGCCGGGTTGAACTCATCGACCAGCGCCGCAGGTTGCCAGTACTGGCGCAGCAGCTTGCCGCAGGGCGTGCCCGCGGTGATGCGGGTGAGCAGTTCGTTCTGTTCAGCGTTCATGGAGACCTCAAAACGGTATACCGAAATTAAAATTCAGTGTACATTCTCGGGCATGAACTTGCAAGAAACCGTTTTGATGCAGTTGCGCGACCTGATCTTGCGCGGCGAGTTTGAGCCGGGCCAGCGCCTGGCCGAGCAGCAACTGGCCGAGCGCCTGGGCGCCTCGCGCACACCGGTGCGGGCCGCGCTGGTCACGCTGGAGCAGGAAGGGCTGGTCGAGGCCAATGACACCGGCAAATACCTGGTGCGCCAGTTCACCCCGCGCGAGGTGGCCGATGCCATTGCGGTACGCGGCCATCTGGAGGGCATGGCGGCGCGGCTGGTAGCTGAGCACGGTGTGTCACGCCAGTTGCAACTTGATTTGCAGTCCTGCCTGGACGAAGGCGACCGCGCACTGGCCGCCAACCCGCTGGGCTATGACAACTACGCGGCCTATGCGGCCATGAACGACCGCTTCCACGCGCTTATCCTGGAGGCCAGTGGCAACCGCGCACTGCAACGCGCGATCGAATTGAACGACAAGCTCCCCTTCGCGTCAGCCTCGGCCATGCTGCCCATGCAGTCCACGCTGGAGCAGGACCGCGACTGGATGCACTACGCGCACCGCCAGCACCACATGCTGTTTGCAGCGCTCAAGGCCGGGGAGGGGGCGCGTGCCCAGGCGCTGGCAGTCGAACACACGGAAGTCGCACAGATGAACATGCGCATGGCGCTGCAGCGGCGCGCCGAAACCGAAAGCCTGATGCCTGGTTTGCGCCTTGTGGTGGGCGGCTAGCGCCTGCCCGCGGTCTAGCGCTCTCCCATTAATAACTTCAGGTCGATGGATTCAGCAACCGCCTTATTGCCGGCATCACCCAGGTGCAGGTGGTCGCCCGAGTCATAGGCGGGCAGGATGCGCAGCGGGTTCTGCGGATCGCGCGCCACCGCATCAAAATCCAGCACCGCATCGAATTCGCCGCTGTCGCGTATCCATGCGTTGACGCGCTGGCGCACCGCGTCTTTTGCGGGGCTGTAGTAATTGGCAATCGGTGAGCCCGGCATTGTCAGCGCGCCCTCGAATGGGGTCAGCGTGGCGCCGACGATGCGCACGCCGCGGCTCCTGGCGCGAGCAATCAGCTGCCGGTAGCCGGCGATCAGTGCGTCAGTCTGTGTGGCGGGCTCCTTGGGTTCAAGGGTGCTGCCAGGCCAGCTGATGTCGTTGATGCCCATGAGCAGCACTACGGTGGCAATACCGGGCTGACCCAGCACGTCGCGCTCGAACCGGGCCAGTGCATTCATGCCCATGTGGTTCTTGAGCACCCGTCCGCCCGAAATACCCGCGTTGAGCACGGCCACGTTTTGACTGGCCAGGCGGCGCGCCAGAAAATCCGGCCAGCGCTGGTCGGCGCCCGGCGTGGACGCCGCGCCGTCGGTGATGGAGTCGCCAAAGGCCACCACGCTGCGTGTGCCCGGTGCGGCGTCGACCAACACCGCGCTGAGAAAGAGGCGGCTGTTCACCGTGGCATCTGCCTTGAGGACGCTCGCGTTCACGGCATTGCCTGCCGCAATCTGCGCGGGCTGAAGGCCGTCCCAGTGAATGGTGGTGAGTGGTGTCGTTTGTGGAAAGTAGAGGCTGACCGACAGGTGGGCCAACGGTGCGACGCGCGTCTCGATCGGGTCGCTCATCACGACGGCGCTTGCCGGCACGGTAACGGCCTGTTGCCCCCCAAAGGTCACTGCCTTTCCGGCTTCGCCGGCAGGCGCTATCTGGGCCGCGCCTACCTGCAAGGCTTGTGAGCCATATTCGTTGGACAGCACGATGCGCACGCGTGAGCCGCCCACGCTGGCCCGGACGGTCTGGCGCACGGTCTGGTCGTGAAGCGTGGCGGGAAGGCCCAGCGGCAGCACAAAGTCATTGCTCCAGATGGGTTGGGGGCTTGCCGTCCAGCTTGGCATCCACACGCCGGCACCAGCTGCCTGCGCCTGCGGTAAAGCACTGGCAAACAGCAGCGCGAATGAAAGAACGGCTTGAAATACGCGCCGCTTTGAAAGGAAAAATGTGTTCATGGTGTGGTTCTCTCAGCAAGTGACGGGGATGGCGCGCGGCTCGGCCTTGTCGCGCGACAGGCTGTACAGAGTGACCGCGATGCCGGCCACCGTGATCAGCGCAGCCAGCCAGCTCAAGCCGCCCAGCCCGAAGGAACTGTTGACGACCAGGCCGCCCAGCCACGCGCCCAGCGCATTGCCCACATTGAAGGCACCGATGTTGAGGCTGGCCGCCAGGTTCTGGCCTGCGCCGTGCGCCTGCTGCAGCACGCGCATCTGCAGCGGCGCCACCGTGGCAAAAGAGGCCGCGCCCAGCAGCCCGACAAACACCACCGTGGCCACCGGCGAATGCAGCACAAAGCCCATCACGCCCAGCACCAGCGCGAGCGCGCCCAGTGTGAGCAGTAGCGACATCCGCAGCCCGCGGTCGGCCAGGCGTCCACCCAGCAGATTGCCCACAAAGAAGCCACCGCCAAACACCAGCAGGATGGGCGACACCGCCGCTTCGCTGAAGCCGGTGATCTGCGTGAGGATGGGCTGGATGTAGGTGAAGATCGCAAACAGGCCGGCGAAGCCGAGCACCGTCATCAAGAGGCCCAGCAGTACTTGCGGGCGGGCCAGGCCGGCCAGCTCTTGCCGGATGGTCGAGGTACCGTTTTCAGCCGCGCTGCGCGGCACAAAAATGGCCAGCACCACAAAGGCGAGCAAGCCGATCAGCGTCACCACCCAGAAAGTGGAACGCCAGCCGTAGTGCAGGCCCAGCCAGGCGCCAGCGGGCACGCCGAGCAGGGTGGCCAGCGACAGCCCGCTGAACATGATGGCGATGGCCGAGGCCTTGCGCTCGGGCGCGACCAGGCCGGTGGCCACGATGGAGCCCACGCCGAAGAAGGTGCCGTGCGCCATCGAGGTAATGACGCGGGCGGCCATGAGGCTGCCGTAGTCCGGCGCCAGCGCGCAGGCCAGGTTGCCCAGCGTGAAGATGGCCATGAGGGCCAGCAGCACGGTTTTGCGCGGCAGCTTGCGCGTGGCCAGCGTCAGCACCGGCGCGCCCACCGCCACGCCCAGCGCGTAGCCTGAAATCAGCAACCCCGCCGACGCGATGGTGACGCCCAGGTCGGCTGAGACCTGCAGCAGCAGGCCCATGATGACAAATTCTGTCGTGCCGATGCCAAAGGAGCCCGCGGTGAGGGCCAGCAGGCCTAACGGAAGTGAAGGGAGTGATTTGCGCGCATCCATGAAAGTCGCCTAAAAAGAGGATGTGCTGAGTGTGAAGACTAAGTGCTATCTTGACTAGAATGCCGCAAAGACAATCATTTATGAATTCAATTCACAATAATTCACGCAAAAATACCAGTTCATGCCCCGCATAGACGTCAACCGCTCCGGCGAGATGGAGGCCTTTGTCCAGGTCGTGGACAAGGGCGGTTTTTCGGCTGCCGCCCGGCAGCTGTGCATGACCCCTTCGGCCGTCAGCAAGCTGGTGACCCGTCTGGAGGCGCGGCTGGGTACGCGGCTTGTCAACCGCACTACGCGCAAGTTGCAGCTCACACCCGAAGGCACGACGTTTTACGAGCAGAGCACGCGCGTGCTGGCCGACATGGACGAGGCCGAACGCGGTGCGGCCGCCGGCGCCATGCCGCGCGGGCGCGTCAGCATCAACGCCAGCATGCCCACCGCGCACTGCTTGCTGCTGCCGTTGGTGCCGGCCTTTCACGAGCGCTTTCCGGATATCTTGCTGGACATTACCTTGACCGACCGCGTGGTCGACTTGCTGGATGAGCGCACCGATGTGGCAATCCGCTGGGGTGCACTTGCGTCGTCCCAACTGGTGGCGCGGCGCCTGGGCGATACGGCGCAGGTGATTGTCGGCAGTCCCGGGTACCTCGCCCGGCACGGCACACCGCGCACACTGGAAGAGCTGGAAGTGCACCAGCGCCTGGCCCATACCTTCAAGCGCAATATGCATTACTGGCCGGTACGGGTAGACGGGCAGGTTCAGCAGTTGCCGATCACCGGCTATGCGCGTGCCAGCGACGGCGAGGCGCTGCGCCACCTGGTACTGGCGGGGGCGGGGCTAGCCCGCATGTCGATGTTCCACGTCGGCCGCGACATTGACGCGGGCCGCCTGGTGCCGGTGGCTGAAAGCCTGAACCCGGGCGAGCGCGAACCCATCCATGCAGTATTTGTCGGCCGGGGCGGCCGCTTGCCGGCGCGCGTGCGCGTGCTGCTGGATTTTCTGGTTGAGCAGGTCACGCAGGAGGTTCTTGATGGTGGCGGGCTCGGGCATGACTACCAGCTGCATCAACCCTGACGCCTGAATGCGCCCGCACACAAACAGTGCGTGAGCGCTAAGTACTACCCCCTACATAGGTTCCCTATGGTTGCAGCGAGATAACTTGCCTAGTATTGGTAACAAGTCGTAAGGCTGCAAGGCCGCTCCGGCCATGGAGATTTCTATGCACCGCAATTCTGTTCACACCTTGGGTCTTTCCCTTTTGCTGTTGGCATTGTCCAGCGCAAGTTTTGCGCAGGAGCGTTTCAGCGTATCCGCAGACAACCAGGAAGTCACCGACAGCCGCACCGGCCTGGTCTGGCGGCGTTGCGCGGAGGGCATGGTCTGGAAGGGCAAGACCTGCACCGGGCAACCGGCTTTCCTGAACCATCCCGATGCGGCCGCGCGTGCCAAGGCGGCTTCCGCGCCGGAGGCCCAATGGCGCTTGCCGATTCTCAAAGAACTCTCCAGCATCGTCTCTGCACGAGAGGCTGACGTGGACAAGGCGGCGATAGATCCGAATGCTTTTCCGGGCACGCCCGTGGCGCGCTTCTGGACATCGAGCAGCACCGGCCCGGGCTATTTCACCTTTGTGGGCTTCAGCGACGGCAGTGCCGGTGAAGCCCCGCGTGCCACGGCGGCCGTCGTGCGCCTGGTGCGCAATGCGAAGTAAGCGGCACCCAACGCCGGCAGCAGCCGGCGCATCGGCCCTCAGTCTTTGGCCACCTGCAGCACCAGTTTGCCGAAGTTCTCGCCGTTGAAAAGCTTGAGCAGTGTTTCCGGGAAGGTGTCCAGCCCCACGACGATGTCTTCCTTGCTTTTCATGGTGCCGGCCTTGAGATAGCCGGCCATCTCCGCCACACCGACGTGGTAGCGGTCGGCGTAATCAAATACCACGATGCCTTCCATGCGGGCGCGATTGACCAGCAGCGATAAATAATTGGCGGGGCCCTTCACGGGCGTGGTGTTGTTGTATTGGCTGATGGCGCCGCAGATGATGATGCGGGCACCGCGCGCCAGCCGCGCCAGCACCATGTCCAGGATCTCGCCGCCCACGTTGTCAAAGTAGATGTCGATGCCCTTGGGGCAATGTTCCTTCAATCCGGCACGCACGTCGCCGTTCTTGTAGTCGATGCAGGCGTCAAAGCCCAGTTCCTTGACCACCCAGTCGCACTTGGCCTTGCCCCCGGCAATGCCCACCACCCGGCAACCCTTGAGCTTGGCGATCTGGCCTACTGTCTGGCCCACGGCGCCGGCCGCGCCGGAAACCACGACGGTTTCGCCGGCCTTGGGCAGGCCGACTTCCAGCAGGCCGAAGTAGCCGGTCATGCCGGGCAGGCCCAGCACATTAAGCCAGGATGTGAGGCCCAGGCGCGGGTCGATCTTGAACATGCCGCTGCGCTTGATCTGGTCGGCCGGGATCAGGCAATATTCCTGCACGTCGAGTGCGGCGTTCACGTAGTCGCCCACGGCAAAGGCCGGGTTTTGCGAGGCGATCACTTTGCCCACACCGCCGGCACGCATCACGGCGCCGATTTCCACCGGCGGGATGTAGCTTTTGGCGTCGTTCATCCAGCCGCGCATGGCCGGGTCCAGCGACAGGTACAGGGTTTTGACGAGCACGCCGCCCGGGCCGGGTTCGGCCACGGGCTCGGTGGTGAAGCTCCAGTTGTCGCGTGTGGGCAAGCCGACGGGGCGGCTTGCCAGGCGAATCTGGTGGTTGGCTAAGGTGGCGATGGCGCTCATGGTGGTCTCCGCTGAATTGGGGAAGGTTGTCGCCAGGATGGTAGCGGCGACCGGGCTTTGCACCAGTCGCGCAGGCGATTCGCGCGGCGGGCTGGCAAGGTTTGGGTTTATGCTTTAGAGATGAAACTCCACAACTATTTCCGCTCTTCTTCGTCGTTTCGTGTACGCATTGCGATGGAGCTCAAGGGCCTGAGCTACGACTACATTCCTGTGCACATTGCCAAAGGGGAGCACAAGCAGCCGCCTTACGCCGCCCTGGCCGCCGACACCCTGGTGCCCCTGCTGGAAGTCGATGGGGAAAAGCTGTCGCAGTCGATGGCCATCATCGAATACCTGGATGAAAAACACCCGGAACCGGCCTTGCTGCCGGCGGATGCATTGGGCCGCGCCAAGGTGCGCGCGCTGGCGCAGTCCATTGCCTGCGAAATCCATCCCGTCAACAACCTGCGCGTCCTGAAATACCTGGTCAAGGAACTCAAGCTCGACGAAGCTGCAAAGAACGCCTGGTATGTGCACTGGTGCCGTGAAGGCCTGGAGGCCTTTGAACGCCAGCTGGCCCAATTGCCGGCATCGACCTATTGCTATGGCGATACACCGACACTGGCTGATTGCTGCCTGGTGCCGCAGATATTCAATGCCAAACGCTTTAACGTGAGTTTTGACGGACTGCCGCGCACCATGGCCGCGTTCGACGCCTGTATGGCGCTGCCGGCCTTCCAGAAAGCCCAGCCTTCGGCCTGCCCCGACAACGAAGCCTAAATATGTGGCCCCCACGTTCCCCACTTCGTGTGGTTCACGAGGCCTTGCAGGCCGCGGCTGGCGAGACGCTACGCCTCTGTCGCCTGTCCAAACCTGCTCAAGCAGGTTCGGAGCCGCAGGCTCCAGCCCCTCAGGGGCCAATTTTCCTGGGGGCGGCCCGTCGGAAAATTACCGGTGCCTGTTTTGCATACTGATTGGCTGATTCCCGACTGGCCGGCGCCTGCCGGCGTGCGTGCAGTGTTCACCACACGTGCCGGTGGCGTGTCGCCCGTTCCCTATGACAGCCTGAACCTGGGTGACCACGTCGGCGACCAGCCGGCCCATGTTGCGGCGAACCGCGATGTGCTGCGGCGGGCAACGGGCAGCCACCCGGTGTTCCTTCAGCAGGTGCATGGCAGCGAGGTGCTGGTGTTGAGCGCCGATGCCGCCGACGGCCAGACAGCCGATGCCTGCGTGACGGATCAGGCGGGACTTGCCTGCACCATCATGGTGGCCGATTGCTTGCCGGTGCTGTTCGCGAGCGAAGAGGGCGCTGTGGTGGCCGCAGCGCATGCGGGCTGGCGCGGGCTGGCAGGAAGCCCGACGGGCCCGCACGGTGTACTTGAGGCAGTTTATGAGTCATTTCGGGCTCTGGCCCAACAAAAACAAGCGCAATCAGCTATCAAAATAATAGCATGGCTCGGACCGTGCATCGGGCCTGCAGCGTTCGAAGTCGGCGCTGAAGTCAAGGCCGCATTCGAAACCGTTCAGTCTGACGCCGGCCGCTGCTTTACGCCGTGCGGCAGCGATAAATACTTGGCCGACTTGCCGGCGCTGGCGCGGTTGCGCCTCAAGGCGATGGGGATTACACAGGTGTACGGCAATGATGGCAGCGATGCATGGTGCACCGCGGGCAATCCGTCAAGGTTCTTTTCCCACCGGCGGGATGCCGGCGTCACTGGTAATGGGTTTGGCGCCACGGGGCGCATGGCCGCCTGTATCTGGCGCGTGTGACGGTGAGGGTTTGTCTGGGGCTGCGTCCGCGTCTGCAGTTTGCTGCAGGCGCTCCTCTGCTGCGCGCTTCTTGATCGCCTTGCTGCGGGCAGGTGCACCCATCAGGTAAACCACCAATGCCACAGGACCCAGTCCATAGAGTACAAAGGTGACCAGTGCCCCCAGAAGTGTGCCGTTGCTGTTGGTGGCTTCGGCAACACTCATCATGAGCACAACGTAAATCCAGGCGATGACAATCAAATACATAAATACGTAGAACTCCGCGGCCCTGGTGAGCAATTTGTAATGCAAATCCTACGATACTGTTGGTGTGCTCAAAAGAGTCACCAGGACTCAACATGGATCGGGGAGACAAGATGAATTTTGACGCAAAGCAGGCCGAAGCGGCCCGGCAGATGCAAGACACCTTTGCGGCAGGCCTGCAGCAGGCCATGAGTGTCATGGCAAACGCCGGATCAAGCGCCGGCTTCAATACTGGTGCAAACAACGGATTTGCGCCAATGGGTGCATTCAGCACAGGCCAGACCCCACCGGCACTCCAGTTCGATCCGGCCAGGCTCCAGGAATTGCAGCAGCGCTATATCGCGGACGCCTCAGCCCTGTGGAACCAGGGGTTGCAGGACGGCGCCGATACGCTGGTGTCTTCTGACCGCAGGTTTTCAAGCGCGGCCTGGAAGACCAACCCCGTCTCGAAATTTTCGGCTTCCACCTATCTGCTGAACGCCCGCACCCTCATGGCCCTGGCCGACGCCGTCGAAGGCGACGCAAAGACCCGCGCACGCGTGCGCTTCGCGGTCGAGCAATGGATGGCGGCCACGGCGCCCAGCAATTTCCTGGCGCTCAATGCAGAGGCACAGCAAAAAGCCATCGAGAGCCAGGGCGAAAGCATCGCCCAGGGTCTCACCAATCTGCTGCACGATCTGAAGCAGGGCCACGTATCCATGACCGACGAGCGTGTGTTCGAAGTCGGTAAAAACGTTGCCACCACCGAAGGCGCGGTGGTGTTTGAAAATGAATTCTTTCAACTGCTGGAGTACAAGCCCCTGACGGCAAAGGTGTACGAAAAGCCTTTCCTGCTGATCCCGCCATGCATCAACAAGTTCTACATCCTTGACCTGCAGCCCGAGAACTCGCTGATCCGCTATGCCGTCAGCCAGGGCCACCGCACCTTCGTGGTGAGCTGGCGCAATCCGGACGAGTCGATGGCCCGGAAGACGTGGGACGACTACATCGAGCACGCCGCCATCAAGGCGATCGAGGTAGTGCAGGAGATCACCGGCGCCAAGACCCTGAACGCACTGGGTTTTTGCGTGGGCGGCACCATCCTCGGAACAGCGCTGTCCGTGCTGGCCGCACAGGGTAGAAAGCCGGTGGCCAGTGCCACGTTGCTCACCTCGTTTCTTGATTTCACCGACACCGGCATCCTTGATATCTTCATCGACGAAACCTCGGTCAAGTACCGTGAGGCCGAGATGGGGGAGGGCGGCTTGCTCAAGGGGCAAGACCTGGCTTCCACCTTCAGCTTCCTGCGACCAAACGACCTTGTCTGGAATTACGTGGTCGGCAATTACCTGAAGGGCGAAACACCGCCTCCGTTTGACCTGCTGTACTGGAACAGCGACTCCACCAACCTGCCGGGCCCGTTTTACGCCTGGTACCTGCGCAATACCTATTTTGAGAACAATCTCATCAAGCCGGGCAAGACCGTGGTGTGCGGCCAGAAAGTAGACTTGCGCAAGGTCGACATTCCTGTGTACATCTACGGCTCGCGTGAAGACCACATCGTGCCGATTGGCGGCGCCTATGCCTCCACGCAGCACTTGCCTGGAAAAAAACGTTTTGTCATGGGTGCTTCCGGCCATATTGCGGGTGTGATCAACCCGCCGGCCAAGAAAAAACGAAGCTACTGGACCCGTGACAAGCTGCCACAGGGGAAGTTTCCCGCGACGCAAGCCGGTTGGCTCGAAGGCGCGACAGAACATCCTGGCAGCTGGTGGACGGATTGGTCGGAATGGCTCAAGGGCCATGCTGGCAAGCAAATTGCTGCACCCAAAACCTATGGCAGCCGCAAGTACAAAGCCATCGAGCCTGCGCCGGGCCGCTATGTCAAGGCAAAAGCCTGACACAGCAAGCCGCGCCTCTCAGACCGCATTTATAAACGCATTCATAAACGCATCCTAAAACTTCAAAAGGGACACATCATGGAAGACATCGTTATCGTTGCTGCCGGCCGCACCGGCGTCGGTAAATTCGGCGGCTCGCTCGCCAAAATACCCGCAACCGAGCTCGGCGCAGCCGTCATCAAGGGTGTGCTGGAGCGTTCCGGCCTCAGCGCCGACCAGCTCGGCGAGGTCATCATGGGCCAGGTTCTGACCGCCGGTGTCGGCCAGAACCCGGCACGCCAGTCGGTCATCAAGGCAGGTTTTCCCAACGGCATTCCGGGCCTGACCATCAATGCGGTCTGCGGCTCCGGCCTCAAAGCCGTCATGCTGGCAGCGCAGGCTGTGGCCACGGGTGACAGCGAAATCGTCATTGCCGGCGGCCAGGAAAACATGAGCGCCGCGCCGCACGTACTCAACGGTTCGCGCGACGGCCAGCGCATGGGCGACTGGAAGATGATCGACTCCATGATCGTCGACGGCCTGTGGGATGTCTACAACCAGTACCACATGGGCATTACCGCCGAAAACGTGGCGAAGAAATACGAGATTAGCCGCGAGGCGCAGGACGCCTTGGCCCTGGGCAGCCAGACCAAGGCCGCGGCCGCGCAGGACGCCGGCAAGTTCAAGGATGAAATCATCTCCATCACCATTCCGCAGAAAAAAGGTGATCCGGTGGTATTTGCCGCGGACGAATTCATCAACCGCAAAACCAGCGCCGAAGGCCTGGCGGGCCTGCGCCCAGCGTTTGACAAGGCTGGTGGTGTGACGGCCGGTAATGCCTCGGGCCTGAATGACGGCGCTGCCGCGGTGATGGTCATGACGGCCAAAAAAGCCGCCGCACTGGGCCTCAAGCCATTGGCGCGCATCGCCAGCTACGCAACCACCGGTCTCGACCCGGCCTACATGGGCATGGGCCCGGTACCCGCGTCGACCAAGGCGCTGCAGCGCGCAGGCTGGAAGGCCCAGGACCTCGACCTGCTCGAAATCAACGAAGCCTTTGCTGCCCAGGCCTGCGCGGTGAACAAGGAGATGGGCTGGGACACCAGCAAGGTCAACGTCAACGGCGGCGCCATCGCGATCGGCCACCCGATTGGCGCGTCCGGCTGCCGCATCCTGGTGACGCTGCTGCACGAAATGGCGCGGCGCGATGCGAAAAAAGGGATTGCCAGCCTCTGCATCGGCGGCGGCATGGGGGTTGCCCTCACACTGGAACGCTGAATATAAGGTAAAAGAGGCTGAGACTGGCTTGCACCGTGCGCAAGCAGCTATTAAATCGATAGCGAATCACGGTGGGCCGTTCGGCAGGGAAGTCATCAGGTAAACGGTTTCGAATAATTCACAAAATCAAGGAGAGCGAAATGGCAAAGAAAGTAGCGTATGTCACGGGCGGTATGGGCGGCATTGGAACTGCCATCTGCCAACGGCTGGACAAGGATGGGTTCACGGTGATCGCCGGATGCGGCCCCACGCGCGACTTCACCAAATGGCTCGACGAGCAAAAAGCCCTGGGCCATACTTTTTATGCTTCCGTGGGAAACGTCGGCGACTGGGATTCCACCGTCACGGCCTTTGACAAGGTCAAGGCCGAGCATGGCCCCGTGGCTGTGCTGGTCAACAACGCCGGCATCACGCGCGATGGCCAGTTCCGCAAGATGAGCAAGGCCGATTGGGATGCCGTGATCTCCACCAACCTCAACAGCATGTTCAACGTGACCAAACAGGTCATCGAGGGCATGATTGAAGCGGGTTTCGGGCGCATCATCAACATCTCGTCGGTCAACGGCCAGAAGGGCCAGTTCGGCCAGGTGAACTATTCCACCGCCAAGGCCGGCCTGCACGGCTTCACGATGGCGCTGGCGCAAGAGGTGGCCGCCAAGGGCGTGACGGTCAACACGGTAAGCCCCGGCTATATCGGCACCGACATGGTCAAAGCCATACGCCCTGACGTGCTGGAGAAAATCGTCGCAGGCGTGCCCGCCAAACGGCTCGGCCAGCCCGAGGAGATTGCCTCCATCATTTCCTGGATCGCGTCCGATGAAGGCGGCTACGCCACCGGCGCCGACTTCTCGCTCAATGGCGGCCTGCACATGGGCTGAGCACCGTCGTCCGGGCGGTTGATCAAAACCCGCTTCGGCGGGTTTTTTAATGTCTGACTGTTTGGCGTAAACAACCTGCGAACGCGTGGGGAATTGGCCATGGGCCATTTCAATCGTCTGTAGTAAATTAAAGAGACATGTTCTACGGGGACAGCCCGCATGCCGGGCTGCGTCGCAGGCTTTCCCTTGAGTCTGAACGGGCTCTTGATCGTTTCCAGAAGGAATCCCTTTCGCATGCCCCATAGCGTTTCCCTGATCAGCACGATTGCCGCCGGCTTGGGTCTGGCCCTGATTTTTGGTTTTCTCGCCGTGCGGCTGCGTTTGCCCGCGCTGGTGGGTTACCTGCTCGCGGGTGTGATCATCGGGCCGTTCACGCCCGGCTTTGTGGCGGATGCGGAGATCGCGAGCCAGCTCGCTGAAATCGGGGTGATGCTGCTGATGTTCGGCGTCGGGCTTCATTTCTCGCTGGACGACCTGCTGGCGGTGCGCAAGATCGCGGTGCCTGGCGCCATCGTGCAGATGACGGTTGCCACCGCGCTCGGCATGGGCCTTGCGCACTGGTGGGGCTGGAACCTCGGCGGGGCGCTGGTGTTTGGCCTGTCGCTGTCGGTCGCCAGTACCGTGGTGCTGCTTCGGGCCCTTGAAAGCCGCGGCATCCTCGACTCGGTCAATGGGCGGATTGCCGTGGGTTGGCTGGTCGTGGAGGACCTGGCCATGGTGCTGGTGCTCGTTCTTCTTCCGCCGCTGGGCGGCTGGCTGTCGGGCAAGGTCGATGCCGATGTCAATGCGCTGTGGAAAACACTGGGCATTACGCTGCTGCAGGTGGGCGGTTTTGTGGCGCTGATGCTGGTGGTGGGGCGCCGCTTCTTCCCCTGGGTGCTGTGGCAGGTGCAGCGCACTGGCTCGCGCGAGCTTTTCACGCTGTGCGTGGTGGCCGCCGCCGTGAGCATCGCGTTCGGCGCGACGGCGCTGTTTGGTGTGTCCTTTGCGCTCGGCGCCTTCTTCGCCGGCATGGTGATGCGCGAATCTGAATTCAGCCACCGGGCTGCTGAAGAGTCGCTGCCATTGCGCGACGCTTTCGCCGTGCTGTTTTTCGTGTCGGTGGGCATGTTGTTCGACCCCTGGGTATTGCTGGAGCGGCCACTGCAGGTGCTGGCCGTGGTGGGCATCATCATCGTCGGCAAGACATTGGCGGCCGGCTTGCTGGTGATGGTATTTCGCTATCCCCTGAACACCGCGCTCACCGTCTCGGCCAGTCTCGCGCAGATCGGCGAGTTCTCGTTCATTCTGGTGGGCCTGGGTGCATCGCTGGGTCTGCTGCCCCCCGAAGGGCAAAGCCTGGTGCTGGCGGGTGCGCTGATCTCGATTGCACTCAACCAGCTGGTCTTCAAGGCCGTTGAACCCTTGCAGCAATGGATCCTGGCGAAGTCACCCCTGGCGCGCAAGCTGGAGGCCCGCGATGACCCGACGGCGGAGCTGCCGGTCACGACCGACCAGAAGTATTTGTCGAATCATGTGGTGCTGGTGGGCTATGGACGGGTAGGACGGCGCATCGCCGATGCACTGAAGTCCCATCACATTCCGTTTGTGGTGGCAGAGCAGAATCGCGAGGCAGTGGAACAGCTTCGGGAACAGGGTATCGCGGCCGTGTCTGGCGATGCGGTGGAGGCGGAAGTTCTGGTTCAGGCTCACATCGCGCAGGCGCGCATGCTCGTGATCGCGACGCCCGACACGCTGGACGTCAGACGTATGGTCGCCACTGCGCGTTCACTGAATCCGGCCATTGAAACCGTGGTACGCACCCACAACGAGGCCGAGGCGCGCCTGCTCGACAACGAGAAGGCCGGCAAGGTCTTCCTCGGTGAACAGGAGCTGGCGCAGTCCATGGCGCGCCATGTGCTGGAGCGCGCCGGCACCGCGGGCGCGTCAACCGCAGCGCATTAGGTGCTTGCTTTTGCCCGCAACACGGCGGAGCGCACCAGCGCAAGCCTGTCGTTGCCGAAATACATGTCGTCACCCACAAAGAAGGTGGGTGAACCGAACGCACCGCGCCGGATCGCTTCGTCGGTGTTGGCCTTGAGCTGCTCCTTGATATCGGGTTGTGCAATGCCGGTCAAAAATGCCTCCGCGTTGATGCCGGTCTGTCGGCAGATGGCGGCCAGCACCTCGTCTTGGGAGATGTCTTCCTCACGGGTGAAATACGCCGCGAAGGTGGCTTCGACAAACTCAAGGTAGTGCAGCTCGGCCGTGGCATCCTGTGCAATCCACAGACAGCCGCGCATGGCCTTGACACTGTTGACCGGAAATACCTGGGGTGGAAATGAAATCTTCAGGCCCGCTTGGCGCGCGTTGTCCTGCACGTCCTTGAGCGTATAGCGGTTCTTCGGCGAATTCATGTCTTCCCGCGCGGCATAAATGCCTTTGTTGACGCTGTTGAAGATGCCTCCTACCAGCACCGGCCGCCAGCGAATGGCTTCCCCTAACTCGGCTGCCAGCGGCTGGATGTTGCGAAAAGCGATGTAGGTCCAGGGGCTGGAGCAGTCGAAGAAGAATTCAATCATGGGTATCTCGATTTTTGAGGAAGGAAAAGGGGGTCAGGAAACCTTGTGCGCGCCGTCCCGTACGCTTTGCGCTGTCTGGCCAAACAGGGCCTTGCGTGCCTCATCGGTCAGCGCCGGTGCGCGCAGTTCCTTGCCCAGGTTCAGCCCGCGTTTGACGGCAGGCCTTTCAAACAGGGCGTCGTACCAGCGTTGTACATGGGGAAATTTTTGCAAGTCAACCTGCTGAGCCTTGTGTGTACGCACCCAGGGAAAGATGGCCATGTCGGCGATGGAGTAAGCAGCACCCGCCACATGCACACCGGTTCGTGCCAGTTGCGCATCGAGCACGCCGTAAAGGCGGTCCACTTCCTTGCTGTAGCGCTCGATCGCATAGGGGATTTTGTCCGGCGCATACAAAAGAAAATGCCCGTTTTGCCCCGCCATGGGACCGAGCCCACCCATCTGCCACATCAGCCACTGCATAGCCTGGTAGCGCTCGCGCAATTCGGCAGGCAGAAAGCGGCCGGTCTTTTCAGCCAGGTACACCAGGATGGCGCCGCTCTCAAACACCGCCACAGGCGCCCCGCCGCCGGCAGGCGCGTGGTCGACGATGGCCGGCATGCGGTTGTTGGGGCTGATCGCGAGAAATTCCGGCGTGAACTGCTCACCCTTGCCGATGTTCACCGGGACCAGCCGGTAAGGCAGGCCGCATTCTTCCAGCATGATGGAAATTTTCCAGCCGTTGGGTGTAGGCCAGTAGTGCAGGTCAATCATGGGAAATCCTCGGGGTTTTTGAACTTGTTGAGCGTTAGATCAATGGCGCCAGCTGTGGATGGTCGGCGGCGATTTGCCGGGCTTCGTTGCCGCCCGGCTCCATCATCCGGAAGTCGGAAAAATCAAAGCCCGGACCCACCATGCAGGCCATGAGGGTGTAGCCCATCGCGGCATTCGCCTGTGGCCTGGCTGCCTGCCAAAGGCCGGCCTCTACAACGTGTTGAGGGGTGGTTGCTACGCTGACAGGGCCCAGCGCCGTGCTGCTCAGGCGGTTGTCCTCCGCGTTCCATGTCCAGAGATCGAGTGGTGCGCCCTCCAGATGGACCCACACTTCGTCAGAAAGAACGCGGTGCCAGCGAGAGTGCTGTGTGGCGTCAAGCAGAAAGTAAATAGAGGTCAGTGCGTTGCGCACCGGTCTTCCGTCCTGCGGCGCAACTTGCTGTGTGGAGCGGAACACCTCGCAGTACCAGCCTCCTTCGGGATGCGGTTTCAGCCGCAGCTGTTCAATGAGCTGGCGGGCGCGGGGCGCTGTAGTGAATGGATCTGGCGTGTGGCTGGGCAGGGGCATGAGGCGCAGTGTGCCTTAAACCCGGGCCGGTTTTCAATCTGCCCCGATGGTCCTTGGGCACCTGCGGGACAGGCGTTACTCCAGGTCCTCGATCGCCAGGCTGTGGTACTTCTGCGCATAGGAAAAAGGCACCCTCCGCACGACCTCCATGATGCGCTCCGTGGCGTCTTTGGACGGCACCGGAATCATCAGCGCGTGGTGGCCTTCCCGTGCGAGGTCCACGTACTTGTGAACTGTTGCGCCCTCAGTGCCGACACGCGGCAGGCTCACGTCCGAATGGCCATCCGCCTTGCCGATGTCTTCGAGGATGTCTTCCGGTGTCAGCAGCATGATGCCGTTACTGGCCATTTCCAGTTCATGGGCCACGTGCCTGGCGTCTTCAAGATTCGGGAACATGATGAAGGCGTAGCCGGTGGGGTAAAAGACACCCCCCATACTGAGCATTTTTTTGGTCAGTTCGAAGTTCTTCATGGCGAGTCCTTTCATGCATTGCGTTGGTTCAACGAATCATTAAGGCGCGAAAACTGTAAATTCCCGGTCAGCAATCACATCCTCTTCCTGTCAGACGCAGACGTCAAGTCAGGCCCGAGGCTCACCTCTTATGCCAGCAGGGGCCGCAGGCGCAGCGGCCCCCTCAGGGGGCAGGAAGCTACACGAAGTGAGCGACCGTGGGGGCTACAAGTCCTCTAGCTTGATGGTCGGCTCAGCCATCACACGCACCGTGCTTTGCAGGCCCTGCAGGAGCTGGTTGGCGAAGTAGCTGCTCTGGGTGTCGGGCTCCAGTGCAGCAAACACCAGGTTGCCAAGCGGTTGATTCAGCGGCACGTAGTAGCTGCCGCGAGGCACGTCCACCACGCCGCGTGTCAGGCTGACCTGGACTTTGAGAACGGCCTTGGCGTCGGCGATGGTGCCGCGTACGTCCTGGCGTTCGCCCGAGGTGCTGGAAGTTTCCCGATAGCTGTCGCCGAGCATGGAACCCTGTTCGGCAACGCGCTGTACCTGGACGCCGTGCAGCCGCAGCCGGTCGACGGCCACGGTGGAGGCCGCCGACAGCCAATAGCCGCAGGGGCGTGCGCGAGCTTTAAGGACGCGCAGCGCAAGGGCAGAATCCCAGTCCACGGACACGGTCTTGTCGGCGCCTGTCACGGGGTCGAGCATGAGCAGGTCGTACTGTGCGGAAGTAGGCGCTGCCTCCACGACTGCTTCCTCCTTGCAGGCTTTGGCGCCGACTTCCTTGTCGAGGTAGGGCCGCAGCTGTTGCAGCTCGTTCGCGCGCTGGGCGGTGCTCGCCAGCGCACTGGTGATGGCTGTCACATGGGTGTGAACGCGCCGCTGGATATGCAGGCGGCCAATGCCAACTCCGCGTGTTTCGATCAGCAGGCTGATGGCGTTTTTCAGTCCATAAACATTTCGGCCGGTGTCGGGTTGGGTGCCGCCCATCGAGATTTTTTTGTCGGCCAGGTCGCTTGAGGTGGTGTAGTACCACTCCGTGGTGAGGTTTTGGCCTTTGAGGGCTGCCAGCAGAGGGCGCCGGTACCACTCTTCCGCGGCCTTGGTCAAAAACTCGGGCAGGTTGGCGGTGGCGGCGTACTGGAACAGCGCGTCGAATTTCTGCACGCTGCCGAACTTCTGCAGGAAGCGGCCCACGACCGTGTACTCATGGGCGTCGACTACCACGGTGGGGTGGTAATCGCGGGCGAGCCTGGCAAGCGCCTGGGCTTCCGGCGTGTTGAGCAGCATGTGGTCGCGGTTCATGTCCAGCCCGCCTGTGGTCGCACGTTGCTCATTCGCTGCACCATCAGGATTGGCGCGCGGAACAATCACCACATTGATGCGGTCCAGGGCAGGCTGCAGCAAACCTTGGGCAAGCTCCCGAGCGATGACCAGCAGCGCTTCGCTGCCGGCAGGCTCGTCGCCGTGCTGCTGGCCTACCAGCAGCACCGTGGGCTTGCCTGCTGACTGCATTACCGTGGGGTCCGTGCCGCCGGCGCGGGTCAGGACCAGTGCTTCAAGTGTTTCACCGCGCTGTGACCGGCCAATGGGCAGCACGGCAGCCCTGACCCCGGGCGTGCGGGAAGCTGCGGCGGCCTGCTCGCGCAGCCATGCCTGGATCTCGGCCTGCGTGGTGAACGTGGTGCGGCCGGCTTGAAGCCCTGGCGTGTTGTAAACAACGGAGGGTGCCGGAAAGCGCGCGGCAACCGCGTCGCTATAAGGTGCGGGTTGGCCGACCGTTGCTGTTGGGGGCGCGACGGGCGAGGTCTGGACCGCAGCGGCCACAGGCGCAGGACGTTGCGCGGCGGGCGCTGGGGCTGGTGAGGGCGCAGAAGTCTGCGTGGAGGGTGGCGTCCATGGCGGAAGCGGTACCGAAGTGCAGGCGATTAGCAACGTCAGCGGAAGCAGTGCGACAAGCGGATGTATCCGGAATGTGGGCGGAACGTGTGCGTGTGAGGTGGAGTTGTGCGGCATGGTCGGCGTCATTTGTTCCTGCACTTCAGGGCCTGAACTGTTCGAAGAGGTGTAGCCGCCCATATTACCCGCTTGGCAGCCCGCAGCGCGCGGGTTCGGGCGAATTAGACGGACCTCTGCAGCAAGGCCGCCACGGTTTTCGCTCGGCTCCGCCAGGTTCCTGTATTCCTACAAAAGCGCTCCCGGGTTTCCCACAAATCTCGCGCGAGCGTCGGCCTAAATTGGCTGGGCGATTGGTTTTGCCGGCCGCATTGAATTTCAACCCACAAACAGACTGACCATTAACCCCAAAGAGGATCCCCATGAGCAAAGCACCTCCAAAAAAGCACGATGCTGTAGATCTGCTGGATGCCGACCATATTGCCGTTAAAAAGCTTTTCACCACATTCAGGAAGTTATGCGACAGCCATGCGTCCGGCGAGGAGAAGCGCGAAGTAGCCGACAAGATCTGCCAGGAGCTGACGGTACACGCGCAAATTGAAGAAGAAATCTTCTATCCTCAAGTTCGCGCGGCCATCAACGACGACGCGCTGCTCGACGAGGCGGAAGTGGAGCACGGTACGGCCAAGGACCTGATCGCGCAGATATCGGGAATGGACCCGGAAGACGACCTGTATGACGCCCGCGTGACGGTACTGGGCGAATACATCGACCACCACGTGAAGGAAGAGCGCGAGGAAATGTTCGTCAAAGCCCGCAAGTCCAGGCTGGACCTGGTTGCATTGGCCGACGAGCTGAGCCAGCGCAAAATGGAGCTGATGGACGAATTCAAGACCGCTGAAGTCTGACAGGGTTTCAGCCGGTTGCGCAGGCCAAGACCCTGCGCAGCTGCGGGTGCGTCCTTTCTGGGAAAATGGGGCTATGTCAGCCCTTTTTCCATTTCCCGCTGCGCCTGCATCTGGCGCCTCTGCCGCATTGCCGGGCCATCCCTGGCGGCTGAGCGTGGCGCCGATGATGGACTGGACCGACCGGCATTGCCGCCACTTTCACCGGTTGCTGTCGCGCCACGCCTTGCTTTACACCGAAATGGTGACCACGGGTGCCTTGATCCACGGTGACGTGGAGCGCCACTTGCGCTTCAACGCCGAAGAACATCCTGTGGCGTTACAGCTGGGCGGCAGCGAGCCGGTGGATCTGGCGCGCTGCGCGCAGCTGGGCGAACAATGGGGCTATGACGAAATCAACCTCAACTGCGGGTGTCCCAGCGAGCGCGTGCAGCGCGGGGCTTTCGGTGCCTGCCTGATGGCCGAGCCGCAGCTAGTGGCTGATTGCGTGAAAGCCATGGTCGATGTGGTCGATGTGCCGGTCACGGTGAAGCACCGCATCGGCATCGACAAGGCTGAAAGCTATGAGTTTGTGCGCGACTTTGTGGGTACGGTGAGCGAGGCCGGTTGCAAGGTCTTTATCGTGCATGCGCGCAATGCCTGGCTCAAGGGCCTTTCCCCCAAGGAAAACCGCGAGGTGCCGCCGCTGCGTTATGAGCTCGTGCATCGCCTCAAGCAGGAATTTCCGCACCTTGTCATCTGTATCAATGGTGGCCTGAACACGCTGGAACAGGTGTCACAGCAGCTAAACGTGCTCGACGGCGTGATGATCGGCCGTGAGGCCTATCACAACCCCTGGTGGCTGGCTTCCTGGGACAGCGCCTTCTTCGGCGCTGCCGAATCCCTGCCAACCCGTGAAGCTGTGGAGTCGCAGATGTGTGACTACATGGTGCGCGAGGCTGCCGAGCATGGCACGCCCAAGAGCGCCATTGCGCGCCACATGCTGGGTCTGCGCAACGGCTTGCCTGGTGCGCGGCGTTGGCGCCAGGTCTGGAGCGACCACCGCTTGCGCGACTTGCCGCCGCATGCCGTGATGGCGCTGGCACACGAAATGCCGGCTTTATCGCCATCAGTGCTTGTCGACACCACCACCATGGCCGATGCCTGATTCCGCGCAAAAACAGGCGCGCCAGGCATTGGCCTTGCTCTGGCTGGTACCGGCGCTCTGGACGGTCAACTACATTGTGGCGCGCAAGGCGCCGGGCGTGATAGGCCCCTATCTGCTGGCTTTCGGGCGCTGGGGCCTGGTGGCATTGTTTCTGCTGGTGCTCACGCGGTCCGAGCTGTGGCGCCAGCGCAGCCACATTGCCAAGGTGTGGTGGCAGTACCTGGTGCTGGGCACCCTGGGCATGGTGATTTGTGGCGCTTGGGTCTACCAGGGGGCACGTTCCACTGGTGCGATGAATATCGCGCTTATTTATGCGGCGTCGCCGGTGCTGATAGGTCTGGGGGCGGTGATCTGGCTTGGTGAGCGCCTGGGCCTGCGCCAGGGCTTGGGCGTGGTGCTGGCTATTGCCGGCGTGCTGCATGTGGTGGTCAAAGGCCAGTGGACGGCACTGGCCGGTGTGCAGTTCTCGGCGGGAGACCTGTGGATCGTGGCTGCCACGGTGTCATGGGCGGCCTATGCCTTGCTGCAAAAGCAGTGGCCCAGCCCGCTTGGCGCCACGGCCCGGCTGGCGGCCATCTGCGCAGGCGGTAGCCTGGTGTTGCTTCCCTTGACTGTGTGGGAAATGTCGCGGCCTGATGTCCTGCCGTTAAGCGGCTACGGGCTGTGGCTGATCGTGGTGGCCGCGATTGTGCCGGGACTGGGCGCGTACTGGATTTACGGCTGGGCGCAAAAAATCCTGGGCGCCAGCCGTGTGGCGGTGTCGCTTTACCTGGGCCCCCTCTATGCGGCACTGGCTGCCTGGGTTGTGCTGGGCGAACCGTTGGGCTGGCACCACGCGTTGGGTGCTGCATTGATATTGCCGGGCGTATTTTTTGTAACGGGCGCCGACAAGGGGCTGACTAAAAAACATTCAGGGCCGATACTGACAGAAGGCACTTGAAATTCCTGACACGCATTGGTGACTTCAGCTAGTGGCCTGCTGTTTGTCCATGCAATGCGTGTGTGTGATTTTTGTCTGTTGAATGCGCTCCGGGTTTGAAATGAATCGCGGCCAGCGATTTTGCATTCTTCAACAAAACATTCAAAGCTGCCTGATTGCCTGCGCACTGAGCTATTAAAAAAATAGCAAACTCAACGACCATGAAGACAGACGTGCGATGGTGCCGACATAGTGCACACACGCATACATATCGTCCGCATTCGTTAAAAAATACGCTGTACCTATTCGCGCATTTGGAAAATAATGGAGACGATTGTTCCTTGGAACTTTCCGTTGACGCTGCGATCTATCAATCGCATGGTGTGAGATAACAGTCGATGCATTGCGCGGAATCTGAAGCAGATTTCCATCACGAGTCGGGGTGCTTCGGTTCCCGCGCGCAAAGGAGGCTTTATGGATGTCGTCCGTAATTTTCTGACGCGTTATGAACAGACGCGAGAAGAGGAGCTGTCCATTGAGGACTACCTCGACGCCTGCAAGCGCAGTCCTCTCGTCTACGCCACTGCGGCTGAGCGGATGCTCGCCGCCATTGGCGAGCCTGAACTGCTGGACACCCGGCATGACCAGCGCCTGTCGCGCCTGTTCGGCAACAAGGTCATCAAGATCTACCCGGCGTTCCGCGACTTCTACGGCCTGGAGGATCCCATCGAGCAGGTGGTCTCTTACTTCCGCCATGCCGCGCAGGGCCTGGAAGAGAAAAAGCAAATTCTGTACTTGCTCGGCCCGGTGGGCGGCGGCAAGTCGTCCATCGCCGAGCGGCTCAAACAGCTGATGGAGCAGGTACCTTTTTACGCCTTGAAGGGCTCGCCTGTTAATGAGTCTCCGCTGAGCCTGTTCAATAATGCAGAGGACCTTCCGCTGCTCGAATCCCAGTACGGCATTGCACCGCGTTACCTGCAGCGGGTCATGTCGCCGTGGGCGGTCAAGCGCCTCGAGGAGTACGGTGGCGACATTCGCCGGTTCCGCGTGGTCAAGCGCTTTCCTTCCATCCTGAAGCAGTGCGCCATTTCCAAAACAGAGCCCGGCGACGAGAACAACCAGGACATCTCTTCGCTGGTCGGCAAGATCGACATCCGCAAGCTGGAGACTTACGCCCAGGACGATCCCGACGCATACAGCTATTCCGGCGGCCTGTGCCTGTCCAACCAGGGCCTGCTTGAATTTGTCGAGATGTTCAAGGCGCCCATCAAGGTGCTGCATCCCTTGCTGACCGCCACCCAGGAGGGCAACTTCAAGGGCACGGAGGGCTTTGGCGCCATTCCCTTCGACGGCATTGTGATGGCGCACTCCAACGAAAGCGAGTGGAAGGCTTTCAAGAACAACAGGAACAACGAGGCTTTCCTGGACCGGATCTACATCGTCAAGATTCCGTATTGTCTGCGCGTGTCGGAGGAGGTGAAGATTTATGAAAAGCTGATTCACAACTCCTCGCTGCGCAACGCCATCTGCGCCCCCGGCACCTTGAAGATGATGGCGCAGTTTGCTGTGCTGACGCGCCTGAAGGAGCCCGAGAGCTCCAGCATTTTCAGCAAGCTGCAGGTGTATGACGGTGAAAACCTCAAGGACACCGATCCGAAAGCCAAGAGCTACCAGGAATACCGCGACTATGCGGGCGTCGATGAGGGAATGAATGGGATCTCGACGCGCTTTGCCTTCAAGATTTTGTCCAAGGTGTTCAACTTCGACTCCACCGAAATCGCGGCCAACCCGGTGCATTTGATGTATGTACTGGAGCAGCAGATCGAGCGCGAGCAGTTCCCGCCTGAGACCGAGCAGAAGTACCTGGCCTACATCAAGGAAATCCTGGCCATGCGTTATGCCGAGTTCATCGGCAAGGAAATCCAGACGGCCTACCTGGAGTCCTATTCGGAATATGGGCAGAACATTTTCGACCGTTATGTGACCTACGCCGATTTCTGGATCCAGGACCAGGAATACCGCGATACCGATACCGGTGAAATCTTCGACCGCTCGGCGCTCAATGCCGAGCTCGAGAAAATCGAGAAGCCCGCCGGCATCAGCAACCCGAAAGATTTCCGTAACGAGATTGTCAATTTCGTGTTGCGCGCACGCGCCAACAACGCGGGCAAGAACCCGGTCTGGACCAGCTACGAAAAACTCCGCACCGTGATCGAGAAAAAAATGTTCTCGAACACCGAAGACCTGTTGCCGGTGATTTCGTTCAACGCCAAGGCCAGCGCGGACGAGCAGCAAAAACACGAAGACTTCGTCAACCGCATGGTCGCCAAGGGGTATACCACGCGGCAGGTCCGGTTGCTGTGCGACTGGTACCTGCGGGTACGCAAGAGTTCCTGAGGCCCACGGCGCGCCGTGGCGGCGCGTCCTGTGTCAGGTGTAGTCATGTGTATGTGACCGGAGATCACTGTGCTCCAGCAAGTCATTGACAGGCGGTTGGCGGGAAAGAACAAGTCCATCGGCAACCGCGAGCGCTTCCTGCGCCGATTCCGCGGGCAGATACGTGACGCCGTGCGCCGTGCTGTCGCGGGCCGCAGCATCCATGACATCGAACAGGGCGAAGACGTCACATTGCCGCGGCGCGATGTTTACCAGCCGGTGTTTGGGCACACCGGCGGCACGCGCGAGACCGTGCACCCCGGCAACCGTGAATACGTGCGCGGCGATCACATCGCGCGGCCGCAGGGTGGCAGCGGCGGCGGGTCGGGCGGTGAGGCCAGTCCCGACGGCGCGGGGGAAGACGACTTTGTCTTTCGCATCACACGCGAAGAGTTCATGCAGTACTTCTTTGACGACCTTGCGCTGCCCGATCTCATACGTACCCAGCTTTTGCCCGATGCGCCGGAATGGAAATCCCGCCGTGCCGGCTTCATCTCGGATGGAACGCCAACCAACCTGCACGTGGTGCGTTCGCTGCGGGTCGCGCTCAGCCGGCGCATCGCCATAGGCGGGGAGACGCGGCGGCAGGTGCATGAACTGGAGGCGCAGCTGGCGCTGGCCCTGCGCGACGCGCCGGATTTGCCTGACGAGATTCTTTCCTTGAGGACACAAGTCGACGCGCTTCGCCGGCGCCTCAAGACTATCCCGTTTTTTGATCCCTTCGACCTGCGTTACCGCAACCGGGTCAGAGTGCCGCAGCCCAGTGCCAAGGCGGTCATGTTTTGCCTGATGGATGTATCGGGCTCCATGGACGAAACGCGCAAGGACATCGCCAAACGGTTTTTTATCCTGCTGTACCTGTTCCTCAGGAAGCATTACGAGAAAACCGACGTCATCTTCATTCGCCACCACACCCAGGCCGCCGAGGTGTCCGAAGAGGAGTTCTTCCAGTCCACCGAAACCGGCGGCACCGTGGTGTCCAGCGCACTGGCCTTGATGCACCAGATCATCCAGGAGCGCTACCCTCCCGGCGACTGGAACATCTACGGTGCCCAGGCTTCGGACGGCGATAACTGGCACCAGGACTCGGCCCGCTGCCGCGAGTTGCTGGTCGGCAAGCTGCTGCCGGTGTCGCGGTATTTCGCCTATGTCCAGGTCGGTGAAGAGGACCAGAACCTCTGGGAGGAGTACACCCAGGTGCAAGAGGACAACCGGAATTTCGCGATGCGCAAGGTCGCAGCCGCGGACGAAATTTTCCCGGTGTTCAGGGAGTTGTTCAAAAAAGGCGCCAAGCCATGACAAAGACCGCAAAAAAGCCTGCCGAAGTGGCGGCGCCTGGCTTGTCCGGCACCGGGCGCCGGCATGCCTGCCTGCCCAGCCCATCCGACTGGTCCTTCGAGTTGATCGAGCTCTACCACGGCGAGATTGCGCGAAAGGCAAAGTCCTTCGGCCTGGACACCTACCCGGTTCAACTCGAGGTCATCACGGCCGAGCAGATGATTGATGCCTATGCCTCGGTAGGCATGCCGGTGAACTATCGGCACTGGTCCTTCGGCAAAGAGTTCATCTCGACGGAAAAAAATTACCGACGCGGCCAGATGGGGCTGGCTTACGAAGTCGTGATCAATTCCAACCCCTGCATCGCCTACCTGATGGAAGAAAACACCATGCCCATGCAGGCGCTGGTGATGGCGCATGCCTGCTACGGCCACAACTCCTTCTTCAAGGGCAACTACCTGTTCCAGATGTGGACCGACGCCGGCGCCATCGTCGATTACCTGGTGTACGCACGGGCCTACATTGCCGAGTGCGAAGAGCGCCACGGCTGGGAGGCGGTCGAGCAACTGCTGGATTCCTGCCACGCCCTGATGAGCCACGGCGTGGACCGTTACCAGCGCTCGCAGAAGCTGTCGCTGGCGGAGGAAGAAGCCCGCCGCAAGGACCGCGAGGCTTATCTGCAGCAGCAGCTCAATGACCTGTGGCGCACAGTCCCCAGGTCTGCCGACAAGCCGGCCGAAAAAACCCATCGCCGTTTTCCGCCGGAGCCGCAGGAAAACATCCTGTATTTCATCGAGAAGAACGCGCCCCTGCTGGAGCCATGGCAGCGCGAGGTGATCCGCATCGTGCGCAAGATCGGCCAGTATTTTTACCCACAGCGCCAGACGCAGATCATGAATGAAGGCTGGGCCACCTTCTGGCATTACACGCTGCTCAATTCCCTGTACGACGAGGGCTTGCTGACCGACGGCTTCATGATCGAATGCCTGCGGTCCCACACCAATGTCATTTACCAGCCGCCGGTGACACATCCGGGCTACAACGGCGTCAACCCCTACGCGCTGGGGTTTGCCATGTTCAGCGACCTCAAACGCATTTGCGAGTCTCCCACGGAAGAAGACCGGCAGTGGTTGCCGGACGTTGCCGGCTCCAACTGGCTGGAGACGCTGGACTACGCGATGCGGCATTTCCGCGACGAGAGTTTCATCGGGCAATACCTTTCGCCGCGTCTGATACGCGAATTCCGCCTCTTCTCAGTGGTGGATGACGCGAGCAGGTCCGAGCTTGAAGTGGCGGCCATTCATGACGACGCGGGTTATCGGCATGTACGCGAGGCGCTGTCGCGCCAGCATGACCTGAATTACCGCGAGCCCAACATACAGGTCTGGGACGTTGACGTACGCGGGACCCGCTCCCTGACCTTGCGCCACAGCCGCCACAACGACCGAACGCTCACCGACGATGTCCAGGAGGTGATCAAGCATGTTGCGCGCCTTTGGGGTTTTCCCGTCCTGCTTGAAAGTGTGGACAAACATGGCAAGGTGGTGCAGCACTGGGAGGCGGTGCCGCAGGCCTGATTCCATTCCATTCAGGGGTCGGCCGAAGGCCAGGTTGTCAGGCCGCCGCTTCCAGTCCGTTCCTGAAGTGCTCCCGCATGCGCTGCGCGGTGGCATTCGCGTCGCCTGACGACAGCGCCTGCATGATGGCGCGATGCTCGGCAAGCGACTCTTCAATGCGGCCACTTTTGAGCAGCGAGTTGTGCCGGTTCAGCTTCATCACCTTGCGCAAATCGGCCACCATCTGGTCGCGCCAGCGGTTGTTGGCGATTTCCAGCAGGCGCATGTGAAAGGCTTCGTTGATCTCGAAGAACCGTTCGCGATTGGCAACGGCTTTTTCCAGTTCGTTGTGCAGGCTTTGCAGTTCTTTTAACTGGGCAGGCGTGGCCTGGGTTGCCACAACGCTGGCCGCATCGCTTTCCAGCAGCGCGAGCAAGTGGTACACGTCGGCCAGGTCGCGTTCAGATACTTCGGTCACATAGGCGCCGCGGCGCACTTTCATCGTGACCAGGCCTTCGGTGGCCAGCACTTTCAGGGCTTCGCGCAGCGGCGTTCGGCTGATGCCGTATTCCTCGGCCAGCTTGAGCTCGTCAATCCAGCTGCCCGGCGTCAGCTCGCGGTTGAAGATGCGCTGGCGCAAAAGCTCCGCCACTTCTTCGTAAAGCGCTCGAGGGGTCAGGGACACTGCGGCCATGGGCATAAAGGTGTGTTTTGAATGTGCGAAAGCTTCGAGTGGGCGTTGCTTTCGATCAGCGCTGCACGCGAGTTAGTGGGCATTTTACTTCAAACTGAATTTTGCATCAATAATTATAAATGATGTAAACTTGACCGGATTCATGACTTCCTCTCATGCTGAGCCTATGCTGTTCCCATCGCGACGCCCGGCGTGAAGACCCGTTACGGTAACCCATCCCATGTCCAAGCCCAGCAAAGAACCTGAATTTCCCGCAGCCAGCCTCGAGGTGTGGGCCAGAGCCGCTGCCAAATCAGCGCCCGGCGGCGATGTGGGCGGGTTGAACTGGCAGACGCCTGACGGCATCAGCGTCAAGCCGCTCTACACCGCTGAGGACACCAAAGACCTTCCCCATACCAATACGCTGCCGGGTTTTGAGCCTTTCATTCGGGGGCCGCAGGCCACCATGTATGCGGTGCGTCCCTGGACGATTCGCCAGTACGCCGGCTTTTCCACGGCTGAGGAGTCGAATGCTTTCTATCGCAAGGCGTTGGCCGCGGGAGGGCAGGGCGTGTCGGTGGCGTTCGACCTGGCCACGCACCGCGGTTACGACAGCGACCATCCGCGTGTGACCGGCGACGTGGGCAAGGCCGGTGTGGCGATTGATTCGGTCGAGGACATGAAAATCCTGTTCGACCAGATCCCGCTGGACAAGGTCAGCGTCTCCATGACCATGAACGGTGCGGTGCTGCCGGTTTTAGCCGGCTATGTGGTCGCGGCCGAAGAGCAGGGCGTGAGCCAGGACAAATTGAGCGGAACCATCCAGAACGACATCCTCAAGGAGTTCATGGTCCGCAACACCTACATCTTTCCGCCGCAGCCCAGCATCCGCATCATTGGCGACATCATTGAATACACGGCGCAGAACATGCCGAAGTTCAATTCGATCTCGATCTCGGGTTACCACATGCAGGAAGCCGGTGCCAACCAGGCGCTAGAGCTGGCCTTCACCTTGGCCGATGGAAAAGAGTATGTGAAAACCGCGCTGGGCAAGGGCCTGGACGTGGATGAATTCGCCGGGCGCCTGAGTTTCTTCTGGGCCATCGGCATGAACTTCTACCTTGAAGTCGCCAAGATGCGCGCCGCGCGCCTGCTGTGGTGCCGCATCATGAAAGGCTTCAACGCCAAGAGCCCCAAGAGCCTGATGCTGCGCACGCACTGCCAGACCTCCGGCTGGAGCCTGACCGAGCAGGACCCCTACAACAACGTGGTGCGCACCACCATCGAAGCCATGGCGGCCGTGTTTGGCGGAACGCAAAGCCTGCACACCAATTCGTTTGACGAGGCGATTGCACTGCCCACCGAGTTCAGCGCCCGCATCGCCCGCAACACCCAACTCATCATCCAGGAAGAAACCCATATCCCCCACGTGATCGACCCCTGGGCCGGCAGCTACATGATGGAAAAGCTCACGCAGGACATGGCTGACGCTGCCTGGGCCATCATTGAAGAAGTCGAGGCCATGGGCGGCATGACCAAGGCCGTCGACAGCGGTTGGGCCAAGCTCAAGATCGAAGCGGCTGCCGCTGAAAAGCAGGCGCGCATCGACAGCGGCAAGGACGTCATCGTCGGCGTCAACAAATACAAGCTCAAAACCGAAGACGCCATCGAGTCGCGCGACATCGACAACGTGGCGGTGCGCGACGGGCAGATCACAAGGCTCAAGGCCATCAAGGCCAAGCGGGACAACGCCGCAGTACAGGTTGCGCTGGACGCGCTGACGGCCGCCGCCGAAAATAACAACGGCAATTTGCTGGACCTCAGCATCAAGGCCGTGCGCCTGCGTGCCACGGTGGGTGAGGTCAGCGATGCCCTCGAGAAAGTCTACGGGCGCCACCGCGCCGATACACAAAAGGTGACCGGTGTGTACGCTGCTGCTTATGACTCCGCCGAAGGCTGGGAAACGCTCAAGACCGAAATCAACGCCTTCGCTGAAGAGCAGGGCCGCCGTCCACGCGTGATGATTTCCAAACTCGGCCAGGACGGCCATGACCGCGGCGCCAAGGTGGTGGCCACGGCCTTTGCCGATTTGGGCTTTGACGTGGACATGGGCCCGCTGTTCCAGACGCCCGAAGAATGCGCGCGCCAGGCGATTGAGAACGACGTGCATGCGGTGGGCGTCTCCACGCTGGCGGCCGGCCACAAGACACTGGTGCCGGCCATCATCGCCGAGCTCAAGAAGCAGGGCGCCGATGACATCATCGTGTTTGTCGGCGGCGTGATTCCGCGACAGGATTACGAGATGCTGTACGAGGCCGGCGTGAAAGGCATCTACGGCCCGGGTACGCCGATTCCGGCGAGTGCCAAGGACGTGCTGGAACAGATTCGGGCTGCGTTGAAGTGATTTTCAGGGTGTTTTTGAGGCTCAGTCCCATCATGCTGCTTGCCGGTGCGCTCAATGCGTATGCAAACCCGCCGCAAGAGTGGATCAGGACAAGCAAAGCCGATCCAGCGTTGATTTGTAGCGAATTGCAGTCCTCATTCCCTAAAAAGCTAAGCGAGGCTGTGGCTTTGGGTAAGGTGAAAAGCCAGACGGTCGAGTCTGCTGGGGAGTATTGCGAGCCAGAAAATTCCTGCGAGATAAGGACGCTCGATTTTGTGGGCTTGAACGCCAGGTTGCTGGTAACGAAGAAGTCGCAGGACATCAGCGTTTTGACCTTCAAGGTCAATGAACCCCATTGGCATTTTCTCAGGCAAGTTCAAATTGGCGAGACGCTTTCATCTGTGAGCCAGAAATTCGGGGTGCCGATCAGCGCCACGATGCCCTCCCCGATAAAGCTACTGGGGGAATGTGCCGGTCTGCTGCTGGAGCACAGGAGTGGACGGGTCATGAGTATTGATGTTGACTGCCAAGCCTGCTGGTAAAGCAATGAATACCCTGACCGCCCTGCTAGACGGCGATGCGATGGCCCAGCGCCGCGCCATCGCCAAAGTCGTCATGCTGATGGAGTCCATCCGCGTTGATCCTGGCCGGCACCGCGGATGTGCGGGACCAGATTCAAGCCGTTGTTGCGAAAGGAGTGTGCGGTGACAGACATCAGTTCCCGCTTGTCCTTGCAGCCGGTGCTTGCCGGCGACTTCGAGGACATGCTGGCCTTGCGCGTCGACGCCATGCGCCCCAGCCTGGAGCGTGTCGGGCGCTTTGACCTTGCGCGCTCGCGCGAGCGCCTGTTAGCGGGATTCATTCCGCAGCACATGCAACACATCCTGCTCGATGGCGAGCGTGTGGGTTTTTTCACGCTCAAGCCTGAAGGCGAAGCGGCCCTGCGGCTTGATCACCTGTATTTGCGCAGCAGTGCCAGCGGCCAGGGCATAGGCGCATGGGTACTGCGGCTGGTGCTGGCCCAGGCGCGCGAGGGCGGTCTGGTTGTCAGGCTCACCGCGCTGAAAGAAAGTGATGCCAACCGTTTCTATCTGCGCCACGGTTTTGTGCTGCAAGGCGAAGAGGGCGTGGATCTGCACTATGTATGGTCAGTGACGGAGTTGGCGACGTGATGGCCGCGCCCGATTTCCTCCAGGCCATCATGGGCCCGGACCCAATGGTGCAGCGCCGCGCCATCGCCAAGGCCATCACGCTGCTGGAGTCCACCCGCGCCGACCACCGGGCACAAGGCGACGAGTTGCTGACTGCTTTGCTGCCCAATACCGGCAAAGCCATGCGCCTGGGCATCAGCGGCGTGCCCGGCGTGGGCAAGTCCACCTTCATCGAAGTGCTGGGCCTCTACCTGATCGCGCAGGGCCACCGTGTCGCTGTGCTTACCGTCGATCCTTCCTCTTCAGTCTCGGGTGGCTCCATCCTGGGTGACAAGACCCGCATGGAAAAGCTCTCGGTGCATGAGCGTGCCTACATCCGTCCCAGCCCTTCCGGCGGCAACCTGGGCGGTGTGGCCGAGAAGACGCGAGAGGCCATGTTGGTGTGCGAGGCCGCCGGGTACGACGTGGTGATCGTAGAAACTGTCGGTGTGGGGCAGAGCGAAACCGCCGTCGCCAGTATGACCGACATGTTTGTGCTGATGCAACTACCCAATGCCGGCGACGACCTGCAAGCCATCAAAAAAGGCGTGATGGAGCTGGCCGACCTGGTCATCATCAACAAGGCCGACATCGATGCCGACGCGGCGATGCGGGCCGAGGCGCAGATTACTTCCGCCATGCGCCTGTTCGGCCTGGTCAATAACGCGATGAATAGCACGCAGGCCGCCAGCTTCGACAAGAACTGGCACCCGCAAGTCATCCAGCTCAGCGCCCTTCACAACAAGGGCGTGGACGTGTTCTGGAAAGCCGTGACGCAGTTCAAGGCCCTACAGACCGCCAACGGCCAGCTGGCAGCACGCCGCAAGCAGCAGTCGCTGGCCTGGATGTGGGAACGCATAGACGCCGGCCTCAAGCAGGCTTTCCGCCAGGATCCGCAAGTGCGCGAGCGCCTGCCCGGCCTGCTCGCTGAGGTGGCGCGTGGCGAAGTGGCGGCATCGACAGCTGCGAGGAGCTTGTTGGCCCTGGCATCCAAAGAGGGGAACTCATGAAGAAAATCGCCATTCTTTGCGTACTGCTTCTGCAGGCCTGCCTCGCCTGGGCCGGCGGCATGGTCGCCGGCGAGCCGCAGAGTTTTGTCTTCACCGACAAAGGCTATTTCGCGGACAAGCCCGTCACGGTGCATTACTACAAGGCGCACAGCGCTGGTCCGGATGCGCGGGTGATGATGGTGATCCACGGCGCGGAGCGGCAGGGCTCGCGCATGCGCGACAACTGGATGCCCTTTGCGGAGAAAAATAAACTCATCGTGCTGGCCCCGGAGTTTGACGAGGCGCGGTTTTCTTCCAGGTTGTTCAACATGGGCGGCATTGAAAGCCGTGATCGTGCCCAGTGGTCTTTCCAGATCGTCGAGCATCTTTTTGATTTTGTCCGTGCTGGTGAGGGCCTCGCGGCGAGCGACTACCTGCTGTTCGGCCACTCGGCAGGTGGGCAGTTTGTGCACCGCTTCATGCTGCTGACCGAGGCACCCCGCGTTTCAGTCGCCGTGGCGGCCAATGCCGGCAGTTACACCATGCCCCGCTATCCAGGTCTGATGGAAGACAAATTCCCTTACGCGCTTAACGAAAGCATTGTCAGCCCCGACAAACTCAGGCAGGTTTTTGCCCGCAAGCTGATCGTGCTGCTCGGTGAAACTGACATAAAAACCGATGAGGCCAACCTTCCCAAGGCCAGGCAAGCCACCGCCCAGGGCGTGAACCGCTTTGAGCGCGGCACCCACTTCTTCGAGCAGGCCCAGACGCAGGCGCAGAAGCTGGGCACCCCCCTGGCCTGGGAGCGTGTCACCGTGCCGGGCGTGGGGCATGACTCACGCCGTATGAGCCAGGCCGCCGCGCGCCTTTTGTTTGAACCCGTTAAATAAATTTCACCGTCCCACCATTGCGGAATACACCATGCAAGAAATCCTTGAACAACTCGAAAAGAAACGCGCTGCGGCGCGCCTGGGCGGCGGGCAAAAGCGCATCGATGCGCAACACGGCAAAGGCAAGCTGACGGCGCGCGAGCGGCTGGAACTGCTGCTCGACGAAGGCACGTTTGAAGAATGGGACATGTTTGTCGAGCACCGCTGCATCGACTTCGGCATGGAAAACAACAAGGTTCCCGGCGACGGTGTGGTCACTGGCTACGGCATGATCAACGGCCGTTTGGTGTTTGTCTTCAGCCAGGATTTCACCGTGTTCGGCGGTGCCCTGAGCGAAGCCCATGCCGAGAAAATCTGCAAGGTGATGGACCAGGCCATGAAGGTGGGCGCACCTGTTATTGGCCTCAACGACTCGGGCGGCGCCCGCATCCAGGAGGGCGTGGCTTCGCTGGGCGGTTATGCCGATGTGTTTCAGCGCAACGTGATGGCCAGCGGCGTGATTCCGCAGATCAGCATGATCATGGGGCCGAGCGCCGGCGGCGCCGTGTATTCCCCCGCCATGACCGACTTCATCTTCATGGTCAAGGACAGCTCCTACATGTTTGTCACGGGTCCTGAGGTCGTCAAGACCGTGACCCACGAGGAAGTCACGGCCGAGGAGCTGGGCGGCGCCACCACCCACACCACGCGCAGCGGCGTGGCCGACCTGGCATTCGAGAACGACGTCGAGGCGCTTCTGATGCTGCGTCGCCTGTACAACTACCTGCCGCTGAACAACCGCGAAAAGGCTCCGGTGCGCCCCAGCGCCGACCCGGCTGGCCGCATGGACCTCAGCCTGGACACGCTGGTGCCTGAGAACCCGAACAAGCCGTACGACATGAAGGAACTCATCGTCAAGACGGTGGACGACGGCGATTTCTTCGAGATTCAGCCCGAGTACGCGAAGAACATCATCATTGGTTTTGCTCGCATGGAGGGGCAGACGGTGGGCATCGTCGCCAACCAGCCTTTGGTGCTCGCTGGTTGTCTGGACATCAAGAGCTCCATCAAGGCAGCGCGCTTTGTACGCTTTTGCGATGCCTTCAACATCCCGGTCATTACTTTTGTCGACGTGCCCGGCTTCATGCCCGGCACGTCACAGGAATACGGCGGCATCATCAAGCACGGCGCCAAGCTGCTGTATGCCTATGCCGAATGCACGGTACCGAAGATCACTGTCATCACGCGCAAGGCCTATGGCGGCGCTTATGACGTGATGAGCTCCAAACATCTGCGCGGCGACGTCAACTTCGCCTGGCCTAACGCCGAGATTGCCGTGATGGGCGCCAAGGGCGCGGTGGAAATCATCTTTCGTGAAGACAAGGGCGACCCGGCCAAGCTGGCTGCCAAAGAGGCCGAATACAAGGCTCGCTTTGCCAACCCATTCGTCGCGGGCGCGCGTGGGTTTATCGACGACGTGATCTTGCCGCATGAGACGCGCAAGCGCATCTGCCGTTCGTTGGTGATGTTGCGGGACAAGAAGATTGAGAACCCGTGGCGCAAGCACGGCAACATCCCGCTGTGAACGTAGCATGATCAGCCACTATCCCCGATTCCGCGAAGGCGCGGCACCCGGCCTTGTGCCCAAGCTGGGCGGCTTGCCCTGGGGGCTGCCCGCGCATCTTTGGCCCGTTTGCAAGGAGTGCGGGCGGGCCATGAGCCATCTTGCGCAACTGCCGGCCGCTGTTCCTGAACTTCCGCTCGCGGATGGCGAAGTGCTGTTCCTTTTCAAGTGCGAGTGGGACAGTATCTGCAGCTTCTGGGAGTCTGATGCCGGCGCAAACGCCGCCTTCACGGTGCCGCAAAGCCAACTGGGCACGCTTGCAACCGACCCGCCCGCCGCTGCCAGTGACGGGCTGCCGGCTGTGCTGTCCGAGTTGGGCGTCGTGAGCTGGCGCACTGACGACGATGGCGCGCCGCCCGAGCTCGAAGAGGCCTTTTACGATTACACACGCCACTTTGAGCTGCCGCCGGAGCTTGGACACCCCCACGACTGGGAGAGCCCCTGGTGCACCAAAAGTGGAGGCGTTCCCTATTGGACCGCCAACGGTGCGCAGCGGATGCCGCCCGGCCGGCTGTTTCTGCAGATTGACAACTGGGTAGAACTGGAGAGTGGCAGTGCGGCCGAGGTCGCCAACTTCTGCTCGGACGGCATCGCTTACGTGTTTGTCGATCGCTCACAAAATCCACCGATTTACACGATGTTTATCAACCGCTGAGGCGGTTAACGAAGACAGGCTCAATGATGTTTAAAAAAATACTGATCGCAAATCGAGGTGAGATCGCCTGCCGGGTCATCAAGACAGCCCGCAAGATGGGTATCCAGACCGTTGCCGTCTATTCTGACGCCGACAAGGACGCGCGCCATGTCGAACTGGCGGACGAAGCCGTCAACATCGGCCCCGCGCCCAGCCGTGACAGTTATCTGCAGGCCGACAAGATCATCGCGGCCTGTAAGCAGACCGGCGCGCAGGCGGTGCACCCCGGCTACGGCTTCCTGAGCGAGAACGCGGGCTTTGCCAAGCGGGTCGAGGAAGAGGGCATCATCTTTATCGGTCCCAAGCACTATTCGATTGCCGCCATGGGCGACAAGATCGAATCGAAAAAGCTGGCCGGTGCGGCGGGTGTGAATTGCATTCCCGGCGTGAACGATGCGATTGAAACGGCCGAGAAGGCGGTGGAGATTGCCAAGGGCATCGGTTACCCGGTGATGATCAAGGCCTCGGCCGGCGGCGGGGGCAAGGGCTTGCGGGTGGCCTTTAACGACAAGGAAGCATTCGAAGGTTTCACGAGCTGCCGCAATGAAGCGAGGAACAGCTTTGGCGACGACCGCGTCTTTATCGAGAAATTTGTCGAGGAACCTCGCCATATCGAGATTCAGCTGCTGGGTGACAGCCACGGCAATGTGATTTACCTGAACGAACGCGAGTGCTCCATTCAGCGGCGCCACCAAAAGGTGATTGAAGAGGCGCCGTCGCCTTTCATCAGCGACGCGACGCGCAAGGCCATGGGCGAACAGGCGGTGGCCTTGGCCAAGGCCGTGAAGTACCAGAGCGCTGGCACGGTGGAGTTTGTGGTCGGCAAGGACCAGAGCTTTTACTTCCTCGAAATGAACACCCGCCTGCAGGTGGAGCACCCGGTGACGGAATGCATCACGGGGCTGGACCTGGTGGAGCTGATGATTCGCGTGGCGGCTGGCGAGAAACTACCGATTGCGCAGAAGGATGTGCAGCGTAGCGGCTGGGCGATTGAGTGCCGTATCAACGCCGAAGACCCGTTCCGCAGCTTTTTGCCTTCCACCGGACGGCTGGTGCGCTTTCAGCCGCCCAAGGAGACCATGTTTGCGGCCGACATCTCGCAGCTGTACGGTGTGCGTGTTGACACCGGCGTGCAGGATGGCGGCGAGATCCCGATGTTTTATGACTCGATGATTGCCAAGCTCATCGTGCACGGCAAGGATCGCAAGGAGGCGATTGCCAAGATGCGTGAGGCGCTTAATGGTTTTGTGATCCGCGGCATCTCCAGCAACATTCCTTTCCAGGCGGCCTTGCTGGCGCATCCGAAATTTGTGGCGGGTGACTTCAACACGGGCTTTATTGCCGAGAACTACAGCAAAGGCTTTCATGCCGAAGACGTGCCGCATGACGATCCTTCGTTCCTGCTGGCGTTGGCTGCTTACGTCAATCGCCGCATGCTGGGCCGTGCCGCCGGCATCAGCGGACAGCTGCCGGGCCATGGCGTGACGGTGGGGGAAGAGTTCGTTGTGGTGAGCCTGGGCGCTGCGGGGCAGAACACGCAGCACCCTGTAACGGTGCGAAATTATCAAGCCCAATCGGGCTCCGGCACAGTAGATACGGGCGCCGGTAGCTATGAAATTTGTAGCAACTGGCATCTGGGCGGCGCGCGCATACGCGGCACGGTGAATGGGCAGCCTTTCGCCGCGCAGGTGGAGCGCGGTGTGGGCCGCAACCCGCTGGCCATCCGCATTGCGCACAACGGCACACGGCTGGATGCGCTGGTGCTGTCGCCGCGCGCGGCGCAGCTGCATGCGCTCATGCCCTACAAGGCGCCGCCGGACATGAGCCGCTATGTGCTCTCGCCCATGCCGGGCTTGCTGGTGGATGTGGCCGTGCAGGTGGGTCAGAAAGTGCAGGCCGGTGAGCGCGTGGCCGTGATTGAGGCGATGAAGATGGAGAACGTGCTGTTTGCCGTAGCCGACGGCGTGGTCGGCAAGGTGCTGGCGGCCAAGGGCGAATCGCTCAGCGTGGACCAGCCGATTGTGGAGTTCCAGGCATGAGTGCCACTCGACCCTTCAAAGTGCTGGGCATCCAGCAGATCGCCATCGGTGCCACCAGCAAAGACCGGCTGCGCACGCTGTGGGTCGACATGCTGGGCCTGGAAGTCACCGGCAACTTTGTCAGCGAACGTGAAAACGTCGATGAAGACATCTGCGCGATCGGCAGCGGCCCTTTCAAGGTCGAGGTTGACTTAATGCAGCCACTGGATGTGGACAAGAAACCTGCGGTGCACACCACGCCGCTGAACCATGTGGGCCTGTGGATCGACGACCTGCCCAAAGCCGTTGAGTGGCTGACGGCCAAGGGTGTGCGCTTTGCACCCGGCGGCATTCGCAAGGGCGCAGCGGGTTTTGACATCTGTTTCCTGCACCCCAAGGCTAACGATGAGTTTCCTGTTTCGGGTGAAGGTGTACTGATTGAATTGGTGCAGGCACCGCCCGAGGTGATCAAGGCTTTCTCTGCCCTGGGCTGAGGGGCTGCTCAGTCTTTTTTGCCGCTTTTTTCGCGCTGCACACGGGCCCGGGCCAGGGCGGCCTCAATCACCATGCGCTTGCGGTCCGCCACGGCGGGGTCGCCCTCGGGGCGTGCAGCTGAAGCTGGTAGCGGGGCCTGTGGCGGGTTTTTCGCTTTCCCTGCGCCTTTGTCCTCCGGGCTTGTGCTGTTCCTGTACCGGTTCTGATGGAATTCATAACGGGCTCTGGCGGTGTCGGCCTCTTGCGGAGACCATGCCGTCCAGCCCGTGCGCTCGCCGGTGACGTTTTCCAGGCTGATGCAGTCGACAGGGCAGACCGGTATGCACAGCTCACAGCCTGTGCACCAGGGCTCGATGACGGTGTGCATCATCTTGTTGCTGCCCATGATGGCGTCGGTCGGACAGGCCTTGATGCATAAGGTGCAGCCTATGCACCAGTCTTCATCGATGAAGGCGACAGCACGTGGGCCTTCGGTACCGTTGGCGGGATTGAGCGGCTGAACGGGCTGACCGGTGATGGCCGACAGCCGCTGCACGCCTTCGGCGCCGCCTGGCGGGCATTGGTTGATGGGGGCCTGACCTGTTGCAATGGCCGTGGCATACGCCGCGCAGTCAGGATAGCCGCAGCGGGTGCACTGGGTTTGGGGCAGTGCGGCGTTGATGCGCTCGAAAAGGCTGGAGTCGGGGGGGGAGGTCACCCGCCTATTGTCCTACCAGTCATGGCCCGCTCTGCCTGCGCTCTACCTTCGCGACCCCGGCCTTGCCGCCGCCCTCAAGCCTTCTTGCTGCGTGCTGCTTTTTTTGCCGCCGGCTTTGCTGCGGCCTTCGGGGCGGCTTTGGCGGCAGGCTTTGCTGCTGCGGTGCGCACCGGTTTTGCTATCGTTTTGGTAGCTGCTGGCGCACGCTTGGATTGGGTTGGAGCCCGATTGTTCTCAAGAATGAAGGCCTTGACCTGCGGGTAGACAATCTCGCGCCAGCGGCGGCCGCTGAAAATCCCGTAGTGGCCCGCGCCCTTGACTTCCAGGTGCTTTTGCAGTGCCTTGGGGATGTTGTGGCAAAGACCGTGTGCTGCCTCGGTCTGGCCAGAGCCCGAGATATCGTCCAGCTCGCCTTCGACCGTGAAGTGGGCTGTGGTCTTGATGTCTTCGGGCCGCACACGCTCAATTTGGCCATCCACGCCCTTGACGTCCCAGGTGCCGTTGACCAGCTTGAATTCCTGGAACACCGTCTTGATGGTGTCAAGGTAGTAGTCGGCGTCCATGTCGAGCACGGCGTTGTACTCGTCGTAGAACTTGCGGTGCGCCTCGGCACTGGCGTCATCGCCTTTGAGCAGGTCCTTGAAGTAGTCGTAGTGGCTGCTGGCGTGGCGGTCGGGGTTCATCGCGACGAAGCCGGTGTGCTGCAAAAAGCCGGGGTAGACGCGGCGGCCTGCGCCCGGAAAGTTGCTCGGCACGCGGTAAATCACATTGTTTTCAAACCACTCGTAGCTCTTGTTCATGGCCAGGTTGTTCACGGCCGTAGGCGATTTTCGGGCATCGATCGGGCCGCCCATCATGGTCATGCTCAAGGGGGTCGCTTCACCTCGGGAGGCCATCAGCGACACGGCAGCTAGCACCGGCACAGTGGGCTGGCAAACGCTGATGACGTGGCAATTGCCGTAAATACCCTGGAGGTGGCGAATGAACTCCTGGACGTAGTTGACGTAGTCGTCCAGGTTGAATGAACCTTCAGAAAGCGGCACGGTGCGCGCATTTTTCCAGTCGGTGATGTAGACCTTGTGGTCTTTGAGCATGGTCTTGACCGTGTCCCGGAGCAAGGTTGCATAGTGGCCCGACAGCGGCGCCACGATCAGCACGGCGGGCTCGCCCTTCAGGCCTGTCAGCGTGGCGGGATCGTCGGTGAAGCGCTTGAAGCGGCGCAGCTCGCAAAAGGGCTTATCGATTTCCACGCGTTCGTGGATGCTGACCTCGGTGCCGTTGACATCCACCGTCCGGATGTCGAAAGCCGGTTTTTCGTAGTCTTTGCCCAATCGGTAAATCAGGCTGTAGCCGGCGGCTACGCGTTGTGCAAACGGGTTTTGGCCCATGGGCGACAGGGGATTGCCGTAGAGCTTTGCAGCGGCTTGCGCAAAGTCGACAAAGGGCTCCATCAAGGTGCGTTGGGCTTCATAGACTTGGTACAGCATCGGGGTCGACCTTGGGGTTAGGGTTACTTCGGCAAATCGTAATATGTTGCAGTGCAATATAACAGGGGGTTGCCGCACTGATTTGAGGATAACCACCAATACCGGGCGGTTTTCACACTGTTGACGCCAAAAGCACCACGATGGTGCCAGCCTGGCTTGCGGACCGATAAACCGCTACCACCTGCGGAATTGAAAGAACACTTACCATTCTGCCTGCAGCCGGTGGTTTTTGCCCGCCCTGAAGCTGCAGCCCTTCAACAGGAAAAACAACATGCTTCCCCCGATTGACGCCTCCGCGCTGGACCAGCTGGCCTCCCTGAAGAAATCAGACCGTATGCCGGTGCTTTTTGTGGGCCACGGCAGCCCGATGAACGCCATTGGCGACAACGAGTACCGGCGCAGCTGGCAGGCGCTGGGCGCCGAGTTTGGGTCGAAATTCCCCAGGCCGCAGCTGATTCTGTGCGTTTCCGCCCATTGGCTGACCGAAGGCTGGTGGCTGACGGCGATGGACAAGCCTAAAACCATCCACGACTTTGGCGGCTTTCCGCAGGAGCTCTTCGACCAGCAATACCCCGCGCCCGGCGACACGGCGGCGGCGCAGGTGATCAGCCAATTGGTCAGGCAGCGTGCCTCGGCGCCGCTCGGCCTGGACGAAGGCGAGTGGGGACTGGACCACGGTGCCTGGTCGGTGCTCAAGCCCATGTTTCCGGATGCGGACATCCCGGTCATCCAGCTCAGCATGGATTACAGCCGGGCGCCCGATGAGCACTACGCGCTGGCAAAGCAGCTGAAGGCCTTGCGGGACCGTGGCGTGCTGATCGTGGCCAGCGGCAATATCGTGCACAACCTGCGCCAGATGCAGCGTGGGGCTGCGGGCAACCAGGCCTACGACTGGGCGCTGGAGTTTGACCAGACGATCGGTGGTTATCTGCAGCAGGGCAATCTGGATGCGCTGCAGAATTTCCAGAAGCTGGGCCAGGTGGCGAAGATGGCGCACCCCACCCACGAGCACTACCTTCCGCTGCTGTATACGGCGGGCGCGGTTGACGCGAAGGAGCCAATACGGTTTTTCAACACCAGCTTCCAGGCTGGCTCCATTTCCATGCGGTCAGTAATTTGGGGATGAATCCGTTGGAGCGGAGTGTCAGATAGCTTTTTGTGCTATTGAATTGATAGCTGCTTGCGCTTGTCAGTCATGGTCTGCAGCCGCTTTTTTTTGAAGAGCCTGGCTTTTGCCACTGCCGTGCTGGGGGCCGGTCAGGCCACTTGCGGATGGATAACCTGCAGCCAGCTCCAGCGATCCTGATAAGCCTTCGCCTTTTTCTCGAACAGCGGCAGGTGGTTGCACAGCGGGTTGGGGCTGAGTCTGCCCTGGTACAACTGCGCCAAGCCGTTGGGCGCATAAAGCTCTACATCCGTCCGCTCCGCAGTATTTGCCCTTAAGCCGACACACGTACAGCTCACCAGAAACCGGTCGATGCCATCGCGGGAGCTTTGCAGGGCGGGGTAGGGGAAGCCGAAATACTCCTGATACCAGGTATGGACCCTGGCCTGGTTTTTGGCTTCCACCACAATGCCCCGGCCCGCAAAGCAGGCGCTGACACGTTCATTGACGGCTGCTTCGCCTGCGCCTGAAAGGTCGGCAGGGTCAAAGTAAAACAGGTCGTAGTCTTTGATGTGGGCTTCGGGTGGCTGGCCCGCGTGCAGGTTCCAGATTGTCTGGAAGAGGCATCCCGCCACCAGCCATGCGTCGGGCAGTCCCAGCGCAGGCAGGTGTTCCAGAATGAACCGGTTGTGGCGGTTTTTCAGCGCGTCCCGGATGAATTCATCCGGGAGTACGGCCTCAGACGACCTTGGCAATCGACGCGCAGACGTAGTCGATGTTCTTGCTGTTCAGGGCGGCCACGCACATGCGGCCGGTGTCGGTGCCGTAAACGCCGAATTCATTGCGCAGGCGCACCATCTGGTCCTTGCTGAGGCCCGAGTAGCTGAACATGCCGATCTGGGCGGTGATGAAGCTCATGTCCTGCTTGACGCCGGCGGCCTTCAGGCCGTCCACGAGCTTTTGGCGCATGGCCTTGATGCGCACACGCATTTCGCTCAGCTCTTGCTCCCATTGGGTGCGCAGCGCGGGGGTATTGAGCACCGTGGCCACCACCATGCCGCCATGGATCTGCGGGTTGCTGTAGTTGGTGCGAATGACCAGCTTGAGCTGCGACAGCACGCGGTCGGCTTCGTCCTTGGATTCGCACAGCACCGACAGGGCACCCACGCGTTCGCCGTAGAGGCTGAAGCTCTTGGAAAAGGACGTCGACACGAAAAAGCTCAGGCCGGCAGCCACAAATTTACCGATGACGGCGCCGTCTTCCGCAATGCCGTGGCCAAAGCCCTGGTAGGCCATGTCGAGGAAAGGCGTGAGCTTTCGCGCCTTGACGGCCGCGATCACCTGGTCCCACTGGGCCGCGGTGATGTCGTAGCCCGTCGGGTTGTGGCAGCAGGCGTGCAGCACGACGATGGTGTCTTCGGCGGCTGCATTGAGGGCGGCGAGCATGCCGTCGAAGTTGACGCCGCGCTTGGCTGCGTCATAGTAAGGATAGCTTTCAACCACGAAACCGGCCTGGCTGAAAAGCGCGCGGTGGTTTTCCCAGCTCGGGTCCGAAATCAGGACTTTGGCATTGGGGCTGAGCTTTTTCAGGAAGTCGGCGCCGATCTTCAGGCCGCCTGTGCCGCCAATGCCCTGCGCGGTGGCCACGCGGCCGCTTTTGACAGGTTCGCTGTCGACGCCGAAAACCAGGCCCTTGACGGCCGCATCGTAGGCGGCGATACCGTCAATTGGCAGGTAGCCGCGCGCCTTGGGAGATTCCATCATGAGTTTTTCTGCCGCCTGTACGCATTGCAGCAGGGGGAGCTTGCCGTTGTCGTCGTAGTACACGCCCACGCCCAGGTTGACCTTTGCAGGATTGGTATCGGCATTGAACTGCTCGTTCAGGCCCAGGATGGGGTCACGCGGGGCCATTTCGACAGCGGTAAACAAAGACATGAAATATCCTCAGAGAAGTGAAAAGAAGGCGAAAGCGACGATAGGGGGTTCAGGTCACGGATTTAGGTCACAAGCTGACCGGAAAAAAGGCTACAAGAGGTGTCAAAAGCGATAGCGGGGGCAACTACAAGGCGAATGGGGATTGCAATTTCCATTTTCGGCCGAATGTCGTATTCTGTTTGGTTGCCCTGAATTTTAACGGGGCCTGATCGAGGTTTTATGCCAGAAGCTATGGAAGTCATAACTGATTCAGTCAACACCGACCCCGCTGTGGGCGAGTTCGTGCGTTTCCCGGATTCGCCGTTCGAGCTGTTCCAGCCCTATCCGCCTGCGGGCGACCAGCCCACCGCAATTGACCAGCTGGTCGAGGGCATCAACGACGGCGAGGTGTTCCAGACCCTGCTGGGCGTGACCGGCTCCGGCAAGACTTTTACCATGGCCAATGTGATTGCCCGCCTGGGCCGGCCGGCCATCGTGTTTGCGCCCAACAAGACGCTGGCCGCGCAGCTTTACAGTGAGTTCCGCGAGTTCTTCCCGAAAAACGCGGTCGAGTATTTCGTCAGTTACTACGACTACTACCAGCCTGAAGCCTATGTGCCGCAGCGCGATCTTTTCATCGAGAAAGACTCGGCCATCAACGAGCACATCGAGCAGATGCGCCTGTCGGCCACCAAGAGCGTGCTGGAGCGGCGCGACACCATCATCGTCGGTACGGTCAGCGCTATTTACGGCATAGGTGCGCCTGAGGATTACACACAGATGCGGTTCATTGCGCGCATCGGCGACAAGATGGGCCAGCGCGACGTGATCGCCAGGCTGATCCGCATGCAGTACACGCGCAACGAGCAGGACTTCGCGCGCGGCACGTTCCGGGTGCGCGGGGACGTGATCGACATTTTCCCGGCCGAGCATTCCGAGCTGGCCATACGCATCGAGCTGTTCGACGACGAGATCGAGTCGCTGCAGTTGTTTGACCCACTGACAGGCCGCATACGCCAGAAAATCCCGCGCTTTGTGGTCTACCCCAAGAGCCACTACGTCACGCCGCGCGACAAGGTCATGACGGCGGTGGAGACCATCAAGCTGGAGCTGTCCGAGCGGGTGGCCCAGTTCGTCGCCGACGGCAAACTGGTGGAAGCCCAGCGCATCGAGCAGCGCACCCGGTTCGACCTGGAGATGCTCAGTGAAATCGGCCACTGCAAGGGCATTGAGAACTACACCCGCCACCTGAGCGGTTCGCCGGCGGGATCGCCCCCTTCGACGCTGTGCGATTACCTGCCCAAGGATGCCGTGATGTTTCTCGACGAGAGCCACGTCATGATCGGTCAGCTCAACGCCATGTACAACGGCGACCGCGCACGCAAGACCACGCTGGTGGAATACGGTTTTCGCCTGCCGAGCGCGCTGGACAACCGGCCGCTCAAGTTCGAGGAGTTTGAAGCCAAGATGCGGCAGGCCGTTTTTGTCTCGGCCACGCCGGCGAATTATGAGAAAGAGCACGCAGGCAAGGTGGTGGAGCAGGTGGTCAGGCCCACCGGGCTGGTGGATCCGCAGGTGGAAGTGAGGCCGGCTACCCATCAGGTCGACGACGTGCTGCAGGAAATCCGCATCCGGGTCGAGAAGAATGAACGGGTGCTGATCACCACGCTGACCAAACGCATGGCCGAACAGCTGACGGATTATCTGAGCGACAACGGTGTGAAGGTGCGCTACCTGCACAGCGATGTGGACACGGTCGAGCGGGTAGAAATCCTGCGTGACCTGCGGCTGGGCGCGTTTGACGTGTTGGTGGGTATCAACCTGCTGCGTGAGGGGCTCGATATCCCGGAGGTGTCGCTGGTGGCCATTCTGGACGCCGACAAGGAAGGCTTTTTGCGCGCCGAGCGCAGCCTGATCCAGACGATTGGCCGCGCGGCCCGCAACCTGAACGGCCGTGCGATTTTGTATGCAGACCGCATCACCGACTCCATGAAAAAAGCCATGGATGAAACCGAACGCCGGCGTAACAAGCAGATTGCCTTCAACCTGGAGCACGGCATCACGCCGCGCAGCGTGGTCAAACGCATCAGGGACCTGATCGATGGTGTCTACAGCGAGAAATCCGGCAAGGAAGCCGAAAAGATCGAGATGCAGAAGGCATTGGTGGAAGACATGAGCGAGAAGGACATCGCCCGCGAGATCAAGCGGCTGGAAAAGCAGATGATCGAACACGCCAAGAATCTCGAGTTCGAAAAAGCCGCGCGGGTACGGGACCAGTTGCACATCCTCAAGGAGCAGGCTTTTGGCGCGCCTGGCACCGATAATGTCGTACCGCTAAGCGCCGCAGGCCAAACCCGCGCCTAGGCCGATCGACCCGACCACTCACTTTGTGCACGGATATGGTGCATAAAGTGAGTCGAGCTACGGGTTAGCCCTCATGTTTTGAGCACCCTCAGCGGGAAAAACCCTGCTCGTGTTATACTTGACGAAAACAGTCAAGAACAATATCAGAACAACAAAAAAGCCCCCGCGATACCGGTTGACTGACCTGGGCGGCTGGAGGAAGAGTTCCCTGTAAGTCACAAGCTTTCAGGGTGAAAACGACAGTCAAGCCATTTAAAGGAGCTTGTTATGCGCCTCACGACCAAAGGCCGCTTTGCGGTCACCGCGATGATTGATTTGGGATTGCGTCAGAACAACGGCCCGGTCACGTTGGCCGCCATCAGCCAGCGCCAGCAGATTTCCCTGTCCTACCTCGAACAGCTGTTCGGCAAACTGCGCCGTCACGAACTGGTGGAATCCACCCGTGGTCCCGGCGGCGGTTATACGCTGGGCCGCAAGGCTTCCGAGATCACCGTGGCTGACATCATCGTGTCGGTGGACGAGCCGATCGACGCCACCCAGTGTGGCGGTAAGGAAAACTGCCTGGGCGAAGGCGGCCGCTGCATGACGCACGAGCTGTGGGCTTCACTGAACAGCCGCATGGTGGAGTTCCTGGACTCCGTGACCCTGCAAAAACTGGTGGAAGACCAGCTCGCCAAGGGCGTGGTGATCGAGAATACCCCGCAGGTGAAAAAAGCCATTTTCACAGCGCCGGTTGTCAAGCCGATCCGCGTGAATGCACCGAACTCGGTCTTCGCACTGGGCAATGCATTTTCCAAATCCTGATGGAGCGATGCCGGGCGTCTGCCCGGCACCATCCTTTTGTGAACCGACTGCATTGACTTCATTGATCGCGCTGCCAGCCAGCCTGTGAATTTAAAGAGCTAGCCACATGGACACCCCACACTTTCCCATCTACATGGACTACAGTGCCACGAACCCCTGCGATCCGCGGGTGGTGGACGCCATGATTCCCTGGTTGCGCGAGCACTTCGGCAACCCCGCGTCCCGCAGCCACGCCTGGGGCTGGGAAGCGGAAGCCGCTGTCGAGAAGGCACGCGAACAAATTGCCGACCTGATTGGCGCCGATCCGCGCGAGATCGTCTGGACCAGCGGCGCGACCGAGTCCAACAATTTGGCCCTGAAGGGTGCGGCTCATTTCTACAAGACCAAGGGCAAGCACATCATCACGGTCAAGACCGAGCACAAGGCTGTGCTGGACACCTGCCGCGAACTGGAACGCCAGGGTTTTGAAGTGACCTACATGGACGTGCAAGCCGACGGCCTGCTCGACCTGGAGGCGCTCAAGGCCGCTATCCGCCCCGACACGATTCTGGTCAGCGTCATGTTCGTCAACAACGAAATCGGCGTGATCCAGGACATCCCGGCCATTGGCGCCCTGTGCCGTGAAAAAGGCATCATCTTCCACGTGGATGCCGCGCAGGCAACCGGCCGTGTTGACATCGATCTTGCCACCTTGCCGGTCGACCTGATGAGCCTGACCTCGCACAAGACCTATGGCCCCAAGGGCATTGGCGCCCTGTACGTGCGCCGCAAACCGCGTGTCCGCCTGGAAGCGCAAATGCACGGCGGTGGCCATGAGCGCGGCATGCGTTCGGGTACTTTGCCCACGCACCAGTGCGTCGGCATGGGCGAGGCCTACCGCATTGCCAAGGCCGAGATGCACGAAGAGAACAAGCGCATCCTTGCCTTGCACGAGCGCATGCTCAACGGGCTCAAGGACGTGGAAGAAGTGTTCCTCAATGGCCACGCCGACAAGCGCGTGCCGCACAACCTGAACATGAGCTTCAACTTCGTCGAAGGCGAATCGCTGATCATGGGCATCAAGGGTCTGGCCGTGTCCAGCGGCTCGGCTTGCACATCGGCCAGCCTGGAGCCCAGCTATGTGCTGCGCGCCCTGGGCCGCAGCGACGAACTGGCCCACAGCAGCCTTCGCATGACGATTGGCCGCTGGAGCACCGAGGAAGAAATCGACTACGCGGTCGCCACCATCAAGGAAAACGTGGCCAAACTGCGCGAACTCTCCCCCCTGTGGGAGATGTTCAAGGATGGTGTTGATTTGTCCACCATCCAGTGGGCCGCCCATTAAGGCGAGCCCGCAATCCAAGACAGCTTAAAGAGGTAAACAAAATGGCATACAGCGAAAAAGTGGTAGACCACTATGAAAACCCCCGCAACGTCGGCTCCTTTGAAAAGGGCGACGAAACGGTAGGCACCGGCATGGTCGGCGCGCCTGCTTGCGGCGACGTGATGAAGCTGCAGATCAAGGTCAACCCGGTGACGGGCGTGATTGAAGATGCACGTTTCAAGACCTACGGCTGCGGCTCCGCGATTGCGTCAAGCTCGCTGGTGACCGAGTGGGTCAAGGGCAAGACGCTGGACGAAGCGGCAAGCATCAAGAACAGCGCGATTGCTGAAGAGCTGGCCCTGCCGCCTGTGAAGATTCACTGCTCCATCCTGGCGGAAGACGCCATCAAGGCCGCCGTGAACGATTACAAGCAAAAGCACACGCACTGATCAATCGCATTGCCCGTCACCTGTTTCCTTCGAGTGATTTAAATGTCCGTTACCCTGACTGATGCCGCCGCCCGCCACGTGACCCGCTACATGACCAAACGCGGCAAGGGTGTGGGCGTTCGCCTTGGCGTGAAGACCACCGGCTGCTCCGGCCTGGCTTACAAGCTGGAGTACGCCGACGAGATCGCACCGGAAGATGTCGTGTTTGAAGACAACGGCGTCAAGGTGCTGGTCGACCCTAAAAGCATGGCTTACATCGATGGCACCAAGCTCGACTTTGTGCGCGAAGGCCTGAACGAAGGCTTCAAGTTCATCAACCCCAACGAACGTGACCGTTGCGGCTGTGGCGAAAGCTTCCGGGTTTGACGGGCGAGCGGTCGAACGCGTGCTGCACCCTTATCAAAGCCGCCTCCACTGATTGTGCTGGCGGCTTTTTCTCGGCATGAATCTCCAATCCAACGACTTCGAGCTTTTCGGTGTTCCCCAGCGCTTCGCGCAGGATCGCGCGGCGCTTGACGCGCGCTGGAAGGATTTGCAGCGCGAAGCGCATCCTGACAAATTCGCGGCTCAGGGTACGGCCGCCCAGCGCGTGGCCATGCAGTGGTCGGTGCGCATCAACGAGGCCTACCAGCGGCTGAAAGACCCGCTCAAGCGGGCGAGCTATTTGTGTGAGCTGAACGGTGCGCCCATTAACGCCGAAAACAATACCACGATGCCGCACGACTTCCTGATGCAGCAGATGCAGTGGCGCGAAGCGCTCGACGATGCCGAAACAACTGAAGATTTTGAAGAAATAGCCTCCCAAGCCACAGCTGACGAGCGCAAGCAGCTATCAAAGATAGAGCAACTGCTGGACGTAGACAAGGACTTTCCTGCCGCAGCCCAGCAGGTCAGAAGCCTTATGTTTATTGAGCGCTTTGCCAGTGAGGTTGATGCACGCATCGACCTGCTGGGACAATAAAGCATTACAGAAAAAGTACGACAACCGCGCATGGCACTCCTGCAAATTTCCGAACCCGGCCAGACGCCCGACCCGCACCAGCGACGCATCGCGGTGGGGATTGACCTGGGGACCACACATTCGCTGGTCGCCAGCGTGCGCAGTGGCGTATCCGAATGCCTGCCCGACGAGCAGGGGCGGGTGCTGCTGCCCAGCGTGGTGCGCTACCTTGAGGACGACAAGCGCCAGATCGGCTATGAAGCCCTGGCCGCGCAGGTGGAAGATCCGCGCAACACCATTTCTTCTGTCAAGCGTCTGATGGGCCGCGGCATTGACGACATCGGCAGCCGCGCTCAGTTGCCATACGAGTTGAACGACAAGCCCGGCATGGTCACGCTGCAGACTGTCGCCGGCGAGAAAAGCCCGGTCGAGATCAGCGCGGAGATTCTGGCCACGTTGCGTTACCGCGCCGAAGACACTTTTAATGACGATATTTATGGCGCCGTAATCACGGTGCCGGCCTACTTTGACGACGCCCAGCGTCAGGCCACCAAAGACGCCGCGCAACTGGCTGGCCTCAATGTATTACGCCTGCTCAATGAACCCACAGCGGCTGCCATTGCCTACGGGCTGGACAACGGTAGCGAGGGCGTCTATGCCGTCTATGACCTGGGTGGCGGCACCTTTGACATTTCCATCCTGCGCCTCACGCAAGGTGTCTTCGAAGTCGTGGCGACCGGTGGCGATTCCGCATTGGGCGGTGATGACTACGACCGTGCGCTTGTCGACTGGGTGCTGGCCAAGGCCGGGCTTGCGGCGGACACGCTCACGCCGTCCGATAAGGCGGCCTTGCAGCGTACCGCCCGGAACTGCAAGGAGGCGTTGTCGTCTGCGGACCCCGTGCCTTTTTCGGTGCAACTGGCTAAAGCCCTCGTCAATTTCGAAATGAAAGCGGAAGATTTTGAAACTGCTACCGCCCACCTGACACAGCGCACGCTGGCGGCCGTCCGCAAGGCGTTGCGCGATGCCAAACTGGCCAAAGAAGACATCCAGGGCGCGGTGCTGGTTGGGGGTTCCACCCGCATGCCGCAGGTGCGCAAGGCGGTTGCCAGCTTCTTCGGGCGCGAGCCGCTGGTCAACCTCAACCCCGATGAAGTGGTAGCGCTGGGCGCGGCCATTTCAGCCAACCAACTGGCCGGTAACAACATGGGCGCAGACCTGTTGCTGCTCGACGTGATCCCGCTGTCGCTGGGCATCGAGACCATGGGCGGGCTGGTCGAGCGCATCGTGCCGCGCAACCAGACCATCCCCACGGCCATGGCACAGGACTTCACCACCTACCAGGACGGCCAGACCGCCCTGGCGCTGCATGTGGTGCAGGGCGAACGCGACCTGGTGGCCGACTGCCGCAGCCTGGCCCGCTTCGAGCTGCGCGGCATTCCGCCCATGGTGGCGGGCGCTGCCCGCATCCGCGTGACGTTTACCGTCGATGCCGACGGGCTGCTCAGTGTGAATGCGAAAGAACAGGTCAGCGGCGTTGAGGCACGCATCGACGTGAAGCCTTCCTACGGCCTGTCGGACGACGATATTGCGCGCATGCTGCAAGACAGCTTTTCAACCGCGCAGCAAGACATGCAGGCCCGTGCCCTGGCCGAAGCCCAGGTCGATGCCGACCGCATGATTCTGGCCACACAAAGCGCCCTGGCAGCGGATGCCGACCTGCTGAGTCCCAATGAACGGGCGCAGATCGACAGCCTGATCGTCGGCCTCGCCGACACGCGTGCCCACGGTGATGCGGCCGCAATCGAAGCGGCCACCCAGGCGCTGGCCAAAGGCACCGAAGGCTTTGCCGCCCAGCGCATGAACCGGGGCATCAAGCAAGCCCTCGCCGGTAAAAACATCGAGGCGGTCTGAACCGACTGACAACCATGCCCATCATCAAAATACTGCCTCATCCCGAATACTGCCCACAGGGCGCTGAAATCAGTGCGCCGGCCGGCACCTCGATTTGCGAAGCCCTGCTCGACAACAAGATCAACATCGAGCACGCCTGCGACCTCAGCTGCGCCTGCACAACCTGCCACATCGTTGTGCGCGAAGGTTTCAATTCGCTGAATGAGCTCGACGAGAGCGAAGAAGACCTGCTGGACCGCGCCTGGGGCCTGGAACCCAATTCACGGCTGAGTTGCCAGGCCTTCCTGGCCCAGTCGGATGTGACGGTGGAGATACCCAAATACTCCATCAATCACGCAAAGGAAAATCATTAGCCCCCACGCTTGCCACTGCGTGTGCTGCGCTGCCCCCCGAGGGGGCGCATTTTTCCTAGGGGCGGCCCGGCGGAAAAACATCCACTGACCCAGCACAGCGATAATCCAGCCATGCGCCAAATCGTTCTTGACACCGAAACCACCGGTCTTTCCGCTGAAAACGGCGACCGCATCATCGAAATCGGTTGCGTCGAACTGGTAGCCCGCAAGCTCACCGGCAACAACCGCCACTTCTACCTGAACCCCGAACGCGACAGCCACGAGGACGCGCTCAAGGTTCACGGCATCAGCAACGAGTTCCTGAAAGACAAACCCAAGTTCTCGGCCGTGGCCAATGAACTGCTGGAGTACCTGCAGGACGCCGAGATCATCATCCACAACGCGCCTTTTGACGTGAGCTTCCTCAACAAGGAACTCGAACTCATCGGCAAGCCGCCCATCAAGCATTGCGTGGCCAAGGTCACCGACAGCCTGATGATGGCCAAGGAGCTGTTCCCCGGCAAACGCAACTCGCTGGACGCCTTGTGCGACCGGCTGGAAGTCGACAATTCGGGCCGGACCTTGCACGGCGCCTTGCTGGACGCTGAACTGCTGGCCGATGTCTACATCAATCTGACCCGTGGCCAGAATGCGCTGGTGATGGACGTTGGGGACAGCGCCCGGGAAGGCGATAGTGACGTGCCCCAGATGGATCTCAGCGCCTTTGACCTGCCGCTGCTCGCAGCAAACGACCAGGAGATCGCCGACCATGAAAAGCTGCTGGTGGATATTGACAAGGCCAGCAAGGGTAAAACGGTTTGGCGTGTTTTGGCGGCGTAAACAATAAAGCCATCGAAACAGCATATAATCTTAGGCTGACCAATAGGGCGGTTAGCTCAGGGGTAGAGCACTGCATTCACACTGCAGGGGTCGCAAGTTCGAAACTTGCACCGCCCACCAGAATTTGAAGAACAAAAAAGGCCAAGTCTTGCGACTTGGCCTTTTTTCATTTCGGCGCCGTAAACACCGATAGGCGCCAATAAGCGCCGCTTTTTTGCCGTCGTGCTTAGAGCACTTCGCTGGCGAAATCAGCCAGCCGCGAACGTTCGCCGCGCGCCAGCGTGATGTGTCCGCCGTGCGGCCAGCCCTTGAAGCGGTCGACGGCAAAAGTCATGCCCGATGAGCCTTCAGTCAGGTACGGTGTGTCAATCTGCGCCAGGTTGCCCATGCAGATGATCTTGGTTCCGGGACCGGCCCGCGTGATCAGCGTTTTCATCTGTTTGGGCGTCAGGTTTTGTGCTTCGTCGATGATGACGTACTTGTTCAGGAAGGTGCGGCCGCGCATGAAATTCATGCTTTTCACCTTGATGCGCGAGCGGATCAGCTCGTTGGTGGCAGCGCGGCCCCATTCGCCCGAACCGCTGTCGGTCTTGCCCAACACTTCCAGGTTGTCGTCCAGTGCGCCCATCCAGGGGCCCATTTTTTCCTCTTCGGTACCCGGCAGGAAACCGATGTCTTCGCCAACGCTCACCGTGGCGCGCGTCATGATGATCTCGGTGTAGCGACGGTCATCCAGCACCTGCGTGAGGCCGCTGGCCAGTGCCATCAGCGTCTTGCCAGTGCCTGCCGTGCCGGCTAGCGTGACGAAGTCCACTTCGGGGTCCATCAGCAGGTTCATCGCGAAATTTTGCTCGCGGTTGCGCGTGGTGACGCCCCAGACGGCGTTTTTGAGGTGGTTGTAGTCCTTCAGGGTCTTCAGAACGGCGGTTTTGGCCCGAATTTCCGTCACGCGGGCATACAGCGGGGGTTCGCCGGGGGCTTCAAAAAAAACAAACTGATTGATCAGCAGGCTACCCACGATGGGGCCCGTGATGCGGTAGAAGGTGTGGCTGCCTTGCTGCCAGCTTTCGACGGTTTTGCTCTGGCGCGTCCAGAAGTCAGCCGGCAGGGCCAGCGAGCCCGAATACAGCAGGTCGCCATCTTCCAGGGTTTTGTCGTTCTGGTAGTCGTCTGTGGCCAGGCCCAGGGCGCGGGCCTTGACGCGCATGTTGATGTCCTTGGACACCAGAACCACCTCGCGCGGCGCGTATTCCTTGCGCAAGGCCTCGACCACGCCCAGGATCTGGTTGTCGGCCTTGCCCTGCGGCAGGCTCATGGGCAGGGTGTAATCCAGCGGTTTGGTCTGGAAAAACAGGCAGCCACCAGCTTCAGGGTGGCCGGTGGTGTCCAGTTTCAGGCCTTTGGCAATGTCAGCGCCCTGGGTGCCTGCCAGCGCGTCCAGCGTCCGGCTGGTCTGGCGGGCGTTGCGCGCCACCTCGGTCATGCCCTTTTTGTGGCCGTCGAGCTCTTCAAGCACGATCATGGGCAGGAAGATGTCATGCTCCTCAAACCGGAACAGGCACATTGGGTCGTGCATCAACACATTGGTGTCGAGCACGAACAATTTGGTGGGGCCGGTGCGCTTGGCCTTTTTGGGCTTGGCAGCCGGCTGCGGCAGTGGAATGCTCTCTTTTTTATAGCTGCTTGCGCTCGTCCTTGAAGGGTTGGCAGGCTCTTTTCCTTGAAACGCTGACGGATGCTGGCTGCCATCCCCTGCTGCGCGGCTGTCAAACAGGTCCATCACCGGGGGTTTCTGGGCGGATTCGGCACTTTCCGTCTTGCGTGCTTTGGAGGGCGAGCGGGCGGGCGCGTCAAGCGCGTCGGGGGAGAGCAGGGCGGCACGTTTGGTCGGGGCGGGGGGCAGGGGCATAGTGCTTAAAACTCTCTAAAAAAGAAGGGTTCCAGAAGCGAAAAAGCCGCCTTGAAACCAGGGCGGCTTGTTCTTTTGGCGCAGTTGCGAAGGTCAACAGCATGAGTTCATTATGCACAACTCGCGTGACAGGGCAATCCTTTGCAATTCTTTGTTGCTAACTGGCGTCAGGGCTGTTTCAGGCAGCCTTTTTGAGCGCCTTGACGGCCTTGAGCACGTCGTCCACGTGGCCGGGCACCTTCAGGCCGCGCCACTCTTCTTTCAGCTGACCGTCGGCGCCCACCAGGAAGGTGCTGCGCTCGATGCCCTTGACCTTCTTGCCGTACATGATCTTGTTTTTGACCACACCGAACATGTGGCACATTTTTTCTTCGGTGTCCGCAATCAGTTCGAACGGGAGTTCAAGCTTGGACTTGAACTCGTCGTGGGACTTCATATTGTCGCGGGACACGCCGAACACGGTTGCGCCGGCCTTGACGAAGTCCTTGTAGCGATCACGGAACTGCATGGCTTCCGTGGTGCAACCCGGTGTGTTGTCCTTGGGATAGAAGTACAGCACAACGACTTTGCCGAGGTGGGATGTGTTGGAAACCTTGATGCCGCTTGTGGCGATCGCTTCAAATTCGGGGAGTGGTTTATTGACGACGACTGCCATACTGAGTAGACCCTGACGAAAGTAGTTGTAATTAGCCGCGCCTTTTGGCAACCGGCCCGGGACGTGAGTCCTGGATGTGGTGCCAAGTGCAACCCTAGATTTTACCCTGAAAGAGAGGGCATTTCAGCCTTCTGTTCCTTCTGTTTCAATCAGCAGGGCAGCAATTACCTGCCGGCCTTCTCCCGCGAGGATGTTGTAGGTGCGGCATGCCGCCAATGTGTCCATGGTCTCAATGCCGATGCGGCGCTCCATCAGCGTGCGCAGGAAGGCCGGAGGCGGAAAGCGCAACCGGGAGCCGCTGCCAAAAATCACGAGTTCAGGCTGCGTCGCGGAAAGCAGGGTGAAATGCTCTGCCGTGAGTTGCTCAAAACGCGTGCAGTTCCAGTCAAACTTCTCGCCCCTTGAGCCAATCACGATGCTGTGTTCGATTTTCTCCGCGACACCATTGCTTCCCAGGCCGACCCAGCCTGGACCGTAGCCAAGGATGGACTGAACATCGAGACGGTCTGGCTGAAGTTTCATACGGGATTATTTGGGCGTTTCGATGGTGCGGAGGGCGCCGATGCACGGGGCGGTTTGACGGGTTTTAGAGGCGAAAACCCTCTTTTATGTGGTCAAATTATAGATTCCGCCCGAATTTCCCGCCGCAGTGCTGACGCTTCTTCCCCGTTGCCAGCATGGTGGGCCCCGAGGCCTTGCCCACATACCGATAAAACCGCATGAAACCGATCACCAAATCTGCCAAGCTGGCCAATGTCCTTTATGACATCCGCGGTCCGATCATGGATGCCGCCAAGCAGATGGAAGAAGAAGGCCAAAAGCTCATCAAGCTCAATATTGGCAATCTAGCGGTGTTTGGTTTTGATGCGCCCGAAGAAGTCCAGCAGGACATGATCCGCAACCTGCCTGCCTCGGCCGGTTATTCGGACAGCAAGGGCATTTTCGCGGCGCGCAAGGCCGTGATGCACGAAACCCAGAAGCAGGGCATCAAGGGCGTGACGCTGGACGACATTTACCTCGGTAACGGCGCGAGCGAACTGATCTCGATGGCCACCAACGCATTGCTCGACGACGGCGACGAGCTGCTGCTGCCGGCGCCAGACTACCCGCTGTGGACGGCTTCCACCAGCCTCTCGGGCGGCACGCCGGTGCATTACCGGTGTGATGAAAGCAATGGCTGGATGCCCAATCTGGACGATATCCGCGCCAGGATCACGCCAAAGACCAAGGCCATCGCGGTCATCAATCCCAACAACCCGACGGGCGCGCTGTATTCAGACGACCTCCTCAAGGGCATCGTTGCCATTGCACGCGAGCACGGCCTGGTCATTCTCGCGGACGAGGTTTATGACAAGGTGCTGTACGACGGTGTGAAGCACACGGCCATCGCCAGCCTGTCGACTGACGTGCTCACGGTGACCTTCAATTCGCTTTCCAAGAGCTACCGCTCATGTGGCTACCGCGCCGGCTGGATGGTGGTGTCCGGCCCCAAGAAGCAGGCGCAGGACTACATCGAAGGCCTGAACATGCTGGCCAACATGAAACTGTGCTCCAACGTGCCCGGCCAGTGGGCCATCCAGACTGCGCTGGGCGGCTACCAGAGCATCAACGACCTGACCTGCGAAGGCGGGCGCTTGCGCCGCCAGCGCGACCTGGCCTATGAGCTGATCACCGCCATTCCGGGCGTGAGTTGCGTCAAGCCCAGTGCTGCGCTCTACATGTTTCCCCGTCTCGATCCCAAGGTCTACCCAATCAAGGACGATCGCCAGTTTTTCCTGGAGCTCCTCAAGGAGACCAAGGTCATGCTGGTGCAGGGCACGGGATTTAACTGGCCCGAACCGGACCACTTTCGCATCGTCTTCCTGCCGCATGAGGAAGACCTGCGCGAAGCCATTGGCCGCATTGCGAAGTTCCTCGAGAACTACCGCAACAACCGAACTTGACCCTGCATTCGGCCCCATTCCTCTTCCTCGCTCTTTTGAGGGCAGGACTCCAAATCAACGTAAAGCAAGACCTCAGCGACTATGAAACCGACGAATTTGAGCCCCATCCGCGTAGGCCTTCTGGGTATTGGCACCGTGGGCAGCGGCACCTATAACGTGCTGCAGCGCAACCAGGAGGAAATCCGCCGCCGCGCAGGCCGCGGTATTGAGATCACCATGGTGGCCGACCTCGACGTGGCGCGCGCGAAGGCCGCAGTCGGCCCCGGCGTGCAGGTGGTTGACGATGCCCGCAAGGTCGTGGCCAGCCCCGACGTCGACATCGTGATCGAACTCATAGGCGGCTATGGCATCGCCAAACAGCTGGTGCTTGAAGCCATCGAAGCCGGCAAGCACGTAGTCACCGCCAACAAGGCGCTGCTGGCCGTGCACGGCACCGAAATCTTTGCAGCGGCCCACCGCAAGGGCGTGATGGTCGCGTTTGAAGCGGCAGTGGCCGGCGGTATTCCCATCATCAAGGCCTTGCGCGAAGGCCTCACTGCCAACAGCATCCAGTGGATCGCGGGCATCATCAACGGCACCACCAACTTCATCCTGTCCGAGATGCGCGACAAGGGCCTGGACTTCGACGTCGTGCTGAAAGAAGCGCAGCGCCTGGGTTACGCCGAAGCCGACCCCACCTTCGACATCGAAGGCGTGGACGCCGGCCACAAGGTCACGCTGATGTCGGCGATCGCCTTCGGCATCCCGGTGCAGTTCGACAAGGCTTACGTCGAAGGCATCACTGGCCTGGCCGCACAAGACATTCGCTATGCCGAACAACTCGGTTACCGCATCAAGCTGCTGGGCATCACCAAGCGCGCCGCCAATGGCATCGAGCTGCGTGTGCACCCCAGCCTGGTGCCGGCCAAGCGCCTGATCGCCAATGTTGAAGGCGCGATGAACGCCGTGGTGGTGCAGGGCGACGCCGTCGGCACCACGTTGTACTACGGCAAGGGCGCGGGCAGCGAGCCCACCGCCAGCGCCGTGATCGCCGACCTGGTGGACATCGCCCGTCTGCACACCGCAGATCCCGAGCACCGCGTGCCGCACCTGGCCTTCCAGCCCGATGCGATGAGCGACCTGCCTGTGGTGCTCATGTCCGAAGTCGTCACCAGCTACTACCTGCGCCTCAAAGTCGCAGACCAGGCCGGTGTACTGGCCAAGGTCACCGGCATCCTGGCCGGCACGGGCATCAGCATTGACGCCGTGCTGCAGCGCGAAGCCGATGAAGTGGGCGGCGTGGGTTCCACGCACACCGACCTCATCATCCTCACGCATGAGTGCGTGGAAGCGAAGATGAACGAAGCCCTGGCGCAAATGCAGGCGCTGCCTACGGTGCTGGCGCCCATCACGCGCATCCGCAAGGAGGAGCTGGCCTGATGCTGTACATCTCCACCCGCGGCCACGCCGAACGCAAGCGTTTTTGTGAAATCCTGCTCGAAGGTCTCGCGCCTGATGGCGGCCTCTACTTGCCCGAGCAATATCCGCAGGTGGATGCTGCCACGCTGCAGAAGTGGCGTGGCCTGCCTTACGCTGAACTGGCGTTCGAGGTTCTTTCGCTCTACGTCGACGACATTCCCGCCGTCGACCTCAAGGCTATCTGCAACAAGACCTACACCGAAGAGGTGTTCGGCACAAAAGCCATCGTCCCGCTGAAAAAGCTTGAAGACGGCCTTTACCTCGAAGCCCTCTCCAACGGCCCCACGCTGGCCTTCAAGGACATGGCCATGCAGCTGCTGGGCAACCTGTTCGAATACGAACTGGCACGCCGCGGTGAAGAGCTCAACATCCTGGGCGCCACCAGCGGCGACACCGGCAGCGCGGCCGAATACGCCATGCGCGGCAAAAAGGGCGTGCGCGTCTTCATGACTTCGCCGAACGGCCGCATGAGCCCCTTCCAGCAGGCGCAGATGTTCAGCCTGCAGGACGAGAACATCCACAACATCGCCGTCGACGGTGTGTTTGACGACTGCCAGGACATCGTCAAGGCCGTGTCCAACGACCTGGCCTTCAAGCGCCAGTACAAGATCGGCACGGTCAACTCCATCAACTGGGCGAGGCTGATGGCTCAGGTGGTCTACTACTTTGCAGGCTATTTCCAGGCCACGAGCAACAACACCGAGAAGGTCAACTTCACGGTCCCCTCCGGCAACTTCGGCAATGTCTGCGCCGGCCACGTCGCCCGCATGATGGGCCTGCCCATCGCCAAGCTGGTGGTGGCCACCAACGAAAACGATGTGCTCGACGAGTTCTTCCGCACTGGCGTGTACCGCGTGCGCAGCAGTGCCGACACACACGAAACTTCCAGCCCTTCCATGGACATTTCCAAGGCCTCGAACTTCGAGCGCTTTGTGTTTGACCTGCTGGGCCGTGACGGCGGCAAGACGAAGGCGCTTTTCCATGACCAGCTGGGCAGCCAGGGCTACTTTGACCTGAGCGCGGAGGCAGCCTTCAAGTCGGCCGCGCAGCGCTACGGTTTTGTGAGCGGCAAGAGCACCCATGCCGACCGGCTGGCCACCATCCGCGACACCTACAAGCGCTTTGGCACCATGATCGACACCCACACCGCCGACGGCGTGAAGGTGGCGCGCGAGCAGTTGCAACCCAGTGTGCCCATGATCGTGCTGGAGACTGCGCTTCCCATCAAGTTCGCGGCGACCATTGAAGAAGCCCTGGGCCAATTGCCCACGCGGCCGGCGAAGTTCGAAGGCATTGAGGCCTTGCCGAAACGCGTCAAGGTGCTGCCGGCCGATGCAGCTGTGATCAAACGCTACATTGCCGACAATGTGCATTAAATCGGGCTGTAGCCCATATCTGACTTGCGCAAGCAGCTATATTTTTAATAGCGGCCTGGGCGTCTTTCGGCCTTTCTTTCTGTGAGAGCGACATCATGAACGTGGTCGGATTTGCCGGGTATTCCGGTTCGGGCAAGACGACACTGGTCGAAAAGCTGATCCCGGCACTGAAGGCCAGAGGCCTGCGCGTGTCGGTGGTCAAGCATGCGCACCACAAGTTCGACATTGACCATCCCGGCAAAGACACTTTCCGGCATCGCCAGGCCGGTGCCTTTGAAGTGGTCGTGGCCTCGCCAAACCGGCTTGCGCTGATGCGTGAATTTGAAAAGCCGTCCGAGCTCACCGTTCACCAGCTGATCGCCGAGCTGTATGGCGGCGTGGACTGGGTCCTGGTAGAGGGCTTCAAGAGCAGCGACCTGCTCAAGATCGAAGTCTGGCGTGCGCCTTCGGCCGACTATGCCGGCAAGCCCCCGCTCTACCCGGACGACGACTTCATCGTCGCCGTTGCCACGGATGCACCCGGCAAGCTGCCCCAAGCAACCTTGCGCCCGGTGCTGGATTTGGACGACGCCGACGCCGTGGCGGAGTACCTGGTCAACAATCAGGAACGCTTTGCCTATTCGTTTGAAGACCGTTTCGGTTAAACATTCGCCAAAGCAGGCTTTTTTCGTTCCGTTCATGTTTTTGTTCCGGACACCCCGACCATGAGTTCTGTTTCCTCCGCGCCCGCCGGCCCGGCGCTTGCGCCGCAGCCCGGCCGGGCCCCCTTGAAGCCGCTGGACCAGGCGCTGGCCGAGTTGCTGGGCCGCGCGGCATTGCTGCCCGGTGCCGAGACGGTTTCCACCTTCGATGCCGACGGCCGGGTGCTGGCCCAGGACCTGGTGTCCAGCCTCGATGTGCCGGCACACGACAACAGTTCCATGGACGGCTATGCGGTGCGTGTTGCCGACTGGTCGGCCGATGCGGTGCTGCAGGTCAACCAGCGCATTCCGGCCGGTAGCAGCGGCCACATGCTCGCGCCAGCCTCTGCGGCGCGCATTTTCACCGGCGCCCCCATTCCGCCGGGCGCCGACGCGGTGGTCATGCAGGAAGACTGCGAGACGGTCAACGCCGGCAGCGAAAGCCAGGCCGGCGTGCGCATTCAGACAGCGCCCAGAGCGGGCCAGTGGATTCGCCGTCGGGGCGAAGACGTCGCTGCCGGCGCCGTGGTGCTGCACTGTGGCGAGCGCCTGACGCCGGCCTCGCTTGGTCTTGCCGCCAGCATCGGCTTCGACAGATTGCAGGTGGCGCCCCGGGTGCGCGTCGCCCTGTTTTCCACGGGCGACGAACTTGTCATGCCTGGCGAGGTTGCACCCGCCGACATGAAGCCCGGCGCCATCTACAACTCCAACCGCTTCTTTTTGCGTGCGCTGCTGCTGCGCCTGGGCTGTACGGTCACTGACCTGGGCATCGTGCCCGACCGCCTGGACGCCACCATCGCCGCGCTCAAGGGCGCCAGCGAGCAGCACGACCTGATCCTCACCAGCGGTGGCGTGTCGGTGGGCGAAGAAGACCATATCAAGCCTGCCGTGCAGGCGCTGGGCGAACTGGCGCTCTGGCAGATCGCCATGAAGCCGGGCAAGCCCTTCGCCTACGGCAAGATTGCAGGCTCCCACTTCATCGGCCTGCCTGGCAACCCGGTGTCCAGTTTTGTGACCTTCCTGGTCCTGGTGCGGCCCTTCCTGCTCAAGTTGCAAGGGGCTGTGCAAACCGCCGTCAGCCCGATTGCGGCGCCGGCCCATTTCAATTGGCCCAAAGCCGACAAGCGCCGTGAATTCCTGCGCGTCAGGCGCAACGCGTCCGGCGGGCTGGAACTGTTCACCAACCAGAGTTCCGGCGTGCTGACCTCGGCGGTCTGGGGCGACGGCGTGATCGACAACCCGGCAGGCCAGACCATCGCGCACGGGGACGTGGTGCAGTTCCTTCCGTTTTCAGCCTTGATGTCGTGAGGGCATTCCCGGTAAGACCCCTATGAAAATCACCGTCAAATACTTTGCCTCGATCCGCGAAGCCATAGGGCAGGGCAGCGAGTTGCGCGACACTTCTGCCGCTACGCTGGCCGCGCTGCGCGATGAGTTGCTGGCGGCCACGCCCGCGCACGCTGCAGCGCTTGCGCGCGGCAAATCGGTGCGCATGGCGCTCAACCAGGTCATGAGCGATGAGTCGGCTGTACTCAGCGAGGGCTGCGAAGTCGCCTTCTTTCCCCCCGTCACCGGCGGTTGATTCACTCACTCTCGGCGGCTCAAACCACCAGCGCATCCAGCTTCACAAGCCGCTCCACCAGCGCCGCAGACGCGCGCGTCATCGGGCTGCGCAACTCGTCACTCAGCAAACTCTGTCGCGCCAGCAATGCCTTGAGCGGGCCCGGATTGGGTTCTGCAAACAGGGCTTCAATCAGCGGCGGCAGCGGTCTCCACAAAGCCTCGGCCCCAGCTACGTCACCCGCTCGAAGGCACTGAACAATTTCCGCAAATCGCGACGTATGCAAATGCGCCGCTGCCGCGATAGCGCCCCGGCCGCCTGCTGCCACAGTCGCGAAGATGTTCGCATCCTCACCGGCCAACACCTGCAATTGCCCATCGGCGATCAGTGCCCGCGTTTTTGCCGGGTCACCCCCGCAATCCTTGACGGCCTGTATGCGCGGGTGCGCCGCCAGCGCCCGGATGGTCTCAAGCGCCATCTGGCTGCCCGTGCGGTAGGGGATGTCGTAAAGCACCACCGGCACCGCGCTGGCATCGGCCAGGGTGGTAAACCACTCGACCAGGCCCGCCTGCGAGGGCCGGATATAGCTGGGCGCCGGCAGCAAGATGCCCGCGAGGTTCAGTGGGCTCAAAGCACGAACGCGCGCCACTGTTTTGCCCAGGTGATAGCCCGACAAGCCCATGATCACAGGCAGGTCGGGGGCTTCGGCCATCACGGTTTGCAGCACCTCTAGTTGCTCTTCATCGCTGAGCGCGGCAGCTTCACCCGTAGAGCCGCATACCACCAGCCCGGCGATGCCGCTGGCCTGGTAGTGCGCTACCAGGCGCTTCAAGGCACCGTAGTCGACCTTGTCCTGGTCAAACGGGGTAACGAGCGGGATCCAGAGTCCCGAGAAATCGTGAGTTGCCTGAGTGGCTTGATTTGCCTGCTCGGCATTGAGCACTGTTTGCATGAATACACATCCCAAAAAACTGACCGGCTAAAAAGGCCGTCATCAGAACAAGAGAAGGTGTCCGCAAAAGACTCTGAAAAAGTAACCGGCGGCTCCATCGCTCATTCGACGACGGAACCGCAGCCCCGGTCAAATGAGCAACGGTTTTTTCGATTTGCTGGCGCACGCCTCAAAGCCGCGGGCGCTGTCGTGCGTCCGGTTGGCAAGAAGGTGAATGTGGCCAGTCATGCAGCCATATTACTTGAGGGGCCGGGCTGTGGCACTGTTTCGGCGTTGAATATGCACCGGCCTGGTTGGCCCAGTGGCAAAATTGCCACTATGGCCCAGTCTCCCCCCCGCGTCCTCATCACCACCGACGACTTCAACCTCGCCGATGAAGTTGCCGCGCTGCGCGCAAACGACAAGCGCGTCGGCGCCGTCTGCACCTTCACCGGCACGGTTCGGGACCGCAATATGGCCCCCACGCTCGGCACTGGCGTGTCCTCGCTGCCCCCCGAGGGGGCTGAACTTGCTCGGGGCGGCCCTTCGCTGCGTTCGTCGGCCGGCGCGGGAGAAGTACTTTCCATGGAGCTCGAACACTACCCCGGCATGACCGAAAAAGCCATCGAAGCCATGATCGACGAAGCGATGGCACGCTTTGACATCTTTGGCGCGCGCGTGGTGCACCGCGTGGGCCTGCTGCAGCCGCTGGACCAGGTGGTGATGGTGGCCGTAGTGTCAGCCCATCGCGGCGAAAGCTTTAAGGCCTGCGAATTCCTGATGGACTACCTGAAAACCCAGGCGCCGTTCTGGAAGAAGGAAGAAACGCCGGAAGGCGCCCGCTGGGTGGATGCCCGCGTCACCGACGATGCGGCGCTGGCCAAATGGGGAATTTCGGCCCGAAACGCTTAGCCCCGCAATTTTCTGATTTCTCTGGAAGGTATTTATGTTTCGTTGTTACAGAGTTCTATCGCTGTTTATCTGCTTCATAGGCTTGGCTGGTTGTGCAAGCAATATCACGCGACAAACACCCGATGTGCAGACCAGGCGGGTAAGCAGCGCCGAAGTTGTGTGGGTCAATCCTGGCGCCATACCCATGGCCGTCACCGTTTCCACTTACGGCTATTCCCCTCCGCCTGTCAGCGGCGCATATGTCGTATCTGCCAGGAAAGAGGTCGAAGAGCTGCTGACTGAAATCCGGGGGCAAATGACTGCCCAGATTGAAACAGCGCTAAAAGACGGCGGTGCAACGCGCGGCGATGATGCGCAGATTCGTATCCGGGTCACTGGGACTCACCACACCATAACGGGTCCAGGGGCTGTTCTGGTTGTTTCCGTTCACTTCAAGGAATCACCGCCAGGCACAAAGCCTTGGTCCGTTGAAATCAAGGGAGGTACGCCCATCGGCAGTGACAGCAAAAGCGTGGCGGGCAAATTTGCAAGAACGGCTGTTGCGGAGCTGGCTGCGGCAGGAATTATCAAGGTCAGGGCGCAGTAGTTTGGCGGTTTTCAAGTTCAGGTAGCAGGCCGTTGCGCTTCACGCAAGCAAAAACACCTTGATCTCTGTGACCGGCAGTGGCTCTTTTCCCAAGGGCAGCGAGGCGTCTTTGGCTGGTGGATCCCGAAGCCGCTGGACAAGGTGGTCCGGCAACGCCTGAACCGGGCGGGCTTGACGCACATCAAACGCGGCCCAATGGCTTGCCTTGCTTGCTGCTAGATGACTTGAAAAGGGGCGTAAAAGCCCCAAACTCGGCAATAACCGCTCCTTTGTGAGCCCGGAGCCCCTTTGCGGAGTCAAATTCAATGCGACAAGACAAATTAACCACCAAATTCCAGGAAGCCCTGAGCGATGCGCAGTCCCTCGCGCTGGGCAACGACAACGGCTATATCGAGCCGGTTCACCTGTTGGCAGCCATGCTGCGCCAGGAAGACGGCCCGCGTGCCCTCCTTGAAAAAGCCGGCGTCAACGTGGGCGGCCTCACGCAGGCAGCTGATGCGGCCGTTAAAAAACTGCCGCAGGTGCAGGGCCAGGACCAGATCCAGGTCAGCCCCGACCTCGCCAGGCTGCTGCAGGCCACTGAAAAAGAAGCCATCAAGCGCAACGACCAGTTCATTGCAGGTGAACTCTTTTTGCTGGCTGTGGCCGACAGCAAGAGCGACGTGGGCCGGCTGGCCAAAGAAAACGGCCTGACCCGCAAGGCGCTGGAAGCGGCGATCGACGCCGTGCGCGGCGGGCAGGGCGTGAACAGCGCCGACGCCGAAGGCCAGCGCGAAGCCCTCAAGAAATACTGCACGGACCTGACCGAGCGCGCCCGCCTGGGCAAGCTCGACCCGGTGATCGGCCGCGACGATGAAATCCGCCGCGCGATCCAGGTGCTGCAGCGCCGAACCAAAAACAACCCCGTGTTGATCGGCGAGCCCGGCGTCGGCAAGACCGCCATCGTAGAAGGCCTGGCCCAGCGCATCGTGGCCGGTGAGGTGCCGGATTCGCTCAAGGGCAAGCGTGTGCTGAGCCTGGACATGGCCGCACTGCTGGCCGGCGCCAAGTTCCGCGGTGAGTTTGAAGAGCGCCTGAAAACCGTGCTCAACGAACTCGCCAAGGACGAAGGCCAGACCATCGTCTTCATTGACGAGTTGCACACCATGGTGGGCGCCGGCAAGGCAGAAGGCGCCATGGACGCGGGCAATATGCTCAAACCTGCGCTGGCACGCGGCGAGTTACATTGCGTCGGCGCCACTACGCTCGACGAATACCGCAAGTACATCGAAAAAGACGCCGCACTGGAGCGCCGCTTCCAGAAGATTCTGGTGGGCGAGCCGAGCGTGGAGGCGACGATTGCCATCCTGCGTGGCCTGCAAGAGAAATACGAAGAGCACCACGGCGTGCAGATCACCGACCCGGCCATCGTGGCCGCGGCCGAGCTGAGCCATCGCTACATCACCGACCGTTTCCTGCCCGACAAGGCCATCGACCTGATCGATGAAGCCGCGGCCAAGATCAAGATAGAGATGGACTCCAAGCCCGAGGTCATGGACAAACTCGACCGCCGCCTGATCCAGCTACAGATCGAGCGCGAAGCCGTGCGCCGCGAAAAAGACGAGTCTTCGAAAAAGCGCTTCGACCTGATTGAAGAGGAGATCGCCAAGCTGCAAAAGGAGATATCCGACCTCGATGAAATCTGGCAGGCCGAAAAAGCCCAGGCGCTCGGCTCCAAGGACGTGATGGAAGAAGTCGGCCGCATCCGCTTCCAGATCGAGGAATTCACCCGCAAGGGCGACTTCAACAAAGTCGCCGAGCTGCAATACGGCAAGCTGCCCGAGCTGGAAAAGCGCCTCAAAGAAGCGCAGGCTAGCGAAGCCAGCAAGGGAAAGTCCAGTGCGCCCACCTTGCTGCGCACCCAGGTCGGCGCTGAAGAGATCGCCGAGGTCGTGGCGCGCGCCACCGGCATCCCCGTCAGCAAGCTGATGCAGGGCGAGCGCGACAAGTTGCTGCTCATGGAAGGCAAGCTGCACGAGCGTGTGGTCGGCCAGGACGAAGCCATCGGCGCCGTGGCCAATGCCATCCGCCGCTCGCGTTCGGGTCTTTCCGACCCGAACCGGCCTACGGGATCTTTCCTGTTCCTGGGCCCCACCGGCGTCGGCAAGACCGAGCTGTGCAAGGCGCTGGCGGGTTTCCTGTTCGACAGCGAAGACCACCTGATCCGCATCGACATGAGCGAGTTCATGGAAAAGCATTCCGTGGCCCGCCTGATCGGCGCGCCTCCGGGCTACGTGGGCTACGAGGAGGGTGGCTACCTGACCGAAGCCGTGCGCCGCAAGCCCTACAGCGTGCTGCTGCTCGATGAGGTGGAAAAAGCCCACCCCGATGTCTTCAATGTGCTGCTGCAGGTGCTGGACGATGGCCGCCTGACCGATGGCCAGGGCCGCACTGTGGACTTCAAGAACACCGTGATCGTGATGACCAGCAATATCGGCTCGCCCATCATCCAGTCCATGGTGGGACAGCCGTATGAGGATGTGAAAGAGGCGGTAGAGGGCGAGCTGAAGAACTACTTCCGGCCCGAGTTCCTGAACCGTATCGACGAGACCGTGGTGTTCCATTCGCTCGACGCGAAAAACATCGAGTCCATCGCCCGCATCCAGCTGCGTACCCTGATAGCGCGTCTGCAGAAGATGGACCTCAACATGGAGGTGTCGGAAGCGGCGATTGCCGAGCTCGCCAAGGTCGGGTTCGACCCTGTGTTTGGCGCGCGTCCGCTCAAGCGTGCGATTCAGCAGCGCATTGAAAACCCGCTGTCGAAGTTATTGCTTGAGGGCAAGTTCCCGCCCAAGAGCACCATCCCGGTGGATGTGGACCCGATCCAGAATCCGGGGGTGTTCAGCTTCGAAGCGGCGGCCGGGTGAGGCCGGGCTGAGCGGCGCCTGCAGCTTGCTATCGGATTGATAGCTGCTCGCGCTTACCAGCCGGGGGCTGGTGGCTATTTTTGATGTGAAAAAGACAAAAACCCGTTCCTGCACACGCAGGTAACGGGTTTTTTCTTGCTCGCCGTCTGAAGCGGCTGGCAGAGCGGCTTGCTGACAGGATCCGTTAAAGTCATTCGCAAGACCGTACAAAAACCCGCAGCCATGAAAGCCATCGACTGCATGGCGGCGCCGGCGCTGCAAAGGAGACAAACGCCCATGAGCACCCTGATCTACACCCACGAAGCCTGTTTCGACCATCGTCCCGGCCCGCACCACCCGGAGTCGCCCGAGCGTCTCGAAGCCGTGCTGCGGGCACTGAAGACACCGGAGTTTGCGAAGGCGCTCTGGCGCGATGCGCCGCTGGGCTCCTTCGATCAGGTGCTCCACGTGCACACACCCGGCTATGTGGAGCAAGTGCAGGCTGTGTCGCCGGCCGAGGGTTACCGCGCGCTCGATGCCGGTGACACCATCCTGTCGCCGGGCTCGCTGGAGGCGGTGATGCGTTGCGTGGGTGCGGCCTGTGCCGGCGTGGACGATGTGGTGACAAGGGAGGCGAGCAACGTTTTTTGCGCTACCCGCCCCTGCGGCCACCATGCCGAGGCCGACCAGGCCATGGGTTTTTGCGTGTTCAACCAGGCGGCCATTGCAGCGCTGCATGCCCGCGAGCGGCACGGCATCCAGCGTGTTGCGGTGGTGGACTTCGACGTGCACCACGGCAACGGCACGCAGAACTCGTTCTACGACGACCCGGACCTGTTCTACGGTTCCTGCCACCAGTCCCAGTTTTACCCCGGCACCGGCGCGCGCCATGAAACCGGCGTGGCTGGAAACATCGTGAATGTGCCGTTTCCGCGGGGCACCGGGTCTGCCGCCTTCCGCGCCGCGATGACCGACCAGTTGTTGCCGGCCCTGCGCAAGTTTGCGCCCGGGCTGCTGATCATCTCCGCGGGCTTCGATGCCCATCATCTGGATCCGCTGGGCGGCCTGAAGTTCACGGACGACGATTACCACTGGATCACCCGGGAGTTGATGAAGGTGGCCGATGAAACCGCCGAGGGCCGTGTGGTTTCCGTCCTCGAGGGAGGCTACAGCATGGAAGGCCTGGCCAGCGGCACGGCGGCGCATGTGCGCGCGCTGATGGGCAACTGACCCGGGAAACGCCCGGGGAACGCAAACAGACAGGCCCTAGCTGCCCAGGCCCGCATAAATGGTCTGCACATCGTCATTGGCATCGATGGCGGCCAGGAAGGCTTCGACTTCCTCGAGTTCGGCGGCGCTGAGGGTTGCCGGATCGACCGGGTTTTTCGGCTTGTAGCCCAGCTTGGCCGACAGCACGCTGAAACCCTGGGCCGGCAGTGCGCGGCTCACCAGGTCCAGGTCGACTGCGTCGGTCAGGAACAGGGTGGTGCCTTCTTCTTCGCCCGGCTCAAAGTCCTGGGCGCCCGCTTCAATGGCGGCCAGCTCGGGGTCGGCGCCTGCTGCGGCAGGTTCGGCTTCAATCATGCCCACGTGGTCAAAATCCCAGGACACCGAGCCGGAAGTGCCCAGCTGCCCCTTGCGAAACAGCACACGAACTTCGGATGCGGTGCGGTTCAGGTTGTCGGTCAGGCATTCGACCATGACCGGCACGCGGTGGGGGGCAAAACCTTCGTAGATCACGTGTTCAAAATGAACCGCATCGCCCGTGAGGCCGGCGCCTTTTTTGATGGCGCGCTCCAGCGTGTCTTTGGGCATGGAGACCTTGCGGGCCTGCTCCACCACCAGCCGCAGGCGGGCGTTCAATGACGGGTCGGCACCGCTGCGCGCGGCCACCATGATTTCCTTGGCCAGTTTTCCAAATACCTTGCCCTTGGCATTTGCGGCCAGTTCCTTGCCTTTTGCTTTCCACTGCGCGCCCATGTTTGATCTTCCTTGGTGTGTCGTGGCGCCCGATGCGCCCGGCTTGATGCTTATTGATGTGAGGTGAGCGGCCACGCGCGGGATGAGGAAAAAGCGCGGGACCGGGGGCTCTGGTTATACACCCATGGCCGCGGCGGCCTGCCGGCGGGCCTTGCGGGCGAGCTACACACATTGGCATTCCTGAAATTGCTATCTATTTGATAGCTGCTGGCGCACGGTGTTATTAGGCTGCAGACATTTTTGATGCCTGAAAAGGGGCAGAAACAGCCTTCCTGGCCGCCCAAACGCTCAAACCACCACGCCGGCGGTCTGCAGAAATGCCTGCAGGGCGGTAAAGTCCAGCGGCTTGGTGAGGTGCTCGTCGAACCCGGCGGCCAGCGCGCGGCTTTTGTCTTCGTCCGTGCCGAAGCCGGTGAGGGCCGCGACCGTCACCTGCTCGCCGCCGTGCAGGGCGCGCAGGGCTGCCAGCACCTCGTAGCCGTTCATTCCCGGCATGCCGAGGTCCAGCAAAACGGCCTGGGGTGCCTGCTGGCGAAACATCTCCAGCGCAGCGGGGCCGTCATAGGCCACTTTCACCTGGCAGTCCATCAGCCTGAGAATCTCCGCCAGGCTATTGGCTGCGTCGCGGTTGTCGTCCACCACCAGGATGGCCGCGCCCGGACCGCTTGCGTCATCGGTGCCGTGCACGCCTGTCTGCGCATTGGGCAGGAAAAAAGTGAATGTGCTGCCGCGGCCTGGGCCCTCGCTTTCAGCATGCAGTGCGCCGCCGTGCATTTCCACCAGGGAGCGTGCCAGCGTCAGGCCGATGCCCAGCCCGCTTTCCCGCGCGGCTGTCTGCGCGTCGCCCTGGGAGAACAGCTCGAAGATCTGGCTGAGCGCCTGGGACGACAGACCCAGCCCGTTGTCGCGGACCGAGGTGTAGAGCTGCGTGCCCTCTTGCCAGACTTTCAGCTCGATCAGGCCCGCCTCGGGGGTGTACTTTGCGGCATTGACCAGCAGGTTCTGCAGGACCTGGGCAAGCCGTGTGGCGTCTCCCTGCACCAGCGGCGACGCGGCCGGGATGTCTGCCTTCAGGCGGTGGCGCCGCGCATCAAACAAGGGGCGCACGGCCTCAATGGAGCGGGCCACCACCTGGTTGTAGGAAACCTGCTCCGTCTTGAACCGGATCTTGCCGGTGGTCAGCCGCCCGACATCGAGCAGGTCGTCAACCAGGCGTGTCATGTGCGTGAGCTGCCGGTCAATCATGTCGCGGCTGCTTCGAACCAGCGGGCTGGGGGAGGGTTCCAGTTGCAGGATGGTGATGGCGTTGCGGATGGGGGCCAGCGGGTTGCGCAGCTCGTGCGCCAGCATGGCCAGGAACTCGCTCATGCGCTTGCTGGATTTTTCCAGCTCGTGCAGGCGCCGCCTTTCGGTCATGTCGCGTGTGACTTTGACAAAGCCGCGCAGTTGCCGGCCCGTGTCATACACCGGGGCGATCACCACATTGGCCCAAAACACCGAGCCGTCCCGCCGAACGCGCCAGCCTTCTTCTTCAGCCCGGCCATGCTCCAGGGCCGCCTTCAGTTCGGCTTGGGGTTTGCCGGCCTCAAGGTCTTCAGGACGGTAAAACAGGCTGAAATGTTTGCCGATGACTTCGCTCGGACTGTAGCCCTTGATGAGCTGCGCGCCGCTGTTCCAGCTCTCGATCACGCCGTCGGGGCTGAGCATGAAGATCGCGTAGTCCCGCACCCCTTCGATCATGAACCTGAAGCGTTCCTCGCTCTCGCGCAGCGCTTCCTCGTGAGCCCGGCGTTCCGTGAGGTCGCGTGTGACCTTGCCGAAGCCGGCGAGTTGTCCGTTCTCGTCCCTGAGCGCGGTAATGACGACATTGGCCCAAAAACGGCTGCCGTCCTTGCGGATGCGCCAGCCTTCTTCCTCGAAGCGCCCATCTCTTTCCGCACGGCGCAATTCCTCGGCGGGCCATCCGGCGGCGACGGCCTCAGGGGGGTAAAAGGTGGAGAAATTCCGGCCGATGATCTCGTCGGCCCGGTACTGTTTGATGCGCTGGGCGCCGATATTCCAGGACATCACGTTGCCCGCGGTGTCGAGCATGAAGATGCCGTAGTCCTGCACCGCATCCACCAGCAGGCGAAAGCGGTCCGTTGTAATCTGTTCCGGGCTAGGAGCTGGCTTGGCGGACATGCCCGCCATGATAGCCAATTTGACCATCCCGGCCTGTCCGCCGTGTTCGCGTGGGGGCGTCAGCCGCGCGCGGGTATGCCCAGCCCCTTGACGACCGCAGGGCGCGCCACAAACGCGTCGAGCACGCGCGTCACGTTGGGGAATTTCTGGATCTCCACCAGCTCACCGGCGCCATAAAACCCGATCAGGTTGCGCACCCAGCCGAAGGTGGCAATGTCGGCAATGGTGTAGTCGTCGCCCATGATCCAGCTGCGGCCTTCGAGCCGCTGGTTCAGCACACCGAGCAGGCGGCTGGATTCGGCGACATAGCGGTCACGCGGGCGCTTGTCTTCATAGTCCTTGCCGGCGAACTTGTGGAAAAAGCCGAGCTGGCCAAACATCGGGCCGATGCCGCCCATCTGGAACATCAGCCACTGGATGGTTTCGTAACGGGCAGCTGCGTCCGTTGGCAGGAATTTACCGGTCTTCTCGGCAAGGTAGATCAGGATCGCGCCGGACTCGAATAGGCCCAGCGGTTTACCGCCAGGACCGTTCGGATCGAGGATGGCCGGGATCTTGTTGTTCGGGTTGAGCGACAGAAATGCCGGCGACATCTGGTCGTTGCTGCCAAAGTCGACGAGGTGCGGCTCGTAGGGCAGGCCGCACTCTTCCAGCATGATCGATACCTTGACGCCATTGGGCGTGGGCAGCGAATACAGCTGGATGCGGTCAGGGTGCTGGGCGGGCCATTTCCGGGTGATGGGGAAATCGCTCAGGGAGGTGGCGGTGGTTTGGGTCATGGGTCGGAATTCTGTTGTCAAAAGCGAAAACGCCGATGGCACAGTACGCTAGTCCCGCTGGCCAGCGGGGGTATTCAGACCCGCCAGCCGCGAAGACCGTAGCCGGGCCTTTACTTCACCGGAATCACCGTGCCCGCCGGCACCGGAACCGCTGTCACGCTGTTCTGCGGCGAACCTTCGATCACGCGGTCGGAATAGGTGAGGTAGACGAGGGTGTTGCGTTTGGTGTCCACCATGCGCACCACACGCAGCTTTTTGAAGACCAGCGAAATGCGTTCGCTGAACATTTCTTCCTGCTTCTCGATCGGTTTGCCTCCCGGGAAACTGATCACGCTGGTCTGCCGGCAGGCTATCGAGGCTTCGGCCTTGTCTTCGGCCACGCCGAATGCGCCCTTGATACCGCCCGTCTTGGCGCGCGAGACATAACAGGTGACGCCGCTCACCTTGGGGTCGTCATAGGCTTCCACCACGATCTTGTGGTCCGGCCCGATGAATTTGAAGACCGTGTCGACCGCGCCGATCTCTTCACCGCCGGCGCCTCCGCAGGCGGACAGAAGCAGCACCAGGCTGAGGGCGCAATAGGCGGGGCTGAATCGTTGCAGGGTGAGTTGGCGCATGAACATGTCCTTGGTGCTTGGTATGGGAATCGGAAGGGCGGCGGGAGGGCGTCAGGTAGCTACTGTACAAAGCCCGCCGTCAGGTGCCTGGGCTGCGCGGCCCTGCGACAAGGTAGTATATTGGATTGCTATATATTTGATAGCTGCTTGCGCTTGTCTTTATTGGGCTGTAGCCATTTCAGGTCTTCACCAGGTCAAAATGCCCGCTCGCAAGGCGTTCCCCATTGACCATGATGTCCACCGCGTGCCGCCCGGCATGGTGCACACGGGTGGTGAAGTCGCGCACGACCTGGCTGCGCGACAGCTGCACGCTTTCGCCGGCGGCCAGCGTTAACTCCTTGAGTTTGAATACCTTGGCCGAGCTGCTGCCCGATTTCTTGACGTAGTGCACCGCGTAGTCCACCACCAGCCGCTGGCTTTGGCGCGAGGTGGATTGCAGTGTGAACGACAGTGACATCCGCTCGCCCAGGGTGAGTTTCTTGGGGGTGATGGACAAACCGCTGATGCCGACGTCCGCCTTTTTACCGGCGCCGATCACACCCAGCGCCTGCCTGTCGCCCTGCTTGATCAGTGTGCGCAGCGCGTGCCGGGCAATCCACGCGGTGTGCGGGTTGTCTAGTGGCCAGCTCTTCAGGCGCTCCAGCACCCAGTCGGGGTGCAGCTTGGTGACGTCGTTGAGGTGGTTGGCCACCGACTTGCGTACGTAGAGGCTGCTGTCGGACTTCAGCGATTCCAGGATGGGCGCGGCAAGTTCGGGGTCGGCCATCAGCGCATCCAGCCTGAAAGACCAGGGCAGGCGAGGGCGGCTGCCTTCGCTGGCCAGGCGCCGCACGTGCTCGCTCCCGTCTTTGGCCCAGGCCTTCATCACGGCCAGCGTGCGCGCAGGGTCCTGGCGGATGAATTCACGGATGGCGAACTCCGAGGTCCCGAAGGCGGTGAAAAACTTCAGCGCCTCCATGGAGGTGTCGAAATCATCGCGCCCATACAGGCCCACATAGTCCGGCAGTACCAGCGTGACGAAGCCGCTGTTGATGCGCGGGGCCAGCTTGCGCAGGATGGCGATGGCTTTTGGGAAGTCAGCCGGCAATGTGGCGTGCAGGCACTCGCTGGTGCGCCGCAGGCGCTGCATCAGCGAGAGCTCGTCCAGGCCAGGGAGCGCGAGTGCAAGAAATTTTTTACCGTCAAAACGCGGGTAGACCGCGGTGGTTTCTGCCGCGATGTGGCGATAGCGCACCTTGTCAAAGATGTTTTTCAGGGCCGGCGCGGCTTCGGTGGACATGGCGCGAATTCTCCCACGGTGCTTTGGCAGCGAGCGCCATGATCTGTCCTATATAAAAGATTGCCCGCGCCAGTGGGTCAGTTGTCCTGCAGACGGTGCAGCTGTCGGCGCAGGCTGTCCAGCTCGTCCATCAGTTCCAGTGCCAGCGCCGCACCGGCTGGGTTCACCCCCAGGTCGCGCTGCAGGCGCACGGCCACGGTGGCCCGGTGCAAGTGCACGCCGGTGAAGCGCCAAACCTCAGGAGCCTCTCCCACAGGCGCCAGCAGGCCTTCGTGTACCAGGTCCACGATGAGCTCCGACTGCGCGGAGCAGGCCCGGCAGAGATCGTCAAGGGTGAGTTCATCCTGGTCTTCCAGGATGAAGCCGGCGAGGTAGCGGGTGGGGGTGTTCATGCCTTGGCTCCCGAGGTTTGCAGGGCGGTGCGCGGCCTGAAGGCCTTGAATGCCGCCGCCATGTCTTCGTACGCTTTCTTTGCCGCATCCGTGTCCGCGGCCGGCAAGACCACCTGCAGCACAAAATAAAAATCTCCCGGGGTCTTGCCCGGCAGCCCGCGTCCCTTGAGCCTGAGCTTGCGCCCGCCGGCAGAGCCCGCCGGGATTTTCAGCTCCACCTCGCCGGTGGGCGTGGGCACTTCCACCTCGGCGCCCAGCGCGGCTTCCCATGGCGCGACGGGCAGATTCATGTACACGTCATGGCCCTCGGCACGGTACAGGGCATGCGGCAGAAATTCAACATCCAGGTAAAGGTCGCCCGGGCTGCCCTGACCCATACCGGGAGAGCCCTGGCCCGCCAGGCGAATGTGCTGGCCTGCGCGTATGCCCTTGGGGATGACGAACTCGATGCTGCGGTCCTGCATCGTCACGCCGGCTTCACTCTCCATCGGCATGCGCAACTGCAGCTTGCGCGTGGCGCCGCTGTAGGAGTCGCCGATGTCGATCTGGATTTTGGCGTGCTGGTCCTGGCCATGCATGTCAAAGCTTCGGCTGCCGCGCATATCGTCAAAACCACCCCGGCCTTGCGGCCCTCCGCCCATGCCGCGGAAGATCGCGTCGAAAAAGTCGCTGTGGTCAAAACCTTCGGCTCCGCCAAAATGGGGAGCGCCGGTGGCACCCCTGGAGGCCTGCCCCGGGTTCCAGCCCGGTGGCGGGCGGAAGTCCTGCCCGGCCTGGTAGTTGGCGCCCAGTTGGTCGTAAGCGGTGCGCTTTTCAGGATCGCGCAACACCTCGTAGGCTTCGGCGATTTCCTTGAAGCGTGCCTCGGCGTTTTTTTCCTTGCTGACGTCGGGATGGTATTTGCGTGCCAGCTTGCGGTGTGCCTTTTTGATCTCGTCGGGCGTGGCACTGCGCTCTACGCCCATGACCTTGTAGTAATCCTTGAATTCCATGAAACACTTTCATCAGGGATGGTTTACCTGCCAGCCACCATAGCGGATAAGTGCCGGCGCGGTTGTCAGCCAAATGCCTGAGAACCCGTTTAGACCGTCAACAGGTTCTGCATCAGGTCTGTAAATGGGGTCAAGTGCCTCAGGGTCAACCCGCAGTGCTGCTGGAGTTGCGTCCCTACTGCGCTGCCCCTGTGGCCCCTATCATGGCCGCATGAGTTCCAGCACACCTCCGTCCGTCCTTCGCACATTGTTCGAAGCCCAGCACCAGGCCAGCCGGGCACAGACAGAGGTTCCGCTGGCCTTGCGCCGTGACCGACTGCTGCGTATTCGTGCTTTGCTGGATGAGCACGGCAGCGCGCTGGCACAGGCCGTCAACGCAGACTTTGGCGTGCGGTCGCCCCAGCTCACCGAAATCGCCGACATCTTTGTGCTGCGCTCGCTGCTGTCCAGTACCCTGCGGCATTTGCCAAAGTGGATGAAACCCGTGAAAGTGCGCACGCCGCTGTACCTGCAGCCCGCGCGGGCTTACCTGCAGCGCCAGCCCTTGGGCGTGGTGGGCGTGGTGTCGCCGTGGAACTACCCGGTGCAGCTGTCGCTCGGGCCGGTCATCACCGCGCTGGCGGCCGGCAACCGCGTCATGCTCAAGCCCAGTGAGCTGACGCCGAAAACTTCTGCCTTGCTGGCGGCCCTGATTGAACAATCCTTCGCACCTGATGAACTCTGCGTGGTGCAGGGCGACGGCGTCCTGGCCGCCGAATTTGCCGGGCTGCCGTTTGACCACCTGTTTTTTACCGGCTCCACCGCCGTGGGCCGCAAGGTCGCCGAAGCGGCCGCCGCCAACCTCACGCCCACCACGCTGGAACTGGGCGGCAAGTCACCCTGCATCATCGACGCGTCCTGCGACATCGACAAGGCCGCCATCAAGATCGCCCACGGCAAACTGCTGAACGCCGGCCAGACCTGCATCGCGCCCGACTACGTGCTGCTGCCCAAGGGCAGTGAAGCCGCGTTTGGCGAAGCCTTTGCGCGCGCCGTGGCCACGCTGTTTCCCACCATCGCCGGCAACCCCGATTACGCCGCCATCATCAGCCCGCGCCACCATGAACGCCTGCAGGCGCTACTGGCCCAGGCCGAAGGTGAGGGCGCGCGCCTGCAAACCATCCAGGCCGGTGCGCCCGGCGTGGGCGCGGCGTCGCGCCAGATGGCGCCGGTGCTGGTGTTCGATGTGCCCGCCGGCTCGAAACTGCTCAGCGAGGAAATCTTCGGCCCCATCCTGCCGGTGATTCCCTATGCGTCGATCGATGACGCGATTGGCTATGTCAACGCCCGCCCCAGGCCGCTGGCGCTGTACTGGTTTGGCACCGACGCCGGTGCCCGCGACCACGTGCTGGCGCGCACCGTGAGCGGCGGCGTCACTGTCAACGACACGCTGATGCACATCGCGCACGAGAACCTGCCTTTCGGCGGTGTGGGCGAAAGCGGCTGGGGCAGCTACCACGGCGAAACCGGTTTCCTGCGGCTGACGCAGCAAAAGCCGGTGATGGTGCAGTCAAAGTGGGCGAGGGGCGACCTGTTTTATCCGCCTTATGGCAAACGCTTTGACCAGGTGATGGGCTTGCTCAAGCGCTTGATCTGAGGTTTGACCTGAAGGGCTGGCGTTCTGGTGATGGCGCCGTTCAAATTTCTTTGAGGAAACCCGAATCCTTTTGCTGAATGTGGGCCTCTTTGCCGGTATCAACCACCGACAAGGAGCTCCTGATGTTTTTTCCGCAACGAAATCTTCCTGATTGTGCGCCGGGCGGCACCATGGGTGGCACCGCATCCACCGGAGGTGCCCATGTTCTGTAGCACTTCGGTCACCCAGCATGTGCTGCGCGGGATAGGCGCGCTGGCCCTGCTTGCATGTGCCGCCCTGGTTTTCCAGGTGCATCCCCTGTGGGCGCTGCTTCCTCTCGCGGGCGCGCTGGTGTTGATGCGTGGCTGCCCGATGTGCTGGCTTGTGGGCCTGTTTGAAACCATCGCGCGGCGCCGCAGGTCAGCAGACAGCAAAGGCCAGCCATGAGCGCCGGTTACCAGTCACCCCAAGACCTGCAACTGGCGCCAGCCTTCGTGCGGCTGGCGCCTGTGGAGGCCCAGGCTTTCCTCGCGTTTGACCATGCGGCCAAGCGCGAAGGCGGCCGTCTTGAGCCCCGTGTGCGGGAGCTTGTTTGCCTGGCGGTGGCACTCACCACCCAGTGCGGCTATTGCCTGGACGTGCACACCCGTGCGGCCAGGCGGCTGGGCGTGACGCGCGAGGAGCTGGCGGAAGTGGTTCTGGTTGCGGCTGCCGTGCGCGCAGGCGCCAGTGTGGGGCACGGCTTGCTCGCCTTGCGCCTGTTTGACGAAAGTGGGAACGAAGAGGCGCTTCCCGCCGGCAATTGAAAGGTTGATGCGTCCTTCACCATCCCTTTAGAATCCCCCCAAAATAACTGGAGGGATGGGCCATGCCTTTTGTCGGATTGGGACTTCATTTCATTGTGGCGGTGTTCTTTGCCGTTCATGCCTTGCGTAGCGGCCAGCAGATGTACTGGCTGATCATCCTGTTTTCGTTTCCCATGCTGGGCAGCCTCGTCTACTTCCTGGCGGTCTACCTGCCGGATTCGCGGCTGGAGCGCGGCGCGCGCAAGGTCGTGGCCGCAGCCGCAAAAACACTGGACCCGACGCGCGAGCTGCGGGAAGCGCACGCCGCGTTTGACTACACGCCCACCGCGCAGAACCAGATGCGGCTGGCCTCCGCGCTGCTCGAAGCCGGCCAGGCGCTGGAGGCAGCGCAGAGTTACGACGCATGCCTCAAGGGCCCGTTCGCTTCCGACCTGGAGATCAGGCTGGGCGCCTCCCGGGCCTATTTCGCCTGCGAGCGTTATGCCGAGGCCATCACCCACCTTGAATTCATCCGCAAGACCGATCCCGCCTTTCGCGCGGAGCTGGTGTCGCTGCTGCTTGCCCAGGCGCTGGGCGGCGCCGGCAGGGGTGTGGACGCGAAAGCGGAGTTTGAATCCGCCGTGGAGCGTTTCGGCAGCTTTGAAAGCCGCGCTGAATACGCCATCTGGGCCGCGATGAACGGGGATACCGCCACCAGCGCGCGCCTGCAGATTGAGCTGCAGCGGTCCATGGAACGCTGGAACAGGCACACACGCGAGCTGAACAAGCCCTTGCTGCGCCGCCTCAACGCGGCGTTTGAAAAACACTGACAGCAGGGCGCCCCGGGCAAGGTGACTTACCGCTGCGCCCCGAACACCTGTACCCAGTAAATACCGGCGCTGCTTTGGGTGTTGACCGCAAAGGCCGTGCCCATCTCGGTATACGCCGGCGCCATGATGTTGGCGCAATGGCCGGGGCTGTTCAACCAGCCCTGCACGGCGGTGTCGGCCTGCATCTGCCCCGCGGCGATGTTCTCGCCGATGGCCTTCCAGCCGTAGCCTGCGCGTGCGGCGCGGCTGGCCACATCGCTACCGTCGCGCCCGGTGTGGCTGAAGTAGCTGTAACGCGCCATGTCTGCGGCATGCAACCCGGCAACGCTGTACAGCATGGGGCTGTATTGCAGCGGCCCTGCGGCCGCGAAGGACTGCGCACCGCAGCGGCGCGGGCTGGCGCGTGCTTCATTGACCAAAGCCAGCACCCGCGCTTGCACATCGCCGGCCTGGGCCGCCGCGGGAGGCGAGAAGGGGGCGGCCAGAATGACCCAGGTTTGTGCCCCGCGCTGGTAGAAACCGGCTTCAGCGAGCTCGGCATGCATGACTGCGCTGCATGATTTGCCCAGGGTCCTGCGCGCCAGCGCTGAGGGGCCGGTCGCGCCGCGCACGGCAATCTGTGCGGTCCGCACGGCGCGGTAGTCGACAGCTTTCAACGCCTCGTCCATCGTGCGGCCGCCGGCCATGAGCTGTGCCGCCCGCGACAGGGCGCTGTTTTCACGCAGCAGGGAAACCTTGGCGCCGCGCCCGTCACAACCGTCCTCCCGTACCCGGTTCAGCTCGCGCAGCAGGGTTGGGTGGTTTGAGGGGGCTGGCTGTGCGTGTACCTGGCTGGCCGCGGCCAGCCAGGCGGTCAGTGCCACGCATGCTGCGGCACGCCACCGTCGGCTTTGCTGGGTATTCTTTGTCGCGGGGAGTTGCATCAAGCCATGATAGCCAGCGAAGGGTATTTCACCAGTGGGGGCCGAGGGTCCGGCTTTGCCGGCCCCAGGCACCGCCCCCTTGAGGGGGGAACGGGCTACACGAAGTGAGCCCGGACGGGGGTAGGTCTATTTACTCTGAAAATGACTGGGTGGCTGGCCCATGGCGGCCTTGAACATCGCGGTGAAGGCGCTGTCGCTGGCATAACCGCTGGCCGCCGCCACGGTGCTGACCGATTGCCCGCGCGTGAGCAGGGGCAGGGCGTGGGCCAGGATGGCTTGCTGGCGCCATTGCTGGTAGCTCAGGCCCAGTTCGTCGCGAAAAAGCCTGGCCACCGTGCGTTCGCTGGCGCCGGTGCCGGCAGCCCATTCGGCCAGCGTGGCCCGCTCTGATGGTGCGCGCAACACGGCTTCGCAGAGCGCGCGCAGCCGTTTGTCCCCGGTTTGCGGATGTGGCATGGGCACGCCGAGCGCCTGGGTGTCGGCGCGCGCAAGTTCGTCCAGCACAAGGCCGGAAAGGAGTTGTTCCCGGGCTGTCGGCAGCGGGTGCTCTGGGGTGGCCGCATCGAGCGCATGGATGGACTCGCGCAGCAACGGTGACACCACCATCACGCGGCAACCAGTCCAGCCCTTTGGGGTGGCGCTGGCGTCGAGGTACAGCGTGCGGAATTCGGCCGCTTCCAGCACGGTGACATGGTGTTGCGCCCCCGGCGCGATCCACACGGCGCGGGAGGGCGGCACGATGTAGGTGACTTCGCCGCCGGCATGGCCCGCCTTTTCGGCGGTGACCTGCAAGACACCCGTAGAGCAGTAAGCCAGTTGCGCCCAGGCATGGGAATGGGGCTTGAAATGGGTATCGGCTTCCAGCGTCCGCGCCCGCACGCGCACCGGCCGCTGGCGGCTGGGTGTGAAGTTGTCGGTGTCGCCCACCGGCACGAAATGGAGCGGGGCTTTACGTTGGGGCATGGTTGGAGATTCTGTTCACCTGAATCTGGATGTGATCGTGGGGCGAATGCCATCAAAGCGGTTTGTCTGAAATTCGCCGAAACATGGCTTTATGTCGCATTTCAGAAGGCTTGGCCAATACTACGATAGCGCCATGAATACTTCAAGTACGACCCTGAACGCGCCCGCTGCAGTCCCTTTTCGTGCCGACGCCAGCGTGATCGGCCTGGTGGGCCTCGCACACATGATCAGCCATTTCAGTCAGCTGCTGCTGGCGCCGCTGTTTCCCTGGCTCAAGGAAGAGTTCAGCGTCAGCTATGCGGAGCTGGGCTTCTTGATGACGATCTTTTTTGTGGTGTCATGCGCGGTGCAGGCGCTCTCGGGTTTTGTGGTCGACCGCTTCGGGCCGCGCCCCATTCTGTTTGCCGGGCTGAGCCTGCTCGGTGTGGCGGCTTTTGGGTATTCCGTCAGCACCAGCTACTGGATGCTGGCCGGCTTTGCCGTGATTGCCGGTGTCGGCAACGGTGTGTTTCATCCGGTGGACTACACGCTGCTGAACCGCAAAGTCAGCGCGCCGCGCCTGGGCCACGCCTACAGCGTGCACGGCATCACCGGCAGTCTGGGCTGGGCACTGGCCCCCGCAGTGGTGGTGACGCTGACGTTTGCCTATTCGTGGCGCGTGGCATTGGCGGCGGCCGGTGTGCTGGCTTTTGCGGTGCTGGCGGTGCTGGTGATGAACCGCGACAAGCTCACCCTCACGATGGCGGCACCGGTCAAGGGCGCGCCCGCGGCCGACAGCAGTCTGGGTTTTCTGAAGATACCGGCCGTCTGGATGTGTTTTTCTTTCTTCTTCTGGTATGCCATTGTCCTCAGCGTGGTCCAGGCCTTTGCACCTGAAGCCGCGCGCCACTTGCACAACGTGCCGCTCGCGCTGGTGGCCATTTGCCTGACGGTCTATATGGTGTGCAGCGCGGGCGGCATGGTTTTTGGCGGCTTCCTGGCGTCGGATCCCGCACGCTGCGAGCGCATTGTGGGCATCGGGTTTGGTGCGGCGGCTGCCGTGGCGGTGCTGCTGGCCGCGGGCAGCTACCCCGCATGGGTCGTGCCTGTGCTGTTCGGCATCATGGGCTTCGCCACCGGCATCGCCGGGCCGTCGCGTGACCTGCTGGTCAAGCGCTCAACCCCCGAAAACGCCTCGGGCCGGGTTTACGGCGTGGTGTATGCAGGCCTGGACATCGGCCAGGCCGTGTCGCCGCTGATCTTCGGCGCGATGATGGACCATGGCTACTACCGCGGCGTGCTGCTGGGCCTGGCGCTGATGCAGGCGGTGTTGATCGCCAGCGCCTTCAATGTGCGCCGGGTGCGCCGCACAGTACTCGCCACGGCCTGAGCGTTCCGGGGCTTGAGTGTCGCGGCCCCGCGACGCGCCTGCAGGACGGGTGCGCAGTTTTTCCTGCCCGGTCCTATACTGGATCGCATCATCTCCGGAAAGAAGGCATGCGATGAAACGTCTTACCCGGGCTTCTTCTCCTGTACCTCAGGGTGTTCGGTTTTTGCCGTCCGCTGTGATCTTCACCGGCTTGGTGTTTACGGGCATCGCGCAGGCACAACCCACCCCGCTCAAATACCAGCTGACGGGCGACATCGGCGGCGCCGTGTATGGCACGCAAAGCGTGATCCGCAGCAAGAGCAACGACACCGCCTTGCTGCCCTATGCCTATGCGGACTATGGCCGCTTCTTTGCGCGTGTCGACACGCTGGGCATCAAAACCGCAAGAATGGGCTACGGCTACCTGGAATTTTCCGGCCGCATCAGCCAGGACGGCTGGCGTGCCGATACCGCCGCGCTGTCGGGACTCAAGGACCGCAAGCGGCCGATTCCGCTGGGCATAGGGACCTTTCAGGAAACACCTTACGGCGGGTTTTTCGTGAACGCGTTTGTGGACACCAACAAGTCGCACGGTGCATTGCTGGAAGCCACTTACGCGGCGGAGTTCAAGGTCGGCAGCTGGTCGTTCTTTCCGCAGGTGGGGCTGGAACACACCAGCGCCAAATACAACAACTACCTCTACGGTGTGACCCCGGCCGAGTCAGCCGCCAGCGGGTTTACAACCTACAACGCCGGCGCCTCGACAGCGCCCACGCTGGGCCTGGGGGTCGATGTGCCGCTGGGTGACCCCTGGGTGCTGACGATGCAGCTGCGCCGCAAGTGGCTGGGGTCTTCGGTTCAGGGCAGTCCCCTGGTCAGCCGCCGGACGCAGGACACCGGGTTTATCGCCGTGTCGTACCGCTTCCGCTAGCCTGCTGTCGTTGGGAAGGCCGGCGGCCGGCTGCATTCAGCCGCAGACCTGAAACGCTGGCGCTCCTTTACGTGTGGACTACGCGATAAGCCGGTCATGCAGTCCGCATATCCTGTTTGAGTGGGCGGGTGCACGTTTTTTTTGCGCTTTACGCCCCAGCTTTCACCGAGCTTTCACCAGGTGTCGGCGTTTCCTCGGTGGTTTAACCGTCTGTCCTCCAGCATGATTCGTTTCATGAACATCCTGCTGGTTGAAGACGACCTGAATCTTGTGGACGCCCTGAGCCGCATGCTGGTTGCCCGCGGGTTCCATGTCGTTTGCTGCGCCGACGGGAAGGAGGCGCTCGTGATGGCACGGCATCGCCCGTTTGATGCGGCCCTGCTCGACCTGAGCCTGCCCGGCATGGATGGCCTGGATTTGCTGCAGCACCTGAGGGACGAAGGTTCCCGGCTTCCCGTACTGGTCATGACGGCGCGTACTGCGGTCGAAGACCGGGTGCTGGGATTGAACTCCGGCGCGGACGACTACCTGATCAAGCCTTTTGATGTGGAGGAGCTGGTGGCCCGCCTGAAGGCGCTCGTGCGCCGCAGCCTGGGCGTGGAAGATTTCCGCTGCGGCACCTTGCGCCTGGACCTGGACAACGGACAGGTATTTCGCGGCGCACTGCCGCTTGAAATGTCGGGGCGTGAACTGGCCCTTCTCAAGGCGCTGATGATGCATCCCGGCAAGGCTGTGGCCAAGGATGACTTGCTCCAGGCCGTCTTTGGTGACGAAGGCTCGGCCGGTGCGGATGCCATTGAGGTGCTGGTGCACCGGTTACGCAAACGCATCCTGGGGTCCGGAGCCAGTCTTGTCACCCTGCGGGGCGTTGGCTACTACCTCATGGATGATGCCCTGGCTGAAAGGCAGGATCAACCGTGAAAACAGTGAGCCTGTTGCGGGGAAAGCCATGGACGGCTTGGCGCCCATGGCGGGCCGGGCGATCAATGCGGTTGTTTGTCTGGGCCTGGTCGCTGGGGCTGCTGTTGGCCTGGTGCCTTCTGGACTGGGTGGGCGCGGCATACCCCCAGACACTCTTTGGGTTGCCTGCAGGACTTTGGTGGCTGTTCAAGGTATTGGCGTTTGCCACCGCCTTGTGGTGGGTTTTGCGCCAGGCCTTTAAACCCGTTGTGGAGTTGGGGCAAGAGCTCGACAGCCGCCGCACGGAAGACTTGCGGCCGGTCACGAACCGGCAGCCGGTTGAGCTGCGGCAATTGGCCAGGACGGTCAATTGGCTGATGCAGCAGCAGCAGGAATCGCTGGATCAGCAAAAGAAGTTTCTGGCCGATGCCTCTCACCAGTTGCGTACGCCCTTTGCGGTGCTGCGCACCCAGCTGCAGGGCGCCATGTCCGGGCAGCTGGACGTGCGGGAAACGCTGCCCAAGATGCTCAATACCGTGGACCGTTCCAGTGAGCTGGTTCGCCAGTTGCTGTCTGTCGCCAAGATGGAGCAATTGGTACGCCGGGCCAACTGGGTTGAAGTGGACCTGGCGACTACCGCACGTGACGTGGTCATGGAATTTGCGCCCTTGCTGGCCCGCAAGAAACTTGACTTCTCGATGCAGGCCATTCCGGTGCGCCTGATCACCGATCCCTGGTTGTTGGGAGAGTTGATCCGTAACCTGATGTCCAACGCTATCCAGCACACGCCCAAGGGCGGCGCTCTGGGCTTGGTGATTCGGGCTTTGCCCAGCGAAACCGAACTGCTGATCTGGGACAACGGTGGCGGCATGGATGAAGCTGTCCAGGCCCGCCTGTTCGAGCCTTTCCAGTCATCGTCGGGAACCTCTGGTGTCGGCCTGGGGTTGTCAATTTGCCGCCAGATTGCACTGTCGATGAACGCCGCAGTGGATCTGTTCAACCGTGTGCAAGACAACCATGTGGTGGGGGTGGATGCCGTCGTCCGGTGGCCCCAGGAAGTGCCCCATGAGTAGCGCCGTCCAGTTCCAGTCCATCAGCAAGAGCTTTCCCAATGGGGTCCGTGCCCTGTGCAATATCCACTTGCGCATACCGTCCAGGCAACTGACGACCTTGCTGGGGCCGTCCGGTTGTGGCAAGACCACCTTGCTGCGGATGGTGGCGGGACTGGCCCGGCCCACCTCGGGCCGGGTCCTGCTCGACGGAGTGGATGTGACCGACATGGGCGTCGAACAACGTCCCATCAGCATGGTGTTCCAGAGCTACGCCCTGTTTCCGCATCTCAACGTACTGGACAACGTGCGTTACGGCTTGCGCATGCTGGGACTGCGTCCGCGCGAGCGTGACGAGCGTGCGCGGCTCGCACTGGGCATGGTGGGGCTGCAGAGCAGTGCAGGGAGCAGCACCGCTGTGTTGTCCGGGGGGCAGCAGCAGCGTGTGGCCCTGGCCCGGGCGCTTGCGTTGCAGCCGAGGGTGTTGCTGCTGGATGAGCCGCTGTCCAATCTGGATGCGGGTTTGCGGCGCCAGATTCGGGAGGACATACGCGCCCTTCAGCAAAACCTGGGGCTGACCGTGCTGTATGTGACGCATGACCACGGCGAAGCCATGGCGGTCAGCGACACCGTGGTGGTGATGCATGAAGGACAGGTCATGCAGGTGGGAACGCCGCAGGAAGTCTATGAGACGCCGCACAGCGAATTCGTTGCGGCCTTCATGGGAGATGCCGTGATGTTTGACGCCCAGGTTGACGTATCGGGTGCGATTCAGCTGGGGCCCTTGCGCATCGCGCCCGGACTGACGCGGCGGCAGGGAAAAGTCCGCCTCGTGGTGCGCCCGCATGCGTGGCAGCTGGCACCTGCCAGCGGAGAAGGGCTGCCTGGAAAAGTCCTCTCACACGCCTACCTGGGGCGCAACACCGAGTACCACGTGCTGACCGCGCTGGGGACCTTGATGGTCCTGGTGCAAAGCGAGGCACAGGCCCGCCAGGTGGGCTCCCCGGTCAGCGTGCATCTGGGGGCCCAGGGCGTGAGCGTGGTCATGCCATTTGACTGAACACATCAATAAATCGAACGTATTCAATCGGGCCTCGTCGCCCATCCTTCAGGAGACTAACGTGAAAAAAACAGCACTCTTTGCAGCCCCCTTGCTGCTGGCACTCGGACTGCCGGCTTTTGCCCAGGAGGGGGAAGTCAATATCATCTGCTCCGCCCAGGCGGACTGGTGCAACCTGATGCAAACCACCTTTGGCAAGACCAGCGGCATCAAGGTCAACATGACGCTGAAGGGGTCGGGGGAGGCGCTGGCGCAGGTCACCGCCGAACGCGCCAACCCCAAGACCGACCTCTGGTTTGGTGGCACGGGTGACCCGCATCTGCTGGCCGCGGAACAGAACCTGACGCTCGAATACAAGTCTCCGTCATTGCCCCAATTGCATGCCTGGGCGCAAAAGCAGGCGGAGCAGTCGGGCTTCAAGGCCGTGGGCGTGTATTCCGGGCCACTGGGCTTTGGCTACAACACCGAACTGCTGGCCAAAAGAAAGCTGCCAATTCCCAAGGTCTGGGCAGACCTGCTCAAGCCGGAATACAAGGGGGAGATCCTGGTCGCGGACCCGCGTGCCAGCGGCACGGCATACACCATGATCGCCACGTTGGTGCAAATGATGGGCGAAGAAAAGGCGTTCGATTACCTGTCGGCATTGCATAAAAACGTGAGCACCTATCCACGCTCCGGCGTGGGGCCCATCAAAGCGGTTGCCCGCGGCGAGGCGTCTGTCTCCATCAGTTTTGTACATGATGTCACCGGTGAAAAAGCGCAAGGTTTCCCGGTTGATGCCATCACGCCCGTGGATGGCACCGGTGCAGAAGTGGGCTCCATGTCCATTATTAAAGGTGCACGCAATCTGGCGAACGCCAGGAAATTTTACGAATGGGCCCTCACGCCGGGCGCGCAGCAATTTGGTGCCGCAGTCAAGCAGTTCCAGTTGCCCTCCAACAAGGCAACTGCCCTGGATTCCCGTATTCCTGATTTCAAAAAAATCAAGCTGATTGATTACGACTACGCCAAATATGGGCAAACGGCGATTCGCCGCCAGCTGATCCTCAACTGGGAACGCAAGGTTTTCAACCAGCCCAAGTAAGTTCGGGCGGCGCCCTGCGCAGCAGGGTGGCGCTGACAACCTTCAACCCCAAGAGCTGCCGATCCAGCTCGACCCTTCGCTACTCCTATGCCAGTCCAAATCACTGAACGAACCCAGCGGGCGATATACGTCTGGGTGCTCATCGGCCTTGCCGCTTACCTGGCGCTGCCGTGGTACTACCTGCAAAGTGGCTCGCTGCTCTTTGCCATGCCCAGGCTCCTTACCGACCCCGTGACGGCCAATGGCCTGACGCACGCTGCTCTGCTTGGTCGAAGCTGGCTGTGGATGGGTGTGGCCGGCTTGCTGGTTGCGGGGGTCGGCGCCTGGATGCCGGCCAGCAGGCGTCAAGGCGGCGTGCTGATTGCGGGGGCCGTGATCGGCCTGCTGGGGTTGGGCGTGAGCGGATTCGTGATCGGGGCCACGGGGTGGTCTTACGAGTGGCTCAATGCCGCGGTGGGTACGCTCCCGCAAGGCCAATCCGGCATTGGTTGGGGTGGCTTTGTGGTCCTGGTCTGTCTGGTCATGTTGCTGGGTTCGGGTATCGCCCGTCTGGGCTATTTCCGTGGTGACGTGTTTGTAGCCGCCACGGTCGTGGGGTGCGGTGCGCTGCTGTCGCTGTTTGTGGTGTTTCCGGTCGCCAAATCCTTGTCTGCTGCTTTCTATGCGGAAGACGGAGGTTTCACCCTGGGGGCTGTGTGGGAGCGAGTCGGCACGGCGCGCGTGTGGGGTGTCGGATGCCTGGGAGGCGGGACCAATTGCGGCGTGGCGTGGAATACCCTGTACCTGGCGTTGCTGACCGCGGCCGGCACCACCGTGCTGGGCACGATGATTGCGCTCATCGCGGAGCGTAGCGCCAGCAGGCGCCTGCAGAAACCGCTTAACGCCCTGGCCATGCTGCCCATCATCACGCCACCGTTTGTCGTGGGCCTGGGTTTGATCCTGCTGTTCGGCCGGGCCGGCATCGTCAACCAGTTGATGGAATGGTCTTTCGGCATCACGCCCACCCGCTGGTTCTACGGTGTATTTGGCGTCTGGCTGGCGCAGCTGTTCGCCTTCACACCCATTGCCTTCATGATCATGCGCGGCGTGGTGCAGGGCATCAGCCCATCCCTGGAAGAGGCCGCGCAGACCCTGCGTGCCAGCCGGATGAAAACCTTCGTGACCGTGACGCTGCCGCTTCTTGCTCCTGGCCTGGCTAACGCGTTTCTGGTGGGGTTTATCGAAAGCATTTCCGATTTTGGCAACCCCATCATTCTGGGTAGCGGCTATGCAGTCCTCTCAACGGAAATCTTCTTTGCCATTGTCGGTGCCTCTTTGGACCAGGGTATGGCTGCGGCACTGGCCCTGGTGCTGACGGCGTTTGCGTTGACGGTCTTCTTCGTGCAGCGGCGCATCCTGGGTAAAACCAGCTTCACAACCGTTTCCGGTAAAGGCGACGCTGGCGTGCCCATGGCACTGCCGACAGGGGTGCGCCGCCTGTGCACCTGGGTTGCAGGCCCCTGGCTGGTCTTCACGATGGTTGTCTATTTCTTCGCGTTCGCGGGTGGTTTTGTCAAAATCTGGGGACGCGATTACACCTTGACCTTGATGCATTTCAAGACTGCGTTCGACATGCAGTGGGGTGCGCATGGTCTGGTCTGGGCCGGAACCGCCTGGGGTTCGTTGTTCAACACCATCACGCTTTCGGCCATTGCTGCGCCTGTTTGCGCCAGCATCGGCCTTTTGATTGCCTGGTTGCTGGCACGGACCGAATTCAGGGGCAAGGCCGTGTTTGAGTTCTCCGCCTTGCTGACGTTTGCCATTCCCGGTACGGTGCTGGGTGTCAGCTACATCCTGGCTTTCAACGTGCCGCCGGTAGAACTGACGGGTACCGGCCTGGTCATTGTTCTGTGCTTTGTGTTTCGCAATCTGCCTGTCGGGGTTCGGGCCGGAACAGCATCGTTCAAGCAGTTGGACCGGTCCCTCGACGAAGCCTCTGTCATGCTTCGAGCCAGCAGCCTGACCACCTTGCGCCGTGTGGTGTTACCTTTGCTCAAGCCCGCCCTGGTGGCCGCGCTGGTCTACAGCTTCGTGCGCTCGATGACCACGGTCTCTGCCGTCATTTTTCTTGTGACAGCCGAATACGAGCTGGCCACCACTTACATCATTGGCAGGGTAGGGACTGGCGACTATGGCGTGGCGCTGGCGTACTGCACTGTACTGATCGTCCTGATGTCTATGGTCACGGCATTGATCCAGTTCCTTGTTGGCGAACGCAAGCTGGGGCGGCGCACGGTAGGTGCCAACCAGTAGTCCACCGTCAATGACATCCCAGGCCAACTCCTTTTACGTACAACAAGGATATTTACCAATGACTCAGGCAGGCGCTGATTTCAAAAGCATGGCCAGGCGTTGTGGCGGATCCATCGGTTCATTGGTCAAAGCGTCTTTGAAACAGGAGTAACTGATGATCCAACAAGCCCGGCTCGGTGCATCTGGAACTGACGCACTGATCTTTGACATGGATGGAACCATGATCGACTCCATGCCGTGGCATGCCAGGTCGTGGAGTGAGTTCGCACGGCGTCACGGTGTCCAGATGGCGCTGGCTGACATCCTCAGGCGCACCACCGGGCGCACTGGCACTGAGTCCATGAATCAGTTGTTTCAGCGTGACATTGAAATTTCTGAGGCGCGGTTGCTGGTTGCGGAAAAGGAAGCCATCTACCGCGAGCTGTTCGCACCTGTGTTTGCCGAAGTGGCGGGCTTCAAGGCCTTTGCCGGGTTGGCCACGGCGCAAGGGCTGAAAGTGGGTGTGGGAACCGCCGGTGACCAGCACAACATCGCGTTTGCGATGGCCGGGCTTGCCATGGTGTCCCCGCCTCATGCTGTAGTGGGTGGCGACGAAGGCCTGGCAGGGAAACCCGAGCCCGCCATATTCCTGGAGGCTGCGCGCCGCATGGGGGTTGCGGCGGCCGGCTGCATCGTGTTTGAAGATGCGCCCTTTGGCATAGAAGCCGCGCGGCGCGCCGGCATGCGGGCTGTGGCAATCTGCACCAGCCATGGCGCCGAAGAGCTTTCTGGGCCGCACGTGATTGCCAGCGTGCGCGATTACAACGAACTCATCGATAGCAATTTTTTGGGAAAACTCCATGCGGCCGCTGCGTGACGGGCGCAGACCCGCAATGGAAAAACTTCCCGACGGTACCGCTTCTTCTTCGCCTCCTTTCCGTTCTTTCATACAAACAAAGAAAGTCTGCTCATGAGCCAACTCGGCATTGAATTCAAGAACGTGCAAAAACGTTATGGCAGCGACCCGTCGCCCCTGGTGGTCAAAGGAATCAGTTTTACCGTTCCCAAGGGCACGTTGACGACGATACTGGGGCCTTCAGGCTGCGGAAAGACCACGACGCTGCGCATGATCGCCGGGCTGGAGACGCCCAGTGCGGGCCAGATCCTGATCGACGGCCGTGACGTGACCCATCTCGGACCCGCCGAACGCAACGTCAGCATGGTGTTCCAGAGCTATGCCTTGTTCCCGCATATGAGCGTGCTGGAGAACGTGGGTTATGGCTTGAGCGTCAGCGGTGTCCATGCCAAAGAGCTGCTTGAGCGCGCGCAGGTCGCCATGTCGGCGGTCGGTTTGTCCGGCTATGACGACCGGTTGCCCAGTGAGCTGTCCGGCGGGCAGCAGCAGCGTGTAGCCGTCGCCCGTGCCTTGGTGCTGGAGCCGTCAGTGTTGCTGTTTGACGAGCCGCTCTCGAATCTGGATGCGCGGCTGAGGCGGTCCATGCGTGAAGAAATCCGCGGGCTGCAGCAGCGCCTGGGACTGACCGTTGCTTATGTCACGCACGACCAAAGCGAGGCCCTCGCCGTCAGTGACCAGATCATTGTCATGGACCAGGGGGTGATTGCCCAGGCAGGATCCCCTTCGGAACTTTACGAGCGACCCAACAGCGAATTTGTTGCCGGATTCATGGGCGAGGCCATGCTGTTTCCAGGGGAGGCGTTTGCGGACGGCCGGATTCAGCTGGGGGCGTTGCGCGTGAAAGCCCTGCATCCCGTCGAGCCCGGTCTGGTGAAAGCGGCCATTCGTCCTGAAGCCTGGACGATTGCACCGCCCGGAGATGAAGGTTTGCCCGGTGTGGTTTCCAAGAAAGCCTATTTGGGCAGTGTCCGCGAGTTCACCGTCGACACCAGCTTGGGCTCCATCTTTGTCGTGTCTTCGGACGCGGCATCCGACTGGTTCCAGGGTGATGCCGTAACCCTTCACCTGCCCGAACGGGGTGTTTCTGTTGTTTCAGCCTGATGGAGAAAATGATATGAGCCTTCAACGTCGAATTGTCCTCCATGGTCTTGCCGGGCTGTGCGCCGGGCCACTGCTTCCTTCACCAGTGATGGCGCAGCCTGCTGCAGAGCCAATGCTGGTATTTGGTTTGATATCGCCCAGGGCGGCTGCGGAGACCCGCGCGAGCTGGGAGCCCTTCGTCAAACTCCTGGGCGCGGCCATCCGCCGTCCGATTGATCTGCGTGTCTATGAGTCGCAGGGCGCGCTGGTAACCGCCTTCATTGGTGGAGAAATAGATCTGGCCTGGATGGGCAATGTTCCTGCTCTGGATGTGGTGGCCTCGGGCGCCGGTGGCGTTTTTGCGCAGATGGTCACGGGGGATGGCAGCGTAGGCTACAAGTCCATCCTGGTGACCCATCGCAGTTCGCAAATCGAGGCGCTCAAGCCCTTGATCGAAAAGGCCGCCGGCCTGCGCTTTGGCGATGGCGATCCCAAGAGTACGTCGGGGCATCTGGTGCCGCTGTATTTTGCTTTCACCAAGAATGGCGTGAGCAGGCCCGCGGAAATTTTCAAGTCAGTGGAGACAGGGAGCCACCAGCAAAACCTGCTGAAGGTATCGAAAAAGCAAATTGATGTGGCGACGGCCAACAATGAAGAGCTTGCGTTCTTTCAGCGCGACTTTGCGGACCTTGCCAGGGAGGTAAAAGTCATCTGGGAATCACCCCTCATACCGCAATCCCCACTGCTCTGGAAGGCAACGCTGCCTGACCCGTTGAAGGCGTCCATCCGGAAGTTCGTCGTCGGGTTTGCAGAGAGCGATCCTGCCGAAAAGCGCATCCTCCTGGCTGTTAACGGCTTGTCCCGGTTCCGGTCTTCCAGTAACCGGCAGCTGATCCCCATTGCCGACCTGGAAATGTTCAAGACCCGCCAGGCCATCAACGATGACAAAACACTTTCTGCGACTGAACGGCAGACCCGGATTGCGCAGGCTATAGAGCGAGGTTCGCGTCTGGAGCTCCGCCTCAAGATGGTCATCTAGCAGCCCATCTGCCGGCAGGATGAAGAGGACTCTTTACACCGCGCTGCGATGCCGGGCAATGCAGGTATCCAGCACCTCGCCGGTGTCTCTCTGCCACCAGTTGCCGGTGGAAAAAATCTCCACCTCGCTGTAACCCGCGAACCCTTGCGTTTCCATCCAGCCGCGGATTTTCGGGATGTCAATCACACCGTCTCCCATCATGCCGCGGTCGTTCAGCAAATCGGCCGTGGGTGTCAGCCAGTCACAGGCGTGGAAGGCGAGCAGGCGTTCCTTGCCGGCCCGTTCGATTTGCCGCTGCAGTTTCGGGTCCCACCACACGTGGTACACGTCTACCGCCACACCGAGCGCGCCACTTCTTGAGGGGTCAAGGGCATCGCAGACGTCGAGCGCGTGCTCCATGGTGTTGATGCAGGCGCGGTCTGCCGCATACATGGGGTGCAGCGGCTCGATGGCCAGCGGCATGTTGCAGCTTGTGGCGTATTCGAGCAATTGGGCAATGCCGTCGGTGACCTGGCTGCGCGACAGCGCCAGGTCTTTGTGCGCCGCCTTGCCGGCCAGCGCGCCGGGCAAACCGCCCACCACCAACACCAGGCAAGCGGCCTTGAGTTCGCAGGCTTCATCGACGGCGCGGCGGTTGTCGTCGTGGGCAGCCTGCAGGCCGGCGGCGTCGGCTGCGGGGAACATGCCGCCGCGGCAGTAGCCTGAGAGTTCAAGCCCGTGAGTTTTGACGAGTTTCGAAACAGCGGGCAGGCCGGCGGCCGCGACCTGGTCGCGCCACGGCGAGATCGCCTTGATGCCGCGCTGCACGCAGGCTTCGATGATGCCGGTCAGCGGCTGCTCGACGCCGCGGCTTTTGCGCACGGTCGCGGTGTTGATGGAGAGCCAGCGGTGATCCTGGGAAAAATTGCGCATGAGATGGGTTAGGTGGTGGATGTCAGTGAAGTCAATTGGAAGGGCGCGCGGTTTTCTGCCGGCGCAGTTCGCGGATGATGGCCGCGTTGTCGAGCTCGCCGTCGCCGGCAGCAATGGCTGCACGCATCAGCGCTGCATGGGCTTCGGACAATGGCAGTTTCTGGCCTTCGGCCGCGGCACTGTCAATCATCAGCTTGACGTCCTTGAGATGCTGGTGGATGCGCGACTGCGGCGCAAAGTTTTCCTCCACCATCATCCGGCCCTTGGCCTCGGCCGCGCCTGATGTGGCCGGGCTGGCCAGCACCAGCGCCAGGAATTGCTCGGGAGGAATACCCATGTTTTCGGCAAAGACCATGCCTTCGGCCAGCGCCGCCCGGTTCAGGCCCAGCACCAGATTGGTGGCCAGCTTGGCTTTGGCGCCCATGCCGGCGCCGCCGACGTGGATGCGTTGGTCTGAAATGGCGGCCAGAACGGATTCGCATGCTTGCAATGCCCCGGCCTCGCCGCCCAGCAGCAGGGTGGCTTCACCGGCGGCTATCTGCTGGCTGGAGCCCGAGAGCGGCGCTTCGATGAAGTTGACGCCGCGTGCTGCGAGCCGCGCGGCCAGGGCCGCGAGTTCGTGAGGTGTGCCGGTGGAGCAGTCGATGATGCTGCGAACGCCGAAGACGGACAGCAGGCCGCCCGGCCCTTCGACCACCTTGAGCACGTCGTCGGTATTGAAGACCGCCAACACCATGCAGGAAGCCGCATTGGCAACTTCGGCCGGGGAGCCGGCAGCGCGGCCGCCCTGGGCGGTGAGAGCGGCCCGGGCTTCTTCGCGCAGGTCGAAGCCGGTGACCTGGAAGCCAGCGGCCATCAGGCGCTGTGCCAATGCGGTACCGACCAGGCCCAGGCCGACAATGCCGATAGCGTTTGCAGCTGGAGCCATGCCTTCACGCCGCAAGCGACGCGCCTCCGCAGATCTGGATCTCCTGGCCGGTGATGGCCGCGGCGTCGGGTGAGAGCAGGAAGGTGACCAGCGCGGCAATCTCCCGCGGCTGGATCAACCGGCCCAGCGGCGGCAGCTTCGGCGGGACCGTCGTTCGCGCAGGGTCGGCAAGCATGGCTGTTTCGGTGGCGGCCGGCGACACCACATTGACAGTGACGCCCGAAGCCACGGTTTCGGCAGCCCAGCTGCGTGCCAGGGCCACCAGCGCGGCCTTGGTTGCGGCGTACTGGCTGCGGCCGGCCATGCCGCGCGCCACGCGGCTGCCGACCAGCACCACGCGGCCTGTGCCCGCTTGTGCCATGGCCGGTACCACCAGGTTGGCGATGCGCGTGACGGCATCCACGTGGAGCTGCCACATCAGCGCTGAATCTTCGTTGCGCAGCGCACCAAGCTGGCCGACGCGCAGCACGCCGGCGGCGTGGATGAGCGCCTGCACCCCGCCAGCCGCACGCACGGCGCGCTCCGTGGTTTCGGTATTGCACAGATTGACTTCGGTGGACGAAAACGCCGGATGCACGATGCGCGCAGGCGCCAGGTCCAGGCCGACCACGTCCCAACCCTGGTCCAGCAGCGTTTGCGCAATGGCCAGGCCGATGCCTGAGCTGCTGCCCGTGACCAGGGCGCGTTTCACATCTTCAGTGGCCATGGTTGTGCATGTTATTCGACACGGATGTTGCCGTCCGTGATGATCTTCTGCGAGCGTGCCATGTCACTGCTCTGGAACTTCGCGAAGTCTTCGGGCGTGCCGGGTGTCAGCACCAGGCCTTGCTGGAGGAGCTTTTCACGCATGTCGCTGGCGAGCGCCTTGTTGGTTTCGGCGTTGAGTTTCTGCGTGATGTCTGCCGGCAATTTTGCCGGGCCCCACAGGCCGTACCAGCTGTAAAACTCATAGCCGGGAATTGTCTCGGCCACGGTCGGCACATCGGGCAGATTGGGCACGCGCTTGTCGCCGGTGATGGCAACGACGCGCAACAGGCCGCTCTTGTGGTACTGCAGCGAGCCGAGGATGGGGTCGATAAAACCGTCGATCTGGCCGCCAATCAAATCCTGGAAAGCCGGCGCCGTTCCCTTGTAGGGCACCACGGTGTATTCGATACCGCCGGCGCGCTTGAGAAGCTCGGTCGACAGGTGGCCGGCCGAACCGATGGAGCCGACCGCAAACGTCATCTTGCCGGGGTTGGCCTTGGCGTGGGCAATCAGTGACTTCACGTCGGTGATCGGCAGGTTCTTGTTGATGGCAATCGACAAGGGCGCCTTGGCGACGAGCGAGACGGGCGTGAAGTCTTTCACCACACCGTAGGGCACCGACTTCATCGTCATCGGTGCAGTGGTGAAAGTGGAAGCATTGAAGAGCAGGGTGTAGCCGTCTGCAGGCGCCTGCGCGACCACATGCGCACCGATGGTGCCGTTGCCGCCCGCGCGGTTTTCCACCACGAAGGGCTGGCCCATCTGCTCACTGAGTTTCTGCGCCAGCTGCCGGCCCACCGCGTCCAGCGTGCCGCCGGGCGGGAAGGGAATGATGACCTTGACCGGGCGGGAGGGGTAAGCCTGCGCTGCGGCGCCGAAGGCGGCGGCTGCGAGGCCGGCGGCCAGGCTGGCCTTGAGGAAAGTGCGTGTCTTCATGGTTGTCTCCAGGTGAATTTATTTATGAACGATCTGACAGGAATATCGCGACGGTTTTTTCAAGCAGGCGCCGCGGAACCGGCTTTGCCGGGCCGCCAGCGCCGCCCCCTTGAGGGGGGAGGCCGCTACACGCAGTGAGTCGGCAACGGGGGGGAACCATTACATGCCGTGCAGCGCCAGTAGCGTCTTCATGCGCTGGGTTGCCAAGTCCGGTTGTTCAAGCAGGTTGGCGGCATCGGCCAAGCGGAACAGCTCGGCGAAGTGCTGCAGCGAACGCGTGCTCTGTTGCCCGCCCACCATCGTGAAATGCTTCTGGTGGCCATTGAGCCAGGCCATGAAGACCACGCCGGTTTTGTAGAAACGTGTGGGTGCGGCAAAAATGTGGCGCGACAGCGGCACGGTGGGGCCGAGGATGGCGTGAAATTTCTCGACATTGCCTTGCGCGAGTTCGCCTAGTGCGGCGCTGGCGGCCGGTGCGATGGCGTCGAAGATGCCCAGCAGCGCATCACTCTGGCCGTGCATCGCTTCCTTGCCGAAACCGTCGCCGGCAATCAGCTCGGCGTAGTTGAAGTCGTCGCCGGTGTACATGCGTACGCCCGAAGGCAGGCGCCGGCGCATCGTGATTTCCTTGTCCTTGTCGAGCAGAGAGATCTTGATGCCGTCGACCTTGTCGGGGTGGGCGTTGATGATGCCGAGCGCCGTGTTCATGGCTTTCTCAACATCGCTGCTGCCCCAGTAACCCGCCAGCGCCGGGTCGAACATGTCGCCCAGCCAGTGCAGCACCACGGGTTGCCTGGCCTGGCTCAGGATACGGCCGTAGACGCGTTCATAGTCTGCGGGGCTTTTGGCGACGCGGGCGAGCGCGCGGCTGGCCATCACGATGAGCTTGCCGCCGAGTTTTTCAATCGCGGCCATCTGCTCTTCGTAGCCGGCGATGACTTCATCGACGCTCTTGACGTTTTCCAGCACCAGGTGGTCGGTGCCGCAACCGGAAGCGACCAGCGCGCCCGGCACTTCCTTGGCGGCGTCGAGTGAACGGCGGATCAGTTCCAGAGAAGTGGGCCAGTCCAGGCCCATGCCGCGCTGCGCCGTGTCCATGGCTTCGGCCACACCCAGGCCCAGCGACCACAGGTGACGGCGGTAGGCAATAGTCGTGTCCCAGTCGATCGCGCAGTTGACCCAGGGATCGATCGTGGCCAGCGGGTTGGCGACCACGTGGGCGGCCGAATAGGCGATGCGGTTGAACTTCAGGCCACTGGCCGGTTTAATCGGAGTGGTGCCTCGGAGCGTGTAGGGCTGCAGGCCGCCCGCAGCAACGGGCAGGGTGATGGTTAACGCCATGGAATCTACCTTTTCATATACAAAATATGCCTCTGGCGCTTGTCTGGAAAGCGCGAGCAGCTATCAAACTTGTAGCGCCGGAACGTCCACCCAGCGGCGTTCCTTCCAGCTTTCGAGTGCGGCTTCGACCAGCTGAACGCCTTTGGCGCCTTCGGGCAGCGTCCATTTGTAGGGCTCGTTTTCCACCACGTGGCGGATGAAGTGCTCCCACTGGATCTTGAAGCCGTTGTCGTAGACCTGGGTGTCCGGCACGTCCTGCCACTGGTCAGAGAAATTCATCGTCTGCTTTTCGTCCGGGTTCCAGACGGGGCGCGGCGTGTTGACACGCGACTGGGCCTTGCACGAGCTCAGACCGGCGACGGCCGAACCGTGGGTGCCGTCGACGTGGAAGGTGACCAGGTCCTCGCGGTTGACGCGGGTGGCCCAGGACATGTTCATCTGAGCGATGACGGGCTCGCCGTTGTGGCCGATCAGCTCTGCCGTGGCGTAGGCAGCGTCGTCAGCGGTGGCCTTGTAGGGCTTGCCGGCTTCGTCCCAGCGCTCCGGGATGTGCGTGGCGCCTATGCAGGAGATGGACTTGACTTCGCCGAACAGGTTGTCCAGCACGTAACGCCAGTGGCACATCATGTCCAGGATCATGCCGCCGCCGTCTTCGGTGCGGTAGTTCCAGCTCGGGCGCTGGATAGGCTGCAGGTCGCCTTCAAAGACCCAGTAGCCGAACTCGAGCCGCACCGACAGCATCTTGCCGAAGAAGCCGGCGCGGCGCAGCATGTCAAGCTTGCGCAGGCCGGGCAGGAAGAGCTTGTCTTGTACGGCGCCGTGTTTCAGGCCGGACTTTTCGGCCAGGCGGGCGATCTCGACGGCCTCGTTGAGGTTGGTGGCGATCGGCTTTTCGCAGTAGACATGTTTGCCGGCGCGGATGGCCTTGGCCAGCAGGGTGGGGCGCATCTGCGTGGTGCCGGCGTCGAAGAAGATGGTGTCGTCCTTGTTCTTCAGTGCCTCGTCGAGGTCGGTGCCCCAACGCGCGAGGCCATGGGCTTTGGCCAGGGCTTCAATTTTTTCGGCGTTGCGGCCGATCAGGATCGGGTCGGGCATCACCTTGTCACCGTTGGAGAGCGTGACGCCGCCCTGTTTGCGGATCGCGACGATGGAGCGGATCAGATGCTGGTTCATGCCCATGCGTCCGGTGACGCCGTGCATGATGATTCCTAGTCGTTGAGTAGCCATGGGGTCCTTTGAGGAGGTGAAAAATGCGGCGGCCCTACCTGGTCCGGCCCAGGGGTGTTGGAGGGACGGGACGCTGCGGGGAAACTGACCGGGTGTTACTGGGTGGGCTGCAGGCCAGCGGCCTTGACCAGCACGGCATTGCTCTTGATCTCGTCCTTGATATAGGTGTCGAACTGCTCGGGCGAGAGTGTCCAGGTGTCGGCGCCCAGGGCGGCGAAGCGTTCCTTGACTTCGGGCGTGTTCAGGGCCTTGATCACTTCGTCGTGCAGGCGGTTGACGATGTCGCGCGGTGTTTTCGCGGGGGCCATCATGCCGATCCAGAAGTTGAACTCTGAACCAGGAACGCCGGCTTCTGCCGTGGTGGGAACCTGGGGCAGGGCGCTGGCGCGTTTGGGCGAGCCGACCGCGAGAGCCACGAGCTGGCCGTTCTTGATCTGGCCGATGACGGGTGCGATCGGCGAGAAGTAGTAGTCGACGCGGCCGGCCATGACTTCTGTCACGGCTTCACCGGAGCCCTTGAAGGGAATGTTGGTGGCTTCGATTTTGGCGGCGAGCTTGAATTTCTCGGCGTTCAAGTGGGTGGCGCTGCCCTGGCCGGCCGAGGCGAAGTTCATGCTGCCGGGCTTGGCGCGAGCCGCGGCCAGCAGCTCCTGCAGGGTCTTGATGTTTTTGGCCGGCGACATGACCAGCACATTGGGCGTGCTGGAGATCGGCGTCACACCCGTGAAGTCGCCCAAGGTGTCGAACGGTAGCTTGGCGAATGTCGAGGGGCTGACCGTGTGCGAGGACGAGTGGATCATGATGGTATAGCCGTCCGGCGCGGCCGTGGCCACGGCCTGCTGGCCGATGGTGCCGCTGGCGCCGCCGCGGTTGTCGATCACCAGTGTCTGGCCCATGCTTTGGCTCATCTTGTCGGTGATGGCGCGGGCAATGATGTCGGTGGTGCTGCCCGCGGCAAAAGGCACGATGACCCGGATGGGCTTGTTGGGGTAGGCGCCCTGGGCGCTGGCCACCAGGGGTGACAGTGCCGCCAGGCAGGTGAGGCTGGCCACTGCGGCACGACGTGTGAATTTCATGTGCTTTGTCTCCTGAAAGGGGTCATTGAAGGACTGCGAAAGACCTGTGCATGCCGCCGGTGTTGTTTGGTACCGGAATGCAGTTTACTCGTAATTCACCATTAAGTGAATTACGAATTGTAAAAATGGCCTCGTCGCTGCGTCAATGACCGCTCAGGATCAGTTTCTAAGGACATACCCTAGGATGACCTCGCACATATGCGAGAGCCGCTCATGGCGGGCTTTGGGCGTCATGAGATCGCGCCCGAAGATGGCCGACAGCGTGTGGTTGTTCGACAGGTAGAAATACGACATTCCGGCGATGGATACGTAAAGCTGGATCGGGTCGATACCGCCGCGAAACAGCCCGTCTGCGCGCCCGCGCTCCAGGATTTCCGCCAGCGTCTGGACCAGGGGCGAGTTCATTTCCTGTACGCGGCTGGACATGGCCAGATGCCGCCCCTGGTGCAGGTTTTCACTGTTGAGAAGCGTCAAAAACTCCGGATGGGCAATGTAGTATTCCCAAGTGAACTCCGTGAGGCGGCGGATGGCTTGCGCCGGATCCATGTCGCGCAGATGTAGTTCTGTTTCCGCCTCGCGGATGTCGGCATAGGCGTTTTCCAGCACCGCCAGGAAGAGCTCGTCCTTGCTCTTGAAGTAGTAGTAGATCAGGCGTTTATTGACGTCGGCGCGCTCGGCAATCCGGTCTACCCGCGCACCGCCCAGGCCGTGTTGTGCGAACTCGTCGCGGGCTGCCAGCAGGATGGCCAGCTGGGAGCGGTCGGCATCGCGCGAGCGGGGTTCGGCGGGCTTGGTTTTAGGGGTCGGCATGGCAAGAATTTAACTGTTTGGTGAATTAAAGCAAGAACACTCGAGAGTCATCGTTATTGGATGACAGACAGCGGCCAAGGGTACCTCCATAATGAAGCAGGTACCGGCCGTCCGCGCCGGCGCCCCTGAGGCAAAGGAGATGGTCATGAACAATTCAGACACGCCGAAAGACGGCGACTTCGCGAACTGGGTAGACCAGAAAGCCGAGGCGCTCAAATTTGAACTGGGCGAAAAATTCCCGGTGCCGCCGTCCGAACTGCATTCTCCCTCGGTGCATGTAGAGACCGGCCGGCAGAAGCTGGAAGAAGTACTGCTCGAACACGAGGAGCCGACGCAGGAGTTCCTCGACGAACTGGCCGCCCTCGAATCGGCCCCGCCGCTGAGCGACGAAGAGCTGGCGCGCCAGGCCCTCGCCGCCGGCGGTGGTGACGGCGACGCGGCTACGCCCGAATAATTGTTCCACCCCCGTCCAGGCTCACTGCGTGTAGCCTGTTCCCCCCTCAAGGGGGCGGCGCCTGCGGCCCGGCAAAGCCGAAAAATTGAGCCACCCCTATCGGGCTCACTTCGTGTAGCCCTTTTCCCCTTGCAGGGGACGGCGACTGCGGCCCGGCAAAGCCGGTTCCGCGGCACCCGCTTGGTTGAAGAGTCGCCGCTAGGTCGCTGCGCCTGTGCACATTCCAGCGGCACAATAGGCTCATGACCACCCCTCAACTCGCCGGCCACCTTCTCGTCGATTGCCTTCTGGCCCAGGGCGTTACCCATGCGTTTGGCGTTCCCGGCGAAAGCTACCTGGCTGTGCTGGACGGCCTGCATGCGCGCCAGGACAAGATCCAGTTCGTCACTTGCCGGCAAGAGGGCGGCGCGGCCTTCATGGCCGAGGCGCACGGCAAGCTGACAGGGCGGCCGGGCGTGTGCATGGTCACGCGCGGGCCGGGCGCCACCAATGCGTCCATCGGCGTGCACACGGCCTTCCAGGATTCAACCCCCATGGTGCTGCTGGTGGGGGACGTGGCCAGCGACTGCCGCGACCGTGAAGCCTTCCAGGAGGTGGACTACGCCAGTTTCTTCGGGCCCAGCACCAAGGGTTTTGCCAAGAGGGTGGAGCGCATCGATGAGGCCGACCGCATCCCCGAATATGTGGCGCGTGCCTTCGCTACCGCCATGAACGGCCGGCCCGGTCCCGTGGTGCTGGTCTTGCCTGAAGACATGCTGACGCGCATGACGGCCGCGCAGCCGCTGCCGCGTGTTGAGGCGGTGCAGGCCTGGAGCGACCCGGGCTCGCTGCGTACGCTGCGCGAGATGCTGCTCAAGTCCGAGCGCCCGCTCGTCATCGCCGGCGGCGGCGGCTGGACGCCGCAGTCGGCGCAGGCGTTGCAGCGCTTTGCCGAAAACTGGAAGCTGCCGGTGGGCAATGCCTTTCGCTTCCAGGACACCTTTGACAACCACCATCCGCTCTACGCGGGCGACGTGGGTATCGGCCTGAACCCGAAGCTGGCCGCACGCGTGAAGGCAAGCGACCTGATCATCGCCATAGGCCCGCGTCTGGGTGAGATGACGACCGGTACTTACACGCTGCTGGAGGCGCCCCGGCCCAAGCAAAAGCTGGTGCATATCCATTCGAGCGCCGAGGAGCTCAACCGCGTCTACCAGGCCGATCTGGCCATCAACGCCACCATGAACGCGGCTGCGCGATCGCTGGAGGTACTCACGGCGCCGGTGTCTGTGGCCTGGGAAGCCTGGACCACATCCGCGAACGAGGACTATCTGGAAAACCTCAAGCCGACACCTTCCGCGAACCTGCCGGGTGATATCGACATGCCCGCCATCGTCGGCATGCTGCAAAAGCACCTGCCGGCGGATGCAGTGCTGACCAACGGCGCCGGCAACTTTGCCAGCTGGGTGCATCGTTTCTTTCAGCATCACGGTCTCGTCAAAGGCCACAAGACGCAGCTGGCCCCCACCGTGGGCGCGATGGGTTATGGCGTGCCGGCCGGTATTGCTGCGGCCATCACGACAGGACGGGTGGCTTTCACCATCGCGGGTGATGGCGACTTTTTGATGAACGGCCAGGAGCTGGCCACTGCCGTGCAGCACGGCGCCAAAAGCATCATCGTGCTGCTCAACAACGGCATGTACGGGACGATCCGCATGCACCAGGAGCGGGAGTATCCAACACACCAAAGTGGTTCAAGCCTGAACAACCCGGATTTTGCGGCGCTGGCGCGCGCCTACGGTTACGCCGGCGTGCGCATCACGCGCACCGCGGATTTTGAGGCGGAATTGCTTGCGGCGCTGGCTCGCAAGGAGGGCACGGTGATTGAGGTCACGCTGGATCCGGAAGTCATCACCACGCGTGGCACCTTGTCGGCGATTACGCAAAACGCTCTGGCCAAGGCGCCGTAACCATTGCAGCAATGCGGGCCGCTACCGGATAGCTACTGGCCTGCGTACTGGTCCGCGGCGACGATTTTGGGGTCGAACTTCAAGCCGGCCAGTTCCTCGATCTCCGCGATGGCGGCCTGGTTGCGTTCGAAGGCCGGCATGTCTATCGACTCATAGGTGTCGCCGAACTGCCTGATCGGTTTTTCCTGACTGAAGACGAAACCATAGGCCAACAGCTTCGCGCCGCGTTTTTGCGATTCGGGCACGACCACAACCTTCCAGAATTTTTTGGGGATTTTGACCTTGCCGGTTCCCCAGTTTTTGGACTCGAAGAATTCGGTGAGCACCGGCCCCGCGAACAGCACGGCGCGCCCGCCCGACTCCTGAACCTGGTCGGTGAGCAGGCGCTCAAACTGGCCCCAGATACCGACCACTCCGCCTTCATAGACGCGCTGGCCGCTGCGGTCATTGGGGTTCTCCTGGTTGAATGCCTCATGCTGCGGCGTGCAGTTGGGCCAGTGGTAGCTGTCGGCGTTCGCGAATTCGGTTTCGTCCGCGTCGGCGCCCCAGCAGTTGTCTTCGCGGCGGACAATGTGCCCGCGGTCAATCCGTTTGGCCGGGCCGTAGACGTCCTTGTTGAGCAACTGGTATTCCAGCGGCAGCCGCGGGTCTTCTCGCCAGTTTTCCCCTCCGAAATCCGCCCGCTTCCGCGGGTCGGTGCGTGATTTGGGGCGGTAGTCGTAGTTCGAGGCGGTCCACAGGCACATGCGTGTCGGCTTGTGCATCACGAGGGAAAAGTGGTGGTAGTCAAGCGGTAGCGGATCGGTCGGCGCCAGGTGGCTTGTCTTCACTGCGGGCACGTCGTCCACACCGGCATTGAATTCCTCATAATCGGCAACCGAATAGAGGGCACCATCCCATCGCGATTGGGCCACAGGGGCTGGAACCTCCTGGCCGAGGAATTTCGGGTTGTATCCCTTGCGGCCCGCGTAGTCCTCGTCGAAAACCAGGGACTTTTCCTGAAAGGCGGTGAAGAGGCCATCCGCCGAAGGCGCACCGGAACCATCAGGCAAACGAACTTGCGCGGCCGCCGCCGGTGCAGGCACCGACACGGGCGCAGCGGCGGCAGGCACGCCGGGCTGAAGCGCCTGCCCGCCATAGACGTGCAGGGTTACAGGCCCCGAGAAATTGAAGGTGTTGCCGCCGCCGGGCCGTGAGGCGAGAGGTAAGAGGGATGACGAGGGGGGGCCGGCCGGCACGCTCTCTGTGCCGGTGAGCGGGTCTGCCGTGGTCGCCAGCAATTGCCGGGCGATCATGCGCATGGATTCTGGAATCGACATGGATTTAAGCCTTTCAACGATGAAACTGACGCGCGCGCCCTCATTGGCGATCCACTGGATGTCGTCGTCGCTTTGCGACTCCGGGTCCCAGGGCGCGCCCCGTTTGTCCAGGATCCGGCCGTCCCGCATCGCCGGCACGCCGCAGTGGTGCAGCGCCACCAGTTCCCAGTCGGTGTTGTAGACCGGGGAGCCGGAGGAGCCCGGCCGCGTGTCCGTCTCATAGTGAAGAAAGCCGGTGGGCAGGATGTCCATTAACTTGTTGTCGCTGATGGCGAAGGCCCGCGGCCCGCCGGCGGGGTGCTGGATGATATTGACCGGAGCGCCCGTCAACACCTTGCCCGTTGCCTCGATCAGCCGCGTCCAGCCGCATGAGGCAATCTGGTCGCTCTCGCGGCTGCGGGGCTGCACCGCCACGATCGTGAAGTCGAGGTCCGGGTCGGTAACAAAGAAACGGTCTGGATCGAAGTCGTAGTATTTGCCGTTGTTGATGCCGTACTCATCGCGCACGTAGAAAAAATTCGCCGCGTGGCCGTCGACGTCGATCTTCGAAGGAAACACGTGATGATTCGTCAGTAGCAGGTCGAACCCGATCAGCAGGCCCGTGGCCACGCCGATGGGCGTATGGCCGGCGCTGCGCTGCTGGACGATGCGGGCCACGGGTTTCGCGGCGTCCGAGGCCTGGACGCTGGGCGCGTATTCCACGGGATTCCACGTACCAATGGCACGCTCGGGGAAAAGGGGAAAGCCGCCCGCGGCCCTGGTTAATTGACGGGCTGTCCATTCCGCTTGGCGCTTGGGTGTGTCGGCGGCGCCCGGGCCTTGGTTCCGGATTTTTTCAAGGCCGGTTTCGCGCTGCTTCATGCGCTCTTCCCAACGCCGGGCCGCATCCGTCAGGATGCCCTGTTGCCTCGTCTTGACCGCTCCGAGTGTCTGTCCCATTTCTTGTTCCTTCGCCGGCCTTCGGCCTGCAGAATTCGGGGAAATGGATATTCCTCCATTCCACGGGAAAATGCACCCTCCAGTCGGAGGAGGCTTCACAAGCAGGGTTAGTGCAGACCTGTAAAGACGTACAGCGGCTCGCGAAAAACAAGGCGCCACAATGAAAAAACCCTCCTTGAAGAAGGAGGGTTTTGAATGGAGGCGGCTTTATGACAAAGCCGCTTCAAGCCATGAAGGATTATTCCTTGATGTCGACAGCGTAGAAGTTGTGGCGGCCGAACGGGCTGTTCTTGTAGCCGATCACGCTTTTGCGGATGGGCTTGAGCTGCACCGCGTGGGCGATGGTGAACCAGGGAGCCTGTTCCTTGAAGATGACCTGGGCCTGCTGGTAGAGCTTGATGCGCTCGGCAGGATTGGTCACCGTCTTGGCTTTCAGGACCAGGTCTTCATAAGGCTGGTAGCAGAACTTGGCGATGTTGGAACCGCTGGCGGACTGGGCTGAAGCGCAGCCGAGCAGGGTGTACATGAAGTTGTCAGGATCGCCGTTGTCGCCGGTCCAGCCCAGCATGCCCATCTGGTGTTCGCCAGCCTGCAAACGCTTGCGGTACTCGCCCCATTCGAAGCTCTTGATCTCGGCGGTCACACCGACCTTGACCAGGTCAGCCTGCATCAACTCGGCAATGCGCTTGGCGTTCGGGTTGTACGGGCGCTGCACGGGCATGGCCCACAGGTCGGTGGTGAAACCGTTGGGGAAGCCGGCCTGGGCCAGCAATTTCTTGGCGGCTTCGGGGTTGTACTCGTCGTCCTTGATGGCGTTGTTGTATGCGGCCATGGTTGGCGGGATCGGGTTCTTGGCGGCAACACCGGTGCTCAGGTACACACCGTCAACAATGGCTTTCTTGTTGATGGCCATGTTGATGGCCTTGCGCACGCGCACGTCGTCAAACGGCTTCTTGGTCGTGTTGTAGGCGAGGTAGCCCACGTTCAGGCCGGCCTGCTCGACGATCGTCACGTTCGCGTCCTTGCGGATCGCGTCGAGGTCGGCGGGATTGGGGTAGGGCATGACGTGGCATTCGTTCTTCTGCAGCTTGGCCCAGCGGACCGAAGCGTCAGGCGTGATCGAGTACACGAGGTCGTCGATCTTGGCTTTGCCGCCCCAGTATTGCGGGAAGGCCTTGTAGCGGATGACCGCGTCTTTTTGGTACTGAACCAGGTAGAAGGGGCCGGTGCCGACCGGGTCCTGGTCGATTTTTTCCGGCGTGCCGGCTTTCAGCATGGCGTCGGCGTATTCCTTGGACTGCAAGGCCGCGTAAGGCATGGCCAGGTTGGCGAGGAACGGTGCTTCAGGCTTGTCCAGCGTGATCTTGACGGTGTAGTCGTTGACCTTTTCCACCGATTTCAGCAGCTTGGGCATGCCCATGTCGCTGAAGTAGGAGTGGTTGGGGCTGGTGACCTTGAAGAAAGCGTTGTCTTCTTTCCACTGGCGTTCGAACATGAACAGCACGTCGTCTGCGTTGAAGTCGCGCGTTGGTTTGAAGGCCTTATTGCTGGCATGCCACTTCACGCCCTTGCGCAGGTGGAAGGTGTATTCCTTGCCGTCGGCGGAAATGTCCCATTTTTCGGCCAGGCCGGGAACGACCTTGGTGCCGCCGTATTCGAATTCCACGAGGCGGTTGTAGACGGGTTCGTTGGCATCAAACGACGTACCCGTGGTGTTGACGCCAGGGTAGAAGTTTTCGGGGCTGCCTTCAGAGCAGAACACCAGCGTCTTCGCGGAGACGGGTGAAAGTGCCAGCAGCGCTGGCAGGGCAACAGCGCACAGCAATGCGCGCTGGACCGGACGCAGCCGGCTTGCACTTGGTTTGGTCTGAATCATTTGACGATCCCTTTGGAGGTTAATGCTGCTTCTTGCAGCGGGGCTTGCGGCCAGATTGCACAACATTTGTGACGTTGTGCGCCCTGGTCATTGAAAAACGTGGCCTGAAACCGGTGCTTGAGCGCATGGTTTCAGGTCACGCAGTGAGAAAGTTTTCAGCATAGTGGCACGCAACCTGCCGCTCTGCAACTTCACGCAGCTGCGGCCTTTCGGCGCGGCAACGGTCGGTGACGTGGGGGCAGCGGGTGGAAAACACGCAACCGGTGGGCGGGTTCAGCGGCGAGGGCAGCTCGCCCTTGAGCACGATGCGCTGTTTGACGCCGGTGCCGGCCAAGCCGGGTGTGGAGGCCAGCAGGGCCTGGGTGTAGGGGTGCAGGGGTCGGTTGAACAGGGCATTTTTCTCGCCTTGTTCAACGGCATGGCCCAAGTACATCACCAGCACGTCGTGGGCGATGTGGCGCACCACACCCAGATCGTGCGAGATGAACAGGTAAGCCAGGCCCATGGACTGCTGCAGGTCGGCCAGCAGGTTGAGCACCTGGGCCTGGATGGAGACGTCAAGAGCCGACACCGGCTCATCGGCCACTACCACGATGGGGTTGAGCATCAGCGCGCGCGCGATGGCGATGCGTTGGCGCTGGCCGCCTGAAAACATGTGGGGATAGCGGTCATAGTGCTCTGGGCGCAGGCCCACCATGGCCAGCATGGCGCGTGCCTTTTCGGCGCGCTCCGCAGCGTTCAGGGTGGTGTTGATTTCAAGCGGCGCTTCAAGGATGGCGCCGATTTTCTTGCGCGGGTTGAGTGAGCCGTAGGGGTTCTGGAACACCAGCTGCACGGCCTTGCGCAGGCCCACGCGCTTTTCGGGGGAGCCGACGGCGTCGATGCCGGTGATGCGCAGTTCGCCGCCCGTGGGCGTTTCGATCAGCGACACCATGCGGGCCAGCGTCGATTTGCCGCAGCCGGATTCGCCCACGACAGCCAGCGTCTTGCCGGCATGGACCGAGAAGGACACGCCGCCGACGGCTTGCAGGTGGTCGGACTTGCGCATGAAACCGCGGCGGATTTCGTAAACCTGTTTGAGGTTTTTGGCCTCGACGACGGGGCCGGTAGGCAGGGTGCCTGGGGTAGTGACGGTGGCGGTGCTCATTGCGCGGCCTCCATCACGGGGGTGTCGCGTTCGATGTTGGCCTCGCGGCTGGGATCACCCAGTGGGTAGTGGCAGCGAACCATGCCGTCCTTCCAGGCGCGCAGCAGCGGGCGCTCGTTGCGGGAATGTTCGGTGGCATAGGCGCAGCGCGGGGCAAACAGGCATCCGGCAGGGCGGTCATAGAGGCCGGGCACCATGCCGGGGATGGTTGCCAGGCGCGCGCTACCGTCGCTGCGCTCGGGCAGGGCCGACAGAAGTGCTTCGGTGTAGGGATGCTGCGGGGTGTTGAAGAGGGCGTGTGCGCTTTGCTCTTCCATGATCTGGCCGGCGTACATCACCGCGATGCGCTGTGCCATTTCGGACACCACGCCCATGTTGTGCGTGATCAGCACCAGGGCCATGCCACGCTCTTTTTGCAGGCTGCGCAGCAGGTCCAGGATTTGGGCCTGGATGGTGACGTCGAGCGCCGTGGTGGGCTCGTCGGCAATCAGCAGGCGCGGGTTGCAGGCAATCGCCATGGCAATCATCACGCGCTGGTTCATGCCGCCCGACAGTTGGTGCGGATAGGCCTTCAGGCGGCTTTCGGGTGAATTGATGCCGACCTGCTCAAGCAGTTCGATAGCCTTGCGTGTGGCCGCCTTTTTATCCATGCCCAGGTGCAGACGCAGGGTTTCGGTGATCTGGAAGCCGACGGTGAAGCAGGGGTTCAGGCTGGTCGTGGGTTCCTGGAAGATCATCGCGACGTCTTTGCCGATGAGCTTGTTGCGCTCGCCTTGCGACAGCTTGAGGAGGTCGTGGCCGGCAAACCGCAGTTTGTCGGCTTTCACGCGGCCGGGGTAGGCCACCAGGCCCATCAAGGCCATCATGGTGACGCTCTTGCCGGAGCCGGATTCGCCCACGATGCCGAGGACTTCGCCTTCTTCCAGCGACAGGCTGATGCCGTCGACGGCGTGCATCACGCCGTTTTGTGAGGGAAATTCAACAGAAAGATTTTCGATTTCAAGAAGGGCCATATTAGTAACTCCCCCTTCTCGGCTCACTTCGTGTAGCCGGATCCCCCCGCAGGGGGCAACAGCTGCGGCCCGGCAAAGCCGGTTCCGCGCTGTTACTTGCGAAGAGGTTCATGAGGGGTGGGTGAATCTTGTTCATCTTTTTAGCTTGGGATCGAATGCATCACGCAGTCCGTCGCCGAGCAAATTGAAGGCCAGCACAGTGATCAAAATTGCGAGGCCGGGGAAGGTGACTACCCACCAGGCGCGCAGGACGAATTCGCGGGCGTCGGCCAGCATGGTGCCCCATTCGGGTGAGGGCGGCTGGGCGCCCAGGCCCAGGAAGCCCAGGGCGGCTGCGTCCAGGATGGCGGTGGACACGCCGAGCGAGGCCTGGACGATCAGCGGCGCCGTGCAGTTGGGCAGGATTTCGCTGAACATGAGGCGGATGCGGCTGGCACCGCTCATGCGTGCGGCGGTTACGTAGTCGCGCGAGGTTTCGGCAATCACCGCGGCGCGTGTGATACGGACGTAATGCGGCAGCACGACGATGGCGACAGCCAGCATCGCGTTCATCAGGCCGGGACCGAGGATGGCCACGATCACGATGGCCAGCAGCAGGCTGGGCAGCGTGAGGATGATGTCCATCAGGCGCATCACCGCGATCTCGAAGATGCCGCGGAAAAAGCCTGCCAGCAGGCCCAGCACCGTGCCGACGACCACCGACAGCGCCACCACAGCCAGGCCGATGACCAGCGACAGGCGGGCGCCGTACATCAACCTGGTCAGGATATCCCGGCCGATCGCGTCTGTGCCCAGGGGGTAAGTCCATGACCCGCCGGTTTGCCAGGCTGGGGGTTTGAGGAACACCGCGTTGTTGGTGATATTGGGCGCATGCGGCGCCAGCAGCGGCGCGAACAGCGCGATCAGCAACACGCCAATGACAATGACCAGGCCGATCACGGCGCCGTTGTTTGCACTGAAGTAGTTCCAGAATTCGCGCAGCGGATGCGGTGGCGCGGGCGCAGTAGCGGGTTTCAAGGTGGCCGTGCTCATCGCTGATGCCTGATGCGTGGGTTAATGATGCCGTAGGTGATGTCCACCAGCAGGTTGACGGCCATGACGATGGCGCCCAGCAGCAGGATGCCGCCCTGCAGCACGGGGTAGTCGCGGCGACTGATGGCTTCGATCAGCCACTTGCCGACGCCCGGCCAGGAAAAAATGGTTTCGGTGAGGATGGCGCCGGTGAACAGCACGCCCACCTGCAGGCCGATCACGGTGACCACCGGGATCAGCGCGTTGCGCAGCGCATGCAGGGCCACCACGCGCAGGTTGGAGAGGCCTTTGGCGCGCGCGGTGCGGATGTAGTCCTCGCCCAGCACTTCCAGCATGGCCGAGCGCGTCATGCGCGCGATCACCGCCAGCGGGTTGGTGCCCAGCACGATCATGGGCAATATCAGGTGCGAGGCGGCCGACCAGAACGCGCCCTTGTCGTCCGACAGCAGCGAGTCGATCAGCAGAAAGCCGGTGGTGGGCTCGATGAAGTACTGCACGGAGAGCCGGCCCGACACGGGTGTCCAGCCGAGCTGCACCGAGAACAGCAGGATCAGCAGCAGCCCCCACCAGAAAATAGGCATGGAATACCCCGTGAGGGACACCCCCATGACGCCATGGTCGAGTATGGAGTTTCGCTTGACCGCCGCCAGAATGCCCGCGGGGATGCCGATCAGCAGTGCAAACAAGATGGCGCACACGGCGAGTTCGATGGTGGCCGGAAACAGCGTGAGGAATTCGCGCAGTACAGGCTCCTGCGTGATCAGGGACTTGCCCAGGTCACCCTTGAGGACCCGGCCGATGTAGATGCCGTACTGCACCATTACGGGTCGGTCCAGGCCATATTCCTTGAGCAATTGCGCGTGGCGCACCGGATCGATGCCGCGCTCGCCCGCCATGGTTTCGATCGGGTCGCCGGGCACCATGCGGATCAGGAAGAAGGCCAGCAGAGTCATCCCCAAAAAGGTGGGAATGATCAGGCTCAGTCGGGTAAAAATAAAGCGCAGCATTATCGCGGGATGCTAAGGCAGGACTTGGCGCGGGGTGTGGGAAAACCGTCGCGCTGGTGACAGGCAGGGCGCGCGAAATTTTCCGCCGCCTCGGTTTTTGAATGCAGTAGCTGCAGTGGCATCGACATGGAGTCTTGTTTTGTTAAGTCTGGTGCGGGCGGTGCCGCGGGGAATTTTTTATCTTAGCAACAATAGCGTCGGTTTTCGACTGTGCCGCTGGTGGCAGGCTACCGAGTAACCCTATGGCATTAGCAGACGTTTCAGGTAGTTTTGGGCGTTAATGGAAGCGGGCGGAAGAGCGCCGGAGTAACGCAGGAAGCGTGCCAGCGGCTGGGCGCTTTGGCATAGGCCCCGCTGCACGCGCGCATAAAAAAAGGCCGGTAGATACCGGCCTTTTGATATCGGCAAGAGCCGATTACTTGACGTGCTTGCCGATCAGGCCAGCCATCTCGAACATCGACACCTGCGCCTTGCCGAAGACGGCACGCAGTTTTTCGTCGGCGTTGATCATGCGCTTGTTGACCTTGTCCTGCAGGCCCTTGGATTTGATGTAAACCCACAGCTTGCTGACGATCTCGGTACGTGGCAGAGGCTTGTCGCCCACCACGGCTGCCAGTGCGGGGCTCAAGGTCAGTGCCTTCATGAACGCTGCATTGGGAGTGCGCTTTTTGGCAGGCGCTTTTTTCGCTGCTGGCTTTTTGGCCGCAACTTTCTTGGCGGGAGCTGCTTTCTTCGCGGCTACCTTCTTTGCAGGCGCTGCCTTTTTCGCAGGAGCCTTCTTCGCAGGAGCTGCTTTCTTCGCAGCTACTTTCTTTGCCGGAGCAGCCTTTTTTGCAGGCGCTTTTTTAGCCGGTGCTTTTTTTGCAGTTGCCATGATTGATTTTCCTTCTAGAAGTTGATAAATCACCACACGGATAACTACTCTTCCTTGTGGCAATGCGGATGCTACTGGAGAAAAACGCAGTTTCCTAGTGCAAACGCACTTTATTTGCGCCTGGATGTTGCAGATTTACCTCTGAAAATCAGGAAAACGCCTATGAGAATCACGCCGCAAGCCGCCCATTCGCCCCCGGTGACGTGCTCTCCGGCGAAAAATGCGCCCAGAAAAATCGCGATCAACGGGTTCACAAAGGCGTAGCTGGTGGCCACTGCAGGTGACGCATTGGCCAGCAAATACAGGTAGGCGCTGAAGGCGATGAGCGAGCCGAACACCACGAGATAGAGCCATGCGAGCAGGGCTTCGGGCTGCGCCGGCCAGTTGGCGGCGGCCTGGTGGTGCTCACCCAATGCAAGAGAAATCACCATCAACACCGCGCCGCCACACAACATTTCGCTGGCAAAACCCGCGGGGCCGTTCGCCAGCGGCAGCCGGGTGGTGGACAGCACCGAGCCAAGTGACCACAGCAAGGTCGCCCCCGCAATGCACGCCATGCCGACGGGAGCAGCGCTAAAGCTGGAGCCTTGCACCAGCATCAGCACACCTGCCAGCCCCACCACCATGCCCAGGAACTCCAGCCTGCTGGGCCGCTGGCCCAGCAGGAGGCCCCAGGCCGACACCATCATGGGAACCACCGCGATGAAGGTGGCGATCAGTCCGGAGCCGATGTGAACTTCAGCCGATGCTGTCAGCCCCATCCCGCCGCCCAGCATCAGGGTGCCGATGACGGCGGCGTTGGCCCACTCGCGCCTGCTGGGCAGCTTGTGCCCGCGTATCAGCACCCAAGCCATCATCAGAAGGCCGGCCGCCAGGAAACGCGTGCCCATCTGGAAGAAAGGCGGAAAGCTGATCAGGGCAAAGCGGATTGCCAGGTAAGTGGAGCCCCACACCAGGTAACAGGCGAGCAGGGCAGGGATCAAAAGCGCCGGCGCTTTGCCGGTGGCGGAGGATGAAATGAGTGCGGAGGTCATGCCCGCATGGTAGGTTGCCAAACGCCCTCAGACTATGCAAAACTAACGGCAAAACTGCAGCTGGCCTTTAAATTTAAAGCTTAAAAAGCGATATGACCGAAACCACCGAATGGGACCATTACGACAGCCGCATCCTCGGCGAACTGCAGCGCGATGCGCGGATCACCATGGCCGAGCTGGGCCGCCGTGTTCACCTGAGCCAGCCGGCAGTCACGGAGCGTGTGCGCAAGCTCGAACTGGGCGGCGTGATCAAAGGTTACCGGGCCGAGGTTGACCTGGCGCGGCTGGGTTACGGCATACGCGCTATCGCGCGGGTAGGGCGGGTCGAGTACGCCCGGGTGGTCAAGCTGATCGAGCAGACGCCCGAAGTGATCAATGCCTACAACGTCACCGGCGAGGACAGCTGGGTGCTGGAAATCGCGGTGATCGACGTGGCGCACCTGGACGCGGTGGTGACCAAGTTCTGCATCCTCACCGAGACCTCGACCTCCATCGTGCTGAATGCCCCCCGCGAGAATGCGGTGGTCTTGCCCGCCCGGCGCGAAGACATCAAACCCGTCATCAAGAAAGTCACCGGAAAATGAGCCAAGACAATCTCGCCTCCTTCGCCACCTGCGATCTCTGCGACCTCCACAAAGGCGACACCTCGGGCCGCTTCAGGGTGCTTCCGCCGGTTTTCAGGAGCTATGGCGGGCATCAGAAGTTCAGCGGGCCTGTGGTCACCGTTCAGTGCTTTGAAGACAACTCGCCAGTCAAGGCGGCGGTGGAGTCGCCCGGCGAGGCGCGCGTGCTGGTGGTGGACGGGGGCGCCTCGCTGCGCCGCGCGCTGCTGGGCGGCAATCTGGGCGCCGCCGCCGCCAAAAACGGCTGGGCAGGGGTGCTGATTGACGGTTGCGTGCGCGACGTGGCGGAGCTGGCGCAATGCCAGACCGGCATCCGCGCCCTGGCAAGCATGCCGCTGCCCACGGAAAGGCGCCAGGCGGGCCTGCGTGACATCGCTGTGCAGATACAGGGCGTCTGGGTGCGGCCGGGCGACTGGCTCTACTCCGACGAGGACGGGGTGGTGGTGATGCCGGCGCCTGCGCAAGCGTAGACGCAGGGCGCTTGCAATCCAGGCGCTCTGCCGCCGGGCGCAGAAGTTTGCAGCGGGGGCGCTGGATGGATTATTGGCAAAATCGGCCTGAAACCCAATAAACAAGGGCGTAAGCGGCTATAAATTTAATAGCACTCACGCGCTGTCTTTACGCAGCAGAGGCGGGCCGCTCATGCCCTGCTTCTCATTGCTGCCAAAAAATACTCAGAACCCCGCAAGAGCGATCGAGTTCTTCAGCGCTTGCCCACCGCCGTAGCTATCCTGCTCGGGTGGCACGCCGCCCAGCGACACGCGGATCGCGCAGTATTTGAACTCCGGGATCTTCGCAAACGGGTCCAGCGCGGCGTTGGTCAGCTTGTTGATGGCTGCCTCGTAGTAACAGAAAGGTACAAAAACCGCGCCGCGTGGCGAGCTTTCGTCGGCGCGGGCATACAGCTCCACCTTGCCGCGGCGTGACTCAATGGTCACCACGTCGCCGGGCTTGCCACCCATGGCGGCAAGGTCGAGCGGGTGTACCAGGGCGACAGGATCGGGCTCGATCGCGTCCAGCACCGTGGCGCGCCGGGTCATGCTGCCGGTGTGCCAATGCTCCAGCTGGCGCCCGGTGATCAGCACCATCGGGTATTCGGTGTCCGGGCGCTCATTGGCCGGGATGATGTCGGCCGGCACGAACTTCGCGCGGCCGCCTTCGCGGGGGAAGTCGTCCACGAATACCACCGATTGGCCGGGATCGCCTTCCTTCATGCAGGGGTAGGTGACCGAATGCTCGCGGTCAAGCCGGTCCCAGGTGATGCCGCCAATGCTCGGCATGGTGTGGCGCATCTCGTCGAAGACTTCGCTGACATGGTTGTAATGCCAGCCGCAGCCCATCCGGTTGGCGATCTGCGTAATGATCCAGAGGTCCTGGCGCGCATCGCCGGGCGGGTTGATCGCCTTGCGGCCCATCTGCACCAGGCGGTCGGTGTTGGTAAAGCTGCCGTCCTTTTCAGGAAAGGCGCTGGCCGGCAGGATCACGTCCGCCAGGTAGGCCGTTTCGGTCAGGAAGATGTCCTGCACCACGAGGTGCTCCAGCGCCGCCAGGGCTTCACGCGCGTGGTTGGCGTCGGGATCGGACATGGCCGGGTTCTCGCCCTGCACGTACATCCCCTTGATGCCGCCCTTTTTGATGGCGTGCATCACTTCGACCACCGTCAGGCCGACCTGGTCGTCCAGGGTGCCGGGGGCCAGCTTCCAGGCCTTCTCGAAACTGGCGCGGACCTCGGGCTTGGACACATGCTGGTAGTCTGGCAGCATCATGGGGATCAGGCCCGCGTCGGACGCGCCCTGCACGTTGTTCTGGCCGCGCAGAGGATGCAGGCCGGTACCGGGACGGCCGATCTGGCCGGTCATCAGCGAAAGGGCGATCAGGCAACGCGCGTTGTCGGTGCCGTGCACGTGCTGCGACACACCCATGCCCCACAGGATCATCGAGCCTTTGGAAGTGGCGAACAGCCGGGCCACATAACGCAGCGTGTCGGCATCGATGCCGCAGATAGGCGCCATCAATTCGGGCGTGTAGCCTTCGACGTTCTTGCGCAATTCTTCGTAGCCGATGGTGCGGCTGTCGATAAAGGCCTGGTCCACCAGGCCCTCGGTCACGATGACGTTCATCATCGCGTTGAGCATGGGCACGTCAGTATCGGGCTTGAACTGCAGGTGACGGTGCGCCACGCGCGTGAGGTCGGAGCGACGCGGATCCATCACGATCAGCTTGGTGCCGTTTTTCACGGCGTTCTTGATCCAGGTGGCGGCCACCGGGTGGTTCACCGTCGGGTTGGCGCCGATGATCACGACCACATCGGCCTTGGTGACATCCATGACGGGGTTAGAGACGGCGCCAGAACCAATGCCTTCCAGCAAGGCGACGACCGACGATGCATGGCACAGGCGCGTGCAGTGGTCCACATTGTTGCTGCCAAAGCCGGTGCGCACCAGCTTCTGGAACAGGTAGGCTTCTTCGTTGCTGCCCTTGGCAGAGCCAAAGCCGGCCAGCGATTTCTTGCCATGCTGGTCGCGGATGGCGGCCAGCTTGCCGCCGGCGAATTCCAGCGCTTCTTCCCAGCTGGCTTCGCGGAACACGTCCATCACGCGGTCCGGATCCATCGTGAAGTCGCCGGTTTTGGGCATGCCTTCGCGGCGGATCAAGGGTTTGGTCAGGCGATGGGGGTGGTGTGCATAGTCAAAGCCGTAGCGGCCCTTGACGCACAGGCGCTCATGGTTGGCGGGGCCGTCGCGCCCTTCAACAAACAGGATCTTGTCGTCCTTGACGTTGTAGGTCAGCTGGCAGCCGACACCGCAATACGGGCAGACCGACTCGACCTGCTTGTCCGGCACGGTGAGTGCAGCTTCACGGGCCGGCATCAACGCACCTGTCGGGCAGGCCTGGACACATTCGCCGCAGGCCACGCAGGTGGACACGCCCATGGGGTCGTCCATGTCGAAAACAATCTTGGCCTGGTCGCCGCGGAAGGCCAGCCCGATCACGTCATTGACCTGTTCGTCACGGCAGGCGCGCAGGCAGCGCGTGCACTGGATGCAGGCGTCAAGGTTCACGGCGATGGCCGGGTGGGACACATCCTGACGCACCTGCGGGCGCGCCTCGAAGCGAGGCTTGCCGACCCCGATTTTGGCCGCCCACTGGTCCACCTCGTTGTTGCGGGTGTATTCCTTCTCGGGCATATCCGACAGCAACAGTTCCAGCACCATCTTTTGCGATGCCACGGCGCGCTCGCTATCGGTGACGACCTTCATGCCGGCGGCCGGTGCCCGGCAGCATGAGGGAGCGAGTACGCGCTCACCGTTGATCTCGACCATGCAGGAGCGGCAGTTGCCGACGGCTTCCAGGCCCTCCTTGAAGCACAGGTGGGGGATCTCCACGCCTTCGCGCTTGGCGACCTGGAGCAAGGATTCAGTGGCGCGGCCCTGGACTTCGCGGCCGTTGAGGCTGAAGCTTACGAGCGGCGAGTCGAGTTCGGCGAGTTCCTGGCGGGTAATTGCATTCATGGGAGATCCTTAAAGTGCACAGCTAGGCCGGCCGCAGCGCCGGGCCGCCCCAAGCAAGGCCAGCCCCCTCGGGGGGCAGCGTAGTACGCAAAGCGACAAGCGTGGGGGCTCATAGTTCATGGGAGAAGTACTTGACGACGCAGTCCATGGGATTGGGCGCTGCCTGACCGAGGCCGCAGATCGATGCGTCGCGCATGACCAGAGACAGGTCTGCCAGCAGAGCGAGATCCCACTTGGGTTGCTCCATGAGATGCGCCGCCTTTGCCGTGCCGACACGGCAGGGCGTGCACTGGCCGCAGGACTCGTGGTGGAAGAATCGCATCATGTTGCGTGCCGCATCGGTGGCTGTGTCCTTGTCGGACAGGATCATCACGGCGGCCGAGCCGATGAAACAGCCGTAAGGCTGCAGCGTGTCGAAGTCCAGCGGGATGGTGTTCATCGTGGCGGGCAGGATGCCGCCTGAAGCACCGCCGGGCAGGTAAGCATAAAGCTTCTGGCCGTCCAGCATGCCGCCGCAGTATTCGTCGATCAGCTCCTGGATGGTGATGCCGGCCGGTGCCAGCTTGACGCCAGGCTCCTTGACCCGCCCGGACACGGAGAACGAGCGCAAGCCTTTGCGGCCATTGCGGCCGTGCGAAGCGAACCACTCACCGCCTTTTTCCAGGATGTCGCGCACCCAATACAGAGTCTCGAAGTTGTGCTCGAGCGTCGGCCGGCCGAACAAGCCCACTTGTGCGACGTAGGGGGGGCGCAGGCGGGGCATGCCGCGTTTGCCTTCGATGGATTCGATCATGGCCGACTCTTCGCCGCAGATGTAGGCGCCCGCGCCGCGGCGCAGTTCGATTTCGGGCATGCCGGTCATCAGGGGGTCCAGCCTCAGCCTGGCCACTTCGGCCTCCAGCATGTTGCGGCAACCGTGGTATTCGTCGCGCAGGTAAACGTAGATTTTTTCGATGCCGACAGCCCAGGCAGCGATCAGCATGCCTTCGAGGAAGCGGTGCGGGTCACGCTCCAGGTAAACGCGGTCCTTGAAGGTGCCGGGTTCGCCTTCGTCGATGTTGACCGCCATCAGGCGCGGGCCTTTTTCGGCACGTACGATGCGCCACTTTCGGCCGGAAGGAAAGCCGGCGCCGCCCAGACCGCGCAGGCCGGAGTCTTCCATGGTCTTGAGAACAGTCTCGATATCCCGCTCGCCCGAAATGCACTGCTTGAGCAGGCTGTAGCCGCCTTTCGCCTGGTAGGCGGGCAGGTCGGTAAAACCTTCGGGAACATGCTGGGTGGCCCTTGCCGCCACGGTTGCGGCGATGGTTTCGCAGCTGGCGTTCGGCACCGGGTTTTGTCCCACCACGGCCGCAGGGGCCTGCTCGCATCGACCAATGCAAGGCGCTGCGATGACGCGGATGTCCCGGCCGAGCAGGGCGGGCAGCCTGTCCAAAAGGTCTTTGGCGCCTGCCATTTCGCAGGCCAAGCCATCGCAGACCCGCACCGTGAGTGCGGCTGGAGCGGCTTCGCCCTCCTTAACCACGTCGAAGTGGTGATAGAAGGTTGCCACCTCATAGACCTCGGTCTGCGCCAGCCTCATCTCCTGAGCCAGTGCGGCCAGATGGGCGGCCGACAGATGACCGAACTTATCCTGAATCTTGTGCAGGTGTTCGATCAGCAGGTCCGGCTGACGCGACTCGGTGCCCAACAGGCTCTGCACTTCGGCCAACGACTGCGGGTCGACGCGGCGCCCCTTGGGTGCTTGACGCTTTCGCTGCTTGGAGGCGTCGATGACGGCGATGGGAATGATGGGGTGGTTCATGAAGCGTGTGGGCTCGCTGTGTGGCTGGCGTTGGTGGCGTGAGAGTTGCCCGACCTAGATGACGCGTTCGGCGCGTAATTCGGCGATGTAATCGGCGCCGTAGCCCAATTGCGTCAATACTTCGTCGGTGTGCTCACCCAGCAGGGGTGAGCGGGTGACCTCGGTGGCGCTGTCGGACATCTTGATCGGGTTGCCCACGGTCAGGTATTTGCCGCGGGTGGGGTGGTCGACTTCAACAATCGTTCCGGTTTCGCGAAGCGCGGGCTCTTCCGCAATTTCCTTCATCGACAGAATGGGGCCGCAGGGGATGTCGTATTTGTTGAGGATTTCCATGGCCTCGAATTTGGTCTTGGTCATGGTCCATTTTTCGATGCGCGCAAAGATCGGCTTCAAGTGCAGCAAGCGGGCGGCCGGCGTCGCGAAGGCTTCGTCGTCGATCCAGCTCTCTTCGCCGATCACCTTGCACACGGCTGGCCATACGGCGCCCTGGGTGATGAAGTAGATGTAGGCATTGGGGTCGGTTTCCCAGCCCTTGCATTTCAGGATGGAGCCGGGCTGGCCACCGCCAGAAGCATTGCCGGCGCGGGGGACCGCTTCGCCGAACTTGCCGTCGGGGTACTGCGGATACTCGTGCATGGTGCCGGTGCGCTCCAGGCGCTGCTGGTCGCGCAGTTTGACCCGGCACAGGTTCAGCACGGCATCCTGCATGGGCGCCAGTACTTTCTGGCCGCGCCCCGTGGTGTTGCGCTGATAGAGGGCTGCGACGATGCCGAGCGCGAGGTGCAGGCCGGTTCCGCTGTCACCAATTTGTGCGCCCGTGACCATGGGCGGGCCGTCGTCAAAGCCGGAAGTGGAGGCCGAGCCGCCGGCACACTGGGCGACGTTCTCGTAAACCTTGCAGTCTTCGTAGGGGCCGGGGCCAAAACCCTTGACCGATGCGACGATCATCCGGGGATTGAGCTTCTGGATGTGTTCCCAGGTGATACCCATGCGGTCCAGCGCGCCTGGCGCGAAATTTTCGACCAGCACATCGCATTCCTTGATCAGGGTGTCCAGGACCTCCTTGCCCTTCGGCTTCTTGGTGTCCAGCGTGATTGAACGCTTGTTGTGGTTCAGCATGGTGAAGTACAGGCTGTCCACGCCGGGAATATCGCGCAACTGTCCGCGAGTCGCGTCGCCTTCGCCGGCGCGCTCGACCTTGATGACGTCTGCGCCGAACCATGCCAGCAACTGGGTGCACGTAGGCCCGGACTGGACGTGGGTGAAGTCAAGGATGCGAACGCCGTCTAACGCTTTGCTCATGAAAGTTCCTGCTGGAGGTTGAAATGGATGCTCGTGTGGCTTGCGCCATGCTGCAGGACACCTGGGTGCCCGGTTCAACCCCTATGTTAATCACTGCACCGGTGATGTGCCTTTGTCTTTTGGGTTACGGTGTTTTGCCTTGAGGGACAAGCTGCATCTCCAGTTCCGTCAGGCGTTTTTTCAGATTGCGTTCTTCGGCAAAGCGGGCGGTTTCATCGCGGATCACCGCGACGATCGCCGACACCTTGTTGTCCGGGGTATGTAACAGCGCGACGGTAAAGGCAATAGACAACCCGTGCCCGTCCTTGTGCACTGCGGGCACACGAAGGACGTCGTTGCCATACCGCGTTTGTCCGGTCGCCATTGTCTTGTGGTAGCCGTCCCAGTGGCGCTGCTGCTGGCGCTGCGGGATGATGATGTCCAGCGATTTACCCAGGGCTTCTTCTTCTGTGAAGCCAAACATCCGCTGGGCCGCAGGGTTCCACAAGACAATTGCACCACCGGCATCGGAAGCCACAATGGCATCGCCAACAGCCTCCACAAGCTGTTTCAGGTCGGTTGTTGTTTGCATATGTCCACTCCTGTTACCGAAAAATAAGCTGACTGAGGCCTTAAAAAAAACGGCGCTCAATCTGAACGCCGTCTTTCTGGGCCATCAAGACCGCTACTTCAAGATTGCGCTCACACCGCTTTTGCAGTGTGCATGGCCGCGATTTGGTCTTTGCTGTAACCGAGTTCGGCCAGAACCTCATCGGTGTGCTCGCCCAGCAGGGGCGATGCCGTTACTTCGGGCTTGGTGTCAGAGAACTTGATCGGACTGCCCACGGTGAAGTAGCTACCGCGCACTTTATGCGGGACTTCAACGATGGAGCCACTGGCACGCAAGGATTTGTCATGCAACAACTCCTTCATCGACAACACGGGCGCGCAAGGAATATCAAATTTTCGGAAGACGTCCACGGCTTCGAACTTGGTCTTGTCGGCGATGAATGCTTCAATCGTGGCGAAGATATCCATGATGTGCGGCTGGCGTGCCTTGGCCGTGGTGTAGGCCGGGTCGGTTTTCCACTCTGGTTTGCCCAGTGCGTCGCAGATCGGCTCCCAGGCGTGCCCCTGGACCGTGAAATAGATATAGGCGTTGGGGTCGGTCTCCCAGCCCTTGCATTTCAAAATCCAGCCGGGTTGTCCGCCACCGCCGGCATTGGCGCCGCGCGGTACCACGCCGTCTTTGAAAGCTTCCATTTCATGCGGGTATTGCGGGTACTCTTCCAGGTAGCCAAGGTTGTCCAGACGCAACTGGTCGCGCATTTTGACGCGGCACAGGTTGAGCACACTGTCCTGCATGGACACGGCGACTTTTTGGCCCTTGCCAGTCTTCTGCCGGCCGATATAGGCCGTCAAAATACCGATGGCCAGGTGCATGCCGGTATTGCTGTCGCCCAAGGCGGCAGACGAAATGGTGGGGCCTGAGTTCTCGCCCTTCCAGTAGCCGGTGGTGGACGCTGCGCCGCCTGCGCACTGGGCCACGTTTTCGTAAACCTTCAAGTCTTCGTAGTGGTGGCCGTCAGAGAAACCCTTGACGGATGCCAGAATCATTTTTGGGTTGAGTGACTGGATGTGTTCCCAGGTGAATCCCATACGGTCCAGCGCACCGGGACCAAAGTTCTCGACCATCACGTCGGATTCCTTGATGAGCCTCTCCAACACTTCCTTGCCTTCGGGCTTTTTGGTGTCCAGCGTCAGGCCGCGCTTGTTGCTGTTGAGCATGGTGAAATACAGCGCGTCAGCGCCTTCGATGTCACGCAACTGGCTTCGGGTAACGTCGCCAGAGCCAGGACGCTCGACCTTGATCACGTCAGCGCCGAACCAGGCCAGCATCTGGGTACAGGCGGGTCCTGCCTGAACGTGGGTGAAGTCGATGATCTTGATGCCGGCGAGTGGTTTGTTGCTCATTTTGATTTCTCCTTAGGATGCTTTGGATTACTTCTTTGCTGCAGCGCTTTGCGGATTCAGACTTGTGATCCGGCCGCTCTCGGTGCCTGCAGTTTCGTCAATGATCGCGTTGATCAGGGTCGGCTTGCCGGACTTGACGGCTTCGTCCAGCGCCTTGGCCAGCTCTGCCGGTGTGTTGGCTAGAACGCCCACGCCGCCGAAAGCCTGCATCATCATTTCGTAGCGTGCATTCTTGACGAAAACGGTGGGTGCCACATCGCCGCCTAGCGGATTGACGTCAGTGCCCTTGTAAATGCCGTTGTTGTTGAAGACGATGACACAAATTGGAAGGTTATAGCGGCAGATGGTTTCTACCTCCATGCCGCTAAAGCCGAAAGCGCTGTCGCCTTCGATGGCAATTACGGGTTTACCCGTAACCACCGCGGCCGCGACGGCAAAGCCCATGCCGATGCCCATGATGCCCCAGGTGCCGACGTCCAGACGCTTGCGGGGCTCATACATGTCGACAATGCTGCGCGCGAAATCCAGGGTGTTCGCGCCTTCGTTCACCACGATGGCGTCGGGACGCGCCTTGACCGCATTGCGGATGACGTTCAGTGCGCTGTGGAAGTTCATCGTGGGCGGATTGAGCGCCAGCGTCGCCGCCATTTTGGACAGGTTCTTGTCCTTGCGTTCGTTGATCCCTTGAGTCCATTCGGCCGGCGGTTTGGCCCAGCTTGAGCCCAGGCCTGCCAGCAGCGCGGAGACGCACGAACCGATGTCGCCGACCAGGGGTGCGGCGATCGGTACGTTGCTGTCCATTTCGGTCGGCGAGATGTCGATCTGGATGAACTGGCGGGTGTCGGCATTCTGGCCGCCCCAGGTCTTGCCTTTACCGTGCGAGAGCAACCAGTTCAAGCGCGCACCGACCAGCATCACCACATCGGCTTCTGCCAGCACGTGAGAGCGGGTGGCCGAAGCCGACTGTGGATGCGTATCCGGCAGCAGGCCTTTGGCCATGGACATCGGCAAATAAGGGATGCCGGTTTTCTCGATCAGGGTGCGGATATCGGCGTCGCACTGCGCATAGGCAGCGCCTTTGCCAAGCACGATCAGCGGGCGTTTGGCGCCCTTGAGCAGGTCCAGTGCGCGTTTGACCGCATCGGGGGCGGGAATCTGGCGCGGTGCGGGATCGACCACCTTGATGAGCGATTTCTTGCCGGCTGCGGCGTCCATCGACTGGCTGAACAGTTTGGCCGGCAGGTCGAGGTAAACGCCGCCGGGACGGCCAGACAGCGCCGAACGGATGGCGCGAGCGATGCCGACACCGATGTCTTCGGCATGGAGGACGCGAAATGCTGCTTTGCACAATGGCTTGGCAATTGCCAGCTGGTCCATTTCCTCGTAGTCGCCTTGCTGAAGATCGACAATCTCGCGCTCGCTGGAGCCGCTGATGAGGATCATCGGGAAGCAATTGGTCGTTGCATTGGCCAGGGCGGTGAGTCCGTTGAGGAAGCCTGGCGCGGATACCGTCAGGCAAATCCCTGGTTTTTGCGTCAGGAAGCCCGCAGCCGCAGCGGCGTTGCCGGCGTGCTGCTCGTGGCGGAAAGAAATCATGCGGATTCCTTCGGCCTGCGCCTTGCGGGTCAGGTCGGTAATGGGAATGCCGGGCAGGGCGAAGATCGTGTCAATGCCGTTGAGCTTGAGGGCATCGATGACGAGGTGAAAACCGTCGATCTGCTCTGTCGTGGAGGTCGCGTTGGTCATAATGAATGTCTCTTCGTGTGACTTCGATAAAGGTTGAGCAAAGCAGTTGGCTGTGTGTCCCGCCCTGGAAAACGTATTGACCTGAATCAGGGTCTTCCGCGGTGGGTCACGTTGCTTCACTTTTTGCACTCAGGCGGGTCATTTGCACCGTCGAGGTATCATAGGAATCGATTCAGATTTGGCCATTGACCACGGTCAATTTTCGGTGGATTCCCCACCCCGAAAAACCCGCCAATCTGCGTCTCGCTCAATCCTTATTGCCTCCATGTCGTCCATACCAAATCATCCCGAGAGAAACGTCATTCGCGTGCAATTGGCGCAGAACATTGTTTTGAAGGGGATGACGGCGGAACAGAGTGCAGAATTGGAGTCGCACCTGGTCATTGTTGACGGCCAGAAAGGTGATTCCCTGCTGGAGCAGGGCGTGCACGAAATGGAGCAATATTTCATTCTTGAGGGCATCCTCAAGCGGGTGGTGACCAACGAGCAGGCCAAGGAGATGATTCTTCGCTTTGCCGACGAGCGGGACATGGAAACCAGCTACGCGGCCTGGCGCCTGGGCACCCCCACGCCATACAGCACGGTCTGCGTTACCAAGGTTCGGGTGGCAAAGCTGCCCTTGCCCGAATGGGTGGCTTTCCTGGAGCGGCATCATGAAATCAAGCAGTCGTTCGAGTATTACGTGATGCGCCTGATGAGTGAAATCATGGCCCATACCATCACGCTGCATTTGCTGGATGCACCGGGGCGCGTCAAGCGCTTTCAGCGCAAACATCCGGAGCTGTTTGACCGCATTCCGAAGAAGGAACTGGCGTCTTACCTGAATCTCTCAGCAGAAACCCTTAGCCGGCTTAAACAACGCGGCAAGATCTGACAGGTTCAGCGAAGCGGAAATAAAAAAGCCGGGTGATGTACCCGGCTTTTTTGTGGCTTTTCGCAGGAGGTCAGTCCACCGGCTGTTCTGCCGCGAATTCGCTCTTCTTGGGTGGGCGAATCTTTGCCATGACGCGAGAAATCAATGGCCAGAACAGCAACACCAGGGCCAGCGTGGTGATGCCGCCGACCAGTGGGTTAGACCACATGATGGACATTTCACCTTGCGACACAAGCATGGCCTGGCGGAATGAATCCTCAGCCTTGTCTCCGAGAACCAGTGCCAGAACCAGCGGCGCCAGCGGATAGTCGAGCTTCTTGAAGAGATAGCCGATGACACCGAACAGCATCATGAACCAGATATCCAGCATGGCGTTGTGCACGGTGTAGGCGCCAATCGCGCAGATCACCACAATCACAGGGGCAATGATGGAGAACGGAATGCGCAGGATGGATGCGAACAACGGGACGGTGGTCAGCACAACGATCAGGCCCACCAGGTTACCCAGGTACATGCTGGCGATCAGCCCCCAGACGAAGTCCTTCTGTTCAACAAACAGCAGCGGTCCGGGCTGCAGGCCCCAGATCAGCAGGCCGCCGAGCAGCACGGCTGCGGTGGGTGAGCCTGGAATGCCCAGTGCCAGCATGGGGAGCAGGGCGCTGGTGCCGGCGGCATGCGCTGCGGTTTCGGGCGCAATCACGCCTTCGATTTCGCCGGTGCCGAATTTCGAGCCGTTCTTTGACATCTTCTTGGCAAGGCCGTAACTCATGAACGAGGCAGGTGTGGCGCCGCCAGGGGTGATGCCCATCCAGATGCCGATCAGCGAGCTGCGAAGGGACGTCATCCAGTATTTCGGCAACTTCTTCCATGTTTCCAGTACGACCTTGGGGTCGATCTTGGCGCTCTTGCCAGAGAAAGCCAGGCCTTCTTCCATGGACAGCAGGATTTCGCCGATACCGAACAGACCGATCACCGCGATCAGGAAATCGAAACCGCGCATAAGGTCCGGGATGCCGAAGGTCAGGCGCAACTGGCCGGTCACGGTGTCCATCCCAACAGACGCCAGCGCAAAGCCGATCGTCATGGACGCGAGGATCTTGAACGGAGACCCTTTTCCCATGCCCACAAAGCTGCAGAAAGTCAGCAGGTAGACCGCGAAAAACTCGGGAGGGCCGAACTTGAGCGCGAACTTGGCGACGAGTGGCGCCAGGAAGGTGATCATCACCACGGCAACGAAAGCGCCGATAAAAGAGGAGGTGAACGCAGCCGTCAGCGCGGCGCCGGCTTTGCCTTGCTGGGCCATCGGGTAGCCGTCAAAGGTGGTGGCCACCGACCAGGGCTCTCCCGGAATATTGAACAAAATGGAGGTGATCGCACCGCCAAAAAGCGCACCCCAATAGATGCAGGACAGCATGATGATGGCCGAAGTGGGCGACATCGTGAAAGTCAGTGGCAGCAAGATAGCCACACCGTTGGCGCCGCCCAGGCCGGGCAGCACGCCGATCAGCACACCCAGAATGATGCCCACGAACATCAGGACGATGTTCATCGGCGTCAGGATGACGCTGAATCCGTGAAAAAGCGAGTTAAGTTCTTCCATTTCGATATCCGGTAAAAGTTCAGTGGGCTCGTTGTGGGTAGAGGGGGCTCAGTAGCCGAGGAAGCTCAGCGGCTCGAACTGGCCCTTGAACAAGGGAACCTTGAACCAGACCTCGAACATGAAGAAGAAAAGTGCGTTCACAAGGAAGGCTGTGATCACGCTTTTGATCGGGGAAAATTTTCCCAGGATGATCATGAACAGTGCGATGTAAACGGCCGATGCAACGTAGAGGCCTAAAAACTGGACCGCCCCCACGTAAACGATGGCAGGAATCAGGACCGATAAAACGCGTTTGAGCTGTTCGCCGTCGACGAATACTTCGGTATTTTTTTCCTTGCCGAACAGGGTTTGATAAAGGGTGCCGGCGCCTGAAATGCACAGGATGATGCCGATATAAAACGGGAAGTAGCCTGAGCCGGGGCCGTCGCTGGTCCAGCCGGACCCGAGGGCCCAGCTGCCCTGGATGACTATGGCGCCCAGGATGACGATACAGGTGGCGACGATTGCTTCAACGACATAGGTCGCGACGCCCGAGCGGACTTCCGCGCCGGATTCTTGGTTTGGCTCCATGAGCAACTCCGTTGGATTGAGTGCCCTGCACCAGGGCGAACTTGATTGATTGTGGGGCTGGCGCGTGGCCAGCCCGCAGGGGAAAACCCGGCGAACGGGGCTTTCTTGATCGTTACTTCGCGATGAAGCCGGCTTCCTTCATCAGCTCGCGATGGCGCTGTTCAGCGCTGCCCAGCCATTTGCCGAACTCGTCGCCGGACATGGAGGTCTGGTTGAACGCGCCTTTTTCCATGTAGTCTTTCCACTCAGGCGTGTCGCGAATCTTCTTGAGCAGCGTGACGTAGAACTCGAGCTGGTCTTTGGACACACCGGGCGCCATGAAAATGCCGCGCAGCATGGTGTAGTCGGTGGGCACACCGGCTTCCTTGCAAGTCGGGATATCGGCCCACGACTGGGTATCGGTGACCTTGGTCTTGTAAGTCATCCGTTTGTCATCGAAGACGCAGAGGGCCCGGAGCTGGTTGGCGCGCCACTGGGCAACTGCCTCGATCGGATTGTTGACGGAAGAGTCAACGTGTTTTCCGACGAGCTGCACAGCGACTTCACCACCGCCCTTGAAGGGGACATAGATGAATTTGGTGCCGGTGGCCTGCTCAATGCCGACGGTGATAATCTGGTCTTCCTGCTTGGAGCCGGTGCCGCCCATCTTGATTTTGCTGGGGCCTGCGGTTTTCACAGCTGCCAGGTAGTCCTTGGCGGTCTTGGCGGGGTTTTCCGCATTCACCCAAAGAACGAACTGGTCCAGCGCCATCATGGACACGGGGGTCATGTCGCGCCAGTTGAAGGGAACACCGGTTGCCAGTGGCGTGGTGAAGAGGTTGGACAGCGTGATGATGATCTTGTGCGGATTGCCCGTGGCCCCTTTCACCTCGAGGAAACCCTCGGCGCCCGCGCCGCCGGACTTGTTGACGACGATCAGCGGCTCTTTCATCAGCTTGTGCTTGATGACGATACCTTGCATCAGGCGAGCCATCTGATCGGCCCCGCCACCGGTACCTGCTGGTACCACGAACTCCACCGGCTTGGTGGGCTCCCAGGCCGCGTGGGCCGGGAAAGCCGTCAGCGCCGCTGCTGCGATGGCGCATGTCCCTGCTGCAGCCACTTTATTCTTGATGCTCGCAAATCTGGTTTTCATCACGTTGTCTCCTGTATTGGGTAACTCTGTTGTTGGCTGGAATTTCTTTACTGATTCCCTAGCCGAGCATATTGCAGACGTATGGTCTTACCAAGTGGGCCAAAAACTCTTGACAGGGGTCAAGTTTGCGGGATTTTCGAGCCGCTCTAGGGTTTCTCCGGAGCCGCTTCGGCGCTGTATGGCGCGCCTAGATAGCGTATGTCCCTAGGAGGAAAGTGTGACAACGCCGTAACATGAATTTCAGCGGGCTAGCTGATGCTCCGCGTCGAGGTGCGTGACTGGAACCTCACACATGCTTTGAAAGGTAAAAACCATGAAAAACGCATTGTTCCTGGCAGTTCTGTTTTCCTGCGGTGTGACCGCCCAAGCGCAGTCGTGCGAAGGCGGGCTTTACCTTAATCCGCAAGTGATCCGGGGCGAGGGAGCCTCGCAAACCGAAAGTGCCCTGAAAGAACTCGTTGACTTTATCCGTCCCACGGGGCTGTCGGTCACGCCGGTGCTCAACATCCGGGAGACGCAGGATGTTTTGACAGCCGTCAAGAAGCCGGCTCCACCATGCTGGGTCTATGGCAACCCCGTGGTCGGTCTTGCCTCGGGCTATAAGCCGGTGGCTGTCAACATGGACCCGATCCAGTCGGCTGTACTGATTCTGGCTGACATCGGAACGGTCAAGGACGGCAAACCGGTCGAGTTGAAGACGCTCCCTCCCGCTGATCAAGCCAAAGTGCTCGCCAAGCTCAAGGCGACCAGTTGCTTTGGCATGAAAAGCGGTGTGACCACATCGCTCGTAAAAGCCGAGAATTTTTGCGGCACGGTGGTCGAAATATTGCCTCAACAAGGGCTGGGGCAAAGCTACTTGCCGACCAAAGCGGCATTTCATTGGCAAGCGGACCGGTGGGCCGGCCTGATTACCCGGCTACAGAGTGCACAGGCTGCCACCATGAAAAGCCACCACGGTACCGATGAACGCATCCATATGGCGCAACTGGTGATTGTGCCGACCGCCAACGCGAGTTGGGGCTACGGGCTGTACGTTCACCCTAGCGCTCCAGCAGATGTGACCAAAAAAGCGGCTACTCTGTTCGACTCCCTCAAGAACGCAAACCCGCTTCTGTTAAAGGCGTTGGACCTTGGGGCCAAGTTCGATTTCGACACTCCTTCGGACGCAGTGGTTGAGGCTATGAAGAAATCGTTGGCCTTTGGACCTTGAGTCGGATCGTTTTTGAGGCTTGCCGCAGGTCGCGGCAACAAGAAAAACCGTTGTGCGCCGCAGCAATTGGATGAGGCCTGATTGGCTGGCACAGTCCTGTCGGTGCCAAGCCCAAAGCCCGGCGTTACCGGGCAATCAGGCCGCGAGCTGAAGGCGCACCTGTCCGCGCTCTTCGTCCATGGTTTTTGCGAGCAGCTTGACCAGGGCATATACCGTGTCGATGTGCGGCGTTGGTGTTTGCGTAAGGCGTCCCAGTTCGACTACTGAACCCACCAGGGCGTCGATTTCCGGGGCTCGACCGGCTTCGATGTCCTGCAGCATGGATGTTTTGTGCTTGCCCACTTTCTCCGCACCGGCGATGCGCTTGTCCAGCGTGACGCGGAACTCGATGCCCAGTTTGTGCGCGACTTCCTGCGCCTCGCGCATCATGCTGGCAGCCAGTTCGCGTGTCAGCGGATATTGGCAAATGTCCACCAGTGTGGAATGGGCCAGGCTGCTGATGGGGTTGAAAGTGAGATTGCCCCAAAGCTTGAGCCAGATCTCCGATCGGATGTTGTCCAAAACGGGCGCCTTGAACCCCGCGTTGCCAAAACATTCTGAAATTCGCGTGACACGTTCGCTGATTGAGCCGTCAAGCTCGCCGACCGGAAAGCGGTCGCCTTCGATATGTTTCACGACACCTGGCGCCACAAGTTCAGAGGCCGGGTAGACGACACAGCCGATGACGCGCTGCGGAGGGATCATTTTTGACAGCGTACCGCTGGGGTCCACGCTATGGACCTGGCTTCCTTCAAACGGGCCACCATGGTTATGGAAGTACCAGTAGGGGATGCCGTTTTGCATGGTGACGACTGTGGTGTCACGCCCAAACAGCTTGGGAAGATCGTTGGCTACAGCCTCTACCTGATGTGCCTTCATGGCCAGGATCACCAGATCCTGCGGGCCGGCTTCTGTGTAGTTGTTGGTCGCCTTGACATTTTCCGCAACGTGTTCGGTGCCATCATGCATGATGAGCTTCATGCCTTTTTTGCGAATAGCATCCAGGTTGGCGCCCCGTACGATGAAGGTTACGTCCTCACCGGCCAAAGCCAATTTCACACCCACATAACCGCCGATGGCTCCGGCCCCAATGATCGCAATCTTCACACCCGTGCTCCTGGTAAAAAACGTTATTCGAACCGGTTACTGAGCCTGCCGATACCGGCAATCTCCACTTCGATCGTGCTTCCCGGTTTCATGGATCCCACGCCGATTGACGTACCGCACAGGATGATATCGCCTGCATAGAGTGTCATGTCCTGGGATATCAAGCTCACCAGCTGCTTCACTGAAAAGCGCATGTCGCTAATGGGATAGTCCTGGCGGATCTCGCCGTTGAGGATGGTTTTAACCACCAGCTTTTCCGGATCAAGGCCTGTGGCAACGACGGGGCCGAAGGGGCAGAAGGTATCCAGCCCTTTGGCGCGTACCCACTGGGCAAACGAGGCATCACGGTTCAGTATGTCGGCGACCGTCACATCGTTGGCGCAGGTGTAGCCGAACACATGATCCATTGCATCGCGCTCGGAAACCTGCTTGCAGGTTTTGCCGATGACGATGCCCAGTTCGCCTTCGAAAACAACCTTGCCATCGCATGGAGGTTTTACGATGATTCCGTTTGGATCCAGGTAGGAGTTCGGCGCCTTGATTAAGTAGAGCGGTTCGGCCGGCACGGCCAGATTGAGCTTTTGACCCAGGGCGTGGAAGTTGTTCCACATCGCGATGACCTTGCTGGGCCGTACCGGCATCAAAAGCTCGACGCTGGCCAGCGGCAACGCCCGGTCTGTGGGTGTCGCACCGGAGAACATGTTGCCCTGGCAAATCCGGATGTTCTCTCCCTCGAGAGTTCCGAAGCCGGTTGAATTGCCTTCCCTGAAACGTAGCCAACGGTTAGACATTCCGGCCCTTCACGTGTACAGCGCACTCGGCGTGAACCGGGGTGCAGGGGTGGTGTTTTTTGGCCGGCTATTGGCTGGCGTGAGTGAATGGCTGGACCAGCCGGCATAAGGAGCCGGGTTTGCCCGGCTGGCGACCATGCTGGCATGGCAGCGGGCCTTGGCCGCTTCGATGGCCTCAACCAGGAAATCTGCTTCGTAGGCTCGCAGCAGATGCGCCTGCTCGGTTTCCAGATAGGTGCGCACGGCATCGCGACCTTGGGCCTGCAATCGGGCATAAGTGGCGGCATCCCAGTGCCAGGTCAAACCGAGCTCTTCGAATGCGGCGTTGTAGGCGTGGCGGGTCTGGTCGGTCCGGTCGGCGGCGGTGTTGTCAAGCGAGGCGTTGAGCATGGAGGTCTCCTTTGATGGGTGGATGCTCTGGGGGCACTTTTCGATGCGCGATGCACCGGGCTTGAGACAACTGTAGAAAGAATAGATGATTAATGATAGTTAAAGTATTTCATATAAATGATTATCTATGAGTTATATATAAATATTGCCTGGCGCGAAGGGTTGTGGTTCACGCAGGTGGGTAAGAGTGCAGTGACTTTCCGGTGCGCCTGCGTGCGGACGCCAATCCCGAGCAAGTGAGGTCAGAAATGGAGGCTGGAGCTTTTTCGGCAGTTCCATCACGGAATGCGATCCGGCCGCACGAGACTTTTTCTTCGGCTGGACCAATAACGGGCCCAATGCCGGCTGCATGAGCGGTGCGACTTTGGGGACGGTTAACTCCCGGTGCAAACGGGCGCAACGCAAAGACGCCGGATCCCCGCTTGTGCCGCGCGTTCCGGCAACGATCACCCGGCTTGCTGGCCGATCTCGAAGTTGGCCAGTTTCTCCAGTGCACGCACCATGGCAGAGTGGTCCCAGGTTTTGCCACCGTGTGCGACGCAGGAATTGAACAGCTCCTGCGCGGTGGCCGTGTTGGGCAGCGAGATGCCGAGCAGGCGCGCGGTGGAGAGCGCCAGGTTCAAGTCCTTCTGGTGCAGCTCGATGCGAAAACCCGGACCAAACGTGCGCTTGACCATGCGTTCACCATGCACCTCCAGAATCTTCGATGACGCGAAGCCGCCCATCAAGGCTTGGCGTACACGCGCCGGGTCGGCACCGGCGCGGGCGGCAAACAGCAGCGCCTCGGCCACCGCTTCGATGTTGAGCGCCACGATGATCTGGTTGGCCACTTTGGCGGTCTGGCCGTCACCATTGTCGCCAACCAGGGTGATGTTCTTTCCCATCAATTCAAACAGCGGCTTGATGCGTTCAAACACGGCTTCCGGGCCGCCGACCATGATGGACAGCGTCGCATTTTTTGCACCGACTTCGCCGCCCGACACCGGTGCGTCGAGGTAGTCGCAGCCCAGTGTGTTGATTTTCTGCGCAAAGGTTTTGGTGGCTATGGGCGAGATGGAGCTCATGTCGACGACAACCTTGCGTTCACCTGCGTCTGCGGACGAGCCCTTCAGACCGGTTGCAACACCGCCGTCGCTAAACAGCGCAGCCTCCACGTCGGGGGTATCAGGCACCATGATGAAGATGATGTCCGCGCGCTCAGCCACGCCGCGGGCATTTACGCATTGCGTGGCGCTGCCACTGGCAATCGCGTCGGGCATCTTGCCGAGGGTATGGACAAACAGCTGGTGCCCGGCCTTGATCAGATGGCCGGCCATGGGCGTGCCCATGATGCCGAGGCCGACGAAGCCGATTTTCAGGGCGTTGGAGGTCATGTAGAAGTATTCCTTGTGAGATGGTGCGGGTCAGCTTGTCAGGCGCTGGCGCCAGCCCAGTCCTGCGTCCGTCGTGCTGGCAGGTTTGTATTCGCAGCCTATCCAGCCGCCATAGCCAAGGCGGTCCAGATGCGTGAACAAAAATGCGTAGTTGATCTCGCCGGTGCCCGGCTCGTTGCGGCCGGGGTTGTCGGCCAGCTGGATGTGAGCGATGCGTGCCAGATGTTTTTGTATCGTCGCCGCCACTTCCCCTTCCATGCGCTGCGCGTGGTAAATGTCGTACTGCACGAAGGCGTTGTTGGCGCCGACCTCGTCCAGAATGTCCAGTGCCTGTGCCGTACGGTTCAGGTAGAAGCCCGGAATGTCAAAGGTGTTGATCGGTTCGATCAGTAATTTGAGGCCGTTTTTTTTCAGTTCGCTGGCTGCATAGTGCAGGTTATCGACAAAAGTCTTGCGCAGAACGGTGTCACTGGCCCCCGCGGGTGTTTTTCCGGCCAGGCAGTTGAGTTGACCTACACCGAGCACTTGGGCATACGCGATGGCTTGGGCCACACCGGCACGGAATTCTTCCACGCGATCGGGGTGACAGGCAATACCGCGTTCGCCGGCTTCCCAATCGCCGGCGGGCAGGTTGTGCAGCACCAGCTGCAAACCATTGCCATTGAGCCTGGCCTTGATGTCAGCGGCGCTGAAGGCATAGGGGAAAAGAAACTCCACGGCCTTGAAGCCAGCTTTGGCGGCCGGTTCAAAGCGGTCGAGGAACGCATGTTCGGTATAAAGCATGCTGAGATTGGCGGAAAATTTAGGCATGGTTTCTCTGCTGGTGGGGCGTTGGGCGTTGCTGGGGGGCTTATTCGAGCAAGCCAGCCAGTTCCAGGCCTTCTCGACCCTTGGGGTGGCGACAGTCGATGTCTTCAAACTCGTTGACCTTGTCGATCTCCGTGCCCATGGCGATGTTGGTGACCTTTTCGAGGATGACTTCCACAACCACCGGCACCCGGTATTTGCGTGCCATCACCTGTGCTTCGACCATGGCGTCATTGATCTTTTCAGGGTCGGTCACGCGCAATGACTTGCAGCCCAGGCCTTGCACTACAGCCTGGTGGTCCACACCGTAACTGCGCAGATCGCCTTCGCCTTCCGGTACGTTCTGGTTTTCAAAAGCCAGCTGGACGCAGTAGTCCATCTCAAAACCTCGCTGGGCCTGGCGGATCAGGCCCAGATAGCTGTTGTTGACCAGCACCTGCACATAGGGCAGATTGAACTGCGCGCCCACGGCCAGCTCTTCCATCAAAAACTGGAAGTCGTAGTCGCCGGACAGCCCGACAACGGTACGTGTCGGATCGGCGGCCACCACACCGAGGGCCGCGGGGATGGTCCAGCCCAGCGGACCCGCCTGGCCGCAGTTGATCCACTGGCGTGGTCCGTACACATTGAGGAACTGCGCCCCGGCAATCTGGCTCAGGCCAATGGTTGTCACGTAAATGGTGTCGCGGGGGAACACCTTGTTCATTTCCTCGTACACACGCATCGGTTTGATGGGTGTCTCGGTAAAGTGAGACTTGCGGTGCATGAGCTTTTTTCGCTCGGCACAACGGGCGGCCCAGCTGTCATAGTCGGGCAGGCTCTTGGCAGCCTTGCGTTCGCGGGCGACTTGCACCAGAAGTTCCAGCGCGGCCTTGGCGTCGCTGACAATGCCAAAGTCGGGATTGAACACCCGGCCGATTTGTGTCGGCTCGATGTCTACGTGCACAAAGGTGCGGCCTTTGCAATACACCTCGGGCGAACCGGTATGGCGATTGGCCCAGCGGTTGCCGATGCCGATGACGAAGTCGCTGGCCAGCATGGTGGCGTTGCCGTAGCGGTGGCTGGTTTGCAGCCCACACATGCCGGCCATCAGGGGATGATCGTCGGGAATGGTGCCCCAGCCCATCAGGGTGGGGATGACCGGCACACCGGTGAGCTCGGCAAACTCGACCAGCAGATCTGAAGCATCGGCGTTGATGATGCCGCCGCCGGCGACGATCAAAGGCTTGCTGGAAGCAGCAAGCATGTCGAGTGCTTTTTCGATTTGTTTGCGGCTGGCAGCCGGCTTGTAGACCGGTAGCGGCTCATAGGTGTCAATGTCGAATTCAATTTCGGCCATCTGCACATCAAAAGGCAGGTCGATCAGCACCGGGCCGGGTCGTCCCGAGCGCATCAGGTGAAAGGCTTGCTGGAAGGAGCGCGGCACCAAAGCCGGTTCGCGCACGGTCACGCTCCACTTGGTGACCGGTTTGGAAATGGACTCGATGTCGACCGCCTGAAAATCTTCCTTGTACAGACGCGCACGCGGCGCCTGGCCGGTGATGCACAAAATGGGGATGCTGTCGGCAATCGCCGAGTACAGCCCGGTGATCATGTCGGTGCCGGCCGGGCCGCTGGTGCCAATGCACACACCGATGTTTCCGGCCTTGGCGCGCGTGTAGCCTTCGGCCATGTGCGACGCGGCCTCGACGTGCCGGGCCAGGATATGCGTGATCGACTGGCGCTCACGCAGTGCGGAGTAAAACGGGTTGATGGCCGCGCCGGGCACACCAAAAGCTTGTGTGATGCCTTCTTTTTCCATCACCAGAACGGCGGCCATGGCGGCCTTCATTTTTGCCATCGAAGTCTCCTAGAGGTTGCTGATCGTTGAGACGGATGGTCGCGGCGTTGGTGGTTGCGGGGAAGCCCCATCCTGTGCATTACGCTTATTCCAAACTGGAATAAATGATTGCCTGGCCGATGTCGCCGTGGTCTACTTGTGGCCATGGACCGCATTCAAGCCATCCGGCTTTTCATTCGCGTGGTGGACCTCGGCTCTTTCAGCAAGGCGGCGGCCGACATGGGTATGGGCCAGCCGTCGGCCACCAAACTGGTGGTGCAACTGGAAAAGCAGTTGGGTTCGCGGCTGCTCCACCGCTCGACCCGCGGCGTGACGCCCACTGAGATAGGCGCGCTGTATTACGCCAAGTGCAAGCTGATTGCACATCATGTCGAAGAGGCCGAGACGGTGGCGGCGCTATTGCAGTCGCAGGTCCAGGGCGGCCTGCGAATCACTACCTCCGTAGCTTTTGGACGGCGTGTGCTGGTGCCGCTGGTCATGCGGTTCATGCAGATGCACCCCAAATTGCAAATCGAGTTGAACTTTGAAGACCGTTATGTCAACCTGGTTGAGCAGGGCATTGACGTGGCGATCCGGATGGGACCGCTCGCTGACTCGACGTTGGGGGCGCGTTACCTGGGTATCAACCCGTGGGTGGTCGTGGCCTCGCCCGAATACATCAAGAAGCGCGGTGCGCCGGCCGATCCTGCGGATCTTGTCACGCACGATGCGCTGATCTACAGCACGGTGCAAGGTGATGCGCGCTGGCATTTCAACGGAGCCGAAGGCCAAGCGTGGCAGGTCTCGGTCAGTGGGCCGCTGCGCTCGAACAATCTCTCGGCGCTGCTGGTGGCAGCGCGTGGCGGTATGGGCGTGGCGGCCTTGCCCCGGTATGTGGCGCATGAGTCAGTGCGCAGCGGCACCCTGGTGCCTCTCCTGAGCGGCTGGGTGCTGCCGTCGCAGGAAATCCATGCTGTCTATCCCTCACCCCAACTGGTGCCGGCCAAGGTCAACGGTTTTGTCGGCTGGCTGCAAGGCCAGTTCGGCGAGTCCTGGTGGGCGGACCAGAAATAGCCACAGGCGAAAGCTTGCCCCCAGGTCGACCGGCCTGCAATGAATGATTATTTATTGCTAATCCATTTGATACCATGAATTACTTGTGAGTTATGGACTAAAGGGGCCGAGATGAAGAATGCGACATTGCGCCAGCTCAAGGTGTTCGAGGCTGTGGCCCGCAACTTGAGTTTTTCACGAGCCGCCGAAGAGCTGCACCTGACGCAGCCAGCAGTGTCCATCCAGGTCAACAAACTGGAAGACCACGCAGGCCTTCCGCTGTTTGAGCAGCTCGGCAAAAAAATTCATCTCACGCCGGCGGGCATTGAGATGCTTCATTCCAGCCGGATCATCATCCAGCAGTTCAAGGAGGTGGAGGAAGCCATGGCGCAGTTCAAGGGCATCTCCGGCGGCAAGCTGAACGTTGCGGTGATCAGCGCCGGCGACTATTTCTTTCCGCGCCTGCTCGTTGAGTTTGCACGGCGCCACTCGGGCGTGACGCTGGACTTCGGCGTCTGCAATCGCGAGGAACTCTTGAGCCAACTGACCGACAACCTGACAGATCTGGCCGTCATGGTGCGCCCGCCACTGGATATGGACACGGTGAGCGAACCTTTCGCCCCGCACCCCTATGTTGTTGTGGCAGCACCCAACCATCCGCTGGCCGCCAAAAAGCGCATTCCGCTATCGCGCCTGGCCAGCGAACCCTTTGTTGTGCGTGAAAAAGGTTCTGATACCTGGAATTCGATGGAGGAGGGTTTCGGCACGCACCTGGCCGACCTCAACATCGCGATGGAGATCAAGAGCACGGAAACCATCAAACAGGCCGTGATCGCGGGCATGGGGGTGAGTTTTCTGTCGGCGCATACCATCAGCCGCGAACTTCAGGTGGGCAGCCTGACCGTGCTCGACGTGCAGGGTTTTCCGTTGATGCTGAATTGGTATGTCGTGCACCGTCGCAACAAGCGGCTGACGCCGGTAGCGCAGGCGTTCAAGACTTTTTTGATGACGGATGGCGGGGCGTTGATCGAGCAGACAATTGGTTTTCGGCCCAAAACGGCACAGCCCCGGCGTGCTGTCACCCGCCGTTAGCACAACAAGGGTTAGCGCAGCAGGAAATAGGCTGCCAGGATATACAGCACGACGGCGAAGACTTTTTTCAGCGGCTGGATGTCCATGCGGTGCGCGGTGCGTGCGCCCAGCGGCGCCGTACAAATGCTGGCAACCGAGATGATGACCAGTCCTGGCAGGTAAAGAAAGCCGATGGAGCCGGGCGGCATTTGAGGTAGGTTCTGGCCAGCCCAGATGTAGCCCAAGGTGCCGGCCAGCGCAATCGGAAAACCAAGCGCTGCCGAGGTTCCCACGGCGTCATGGATTTTCACGTTGCACCAGGTCATGAAGGGCACCGAAACGAAGGCGCCGCCTGCGCCCACCAGCGAAGACAGCATGCCGATGACACCACCCATGCCAAAGGTGCCCAGGCGGCCGGGCAGAGTGCGGCTGGGTTTGGGTTTACGGCCCAGAAACATCTGGGTGGCTGAAAACGCCACAAAAACGGCAAACAGGATGCTGAGGATTTTTCCCGGCAAGGCCACCGCCAGTTGGGCACCAATCAATGACCCCAGCAAAATGCCGGGCGCCAGCAGCCGAACGATGGGCCACAGCACGGCCCCGCGCCGGTGGTGCGCGCGCACTGATGACAACGAGGTGAAGCAGATGGTGGCCAGCGAGGTGGCGACCGCCATTTTCACGGTGTATTCCTGCGGGTAGCCTTTTGCCGTGAGGATGAAGGTGATGAACGGCACCATCAGCATGCCGCCGCCGATGCCCAGCAGGCCTGCGAGAAAACCGGTGCACAGACCCAACAGGAGAAGTTCGGCAATAAGTTGGGGTTCGAGAGACATCAGATCTGCTGTGGCACGGCGGGCTGGGCCCGCAACCGGCTATTGTTTTTGTTCGCGGCCTGGATTCCGTTCGGATCCGGGACAAGAAAAGAAAGGTGTCTGCGAGTGCCACTGGACCGTCATCCTGAACCGGGGTTCAGGTGGGCGAGGGCAGTCAGGTTTCGGGTTCGTCTGACGCGAGACGATCACACCTGCCGGACAATTTACCAAGCCCGTGCTCGAAGAGCATTGGTTCAAGGAAATATAAAGCCCAATGCGCATCGCAGACGTGTTCATTGTAGGCCTTTGCGGCTCCCGCGCGCGAAGTGGGGGAGTGATTTACCGCAGGGGTGCGGGCTTAAAGCAGGCGGCCGTCAACGCCCAAGGCTGTGTCAAGCCGCTGTAGCAAGGCTGTGAGTTGCGGATGCGTTGTTTCGCCAGCACTGGCGGTTGTTTCCGCTGTTGTCGCGGCGGGTGTGGGCGTAGCGTTTGGCGTGCGCTCGGGGAGCTCAAAGGCGAGATTGAGCGCCGCCAGAACGGCAATGCGGTCACGTGCCTTGATTTTCCCGGCATCGCGAATCCTGCACATGGCCATGTCAACACGGTTGACCGCGTCCAGCATTCGGGCGTCGCCATTTTCGGGGCAGCCCAGCAAATAGCTTTGGCCCATGATCTGCACTTCGAGCTGTTTCATGACTCGGTTCCCACGGTGTTTTTGGCGGCATGCCCGTTGGTTTCGGGCAGGCGCTCCAGCAGTGCATCCACACGGGCGCGTGCCGCACCGAGCCGCGATTTGAGGGAGTCGCGTTCGTGCGTCAGAACGCCAACCTGCTCCACCAGGAGCTCGTTGGTACGCTGCAGCTCCTCATAGCGCAGCAGGAGCCGCTCAACGCGTTCGACGATCTGGTCGATTTGGGTTTGGTTCGACATGGCAGCTCCGATTGTAGGGTTTGCGGCCGGACATGGGGAAGGCCCGCGTAGAATCTGCCCTGTTGGTGCCCGCAGTGTGGTTCGCACGCTGCAGTTCAACGGGAAGCAGGAGGGGGTCAAAGCCATGCATCAGGTCAACCTGATTCGCTGGCGCCGAGACCTTTAACCTGCGCTGCCCCCGCAACGGTAATACGGACGAATGGGCTCCTGACGCCAAGTCAGAAGCCCATTCAGCTTTCATCACTAGCCACTGAGCGTTTTGAACACACGCTTGGGAAGGCGATGGAGGCAGTTCCGTCAGCCCGGATACCGGCCAACAAGGTGAACGCGCACGTCCATGAACTGGCATGAGCGTTTGTAACGCTCATGCACTGGCGGGGAAGCCAGTGAGGGTATTTTGTTGATTGTCTGATTCCATGAAAACCTGTGTTTTCCACACACGCCTTGCCGTGCTTCCGCTGGCTGTGGCCGCTGCCTTTCCCGCCTTGTCCCAGACTGCCCCGGCGGCCCAGGCCGGCGCGGCGCCACAACTCAAGGAAATGGTGGTAACCGCTACGCGCAGCGCCCAACCCATCGGCGATGTCATTGCTGATGTCACGGTCATTGACCGTGAAACCATAGAGCGCGCCGGCCCGGTGGGGCTGGCTGATGTTCTGGTTCGCGTGCCGGGCATACAGATCACCCGTAACGGCGGTATCGGCAGCAATACAAGCGTTTTTGTGCGTGGCGGTGAAACCCGCCACACCCCGGTTTTTGTAGACGGCGTGAGGATGGAGTCGCAGACGACGGCTGGAGCCGTCTCCTGGAACAACATTCCACTCTCGCTGATTGATCGCATTGAGATCGTGCGCGGCCCCAGCAGCGCAGTCTATGGCTCCGACGCCGTGGCCGGCGTGATCCAGATATTCACCAAGCGCGGCCAAGGCCCTTTTTCGCCTTCCGTGACGGTGGGTTACGGTTCCTACAATACCAGCCGGGTCGAGCTCGCCGCCAGCGGTTCAGCGGGCGGCTTTGACTATTCTCTGGGCTTGACGCAGGGACAAAGCGATGGCTTCAATGCCCGGACCATCCCGGCTCAAAACCCCGATGCCGACGGCTACAAAAGCCAGAGTGCCAATGCCAAGCTGGGTTTTCAAATCAATCCTGACCACCGCATTGAAGCCAATGTGTTGCAGAGCCATATGGATGCGCAGTACGACGGCGGCCTCACACGCGACTTTCGCCGTATCAGCGACCTGCAGACCCTGGGCCTGCAGTGGGAAGCCAAATGGTCTGGCCAATACAGCACCAAGCTGGCGGTCACGCAGGGTACCGACTCCGGTGAAGAAGGCCTGAATGGCTCGACCCCGCAGATTTCTTACGACAAGAGCACCATCAGCACGTTGTTGCTCCAGAACGAATACCGCATTGGCGCGCATCTCCTGAGCGCTACACTGGAAAGCCGTCGCGATGTGTTCCGCCTGGTCGGCTCTTCGGCCGTGCCGGCTGGCATGAGCACCCTCAACGGGAACCGTTCGCTGGATGGCGTGAGCCTGGGCTACGGCTGGAGCGGCGGCGCGCACACGGTGCAGTTCAACGCCCGCCATGACACGGACAGCGAATTCGGCGGAAAGACCACCGGCTCCGCCGCCTATGCCTTTGCGCTCACGCCACAGTGGAAAGTGTCCGCATCCGCCGGCACCTCCTTTCGGGTCCCCACGCTGTACCAGCGTTTCAGCATTTACGGCACCTCGACCTTGAAGCCCGAATCCGGCCGCAGCGTGGAAATGGCGCTCAAATACAGCCAGGGGACTGCCCAGTACGGTGTCACCGCTTATCGCAACCGCCTGACCAACCTGCTGAGCTTCGTCACGGGCAACGGTCCCTGCATCAATGGCGGCCCGCCGACGGTGCTGAGCAATCGTGGCTGCTATGCCAACACGGCGCAGGCCCAGTACACAGGGCTGACATTCACGGCTGCCGAGACGCTGGGCAATGTTCACATCCACGGCTCGCTGGATCTGCAGAATCCCAAGAACCTGGTTACCAACCGAACCCTGCAGCGCCGCTCCCGCCAATACGGCACGCTGGGCGCCGAGATGCCGGTGGGCGGCTGGCAACTGGCGACGGACCTGGTGATGGCCTCGCACGCACTCGACAGCGACACCAGCAACGTGGTGCTGCCAGGCTACTCGCTCGTGAACCTGAGCGCCACGACGGCGCTGTCGCGCGACTGGAAACTGGTCGCCAAGCTGGACAATGTGACCGACAAGGCCTACCAGACTGCCGGCACTTACGCCAATGGCCGGCGCTCCGTGTACGTCGGCCTGACCTGGGCACCCCAGTAAGCCTCATCCACACCAGCCATGCAAACTTCCGCCCGTTGCCCTGCCATCCTCATCGCCGCCCCGGCTTCCGGCCAGGGCAAGACGACGGTGACCTGCGCGCTGGCGCGCCTGCATGCGCGGCAGGGCCGCCGGGTTCGGGTTTTCAAGTGCGGGCCGGACTTTCTGGACCCGTGCTGGCACGCCCTGGCCAGCGGCACGCCGGTGTACCAGATGGATCTGTGGATGACGGGCGAGGACGATTGCCGCGCGCGCCTGCATGCGGCGGCACTGGAGGCCGACCTTATCATTGTGGAAGGCGTGATGGGCCTGTTTGACGGTGAACCCAGCGCGGCCGACCTGGCACAACGCTTTGGCTTGCCGGTGCTGGCGGTGGTGGATGCATCGGGCATGGTGGCAACCTTCGGCGCGCTGGCCTTTGGCTTGCAGCACTATCGCCCCGACATGCCATGGGCCGGCGTGCTGGCCAACCGCGTGGCCAATGCGCGGCATGCGGGCATGCTGCAGGCCAGTGTGGCACCGGACCAATGGTTGGGGGCAGTGCTGCGCAATCCCGCCATGAGCCTGCCCAAGCGCCACCTGGGGCTGACCGTCGCGACCGAAGTGGCAGATGCCATGGAAAGGCTGGACGCCGCAGCCGATACGCTGGCCACCACGCCGCTGGGTCAGATGACCCTGGACGACTTGCAGCGATGGGCGGTGGACTTCGCGGCGCCGGAAGCCTCTGCGCCCATTGCTCCCATGTTGAAAGGCAAAACCATCGCTGTTGCGCGCGACGCCGCTTTCTGTTTTATCTACGCCGCCAACCTCGATACCCTGCGCGCGCTGGGTGCTGAGCTGGTGTTCTTTTCGCCATTGGCTGACGCGGCTGTACCGGCCTGCGACGCGATGTGGATTCCTGGTGGTTACCCCGAACTGCACGCAGAGACAATTGCGGCAAACACCGCGCTACGCACCAGCCTGGCCGCACACATTTCCGCAGGCAAACCTGTATGGGCCGAGTGCGGCGGCATGATGGCCCTGTTTGAGACGCTGGTCACACTGGATGGCAAACGCCATGTGCAATGGGGTGTGCTACCTGGCGAAGTGACCATGCAAAAGCTGCTGGCCGGCCTGGGCCCGCAGCAGCTGGCCCTGGAAAGCGGCACCTTGCGCGGCCACACTTTCCATTACTCGACCACGGCCACGCCGTTACAGGCCGCGGCACGCACCTCGCGGCCGGGCACCGCGCCCGCGCCGGACGCGGGCGAGGCCGTGTGGCAGCATGGTGCGGTGCGCGCCAGTTACTTTCATGCCTGGTTTCCATCCTGCCCCGAAGCGGTGGCAGCGCTATTCACCACATCTGTAGAGGTGACTGCATGACGGACTTGCTGCACTACCAGCCCGGCCCGCAGCGCATCGTCTGCCTGACCGAGGAAACCACCGAATGGCTCTACCTGCTGGACCAGCAGCAGCGCATTGTGGGCATCTCGGGCTACACCGTGCGGCCCAAACGCGCGCGCGACGAGAAGCCGCGCGTCAGCGCCTTTCTGAGCGCGAAGATCGAGAAGATCATGGAACTGCAGCCCGACTGCGTGCTGGGCTTTTCGGATCTGCAGGCCGACATTGCTTCGGACCTGGTCAAGCGCGGTGTGCAGGTCACCATCTTCAACCAGCGCAGCGTGGCCGAAATTTTCTCCATGCTGTTCCAGCTGGCCGCCATGGTGGGCGAGGCAGAGCAGGGTGCGCAGCGCATTGCACAGATGCAGGCCGATTTGCGTGCCATGCAGGCGGCCGTCGCGGCCAGGGTCGCCAAGGGTGCGCGCCGCCCCAAGGTGTATTTTGAAGAATGGGACAGCCCGCACATCAGCGCGATCCGCTGGGTGTCGGAGCTCATCGGCATCGCGGGAGGTGACGATTGCTTTCCTGAGCTCGCCGCCGAATCGCTGGGCAAGAACCGCATCATTGCCGACGGGGCCGAGATCGTCCGCCGTAACCCGGATCTCATACTGGGCTCCTGGTGCGGCAAGAAATTCCGGCCGGAGAACGTGGTGGCACGCGAGGGTTGGGGTGCGGTGAATGCGGTGCGTCACAACCAGCTGTTTGAAATCAAGTCGCCCGACATACTGCAGCCCGGCCCCGCTGCGCTGACCGACGGCGTGGCCAGGATGCACCAGATCATCCTGCAGTGGATGGACGCTGAACAAGCCGGAGCGTTCCGATCATGAGCGCTATGACGATTGCCAAAAGCGAACTGATTCTGGGCGGCCAGAAAAGTGGCAAGTCACGCCGTGCCGAACTGCTGGCGCGCCAGTGGCTGGACCAGCGACTGGGCCACCGCGCCGTGCTGATTGCCACCGCACAGCCTTGGGACGAGGAGATGCGCCAGCGCATCGCCCGCCACCAGACGGATCGCGCCGAGCGCGTGCCCGGCATGACCACGGTGGAAGAGCCGTTGGCACTGGCGGAGGCGATTCAAAAACACAGCCAGCCCGACACCTTGGTAGTGGTGGACTGTCTGACGCTGTGGCTCACCAACCGGTTGATGCCCGTGGATTTTGAACAAAATAAGCCTCTAGCCCCCATGGACAGTGCGCCAGCCGCTTCTCTTTTGATAGCAATTACCCAGGCCCCTGGCCCGGTGGTGCTGGTGGGCAACGAGATTGGGCTGGGCGTAATTCCCATGGGGCGCGAGGTTCGAGCCTTTGTGGATGCCTTGGGCAAACTGAACCAGGATGTGGCCGCCACCTGCCAGCGCGTGACGCTAATGGCAGCAGGCCTGCCGCTGACGTTGAAGGATTTTTCGTGACGCGGCATCAACTCTGCGCGCTGGGAGGAAGCGAGGGGCCAGGACGTATTGCTCCGTGTCCCCCGCCCGCGTTGCGGGCTCCTCCTTTACCTGCGCAGAACGCTCTGCCACCCCGCGTCTTGGTGATGCTCGTTTTTGCGTTTGCCTTTACCTTTGGTCTGGCGGGTGTCGCTCGTGCCTTGCAGGTCACCGACGATCGGGGCGTCACCGTCACCTTGCCCGCCGCGCCGCAGCGTATTGTCAGCCTGCTACCTTCGCTGACGGAGACCGTGTGCGAGCTGGGCCAATGCCAGCGTCTGGTGGGGGTAGACCGCTATTCCAACTTCCCGGCCAGCGTGCAAAAGCTGCCTCAGGTCGGTGGCGGGCTGGACCCGAATATCGAGATGATTGTTGCCCTCAAGCCTGATGTGGTGCTGATGGCCACTTCGTCCCGCGCCGGGGAACGGCTGCAGGCGCTGGGCATCAAGGTGGTGGCGCTGGAGCCGCGAAGCCATGCCGACGTGCAGCGCGTGATGCTCAAGCTCGGCCAGTTGCTGGAGGTGCGTGATGCCGCACGCATCTGGCGCGCGATTGATGCCGGTGTCTCGGCTGCAGCCCAGTCGTTGCCGACCAGCGTGCGCAATGTGAAGATCTACTTCGAAGTGAACCAGGGGCCGTATGCAGCGGGCGAGTCGTCCTTTATTGGCGAAACGCTCACACGCCTGGGTGCCAAAAACATCGTGCCTGCCAAGCTCGGGCCGTTCCCCAAGCTCAACCCCGAATACATCGTTCGCGCCAACCCTGACCTGATCATGATCGGCCAGCGCAGCGCCGGCGGTTTGACGGTGCGGCCCGGCTGGCAAAGCATCCGCGCACTGCGCGAGCAGCGGGTCTGCATCTTTCCACCCGACGAGGCTGACATGCTGGTACGCCCCGGTCCGCGCATGGCTGAAGGTGCGCGCCTGATGGCCCAATGTCTGCTGAAAAATGCGCCCGCCCCGGGAGCCAAACCATGATGCAAACCCGCGTTTTCTGGCTGGTCTGGGCCGGTGTGCTGGGAGCATTGGCTTTGGTGGCGTTGGGTATCTGTGTCGGCAGCGCCGGACTGGAGAACCTGATTCGTCCGCTGCTCAACCCCGCACAGGACCCGCAGCAAACCGCCATGGCACAGCAAATCATTTGGCAGATCCGCCTGCCGCGCACCTTGGGCGCCTGGGCCGCCGGCGCCTTGCTGGGCCTGGCCGGTGCCGTAGCCCAGGGCCTGTTTCGCAACCCCCTGGCTGACCCGTATTTGCTGGGCAGCGCCTCGGGTGCCTCGCTGGGCGTGGCGCTGGCATTGGCCGCTTTGGGTGGGGGCGCCGGCATGTTGGGCGGCAGCATGATGAGCGGCGGTATGGCCGTCAGTGTGTTCTCCAGCAGCTTGTGGGTGCGTCTGGGGTTGACCGGTGCGGCGTTTCTGGGCGCCGTGTTTGCGGTGATGCTCACGCTGGTGCTGTCGCGCGGTGTGGGCCACACGCTGCGCCTGCTGCTGGCCGGTGTGGTGGTGGGCGTTGTGCTGGGTGCCATGACGCACCTGGTGCTGCTGTTCTCACCCGAATCGTTGCAGGCCATGCAGGCCTTCATGCTGGGCTCCACGGCCTTTGTGGGCTGGACGTCGAGCGTGCTCATGGCCAGTGTCTGGGGCGTGTGCGTGCTGGCGGCATGGCTGCTGGCGCGCGTCCTTGATGGTTTGAGTTTGGGTGACGCTACGGCGATCAGCCTGGGCCTGCCGGTGGCGCCTATGCGCGCGGCGCTGGTGGCGGTACTGGCGCTGGCTACGGGCACCGCGGTGGCTCAAACCGGGTTGATCGCTTTTGTAGGCCTGGCCGCACCGCACCTGGTGCGCTCGGTGGTCAAGACCACGCACGCGCACCTGATGCTGCTCTCCAGCCTTATGGGCGGCGTGTTGCTGATGGCGGCCGACACGTTGGCACGCTGGCTGATCGCGCCGCAGGAGCTGCCCGTGGGCATGCTCACCGCGGTGCTGGGCGGCGGCTATTTGTTGTGGCTGATGCACCGCAGCAGCAGCCTGGGCGGAGGCCGTGCAGCATGAGAAACGCTATGAATTCAATAGCTATCGGCGCAGACTCTATAAGGGCCAGCCTCGGAAATGGCTTGCAAAAGCAACACGTACTGCACGGCATCAGCCTGGACATTGCTGCGGGTCGGTGGACCAGCATCGTCGGCCCCAACGGCGCAGGCAAGTCCACCTTGCTCAGGGCGCTGGCCGGTGTGCTGCCACACAGTGGTAGCGTCTCGTTGTTGGGCCGGCCCATGCAAAACCTGCCGCACCGCGAACGCGCCCGCCAGCTGGCCTGGCTGGGCCAGAACGAAACCTCGGCCGATGACCTGACGGTGTGGGACGTGGCCATGCTGGGCCGCTTGCCGCACCAGGCCTGGCTGGCCCCGCCCAGCGTCGCCGACCGTGCAGCGGTGGAGCAGGCCCTGCGCGCCACCCGTGCCTGGGACTGGCGCGAGCGCGCCTTGGGGCAACTGTCGGGCGGCGAGCGCCAGCGCGTGCTGCTGGCGCGCGCCCTGGCGGTGCAGGCCCAGGTGCTGCTGATGGACGAGCCGCTGGCCAACCTCGACCCGCCGCACCAGGCCGACTGGCTGGACGTGGTGCGTGCGCTGGTGGCCGAAGGAAAAACCGTGGTCAGCGTTCTGCATGAGATCACCATGGCATTGCAAGCCGACACCATGGTCGTGATGGCTGAAGGCCGCATCACCCACCAAGGCGCCTGCGCCGATCTGGCCACACACCGCGCACTGGAAGACGTATTTGACGGACGCCTTGCTGTTCATCCCTTGCAAGGGCAGTGGATTGCGCTGCCCAAAGTCAACCATCCTGCAAAGAGAGCTCCCATGCAAATTGAAACCCCACCCGTCGATTACGAACGTGTCGTTCCCACGGCCGAGCGCCGCGGCCTGATCATGATCAATACCGGCCACGGCAAAGGCAAGAGCACGGCCGCCTTTGGCCTGGCCTTGCGTGCCCATGGCCGGGGCAAGGCTGTCAAGGTCTACCAGTTCATGAAGGTGCCTACGGCGCGCTTTGGTGAGCACCGCTTGTTTGAGCAACTGGGCATTCCCATCGAAGGCCTGGGCGACGGCTTCAGCTGGAAGAGTCGCGACCTGGACCACTCGGCCCAGTTGGCACTCGACGGCTGGGCCAAGGCCGAGGCCACGATACGCGCGGGAGAACACTTCATGGTGGTGCTCGACGAAATCATGTACCCGCTGCGCTACGGCTGGATTCCGCTGGAGACCATCCTCACCTGCCTGCGCGAGCGCCCACCGCATGTGCACGTGGTGTTGACGGGCCGCAATGCGCCGGGCGAGCTGGTGGACCTGGCGGATACGGTGACGGAGATGACTTTGATCAAGCACCACTTTAAAGCCGGCGTTCCCGCCCAACGCGGCATTGAGGACTAGAGTTTTGCGTTTCCTTTTCATTGCTTGTGGATTGGCTTTGTGGCTGTTCTCCAGCCTGGCCGCAGCGCAGGGCGCACAACCCGTCTCGCGCATCGTCACGCTCGCGCCTTCGCTGACCGAGGCGGTGTGTGCGTTGGGCCGCTGCGCGCAGCTGGTGGGCACTGATCGCCACTCCACCTGGCCCGTTTCGGTACTGGCGCTGCCCAAGGTGGGAGGGCTGGAAGACGCGCAGGTCGAGCGCATTGTGACCTTGCGTCCCAATCTGGTCTTGCTGGGTCCGCGCAGCCGCGCGGGGGAACGCCTGCAGGCGCTGGGCGTGCCGGTGATGATGCTGGATGCCCGCACCCATTCGGATCTGAAACGCATGCTGGTGAAGTTGGGCGACACCTTGGGTGAACCGGCCCGCGCCACCGAACTGATAGCCCGTATCGACACCGAACTCGACATCGCCGCGGGCCGCATGCCCGCCGCATTGCGCGGGCGCAGCGTGTATGTGGAAGTGGGGGCAGGTTCATCCGCAGCCAGCGAAAAAAGCTTTATTGGCGAGACGGTGGCCAGGTTGGGCCTGGTCAATGTGGTGAGCGGCGACCTGGGCCTGTTCCCCAGGATCAACCCCGAGCTGCTGCTGCGTCGTCCGCCCGATCTCATCATTGGCCCGCGCGCCACGCTGGCCAACGTGTCAGACCGCCCCGGCTGGAGTGCACTGCCGGCAGTGCGCCAGCAGCAGCTGTGCCTGCTGGATACTGAACGCATGGACCTGCTGTCACGCCCTGGCCCCCGCCTGGGCGAGGCCGCCCAGATGCTGGTGGAGTGCCTCAAGGCCCTGCCTCCCCGTGACGCGCCCCGTTAATTTTCTTTACCCGAGAGACTCTTATGCAAACCCGAAAAATTCCCGCCACCATCGTCACCGGTTTCCTGGGCAGCGGCAAGACCACGCTCTTGCGCCACCTGCTGGCCAACGCGCAGGGCCGCCGCATCGCGGTCATCGTTAATGAGTTTGGCGAACTCGGTATCGATGGCGAATTGCTGCGCGGCTGCGGCATTGGCTGCGACGAGAACGGTGAAGAAAATGGCCAGCTGTATGAGCTGGCCAACGGCTGCCTGTGCTGCACGGTGCAGGAAGAGTTCGCGCCCGTGATGGAGCAGTTGGCCAAGCGCCGCGACCAGATCGACCATCTGATCATCGAAACTTCGGGCCTGGCGCTGCCCAAGCCGCTGGTGCAGGCCTTCCAGTGGCCCGCGCTGCGCAATACCTTCACCGTGGATGCCGTAGTGACCGTGGTGGACGCGCCTGCGGTTGCCGCGGGAGACTTTGCCGACGACCCGGTGGCCGTGGACGCCCAGCGCCGCGCCGACGACAACCTGGACCATGACTCGCCCTTGCACGAGCTGTTTGAAGACCAACTGGCAACGGCCGACCTGGTGATCGTGCACAAGACGGATGGTCTGACGGCCGAAGAATTGGTGGGTGTGGAAGCCGCCATCCGCGCCGAGACCTTGCCCGGCGTGAAGCTGGTGCATGCCCAACATGGCCGCATCGATATCGGCGTGCTGCTGGGCCTGGAGCGCGCAGTGGAAGACCAGATCGACCAGCGCAAGACCCACCACGACGAGGAAGAAGACCACGACCACGACGCCTTTGACTCGGTGCAGGTGGCGCTGGACGTGACCGGCCGCGAAGCATTGCTGGCTGCGTTGCGCGATGTGGTGGGGCGCCACGAGATTTACCGCGTCAAGGGTTTTGTGGCCTTGCCCGGCGTGGCCATGCGCCTGGTGGTGCAGGGCGTGGGTACGCGCTTTGACAGCTACTTCGATCGCCCCTGGCGTGCGGATGAAGTGCGCCAGTCGCGCCTGGTGCTGATTGGTTCCGAGCTCAATGCGGCTGTGTTGCAGGCTGAGTTGAGTGCGGCGCTGGCGGCACCCGTCGCGGCTTGAATCCAAATGCACGCTGAAGCTTTAGTTTTGTGGCGGGCACAGGCCGACGGGGCACTCCGCTCCGCGGCTGTCCTCCGCCCTGCGGGCTCCTCCTTTATGCCGCTGCGCAGAGCGCCCCATCGACCTGCGCCAGGATGGGCTGTTCAACCTTACCTTGTGAAATAAAACATGCATTTGCTCTCCACCCGCCCTGGCGGCCACGTTGAAGACGGTGGTCAGGGCGTGGTGCGTGTGGAGCAAACGCCGGGCGACATCGTGGTGCTCAGCGCGGCGGATACCACGCTGTCGCTGCTGGCCGATGCGGCGGGTGCATTGCCTGAAGGCTTTCCCACGGTCCGCCTGGCGAATCTGATGTGGCTGCGCCAGCCCGCTTCGGCCGACATGTATGTGGACGAGGTGCTGCAACATGCGCGCGTGGTGGTGATTGACCACCTGGGCGCTGCCAGCGACTGGGCCTATGTGGTGGAGCGCGTGCGCGAACTCGCACGCGAACGCGGCCAGTGGCTGGCGCTCTTCTCGGGTGACGCGAGTGAAGACTTGCAACTGCTGCTGCGCAGTACCGCCCCGCATGAGGACTGCCGCCAGCTCTGGCGCTGCCTGCGCGAAGGCGGCCGCGACAACGCCCGTAACTTTTTTGAATTGATAGGCTATTCCGCGTTTGGCCTGGGGACTCGGCCCACACCGCCTACGGTGTTGCCACCGGCCATAATTTACGAATCGCTGGGCGCCCAAGCGTGGCAAGACGGCGCGCCGGTGGCATTGCTGGTGTTCTACCGTGCCCATGTGCAGGCCGGCAACACTGCGGTGTTTGACGCGATGCTGGTCGCATTGCATGATCAAGGGCTGAACACTGTGGCCGTGGCCGTGGATTCGCTCAAGAACCCCGCTAGCCTGGAGCTGTTGCAGTCGCTGGCCGCGCAACACGGCGTGGGCGTGGTGCTCAACGCGACCAGCTTTGCCATCACCGCACTCGATGGCGACGATGTGGACAGTGTGGACGGCGCGCAGATGGCCCCATTGGCTGGTGATGCACCGGTACTACAGCTCATCACCGCGGGCTGTTCCCAAGAGCAGTGGCAAGAAGACCCGCATGGCCTGGCCCCGCGCGACTTGGCGATGCAGGTGGTGCTGCCCGAGGTGGACGGCCGCATTGGCACCCGCGCCATCAGCTTCAAGGGCCTGGCGTGGCGTGACGAGCGCACCCAGGTGGACGTGGTGCGTTACCAGCCCGAACCCGAACGCATGGCCTTTGTGGCCGAGCTGGCGCGCCGCTGGTGTGTGCTGCGTGACAGGCCGAATGCCGATAAACGCATCGCACTGATCCTGGCCAACTACCCCAACGACGATGCCCGTCTGGCGAATGGTGTGGGCCTGGACACCCCGGCCTCCACGGTGGGCCTGCTGCGCGCCATGCAGGACGCAGGTTATGTCACAGGTGCCTTGCCCGAAGGCGGTGACGCACTGATCGCCGCGCTGGTGGCAGGCGTGACCAACAACCTGGACGCGAACGGCATCCGGCCGGCAGGCCAGAGTCTTGCCATGGCCGATTACCTGCAGGACTTCAACCAACTGGACCTTGCCAGCCGCGACGCAGTGAACGCGCTGTGGGGCTCCCCCGAACAGGACCCCATGGTGCGCAGCGGCCGCTTCATGGTCTCCGGCCTGCGCCTGGGCAACGTGTTTGTCGGCATCCAGCCCGCGCGAGGGCGCGACCTGGACCTGGTGGCCACGTATCACGATGCCGACCTGGTGCCCACGCACAACTACCTGGCGTTTTACTTCTGGCTGCGCCGCAGTTTTGCGGTGGACGCGGTGGTGCACGTGGGCAAGCATGGCAACCTCGAATGGCTGCCTGGCAAAAGCGTGGCGCTGGGCGCAGCCTGCTGGCCCGACGCCATCCTGGGCCCCTTGCCGCACCTGTATCCCTTCATCGTCAACGACCCCGGCGAGGGCAGCCAGGCCAAGCGCCGCACGCAGGCCGTCATCATCGACCACCTGATGCCGGCCCTGACCCGCGCCGAAACCTACGGCCCGTTGCAAAAACTCGAGCGCCAGATGGACGAGTACTACGAGGCCCTGTCACTGGACCCACGCCGCGCCCAACGCCTGCGCGGCGACATTCTGGAGCGTGTGCTGACTGAGAACCTGCACACTGACCTGGGCTTTGCCAAACCCGCCGATGACGCGGGCCGTGAAGCGCTGCTGCTGCGGCTGGACGCCTACCTGTGCGAGATCAAGGAGTCACAGATCCGCGATGGGCTGCACATCCTGGGCACATCACCACAGGGCCGCCAGCAAATCGACACGCTGGTGGCGCTGGCGCGTTTTCCAGGTGGTACGGCCGCCGGCCAGCGCAGCCTGCTGGTGGCATTGACTCAGGATTTGGAGCTGGATGGTGTGGACGGCTTCAGCGTGTTGAGCCCCGAATGGGCCGCACCTTGGGGCGGCCCATTCCCTCCGGTGTTGCAAGACATGAGTACCGAAGCCTGGCGTCACGCCGGCCATACACGCGAGCGGCTGGAACTGCTGGCCCGGCAATTGGTAGCTAGCCATGTGGTGGCCGATGCGCCATGGGACGCCACTGCCTGGCCGCACGCCGCCCCGGTGCTGCAGCGCATGCGCATTGTGTTGCGCCCCCGTCTGGACGCTTGTGGTCCGCAGGAGATTGCGCAGTGCCTGCGCGGCCTGTCTGGCAAGTTTGTGCCCGCCGGTCCCAGCGGTGCACCCTCGCGTGGCCGGCCTGACGTGCTGCCCACAGGCCGCAACTTCTATTCGGTGGACACGCGTGCCGTGCCCACACAGACCGCCTACGCCATGGGCGCCGCGGCGGCTGAGCGCGTGATTGAGCGCCACCTGCAAGACCATGGCGAGATGTTGCGCTGCCTGGGCCTGTCGGTCTGGGGCACCAGCACCATGCGCACGGGCGGCGAAGATATTGCACAAGCCTTTGCGTTGCTGGGCGTGCGGCCCAAGTGGGCCGACGGTAGCAGCCGGGTGGTGGACATTGAAGTGCTGCCCATGGCTATCAGGAACCGTCCGCGCGTGGATGTGACTTTGCGCGTTTCGGGTTTCTTCCGCGATGCCTTCCCCAATGTGATTGACCTGTTTGATACCGCCGTGCGCGCCGTGGCCGCGATCAGTGAAGAGGACGAGCCCGACGACGTGAATCCCATCCGCGCCCGGGTGCAGCGCGAAGCGGCCGAGGCACAGGCCAAGGGCTTGAGTGCAGAGGACGCCCAGCGCGAAGCCACCTGGCGCGTGTTTGGCCCGCGCCCCGGCGGTTATGGCGCTGGTCTGCAAGAGGTCATGGCCAGCGGCCGCTGGAACGACGGCGCCGATCTGGCTCAGGCCTATCTGCGCGCCGGCGCCTTTGCCTACGGGCAGGGCGAGCACGGCGCACCAGCGCGTGGCAGTTTCGAGCAGCGCCTGGCCGGTCTGGATGCCGTGCTGCACAACCAGGACAACCGCGAGCACGATGTGCTCGATTCGGACGACTACTACCAGTTCCAGGGTGGCATGGCGGTGGCAGTCGAACATCTGGCGGGTGCGCCCGCATCGCTGTATCACGGCGACTTCAGCGTGCCTGGTGCGCCGCGTATCCGCACGCTGGGCGAAGAGGTGGCGCGCGTGGTGCGTTCGCGCGCCGTCAACCCCAAGTGGCTGGAGGGCGTGCGCCGCCATGGCTACAAGGGGGCTTTTGAGATGGCCGCCACGGTGGACTACCTGTTTGCATTTGACGCCACCACAGGCGTGGTGGGCGACCACCAGTACGCGCTGGTGGCCGATGCTTATTTGCACGACGACACCAACCGCGCGTTTTTGCAGCAGCACAACCCCGGCGCACTGCGCAGCATTGGCGAGCGCCTGCTGGAGGCCATGCAGCGCGGCCTGTGGGAGGCGCCGGGCGACCAGCGCGAACGCATCGAAGACCATTTGCTGGCGCTGGAGCGCCGGCTTGAAGAACACGGAGAAGGACCTTTGACATGAGCACGACCATGAGCATTCCTGAACTGAACATTCCTGTTGAGCCCGCCACCCGCGCGGCCTTTCCCTTCACCGCGCTGGTCGGCCAGCCGCAGCTGCAGCTGGCTTTGCAGCTGGTAGCCATAGACCCCGGCATTGGCGGTGTGCTGATCAGCGGCCCGCGTGGCACGGCCAAGTCCACTGCGGCCCGTGCGCTGGCCGCGCTGCTGCCCGGTGCGCCCTTTGTCACCTTGCCGTTGGCCGCCAGCCTGGAGCAACTGGTGGGCACGCTGAATGTGGAAGACGTGCTGCGCGACGGCCAGGTGCGCCTGGCGCCTGGGCTGGTGGCGCGGGCCCACAACGGTGTGCTCTATGTGGACGAGGTCAACCTGTTGCCCGATGCGCTGGTGGATGCGCTGTTGGACGTGGCAGCCAGCGGCGTGAACACGGTGGAGCGCGATGGCATCTCAAAACAGCACGCCGCGCGCTTTGTGCTGGTGGGCACCATGAACCCGGAGGAGGGCGAGCTGCGCCCGCAGCTGCTGGACCGCTTTGGCCTCTCGCTGGTGCTGGCCAACCCGGTGGATGCCGCAGAGCGCACCGCCATCCTGCGCGCGCGCCTGGGTTTTGATGAAAACCCCGGGGCCTTGGGCGCGCAGCATGCCGAAGAACAAGGTGCGCTGAGCGCCGCATTGGTGGCCGCCCGCGCTGCCTTGCCACGCCTGATCTGGTCGGACGCGGTGCTGCACCATGCCGCTGCCTGCGCGATTGCCGCCGGTGTGGATGGCATGCGCGCCGATCTGGTGATGCTGCGCGCCGCACGCGCGCTTGCCGCGCTGGAAGGGCGCAGCGAAGTGTCTGTGGCCGATGTAGACGCTGTGGCTGAACTGGCACTGGCCCACCGCCGACCCGAAGGCAGTGCGACACCAGCGCCCGGCACCCACAGCGCACCGCAGCAGCAACCGCAACACAACCCGCAGCGCCTGCAAGACCCGCAAGCTGCTGCGTCCGCGCCCCAGGGCGATTGGGGCGCCTTGCCTGCCCAGCCCGAGGGAACGACCAAGGTTCAAAAAATTGCCGGGTGGCCGCCAAAAAAAGCCTAGGCCACCCCAGCCGCCGCCCGCGCAACGGGACTGGCAGCTGGCGGTGGCCTCCGCCCCAATCTCCCTCTGGAAGTTCAGCCGCGCCCAACGCACGGCAGCGCAGCAGTGCGATTGCCTGGCTGCCCACCGTCGTGGCCAAAGGCCCTGCGCCGTTGCAGCGCGCGCACCTGCGCCACCAGCCGGTCGCGCTGCGCGCCGGGCGCTTGCATTGCATCGTGCTCGACACCTCGGGCTCCATGCGTCAGCGCGGCCGTCTGGCGCTGGCCAAGGGCCATGCGGCCTTCATGATCGAGCAGGCCGCGCGGCAGGGCGACGATGTGGCGCTGTTGCGCTTTGGCGGGCAGGGTGTGGAACTGCTGCTGCCCCCTGGCCGCGCGCGTGCCGCCGGCAGCCAGCGCCTGCGCCCGCTGGGCGGTGGCGGTGGCACGCCGCTGGCCGAGGCGCTGTTTCAGGCTGACCGCTTGCTGCAACGCACGCTGCGCAAAAGTGGCCCCACGGAGTGCTGGCTGTGGCTGCTGACCGACGGCCGCACGCTGGAGCAACCGCAGGCGCCGTTGACCCCGCAGCACCTGGTGATTGTCGATTTTGACGATCCGAAAAAGAACCTGGGCCGCTGTGCCGCCTGGGCCATGCGCTGGGGCGCGGAGCACCGCTCGGCCATGGCCCCGAGTTACCAACCGTAAAAGATCGTCATGTCCGACACCGAAATCATTGTCTGCACCACCTGCCGCCCGTCGGGCGCCTCGCGTGAGCTGCCCGCCCATGGCCTGGCCTTGTTCGAAGCGGTTCAGGAAGCGCTGCTGGTGTGTGAGCTGGACACCGGGCTGCACAAGGGCCTTCAGGTGCGCGGCCAGGCGTGCATGAGCGGCTGCACCCGCGCCTGCACCGTGACCTTGCAAGCCCAGGGCAAATTCAGCTACTACTTTGGCGACCTGGCCCCCGATGCCGAGACCGCGGCCCAGGTGATTGCCTGCGCGCAACTGCACGTGCAGAGTGCCGACGGCAACCTGGCCCGCAATGCACGGCCCGATCGCCTGCGCAGCGGTATCCTTGCCCGATTGCCTCCTGTTGGTTTGAACGGCCTGGGCTCGACATGAGCGGCCAAATGCACTAAGTTTGTTTTTTTCACCCCACCCACCCTCCCACTTACCTCAAGGAGAACGCCATGACTGAACCGACGACGCTGACCCACAACCCTTCTCACACCCTGAATCCCGGCCTGGCCGTGCTGCGTCCCCTGCTGGGCGCCGCCGCATTGGGCCTGGTGGTGCTGTACGGCGTGGCCTTTGCCGAGAGCCCATTGGCCCACAACGCCGCGCACGATGTGCGCCATATCACCGTCAAACCCTGCCATTGAGCAGCACTTTCACCGGGAGACAGCTATGGTTTTTCAACGATTGATCTGGGCGGCGCTGGCCACTGCCGTGGTGGTGGGTAGCGTGCAAACCGGCGTGCAGCGCTGGCAAGCCGCCCCGCTGATTCTGGCGGCCGAGGTGTACGAGGAGCAAAAGGTGGAGGCTCCGGCGCCCGCCGCCGCTCCCGCTGCCCACGTGCATGCCGAAGGTGCGGCCCCTCATACGCACGAGCACGGTGCTGCCAAGGAATGGGAACCCGCGAACGGCGCCGAGCGCATTGGCTGGACCTGGGTGGCCAACATGCTGCACGCCTTCAGCATGGCGCTGCTGGTGTTTGCGGTGATGGGCGTGTGGCTTTACAAACGTGACGCACAACGCGGTGGCGCGATCGCTTCACTGCGCCTGGCCGGTGTGGTGGCTGCAGCTGGCTGGTTGAGCTTTCACCTCTGGCCTTCGCTGGGTTTGCATGCGGAAGTACCCGGCATGGAAGCCGCGCCGCTGCAGGCCCGCCAGGTCTGGTGGGTGCTGGCAGTGAGCAGTGCAGCGGGTGCCTGCGCCGTAGCCGGTTTTGCGCGCGCATCCTGGCGCTGGCTGGTGTCCGCAGCCTTGCTGGCGCTGCCGTTTGTGGTGGGTGCACCCAAGCTTCAAGGTGATGCCCTGGCCGGTTTTGGTCCCGAAGCCCATGCCGCGCTGGAACAGCTCGGCACGCAGTTCATCTGGGCCACGACCTGGGTGTCTCTGTCGTTCTGGGTGAGCCTGGGCCTGGTCAGTGGTTTGGCCTTCCAGCGCTGGGTGCGCCCGGCTTTGCTGGCGGTACTGCAGCGCGCTGACGTGCCTGCTGTTGGCGCGGTGCAAGCTCCTCAGTGAATGGTGTGACGGGCTTTGTCTCCGCCGCCGATGCGGCCCGACCCGGCCACGCCTTCAGCACCGCTGAGCAGCAGGCGGTGTACCGGGCCATCTTCGAGCGGCGCGACATGCGTCACTTCAGCGGCGGCACGGTCACTGACGACATACTGCAGCGCTTGCTGTCGGCCGCGCACCACGCACCCAGCGTCGGCTTCATGCAGCCCTGGCGTTTTATTCGCGTGCGCAGCCGGCCTTTGCGCGAAGGTATTCACGCGCTGATTGAGCAGGAACGTGTGCTCACGGCCCGGGCCTTGGGCGAGCGCGAAGACGAGTTCATGAAACTCAAGGTGCAAGGCGTGCTCGATGCGGCCGAGGTGCTGGTCGTGGCCTTGCCACCGGGGCGCGAACAGCATGTGTTTGGCCGCCGTACCTTGCCCGAAATGGACCTGGCCTCGGCGGCCTGCGCCATCCAGAACCTCTGGCTGGCGGCCCGTGCCGAGGGCCTTGGCATGGGCTGGGTTTCGATTTTTGATCCGCAGCAGCTGGGCGGGTTGTTGCAGATGCCCGAAGGCAGCAAGCCGATTGCGGTGTTGTGCCTGGGCCCTGTCCACGCTTTTTACGACCAGCCCATGCTGCAGGCTGAAAAGTGGGCGCGCCGTGCCCCGCTGGCCGACATGGTGTTTGAAGACAGCTGGGGCCAGACCACCCCGCGTGAGCCGGAAGCCGGCTGAGATGTTCACGCACTGGGCCAGCCTTCATGCCTTGTCCGTTCCTGCTTCCATGGCAGGGCACACGGCGTGCGTGCTCGGTGTAGTGCTGTTGCTGGCTTTATGGGTAGACAAATCTTTCGGTGAACCACCCACAGGTGTGCATCCGGTGGTCTGGATGGGCAACTACCTTCGGGCCTGCGGAAGCATTACCGTGCGCTGCCCGCCCGGGCCGGCTTTTTTCCTCGGCACGCTGGCCTGGTGGGTGGGTGTGGCATTGGTGGGCGCAGCAGCCTGGGGAGTGCAGGCACTGGTGTTCTGGCAGCTCGCCGGCTACATCAAGGCGCCGGCCTGGGGCGCCGCCATCGACACTGCGCTGCTGGCCGCGCCGATGGCCTGGTTACTCAAATGCATGCTGTCATGGCGCATGCTGCGCGAAGAAGTCGGTGCGGTCGAACTGGCGTTGGGCCAGTCGCTGGAAGCAGGACGGGAGCGCCTCTCCTGGCTGGTCAGCCGCGACACCGCCCAGCTCACTGAAAGCCAGGTGCGGGAAAGCGCGATTGAATCGCTGGCCGAAAACCTCAATGACTCTGTGGTGGCCCCGGTTTTCTGGTTTGCGTTGCTGGGTTTGCCGGGGGCGGCCATTTACCGCTTTGCCAATACGGCAGACGCCATGTGGGGTTACCGCGGCACCTACCGCGGCAAAAATTGGGAATGGGCCGGCAAGTGGGCGGCGCGCGCGGACGACGTGCTCTCCTGGTTGCCGGCACGCCTGACGGCACTGTTGCTGGCGTTGGCGGCAAGAGGCCTGCCGCTCAAGGCATTGCACGAAGAAGCCCGCAAGACCCCGTCGCCCAACAGCGGCTGGCCCATGGCGGCCATGGCGTTGGCGCTGGGTATCTCGCTCGGCAAGCCGGGCGTATATATCTTGAACCCCCAAGGGCGGCCACCTGAAGCATCGGACACGGCCCTGGCCCAAACCTTGGCCTCGAAGGCGGTGTTCTCCCAAACCTTGGTTGCCACTCTGGCGATGCTGTTGATGGCGCTGGTGGCATCGGCATGAGCACCAGCCTCGTCACCACGCGCATTCACGGCGGACCCGACGCGCTGGGTGTGCCGCTGTACGATTTTTCCACCAACAGCAATGCCTGCGGGCCTTGCCCTGCAGCGTTGGCTGCTGTCGCCCAGGCTGACGCCACCCGTTACCCCGACGCCGGCTACACACAGTTGCGCAGGCAACTGGCGGTCTTTCATCGTGTCGATGAGGCGCGTGTATTGCTGGCGGCCAGCGCCAGCGAATTCATCTTTCGCATGACCACCCTGGCCGCGCAGCAGGGCGCACGCGCGGTGTGGCTGCCACCGCACAGCTACGGCGATTACGCACAGGCAGCGGGGGCGCATGGCCTGGAGGTGGCCGGCAAACCCGAGGATGTGCAGCTGCTCTGGGCCTGTGAGCCTTCCAGCCCATTGGGTGCTGCGCATCGCGGCCTGGGTGAGCTGGTTGACGGCCGGAAAGTGGTGGAAGTGTCAGCCCTTGTCGTGCTGGACCGCGCTTACGAGCCCTTGCGGCTCAGCGCTGTGCCCACGCTCACGCCGCAGCAGCTGCAAACCACCTGGCAGCTCTGGACGCCCAACAAGGCGCTGGGCCTGACCGGCGTGCGTGCAGCCTATGCGATTGCACCGATGGAGCAATCGGACAACGCTGCAGCGCTGGAGCAGCTCTGCCCCTCATGGCCGGTGGGCGCGCATGGTGAGGCCATGCTGCAAGCCTGGGTGAGCGACGAGGCACAAGCCTGGCTCGCCGGCAGCCTTCATACTTTGCGCGAATGGAAAGCCCGGCAGATCAGCTTGTGCGAATCATTGGGCTGGCGCTGCCTGCCCAGCGATGCCAATTTTTTCTGCGCCCAGCCGGCCTTGCCCGAAGGCCTGAGCTTGCAGCAGGCGCTGTCCACACTGCGCGCCCAAGGCACCAAGCTGCGCGACACGACATCATTCGGCTTACCCGGCCATGTGCGCCTGGGCGTGCAGCCGCCAGCCGCGCAGGATGCCCTGCACAACGCATGGCAACAACTCTCCAGGACAAGTTCATGAGTGCAAAAAGTGTCATGGTGCTGGGCACCACCAGCGGCGCCGGTAAAAGCTGGCTGACGACAGCGCTGTGCCGTTACTACGCGCGCCAGGGTTTGAAAGTCGCGCCCTTCAAGGCGCAGAACATGAGCAACAACGCAAGAGTTGTGGCCCCCACGCTTGTCGCTTCGCGTGCCTTCGGCGGTACGCTGCCCCTTTCAATGGAAGAAGGGGCTAATTTTCCTTGGGGCGGCCCGGCGGAAAATTGGGTGCCCGGCGGTGAGATCGGTAGCGCGCAATACTTCCAGGCCTTGGCGGCGAGAGCTGTACCCGACGTGCGCATGAACCCGCTGCTGCTCAAGCCCGAAAAAGACACACAAAGCCAGGTCGTGTTGATGGGCCAGGTCAACGCCGAACTCTCGCGCATGGAATGGCGCGGCCGCAGCGCCTCGGTCTGGCCGGTGGTGTCGCGGGCGCTCGATGAGTTGATTGCGGACAACGACGTGGTCGTGATGGAGGGTGCAGGCTCGCCGGCCGAAATCAACCTCAAGTCCAGCGACATCGTCAATATGCGCGCTGCGCAGCACGCCAACGCGGCCTGCCTGCTGGTGACCGACATCGACCGCGGCGGCGCCTTTGCCCACCTGTATGGCACCTGGGCCATGCTGGACGAAGCCGAGCGCAAACTCATCAAGGGCTTTGTGCTCAACAAATTCAGGGGCGATGCCAAACTGCTGGCGCCCGGCCCGCAAATGCTGCAGGACCTGACCGGCATTCCCACGGTGGCGACGCTGCCGATGTGGTGGCAACACGGCCTGCCTGAAGAGGATGGTGTGTTTGACGACCGCAGCACCGCGGCAGGGGAAGTCTCCACCACCGTGGCCGTGATTGCCTACCCGCGCATCAGCAACCTCGACGAATTCCAGCCCCTGAAAAATGTGCCCGGCGTACGCTTGAAGTGGGTGCGCAGCCCGGCCGACCTGGCCGGCGCCGACTGGATCATCCTGCCCGGCTCCAAGCACACCAGCGGCGACCTGGCCTGGCTGCGCGCGCAGGGGCTGGACCAGGCCATTGCCGCCCACGCAGGGCAGGGCGGCGCGGTGCTGGGCATTTGCGGTGGCCTGCAGATGCTCGGCGAAGCGTTGATTGACCCGCATGGCATCGACGGCAATGCACCCGGGCTGGGCCTGCTGCCGGTGGTCACCGTCTTCGAAGAATGCAAAACGGTACGGCAGCGGCAGGCCCGCTTTGGTGCGTTGGACGGCGCCTGGGCGGCGCTGTCAGGCGTGGCCCTGCAGGGCTATGAAATTCACCACGGCCAGACCGCGGAGCACCCGGCGCTGGCCGCAGCGGGCGACACGGCCAGCGCGGTGATGGCAGAAGGCCTGGCCTGGCAGAACATTCGCGGCAATGTGTTGGGCCTGTACCTGCATGGCATGTTTGAAGACCCGGCGGTATTGCAGGCGCTGTTTGGCGCCACGGTGCCCACGCTGGACTCGGTGTTTGATGGCCTGGCCGACTACATCGGCGAGCATTTCACACCCGGTGTTTTGCAGTCGCTGATCAGCGGCCGCTGAGCGCTCGCAAGGGCGCTAGCCCGGCATCCGCTTCAAAGGCCCGAAGCAGGCCTGCAACGACTCGGCCTTGCACACAATGAACTGGTCCTGCTTGGGGCTGAACTGGATGAAGCGCACGACCGGCGGGTCCGACGCTTCGTGCAGGTCGCCTGAGCAGTCCCGCTTGCCATTGCTGTCGGTCACGGTGTCGGTGAGCCGGTAAAACCCTTGCGCGCTCGGCGCTGCGGATATTTCGTAGTCGCCTCGCGTGACTTCTTCGCCGCTGGTGTTAAGCCGGGTGCCCTTGACGCTGTATTGCCAGGTTTCGGTGCAGGCTTTTCCTGCCAGCGTCCAGCTCCAGGTGCCCACGAGAGGTTGGGGCGCAGGTGCCGGGGCGGATGGTGCGGGTTTGGCTGTCTGCGCAGCGGCAAGGCCGCAGAACAAGCTAATAAGGGCCAAACCGGTCAGCTTGCGAAAGGGGTGGCTCCCGGCCATGGAATGGGGATAGCTGTGTGAAAACTTCATGGGGTGATTATGAAGAGGCCGCAACGTGGCTTCCCCTGCGCAGAGCCATCCCTTTGTCGCCAGGTGTTATTTCTTAAGAAAAACAAGCCCTGAACCCAATGGAGACGGGCGCGAGCAGCTATCAAAACTGTAGCAAGTAGGGCTTCCCAGGGCTGCGCCATGCGTGAAACCCAGGCTATCGCGCCGGTCCGGGGCGTCGTAATATGGCACTTGTCATGCGCGGCGCATGGCCCTGTGGCCCCAAATGGCAGGCCATCGCCGGCAGGAAAAGAGAGATCTTTGGGGGCTTCGCCGCCCGTCCTGTCCCGAAAGGCTACACATGAAAAGCCATGCCGGCATCAACCGCATTTACCGCCTGGCCCGACGCGGCGCCAGTGCAACGGGCGGCTTCACACTCAATGCTGCCTGCAGCGCTGCATTGCTCCTGCTTGCCGGAGGTGCCCAGCAGGCCCAGGCCGCAGACGCCGCTAACGCCAGCGTGTCTGCGGGCGCCGCCAGCCTGGCCACGGTGGGCACCACCACCACGATCAACCAAAGCACCCAGCGGGTGGCCATTGACTGGACGACCCTGTCCACCGCGGCCAACGAAGCCCTGGTGTTCAACCAGCCCAACGCCCAGGCGATAGCGCTGAACCGCATCACCGGCAGCAGCCCGAGCGAATTCCTGGGCGGCCTCACGGCCAACGGCCAGGTGTTCATCCTCAACCCGAACGGCGTGCTGTTTGGCGCCGGCAGCCAGGTCAACGTGGGCGGCCTGGTCGCCTCTACGCTCAGCATGAGCAATGCCGACTTCATGGCCGGCAACCATGTGTTTACGGGCTCTGGTGGCTCGGTTGTCAACCGGGGCACGCTGAACGCGAGGCAGGGTGGCTACCTCGCCTTGCTGGCGCCTGAAGTGCGCAACGAAGGCGTGATGACCGCGTCCCTGGGCACAGCCTTGCTGGCCGCCGGCAACAAGATCACCCTGAACCTGGACAACGGCAACTTGCTGGGCTACAGCATTGACCAGGGTGCGATCAATGCATTGGCCGAGAACAAGTTGCTGATCCAGGCCCAGGGCGGGCAGGTCTTGCTGTCCGCGAAAGCCATGGACAGCTTGACCACCGCCACGGTGAACAACACCGGTGTCATCGAAGCCAAAACGATCCAGAACAAGGCCGGCCGTATCCTGCTGATGGGCGACATGGACACCGGCACGGTGAACGCAGGTGGCACGCTGGATGCATCGGCACCCATGGGCGGTGATGGCGGCTTTGTCGAAACGTCGGCGGCACACGTCAAGGTGGCTGACGGTGCCGTCATCACCACACTGGCCGCTGCAGGCGGTGGGGGCCACCACGGCACCTGGCTGATAGACCCGACCGACTTCACCGTCGCCGCAGGCAGCGGTGCGCTGACCGGCAGCGGCATAGGCGCGGGCACCCTGGCCGCCAGCCTCAACCTGGGCAATGTGGCGCTGGCGACCAACAATGCCGGTGGTACGGATAACGGCGACATTCACGTCAACGCGGCCTTCACCTGGAACGCGGGCACCACGCTGACCTTGAGCGCCTGGCGCAATATCAACATCAACGCGTCCATCACCTCGCAGCACGCCAATGGCAAGCTGGCACTGGAATACGGACTGGGCGCCATCAATGCGGGGAACACTGCAACGTACAACGTCAGGGCCCCGGTCAACCTGCGGGCCGGCGACAATTTCAGCACCCGGCTGGGCAGCGACGGCGTCACGGACCCATACAAAGTCATCACCAGCCTGGGCGTGGCAGGCAGCACCACCGGCACCGACCTGCAGGGCATCAACGGCAATCCCACCGGCAACTACGTGCTGGGCGCCGACATCGACGCGAGCGACACGGTGAACTGGAACGCCGGTGCCGGCTTCGATACCCTGGGTGGCGTCGGCGCGCCGGGTATTTTTGAGGGCCGCTTCGACGGGCTCAACCACAAGATCCGCAACCTCTTCATCAACCGCCCGGGCGACAACTTCGTGGGCCTGTTCGGCCTTACGCAGAGCACCAGCATCCAGAACCTCGGGCTGGTGGGCGGCAGCATCACCGGCGCCGACTTTGTGGGCGCCATCGCGGGGCAGGGCTGCTGCACCACCTTCAGCAATGTCTACAGCACAGCATCGGTTCAGGGCAACGACGAGGTTGGAGGCCTGGTGGGCGAACTCAGCCAGGGCGGCATCACCGACGCGTACGCCAGCGGCGCCGTGAGCGGCGCCGACAAGGTGGGCGGACTGGTCGGCAGCTCGCTGGACGGCATCATCACGCGCGCCTACAGCACCGGCCGCGTCACTGCCACCGGCATGGCAGGCGGGCTGGTGGCCGAACAGGTTGGAACGGCAGCGACAAACAACAGCTATTGGGACATTGGCACTTCTGGGCAGGCCACCAGCGCAGGCGGCACCGGCAAGACCAGTGCGCAGCTGATGCAGGCCAGCACTTTCAGCGGCTGGGACATCGCCACCCAAGGCGGCTCCACGGCCACGTGGCGCATTTATGAAGGCCAGACCGGTCCGCTGCTGCGCAGCTTTCTGCAGCCGCTCGCGCTGCCCGACACCAGCGTGGCCTACAACGGTGCGCAGCAGTCGGGCGCCGGTGCGCCGGGCGTCACGGCCGCCAGCGGCACCAACCCTGGCAGCTACTTCGCCTGGTCGGACCAGGAGGGCTACGACATCACGGGTGGCACGCTGACGATTTCGGGTGGCAATTTCCTGATCGACGAGGCCTACCGCAGCGCGATGATCTACCTGGCCGGCGTGAACCGCTCCGCGAACCCCCGCATCGGCCTCAGCCCCGACGCCCAGGTCGATGCCCTGAGGACGGCCGCCGCCGAAGCCGGCAACACGGGTGAAGACGAGTAAGTGTCAAGCTGGCGGTGGAGGACAGGAAACGCTTCTCGTCATGCGGTACCACCCAGGAAGTCAGGAAGTGACTGGAGGGGTGCTATGTTTTTTATAGCTGCTGGCGCACGTCTGTATTGCCTGTAGGCGTGATTTCTTGGTCAAAAATTGCCAACAAAATGGGATTTTTGGGATCTACGCACCCCGACAGGGCTGGAAAACAGCGCTAAACGTTTTTTTCAGCCAATTCCGGCCTGTTCTTTAATGCAAAAAGTGCCTCCAGCGCAATATGGACGTGCGCGAGCAGCTATTAAAAACATAGCGTCAAAATCCCCCTCCAACACGCGCGGGCATCGTTGGTTCCCGCACCCGCGTAGGTACGCCGGTGTTGAAACGCCACATGCAGTCGTTTCCCCATGCATTTCGGGGGTAATTCAAGGATACTTATGGTTACCTTCACGGGGCCCTTGTTACCCCGCTCGCCCAGGCGGTAGCCGGATTTCCTGACCTTCCGAAAAGACTCCCATGAAAAGTCACGCCAGCATCAACCGCATCTATCGCCTGGTCTGGAACGCCGCGCTTGGCCTGTGGGTGGCCGTGGCTGAAACCGCCAAAGGCCGAAGCAGGGGCGGCTCCGCGCGCAGCGGTGTTGAAGTTGCTTCCGCCGGCCCTCGTGGGGGCCTCGTTTTTGTCCTGCATGAACGGTGCCGCGCTGCCGTGGTCATGCTGCTGGCGATGTCCGTCTTTAACTTGCAGGTGCATGCTGCCGATGCGCTGAATTCCACCGTGGTGGTGGGCAGCGGCAATGTCAGCACCAGCGGCGCCACCACCACGATCAACCAGGCCAGCCAGCGCCTGGCGATCGACTGGACGCATCTTTCCACCGCGGCCAATGAGGCGCTGGTGTTCAACCAGCCGAATGCGCAGGCCATCGCGCTGAATCGCATCACCGGCAGCAGCCCGAGCGAATTCCTGGGCAGCCTGACGGCGAACGGCCAAGTGTTTATCCTCAACCCGAACGGCGTGCTGTTTGGTGCGGGCAGCCAGGTCAATGTCGGCGGCCTCGTGGCTTCGACGCTTTCCATGAGCAATGCTGACTTCATGGCCGGCAGCACCACGTTTGGCACAGACCCCGGCCAAGCTGGCACCGGCAGCAGCGCCGGCAAGGTTACCAACAAGGGCACGTTGACGGCTGCGAATGGCGGCTATGTGGCCTTGCTGGCGCCCGAGGTACGCAACGAAGGCGTCATCCGGGCCATGCTGGGAACCGCCTTGCTGGCAGCGGGCAACAAGATCACCCTGAACCTGGACAACGGCAATTTGCTGGGCTACAGCATTGACCAGGGCGCCATTAACGCGCTGGCTGAAAACAAGTTGCTGATCCAGGCGAATGGCGGCCAGGTTCTGCTGTCCGCCAAGGCCATGGACCAGCTGACCACGGCGACGGTGAACAACACCGGCGTCATTGAAGCCAAAACCCTGCAGAACAAGGCCGGGCGCATCCTGCTGATGGGTGACATGGAGACGGGTACGGTCAATGTCGGCGGCACGCTCGATGCCTCGGCTCCCGATGGCGGCAATGGCGGCTTTGTCGAAACCAGCGCCGCGCATGTGAAGGTGGCCGACAGCGCCAGGGTCACCACGCTGGCTTCCGCCGGCAACACCGGTAAATGGCTGATAGACCCCAACGATTTCACCATCTCCGCCGGGGGCGACATGACGGCCGCAGCCGTCGCGGCCGCTTTGACTGGCGGCAACTTTGAAATCCAGACCGCGACCATGGGCACGGCCGGCGGCAACGGCGACATCCACGTCAACCAGGCCATCAACCGGACGGACAACAACACCTTCACGTTGACTGCCGAGCGCGACATCAACATCAATACCGGCGCGAACATCACCAAAACCAATGCAGGCGCGGCCGGTATGACCATGACCGCCGGGCGCAACATCCTCCTCAACGGCAATATCGGTGTGGGCGGGCCTTCCACAACTCTTTCTGTGACGGCCAACGCCGTCGGCGATATCACCGGCGTGGGAACCCTGAACCTGAACGGCGGTGCGCTGGACATGACGGCCGGCGGCAGCATCGGCGGCACCGACGGTCTGGGGCAAATCTTTGCCGGCAGTTTGAAGCTGAAAGCCACCACGGGTGAAGTGGTCATGAATAGCGGCGTGGACTGGCAGGGTTCTTCCTTCGACCTGTACGCGGGTACCAACATCCGGGGAAATGCCGGCGCCGTCAACGCCACCATGAGTGCCCCCGGCGGCAGTTTCACCGCATCTGCGGGCAACACGGGTAATGGCCGAATACGCATCAACAGCTTCTCCAATGCCATAGGCACGCTCAACCTGACCGCCCTGGGGACAGGCGGAGGTGGCCAGGTCGACTTTTTGAGTGCCTCAGCCATCGCCAACGCTTCCATCACGGCAGCCCAGGACGTGAACGTCAGCGCGACTGGCAGCCTCAACCTCAATGCCCTGACCCTGACGGGCGCCAACCAGAACGTCAGCCTGGCGGCCGGCGGTGGCACGCTAACGACGCTGGGGGCCTTGAACACCGGCGCAGGCAACCTGACCTTGTCGGGCGGCTCTATTTCCCTGGGCGGCGACCTGGGCGCCAAAGACCTCAGCCTGACCGCAACAAGCGGCCTGAACATCAACAGGAACCTCACGGCGACGGGCAACCTGGCGCTCACCGCGAGTAATGCGGCCATCCAGCAAACCGCCGGCGTCCTGGTCGCGGGCGGCACGACGACCGTCAATGCCGGCGCGGGTAGCGTCAACTTGAGCGGCCTCAACAATTTCAACGGCGCAGTCAGCGTCAGCAACCTGGGCGTGAACAACGTCGCGATCAACAACGCGGGCGGTGCGCTGACCCTGGGCACTGTGTCGGTCGGCAGCGGCACGCTGAGCCTGAGCGGCAACAACATCGCGCAGACGGGCGCGATCACGCAGGCCGCCGGCGCGGGCGCGGTGACCATCAACGGCGGCGCCAGCGCGATAGACCTGAGCAACGCGGGCAACAATTTCACGGGCGCGGTCGGGCTCAATAATTCCGGCAACAACGCCGTGACCATCCGGAATGTGAACGATCTGGTGCTGGGCCCATCCACCGTGGGCGGCAGCCTGACGGCGACTTCCAGCACCGGCTCCATTTCGCAAGCCGGTGCATTGAACGTGACGGGCGCCTCCACGTTCACGCTCAACGGCACCAGCAAGGACGTGTTGCTGGGCACTTCGGCCAATACCTTCGGCGGTGGCGTGACGGTCAATGGCAGCGGCAGCGTCAGAGACATGGCCTTCCGTTATGGCAGCGGTTTTGCCTTTCCCACCACGCCCACCTACTCCGGCATCCTGACACTGATCAGGGACGTCGGAGCCATCAACCTGGGCACGCAAACCTTCAGTGGCGGCCTCGCGCTGACGGCGGGCGGGGGCATCAACCTGTTCGGCGGTACGCTGCAGACGGGCGGCGCGCAAACTTTCAACAGCGCGGTAACGGTTGCCGGCACCGTCAGCCTGGTCAGCACCGCCGGTGGCATCACATTCGCCAACACGGTCGACGGCGCGAACGCGCTGAGCACCACGAGCGCCGGGCCCACCAATTTCAATGCGTCGGTGGGTGCCACCACGGCGCTGACCAGCTTGAGTGTCAATTCGGGCGGCGCCATCAACGTGCAGACCGGCGCCACGCTGCGCACGGGCGACCTGATGCTGACGGCAGCGGGCGGCATAGGCAACGGCACCGGTGGTGCGGCAGCCATCGATGCGGCGCGCCTGAGCGCCATCAATTCAGGCAGCGGCCATATTGCGCTGTCGCATGCCGGTACAGGTACGCTGGTGGTGACAGACCTGGGGCAGGGCGATGGCATACAGAACAGCGCAAGCGGCGCCAACGTCAGCCTGGCGGCGGCCAACGGCAGCATCCAGGTGCTGGGCAGCACGGTCAGCGCGGCCGGCGGCAACGTTGTGCTTAGCGCGGCTGGCGCCAGCGCGACGCATTCGGTGGAGATCGTGAACAACGGCGCTACCCAATCGAACGTTACTACCACCGGCACAGGCAACATCACCATCAACGGCAACCTGACGAGCGGCGGCGCCAGCGCCACCGGCGGCTCGGCGGGCGGCGTGGTCGTCACCAATTCCAACATCACCGCAGGCAACGGAGTCATCACCATTTCGGGCGATGCGGGCTGGCCTTCCGGTTTACCGCAAGTGTCACGTGGCGTGCGCCTGGATTCGGGCGCGAAAGTTACCGGCGCCGGCAACATCAGCATCACGGGCCGGGTCGGCAGCAGTTCGCTGGCCACCAGCAAAGGCCTGCAGTTGGCCGGCGGGGCGGAAGTTTCCAGCACCGGTGGAGACGTTGCGCTCACTGGCACGCTAACCAATCATTCCATCCTTGATGGTACGGGCCTGCATGTCAGCGGCAAGGTGCAGTCCGGCGCCAGCAAAAAAATCACGCTTACGGGCTCGGCTACGGTGGGCGGTAGCGCAGGCAAGGGTGTGCTGATCGATGGGGCGGCGGAGCTGCTCGCGGGCACGGGTGGTTTGACCATTGTGGGCACCACCAGCTCCGCGACCACTGCCACCAGCGTCGTCGGCACATCCATCACCGTCAGCATTGGTGGCGTCAGCCCCATTGTCAGCTCCACCGGTGCAATGGACATCACGGGCACCCTCGACGGGGGATCTATCGTCGGAGGCTCCGGCTTGGTCATGGAGGGCGGCACCATCAACTCCAATGGCGCGAACATCGTTTTGCGTGGCTCCGGCGTGCCTGCGCCTGCGCCTGTGGCTTCCCGTGATGTCAATCTCAGCGGTACGACGGTCACCAGCGGTGGCGGTGAAATCCAGATTATTGGCAACCGGGTCCAGATTGACAGTACGGTCAATGCAGGGGCCGGCCGTGTGGTGATTGCGCCCTTTAGCACCAACCGGGAGATCACGCTCTCGTCACCGGTGGGGGGTATTGAAGCCGTAACACTGAATTTGAGTACCACTGAGATCAACAACATCACGGCGGGGGTGTTGCAGATCGGTACCCTGACGAGCACGGGCGGCATTGAGATTGGTGGTGCCATAACTGCCGCACCGGGACCCTTGCCGGTCATCAGTTTGCTCAATGCCAGCACCATCAGCCAGACGGGGGCCATCAGTGTTGGCAAGCTCAACGCGGTAGGCTCCTCCGTGACCCTGACCAACGCCGGCAACCAGATCGACGAGATCAGCGGGCGCTCTACCACCGGCGCATTCGCCGCCACCAGCAGCAAGGCTGCGCCGCTCACGGTTGGTACGGTTGACGGGTACACAGGCATCAACTCGGGCAGCAACGCCACCACGCTCACCAACCTGAACGGCGCCATCGCGCAGACCCAGGCCATTGTGGCCAGCAGCTTCACCGGCAGCGGTGTGGGTGGCGTCAATCTCAACCTGGCTGCCAACCAGATCGGCGCCTTTACGGCGACCAATAGCGGCGCGGGCGATATCGTGCTGCGCAACGGCATCAACACCACACTCACGTCCCTCACCAATACCGGCACCGGCCGCATTGACGTCGACAACATCGGCACGGTCACGCTGGCGTCAAGCGGCATCACCAGCAGCGGCACGGCCACGGGTACCACCGCCGGCACAGCGGCGGTGCGCGTCAAAGGCTCGCAGGGCATTGTGGCCAGCGGCGCGGCTCCGCACATCAGCAATTCGGCGGGCGGCTCGGTCTACCTCGACGGCGGCGCAGGCAGTGTAGGCACCAGCCCCGCCGGTGCGGTGGGTATTTCCGCTGCGTCCGTCACTGCGGTGGCGGCAGGCGGCGCCTCGCAGGTCAACCTGAGCCTGGCCAACGGCGGCACGCTGGAAAACATCTTCGCGGCGGGCAGCGTCAATGTCACGGCCACGACCGGTAACCTGGCGGTCAAGACGGTGTCGAGCAGCTCGGTCAGCCTCAGCGCCGCGGCCGGCGCCATCACCGACGCCAACGGCGCGGCGAACAACATCTCAGGGACGTCTCTGACTGCTTCCTCACAAAACGGCATCGCGCTGGGTACCAATGTGAGCGGTGCGCAGGCGCTGAGCACCACGGGCGCAGCCGGCGACATCACCATCACCGCCGCCAATGCCATCGACACCAGCAACTTCAGCGTGAGCACCAACGCGGGTTCCGCCCAGACCGTCAGCCTGGCTTCGAATGCCGGCATTACGGTGGGCGGCGCGTTCGGCAACAGCCAGGACAAGCTCAAGCTGATCACGACCGGCGGCAATATTGCCGTCAACGGCGCGCTGACGGCCAGCGAACTCACGCTGAACACCGCCGGTACCAGCACCCAGAGCGCGGCCATCACTGCCACGGGCCTGGAACTGCTGGGCACCGGCAGCCATACGCTGAACAATGCAGGCAACGCGGTGACCACGCTGGCCGGCAACACCGGCAACGTCAGTTATTCGCAGGCCGGCGCGCTGGCCATCGGTACCGTCAACACGGCAGGGTTGACCGCCAGCGGCAAGGTGCTGGTGCGCGCCACCGGCGCGGCGGGCGACATCACGCTGAACAATGCGGTCACCTCAGGCAGCGCGGCGAACGACTCGCTGGTGCTGGCCGCCGGGCGCAACTTCATCAACAACGCTGGCGCCACACCGCTGAACCCGGGCGCGGGCCGCTTCCTGGTGTATTCAACCGATCCGACGGCCAACACCATGGGCGGCTTGGCCTCTACCGGCAACGCCTTTAGCCGCACTTATGCGGCCAATGCGCCCACCGATGCTTCCATGACTTCGCTCAGCGGCAACCGCATGGTATACAGCGTGACGCCGGTGCTCACCATCACGGGTGACAACCAGGCCAAGGTCTATGGCGCGGCCGACCCGGGCCTGACTTACACGCTGAATTCCGGGCTGGTGGCCGGCGACACGGCCGCAACCGCGCTGGCCGGCCTGCTGGCAGCGCCGACGGGTTCCGCGGCCTCCGCAGGCACGCATGCCATCACCCAGGGCACGCTGGCTTCAGCCCTGGGCTACGGCATTGCGTACACCAACGGCACCCTGACGGTGGGCAAAGCCACGGTGAGCGTGACGGGCATGGCGGCCAACAACAAAACCTACGATGGCAGCGCAACAGCGACCCTCGGCAACGTCGGCACCCTGACGGGCCTGGCCTACGGCGAGCTATTGACCCTGAATTCCACGGGTGCCAGCTTCTCCGACGCGAATGCCGCCAACGGCAAGACCGTGACCGCCACTTACGGCCTGGCCAACGGCGCGGGCGGCCTGGCCAGCAACTACCAGCTGGCGGCGGCGCCCGTCACGGCGACGGCCGACATCAACAAGGCCAACCTGAGCATCACGGCCAACAATGACAACCGGACCGTGGGCGCCGCAGCCTATACCGGCGGAAACGGCGTGAGTTTCAGCGGCTTTGTGGGCGGCGAAACGGCGGTCGTGCTGGGCGGCGCGCTGACCTACGGCGGCAGTTCGCAAGGCGCGAGCGCTATGGGCAGCTACGCCATTACGCCCGGGGGCTACAGTGCCGGCAACTACGCGCTGGCCTATGTCGACGGCGTGCTGACCATCAACCCGGTAGCAGCGCCTGCGCCGGTGCCGGTAGTGCCAGGCGGCAGCCCGGCAAGCGACGCTTATCTGAGCGCGCTGCGGAACATCGCGAGCCTTGGCGCTTCAGGTGACGGTGGCGGCGCGCAGGGTGGTGGTGCGGACCCCAGTGACGCCCTGAAAGCCGCCGCTGCCGAAGCCGGAAATACGAACGAGGAATAAGCCCACCCCCGTCCAGCCTCACTTCGTGTAGCCTGTTCTCAGGGGGCGGCGCCTGCGGTCTGGCAAAGCCAGTCCCGCGGCCTTCGTTTGTGCGCATAGAACTCTTCAACCAGCATGAGCCGTGGAACCGGCTTTGCCGGGCCACAGGCGGGCGGCCCCCTCGGGGGGCAAGGAACTACACGGAGTGAGTGACTGTGGGGGCCAATGGAAGCCACAAGGTAAAGCGCGTGCCCGCCGGCCCCGATTGCCAGTTGACCGTGCCGTCAATGGTTTGCGCGCGGCGCCGCTGGTTTTGCAGGCCTTTCCCCGCGGCGTCGCCAAAGGCTTGGTCGACATCAAAGCCCTGGCCGTTGTCTTCGATGATGACCTGCACCCCGGCGCCTTCGATGGCAGTGCTAAAGCGGATCTCGGTCGCATGCGTATGGCGCAGGATGTTGGCCACGCTTTCCTGGATGATGCGCAGGATGTGCAGCGCGCTGGAAGGGTTCAGCCAGTCCAGCGTGGGGAGTACCTGCACTTCCCACAGCAGCGTGACGCCGGTGCCTTCCAGCCGGGGTTCGAGCCGGAAACGCAGTGTGGCCAGCAGCAGCAACAGGTCGGCCTCCACCGGCTCCATCGAGTCGATGGCGAGCTTCAGGTCGTCCATGCAGTCCTTGAGGGTCTGCGTCACGCGTTCGTCACTCATGCCGCCGACTTCGATGGAGCGGATGGCGCTGATCAGCGTCGAGCCCAGGCCGTCGTGCATGTCCTGCATCATGCGCTGGCGTTCATCGCTCAGCATCTGCTGCTGGGCGATCTCGCGCAGGCTGCGGTGGCTGGCTTCAAGTTCGGCTTCACGCGCCCGCAGGCGCTCGGCCAGGCTGGCGTTGACCTGCTCGACTTCCGCAATGGCGCCGGTGTAACGGCGGTACATCACATAACCGAAGACGCTGAAGGTGATCGCGTTGGTATGCGGGCCCATATACCAGCTTTCGGGGCTGATGAAATTGTTCTGTACCAGCCAGTCGGTCGCGCTAAAGAGCGTGGCCAGCACCGTCCCGATGGCCACCACCATGGCGCTGCGAGAGCGCCCCCAGGCGTTGATGACGCCCGCCACGCTGACGCTCACGCCCATCAGTGCGGCCACCACATACAGCACTGGTGTGGTCCTCGGCGTGTTGGGCAGGGCCGACCACAGGGGCAGGGTCAGCAGGGCCATCAGCACGGACGCGGTGATCAGTGCCCGCGTCAGCCACAGTTGCTGGCGCCGGTGCAGCAGGCCGATTGAAAAGTGCACCACCGTGACCAGCCAGAACAGCGAGTTGACGGTGAACCAGGCAAACCAGTCGTTGGCAATCGGGAAGCTCACATAAAAATGCAGGCCCCGCACGAAGGACATGACCGCCAGCACAAAAAACAGCAGATAGCCCGGCTCATGCCGGCGCCGCAACCACACCAGCAAGGCGAAGATGCCGACCGCGAGGAAAGCCGAGCTGAACATGCCCGGCAATTCCTGCTGCAGCCATTGGCGGCCGCGGTAGCGCCAGCTGATGGCATCCACCGGGCCCAGCCACAGTGATGACAGCGCCACCTGCGTCGCAGCCGTGTGCTCGATGCGCAGCGTGATCTCGTGCGGCGGCCGGCCATCGGGTGATTTCTCCAGCAGCACCCACAGCGGCGTGTGCGGGCTGTTCCATAACGGGCCTTGCTGCTGTGCGGTGTGTACCAGGTGACCGTCGGCATACACCGCGAGGGTGCCGTCGGTGCGCACGCGGGCCGCATACAGCGCCAGCGGCGTGGACGATGCCGGGGCCTGCGGCACGGTCAGTCGAAACCAGCTGGTGCGTGTGACGGGGGCCACGCCGGCGGATGCTGCAGCCCGGGCCTGTCCCAGCAACGCTATGGGCAGGGCATGCGGCAGCGTAACGGGTTGCCAGCGGTCCAGCAGGATTTGGCCGTCGAGGGTGAGCGGTGGCGAGGTGAAGCCCGCATCGGTTTGCACCTGCCAGTCAGCCTGGGTGAGATGCAGGGCCGCTGCGTTGGGGGAACCACCCTCGCGGGTGCCTGCAGAGTCACAGGCGACAAGACCCGTCAGCACCGCAGCTGCTGCCAGCAGCGCTACGGCCGCACGGGGCGAAAAGCGCAAGGGGCGCAAGAGGCGCGAGAGGCGGTGGTGATGAAAGGGCATTCGCGCGGGCAACTACTGCGCCAAAATGCCCTGGTTCCTGGCTTCGTAGATTGCTTCAGCCTTGGAGGTCACCTTGAGTTTGCTGTAGATGCGCCGCACAAAAGTGCGCACCGTGAAGTGCGACAACTCCATCAACCTGGCGATTTCCACCGCAGTGAAGCCTTTGGTGATGTAGTCCAGCACTTCTTTTTCACGTGCCGACAGCAGCGATGACGCGTCGATATCGGCGGGCGTCGTGCCGGCGCCGGCTGCGGTGCTGCGGCGAAAGCGCGCCAGCACCTGCCGGGCGATGATGGGGCTGATCGGGCTGCCGCCGCTGGCCAGGCTGCGAATCTCTGCCGCCATCTTCAGCGGTGAGCTGTCTTTCAGCAGGTAGCCGGCAGCGCCGGACTCAATCGACTGCATCACATGCGTCTCGTCGCCAAAATTGGTGCTCACCATGATGCTGCATGCCGGCCACTGTCGGGAAGCCGCGCGGATCACGTCGATGCCAGAGCCATCGGGCAGGCCTAAATCAACCAGCAGCACATCGGCCGGCGGCTGCATCAGCATCTGCAAGCCTTCGGCACGGGTACCTGCCGCGCCCACCAGGCGCATGTCAGAAGCGCCTTGCACCACGCGGCTCAGCGCTCCGCGAAAGCCCGGATCGTCCTCGACGATGGCGACATGGATCATGGGCAGGTCTTGTTCAGCGGGAGGTGCATTCATCAGGCAGACATTTTGCGACGGTTTTCGGGTACACGACTCGCTATTTGTGTAGATCGTTTGTTCTACGTGCAAGCCGGTAACGGGTGTCTTGTCACCGGCAGGGCCTGTTCACTGCCCCGTCGGTGCCGATCATCATGCCATCCGGCCGACCGGATCGCTATATTTTTGATAGCTGTCTGCGCCCATTGCTGTTGGTCTGCAGCCCGATCTCGTCTCTAGAACGGGGCACCTGAAGGTATCTGGCGTAGCGCATATGCGCTACAGACAGCGGCTTTCGTGATTCGTACGATGACGGCCAGTCGGCCAGAGCGTTCCATAACAGCCGGGGCGCGGGCCCGGCTGATTGGCGAACCGCCTGGTCCGCTGCAAGCTCCGCCCTTCAACGAAAGTCTTCCATGAAAAGCCACGCCAGCATGAACCGTATTTACCGCCTCGTCTGGAACGCGGCTTTAGGGTTGTGGGTGGCTGTGGCTGAGAACGCCAGAGGCAAAAGCAAGGGCGGCTCTGCGCGTAGCAGCGTGCTGTTCGGCTCGGCACCGGCCGAATCGGCTGAAGGGGGTGGCGAAGGCGCGGGCTTCAGGCTCAATACCGCCTGCCGCGCAGCGCTGGTATTGCTCACTTCTCTTGCCGTGGTCACGCACCAGGCGCGTGCTGCCGATGCGGCCAATGCCAGCGTGACCGCGGGTGCGGCTGGCATCACCACGGTCGGCAACACCACCACGATCAACCAAAGCTCCCAGCGGGTAGCCATCGACTGGACATCCCTGTCTACCGCAGCGAACGAAGCGCTGAGATTCAACCAGCCCAATGCGCAGGCGATTGCGCTGAACCGCATCACCGGCAGCAGCCCGAGCGAGCTGCTGGGTAGCCTCACGGCCAACGGCCAGGTCTTCATTCTCAATCCCAACGGTGTGTTGTTTGGTGCGGGTTCTCAGGTCAACGTTGGCGGCCTGGTGGCTTCTACCCTTTCCATGAGCAATGCCGACTTCATGGCCGGCAACAACGTGTTCACGGGTTCCGGTGGCTCGGTGGTGAATCAGGGCACGCTGAACGCAGGGCAGGGCGGCTATCTGGCACTGCTGGCGCCCGAGGTGCGCAACGAAGGCGTCATGACCGCGAGCCTTGGCACGGCGCTTCTGGCAGCCGGCAACAAGATCACCCTGAATCTGGACAACGGGAGCCTGCTCGGTTACAGCATCGATCAGGGCGCGATCAACGCACTGGCCGAGAACAAACAGCTCATCAAGGCCGACGGCGGCCAGGTGCTGCTCGGCGCCAAAGCGCTGGACAGCCTCACCATGGGAACCGTCAACAACACCGGCGTCATTGAAGCGAAGACGATTGCCAACAAGGCCGGCCGCATCATGCTGATCGGCGACATGGAGCACGGCATGGTCAACATGGGCGGTACGCTGGATGCCAGCGCCCCGGATGGCGGTGACGGCGGCTTTATCGAGACAAGCGCCGCGCACTTCAAAATCCTGCCGGGCTTCAGGGTGAACACGCTGGCGCCGCGAGGCAAGACCGGCACCTGGCTGCTGGACCCGGCCACGATGACCATCGCGGGCGGCACAGGCGGGGCCGCCGACACCATTTACGAGGACACGATTGAAGCGATGGGTTCCGACGTGGTTATTGAGGCCACGGATTCGATCAACGTCACGGGCACTTTCGGCAATGGCGATGTGGAGCTCCTCAGTGGCCGCAATCTCACCATCAGAACCACAGGCCCCACCGGTACCGGCATCGACCTCACGGGCAGCACGCATGGCGCCGGCCTGACGTTCAAGGTTTCCGGCGGGGGCTCGGCGAGCGTGACCACAGCCGCGGCCAGCCAGGCCATCAAGACCTCCGCAATTTCCGTGACCGGCGGCGCCGGAACGATCAATATCAACTCCGCCGGCGCGCTGGATATCAGCAACACGGTCCTGCAGACCAGCGGAGGCGCGATCACGCTGTCCGGGGCGGGCCAGGCCGGGAGCTCGGGCGTTCTGGTGTCCCAGAGCACCGTGAACGCCGGCACCGGCGCCCTCACCATCAACGGCACCACGACAGACCAGTCGCAGTATGGCGTGCTGCTGGACCGCTCCACGCTTACCAGCGGCAATGCCAACATCAACAGCGCCGATAGCGCCGTGAAGCTGGCGGGCACCAGCGTGGCAAGCACCGGAAACATTACCGTCGAAGCGTCGGGTGCCAGGACGAGCCACCACGCGCTCGAGCTCGTCAATGAAGGCGTCACGCAAACCAACGTCGGCGTCAGCGGGGGCGGAACGATAAACATCACCGGCAGACTGGTGAACGGCGGCGGCAGCGCCACGGGCGGCTCTTCGGGCGGCGTGGTCGTCACCAATTCCAGCGTGACCGGCGGTACCGGCACCGTCACTATCGCCGGTGACGTAGGCACGACCGGGGTCATTGCTCAGGTGGCCCGCGGGGTACGGCTGGATTCTTTGGCCAGGATCACGGGTGCGGGCAACATCGACATCACCGGGCGTACAGGGTTGTTTTCCCTGGCAGGTACTGCCGGCGTGGAACTCGGCACCGGCTCGGAGGTATCCAGCACCGGCGGCTATATCACCGCTACCGGCCGGGCCGGTGTCAGTAGTGCCGCCACCGAGGTCAAGGGCCTTATAGCAAGAGGAAAAGTGCAGTCCGGCACCTTGCGCAGCATCACGCTCGACGGTTCGTCCTCGTTAAATGCTGCCGGGATCAGCGGCTCCGGCGTCCTCATCGATGCAGGCGCAGACATCATCGCGGGCAGGCTTGGTTTTAACAGTACGGGTTTGTTCAGTAGTTCAAACGGGGGAACGGCGAATATTACCGGCATCTCCATGGTGGGCGGCAGCATCAACTCGACCGGCGAGATCACCATGATCGGCAACCTCGGTGGGACAAGTTCTATGGGCGGGGGGCATGCCGTGAGCCTGACCGGCGGCAGCATCAACTCCAACACGGCGGCCATGACGCTGCGCGGAATGAATTTTCCAGCGGGTGCAATTGCGCCGGCCGGCAGCTACGCCCTGAACATCGACGGCACCAGCATCACCAGCGGAGGCGGTGCGATCACGCTGCTGGGCGACCGCATCAACATCGGCTCCGCCGTCAACGCGGGCGCGGGCAAGGTGCTGGTCAACACGGACATCTTCAGCGCCAACCAGCCGATCACACTCGGCGGCGCATCAGAAACCGCCGCCATGAACCTGAGCAACGCCGAGCTTAACCGGATCACCGCGTCGGTGATCGCGATCGGCAGCACTTCCAATACAGGCGGCATAGTCATCGGCAACACCGGCGGCGCGATCAACCTGGCCAGCGCACCCAGCTTGAGCCTGATAAACAGCAACGCTGCAGGTTCGGGCATCTCGCAAACAGCGGCATTCACGGTTGCCAACCTGAAGGCCGATGCACAAACCGTCATCCTGGCCAACTCACTCAACCAGATCAGCCAGGTCAGCGGTCGCGCCTACGGAACGAACAATTTCGAGGTTAGCTCCTACTCTGCATTGTCGGTGGGGACGGTGGACGGAACGGCCGGCATCACCCAGTCCGGCACCGGTCTTGTTGCGCTGCTAAGCCGCGGCGCGCTGTCGCAAACCCAGGCCATCGTCGCGAACACCTTGCAGGCCACCAGTTTCGGGGGCATGACGCTGGCCAACGCAGGCAACCAGATCCAGAATTTCGGCAGACTTAACAACAGTACATCGGGCGACATCACCCTTCGCAACACCGCCGCCACCGCCAGCTTCCAGGGCAGCTTCAACAGCGCCGGCCGCGTCGATATCGCCAACACGGGCAATATCTTGATGGTGGGCTCCTACATGCCTTTTTTGAGCAACGCCACGGGTACGACTGCGGGCACCGCCGGCTTCAGCATGGTGGCCACGGGCGGCATCAGTACGCAAACTGTCCAGACCAACATCAATCCCCTCTCGGGTGGCTCGGTCTACCTGGAGGCGGGCAACGGCAGCATAGGCGCCAGCACCGCCCGCCCCATCACCATTTACACGACCGGCCCGGTCGTTGCGGTGGCGAGCGGCGCCGGTTCACAGGTCAACCTGGACCTGGCCAACGGCGGCACCCTGGAAAACGTCAGTGCAACGGGCGCGGTGAACGTCACCGCTGCCTTCGCCCTGGCGGTCAAGACGGTGTCCGGCAGCTCGGTCACTCTCAGCTCCTCGCTCGGAGCCATCCTTGACGCCAATGGCGCGGCCAACAACATCACCAGCACCACGCTTAACGCGACCGCACGGGAAAGCATCACGCTGGGCACCAATGTGACCGGCCTGCAAACGCTGGCGACCACAGAACCTGGCGCTGCGGGCGACATCAGCCTCACTGCCGCCAATGCGCTGAGTACCAGCAATCTCGCCATCAGCACTAACGCCGGGTCTGCGCAGACAGTCAGCGTGTCATCCGCGGCCGGCATCACGGTCGACAACGCCTTCGGCAATGCGCAGGACAAGTTCAAGCTGATCACGACCGGTGGCAACATCGCCATCAACGGCGCGCTGACGGCCAGCGAACTCACGCTGAGCACCGCCGGTACCAGCACACAAACCGCGGGCATCACGGCCACCGGCCTGGAGCTGCTGGGCACGGGCACGCACATCCTCAACAATGCAGGCAATGCGGTCACGACGCTGGCCGGCAACACAGGCGATGTGGCCTACGCGCAGGCCGGTGCGTTGACGGTGGGCACCGTCAACACGGCAGGCCTGACGGGCACCGGAAAGGTGCTGGTGCGCACCACCGGCGCAGCCAGCGACCTCACGCTGGCCAACAGCGTCACGTCCGGCAGCGCAGCCAACGATTCGCTGGTGCTGGCCGCCGGGCGCAACTTTGTGAACAACGCCGGGGCTGGCGCGCTCAACCCAGGCGCGGGCGGCCGTTTCCTCGTGTATTCGACCGATCCGGCTGCCAGCACCCTGGGCGGCATGGCTTCCACCGGCAATGCCTTTGGCCGCAGTTACGCCGCCAATGCGCCCAGCGATGCGTCGATGACCTCGATCACCGGCAACCGCTTTGTCTACAGCGTTGTGCCGACGCTCAACGTCAGCGGCGACAACCAGAGCAAGGCTTACGGCGGCGCCGACCCGGCTCTCACCTACGCCGTCAACAGCGGCCTGGTGGCGGGCGACACCGCGGCCAGCGCGCTGAACGGTGCGCTGTCGGCGCCCACAGGCGCTGCCACGACCGGCCCCACACATGCCATCACGCAGGGCACGCTGGCATCGGCCCTGGGTTACAACGTCGTCTATACCAACGGCACGCTGACGATGACCGGTACGCCGCCTTTGCCTGCATCCCTTTTCGGCGTAACTTCAGCGCTGGATGGGCCTTATGTGACCGCGCTCAACACCATTGCCGGCACGGGCAATGCCATGGGTGGCGTCACGGGTGGCGCCGATAGCGCCAATGGAGATGGCACAGGCAGCATATCGAGCGCGGTGGACGACGATCCGTTCAACATACTGGATGATGGCGCGCGCATGAAGGCGTTGAATGCCGCCGCAGAGGCAGCCCGCCAGGACAGAGGCGAATAGGCGGCAGCTTGGGGAGGAGGCGGGGTAGGCGAGGCCCTGGTGGGCCTGCGGTGAGACTCTGCGCAGGCAGCCTGCACGGGTGTGGTGACCTTGCTGGCCACTGGCTTGCCTTTGGTGACTGCCAGTACAGGCAGTACTACGCCCGGCACGCCAGACACAGTGCAGTACAGGATCGCGCTGCAAACCGTCTACCAAACCAGCCGCGAGACGGTCAACAGCGGCCCCGCCAGCTTCATTGAGCCCGACAACCGCGACGATGAGGCGGGCGGGAATGGCAACGGCAGTAACGGCAACAGCGGTGACAGCGGCGACGCCAGGCTGTTGAACTCGCTGGTCAGTATCGTCAGCTGCGGTTTATTGATGCCCAAAAGCGTTAGCCACGCCACTTGTGAATAAACCATTTTCATGGCTCTTCATTAGCTCAGTCGGGCTGTAGCCATTTATGGGCGGGCGCAAGCAGCTATTAAAAATGTAGCAATGACTCCGCGAAAGCCAAGTCGTCCCCCAACGATGGCAAGCTGGACGCGCGGCCTGGCCATTTCGGAGCCTGCAGGGAATCCCTGGTTGGGCTGAGCGCTTACATCAATTGGGGCGCCGTTGGGCGACGTTGGGCGACGGATTAGGGTGGGCCTCATAGCGCATTTGTGCTACAGGCAAAACCGGCAGATATAGTTACGATTGGTTTCATGTCCCTAAAAATGGGGACATACAGGATGAGCTGTCTCTGCGACATTGCCGGAGCGGTCACGCTGGACGTACTGCATCCGCAGTATGGCTGCATGAGAGTCGGGTACACACAATTGCAGGATGTCGCCCGGGGCATCGAAGCCATGGCCCTGGGGGGGCGATGGGGTGTATGGATGGTCAGCTGCCATGAAGGAGCAGTGGCTTGTGTTGGATGAGCATTAAGAAAAGTAGAGCGAAACAATGAAACAGAATTCGTTACCCCTTTCCGCGCTGGCTTCAGCCCTGATGCTGGCCTTGCATACCGGCGCCTGGGCGCAGACTGCCCCAGCCCCCGACGCCGGCCAGGTGCTGCGCGACCTGCAGCAGGCGCCCGCCTTGCCGCCGCCACAGAGCGTTCCGCTGCAGCGCATCGAAGAGTCAGCCGACCCCAGCCAGAAAGGCGAGGCGAGGGTGCTCGTCAAATCCATCACCATCACCGGGAATCAGGAGATTCCCAGTGCGCAGCTGCAACCGCTGGTGGCCGGCCTCGTCGGCGCCGAGCGGTCGCTGAGCCAGCTGAACGCCGCCGCCCGCCGCATCACCGCCTACTACCGCAGCCAGGGGTTTGCCGTGGCCCGCGCTTATTTGCCCGCGCAGGACATCACCGATGGCGCTGTCACCATCAGCGTGATTGAAGGGCGCATTTCCAGCCACAAGATCAACAACCAGTCGCTGCTGAGTGACGAACGCGCGCAGGCCTACCTGGGCCAGGTCAAGGACGGCGACGTCATCAAGTCCGACCAGATTGACCGCGGCCTGCTGCTCTTGCAGGACACCCCCGGCGTCAGCAACTCGCGCGCCACGCTGCAGCCCGGCGCCAGCGTGGGTACGTCCGAGCTGCTGATTGAGGTCAACCCCGCCAAGCCCTATAGCGGCAATGTTGTGGTCGACAACTACGGCAGCCGCTACACCGGCGAATACCGCGTGGCCGGTACGTTCAACCTCGTCAGCCCGCTGAAGATCGGTGACCAGCTCACCGTCAATGCACTGACCAGCGGCCGCAACCTCAGCTTCACGCGGCTGGCCTACCAGTTGCCTGTGGGCAGCGACGGCCTCAAGGTAGGCGCCGCGTACTTCGATACGCGCTACAAGCTGGGCCAGGAGTTTGAGACCTTGCAGGCCCATGGCACGGCCACCGCCGCCAGCGTGTTTGCCGCTTACCCCTTCATCCGCAGCCAGCTTAAAAACCTGAACGGCACCGTGTCGGTTGAAGACAAGCAGCTCAAAGACTATGTAGACGCCACCTCTACCTTCACACCCAAGAAAGTCCTGGTCACCACCTTCGGCCTTTCAGGCAACCTGCAAGACGCCCTGGGCGGCGGGGGCATCACCGGCCTGGATTTGTCGGTGGCGATGGGCAACCTGCGTATCAACTCGCCCACCGCCTTGGCCATTGACGCGGCCTCGGCCCAGTCCAACGGCAGCTACACCCGTGTTTCTTATGGCGCCAACCGTCTGCAGCGCTTTACCGACAGCACCTTCCTGGCGGTGTCGGTGACGGGCCAGCTGGCCAGCAAAAACCTGGATTCGTCCGAGAAGTTCTCCTTGGGCGGTGTCAACGGCGTGCGCGCCTATCCGCAGGGTGAGGCTGGCGGCGACGAAGGCTACCGCGGCACGGTTGAGTTGCGCCACAACGTGATGGCCAATGTGCAGGCTACCGTGTTCTATGACTGGGGCAAGGTCACCATCAACCGCAACCCTTTCGGCGCGGCGGCTTCCAACAGCCGCCAGCTGGCCGGCGCGGGCTTTGGCCTGAATGCCAGCCTGGCGGGTGTGCAGCTGCGTTCTTCGCTGGCCTGGCGCACCGACGGCGGCCTGCCGACTTCCATCCCGGCCTCATCGGCCAAACGGCCCACGCTGTGGCTGCAGGCGTCCATGGCCTTCTGAAGGGCCTGGTATCTGAGGCTTGCCGGCGGCTCTCAAATTCCCGAAGTAAATCGGGTGTTTGGCTAATAAGGACGGGCGCAAGCAGCTATCAAAAACATAGCGACTTCGAGCACTGCCTTGCGGGTTGCCGTGTAAAAGTTTTTTCGGCCTGGTGATTTGGAGCAGGGCGGTAAAGGGGCGGCACTATCGCGCGCTAGGCGCGCTGAAAAAATAGCGCGCCGAGGTTTCCAGGACGCGCAAAGCGTTTGCCCTGACATCGCTTGAGAGCTGCTTAGGGGCTTGCACGTAAAACGGCCAGTTGGCAGAGGTGCGGCCCTGTTGTGGCCGGGTGAACGGAATGACTGGCGTGGCCAGGGTGACAGGGGTGAAGGGTGGCCTGGTGGGAGGGTCATGTAGAAGCTGCATGTCAGTCTCTGGGTTGGTTGTTCTATGGAAATCACTTTTGAAGAACAATGGTACTGTACATACATACAGTCTTCAACTATGATTTACCCATGGACACAAACACCCCACCCGAATGGATTGCCCGCTGCGCTGAAAGGCTGCACCAGCGATGGCACACCGTCGGGCCTGACCAGCTTGAAGAGGTCGCCGCAGTCATCTGGCAGGACGTGAACCTGCGGCGCATGGCGCCCGCTGACGCCGCGGCGCTATGGCTCAAGCCGGTTGTGCCAGCCCCAGACGGGGCATAGCGGGCCGGCCGCAAGCGGCGCAGCGCGCAGCGGCCTTACTTTTTCATTTCGTCCTTGCCCATGGCGTCCTTGGCCATGGGGTCTTTTTTCATCTTGTCTTTTTTGGCCATGGCCATCTTGTCGTCCTTCTTCATGCCGTCCTTCGCCATGGCGTCTTTACCCATGGCATCTTTCGCCATCGGGTCCTTGGCCATGGCATCTTTTTTCATCGCATCCTTCTTCATGCCGTCTTTGGCCATGGCGTCTTTGCCCATGGCGTCCTTTTTCATCGCGTCTTGCGCCATGGCGCTGCCGCCGGCGAAGAGCATGCAGGCAGACAGGAGGGTTGCAGTCAATTTGTTCATGGTGTTGTCCTTGAGTGGTAGTGAATGAATGGATTGTTGAAAAAAGGCAATCGTTAAATGATTGCCCGCGTTGCAGGGTCTCTGAGCGGCGCTCAGCTACCTCCGAACCAGTTGTAGCCCTGGTCTTCCCAGTAGCCTCCAGGGTAGGTGTTGGTGACAAAAATCGCCTGGATGTGTTTGGGGTTCTTGTAGCCCAGCTTGGTGGGCATGCGCAGCTTCATCGGGAAGCCGTATTTGGGTGGCAGCGGCTGCCCGTCGTAAGTCAGCGCCAGCAGGGTTTGCGGGTGCAGCGCGGTGGGCATATCGATGCTGGTGAAGTAGTCGTCGGCGCATTTGAAGCCGACGTACTTCGCGCTCAGGTCGGCGCCCACATGACGCAGGAAACTGCCGAAGTGCACGCCGCCCCATTTGCCGATCGCGCTCCAGCCTTCCACGCAGATGTGGCGGGTGACCTGGTCCACTTGTGCCATGGCGTGCAACTCGGGCAACGCCCATTTGCGCCTGTCGGACACCATGCCCGTGACTTCCAGCCGGTAGCTGCTTTCCTCGATTTCCCGGATTTCGTCCTCGCCGTAGTAGGCGTTAAAGGGGAAAGGCCGGGTGATCATGGATTCGGGGTAGGTCGGCGCCAGGCGGTTGGGGTCAAACAGCAAGCCCTGCACTTCGTCGTTGATACGCGAAATCTTGCTGAGAGCCGTGTTGACGCTTTCGCTGTCGTCCAGCATGCAGCCGGTCAGCATGGAAAGGCCACCCAGCGTGAGCGAGGTGCGTAAAAAATTGCGGCGCGCCGTGCCGAGCTTGCGGGTGTGGGCAATGCGTGCAACGGCTTCGTCCAGCACAGCGGCGCTGTCGATGTCCATACGGGGAGGGGGCTTGATGATCATGGGGAATCCTTGCGCTTTGCGGCGGTTGGGCAGTTCGGCGGGTCAGCGGCCGCGAACCATGTAGACGAGGGTGCGCGGCACCAGCGCCACCATCACCAGGTGAACCGCGACGAATGCGGCCAGCGCGGCCATGGCGAAAAAGTGAACCAGGCGCGCACCTTCGTAACCCCCCATCAGTTCGCGCAGGAGCGGAAACTGCACAGACTTCCAGAGCACCAGGCCTGAAACGACGAGCAGGACACTGTCCACCATGACAAAGAGATAGGCCAGGCGCTGTACGGTGTTGTAGTGGCTGGGGTCGGCATGGGCCAGCTTGCCCTTGAGGGCCGCCAGCAAGTCGGCGACCAGCGCCTTGGGTGAAAGCGGAAAGAATTTGTGAAAGAGCCGGCGCGTGACGATGTTGAACGCCAGGTAGAGCAGGCCATTAAAGAACAGCAGCCACATGGCCGCAAAGTGCCACTGCAGCGCGCCGCCCAGCCAGCCGCCCAGCGTGAGGTCTTTGGGAATGCTGAAGCCCAGGAAGGCAGTGGCGTTGTAGATGCGCCAGCCGCTCATCATCAGCACGACCACGGCCAATGCGTTGAGCCAGTGCATGGCGCGCAACCAGCCAGGGTGGATGATCTGACGGGACGTGTTCATGAAATGCTCCTCTTGTGCTGGCCGCAACGCCCGGTTTTCCAGTGGATTACCGGGATTTCCGCCGCAGTCTTGCTGCGTGTTGCTGTTTGGTCGGGCCGGGCACGCACTTCTTACACGCTGATGGCATTTATTTGCAAAAAAGGGCCCCGGGCTGGCTGGATGGCCTTGGGTTGGCTGGCGCCTAAAATCGGCCGGTGTCCCTGCCCAAACCCGCAATAGAGCCAAGATGCACCGCTACAAAAGACTGATCGCCGTGGTCGCGTTTCTGGGCCTGCTGCTGGCGGTGTTCCAGCTTTCCGGTTTGCGCGACAACTTCAGTCTGGTCTTCCTGCACCAGAAATTCCTGGACAACGAAGTCAGCGGCTTGCTGATTTTTATCGCGCTGTTTGCGCTGGGCAACCTGATTCAGATCCCCGGCTGGATTTTTCTGGCCGCGGCTGTGCTGGCGCTCGGCGAGATGTGGGGTGGCCTGGCAACTTACCTCGCAGCCGTGATCTCATGCGCCTTCACCTTCTGGCTGATTCGCCTGATGGGCGGGGACGCTTTGCGGCAGATCAAGGGTCGGTGGGCTCAACGCACGCTGGCTCAGCTGGACGCGAGGCCGGTGGCGAGCATCGTGGTGCTGCGCACGCTGCTGCAGACCGTACCGGCGCTGAACTATGCGCTGGCAATGTCAGGCGTGAAGTTTCGTGACTACCTGGTGGGCACCCTGCTGGGCCTGCCGCTGCCGATTGCGCTGTACTGCGTGTTTTTTGATTACCTGGCGCGGGTGTTGAAGGTGCCGGGGTACTGAACCTAAACGGCGTTGCCTGCCATGCGGGAAAAGAAGGGCAGCGCAATCGCTGCCGCAAGAGAGAAGAAAAAAACCAGCCCATAGGTCATCAGGGCGAGCAAGGCTCCGCCTTTCAATTCAAGGGGTGCACCCGCCCTTGTTCTGGCTCGCGAGCCGAGCCACCATGCACCCAGACCCAGTTGTGCCGCCAGTCCGGTGGCCAGGTCCACAAGGGATTGGCGTATGGGGTCCGAGCCGGCGCCCAGCGACCTGACAACAGCACCGACGGCGAACAGAACCATGAACAGGACAACACCGAAAATGAATGCGTGTTTCCAGCTCAGTTGCGTACGGCGATAAAGCCAGGCCGCCAGTTTGACGCAGACAACATACGAAAAAATGGTGAATGCAATCGGGACAAGGCCGGGAAGTTCTGGCATGCGTCAATCTCCGCAGTCAAGGGCCTTGCCCAGCACATGCTGGTAGACCGCCAGGTCTTGCGCCGAAAAGCAGCAGAACACCACTTCCGTCAAGGAAGAGGGTTGCTGCAGAGCCTGGCGCACGCTGGCCACTGCGACCTGGGCAGCCAACTCAATCGGGTAGCCGTAAATGCCGGTGCTGATGCTGGGGAAGGCCATCGACGTGACGCCTTTGGCTGCCGCGATTTCCATGGCGCGCCTGTAGCAGGAGGCCAGCAACTCAGGCTCGCCGTTGCCGCCACCGCGCCAGACCGGACCCACCGTGTGGATGATGAACTTCGCCGGGAGCCGGTAGCCTTTGGTGGCTTTGGCCTCGCCGGTTTTACAGCCGCCCAGCAGGCGGCATTCATGGACCAGTTCAGGCCCTGCAGCGCGATGAATGGCACCGTCGACACCGCCGCCGCCCAGCAGCGATGAATTGGCAGCGTTGACGATGGCGTCAAGCTGCAGTTTCGTGATGTCGGCCTGGACGGCCCGGAGGGTTGCAGGCATGGCGACCTCTCTGGATGGCTGAACCTTGCTGGGAGAAACGCGTGCCCGCAGGAGCGGGCGCGCGCTGTCTCACAACACCTTGCTCAAAAAGCGCTTGGTACGCTCTTCCTTGGGGTTGTCAAAGATCTCCGCCGGTGAGCCCTCTTCGATCACCAGGCCTTCGTCGATGAACATCACGCGGTCGGCCACCTGGCGGGCAAAACCCATTTCGTGGGTGACGACCACCATGGTCATGCCTTCTTCGGCCAGGGCCTGCATCACGGCCAGCACTTCGCCGACCATTTCGGGGTCGAGCGCAGAGGTGGGTTCGTCAAACAGCATGATGCGCGGCTGCATCGCCAGCGCACGGGCAATTGCCACGCGCTGCTGCTGCCCGCCCGAAAGCTGGTTGGGGTAGGCGTCGATCTTTTCGAGCAGCCCGACCTTGACCAGCAACTCACTGGCGCGGTTGCGTGCCTCAAGTGCCGTCAGCTTGCGCACCTTGGTGGGCGCCAGCGTGATGTTTTCCAGCACGGTTTTGTGCGGAAACAGGTTGAAGCGCTGGAACACCATGCCGATTTCCGAGCGCAGGGCATCGACGTCGGTTTTGGGTTCATGTACGGACACGCCGTGCACCAGCACCTCGCCACCGCTGGCGTCTTCCAGCCCGTTCAGGCAGCGCAAAAAAGTGCTTTTGCCCGAGCCGGAAGGGCCGATGACGCAGACGACTTCGGTGGCCTTGATGGCGCAGTCGATGCCGCGCAATACCGGCGTGTGGCCAAACTGCTTGGTCAGCCGCTTAACGCGAATCACCTCGTCCATAACGAGCCTCCAGTTTTTTGACAAGGTAAGCCAGGCCCAGCGTCAGCACCCAGTACATGAGGGAGATGGTGAGGTAGGGCTCCCAGTAGCGTGAATAGGCGCCGGCGACGGTGCGCGCGGCGTAGGCCAGTTCGGCCAGACCAATCGCCGAGATCAGCGACGAGTCTTTCAGCAGCGAGATCGCGTTGTTGCCCAGCGGCGGCAGCATGCGGCGAAAAGCCTGCGGCAGCACGACGTGGTACATGGTGCGCGGAAAAGACATGCCCAGCGAACGCGAGGCTTCGACCTGGCCCTTGTCGATGGACTGGATGCCGGCGCGGAAGATCTCGGAAATGTAGGCGCCGGCATTGAGCGTGAGCGCCACGATACCGGACAGGAAGGCGCCGTAGTTCTGCTTGATGTCGCGCGCTGTCTCGCCCGAGATGATCAGGCCGTCAGTCGGGTTGATGAACAGCGGCAGCACTGCGAAGTGGATCAGCAGGATCTGCACGAACAACGGCGTGCCGCGGAAAAAGCTGACGTAGACGGTAGAGGGCCAGCGCAGGGCGTATTTGCAGATCGCGCGCGCGGGCGAGTGGCGCGATTCGGCCACGCGCGCCATGCCGACCGCCAGGCCCAGCAAGGTGCCCTGCACGATGCAGATCAGTGTCACCATGATGGTCATCTGCAGGCCGCGCCAGAACAGCACGCTGTACTCGGCAATGATGTCGGCCCGGAACCAGCCGAACCAGAGGACGTGTTCCATAAGGAGGTGTCCTGATGTTTACTGGGCGGGCAACGCGGGAGCGTCGGCCTGGAACCATTTCTTGTAGATGGCGGCGTAGCTGCCGTCGGCCTTGACGGCGGCCAGGCCTGCGTTGAGTTTGTCCTGCAGCGCCTTGTTGCCCTGTTTCACGACGATGCCGAAGTATTCCTTGGGAAAGCTCGCGTCGCTGACGGTCTTGAGCTGTTTGTGTTCCTGGGCGCGAAAGGCGATCACCCCGTTGTCGCCGATGGCGGCGTCCAGGCCGTTGTTGGCCAGCTCGGAGATCACGACCGGGGTGCTTTCAAAGCGGCGGATGTCGGGGTTGGTCTTGCCGAATTCGCGCGAAGCCATGTCGTCGCCGGTGCTGCCGGTGACCACGCCGATTTTTTTGCCGGCAAGGTCTTTCAGGCTCTTGGCCGTGCTGTTGCTGTGCACGGCGATCAACTGGCGGGCTTCGAAGTAGGGGGCGGTGAAGTCGTAGGACTGCTTGCGCTTGTCGTTGATGGTGACGCCCGAGATGACCAGGTCCACATCGCCGTTGTTGAGGGCCGCGAAGATGCCGGTCCAGGGGGTGTTGACGATCTTGATCTGCAGGCCGGATTTCTGGGCGATGGCTTTGATCATGTCTACGTCATAGCCGACAATTTCCTTGGTCGGGCTTTCATAGGCAAACGGACGGTAGGTGGCGCTGGAGCCGACGACCAGCTCCCTGTTTTGGGCCTGGGCTGCGCCCAGCGCACAGGTAAGCAAGCCGGCTGTCGCGGCAATTTTTTGCAGAATGTTCATGGTTGTGTCCAGAGGATCTGAGTGAGGGAAACGCTCGCCGGCTCGCGGAGAGGCCGAAAAGCGAAAGTAGCCAATGGTAACGCGTGCAAAAGCCGTGCCTGGCGCGTTCCGGGCAGGGTTTTCGCGGGGGACGATGCAGGGATGGGCGGGCGCGGGCCCGCGATGCCTGACCGGTTCTAGGCCCTGAGCTGTTTGTTAAAAAACGCCAGGGTGCGCTCCCACGCCAGCTTGGCCGCGGCGGCGTCATAACGCGGCGTGGTGTCGTTGTTGAAGCCGTGTTGCGTGCCCGGGTACTGGTAGGCGGTGTAATTCGCACCTGCCGCCTTGAGTGCCGCCTCGTAGGCAGGCCATGCGGCATTGATGCGCTCATCCACCGCAGCGAAATGGATCAGCAGCGGCGTCTTGACCTTGGCGGCATCTTCCGCTGCCGGCAGGTTTCCGTAGAAGGGAACGGCTGCGCTGAGCTCCGGCAGGCGCGTGGTGAGTGTGTGCGACATGCCGCCGCCATAGCAGAACCCGACCACACCCAGCTTGCCGGTGCAGTCGTCCCGGCTCTTGAGCCAGGTGGTGGCCGCCACGAAATCCTCCACGCACTTTCGCTGGTCCAGTTTGGCGAACAACTCGCGCGCCTTGTCTTCGTCGCCGGGGTAGCCGCCCAGGGGGGTGAGTGCGTCGGGTGCGAAGGCGATGAAGTTGTCCAGCGCCAGCCGGCGGGTGATGTCTTCAATATGCGGGTTGAGGCCGCGGTTTTCATGAATGACAAGCACGCCGGGCAGTTTGCCGGTGGCATTGGCAGGCCTGGCCAGATAGCCTTTGACTGTGCCTGAGCCGGCGGACGACGGATAGCTGACCATGTCGGTCTTGATGCGTTTGTCATCCCGGGCAATTTGCTGCCCCGCGGCAAAATCGGGGCTGAGGGCGGCCAGCAGGGCTGTTGCGGTCAGGCCGGCGGTGGCGAATTTCTGGGCGCGCTCCAGGAACCCGCGCCTGTCAATGGTGCCGTGGACATAGGCATCAAACAGAATCAGCAGTTCCTGGTCAAAATCCTGGGCGGTCTTGCGTGGCATGTTGGGCTCCTGCAAAAAATCGAGCATACCGATTCGTGGCCTGCGTGGCAAAGGTCATCGTCAACCCGCAGGGCCGCAGTGTTTTGCGGCGCCATCCGGATGCTATGAAAAATATAGCTGCTTGCGCACGGCGGGGTTGGGCTGGAGGCTCTTTTTGTGCCTGAAACCCCTGGAAAACCGGCAAAACCTGTTTTAATAACGCACCGGGACGCTGGCCTGAATTGACAGGGCGTCCGTTCTGTGACTCACTGGGGTCGCTGTTCGCACTGCCTGGCTTCGGCGGCATCCCCAATCGATAGAGGAGAACTGCATCTTGAACCTGATTTCCTGGCTGATGACGTTGCTGGGCGTCGCCGTGGGCGCGCTTGCAGGTGTTTTGCTGTATGCCGCCTGGCTGCGCAAAAGCGCGAGTGCGAAGCTGCGGATACCCCACAAATGGCCGCTGCGTGCCCGCGGGGTGGTTACCAACGATGAATACGAGGTATGGAAATGGCTGCGAAGCACTTTCCACGACCACGCGGTGATGGTCAAGCTGCCGGTGCTGCGCTTTACCATTCCGCTGGAAAAAGACAAGGAAAAGGAAAAAGACAAGGAAAAAACCGAACGCCTGCTTGAGCTGCTCAATGGCGTCTACACGACTTTCACCATCTGCACCCTGGATGGCAAAGTTGTCGGTTGCGTGGATTTGCGCGGCAAGCGTGATGTGAGCAAGGCCACCCGCCAGCTCAAGGAGACACTGCTGTCGGATTGCGGCATTGCCTACACCTCCATCAAGGCCGGCCGTCCGCCCACGGTCAGCGCCATGCGTGCCGCCTTCCTGGGGGAAATTCCGGAGGAGCTGGTGCAGGAGCACCAGGAAACCCGCGGCGGCGACAGCAGTTTCCACGCCGACCTGGAATCTTTCACCCGGGAACGTGTCAAGGCCGCCAAGGACGCCGCGCTCAAGGAACTCAACAAGGACAACCAGCCAGAAGTCTCGCGGGCCGCGGCTACGAGTAACGTCGGCTTCAATCCCGACGGTACGGGGGGCATTCGCATAGACAAGAACAATCGTTTCGCCACGCAGTGGGAAGATTCCTTTACTCAACCCGCCGATGCGCGGCCGGCCAGGATCGAATAAGGCGTGATCATGAGCGGGTCCAAGGCCGAGGCGTCTGCCCATGGCGGCCGCCAGATGAAAACTCTGCCGTGAGCAGGCTGGGGCTTACCCGGGACAAAATCTATAAAACCGTGGCGCGGCAGCTCCACGGAATAGTTCCGTGCTGGGTGTGCGGCGAACATGTCACGCCCCAGGCCGCCACCCTGGAGCACATCCTGCCCCTGAGCGAAGGGGGCAACAGCCATGCAGAAAACCTGGCGATCAGCCATGAAGTCTGCAACGGCCAGCGGCACGCTGCAGGTGCCGTTCCGGCTTCTGCCGTCTCGCCGGGGCAGGTCCAAAGGCGCAAGTCCCCGCTTCTTGCCGCCAATCCATGACATCTTGCTTGCGGTACCTGTTTCGGTTTGTGCTTGCCTTGCTGCTGGTGGGTGCCGGGCCATTGGTTTGGGCGCAGCCGCAGGAGCCCGTGCAGGAGCGCACCGAAGCGGGTGAGATCACCATCGGCGGCGACGACAGATATGTACTGTCGCAGTCGTTTACCTACCTTGAAGACGCCGGCGGCGAGCTGACACTGGCCGACCTTTTGAAACCGGATGCCCAGGCGCGCTTTCAGCCGGTGCCGCAAACCGGCTCGGCCACCAATTTTGGTTTGACCAGCTCGGCCATCTGGCTGCGTGTGAACCTGCGGACCGAACGCAGCACACCCGCAGACTGGATGCTGGAGCTGGCCTATCCGCCGCTGGACCGGCTGGAGCTGTATTCACCGGACGGCAAGGGCGGCTTTGTGTGGCAGGTGGGCGGTGACCTGTTGCCTTTTGCAGATCGGGCCGTGGTGCACCGCAACCACGTGATGCCGGTGCGTCTCAAGCCCGGTGCCGTCAATACGCTCTACCTTCGGGTGACGTCGGACGGCACGGTGTCTGCGCCCGTTCGTCTCTGGCAGCCCGCGGCGCTGTGGCGGCACGACCAGGCTGAGTACGCCACGATCAGCCTCTACTTTGGGTTGCTGGTCGGGCTCTTTTTCTACAACCTGCTGCTGTTTTTCTCGGTGCGTGACCGGGCCTACCTGATCTATGTGGCATTTGTCGGCTGCATGGCCATCGCGCAGGCCGCGTTGACGGGTTTTGGCGCGCAATTCATCTGGCCGGGCCTTACCTGGTGGAACAGCATTTCGCCCCCTGCGGGCATGGCGGCGACCGCCTCTTTCGGCATTTTGTTTGCACGCAGCTTTCTTTCCAGTGCACTCAAGATGCCCCGCATGGACCGCTTTATAAAGGCGCTGGTGGGCGGCTGGCTGCTGACCCTGCTGGCCGCTTTTACGATGCCTTATGTGGTGTCTTCATGGATGGTGACCGTGCTGGCGGTTCTCAGTGTCACCACGCTGGTCGCGGTGGGTTTGCTGAGCGTGCGCATGGGGCATCCCGGGGCCCGGTATTTCCTGGCGGCATGGGCCCTGCTGCTGGTGGGTGTGGTGACGCTGGCGTTGCACAACACGGGTGTCCTGCCGTCGAATGTACTCACGGCCAATTCGCTGTTGATCGGGTCGGCGCTGGAAATGGTGGTGCTGTCGTTTGCGCTGGCGGACCGCATCAACGTCACCCGGCAGGAAAAAGAGCAGGCCCAGGCCCGCATCATGGCTGAGCAATCCATGGTGGAGGCCTTGAGCGTTTCCCAGGAAAACTTTCGCACCCTGCTGAAAGAGCGCGAAATGATCCTGGAAAACTCCATTGTGGGCATTGCCTTCCTGACACCGGATGGCCGCTTTCGCTGGGCCAACCAGGCCATGCTCAAGGTATTCGGTGCAGGCAGCAATCCATTGACCTCGATGGAGCCGTTTTACCTGTCGCGTGAGCAGTACCTGACGGTGGGCGGTGAAGTGGCTGCCTGCGTGAGCCGCGGTGAAAACTACGAAGGCGAGATCCAGGTCCGGCAGTTTGACGGTACGCTGATCTGGGTGTCGCTGTCGGGCAAGTCCGTAGCCGGACGCGACCTTTCGCAGGGCACGGTCTGGGTGATCATCAACATCACGCAGCGCAAGGAACTGGAGGCCAAGCTGCTGCGCACATCTTCCGAGCGCGAAGCCATTCTTAATAGCGCGCTGGTGGGCATTGTGCTGTCGGTGAACCGGCGCCACGAGTGGGTCAACGAGAAATTCGCCCAGATGATCGGCGGCCCGCGCGAAGAACTGATGGGGCAGTCTTCCAGCTATATCCATCCCGACCTTGCCACCTGGGAGCAGTTCGGCAAGGAGGCGCGTGAGACGCTGATTGCCACCGGCAGTTATATCAATGAACGCCGGCTCAGAAGGCGGGACGGACAGCTCTTCTGGGTGCAGATGGCCGGCAGCTGTGTTCAGCCCCATGACCCTGATTCAGGTGTGATCTGGGCGTTTCTTGACATCACCGAACGCAAGAAATCGGAGGAAGACACACGCGAGGCCCTTGAGCAGCAAAAGGCGCTCAATGAACTGCGCACCCGCTTCGTGGCCATGACCAGCCATGAGTTCCGTACACCGCTGTCTGGCATTCTTTCCGCCGAGGAATTGCTCAGGCATTACGGCAGCCGCTTGCCTGAGTCGGAAAAACTGGAGATTCTGGACAGCATTGCTGCCGGCGTGAAACGCATGACGGGCATGTTGGACCGCGTGCTGCTGCTGGGCAAGGCCGATGCCCAGATGCTGGAGTTTGAACCGCATCCGCTGGACCTGCACAGGCTGTGCCACCAATTGGTGGAAGAGGCGCGCACCCAGCAACCAGACAGCCTGTGCGAGTTGCGGCTGGATTATTCAGCCGGGGAGGGAGAAGGTCTGTACGACGAGAAGCTCCTGCGCCACATCTTCAGCAACCTGTTGTCCAATGCGGTCAAGTACTCGCCGCTGGGCGGTCTTGTGCGGTTCACCGTGAGCATCGATCAGGGCATGACCGTCATGGAAGTGGCGGACGAGGGCATCGGTATTCCGGAGGACGAGTTGCCGCACCTGTTCGAATCTTTTCACCGCGCCAGCAACGTGGGCACCATCCAGGGCACCGGCCTGGGCCTGGCGATTGTGCGCAACGCGGTCGACATCCACGGCGGCAGCATCGATGTGCACAGCAGCGCCGGCTCGGGAACCACCTTCATCGTGCGCCTGCCGGCCAGGCACTGAGCGATCCACATGACTCCCGTAATCCACAGGCGCCGGTTGCTTCAGTCGCTGGCGGCAGCGGGTGCTGGTTTCTACCTGCCACCCAGGGCATCGGCCCAGCAACGGCTGACAGGCAATCCTTTCACGCTGGGCGTGGCCAGCGGCTCACCCACCCATGACTCGGTGGTGCTCTGGACGCGGCTGATGCTGGACAATGATGCGGCCGTGCGCTTGCAGCCGGTGCCGGTGGCCGTGCGCTGGGAGATTGCGCACGACGATCATTTTTCGCGCATCGTGCAAGCCGGCCAGACCCATGCCGTACCCGGTCTGGCCCACTCGGTGCATGTGGAAGTGCAGGGCCTGGAAGCCGACCGCTGGTATTTCTACCGCTTTGCGGTGGGCGATGCGTTAAGCGCCACCGGCCGCACCCGCACCTTTCCGGCACCCGATGCCGCTGTGGGGCGGCTGCGGCTGGCCTATGCCTCTTGCCAACGCTGGGAACACGGCTACTACAGCGCCTACCGCCATATGCTTGCTGAAGAGCTTGATCTCGTGCTCTTCCTGGGCGACTACATCTACGAGTACCCCAACGCCGGCCAGCCGGTGCGTGTGCCCACGGGCGGTTGGGTGCTCACGCTGGACGACTACCGCCAGCGCTATGCCATGCACAAGGTTGACGCCGACCTGCAAGCGATGCATGCAGCCTGCCCCTGGCTGGTGACGTGGGATGACCACGAGGTGCAAAACGACTACGCGGGCGCCACACCCGGCAACAGCGGGCCGCCGGCGCCGGACTTTGCCGCCCGCCGCGCTGCCGCTTACCAGGCGTTTTATGAACACATGCCCGTGCGCGCTTCGGCGCTGACGCGGGCCGTGGGCGGCCTGGCAAGCGGCGCAGAAATGCGCATTTACCAGCGCGTTCCCTACGGCCGCCTGGCCTCGCTCTACATGCTGGACGCCCGCCAATACAAAGATGCGCAGGCCTGCACGCGTGACGGCAAAGCTGGCTCCGGCACACTGAACCCCGCCACTTGCGCTGCGTGGAAAGATCCGGCCCGCAGCATGCTGGGGGCGCAGCAAGAAAGCTGGCTGGACGCTGAATGGAGCCGGGCCGCCAGCAAGGAAAGCGGCTGGAACGTGGTCGGCCAGCAATCGCTTTTTGGCCAGCGGGACTTTCGCCGTGGGCCTGAGCAGGTTTTCTGGAACGACGGCTGGGACGGTTATGCAGCGGCGCGTACACGCTTCACGGATTCGCTGCGCAAGCACGCCGTGGTGAATCCGGTCATCCTGGGCGGCGATGTGCATGAAAACTGGGTTGGCCACATCAAGGCCGACTACGCGGATACTTCCAGCCCGTCCGTGGGCACCGAATTCTGCGGCACCAGTATCACGTCCCGTTCAGCCGGTAACGCGAAAATTCCGGACTACCTCGCCGAAAATCCGCATTTCGTGTTTGCGGACTCAGAACGGAAGGGCTACGGCGTGGTGGAACTGACCCCGCGCAAGCTCACTACCACCTTGCGTGTGGTGAGCGACGTGACGCGCGCCGACAGCGGTGTGCAAACACTGGCGCAGTTTGCGGTGCAGGCGGGGCGCCCGGTGATCGAGAAAGCCTGAATCCGGCATGAGTGCAGCAGGCCCCGGGTTCAGGTATTTTGAGGCTTTTTCGTAAGCAAAATCGGGCTCTAGCCCTTTCAGTGCATGCGCGAGAAGCTATTAAAACAATAGCAAACGAGTGCCCGCCCCAGATGAGTACCTGAGGCGCGGCACCCGGCGCGGCCAGCAGCGTCAAGCCGCCAGCTCTTCTTCTTCCAGGTTGTCGCTGAGGAAGCCACCGCTTTGGTGCGCCCAGAGCCGTGCATACAGGCCGCCGTTGGCCAGCAGGCTGCGGTGGTCGCCTTCTTCGACGATGCGCCCTTGGTCCAGCACGATCAGCCTGTCCATGGCGGCGATGGTTGAGAGGCGGTGGGCGATGGCGATTACCGTCTTGCCCTGCATCAAAGTGTTGAGGCTGCTCTGGATGGCGACTTCCACTTCGGAGTCGAGCGCGCTGGTGGCTTCGTCCAGCAGCAGGATGGGCGCGTCTTTCAGCATCACACGCGCAATCGCGATGCGCTGGCGCTGCCCGCCTGAAAGCTTCACGCCGCGCTCGCCCACGTGGGCGTCGTAGCCGTGGCGGCCGTGCGGGTCGGTCAGGTCGGCGATGAAGGTGTCGGCCTCGGCACGCCGCGCGGCCAGGCGCATGTCGTCGTCCGTGGCGCCGGGGCGGCTGTAGGTAATGTTTTCGCGCACCGAGCGGTGCAGTAGCGAGGTGTCTTGCGTCACCATGCCGATGTGGCTGCGCAGGCTGTCTTGCGTTACGGTGGCGATGTCCTGGCCGTCGATCAGGATGCGCCCGCCGTCGAGGTCATAAAACCGCAGCAGCAGGTTGACCAGCGTCGATTTGCCGGCGCCCGAGCGCCCGATCAGGCCTATCTTTTCGCCGGGCCTGACGGTCAACGTCAGCTGGTCGATGACCGGCTTGTTCTTGCCGTAGCTGAAATTCACGGCTTCAAAGCGGACTTCGCCGCGCGGCACGTCCAGCGCGGCCGCATCGGGCGCGTCCACGATGGTGTGCGGCCGTGAAAGCGTGTTGATGCCATCCTGCACGGTGCCCACGCTTTCAAAGAGGCTGGTGGTCTCCCACATGATCCAGTGCGACATGCCCTGCAAACGCAGCGCCATGGCAGTGGCCGCGGCCACCGCACCCGCGCCGACCTGGCCCAGGTGCCAGAGCCACAGCGAGGTGCCGGCCATGCCGAGGATCAGGCCCATGCTGAGCGTGTGGTTGACGATCTCGAACGCGCTGACAAGGCGCATCTGGGTGTAGCCGGTCTTCATGAACTCGCTCATCGCGTCGCGCGCGAAGCCGGCCTCGCGCCGGGTGTGCGAGAACAGCTTGACGGTGGTGATGTTGGTATAGGCGTCGGTGATGCGGCCCGTCATCAATGAGCGGGCGTCGGCCTGCTGCTTGCCAATGCGGCCCAGCCGCGGCACGAAATAATAGAGGCTCGCGATGTAGAGCGCCAGCCAGACCAGGAAGGGCGCCACCAGTTTCGTGTCGAAGGCGGCGGCCAGAACCGTCATGGTGGCGATGTAGACACCCATGGCCACCAGCACGTCGGCCAGCACGAAGAGCGTGTCGCGCACCGCCAGCGCGGTCTGCATGACCTTGGTGGTCAGCCGGCCGGCGAATTCGTCCTGGTAGAAGGACATGCTTTGCCCCAGCATCAGGCGGTGAAAGTTCCAGCGCAGCCGCATCGGGAAGTTGATGGCCAGCGTCTGGTGCTTCACGGTGGTCTGCAGCGCCACGGCGGCGATGCTGGCCACCACGATGAAGGCGAGCCAGCCCAGTGCGTTGCCGTGCTCGACCCACAGGTTGGCGGGCGCCGTCGCGCCCAGCCAGTCGACGATGCGGCCCAGCATGGCGAACAGCAAGGCCTCAAAAACCGCCATCACCGCCGAGAGCAGCGCCAGCTGCAGGATGTAGCCGCGCGCGCCTTCGGTGCAGGCCCACAGAAAGGCCATGAAACCCTTGGGCGGCAAGGAAGGGTCGGCGTCAGGGTAGGCGGGAAGCTGGCTTTCGAATCGTTTGAAAAAACCCATGGATGTCGTTTGTCTTTGGTTCAGGTGTCTGCTTATAAGGTGTTATGGCTGTGGGATCGTTGACTTATTTCGGAGTGATTGATGCGCCGGCTGTGATGCCGGCAACACCAGGGCTTCAGCTGAAGAGCTCCAGCATCCGGTCCAGGCCGCCCTCATTGATCGCCACCATGGCCTGCTCGCGTACGCGCGGCTTGGCGTGATAGGCCACCGAGAGGCCGGCTACGCCCATCATGGGCAGGTCGTTGGCGCCGTCGCCCATGGCGATCGCCTCAAGCGGGTTGATGCCCAGATTGCCGCAGGTCTCGAGCAGCATCTTGCGCTTCTCTTCGCCGTCGCAGATGTCACCCCAGGGCTGGTCGACCATCTTCCCGGTGAGAAAGCCGTCTTTCACCTCCAGCACGTTGGAGCGCGTGTAGTCGATGCCGAGTTCGTCACGCACGCGGTCAGTGAAGAAGGTGAAGCCGCCGCTGACCAGCAGCACCTTCATGCCAGCTTTCTTGCAGGTCTGCACCAGTTCGGCCGCGCCGGGGTTGAGTTTCAGTCGCTCGCGGTAGACCTCGTCCATGCTGGCCACGCTCACGCCCTTGAGCAGCGCCACGCGCTGGCGCAGGCTCTCTTTGTAGTCGGTGATCTCGCCGCGCATGGCGGCTTCGGTGATGGCTGCCACCTCGGCCTTGCGGCCCGCAGCGTCGGCGATTTCGTCCACACACTCGATGTTGATGAGCGTGGAATCCATGTCAAAGGCGATCAGCCTGAAATTGCTGAGCTTGAGGTCTGGCGTAGAGACGTTGACGACGAGGCCGGGGGAGATTTCAGCGGGGGTCATGCGGGCGTTGCTTCTGTGGTGGAGGGGGTTTTGGGTTGACCGAGAGAGCGCAGGATGTCGCGCACCATTTGCGCGCGGTCTTTGGGTTCGGGGAGCTCGCGCTCGATACGCAGCTTGTCGTTGCCGGCCAACTTGATGTGCCGGTTCTTCTGGATGAGGTGCATGATGGCCATCGAATCGATGGGCGGGTCTTTCTTGAAGGTGATGTTGATGCCGCCGGGCGCGGCATCGACCTTGACCACGCCATAAGGCCGGGCGATCACGCGCAGGCGGTGCACGTCGATCAGCGTCTGTGCCTGCGGCGGCAGCTTGCCGAAGCGGTCGACGATTTCCTCCAGCAGCGCGTCGATCTGGTCGGTGTTCTTCGCCGTGGCCAGTTTTTTGTAGAAAGACAGGCGCAGGTGCACGTCACCGCAATAGTCGTTGGGCAGCAGGGCCGGGGCGTGCAGGTTGATTTCGGTCGTCACGCTGAGCGGCGACAGCAGATCGGGCTCGCGCCCGGCCTTGAGTGAGGCCACGGCTTCGCTCAGCATCTCGTTGTAGAGCTGAAAGCCCACCTCGAGCATGTTGCCGCTCTGGTTTTCGCCCAGCACTTCGCCGGTGCCGCGGATTTCCAGGTCGTGCATTGCCAGGTAAAAGCCCGATCCGAGTTCCTCCATCTGCTGGATGGCTTCGAGCCGCTGGCCTGCCTGCTTGGTCAGGCCCTCGATGTCGGGAACCATCAAATAGGCATAGGCCTGGTGGTGGCTTCGGCCCACGCGACCGCGCAGCTGGTGCAGCTGTGCCAGGCCGAACTTGTCGGCGCGGCTCATCACGATGGTGTTGGCGGTCGGCACGTCGATGCCGGTTTCGATGATGGTCGAGCACAGCAGCAGGTTGTAGCGCTGGGCGATGAAGTCTTTCATCACGCGCTCCAGCTCGCGCTCGGGCATCTGGCCGTGCGCCACAGCAATGCGCGCTTCGGGCAATATCTCTTCGAGCTTTTCGCGCCGGTTCTGGATGGTCTCGACCTCGTTGTGCAGAAAGTAGACCTGACCGCCGCGTTTCAACTCGCGCAGCACGGCTTCGCGGATCACGCCGTTGTTTTCGCTGCGCACAAAGGTCTTGATGGCCAGGCGGCGCTGCGGCGCGGTGGCGATCACGCTCAGATCGCGCAGGCCTTCAAGCGCCATGCCCAGCGTGCGCGGGATCGGCGTGGCCGTCAGCGTCAGCACGTCAACCTCGGCGCGCATGGCCTTCATGGCTTCTTTGTGGCGCACGCCAAAGCGGTGCTCTTCATCGATGATCAGCAGGCCCAGGCGCTCGAACTTCACGTCCTGGCTCAGCAGCTTGTGCGTGCCGACAACGATGTCGACCGTGCCGTCGGCCAGGCCCTTGATGGCGGCGGTAATCTCTTTGCCCGAGCGGAAGCGGCTCATCTCGGCGATCTTGACCGGCCATTTGGCAAAGCGGTCCACCAGCGTCTGGTAGTGCTGCTCGGCCAGCAAGGTGGTGGGCGCCAGCAGGGCCACCTGCCGCCCGCCGGTCACGGCGATGAAGGCGGCACGCAGCGCGACCTCGGTCTTGCCGAAACCCACGTCGCCGCAGACCAGCCTGTCCATGGGCCGCGGGCTGATCATGTCCTGGATCACGGCGTGGATGGCGGCGCGCTGGTCGGCGGTCTCTTCAAAGCCGAAGTCGTTGGCGAAAGTTTCGTAGTCGCCGGGCGAATAACGGAAGGCATGGCCTTCGCGCGCGGCGCGGCGGGCGTAGATGTTGAGCAGCTCGGCGGCCGAGTCGCGAATCTGCTCGGCGGCCTTGCGTTTGGCTTTTTCCCACTGGCCGCTGCCCAGCCTGTGCAGCGGGGCCTCTTCGGCGCTGACGCCGGTGTAGCGGCTGATCAGGTGCAGCTGGCTGACGGGAACGTACAGCGTGGCGCTGTCGGCATACTCGAGGTGCAAAAACTCCTGCAGCAGCGGTGTGCCGTCGGCATTCGTGCCCTGGCCCAGGTCCATGTTGATGAGGCCGCGGTAGCGGCCTATGCCGTGTGCGCTGTGCACCACCGGGTCGCCCACGTTGAGCTCCGAGAGGTCCTTGATCAGCGCTTCGACATCGCTGACCTGTTCCTGCTTCTTGTTGCGGCGGCGCACGGTGGCGCCCGCGGCAAACAGCTCGGTCTCGGTGATGAAGTCAATGCCTTCTTCAAGCCAGCTGAAGCCCGTGTTGAGTGCCGCAGTGGCGATGCCGAGTTTTTCGTCGCTGGCCTGGAAGTCTTCGAGCGAATCAAACGTCGGCGGGCTGACACTGCTGGCGCGCAGGAAGTCCAGCAGGCTTTCGCGGCGGCCGTCGCTTTCGGCCAGCACCAGCACGCGATGGGCGGTGTTGCGCACGTGGCCTTTGAATTTGGCCAGCGGGTCTTCGGCGCCGCGCACCACGGCCATTTCGCCCAGCTTTTGAAACTGCGCGTTGTCTGCGACGTCTTCGACCGTGGCGCGTATGGCCAGCTGCGCGTAGTCGTTGGCGCGGGCGTAAAACTGCTCTGTGCCCAGGAAGAGTGACTCGGGCGGCAGCGCCGGGCGGTCGGGTGCGTCGCGCACCAGGCGGTAGCGGTCTTTGGTGTCTTGCCAGAAGCGCTGGAAGGCCGGCTCCAGGTCGCCGTGCAGCACCACGGTGGCGTTGCTGCCGAGGTAGTCGAACACCGTGGCGGTCTCTTCAAAGAAGAGCGGCAGGTAGTACTCGATACCGGCGGTGGCCACGCCGTTGCCCATGTCTTTGTAGATGCGGCTCTTGGTCGGGTCGCCGTCCAGCAGTTCGCGCCAGCGGCTGCGGAACCGGGCACGCGCCTCGTCGTCCATCGGGAACTCGCGTCCGGGCAGCAGGCGCACCTCGGGCACGGGGTAGAGGCTGCGCTGGCTGTCAGGGTCAAAGGTGCGGATGCTGTCGATCTCGTCGTCAAACAGATCGACGCGGTAAGGCACAGGGCTGCCCATGGGGAAGAGGTCAATCAAACCGCCGCGCACCGCGTATTCGCCGGGGCTGACTACTTGCGTCACGTGGCTGTAGCCCGCCAGCGTGAGCTGGGCCTTGAGCCGCGTTTCATCGAGCTTTTGTTTGACCTTGAACTGGAAGGTGTAGCCCGCCAGAAAGCTGGGCGGCGCCAGGCGATATAGCGCCGTAGTAGCGGGCACGATGACGACGTCGGCGCCAGTTTCCTTGTCGCGCTGCTGGATTCGCCACAGCGTGGCCAGGCGCTCGCTGATCAAATCCTGGTGCGGCGAGAAGGTGTCGTAGGGCAGGGTTTCCCAGTCCGGGAACAGCGCGCAGCGCAGGTCAGGTGCAAAAAACGTGATCTCGTCCATCAGGCGCTGGGCCGTGGTGGCGTCCGACGTGATGATGGCGGTGAGCTTGCCGGCGGCTTTTTCGCGGGTGCCCAGACGTGCCAGCAGCAGGGCATCGGCAGAACCGGCGGGCTGGGGCAGGGTGTAGCGTTTGCCGGTGACGAGTGAGGGTAGGTGCATTGATCGGTGCGCTGGCGAGTGTGTCGTTTCAAACAATCAGGAAAGAGGAAGGCAGGAAAGGCCAAAATCCAAACTACAAAAGCCAGACACCCCAAACCATCCGGAGTGGGGTGCCTGCATGCGTTCAAGCATCGATTTTAGAATCTATGATGAAGTTATGACGACAAGCCCTGCCAATAACCGTTCCGAACCCCGTTTTTTTGTGCTGATTCCCTGTGCGGGGCAAGGTAGCCGGGCCGGAACCCCTCAAGCCAAGCAATACCAGATGATTGACGGCATCCCTATGGTCCGCCATACCGTAGAGGCTTTTCGGGCGCTTCCAGGCACTTTCACCGGTTTGTGGGTGGTCATTTCCCCGTCGGATGACGATTTTTTGAAGGTGTTTCCCGATTTTGGCAACACGAACGAAACCCTGTCGGTTGGTGGCGGACTGACCCGTGCGGCCACGGTGCTGAACGGCCTCAAAGCGATGGTGGCGCAGCAACCCGGCGGCGCGGCCCTGACCGACTGGGTGCTGGTGCACGATGCGGCGCGCTGCCTGGTCACAGCCGGGCAGATCAATGCCCTGATCCATGAATGCCGCAATGATTCTGTGGGCGGCCTGCTGGCTCAAAAGCTGCCGGACACGCTTAAAACCGAACGGGACGGCCGCGTGGCCGCCACTGTGGACCGTAGCGACAAATGGCTGGCGCAAACGCCGCAAATGTTTCGTATCGGCGCGCTGATCGATGCGCTGGAGCGCGCCGGAGACGCTGTCACGGATGAATCCAGTGCCATGGAGGCGGCAGGGCTTTCTCCCCGGCTGGTCAGTGGGAGTGCGCAGAACTTCAAAGTGACCTATCCGGAGGATTTCGCGCTAGCGGAAGCTATCCTCGAGCGGCGCAGAAAATAGCTCATGGCTGCTACTCAATCACGCAATTCCATTCACGCAAGGCCCGACGATGACCACCTTGAACTTTCGAATCGGTGAAGGCTGGGACACCCACGCGTTGGTGCCTGGGCGCAAGCTCATCATCGGTGGTGTGGACATTCCCCATACCGTCGGCTTGCTTGGCCATTCGGACGCCGATGTGCTGTTGCACGCAATCACCGATGCGTTGCTGGGCGCTGCCGGGCTGGGCGACATCGGCTCGCATTTTCCGGACACCGACGCGCGCTTCAAGGGCGCTGATTCGACCGTCTTGCTGGCAGAGGTCGGGCGCTTGCTGGCAGAGCGCGGCCACAAGATCGGCAACATCGACAGCACGGTCGTTGCGCAGGCGCCCAAACTTGCGCCTTACATTGCGGCAATGCGGACACGCATCGCAGAAGTGCTGGCGCTGGAAGTGGGACAGGTGAACGTCAAGGCCAAGACCGCCGAAAAGCTCGGCCCGGTAGGACAGGGCCTGAGCATGGAAGCCCGGGCTGTTGTTCTGCTTTTCTAGTGCTATCGTTTTGATAGCTTCTCGCGCACGGCCTGCCTGGTCGGAGGGGTGATTCCCCTTTGAGGCCGGCTGCGGAGCCGGGCAACCGTCCGCAGGGAGAATCAGCTCCTGCGCAGCTTGATATGCGCGGCGAGCCCGCCGGAGCCTGTGTTGGCCAGGCCAAACACGCCGCCCATGCGGTGAATCGTCTTTTCGACAATCGCGAGACCCAGGCCCGCGCCAGTGGCGGCGGTGCGTGCGGCGTCTCCCCGGAAAAACGGGCGGGTGAGCTTGGACAAGGTTTCGGGCGCCACGCCCATGCCGTGATCCCGTACCTTGATCAGCACCCACTGGTCACGGCCTTTGGCCGCAATATCAACCAAGGCAATGCCGGTTTCGGGCGTCTTGCCGTAGCGCCTGGCATTTTCAAGCAGGTTTGAAATCACGCGCGACAGCTCGACCTCGTCGGCCAGCACGGCCATATCGTCCGGGATGGTGACGGTGACCCGCATGTCTTCATAGTCGGCGATGGCGTACACGGCGGCATCGACTACCGCATTGAGTGAAACCCGTTCCAGCCGCGGTGGCTCGGGCCGGGCATAGTCGAGGAATTTGTCGATGATGGCGTCCAGCTGGGTGATGTCTGCGGCCATGTGCTCGCGCGCATCCATGTCGGTGACGCTCATCTCGGTTTCCAGGCGCAGCCGGGCCAGCGGGGTGCGCAGGTCATGGGAAATCCCCGCCAGCATGATGACCCGGTCCTGCTCGATTTTGGACAGCTGCTCGGCCATGCGGTTAAAGCCGATGTTGACCTCACGGATTTCGCTGGTCGCCACTTTTTCATCGAGCAGGCTGGCATCGAAGTCGCCGTCCCGCATTCGGCTGGCCGCGAACGACAGCTGCTTGAGCGGCCGGTTGATCAGGCGTGCGATAAAGGCTGCCCCGGCCAGCGACAGCGCTGCAGCCGTGATGAGCCAGATGATCCAGGTGCTGTTGCGTGAGGGCCCGATCTTGGAGGGGTCAGTGAGCAGCCAGTACGCATCGCCGTCGATAGTAAAGCCCACCCACAGGCCCTTCTGGCCGTTGACGCTGCTGGCCACCACAGTGCCGGCACCCAGCCGTGTCTTCAGCTCTTCGGCCGTGCGTTCACCGAGTTCATCGCTTTCAAAAAGCTCGTACTTGTCCTTGGGCTCGCGCGGCGTGATGCGTACGCGCTCCTCGTCCGCCAGGGTCTTGATCAGCGATACGCGGGCGATGGAGTCGGAATAGCGGAGCGCGGCGCGGCTGAGGTTGACCAGCGAGGCCAGTTGCTGCGCACTCTGGATGGCCCGCGGCTCGGATTCGAGTGCCCGGAAGGTCTGCAGCCAGGCAACGATGGAGCCGAACAGCAGTAGCGCCAGGAAAAAGAAGGTCCGCCAGAACAGGCTGAAACCCCTGCGCGGGCGCATTTCCAGCGGGGCCGGGGCGGTTTCGAGGGGAACTGGGTTGGTAGCGTCCATAGGAGATCAGTGCATACCGCAAAGCGCGGGCGAAAAATGGACGTTAGCACGATACAGCTGGGCAGCGGCAGGCAAGCTGTTGCCGCCTGTTGCTGGCGCGCCATACAGGCCCCCACGGTCGCTCACTTCGTGTGGCTCCCTGCCCCCCGAGGGGGCCGCCCGCCTGCGGCCTGGCAAAGCCAGTTCCGCGGCTCATGCTGGGTTGAAAAATTCCAGCGGGCACAGTGGGAGCACATGTTTTTACCAGCATGAGCCGCAGGGCCGGCTTTGCCGGACTGCAGGCGGGCGGCCCCCTCGGGGGCMGCGCATTACACGAAGCCGAAGGCGCAGTGAAAAGCGTGGGGGCTAGTTCGTGCCGTCCGGCACAAACACGTAGCCAATACCCCAGACCGTCTGAATGTAGCGGGGCACCGCTGCGTCCACTTCGATCAGTTTGCGCAAACGCGATACCTGCACGTCCAGGCTGCGGTCAAAGGGCTCGAATTCGCGCCCGCGTGCCAGTTGTGCCAGTTTTTCGCGGGACAGCGGCTGCCGCGGGTGGCGCACCAGGGTTTTCAGCATGGCGAATTCGCCGGTGGTCAGCGGCAGCTCTTCGCCGTTCTTGTGCAGGGTGCGCAAGCCCATATCGAAGGAAAACGGCCCAAAGGTAATCACTTCCTGGTCGCTGGACGGCGCACCCGGCACTTCAGCCGTCGGCCGGCGGCGCAGCACGGCGTGGATGCGGGCGAGCAATTCACGGGGATTGAACGGTTTTGCCAGGTAATCGTCGGCGCCGACCTCCAGGCCGACAATGCGGTCCACGTCCTCACCTTTGGCGGTCAGCATGATGATGGGCGTACGGTCATTGGCGGCGCGCAGGCGGCGGCAGATGGAAAGGCCGTCTTCGCCGGGCATCATCAAATCCAGGACGATCAGGTCGACGGCGTCGCGCAGCATGATGCGGTTCAGCGCTTTGCTGTCTTCGGCGAGGATGACCTCAAAACCTTCCTGGGCCAGGTAGCGGCGCAGTAGATCGCGAATGCGGGCATCGTCATCAAGGATCAGGATTTTGTCGGCACGGGCGTTGGGTTGAGCTTGGGTCATAGTCATCTGGTAATTTGTAACAGAGCCATTTTGAAGGCTGAAAAGGCGGGATGTCGCATTTTTCAGTCGGTTTGACACACTGTTACAAAAGTTGCGGCCACATGCAAGTGTGCGTGTTGACTATGGCAATGCGCCTACATTCGATTGAAAAAACACATGTAAAAATAATCGGCCGCTCCCCGGGCACCGCGCTGGCGGGCCTTTGCAAGAGCAATACCGGGCGAATGCGCCTGGTTACTTGCGGTGAACAGGCTGCTTGATTTGCAGCGTTCCGGATGTTCACCGCGATTTTCCCCTCCATTTCACGCTTGTCTTTTTTAGCCAGAAGCGGCTGAAATTCACCACCCCGAAAGGTAATTCTGATGCGAGCTCCAAAATCGATCGCTTTGTGTGTCCTGTTGGCAGGCGCAGTGCTGGGTAGCCATGCCATGGCCCAGACCAACTTCCACGAATCCCTGCAGAACGTGGCCCAGTTATCGGTCAGCGGCTCGGTGGAGGTGCAGCAGGACCTGTTGTCGATTTCATTGACCACAACCCGTGACGGTGTTGACGCAGGCGTCGTGCAAAGCCAGCTCAGGCAGGCGCTTGAGACCGCGCTGACCCAGGCCAAGCAGGCGGCAGTGCCCGGACAGATGGACGTGCGCACCGGGAATTTCAGCCTGTATCCGCGCTATGGCAAAGACGGCAAGATCAATGGCTGGCAGGGCTCCACCGAACTGGTGCTGGAAGGCAAGGACTTCCCGCGCATCACCAGCACGGCGGGCAAGATCCAGACCCTGACCATGGGCAACGTCAGTTTTGCATTGAGCCGGGAGCAGCGCGCCAAAGTCGAGGGCGAGGCACAGGCGCTCGCGATTGAGCGTTTCAAGGCCAAAGCCAGCGAGGTGGCGCGCAGTTTTGGTTTTGCCGGCTACTCGCTGCGCGAAGTCTCGGTGAATGCCAACGACCAGGGCTCTCCACCGCGTCCCCGCATGATGGCAATGTCGGCCAAGGCCGAAATGGCCGATGCATCAGTGCCTGTGGAAGCCGGCAAGAGCACGGTATTGGTCATCGTGTCGGGCTCTGTGCAGATGAAGTAAGACACTTGCCGGCGGGCGCTGCACAAAGCAGCGCGGGCGCCGGCTGCTGCCCGCCGGCCGTACGGCTGGCCATCTGGGCTTTGCGCGCGTGGCGCGCCACCACCCGTGAGCGGACATGGTCGTAAGCCCAGTTAAAGCAGAAGGTATAGGGCAGGAAGAACAGCACGATCGCAATGTCCAGTACAAAGGCTTCCCACAGGCCGATGTCCAGCCACCAGGCCGCCAGCGGAACCACCGCGATGATCAGGCCGATTTCAAACAGCACGGCATGCACGGCACGCGCCGCCAGGGTGCGCTGAAAGCCCATGCGGCGCTGCGCCCGGTCAAACAGGACGTTGAACAGCATGTTCCAGCTCATCGCCATCAGCGAAACCATCAGGGTCAGCAGGCCCATGTGCGCCAGCGAATAACCGAGGAGCCAGGTGCCGAGCGGCGCGCAGATGGCAATGGCCAGAATTTCAAAGCCGAGGGCGTGGAAAAAACGTTCTTTCAGGGATTTTTGGAGGCTCATGACGCGCGTTCTAAATGATTTACCGACCGTTGAGGCGAGATGCCTTACTGTCATGACGGTATTTTCATCGTTATTTCGAATACATTAAAATCAATAATCATCGAAAAAATAGATAGAAGACCGCCATGCGCCATTCCCCGGAAGCCTTGACCGCTTTTGCCGAGGCTGCGACCCTGGGTTCGTTCTCGGCCGCGGCCCGCAAGCTGGGAAAAAGCCAGTCAACAGTGAGCAGTGCGATTGCCAATCTGGAAATCGACCTTGGCTTGAACCTGTTTGACCGGAGCAGCCGAAAGCCGGCATTGACGGAACACGGACGGGTCATGCTGGGCAAGGTGCAGGAAATCCTGGCGGCCAGCGACCGGCTTGACCGCACCGCCAGCCAGCTTGGGGGAGGCCTGGAGCCCAGGCTCAGCGTGGTCTGGTCAGATACCTACCAGTCTGACCGGTTTGAAGAAATGCTTTCGGCTTTTGAGAAAAGCTTTCCCGACCTGGAGTTTGAATGCCTGATTGCCGAACACGGCGACCTGGTGTCGTTGGTGCAAACAGGGCGGGCAAACATTGGCGTGGTAGCCGCCCAGGGCGCTTATCCGCCCGACATCGGTTCGGCCACGATTGCCGAGCAGTCTGAAATCACGCTGTTTGTGGCCACCGCCCACCCATTGGCCAGCATGAAAGACATCACGCCCGACGTTCTGGCCAATTTCAGGGAACTGCGGCTGGATACCTATATAGAGATGGAGCAGGGGGCCCAGGGAGCCCGGGGCTCGCATGGGGCGCGCCAGTCGCGCCGCGCCTGGTCTGCTCCCAGCTACCTCATGCTGCTGGAAATGGCGGTGTTGGGTTTTGGATGGGCAGCCATTCCACGCTGGATGGTGACGCGCTTTGCGACCGGCAAACTGGTCGAACTTCATGCGCGCGGCTGGCCGCGCAGGGTGCCTGTGGACGCCGTGTGGTCACGCCAGCGCCCCCTGGGCCGTGCCGGAACCTGGCTGTTGCAGGAGATGCTGGCACCGCATCTGCCCGCGGTTTTATAAGAAGAAAGTGCTTGAAAGCAAAGAAGAACGGGCGCAAGCAGCTATGAAATTGATAGTGAATGCATGAAGCGAAAATGTGAAAAAGCCCGCATGCCATGAAAGGCATGCGGGCTTTGGGCTGGTGGCTACGCTGCCACAACGGTCTAGAAGCGGTAACGCAGGCCTATGCTGGTGGTACTGAGGCGTTCCTTGCCGCCACCGGGGTACTTCATGTCATGCTCGTCCCACTGCAGCACCGCCGACAAGGTAGGGGTGAATGCCCATTCGGCACCCAGGCCGTACGACACGCCCCAATTGCTTTCGCTGCCTGTGGCAATGCCGGACGCAGGTGCAGCGGACACGTGGCTGCGTCCATAGGTCGTCCCCAGCTTGCCCAGCAGGTTGAACGAGTTGCTCATTGGCAAACGGCCGACCAGGCTCAGGTTGATGCCTTCTGCATCGGTCTGCCCGCCGCCACGGTTGATCTTGCCGAAATCGGTATAGCCCAGTTCCAGTCCGAAGTTGTTGTTGAAATAGCTGCCGCCGTAGATGTTGTACGACGTGTCCCTGTTGTCGGAAGGAAAACCGCCGGCACCGCTTGGCAGGGAAAAGTCTGAGCTGCCCACGTTCAGGCCGAAATAGCGCGAGCCCGGTGCGTAAAACGAATAATTGCTGCTGGACGTGGTGTTGGACGATGTCGAACCGCTTTGGGCGTTGGCCCCTGCGGCCGCAGCCAGGGCAGCGGCGGCCAGCACGGTTGCGGAGAGTTTGCGGGTCAAGGATGGCATGGTGTTTCCTTCAATGGCTGAAATTTCGGAATGCACTTTTTCGTCTGGAAAAAGCGGCTTGATTGGCTTTCCGCTGTGAAATTTAAGGGTCGTACCCACACGCCGTTGTGAGGCTAAAAGTTAAAACGCTGTAGGACAAACGGAAGTTTGCGAAGGGGCTGAGCCGCGGGGACGCTACCGCTGGTTTGCCAATGTGCTGCTGCTAAAGTCAGGGCATGCCCTCCATTACCTGCCTGCCCGGAAGCACTCCGCTGGTTCTTGATTCCCCGCACAGCGGGACGATGTATCCGGCTGATTTCAGGCATGCCTGCGAGCTCGCCGTGCTGCGCAGCGCCGAAGACACTCATGTTGAAAAACTGTATGACTTTGCGCCGGCATTGGGTGCGCATTGGGTTGAGGCGCATTTCCCCCGAAGCTACCTGGACGCCAACCGCAACACCACCGAAATGGATGTGTCGCTGCTGGATGCGCCCTGGCCCGAACCGGTAGACGATGATCCCCGGGTCATGTCCAAGGTCCGCCTGGGCAAGGGGCTGATCTGGCGCACCACCGACGAAGGCGTGCCGCTGTATGACCGCAAACTGGGGGTGGCGGAAATCCAGGCGCGCATCGAGCAGTGCTGGAAGCCTTACCACGCCGCCGTGGCGCAGGCGATTGACGCCGCCTGGCGGCAGCACGGCTACAGCATCCACATCAACTGCCACTCCATGCCGGCAGTGGCTTCGGGCAGCGCCACCGATTTTCCGGGTGAGGCGCATGCGGACTTTGTGGTCGGCGACCGTGAAGGCACAACTGCCAGCAAGGCGTTGTCGACACTGGTGTGTGAGCACCTGCGCGCGCATGGTTACAGCGTGGCCTATAACCACCCCTATAAAGGCGTGGAACTGGTGCGCCGCTACAGCAACCCGGCCGGGCACCGGCACAGCATCCAGCTGGAGATCAACCGCAAGCTGTACATGGACGAAACCACGCTGGAGATGACACCGGGCGCCGGGCCGCTGAAGGCGACGTTGCGCTCATTGGTCGAGGTGTTGCTGAAGACCGACCCGCGCACACTTTGATGGCGGCGCGCTGCGCTGTTCGGGTGACCACCATCACCTCCTTTTCATGAACGAACCAAACCATTCGCCACCATGCTCACTTTTTTCAGCGACAGCCACCACGACCATGCCCCTGTGTTTGAGTTTTACCGCGGTGAGCGCGTGCCGTGCTTTGAAACCCCGGCGCGCGCCGAATACGTCAAGGCCCGCCTGAGCGAGCGCGGCCACGAGCTGCGCACACCCCAGGCCGACAGCCGCGCGCTGTTGGCCAAAGTGCATAGCGCCCGCTACCTGGCGTTTCTCAAGCATGCCTGGCGCGACTGGGTGGCGCTTGAAGAGGGCAACGACCAGCGGCAGCCTTTTCCCTCTGTCTGGCCCGTGCGTACCTTGCGCAGCGATGTGGAGCCCCTCAATTTCACCGCACGGCTGGGGCTTTATTCGATGGACAACGGATCACCGCTTTCCGCGGGGACCTGGACGGCCGCCAAGGCCGGTGCAGATGCCGCCGCTGGGGCTGCCGCCTTGTTGGCGACTGGTCAGTCCGCCGCGCGCGGCGTGTTCTGTTGCAGCCGTCCGCCGGGCCACCATGCAGGGGCCGATTTCATGGGGGGCTACAGCTTCCTGAACAACGCTGCGGTCGCTGCCCAGGCGTTTCGGGACGGCGGCGCCGCGCGCGTGGCGGTGCTGGACGTGGACTACCACCACGGCAACGGGACACAAAGCATTTTTTATGACCGCGCTGACGTGCTTTTCGTGAGCCTGCATGGCGACCCCTTGACTGAATACCCGTTCTACCTGGGCCATGCCGATGAAACCGGAGCGGGCGAGGGCGAGGGCTTTAACCTGAACCTGCCGCTGGCCGCCGGCTGTACGGTGCTGCGCTGGTTTGAGGCGCTGGAAGCGGCATGCCTGCGCATCAAGCAGCACCGCGCCGACGCGCTGGTGGTGTCACTGGGGCTGGACACCTTTGCCGAAGACCCTATCTCCAAATTCGCGCTGCTGCCTGGCGACTTTATCCGCCTGGGCGAGCGCCTGGGCAAGCTGGGGTTGCCCACGGTATTTGTGCTCGAAGGCGGTTACGCCGCTGCGGCGCTGGGCACCAATGCCGTCAACGTCATTGAAGGTTTCGAGGGCGTCTGATATGGACCAGGTCGACTGTGTGGTGATTGGTGCGGGTGTGGTGGGCCTGGCGGTGGCGCGTGCGCTGGCCTTGCAGGGCAGGGAGGTGATGGTGCTGGAAGCCGCCGACGCGATAGGCACCGCCACCAGCTCGCGCAACAGCGAGGTGATTCACGCCGGCATTTACTATCCGCAGGGTTCGCTCAAGGCGCAGCTGTGTGTGGAAGGCAAGGGCCTGCTGTACGACTACTGCGCGGAACGCGGCATAGGCCACAAGCGCTGCGGCAAGCTGATCGTAGCGACCAGCGAGGCTCAGGTGGCGCAGCTGCAGGCCATCCGTGAAAAGGCCGCCGCCAACGGCGTGAACGACCTGGTGCTGCTGACCCGCGAAGAAGCCCGGGCGATGGAGCCGCAACTCGAATGCGTGGCGGCGCTGCATTCGCCCAGCACCGGTATTGTCGACAGCCACGGCCTCATGCTGGCGCTGCAGGGCGATCTTGAGAATGCTGGCGGACTTGTGGTGCTCAATTCGCCCCTGACCCATGCGGAGTGTGCGCAAGCAGCTATTAATTTAATAGCAAAAGACGGTACGGAATTGCAGGCCAGGACTGTCGTCAACGCCGCCGGGCTGCAGGCCCAGCGCCTGGCCAGCCGCTTTGCAGGTTTTCCGGCGCAGCATGTGCCGCCTAGCCACTACGCCAAAGGCAACTACTTCACCTTGCCCGGGCGCTCACCCTTCAGCCGCCTGATCTACCCTGTGCCCGAAGCCGCCGGCCTGGGCGTACACCTGACCATCGACCTCGGCGGCCAGGCCAAGTTCGGCCCTGATGTGCAGTGGGTAGAGTCACCCGACGACCTGGTGGTGGACCCGAAGCGCGGCGATGCCTTTTACGCCGAAGTACGCAAGTATTGGCCCGCGTTGCCTGACGGTGCGCTCATGCCGGGTTACTCGGGCATGCGTCCCAAGATCCAGGCGCCTCATGAAGCCGCTAAAGATTTTCTGATCCAGGGGCCGCGTGATCACGGTGTCGCCGGCCTTGTGAACCTCTTCGGTATTGAGTCACCGGGGCTCACGAGCTCGCTCGCGATTGGCGACTACGTCAGCCGGCTGCTGTAAACACGTTTACTGCGCCGCCCAGCCGCCATCCATGTTCCAGGCCACGCCGCGCACATTGTTGCCGGCCGGTGAGCAGAAAAACACCGCCAGCGCGCCCAGCTCTTCGGGCGTGGTGAACTGCAGCGAAGGCTCCTTTTCACCCAGCAGTTGCTGCTTGGCGGCCTCATTGCTGATGTTGCCCGCCGCGGCTTTGGCATCCACCTGTTTTTGTACCAGGGGCGTCAGCACCCAGCCGGGGCAGATGGCGTTGCAGGTGACACCGGTGGTGGCGTTTTCGAGGGCGGTGACCTTGGTCAGGCCCACGATGCCGTGCTTGGCGGCAACGTAGGCGGATTTTTCTGCAGAGCCCACGAGGCCGTGGACGGACGCCACATTGATGATGCGGCCCCAGCCCTTGCCGCCGTTGGCGGCCAGCATGGCAGGCAGTGCCAGGCGGGTGGCATGAAAGGCGCTGCTCAGGTTGATGGCGATCACGGCGTCCCATTTCTCCACCGGGAAGTTCTCCACGCGAGCCACGTGCTGGATGCCGGCGTTGTTGACGAGGATGTCGACCTGGCCGAATTGCGCGGCAGCAAACCGCATCATGTCCTCGATGTCGGAGACCTTGCTCATGTCGGCCCCATGGTAGGCCACGCGTACACCCAGCGCCTCGATCTCGGCCTTCGGACCGTCCACGTCGCCAAAGCCGTTAATGACGATGTTGGCGCCTTGGGCTGCCAGCGCCTTGGCGATGCCCAGGCCGATCCCGCTGGTCGAGCCGGTGACGAGGGCTGTTTTACCTTTGAGCATGATGTTTCTCCGGATGATTTACGATGGTTGAGCTGGGATTCTGAACAGCGCGCGGTGCAGGCTGCGCATCACCGATTTTTCAAGCAATTATCAAGCCTTTGAATTGAACTGCCGCACCATGACCCAACCTACGCTGAACTACGTAAATTGCCCGGACGCCGCAGGCGGGCATCGCATGGCGTACTGGCAATGGGGCCGGCCGGACAGCGCGCACGTCGTGGTGTGCGTGCACGGCCTGTCGCGGCAGGGGCGCGATTTTGATGTACTGGCGCGCACGCTGTGCGAGCAGGCGCCGGACGGCATTCGCGTGGTCTGCCCCGATGTGGTGGGCCGTGGGGAAAGCGATTGGCTCAAAGACCCCATGGGCTACCAGCTGCGGAGCTATGCCGCCGACATGCTGGCGCTGCTGGGCCAGCTGCACGTACAGGCGCCCGTGGTTTCGCTGGACTGGGTGGGTACCAGCATGGGCGGCTTGATCGGCGTGGCGGTGTGTGGGACGCCTGGTCTGCCCTTGCCCACGGCAGTGCGCCGGCTGGTGCTCAATGACGTCGGGCCGGCCATCCAGTGGCAGGCAATCGTGCGAATCGGCACCTATCTGGGGCAGGCCGGTCACTTCGGGTCGGTGCAGGAGGCGGCCGATGCGATGTGGGCGATTTCCCAGAGTTTCGGCCCGCACACGCCCGAACAGTGGTTGGCGCTGTCGCGTCCCATGCTCAGGCGCGTCTCGGACGCCGCCGATACCAAGTGGCGCCTGCATTACGACCCGGCCATCGCCGTGCCTTTCAAGCAGGAGACCGAGGACTCCGCGCGCCAGGGTGAAGCCGTGCTCTGGCAGCTCTACGACAATATCAAGGCCGAAACGCTGGTGATCCGCGGCAAGCAGTCGGACTTGCTGAGCCCCCAGACGGCCCAGGCCATGAAGGCCCGCGGCCCGCGCGCCCGCGTGGTGGAGTTTGACGGCGTAGGCCATGCACCCACGCTGGTGGCTGCGGACCAGGTGACCGCCGTGGCGGGTTTCCTGCTTGGGTAGCACCCTGGTATTGAATTGGGTAATGCTGGGTAAGTGCCGCAATGCTGCACTGCCAGCCTCGCAACTATTTGACTGAAGTTTCATGAAAAGCAATGTGGTCGGGCCCGGTAGCCCCGCAGCCTCCCAGGGGGTGAATGCCTCCATCGTGACCGCCACGGCCGACAGCCTGCCGGACCAGCCGCATGCGCTGGCCCGTGCCCGGGCGTTTGCCGAGCCCCTGATTGCCAGTGAAACGCACGACACAGGCGAAAACATCCTGGCGCACGCTGATGCGGTGGCGGCCATCCTCAAAACCATAGGCGGCTCGGAAGCCATGCAGGCGGCCACCTACCTGGTGTATGCCTGCCAGCACCTGACCAAGCCGCAGGAAGTGATCACCAAGGCCTTCGGCGCCAACTACGCGGCGCTGGCGATAGAGACCACCAAATTGGTGCAGGTGCAGCGCCAGGCGCGTTCGGCCAATGCCAAGGCGCAACTGCTGGACGACCCGGCTGCGCAAACCGAGAACGTTCGCAAGATGCTGCTGGCGTTTTCGCGCGACCTGCGGGTGGTGATGCTGCGCCTGGCCTCGCGCCTGCAGACGCTGCGCCACTACGCCTCGACCCGGCAGACCGCGCCCCTGTCGCTGGCCTACGAGTCGCTGCATGTGTTTGCACCGTTGGCCAACCGCCTGGGCATCTGGCAGATCAAATGGGAAATGGAAGACCTGGCCTTCCGTTTCCTGGAGCCCGATACCTACAAGCAGACGGCCCGCCTGCTGGATGAAAAACGCGTGGAGCGCGAAGGCTTCATGGAGGCCTTGCGTGCGCAGCTGGAGCGCGAACTGAACCAGAACGGCATTGCCGCGCTGGTGCAGGGCCGGCCCAAGCACATCTACAGCATCGTTAAAAAAATGCGCGGCAAGTCGCTCGACTTCGAGCAGGTGTTTGATATCCGTGCCTTGCGCGTGATTGCCGCCGACGTGAAGGGCTGCTATGCGGCGCTGGGCTTCGTGCATTCGCGCTTTACGCCGGTGGACGGCGAGTTTGACGACTACATCGCCAAACCCAAGACCAATGGCTACCAGTCGCTGCACACCGTGGTGCGCGATGACGCGGGCAGGGCGGTGGAGATCCAGGTGCGCACGCAGGCCATGCATGACCACGCAGAGCACGGCGTGGCCGCGCACTGGGCGTACAAGGAGGCGGGGGCCAAAGGCTACGCGGGCGTGTCGGCCAGCAGCGAGTACGACGCCAAGATTGCTGTTCTGCGGCAGTTGCTGGCCTGGGAGCGCGATCTCTCGGGGCCAGCTGCCCAGCGAGCGCGTGATGACAAGCAGGGGCTCTTTGAAGACCGCATCTATGTGCTGACGCCGGACGCGGCCATCGTGGAGCTGCCGCAGGGCGCGACCACGGTGGACTTCGCCTATAGCGTGCACACCAGCCTGGGGCATCGCTGCCGCGGCGCGCGCCTTGACGGCGTGATGGTACCGCTCAACACCCCGCTGCAAAACGGCCAGACGGTCGAGGTGATCACCGTCAAGGAGGGCGGGCCGTCGCGCGACTGGCTTAACCCGGAACTGGGCTTTTTGTGCAGTCACCGCGCGAAGTCAAAAGTGCGCGCTTGGTTCAACGCGCTGGCGATGGAGCAGACGGTTGCCAGGGGCCGCGAAGCGGTTGAAAAACTGCTGCAGCGAGAAGGCAAGACGTCCATGAAGCTGGACGACCTGGCGGTGCAGCTCGGATTCAAGACGGCGGATGATTTGTTCGAGGTGGTGGGCAAGGACGAGTTGTCCCTGCGCACGATCGAAAACATGCTCAGGCCGCCCGAGCCGGCCATGAGCCAGGACGACTACGTGCTGGCCAAAAAGGCGCGTGCGCCCAACCCGAATGCAAAAAAAGGCAATGGCGGTGTGCTGGTGGTGGGCATGGGTTCCTTGTTGACCCAGCTCGCCAAGTGCTGCAAGCCCGCACCGCCCGATGAAATCCTCGGCTTCGTCACCAAGGGCAAGGGCGTCAGCATTCACCGCAGCGATTGCAGCAACTTCCGCAACATGGCGAGTGGCAGTCCTGACCGCGTGATTGAGGTTGAATGGAACTCGCCCAAAACCGCAGACGGTGCGGTGTATCCGGTGGATGTGGCGGTGGAAGCCGCCGACCGCCAGGGGCTGCTGCGCGATATCTCCGAAGTATTCGCCAAGGAAAAGATGAACGTCATCGGTGTGCAGACACAGTCGGTGAAAGACAACCGCGGCGGCACGGCCTGGATGACCTTCACGGTGGAAGTGGCGCAGTCAGGCCGACTGAACCAGGTGCTGGGCATCGTGGCCGAAGTGCCCGGCGTGCGGTCCGCGCGGAGACGTTGAACCCGGCTGCAGGACTTTTTTCGGCAAATTTTCGGGGCGAAGCAAGATAGCCGTTTTGCTTTGCTACAATACGAGCTTCGAACAGTCCTTAGGCGCGTAGCTCAGCTGGTTAGAGCACCACCTTGACATGGTGGGGGTCGTTGGTTCGAGTCCAATCGCGCCTACCAATTCCCTCGACGGTTCCTGATCCAGATCTGCATTCTTTGTAATGCGGACTGGCACACAGGGTAAACCAAGGGGATTGAGTACATCAGAATTCCTAGAATGTATTGAGTCCCGGCGTTTCGACGCCGGTCGTCATTCAGAGGAGAAATCAGTGCCAAAAAGCAAATCCACCAGCCCGTCATCCGGCATGCCGCCTTCACAGGGCGACGCCTCTGCCGACGGCACTTCCGGCGCCAAAAGCGGCCGGGCTGCCGGTAAGGCTGCGGCTTCACGTGTGATCAAGAAGTACCCGAATCGCCGGCTGTACGACACCGAGACATCGGCCTACATCACGCTCACGGAAGTCCGCCAGCTGGTGATGGACAGTGCCGATTTTGTGGTGCGCGATGCCAAGACCAATGAAGACTTGACGCGCAGCATCCTGCTGCAGATCATCCTTGAAGAAGAAACCGGCGGTGCGCCGATGTTTACCGAAGCCGTGCTGGCCAACATCATCCGTTTTTACGGCAATGCGATGCAGAGCTTCATGGGCGCTTACCTCGAGAAGAACGTGCAGAGTTTTATGGACCTGCAGGTCAAGATGGCCGAGCAGTCCAAAGGGCTGAGCCCCGAAATGTGGGCGCAGTTCATGAATGCGCAGTCACCCATGATGCAGGGCATGATGGGCAATTACGTGGAGCAATCCAAAACCGTTTTTACGCAAATGCAGGAGCAGATGCAAAAGCAGAGCGAGCAGATGCTGCAGGCTTTCGGCCTGAAACGCTGAGTTAAAAGCCAGGGGTTGAATCTCTGGTGGTCCCTGGAAATCAGGGACCTGAGACAATACACCCCATGAGCGAAGTTATTTCCCCACCTGTTTCCGTAAACACCAAGCCCGCACCGCGCGTCGGCTTTGTCAGCCTGGGCTGCCCCAAGGCCTTGACCGATTCCGAGCTGATCCTCACGCAATTGAGCGCCGAGGGCTACCAGACCTCCAAGACCTTCGAAGGTGCGGACCTGGTCATCGTCAACACCTGTGGCTTCATCGACGACGCGGTCAAGGAAAGCCTGGACACCATCGGCGAGGCGCTGGCCGAAAACGGCAAGGTCATCGTCACGGGCTGCCTGGGCGCCAAGGCGGGCGAGGGCGGTGGCAACCTGGTGCGCCAGATGCACCCGAGCGTGCTGGCCGTGACGGGCCCGCACGCCACACAGGAGGTGATGGACGCGGTGCACCTGAACCTGCCCAAGCCGCATGATCCTTTCGTGGACCTGGTGCCGAATGCCTTTGGCATTGCCGGCATCAAGCTGACGCCCAAGCATTACGCCTACCTGAAGATCAGCGAAGGCTGCAATCACCGCTGCACCTTCTGCATCATCCCGTCCATGCGCGGCGACCTGGTGTCGCGGCCTATCGGAGACGTGCTCAACGAAGCGCGCGCCCTGTTTGAAGGCGGCGTGAAGGAATTGCTGGTGATCAGCCAGGACACCTCGGCCTACGGCGTCGATGTGAAATACCGCACCGGCTTCTGGGATGGTAAGCCTATCAAGACGCGCATGCTGGAACTGGTGCAGGCACTGGGCGAGATCGCCGAGCCGTATGGCGCCTGGGTGCGCTTGCATTATGTGTATCCGTACCCAAGTGTGGACGAAGTGCTGCCGCTGATGGCCACCGGCAAGGTGCTGCCTTATCTGGATGTACCGTTGCAACACAGTCATCCGGATGTGCTCAAGCGCATGAAGCGGCCAGCCAGCGGCGAGAAGAACCTTGAGCGCATTGCGCGCTGGCGCGAAATCTGCCCTGAAATTGTGATTCGCAGCACCTTTATCGCCGGTTTTCCCGGCGAGACGGAAGCAGAGTTCGACCATCTGCTGGACTTCATGCGCGAGGCCAAAATCGACCGTGCAGGCTGCTTTGCCTACAGCGCGGTAGAAGGTGCGACGGCTAACGATATTCCCGGTATGCTGCCGCTGGCGTTGCGTGAAGAGCGGCGCGCCCGCTTCATGGCCGTGGCCGAAGCGGTGTCCAGCCAGAAACTGCAGCAGCGCATAGGTGCAACCATGCAGGTGCTGGTGGATTCGGCGCCGGCGCTAGGCCGAAAGGGTGGCACCGGGCGCTCTTATGCCGATGCGCCGGAGATCGACGGCATCGTCAAGCTGTTACCGCCCGAGAAAATCAGCAAGACGCTGAAAGTCGGCGAATTCACCCGGGCCCGCATTGTCGGAACCCAGGGCCATGACCTGGTTGCCGTGCCTGTTTGATTAACGATACTGCGGACGCTAAACCGGGCCTGAAGAAGAGGCCCGGCCACAAAAAAAGCCACTGGGTCACAGTGGCTTTAATCTTGCTTTACCCCAGAGTCAGTTTAAGAGTCTGGAGAAGCTGTTTGGTGTATCTGGTGCCCGGGAGAGAACTCGAATCTCCACATCTTGCGATACACGGACCTGAACCGTGCGCGTCTACCAATTCCGCCACCCGGGCACAGCTAGCAGTGTACCATTACTTCAATGCTTTCTCAGGCTCGGCCCCTCAAATTTTCCTGAAATATTTCGGCTGCATACTTAAACCCGGCAGCCTCCAACGAAAAGAGACTTTCTATCAAAACAACTCACTCCCATCCGGGCGGATCGTCCGCCCATTCATCCGGTTTGCTCGCTGAATTCGAGGGCACCGTTTCCGGCCACCGAGACGGCCATGGTTTCGTATTGCGCGATGACGGCGAAGCAGATATTTACCTGCCGCCCAACGAGATGCGTGCAGTCCTGCACAAGGATCGCGTCAAGGCCCGCATCGTGCGGCACGACCGCAAAAATCGGCCCGAGGGCCGCGTCACGGAAATCGTTGAACGATCCTCGAATCCCATCATCGGCCGCCTGCTGCAGGAAAGCGGCGTCTGGCTGGTTGCACCCGAAGACAAGCGCTACGGCCAGGACGTCCTGATCCCCAAGGGCGCTACCGGCACGGCCAAGGCCGGCCAGGTGGTGGTGGTGCAACTCACCGAGCCGCCGGCGCTGTTCGGCCAGCCTGTGGGCCGCGTCAAGGAAGTACTGGGCGAGATCGACGACCCCGGCATGGAAATCGAGATCGCGGTGCGCAAGTACGGCGTGCCGCATGAATTCAGCGACGAAGCGCTGGCCCTGGCCCGAACCCTGCCGGACGCCGTGCGGCCTGCCGACAAAAAGCACCGCGTTGACCTGACGGACGTGCCGCTGGTCACCATCGACGGCGAAGATGCCCGCGACTTTGACGACGCCGTGTATTGCGAGCCCGCCAAAGTGGGCCGCGGCAAAGGCTGGCGCCTGCTGGTGGCGATTGCCGACGTGAGCCACTATGTGGAAACCGGCAGCGCCATCGACATCGACGCTTACGACCGCGCTACCAGCGTGTATTTTCCGCGCCGCGTGATTCCCATGTTGCCGGAAAAATTGTCGAATGGCCTTTGCTCGCTCAACCCGAATGTCGAGCGCCTGTGCATGGTCTGCGACATGCTGGTCAATGCCAAGGGCGAGGTCCACGCCTACCAGTTCTACCCGGCGGTGATGTTCAGCCAGGCGCGCTTTACCTACACTGAGGTCGCCGCCATCCTGGCCAACACACGCGGCCCTGAAGCTGCGCAGCGCAAGGCGCTGGTGCCGCACCTGCTCGACCTGCACGACGTGTACCAGGCGCTGCTCAAGGAGCGTGGCGAACGCGGCGCGGTGGATTTTGAAACCACCGAGACCCAGATTGTTTGCGACGAAGCAGGCCGGATTGAAAAAATCGTCCCCCGCACCCGCAACGTGGCGCACCGGCTGATTGAAGAAGCCATGCTGGCGGCCAACGTCTGCTCGGCGGACTTCATCTCGCAAAGCAAGCACGTGGGCCTGTACCGTGTGCACGAAGGCCCAACGCCCGAGAAGAAGGAGATGCTGCGCAACTACCTGAAGGCGGCCGGCATCGGCATGACCATCACCGATGACCCGGCGCCCGGCGAATTCCAGAAGATCGCGCTGGCCACCAAGGACCGGCCTGACGCACAGCAAATCCACTCGATGCTGCTGCGCTCCATGCAGCAGGCAATCTATACGCCGATGAACAGCGGCCACTTCGGTTTGGCCTACGAGGCTTACACGCACTTCACCAGCCCGATCCGGCGCTACCCCGATTTGCTGGTGCACCGCGTCATCAAAGCTGTGCTGAACAAGGCCAAGTACCAGCTCCCGACCCTGCCCACGCCGGGCGAGGCTGAGGCCAAGCTGTCCAAACGCCTGGCCGCGCGCGTCAAGGAACCAACGCAAAAGCCGAAAAAAGCCAGCGCCGACGAACTCGCCTGGCAGGCGGCCGGCCTGCACTGCAGCGCCAACGAACGCCGCGCCGACGAAGCCAGCCGCGACGTGGAAGCCTGGCTTAAGTGCAAGTACATGCGCGAGCATCTCGGTGAGGAATTCGGTGGCGTCGTCACCGCGGCCACGGGCTTCGGCATTTTTGTCACACTGGATGCGATGTACGTCGAAGGTCTGGTGCACATCACCGAGCTGGGTGGCGAATACTTCCGCTTCGACGAAGCTCGCCAGGAACTGCGCGGCGAGCGCACCGGCATCCGATATGCCATCGGCACGCGGGTGCGGGTGCAGGTCAGCCGGGTGGACCTGGACGGCCGCAAGATCGACTTCCGCCTGGTGAACGAGGGCCAGGACCTGGTCGGACGCGCCATGAAGGACAAGACAGGCGGCCATGCGGCGGAACTGCCTGCACAGGAACGCGGCGCCTCGCGCCATGCGGCGGAGCCCCGAAGCGGCAAGGCGGGCAGCAAAGGCGCTGGAAAACGCTCGGAGTCGCGCTCAGGCGGCCGCGGCGGCGGCACAGCCAGCCGCGGCGCCAGCAGCAGTGAAAGGGCGCCCAAATCGCCCATCCAGGCCCTCAAGGCGGCTGTCAAGAAGGCGGCAGGCAATCCGCCGGGCCGCAAGCAGGGCAAGAAGCCGCGCCGTTAGGCATCGGGACACCATGAGATTTCAGTTCAAACCCTTTTTCCCGACTGTGTTCCCTGCGCATAAGGCACGCCGCCCATGCTGATACGCGTATTGGCCTTCCTGCTTGAAACGCTGTTCTTCCTGTTGATTGCAGCGGCTTTGCTGCGAGCCTGGATGAACTGGGTCCGGGTCAACATGACGGCCCAGCCCGGCCGTTTTGTGATGGCCGTGACCGATTGGCTGGTCAAGCCCTTGCGCCGCGTGCTGCCCAGGCCGGTGATGCAGTCCCGGGTGGACTGGGCCAGCATTCTGGCGGCCGTGTTGCTGGCAGTGGCCTATGCGTTGCTGTGGGGCCTGTTGTTTGGCCTGCTGTTGGGGGGTACCGTGTGGACTGCCGGGGCTGCGCCTGTCGTATTGCTGACGCTGCTGTCCTTTGCGCTGAAGATGCTGATCCGGGTGGCGCTGCAAACCCTGTTCATCCTGGTGCTCGGTTTTGCCATCCTCTCGTGGGTGCAGCCGGGATCATCCGCGTATGGTTTGCTGGGGCGCCTGACCGAGCCCTTGCTGGCACCCCTGCGCCGCGTGGTCCCCACGGTGGGCGGCGTGGATTTGTCCGCGCTGGTGCTCATCGTCCTGATTCAAATCGCGCTGATGATCCTGGTGTAAGGCCTCATCGGCCTCATCTGCCATCTGCCGCGCAGGTCACTTGTGATGGCCTTGTGCACGGGCCAGTTCCGACGCCGTCAGGGTCATACCCGGGGCCTGGGCGGCCCAGTCATCGGCCAGGCGGCCATGTGCAAACACGGCGCTGCAGGCGGCGTCGAAAGCCTCCAGCCCGGCCGCCAGCCGTGCGCCCACCATGCCCGCCAGCACGTCGCCGGTGCCGGCCGTGGCCAGCAGGGCGTTGCCGGTGCTGTTGATGGCGCTGCTGCGGCCCGGCGCCGCGATCACCGTTCCTGAGCCCTTGAGCACCACCACACACTGAAACCGTTCGGCAAGCTGCCGGGCCGAAGCCAGCCGGTCGGATTGAACCGCGGCCGCTGTGGTTCCGGCCAGCCGGGCGGCTTCCAGCGGGTGCGGTGTCAGCACCGTGCGGTAGCCGCGGCCGTGACGTGCAATGAGCTGCGCCTGGAACTGCGTGTCCCCTGCAATGGCATTGAGCGCATCGGCATCCAGCACCAGCCGCCTGGCTGTCGACAGCACCCTGGCCAGCACGGCCCTGACGGCCTCGCCGCCGCCGCAGCCGCACACCACCACCTGCTGTGCGAGGTCCAGCGCCTCGGGCGCGCGGAACATCAGCTCCGGTTGTTGCGGGTCGACTGCGATGGTTGGCTTGCCGAGCAGCGCCACAAATACCCGGCCGGTGCCGGCATGCAGGGCGGCCCGCGCCGCCAGCAGCGCGGCGCCCGCCATATGGCTGTGGGCGGCGGACTCTCCCCCGAGCACGGCCACGTCACCAAAGCTGCCTTTGTGGCTGGCATGCGCGTTGGCTGACCGGGGCGGCTGGCCGGCCCGGTCGGCGCCCAGCAACCAGGCGTCGGTCTGGCCTGGTGTTGCAGCCTGCGTCTCATGGACGCCAAGATCGTTAAACCAGACCTGGCCCGCCCAATCCCGGCCGCCGGCGGTGAACAGCCCCGGCTTCAAGGTTAAAAGGCTTAAGGTAAAAATGGCCGTAGCGTCCGGTGAATGGGCGCAAGCAGCTATCAAATGTGTAGCAGACCCGGTGTCCGCGTCCAGGCCGGTCGGCACGTCCACCGCCAGCCGCGGCGCACTGCCGGCTTGCATTCGCGCCAGCCACTCCAGGATTAAGGCCGTGCCTGGGCGCTCAGGGTCCAGCGCGCCGCCTATGCCCAACAGGGCGTCGATGCAGAAATCAAAATCATCGGGCGGTTGCGCCGCCATGGGCACGCCCGCGGCGATGGCGCGCTCGCGCGAGGCATGGGCGTCGCGCGGCAGGCTGGTTTTTCCGGCGGGCAGGCCGGTCCAGGTTACGACCACTGTTTTGCCCCATTGGTGCAGATGCATGGCGGCCTCAAAACCGTCGCCGCCGTTATTGCCTGGCCCGCAGGCGATCCAGATGCGCTGCGCATGCGGCGCCAGGGCCAGCGCCAGGCGCGCCACCGAGAGGCCGGCTCGCTGCATCAGCGTGTGGGGCGGCAGCCCGGCGGCGGCATGCCGTTCAAGTTCACGCGAGGCCGCCACACTGTGAAGTGGCTCGCTGCGGGCGCTGGAAATTTTTCGCATGGCCCGATTGTGCGGCCCCGCAAAGTAAAAAGCCCGGCAGGCCGGGCTTTGGGCGTAGCCGCGGGGTGGTTTCAGCCCAGGCGGGCGATGCCCAGGCCTTCCATGTCGATGTCCGCGCTTTTGCCGGCCATCAGGTCGACCAGCGCCCGCGCGCTGCCGCAGCTGAGGGCCCAGCCGCTGGAGCCATGCCCCAGGTTGAGCCAGAGGCCGGGAATGCCGCTGTCGCCGATGATGGGCGGACCGTCGGGGAGCATGGGCCGGGCGCCTTTCCATTCCTGCACGCTGGCGCCGGTGTTGGAGAGCTGGGCCGCACCCGGGAACCAGTCGTGCAGCACCTTGTACAGCGTCTGGATGGACGATGCCCGTTTGCTTTCAAGCGTGCCGCCGATTTCGGCGCTGCCCGCCACGCGCACGCGGTTGCCCAGGCGGGAAATTGCGACCTTGTAGCGCTCGTCCATCAGTGCGCTGCGTGGTGCGTTCAGCGGTTCGCGGATCGGCGCGCTGATGGAGTAACCATAAACCGCTGCCATGGGAATCTTCAGGCCCAGCGGCCTCAGGAGTTCCGCAGACGCCAGGCCGGCGCACATGACCACATGGTCGAAGCCGCGGGGGCTGGCTTCGCCCGATATCAAAATGCTAGCTGGTTGCGCCCGTTCCAATTGGGCTACAGCCGTATTGAATTCAAAATTAACGCCGATGCGCTGGGCTTCGTTCTTCAGCAGCAGGGCAAACTGGCGGCAATTGGCCACCTCGTCGTTCGGCAGGTGCACGGCGCCCAGGAAGTCGGTGTCGGGGCTCAGTGCCGGCTCGATCTTGCGCACCTCGTCGGGGCCGATTTCCTTGAATACCACGCCGGCATCGCGCAGCACGGCCAGGCCCGGCTGCACCAGCTTCGCGTCTTTTTCAGAGCGCAGCAGCACCATGTAGCCGGGGCTGCCGTCGTACTCGAGCTCCAGTTCGGCCGTCAGGTGGTGCAGCCTTTCGCGGCTGTAAAAAGCCAGGCGCTGCATGCGCGCGCGGTTGGCCAGATAGGTTTCGAGCTTGCAGGCGCGAAACCATTTCCACATCCAGGCCAGGTCGCGGGCCGACAGTGGCAGGCCGAGCTTGACCGGCGCGTGGCGGCTGAAAAGATGGCTGATGACCTTGCCCGGCATGCCGGGGGCAGCCCAGGGCGTGACGTAGCCGGGCGCTACCAGGCCGGCGTTGGCAAAGCTGGTTTCCTCGGCCGCCGCGCCGCGCCGTTCGAAGACGGTGACCTCGTGGCCGTCCAGGGCCAGCTCGTAAGCGGTGGTGATGCCGATGATGCCGGCGCCAATGACGGCAACCCTCATGCGATGCTCCCGCGGTCAGGTGGGGCAGGCACGGGGCGCGGGGTTGAGGTAATTTTTTTGTACATTTTTATAAGAAAAAGGCTTTGAGGCCAATGAGGATTAGCGCAAGCAGCTATCGTTTTTATAGCGGATTCGCCAGGGTGGCTTCCACCTGCAGGGCCAGGTCCAGCACCGCGTCGTCATGCAGCGCCGCATGCCAGAGCATCAGGCCCACGGGCAACTGGCCGGGCGTGTGGCAGGGCAGGGAAATGGCGCAACCGTCGAGCATGTTCACCACGGAGGTGTTGCGCAGCAGCAGGCCGTTGACCCGGAAAAATTCGGCATCGTCATCCAGCACACCGGCGATCGGCGGCGCGACGATGGGGACGGTGGGCGAGAGCACGGCGTCAAAGCCTTGCAGGCATGTTTCCATGTGGGCCACCCAGGCCTTGCGGGCGGCCAGCAGGTCGATGTAGTCGGCCGCACTCATGCCGGTGCCGCGCAGAATGCGCAAGGCCACGCGCGGGTCGTATTCGGCCTGGTGTCTGGCGATCAGCGTGCGGTGCCAGGCATAACTTTCCGCCGCCGAGAGGCCGCCGGTGGCATTGATGGCGGCCAGCTCGCCGATCTCTTCCAGGTCGATTTCTTCAATATGCGCGCCCGCCTGGCGAAGGATTCGCAGGCTGCGCCCAAACGCCTCGGCGACGGTGTTGTCCAGGTGGTCCTGCATCACGGTGCGGGCAACGGCCAGGCGACAGGAGGCGAGCGGTTTGCCGGCCAGTTGGACCTTGCGTGCCGCCAGGACTTCATGCACGGTGACTGCGTCGCGCACTGAACGGGTCAGGGCGCACACGGTGTCCAGGCTGGTGGACAAGGGTAGGGCGCCTTGCGTGGGCACCAGGCGCGCGGTGCTTTTGAAGCCGACGATGCCGCAAAGCGCCGCCGGGATACGGATCGATCCGCCGGTGTCGGAGCCGAGCCCGACCAGTGCCGCACCCGTGGCCACCGAGACTGCCGCACCGGAGGACGAGCCCCCGGGAATACGCGCCACCTTCGGGTCGGCCGGGTTGACGGGTGTGCCGTAGTGCGGGTTGATGCCGACGCCGGAGAAGGCGAACTCGACCATGTTGGTACGCCCCATGAACGTGGCGCCGGCAGCGCGCAGACGTGCCACGGCAGGGCAATCTTCTGCGGCAGGCGCGGCGCCTGCCAGTACGGTGGATCCGGCTGCGGTGGTGTGGCCTGCCACGTCGAACAGGTCCTTGACCGATACCGGGATACCGGCAAGCGGAAGGCCTGCAGCGTTCGAAACGGGGTTTTCCGCCGTTCCGGCGAGGTTTGGGCTCCCCGGCATGAAAACGTGGCGGCAGGCGTCACTTTGGGCCGTGGCCAGGGCCTGTTCGAAAACCCGCTGGGGGGAGGTCTGACCGGCGGTCATGGCCTGGCGAGTGGCATCGAGGTCGCCTGAGGGGGGTATCTGGCTCATGGGTCAGGAGGGTGTTATACTCGACAGGCTTTGCAAATGACGATTTTGTTGTTTGCAAGGCAAATCGCAAATCAGCCACTCAAGGTGTTGCCCCGGAAATCTCGAAAGAGGCCAACGGGACGATAAGCGCTGATTTTAGACACAACCTTTTGGAGTATTCCTATGTCGACCACTATGCGCGAAATGCTGGAAGCAGGCGTTCATTTCGGACACCAAACCCGCTTCTGGGACCCCAAGATGGCCCCTTACATCTTCGGCCATCGCAACCGTATTCACATCATCAACCTGGAAAAGTCGCTTCCGATGTACCAGGAAGCGATGAAGTTCGCGAAGCAGCTGTCTGCCAACCGCGGCACCATCCTGATGGTAGGCACCAAGCGCCAGGCTCGCGACATCGTCGCCACCGAAGCCAAGCGCGCCGGTGTTCCCTATGTTGACCAGCGCTGGCTGGGCGGCATGCTGACCAACTTCAAGACGGTCAAGACTTCCATCAAGCGCCTGAAGGAAATGAAGGCCCAGCAGGAAGCCGGCCTTGATTCCATCAGCAAAAAAGAACAGCTCACCTTCAAGCGCGAAATCGAAAAGCTTGAAAAAGACATCGGCGGCATTCAGGACATGAACGCCCTGCCGGACGCCATTTTCGTGATCGACGTGGGCTTCCACAAAATCGCGATCCTGGAAGCCAAGAAACTCGGCATTCCCCTGATCGGCGTGGTTGACTCCAACCACTCGCCTATCGGCATCGACTACGTGATCCCCGGCAATGACGACTCCTCCAAGGCTGTCGCCCTGTACGCCCGCGGTATCGCCGACGCGATCATCGAAGGCCGCGCCAATGCCGTGAACGACGTCGTCAAGGCGGTTTCGGCTGAGAGCTCGGATGAGTTCGTGGAAGTGGAAAACGCAGCCGCCTGATAGTTTTCGGCTCTGCGCCAGACGCGAAAAAGGGGCTCGCGTAGCCCCTTTTTCACAACCTAACGAAAAGCTGGGTGCGAATTGATCGCTTCCAGCGTGTCAAAAACGACAAACGGAGAATCAAAGATGGCAATTACTGCAAGCATGGTCGCTGAACTGCGCGCCAAGACCGACGCCCCCATGATGGAGTGCAAGAAAGCACTGACCGAAGCTGAAGGCAACTTCGAAAAAGCCGAAGAAATCCTGCGCGTCAAGCTCGGCAGCAAGGCCGGCAAGGCCGCTTCCCGCGTCACCGCCGAAGGCGTTGTGGCTGCGCACCGCGAAGGCGATGTGGGCGCGCTGGTGGAAATCAATTGCGAAACCGACTTCGTGACCAAGAACGACAGCTTCCTGGCCTTCACCAAGGCAGTGGTCGAAGGGATTGTCAAGAACAACCCGGCCGACGTGGAAGCTGTTGGCGCCATGCCTTTGTCGCTTGACGGCTTTGGCCCGACGGTCGAAGACGTGCGCAAGGGCCTGATCGGCAAGATCGGCGAAAACATGAGCGTGCGCCGCTTCAAGCGTTTCTCGGGCAGCAAGCTGGCCTCTTACCTGCACGGCACGCGTATCGGCGTAGTCGTGGAGTTTGAAGGCGACGAAGCCGCAGCCAAGGATGTCGCCATGCATGTGGCCGCGATGAAGCCCGTGTCCCTGTCCAGCGCTGAAGTTCCCGCCGAACTGGTCGCCAAGGAGCGCTCGGTTGCTGCAGCCAAGGCCGCTGAAGATGCCGCCAAGGCACAGGCTGAAGGCAAGGCCGTCCAGTCCGCTGAAATTGTTGCAAAGCGTATCGAAGGTGGCGTGCAGAAGTACCTGAAGGAAGTCAGCCTGTACAACCAGACTTTCGTCAAGAACGACAAGCAGACCGTCGAGCAAATGCTCAAGGAAAAAGCGACAACGATCAAGTCTTTCACGCTGTATGTCGTGGGTGAAGGCATTGAGAAAAAGGTGGACGATTTCGCTGCCGAAGTCGCCGCCCAGGTCGCCGCAGCCAAGGCTGCTTGAGCATTTCAGTCCAGCCGGAAGGCCGCTAAACTTCAGACAACCCAACAAAGAAAGCTCTCACATGCCAGCCTACAAGCGAATCTTGTTAAAACTGTCAGGTGAGGCCTTGATGGGGGATGATGCCTTTGGCATCAACCGCGCGACCATCGTGCGCATGGTGGAAGAGATTGCCGAAGTCACCCGCATGGGTGTCGAAGTGGCGGTCGTGATCGGCGGCGGCAACATTTTTCGCGGTGTGGCCGGCGGTTCCGTCGGCATGGACCGCGCCACCGCCGACTACATGGGCATGCTGGCCACCGTGATGAACGCGCTGGCCTTGGGCGACACGATGGACAAGGCCGGGCTGATCGCTCGCGTAATGTCGGCCATCGGCATTGAGCGCGTGGTCGAGCCTTATGTTCGTCCCAAAGCCCTGCAGTACCTCGAAGAAGGCAAGGTCGTCATCTTCGCGGCCGGCACCGGCAACCCGTTTTTCACCACCGATACGGCAGCCGCATTGCGCGGCGCGGAGATCGGCGCCGAGATCGTGCTGAAGGCCACCAAGGTCGACGGTGTGTACACTGCGGACCCCAAGAAAGACCCGAAAGCCACGCGCTACACCAACATCACGTTTGATGAAGCCATGGGCAAAAACCTCGAGGTCATGGATGCCACCGCTTTTGCGCTGTGCCGTGACCAGAAGCTGCCCATCAAGGTGTTCAGTATTTTCAAGCATGGTGCGCTCAAGCGCGTCGTGCAGGGCGAGGACGAGGGAACCCTGGTTCACGTCTGAGCCTCCTGTCCCAGCTTGTTCTTTTTCGCTATAAAAATCCGGAGATTCGACCATGAGCATTGTTGAAGTCAAGCAGCAGGCAGAGCAAAAGATGCAGCAGTCCATTGACTCGTTCAAAAATGGCCTGACCAAGATCCGCACTGGCCGCGCCAACCCCGGTTTGCTCGATACCGTGCATGTTGATTATTACGGCTCCATGGTGCCGATCAGCCAGGTGGCCAATGTGTCGCTGCTCGACGCCCGCACCATCAGCGTCTCGCCCTGGGAAAAAGGCATGGGCGCCAAGATCGAAAAGGCCATCCGTGATTCAGACCTGGGACTCAATCCGGCCGCGCAGGGTGACCTGATCCGCGTGCCCATGCCGGCCATGACCGAAGAGCGCCGTCGCGAACTTACCAAAGTCGTGCGCGCCGAAGGGGAGCACGCCAAAGTGGCTATTCGCAACCTGCGCCGCGATGCCAATGATGGCGTCAAGAAACTCGTCAAGGACAAGCTCGCTTCTGAAGACGACGAACGCCGTTCGCAGGACGATATCCAGAAGTTCACGGATCGTTTCATTGCCGAAGTCGACAAACTGGTCGCCGGCAAGGAACAAGACATCATGGCGGTTTGACGCCTCGTCGTCTGGCCTGATTCACCATGGCCACCGCCCATCCCATAGTCCCGCACCACGTTGCCATCGTTATGGATGGCAATGGTCGCTGGGCGACCAAACGGTTTTTACCCCGCATTGCGGGCCACAAGCAGGGCGTTGATTCGCTCAGCCGCTGCGTTCGCGCATGCCTGGACCGCGGCATCGGCGTCCTCACGGTTTTCGCTTTTTCTTCCGAGAACTGGAACCGGCCGGCTGAAGAGGTGTCCGGGCTGATGGAGTTGCTTGCCTATTCTCTTTCCAAGGAAGTCCCCAGCCTGAATGCCAACGGCGTGCAACTGCGTTTTGTCGGAGACCGCCTGCGGCTTTCCGAGAAAGTCCAGGCAGGGCTGGCGCAAGCTGAGCTCGACACCTCCACCAACCAACGGCTGGTTTTTAATGTGTGCTTCAACTACGGCGGCCGCTGGGATATTGCCCAGGCTGCCAACAGATTGGCCAGCCGCGGTGAAGCCATTACCGAGCTGTCGCTGGACAGGGAGATGGCACTGGCGCACGTGCCGGACCCGGATCTGCTGATTCGCACAGGCGGTGAATTGCGGATCAGTAATTTTTTGCTGTGGCAGGCAGCTTATTCAGAGCTGCATTTCTCCGACAAGTTGTGGCCTGAATTTGACGAGACGGCGCTGGACGAGGCGATAGCCGTCTTTCGGACTCGCGAACGACGCTTCGGCAAGACCTCCGCCCAGGTCAGCGGCCGCAGCACCAATGAAAATACAAAGGCTGCCTGATGCTTAAACAGCGCGTGATCACAGCGATTGTCCTTCTGGCTATTTTGCTGCCAGCCCTTTTCTACAAGACGCCAGAGCCCTTTTGTGCCGTCGCGCTGCTGTTGATTGCTGCGGGTGCCTGGGAGTGGGGCCGGCTGAATGCACTCGGGCAGGGAGCCTCTGTGGGGCTCGCCGCCGTTTGTGTCGGGCTGTGCGCGCTCGCGTGGTACTTTGGCCTGCTCGTAAAGCCGCTGCCGCTTCTTTGGGCTGCTGCAGGTGCTGCCTGGGTGCTTGCCGGTGGCTGGTTGCTGCGCAATGGCGTGGCGGGCTGGCCGCGCATACCCAAAGTAATTCGCCTTCCAGGGGGGCTGGCTGCGTTGTTGGTCGCCTGGCTGGCTGTGGCACAGGCCCGTGTGGCAGGCATTGACTTTTTGCTGTCCGTTCTGCTGCTGGTCTGGGTGGCCGATATCTTTGCCTACTTTGCGGGTCGCGCCCTGGGAGGCCGGTTCAGCAAGGGCAAGCTGGCTCCTTCAATCAGCCCGGGTAAAAGCTGGGAGGGCGTGTGGGGCGGCATGGCCGGTGTGGTGGCGCTGTCGCTGGCCTGGGTGTGGCTGGGCCGCGCGGGCATTGGCGGTGGCTTCTGGGCTGACGCCACGCTTTACAGCCGGCTGGCTGATCATCACGGCATGGTCGTCATGCTGCTGGCGGTTATTTTCCTGGCCGCCATGAGTGTGGTGGGCGATCTGGTCGAGTCCCTTATCAAGCGCAGTGCCGGGGTGAAAGACTCCAGCGGCCTGTTGCCGGGCCACGGCGGCGTGCTCGACCGGGTCGACGCGCTATTGCCCACACTGCCCCTGGCGATGATGCTGGTTACCCTTTAGGCTTTGCTCCCGTATGTCCTTTGAAAAGCAGCGTGTGACCGTTTTGGGCTCCACGGGGTCCATTGGTGTCAACACGCTTGATGTCATCGCCCGCCACCCTGAGCGCTTTGAGGTGTTTGCCCTCAGCGCGGCAACCCAAACGGACTTGATGCTGGCGCAGTGCGCCCAGTTCAAACCCCAATACGCGGTGATGGCCAGTGAGCCGCATGCCCGTTTGCTGGCGGAGAAGATCAAGGTAAATCAGCTTCCGGTGCAGGTTCTATGGGCGCAAGACGCTCTCGAAATGATAGCGTCACACGAGTTGGTGGATACCGTCATGGCCGCTATTGTGGGCGCTGCCGGGTTAGGCCCATGCGTGGCGGCCGCAAAGGCGGGCAAGCGCCTGCTGCTCGCCAACAAGGAGGCCCTTGTCGTCGGCGGCGAAGTGTTTATGCGGGCGGTTCGTGAAGGGGGTGCCCGGTTGCTACCGATTGACAGTGAGCATTCGGCCATTTTCCAGTCATTGCCCGAAGACCCGGCGGTGTGGCCCCGGCGCATCGAAAAAATCATGCTGACCTCGTCGGGCGGTCCTTTTCGCGCCCGTGATCCGGCAACTCTGCGCGACGTAACGCCCGAGCAGGCCTGCACGCACCCGAATTTTTCGATGGGCCGCAAGATTTCTGTGGATTCGGCCACGATGATGAACAAGGCTTTGGAGGTGATTGAAGCCAAGTACCTGTTTGGTGTCGTGCCGGAGCAGATCGAGGTGGTGATCCATCCGCAGCAAATCATCCATTCGATGGTGCAGTTCCATGACGCATCGGTGATGGCCCAGCTGGGTACGCCGGATATGCGGGTGCCGATTGCCTATGGCTTGTCCTGGCCGGAACGGATCGAAAGCGGCACGGCGCGCCTGGATTTTGCCCGTATGGCCGCCATGACATTCGAGGTCCCGGACTTTCAGCGCTTTCCCTGCCTGCCTTTGGCCTGGGAGAGTTTGCGTGCGCCGCCGGGCACTTGCGTGGTACTGAACGCAGCCAATGAGATTGCTGTTGCGGCCTTTTTGGACCGGCGCATCCGCTTCGACCACATTCATCATGTAAACCATGCAACTTTGGAGGCCGCGGCAGTCTCTCAGGTGGACGATATAGCGGGCTTGCTGGCGCTGGATGAGCAGGCCCGCCGCGTTGCCACTCAAATCACCCAAGGTCTGGAGTCCTGAGATGCTGACACTGGTTTCTTTCGTTGTGACTCTCGGTATCCTGATTGCCGTGCACGAATACGGCCATTACCGCGTCGCAGTGGCGTGTGGCATAAAGGTTCTGAAATTTTCCATCGGATTCGGCAAACCGATTTACACCTGGAAGCTCAAAAACAAGTCGACAGAGTTTTCCATCGGCATGCTGCCTCTGGGCGGCTACGTCAAGATGCTGGATGAGCGTGAGGCCCCGGTGGATCCATCCGAGCGCCATCTGGCTTTTAATACCCAGCCGCTGAAATCGCGGGTTGCCGTGGTGGCCGCAGGCCCGGCCGCCAATTTGCTGCTGGCCATAGTGCTGTATGCCGTGGTCAACTGGAGTGGCTTGCAGGAGCCCAAAGCCATTTTGGCCAGCCCGGTGGCAGGATCGCTTGCCGAAAAGGCTGGCCTGGATGGCGGAGAAACGGTTCAGCAGGCGGCTTTTGAAGGTGACGACCTGGAGGTCGTTCATTCTTTTGAAGACTTGCGCTGGAGGCTCACGCAAGGTGCACTGGATGGTCGCGACCTCACCTTGGTGCTTGGCAGCGATGGCGCAGCGTCAGGGCAGACTGTGCGGTTGCCGCTCAGTACGCTGGGTGCACCCGAAGCAGATGCCGACCTGTTCAGGAAAATTGGCATTCTCGGCCCCTGGACCCGTCCCGTAATTGGTAATGTGATGCCCGGGGGCGCCGCCGAAAAATCCGGACTGCGTGCCGACGATCTCGTGCTTCGCATCGGCGAGACGGCCATTGTGGATGGGCAACAGCTGCGCGAGGTGATACGTACCTCTGCCCGCTCGCCCGGCGCCGGGGCTTCCGTCGTCCCGCAGGCATGGCAAATCAGCCGTGCCGGCGCATCCGTAGTGCTGCAAGTGACGCCTGAGCTCAAGGCGGTGAACGGAGTGATGGTCCCTCGGATTGAAGCCTACGTGGGGTCTCCTCCCGAGTTTGTCACGGTGCGCTACGGCCCTGTCGATGGTTTGTGGCAAGGCGCCGTCCGCACCTGGCAGGTTTCGCTGCTCACACTCAAGATGATTGGGAAAATGGTCATCGGCGAGGCGTCGCTTAAAAACCTGAGTGGCCCGCTCACGATTGCGGACTATGCGGGGAAGTCAGCCAGCCTTGGGTGGAGCAGTTATCTGCTGTTTCTGGCCCTTATCAGCGTGAGCCTTGGCGTCCTGAATTTACTGCCGCTGCCGGTTCTGGATGGGGGGCACCTGATGTATTATCTTTGGGAGGGGATCACCGGCCGGGGCGTGTCCGACGCCTGGATGGACCGGTTGCAGCGCGGTGGCGTTGCTATCCTGCTGGGCATGATGTGCGTTGCCCTGTTTAACGATGTCACCCGGCTTTTGGGCTAATTCCTTACATTTCATGCAAAAACAAATAAATCGCTTCAAAGTTCGTGCAGTTTGCGCTATCGCCGCCGGTCTTTTTGCAGCCAGTTCGGCTTGGGCCGTTGACCCTTTCACGGTGCGTGATATCCGGGTTGAAGGCTTGCAGCGCGTTGAGCCCGGAACCATTTTTGCCTCCTTGCCCTTTCGGGTCGGCGAAACCTATAACGACGACAAGGGTTCCACCGCCATTCGTGCGCTGTTTGGGCTGGGTCTGTTCAAGGACGTGCGGCTTGAAGTCAGTGGCGACGTATTGGTGGTGATCGTTGAAGAGCGTCCCACCGTTGCTGACGTGGACTTTGTGGGTGCCAAGGAGTTCGACAAGGACGCGCTCAAGAAGGCACTCCGCGAGGCCGGTGTTGCGGATGGCCAGCCGTTCGACAAGGCGCTCGCCGACAAGGCGGAGCAGGAGCTCAAGCGCCAGTACATCAACAAGAGCCTGTACGGCGTTGAAATTGTCACCACAGTCACGCCGATCGAACGCAATCGGGTCAACCTGACTTTCAGTGTGACCGAAGGCGATGTCGCGAAGATCAAGGAAATCCACATTACAGGCAACAAGGCGTTCAGCGAGTCAACCCTCCTGAGCCTCTTTGACCTTGATACAGGGGGCTGGCTCAGCTGGTACACCAAGTCGGATCGCTACTCGCGCACCAAGCTCAACGCCGACATTGAAACGCTGCGCTCCTACTACCTTTCGCGGGGCTACCTCGAGTTCAAGATCGACTCTACCCAGGTTGCGATTTCCCCGGACAAACAAAGCATTGCCATCACCGTCAACGTGACCGAGGGCGAGCGTTTTGTGGTTTCGGGCGTCAAGCTTGAAGGCAACTACCTGAACAAGGAAGAAGAATTCAAGACTTTAGTGAAAATCACGCCTGGTGAGGCCTACAACGCGGACGAGGTCGCTGAAACGACCAAGGCGTTCAGCGACTATTTCGGTACTTTTGGCTACGCTTTTGCCCGCGTCGAAGCGGTGCCGGAAATTGACCGTGTCAATAACCGCGTGGCATTTGTGCTTCAGGCAGAACCATCCCGCCGTGCTTATGTGCGGCGCATCAACGTGGCCGGAAACAATCGCACGCGCGATGAAGTTGTGCGTCGCGAGTTCCGCCAGTTTGAGTCGTCCTGGTACGACGGCGACAAAATCCGGCTTTCCCGCGACCGTGTCGACCGTCTGGGTTTCTTTACCGATGTGAATGTAGAAACGCAGGAAGTGACCGGTACAAACGACCAGGTCGACATTACGGTGAACGTGGTTGAAAAACCAACCGGTAATTTGCAGCTTGGTGCGGGGTATTCCAGCGCGGACAGCCTCTCACTGGTATTCGGTATCAAGCAGGAAAACGTTTTTGGCTCCGGCAACTACCTGGGCGTTGAAGTCAACACCAGCAAGTCAAACCGCCAGATTGTGCTCAGCACCATTGACCCATATTTCACGGCCGACGGTATTTCGCGCACCATTGATGTCTATGACCGTACGTCGAAGCCGACCTCGGGCCAAGGTGGTGACTACAGCCTGAAAACGCGTGGTGCAAGCATTCGTTTCGGTGTTCCGTTTACCGAGAACGACACGGTTTATTTTGGTACTGGCTACGAGCAATTGACGATTGTGCCGGGTACCAATTTGCCGGTCAGTTATCTGAACTATGCGAACCAGTTTGGCTATAAAAGCAACTCGATTCCGTTGACCGTGGGCTGGTCGCGCGACAGCCGCGACAGCGCGCTGGTACCTACCTCGGGCCTGTACCAGCGCGTGTATGGTGATTGGGGTGTCGCCGGCGATATTAAATTTGTGCGAGCCAATTACCAGGCTCAAAAATACATTCCACTCAACAAGCAGTTCACGATTGCGCTTAACGGCGAGTTTGGCTGGGGTAAAGGCCTGAGTGGCCAGCCCTATCCGCTCTTCAAGAACTACTATTCAGGCGGCCTGGGTTCCGTGCGCGGATTTGAGCAGGGCTCACTGGGCCCGCGCGATGCGTCTGATCTCGCTATCGGTGGTCCGAAGAAGCTCACGCTCAATGCCGAACTCATTGCGCCGTTTCCTGGTGCGGGCAATGACCGTACCTTGCGCCTTTATGGGTTTGTGGACGCAGGCAACGTTTTTGGTGAGAATGAACGTTTCCGTGTGAATGACCTGCGGGCCTCCACAGGTATTGGTATCAGCTGGATTTCCCCAGTGGGGCCCTTGCGCATCGCTATTGCGACGCCGCTGCGCAAAATGCCAGGCGATAGAATAGAGCGGTTGCAATTCCAAATTGGTACATCTTTCTAATGAAGCATTTTTCAATCAAAATTTTCCTGGGCGTTGCCATTGCACTGGCGGGTTTCTCCGCAAGTGCGCAGGAGTTCAAGGTCGGGATTGTCAACCTTGACCGGATTTTCCGGGAAGCCAATTCCGCGAAAGCCGCCCAAACCAAACTCGAGCAGGAATTCAGCAAGCGTGAAAAAGAGCTGAACGATCTGGCGACCCAGCTGAAAACACTCTCCGACAAGTTTGAGCGTGAAGCCCCAACGCTTGCCGAGAGTCAGCGCGTTTCACGGCAAAAGCAGCTTGTTGACCAGGATCGGGACTTCCAGCGCAAGCGCCGTGAGTTTCAGGAAGACCTGAACACCCGCAAAAATGAAGAGCTCCAGCAAGTCATCGAACGCGCCAACAAAGTTGTGAAGACGCTGGCTGAGACGGAAAAGTACGACCTGATTCTCCAGGAATCGGTCTATGTCAATCCCAAGCATGACATCACCGACAAGGTGATCAAGGCGTTGAACGCTTCCCGTTGATTGCGGGGTGTTCACCACGATCACCATCGTGAAAATGGCAGGCGCAGTGTGACACTCCGTCTTGCCGATATCGTTGAATCCCTGGCCGGTGCAGTACAGCTCGAACTGGTCGGCGACCCCGGCCTGCAGATAGAGCGGCTCTCCACTTTGGAGGCTGCCGGTCCCGCGGACCTGAGTTTTCTCAGCCACCCCAAATACCTGTCCAAGCTCGCGCAGTCCGAGGCTGTCTGCGTCATTGTGGCGCCCGCCGCGCGCGAGGCCGCAGTCAAGCGGGGCGCCTGCATCGTCACAGACGATCCTTACCACGCTTTTGCGTTGGTCACCCAACTCTGGAAGAGGCGGCATTCCCCGCAGGTGGTTCCGCACATTCACCCCAGTGCCTATGTCGATCCTTCTGCCACTGTGGCGTCCGGCGTTTCGATTGGTGCATTTGCCTGCATCGGCCAAGGCGCGGCGATTGGTGAAAATGCGCGGATTGCGGAGCATTGCGTCGTCGGGCCGCATGCGCAAATCGGCGCGAACACCCGATTGTCGGCGCGCGTGACTGTCGCCGACGGCTGCCGCGTCGGGGAGCGCTGCATCGTACATTCCGGCGCGGTGATCGGCGCCGACGGTTTTGGCTTTGCGTCGCACCAGGGGCAGTGGGTGAAGATCGAGCAACTCGGCGGTGTGCAGATCGGCAATGATGTCGAGATCGGTGCCAACACCTGTATTGACCGCGGTGCGCTGCAGGACACGGTGCTGGAAGATGGTGTGAAGCTCGACAATCTGGTTCAGATCGGCCACAACGTCCGGATTGGCAAACATACCGCCATGGCCGGCTGTGCCGGCGTCGCGGGCAGCGCCACGATTGGTGCGCATTGCACGGTGGGGGGCGGCGCCATTGTGCTGGGCCACCTGACGCTCGCCGATGGTGTGCATGTCTCGGCTGCATCGGTGGTAACCCGATCCATTTTGAAGCCCGGGCATTACACCGGGCTCTTTCCCATCGACGACAATGCTGTCTGGGAAAAAAATGCCGCTACGCTCAAGCAGCTTCATACGCTTCGTGAGCGTCTCAGGGAGGTCGAAAAAGCCATCCTGCACTCAGGACACACTCAAGAAAAATCATGATGGATATCCACCAAATTCTCAAACAGCTGCCGCATCGTTATCCCATCCTGCTGGTGGACCGTGTGCTGGAAATTGAAAAAGGCAAACGCATCAAGGCGCTCAAAAACGTCACGATCAACGAGCCCTTTTTCATGGGGCACTTTCCCCATCACCCGGTGATGCCGGGGGTATTGATACTGGAAGCTATGGCGCAGGCGGCCGCGCTGCTGGCTTTCGAGACGCTGGGCGTCACGCCCGACGACAAGACGGTCTATTACTTCGCCGGTATCGATGGCGCACGCTTCAAGCGCCCCGTTGAACCTGGCGACCAGCTGATCATGGACGTCACACTGGACCGCATGAAGGCCGGCATTTTTAAATTCAAAGGGGTCACCAGGGTAGGTGACACCATTGCCTGCGAAGCCGAATTGATGTGCACCATGCGCACGATCGCGTGAATGGCCCCCACGCTTTTCGCTTCGCGTAATTCGCTGCCCCCCGAGGGGGCTGCTGCGCCTGCGGTCTGGCGGAGCCAGTCCCGCGGCCCCGGTGTGAAGGGGGACTTGCCCATGCGGCTTTTGGCCGACCTATTCGCTGAACAGTTGATTTTGTCATGACGGCTATACATTCCACCGCACTTATTAGTCCGCAAGCCCAGCTCCATGAATCGGTGAGCGTCGGTCCTTATACGGTCATTGGTCCGCACGTGAAGATTGGTGCCGGCACCACCGTGGGCGCCCACTGCGTAATCGAAGGACACACCACCATAGGCCGTGACAACCGGATTTTCCAGTTCAATTCACTGGGTGCAATTCCGCAGGATAAAAAATACGCGGGTGAACCTTGTGAACTGGTGATCGGCGACCGCAACACCATTCGCGAGTTCTGCACCTTCAACATCGGCTCGCCGGGCGACACTGGCGTGACCCGTGTGGGGGATGACAACTGGCTCATGGCCTATGTGCATCTGGCGCACGACTGCGTGGTGGGAAACAACACCATTTTTGCCAACAACACCCAACTGGGTGGCCATGTGCATGTCGGCGACTGGGTGATTCTGGGCGGCTTCACCGTCGCGCACCAGTTCGTGAAAATCGGTGCCCACAGCTTCACCGCCATGTGCTCGCTGCTGTTTGCCGATTTACCGCCTTTTGTCATGGCGCAGGGACAACCGGCCGAGGCGCGCTCCATGAATTTTGAAGGGCTGCGGCGACGGGGCTTTTCACCGGAGCGAATTTCCGCTGTCAAGGCCATGCACAAAGCGCTGTACCGTGACGACCTGACCCTGGACGTATCGCGCGAGCGCATTGCCGCTCTGACGGAAAAGTACCCGGATGCTGCGCCTGACGTGCAGATGATGCTTTCATTTCTGGAGCAAACCTCGCCGCAGCGCGGCATTGTCCGGTAAGACCTATGTCGTTGATGGAGCCAAGCCCTCTGCCAGCCCGTAGAGAGGCAGGCCTCCCCGTTGCGGATTCCCTGAGAGCCCGTTCCCCCTGCGTGGCGATGGTCGCGGGCGAAACCTCTGGAGATTTGCTCGCCGGCCTGCTGCTCGATGGTTTCAAGGCCCGCTGGCCGGCACTGACGTCAAACGGTATCGGCGGCTCACAGATGGCGAGTCGCGGTTTTAACGCCTGGTGGCCCAGTGAAAAGCTCGCGGTACGCGGGTATGTCGAGGTATTGCGGCATTACCGCGAGATTGTCGGCATACGCGAACAACTGAAGCAACGCCTGCTGGATCAGCGCCCAGACCTTTTCCTTGGCATTGATGCACCCGACTTCAATCTTGACCTGGAGGCGGCGCTCAAGGTCCAAGGCATCAAGACCGTGCATTTTGTCAGCCCCTCCATCTGGGCCTGGCGTGCCGACCGTGTTGAAAAGATACGGCGCAGTGTGGACCACGTGCTGTGCATCTTTCCTTTTGAGCCTGCGCTGCTGGCTGCTCATGGCATTGCCGCGACCTATGTGGGGCACCCGCTGGCCAATGTCATACCCCTGCAGCCTGACCGCGCAGCGGCCCGGCGCAAACTGGGTTTGCAGGATGAAGACACCGTGGTGGCCGTTCTTCCCGGCAGCCGGAAATCCGAAATAGAGTACCTCGCTCAACGATTCTTTAAGGCTGCAGCCCTTATTCAACGTGCGCAACCAGCTATCAAATTTATAGTTCCGGCCATTCCCGCGTTGAAGCACATGATTGAACGCCATGCCGACCTGGCAGGAATGAAACCCCATCTGCAGATCATCGAGGGCCAGTCCCACAGTGCACTGGCGGCATGCGATGTAACGCTGATCGCCAGCGGTACCGCCACGCTGGAGGCGGCGCTTTTCAAGCGGCCCATGGTGATCGCCTACAACATGAACTGGCTGTCATGGCAAATCATGCGGCGCAAAAAATTGCAGCCCTGGGTGGGCCTGCCCAATATCCTCTGCCGGGAGTTTGTCGTTCCGGAGCTGCTGCAGGACGCCGCTACGCCTGAGGCGCTGGCAGTGGGCGTGCTGAAATGGGTTGACGCAAAGTCTTCGGCACCTGACAAAATAGCGGCCGTAGAACAACGATTTACTGCGCTGCATGCGGAACTGCAGCGGGACACTTCAAAACTGGCGACAGATGCGATCCAGCAAATTCTTGAAAGCTGAGCAGACACCCTTGTCATGGGATACGCCTGGCCTTGTGGCTGGCGTGGACGAAGCTGGCCGGGGACCGTTGATGGGCCCGGTGGTCGCGGCCGCCGTCATTCTTGATGAGCTCAATCCCATTCAGGGGCTGGCCGACTCCAAGAAGCTCACGGCCTTGCGCCGCGAAAAACTCTATGACGAAATTCGCGCCAAAGCGTTGTGCTGCTCGATTGCGCTGGCAACCGCCGAGGAAATCGACAGCATCAACATCCTGCAGGCCACCATGCTGGCCATGCGGCGCGCGGTAGAGGGCCTGCGCCTCAAGCCCAACAAGGTGCTGGTCGATGGCAACCGGCTGCCGACACTGGTGATCCTGTCCGAGGCCATCGTGGGTGGTGACGCGCTGGTGCCTTCGATTTCCGCTGCGTCGATCCTGGCCAAGGTCTACCGCGACCGTTGGTGCGCGGAGTTCCATCTTGAGTATCCCCAGTACGGATTTGCCGACCATAAAGGCTACGGCACGGCCGAACATCTGGCTGCGTTGCGCGAGCACGGCGCCTGTCCCCAGCATCGCAGGTCCTTTGCGCCGGTGGCTGAGGTCTTGCGGTGAGTTCCAGCTTCTCCGGGTCCTCCGGCTCCGCCACGTACATCACTTCGCGCGACAACCCCCTGATCAAAGAGCTGCGCAAACTGTCGCAAGACAGCACCGCGTACCGCAAGCAGGGCCGCGTCTGGCTGGAGGGGGATCATCTGTGCCGTGCTGCACTGGCGCGCGGCCTGAAACCTGCCATCGCAGTTTTTTCTGAATCATTTTGGTCTGCAAGCCAGTCTGAATGGGCGCAAGCAGCTATCAAAAACATAGTGATTCCCGATGCAATGCTGCCGGAAATCAGCGGCCTGGAGTCACCCGCGCGCATGGGTTTTGTGATGGATTTGCCGGCGCCCGCCAGCCCGCAACCCCATGCATCCTCGGTCATTCTGGACCGGGTACAGGATGCCGGCAACGTGGGCTCCATCCTGCGCAGCGCGGCGGCCTTTGGGTTTGGCCAGGTTCTCGCCCTCAAGGGCACGGCGGCCCTCTGGTCGCCCAAGGTGCTGCGCGCCGGTATGGGCGCCCACTTTGCACTGCAGCTGGTGGAAGGCCTGGAGCCCGAGGCTCTGGCAGCATTGACCGTGCCCATCGTTGTCACCAGCTCGCACCAGGGCAGCTTTTTGCATCAGCAGAAGTTGCCTATGCCGTGTGCGTGGGCCATGGGCCACGAAGGGCAGGGCGTTAGCGACGACCTCATGAGCCGGGCGGCGCTCAAGGTCCGCATCGACCAACCGGGGGGCGAGGAGTCTCTTAATGTGGCAGCCGCGGCCGCAATTTGCCTGTACGCAAGTTCGCTGAAGATATAGACCCACCCCCGTCCAGGCTCACTGCGTGTAGCCCATTTCCCCTTGCAGGGGGCGGCGCCTGGGGCCGGCAAAGCCGGACCCGCGGCCCCCACTGGTGAAATACTCCCCTGCATTCGCCCTGAATMTTCAAGCCAGCATGAGCCGCGGAACCGGCTCTGCCCGGCCGCAGGCGCAGTCCCCTGCAAGGGGAAATGGGCTACACGTAGTGAGCCCGATAGGGGTGTGCCATTTTCGGCATTGCCGGGCCGCAGGCGGGCGGCCCCCTCGGGGGCAGCGACTCACACGAAGCGGGGGAGCGTGGAGGCCACATCCCTAGGCTATAATCAAGGGCTTTTCAAAACACAGCTTCGCCCGAGCGCAGACAAAGCAAACACCCTCACAAAAGCAGCCAACTAAGGCAGCCAGCAAGAGTCTCCCAGAGACGTTTCTTGTGCACGCTTGGGCGAACCGTAACCAACCCGGAGAACCCAGTGCTTTTGTCTCTACAGGGATCACGCGAAAAATCCCCACACGCCATACTGGCGCTCGCAGACGGCACGGTCTTTATCGGCAATTCCATTGGAGCCGCAGGCTCCACAGTCGGCGAGGTGGTGTTCAACACCGCCATGACCGGCTACCAGGAAATCCTCACGGATCCGAGCTACTGCCAGCAGATCGTCACCCTCACGTACCCACACATCGGCAACTACGGCATCAATGCCGAAGACGTCGAAGCTGAAAAAGTCCACGCGGCCGGCCTGATCATCAAGGACCTGCCGCTGCTGGCCTCGAATTTCCGCATGACCATGACCTTGTCCGAATACCTGGTCAAGGAAAACACCGTCGCCATCGCCGGCATAGACACCCGCCAGCTCACACGCCACCTGCGTACCAAGGGCGCGCAAAACGGGTGCATCCTGGCTTTGCCCGCCGGCGAAGCGGTGAGCCAGCCAGCGATCGAAAAAGCCGTCGCTGCTGCCCGCGGCGCGCCCAGCATGGCCGGCCTGGACCTGGCCAAGGTCGTCTCGGTCAAGCAAACCTACGAATGGACGCAGACCGAGTGGAAACTCGGCGCGGGTTACGGCGTGCAGATCACGCCCAAATTCCACGTCGTGGCTTTCGACTTCGGCGTGAAGAAAAACATCCTGCGCATGATGGCCGAGCGCGGCGCGCGCATCACAGTGGTGCCGGCGCAAACGCCTGCAGCCGATGTGCTCAAGCTCAAACCCGATGGCATCTTCCTGGCCAACGGCCCGGGCGACCCTGAGCCATGTGATTACGCGATTAAGGCGGTGCGTGAACTGATCGAAACCGGCATTCCGACTTTCGGCATTTGCCTGGGACACCAGATCATGGCGCTGGCCAGTGGTGCCAAGACCTTCAAGATGAAGTTTGGCCACCACGGTGCCAACCACCCGGTGAAAGACCTGGACAACGGCCGCGTCAGCATCACCAGCCAGAACCACGGTTTTGCGGTTGACGAAAAAAGCCTGCCCGCCAACCTGCGGCCCACGCACATCAGCCTGTTTGACGGCACATTGCAAGGCCTGGCCCGCACCGACAAGCCGGCGTTTTGCTTCCAGGGCCACCCGGAAGCTTCGCCCGGCCCGCACGATATTTCATATCTGTTTGATCGTTTCACAGCCCTCATGGAACAGCATGGAGGGAACAAATAATGCCAAAACGTACAGACATCAAATCCGTCCTCATCATCGGCGCCGGCCCCATCATCATCGGCCAGGCTTGCGAGTTCGACTACTCCGGCGTGCAGGCCTGCAAGGCGCTGCGCGAAGAGGGCTACAAGGTCATCCTGATCAACAGCAACCCCGCCACGATCATGACCGACCCGGCCACCGCCGACGTCACCTATATCGAGCCCATCACCTGGCAGACGGTCGAAAAAATCATCGCCAAGGAACGTCCCGACGCCATCCTGCCGACCATGGGTGGTCAGACTGCGCTCAACTGCGCGCTCGACCTCTGGCACAACGGCGTGCTCGACAAGTACAAGGTCGAGCTGATTGGCGCCAAACCTGAAGCCATCGACAAGGCCGAAGACCGCCTGAAATTCAAGGACGCGATGACCAAGATCGGTTTGGGCTCAGCCCGCTCCGGCATCGCGCACAGCATGGACGAAGCCTGGGCCGTACAGAAGACCGTCGGCTTCCCGACAGTGATCCGCCCCAGCTTCACGCTGGGCGGCACCGGCGGCGGCATTGCTTACAACTCCGAAGAATTCGAAGTGATCTGCAAACGCGGCCTCGAAGCCTCGCCCACCAATGAGCTGCTGATTGAAGAGTCTCTGCTCGGCTGGAAAGAGTACGAGATGGAAGTCGTGCGCGACACCGCCGACAACTGCATCATCGTTTGTTCGATCGAAAATCTGGACCCGATGGGCGTGCACACCGGCGACTCCATCACTGTCGCGCCGGCGCAGACGCTGACCGACAAGGAATACCAGATCCTGCGCAACGCCTCGCTGGCTGTGCTGCGCGAAATCGGCGTGGACACCGGCGGCTCCAACGTGCAGTTCTCGATCAACCCGGTCGATGGCCGCATGGTCGTGATCGAGATGAATCCGCGCGTCTCGCGTTCTTCGGCGCTGGCTTCCAAGGCCACGGGCTTCCCGATCGCCAAGGTTGCCGCCAAGCTGGCGGTGGGTTACACGCTCGACGAGCTGCGCAACGAGATCACCGGCGGCGCTACCCCTGCGAGCTTTGAGCCCAGCATTGACTACGTTGTCACCAAGATTCCACGGTTCGCGTTCGAGAAATTCCCGGCTGCCGATTCGCGCCTGACCACGCAGATGAAATCCGTGGGTGAGGTCATGGCCATGGGCCGTACCTTCCAGGAGTCCTTCCAGAAAGCGTTGCGCGGCCTGGAAGTCGGCGTCGACGGCATGAACGAGAAGACGCAAGACCGCGAAGTGCTCGAGAAAGAACTCGGCGCGCCAGGTCCTGACCGCATCTGGTACGTGGGCGATGCTTTCGCCCAGGGTATGAGCGTCGATGAAGTCTTTGCGCTGACCAAGATCGACCCCTGGTTCCTGGTGCAGATCGAGCAAATTGTCAAGATCGAGCTCGAGCTGGAAACCACCTCGCTCGACAAGATCGACGCCGTCACGCTGCGCGCGCTGAAGCAGAAAGGCTTTTCCGACCGTCGCCTGGCCAAGCAACTCAAGACCACCGACACGGCCATCCGCGAAAAGCGCCGTGCGCTGGGCGTGCGCCCGGTCTACAAACGTGTGGACACCTGCGCCGCCGAGTTTGCAACCAATACTGCCTACATGTATTCGACCTACGAGGCCGAAGGCAGCGAGTGCGAAGCTGCGCCGACCGACAAGAAGAAAATCATGGTGCTGGGCGGCGGGCCCAACCGCATCGGGCAGGGCATCGAGTTTGACTACTGCTGCGTACACGCGGCGTTGGCCATGCGTGAAGACGGCTACGAGACCATCATGGTCAACTGCAACCCTGAAACCGTCTCTACCGATTACGACACCTCGGACCGCCTCTACTTCGAGCCGCTGACGCTTGAGGATGTGCTCGAAATCGTCGACAAGGAAAAACCGCTGGGCGTGATCGTCCAGTACGGCGGCCAGACGCCTTTGAAGCTGGCGCTGGACCTCGAAGCCAACGGCGTTCCCATCATCGGCACCTCGCCTGACATGATCGACGCGGCAGAAGACCGCGAGCGTTTTCAGAAGCTGCTGCACGAACTGAAGCTGCGCCAGCCACCAAACGCCACCGCGCGCACTGAACCTGAAGCGCTTGAAAAAGCCGCTGCGCTGGGCTACCCCCTGGTCGTGCGCCCCAGCTATGTGCTGGGTGGCCGCGCCATGGAAATCGTTCACGAACAGCGCGACCTCGAGCGTTACATGCGCGAGGCCGTCAAGGTCAGCCACGATTCACCTGTGCTGCTTGATCGCTTCCTGAACGACGCCATCGAATGCGACGTCGACTGCCTGCGAGACCCCGAAGGCCGCACCTTCATCGGGGGCGTGATGGAGCACATCGAGCAGGCCGGCGTGCACAGCGGTGACTCCGCGTGCTCTTTGCCGCCATATTCCCTGAGCGCCGAAACCGTCACCGAAATCAAGCGCCAGACCGCCGCGATGGCCGAGGCACTGACGGTGGTGGGTCTCATGAACGTGCAGTTCGCGATCCAGAACATTGACGGCAAAGACGTCATCTACGTGCTGGAAGTCAACCCGCGTGCCTCGCGCACGGTACCCTTTGTCAGCAAGGCCACCGGAATACAGCTGGCCAAAGTGGCAGCACGTTGCATGGTGGGCCAGTCGCTGGCTTCGCAAGGCATCAAGGACGAAGTCACGCCGCCTTACTTCAGTGTCAAGGAAGCGGTGTTCCCCTTCGTCAAGTTCCCCGGTGTGGACACGATTCTCGGCCCCGAGATGAAATCCACGGGCGAAGTCATGGGCGTGGGCAAAACTTTCGGCGAAGCCTTCGTGAAGTCCCAGCTCGGCGCGGGCACCAAACTACCAACCTCCGGCAAGGTGTTCCTCACCGTCAAGAACAATGACAAACCGCGTGCCGTGGAAGTCGCGCGCAAGCTGGCGGCCCTGAAGTTTGAAATCGTGGCCACCAAAGGCACTGCGGCCGCCATCCAGGCCGCGGGTATCGCCTGCACCGTGGTCAACAAGGTCACCGAAGGCCGGCCGCACGTGGTGGACATGATCAAGAACAACGAAATCGCCCTGGTCATCAACACGGTGGAAGAGCGGCGCAACGCGATTACCGATTCGCGCCAGATCCGCACATCTGCGCTGCTGGCCCGTGTGACGACCTACACCACCATTGCCGGCGCCGAAGCGGCCGTGGAGGGCATGAAGTACCTGGACAACCTGCCGGTTTATTCCGTGCAGGAGTTGCATGCTCAGCTAGGCTGACAGCCTCACGACCCGGGTTTTTTCCGGATTTCCGCAGGTCCGATTTGCATTAAACTTGTTTGATTGAAATTTTGGATTCAAGCGCCGCCGCCAGGTGACTGGTGGCGGTTTCGCTTTTGAGAGGAGCAAAAAACATGGCAACCATTCCCATTACCAAGCGTGGCGCGGAAAGCCTCAAGGCCGAGCTGCACCAGCTGAAAACCGTCGACCGGCCCTGGGTCATCAATTCCATTTCCGAAGCGCGTGCCCAGGGTGACCTGAGCGAAAACGCCGAATACGACGCCGCCAAGGACCGTCAGGGCTTCATCGAGGGCCGTATTCAGGAAATCGAAGGCAAGCTTTCCGCCGCCCAAATCATCGACCCGTCCGAGCTGGACGCGGGCGGCAAGGTCGTGTTCGGTTCCACCATCGAACTGGAAGATGAAGATACCGGCGACAAGGTGACTTATCAGATCGTGGGTGAAGACGAGGCCGACATCAAGGCGGGCCGGGTCAACATCAGCTCGCCGATTGCACGTGCGCTGATCGGCAAGGACGAAGGCGATACGGCTGAAGTTCAGGCACCCGGTGGCCTCAAGCGCTATGAAATCATCTCGGTGATGTACATCTAAACATCCTGATTTCATTCATGAAGCAGCGCTTCAATGTGATGGTGGCAGCTCTCTGGTGGGGCAGCTTGACCAGTTTGGGATTCGTCATGGTCCCGATGCTGTTCGCCAATCTGGGAGCCCCCGCCGTGGCCGGTGCCATGGCCGCCAAACTCTTTACCGCGCAAACATGGCTGAGCACGGGCTGTGCGATGTTCCTGTTGCTGATTCTTAATAAAAAAGACGATCCAGCCCTGGCGTGGCAAGCGCAAGCAGCTATCAAATTCATAGTGGCCGGTTTGCTGCTGGCCCTGCTGGTGGAGTTCGGGGTTGCGCCGCGTATCGTCAGCGTACGCGCCGAAGGCGGCAATCTCAAGCTCTGGCATGGCCTGGGCACCGCCTTCTATGTGGTGCAGTGGCTGTGCGCCGGCCTGGCGCTGTGGCGCCTGAGTCGCTCGACGGTAACCGAAATCACCTGAGTTTCGCCGGCAAGCAGGGGCCGCGGGACCGGCTCTGCCGGACCGCAGGCGCAGCGGCCCCCTCTCGTGATGAAAGGGGCAGGGAGATGCCGCAGGCTACACGGAGTGAGCGACCGTGGGGGCCATTTCCGCGGCTTCCAGCGTATTGACCAGCAGCATGGTGATGGTCATGGGGCCGACACCGCCGGGCACCGGTGTGATGTAGCCCGCCACTTCCTTCACGCCGTCAAAGTCCACATCACCGCAGAGTTTGCCTTCATCGTTGCGGTTCATGCCCACGTCTATCACGACGGCGCCCGGTTTGACCATGTCGGCCGTCAGCACGTTGCGCTTGCCGACGGCCGCCACGATCACGTCGGCCTGCAGCGTCATGGCCTTGAGGTCTTTGGTTGCGCTGTGGCAGATGGTGACGGTGGCGTTCTTTTGCAGCAGCATCAGCGCCATGGGTTTGCCAACGATATTGCTTCGGCCTATGACCACAGCATGCTTGCCCTTGAGGTCGTAGCCGATGCTTTCCAGCATCTTCATGCAGCCATAAGGTGTGCAGGGCCAGAAGCCCGGTTGGCCGACCATGAGCGCGCCGGCGCTGGCGACGTGAAACCCGTCAACGTCTTTCGCGGGAGAGATCGATTCGATGACTTTTTGCGCGTCGATATGGGCAGGCAGCGGAAGCTGCACCAGGATGCCGTGGATGGCCGGGTCGTTGTTGAGCGCCTCTACCCGTGCCAGCAGGTCAGCTTCACTCAGGGTGGCAGGGTATTGCTCAAGCACCGAATGCAGGCCGTTGTCTTCGCAGGCCTTGACCTTGTTGCGCACATAGACCTGGCTGGCCGGGTTTTCACCCACCAGCACCACGGCCAGGCCCGGTGTGATGCCGCGTGCGCGCAGGGCGGCGGCGCGTTGGGCGACTTCAGCGCGCAGTTGTTTGGAGAGGGCGTTTCCGTCGATCAGCTGGGCAGTCATTTTTATCGATTTTCAAGTAAAAACGCCCGCAAATCCAATCATCACGGGCGCAAGCAGCTATCAAAAAGATAGCGAAAGGAAGTCAGCCCTTGGGTGCGTTGGATCCGAGGGCTATTTTGAGCAGGTCGGCCACGGTATTGGCGTTGAGCTTTTCCATGATGTTGGCGCGGTGCGCTTCTACCGTCTTGATGCTGATGCCCAGGTCGTCGGCAATCTGCTTGTTGAGGCGGCCGGCCACGATGCGCTCGAGCACCTGCGCTTCGCGCGAGGTGAGCTTGGCGAGCAGGGCGTCGCGGCTGGCAGATTGCTGGTAGTCGCTGAAGGCTTCCTTGGCCTGCTCAAGCATGCGTTCGACCAGGTTGACCAGGGCTTCTTCCTGGAAAGGCTTCTGGATGAAATCCATGGCGCCTTTTTTCATGGTGTTGACCGCCATGGGTACGTCGCCGTGGCCGGTAATGAACACGATGGGGAGCGGTGACTTGCGTTCGACCAGGCGGTCCTGCAATTCGAGGCCCGTCATGCCGCCCATGCGGATGTCGACTATCAGGCAGGCGACTTCACGCGGGTCGTAGCGGGAGAGAAAGGTTTCGGCCGAGTCGTAGCAGCGGACCCGGTAGTCCTTGCCTTCGAGCAGCCACTGCAGGGAGTCGCGCACGCCCTCGTCATCATCAACGACGTAGACGGTACCTTTTTTGGGAATCAAGCTCATGCCAAACTTTCTTTCGTGAACTTCTCGAAAAGACGGTTCTTGAAGGGGTTTCAATGAACGCCGGTATCCTTGGTTGCTATGGTATCGCTAGCAGGCACCACCGGTGCCAGCAGGGGCGTCACGGGGATCCAGAAGGTAAACCGGCACCCCACCACTTCGTCCCCATTGTAGAGGTTCTGGGCCTCCATTCTTCCCTGGTGGGACTCGACAATACTGCGGCAGAGTTTGAGGCCTATGCCCATGCCTTCGGCCTTGGTCGAATAGAAGGCTTCATACAGCCGGCCCATGACTTCAGGCGACAGGCCGCGCCCCGTATCGAGCACCGAAAACTCCACCACGGCCTGGTCTTCAATCTGCTTGGGCACCACGCGCAATTCGACGCTGCGCCGCGCCGTCGGCAGGTGCGCCTGTTCAATCGACTCAGCCGCGTTTTTCATCAGGTTGATCAGCACCTGCTCGATCAGGATGGGGTCCACCATGATGTCGGGCAGGCGGGCGGCGATGTAGTGGCTGAGCCGCACGTGATGGCGCCGCAGCTCGATGTCGGCCAGCTCCATCGCATTGCTCACGATAGTCGCCACGTCGGCGGAGCTGCGGTTGGGCTCGCTGCGTTTGACGAAGGACCGTATGCGCTGGATGATCTGCCCGGCGCGGTGCGCCTGTTTGGCGGTTTTCTCCAACGCCACCAGCAGGTCTTCGTTGCTGATCTGCTGGCCCTTGATGCGCGACACCATGCCGTTGCAATAATTGTTGATGGCCGTCAGCGGCTGGTTGAGCTCGTGCGCCACGCTGGAGGCCATTTCCCCCATGGTGATCAGGCGGCTCGCAGTCTGGGCCCGCTCGTTCTGCTGGGCCGCCTGCTCTTCGGCATGGCGCCGCGGTGTGATGTCGGTGGCAATCACCATCTGGGCCAGGCGGCCGTCCACCCACGTGAGGTAACGCGAGCGAACCTCCAGCCACTTGCTGAGTTCGGGCACAAAAATTTCGGCGTTTTCCGTCTGCGCCGCTGTCAGCGTGTCGGTCGGCAGGCCCGCCAGGCCATCGACCGCATCCAGCGCATCTTCGGTGGGTACGGCTGAAGGCACGCCGGCTTGCGCGATCAGGTTCAGGTGACCGGAAACTTCACCGCCAAACCACGAACGGTACAGCTTGTTGGCAAACAGCAGCTCTTCACTGCCCAGCGGCGCCACGGACACGGCCGCGTCCAGCCCCTCAAGTACCGTGGTGAAACGTTCGTAAGAAGCTGTGAGTTCTTCGCGAATGCGCTTGGGCTCGGTGATGTCCGTCATGGACGTCATCCAGCCGGTTTGCTGGCCGCGCGGATCAATCAGCGGCGAGACATACATGCGAGCGTCAAAAATCTGGCCGTTCTTGCGCTTGACGCGCACCTCGAAACCACCGGGCGGCGTGCGGCCGTGCAGTTCATCGTCCAGCCGCTGCATCAGGGTCTCGATCTCGCCTTCCGGCCAATGCGGGAAGGGCGGCGTACGGCCCACCAGGTCGCCTTCAGTGAGGCCCGTCATCTGGCAAAACGCCGGGTTCACATAGGTGATGCGGCCCTGCAGGTCCAGCGCGCGCATGCCGGTCAGCATGGAGTTCTCCATCGCGCGGCGAAAGTTGGTTTCGGAAATCAGCGCCTGCTGGGCCTGCACACGGCGGCGCGTATGGCGCCAGGTGCCCAGCAGCATCCACACCGTCAGTGCGCTCAGGGCGCTGACCAGCCAGAAAAAGCCGCTGCCCACCACGCCCAGTGAGGCCCGATAGCCTTCCGCACGAATCAGCAGGCCGTTGCCCACCGGTGAAACCGGTATTTCATATTCGGCGGCGGCATCGGTCCAGGGCAAAAGCCGGGCCGCGGGGTTGCGGGGCGGCGGGAGGTTGCCCGCCAGCACCGTGTTTTTGTCGTCGATCAGCGTGACCGCATATTTGGCCGTCACGTCCGTCGGTACGCCAAAGCGCAGCAGCCCGTCGATGGAGTATTCGCCCATGATGACGCCGGCAAATTTCCCCTGGTCATCGAGCGGCACCTGCAACTGCAGGGTAGGGGTGTTGTAGCCGCTGGCTTCCTTGGTCACCAGCGGGCGCGAATACACGGGTTGCCGCAGGTCTCTTGCCAGGTCATAGGTGCCGTCTGTTTCGCCGACCTTGAGTTGCTCGCCGGCGCCGCGCAGCTGGCTGGCATTGGCGCTGGGCGATACATAAGCCACCTTGATCCGCCGCCTGCTGTCCACCCAGGTGACTGCCATGAGTTCCGGATATTGGTTGACCAGGGATTCGGCCTGCGAGATGAATTCTTCCGTATCCACTTCCTTGTTGGAGACATCCCGCCCTATGCGCATGAGCTGTTCCTGGCGCTCCAGCAGGCGCAGGCGCAGGCGTTGCTGGGCGTATTCCACATCGCGCTTGACGGCCTGCTGTTCGCGGTCGATTTCTTCGATGCGCAGGTAACCGAAGGCTGCGATCACGGCTGCCAGAAACAGTACCACGGCCAGCAAAGGCCCCAGGGTGATGAAACGGTCCTGGCGCGACGGCGACTGCTTGCGCCACCAACGCCTCCACAGGGCAAAGGTGGCGGAGTTCGCCATCGTGTCGGGGGGGGCAGGGGCTTGCTGGGTCATAGGGATGGTGCAGTTTAAGTGAGATGCCCCTCTGTGGTCAGGGTTGACCCTGATCTTTTAAGGTGAGGCTACAGGCTGCGCTGTCGCATCGTCGGTTTCAGTAACGCAGCCAATATTTGCCAGAGGCATTTGCCATGGGTATCGATTTGCCCAAGGCGTATGAAATTTCTTAATGTGAAATCAATAAGCACTATTTGAAATTTAACAAATATTGTGAGAAACTAGACGCTTGAATCTAATTTGCGTTTAAAACACGCTTAGGCGCAATTGGACACAGGCTCCGCGCACAGCCCGACAAGAGGCTGTATTGCGGATTAACAAAGCTTTATCAGGCTACTCAGGAGACAAAAAATGGCTGCCATTCCGAACCAAGCGGGCGACAACTTGCGCGCTGCCGCCAACGACGCGCTGGACAAGGACACCCAGGAAACCCGCGAATGGATGGACGCCCTGTCCGCCGTCATCGAAAGTGAAGGTCCCGAGCGCGCCCACTTTCTGCTCGAGCAACTCCTTGAGCACGCCCGCCAGAAAAGCATCGACATGCCTTTTTCGGCCAATACGGGCTATGTCAACACCATTGAAACCGACCACGAAGAGCGTTCCCCCGGCAACCTCGAGATTGAAGAACGCCTTCGCGCCTACATGCGCTGGAACGCCATGGCCATGGTCGTCAAGGCCAACCGCCTGCACCCCGCTGATGGCGGCGACCTGGGTGGCCACATCGGCTCCTTCGCCTCGCTGGCCAGCCTGTTCGGCGCCGGCTTCAACCATTTCTGGCACGCCGAGAGCGCTGAACCGGGTAAAGAGCACGGCGGTGACTGCCTTTACATCCAGGGCCATGTATCGCCAGGTGTCTATGCCCGCGCTTACCTTGAAGGCCGCCTGACCGAAGAGCAGCTGCTCAACTTCCGTCAAGAGGTCGACGGCAAGGGCCTGTCCAGCTACCCGCATCCCAAGCTCATGCCCGAGTTCTGGCAGTTCCCCACCGTCTCCATGGGCCTCGGCCCACTGATGGCGATTTACCAGGCGCGTTTCCTCAAATACCTGCACGCCCGAGGCATTGCCAACACCGAAAACCGCAAGGTCTGGGTCTTCTGCGGCGACGGCGAGATGGATGAGGTCGAATCCATGGGCGCCATCGGCCTGGCTGCGCGCGAAAAGCTCGACAACCTCGTCTTTGTCATCAACTGCAACCTGCAGCGCCTCGACGGCCCTGTGCGCGGCAATGGCAAGATCATCCAGGAGCTCGAAGGTGAGTTCCGCGGTGCCGGCTGGAACGTCATCAAGCTCATCTGGGGCAGCAACTGGGATCCGCTGCTGGCCCGCGACAAGGATGGCGCGCTGCGCAAGGTCATGATGGACACGGTGGACGGCGACTACCAGGCCATGAAGGCCAACGACGGCGCCTTCGTCCGCAAGCATTTCTTCGGCAAGGACCCACGCACGCTCGAGATGGTCGCCAAGATGAGCGACGACGACATCTGGAACCTGCGCCGCGGCGGCCACGACTCGCAAAAGGTCTATGCGGCATTCCACGCGGCCGTCAAGCACGAGGGCCAACCCACCGTCCTGCTGATCAAGACGGTCAAGGGCTTCGGCATGGGCAAGATTGGTGAAGGCAAGAACAACGTCCACCAGACCAAAAAACTGGCCGACGAAGACATCAAGGCTTTCCGCGACCGCTTCAATATCCCGATTCCCGACAGCCAGCTCGCCGACATCCCGTTTTACAAGCCGGCCGACGACACGCCCGAGATGCGTTACCTGCACGAGCGCCGCAAGGCCCTTGGCGGCTACCTGCCGCATCGCCGCGTCAAGGCCGACGAGCAGTTCACCGTGCCGGCCCTGGAGACCTTCAAGTCGGTGATCGAACCCACGGCCGAAGGCCGCGAAATTTCGACCACGCAGGCTTATGTGCGTTTTCTCACGCAACTGCTGCGCGACCAGGCCCTGGGCCCGCGCGTGGTGCCCATCCTGGTAGATGAAGCCCGCACCTTCGGCATGGAAGGCCTGTTCCGCCAGATCGGTATCTACAACCCTGACGGCCAGCAATACACGCCGGTCGACAAAGACCAGGTGATGTACTACAAGGAAGACAAACAGGGCCAGATCCTGCAGGAAGGCATCAACGAAGCCGGTGGCATGAGCAGCTGGATCGCAGCCGCCACCTCGTACAGCACCAACAACCGGATCATGATCCCGTTCTATGTGTACTACTCGATGTTCGGCTTCCAGCGTGTCGGCGACCTGGCCTGGGCGGCCGGCGACATGCAGGCGCGCGGTTTCCTGCTGGGCGGCACCTCGGGCCGCACCACGCTGAATGGCGAAGGCCTGCAGCACGAAGACGGCCACAGCCACATCCTGGCCGGCACCATCCCCAACTGCATCAGCTACGACCCGACCTTTGCGCATGAAGTCGGCGTCATCCTGCACCATGGCCTCAAACGCATGGTGGAAAAGCAGGACAACGTCTATTTCTACCTGACGCTGCTCAATGAAAACTACGCGATGCCCGGCCTCAAGCCCGGCACCGAAGAGCAGATCATCAAGGGCATGTACCTCTGCAAAGAGGGCGCCAAGCTCACGCCGCGCGTGCAACTGCTCGGCTCCGGCACCATCCTGCGCGAGTCCATTGCCGCGCAAGAACTGCTTGAGAAAGAGTGGGGCGTTGCCGCCAACGTGTGGAGCTGCCCGAGCTTCAACGAACTGGCCCGCGACGGCCAGGACTGCGAACGCTGGAACCTGCTGCACCCGACCGACAAACAGCGTGTGCCGTTTGTCAGCCAGCAGCTCGAAAAGCACACCGGTCCGGTGGTTGCATCCACCGACTACATGAAGGCCTATGCCGAGCAGATTCGCTCCTTCGTACCCAAGGGCCGTACCTACAAGGTGCTGGGCACCGACGGGTTTGGCCGCAGCGACTTCCGCAGCAAGCTGCGTGAGCACTTCGAGATCAACCGCCACTACATCGTCGTGGCGGCGCTCAAGGCGCTCAGCGAAGAGGGCACTGTGCCGGCGGCCAAGGTCGCCGAGGCCATCAAAAAGTACGGCATCAACGCCGACAAGATCAATCCGCTTTACGCTTGAGTTAAAACCCTGACGTAGCACCTGTAGCAACCGGAGACAAGAATATGGCAGTGGTAGACATTCAAGTTCCTGATATCGGGGATTTCGACGAAGTGACGGTGATTGAGCTGATGGTCAAGCCCGGCGACACCGTGAAGGCGGAGCAGTCGCTGATCACCGTGGAGTCCGACAAGGCCTCCATGGAAATCCCCTCCAGCCACGCGGGTGTGGTGAAGGAGCTCAAGGTCAAGCTCGACGACAAGGTCAAGCAGGGCTCCGTGGTCCTGACGCTGGAAGTGTCCGGCGCCGAAGCCGCCCCGGCTTCAACAGAAAAACCGGCTGCAGCGCCCGCTGCGCCTGCGCAAGCAGCTAGCAAATCTGTAGCGGCGTCGGCACCTGCACCTGTAGCGGCCCCTGCTGCTTCCGGTCCGGTGGAAGTCCGTGTGCCCGATATCGGCGACTTCAAGGACGTGTCTGTCATTGAAGTCCTGGTCAAACCCGGCGACACCATCAAGGCCGAGCAGTCGCTGATCACGGTGGAATCCGACAAGGCCTCGATGGAAATCCCGTCGTCTGCCGCAGGTGTGCTGAAAGAACTCAAGGTCAAGATGGGCGACGTCGTCAACATCGGCGACCTGCTGGCCATCCTGGAAGGTTCTGCGGCTGTGAGCGCATCGCCTGCGCCCGCGCCAGCCCCCGCTGCAGCGCCTGCCGCAGCATCTGCTGTTGCCCCTGCGCCGGCAACGTCATCTGCTCCAGCGAGCCAGCCGGCCCACAACCCCACCACCGCACCGCAGGGCAACCTGCCGCATGCCTCACCCTCGGTGCGCAAATTCGCACGCGAGCTCGGCGTGCCGCTGGCAGAGGTCAAAGGCAGCGGCCCCAAAGGCCGCATCACGCAAGACGACATCCAGGGCTTCACCAAATCGGTGATGGACGGCAGCGTTCGCACCCAGGCGCAGGCCGCCAAGGCCCCCGCATCTTCGGGCGGCGGCGCAGGGCTCGATTTGCTGCCATGGCCCAAAGTCGACTTCACCAAGTTCGGCCCGGTCGAGCGCAAAGACATGTCGCGCATCAAGAAGATCAGCGGTGCCAACCTGTTGCGCAACTACGTGATGATCCCGCACGTCACCAACCATGACGATGCCGACATCACCGAACTGGAAGCCTTCCGCGTTTCGACCAACAAGGAAAACGAAAAGGCGGGCCTCAAAGTCACCATGCTGGCTTTCCTGATCAAGGCCAGTGTTGCGGCCCTGAAGAAATACCCCGAGTTCAATGCCTCGCTCGACGGCGACCAGATCGTCTACAAGCAGTATTACCACATCGGTTTTGCTGCCGACACGCCCAACGGGCTGGTCGTTCCCGTGCTGAAAGACGCCGACAAAAAAGGCGTGCTGCAGATCAGCCAGGAAATGGGCGAGCTGGCCAAGAAGGCGCGTGACGGTAAATTGACGCCAGCCGAAATGCAGGGCGCCAGCTTCACCATCTCTTCACTGGGCGGCATCGGCGGGCGTTACTTCACCCCCATCATCAACGCGCCGGAAGTCGCCATCCTCGGCGTGTCCAAGAGCCAGATGGAGCCGGTCTGGGACGGCAAGGCCTTCCAGCCGCGCCTGATGCTGCCGATGTCTTTGGCCTGGGATCACCGGGTGATCGACGGCGCAGGCGCTGCGCGCTTTAACGCTTACCTGGGCCAAATCCTCGCCGACTTCCGCCGCGTCCTCCTCTAAACGGGGCGGAACCATGACAACACTTGTAGTCGTCAAAAAGGCGGGGCAGGTTGCCATCGCTGCCGACACGCTGGTGACCTTCGGCGACACCAGCCTGGGCCACCGGTTTGAAGCCAACAGCAAGATCTTCAAGGTCGACACGCCTGCCGGCATGAGTTACGTGGGCATGGCCGGTACGGTGGCGCATTTTCCGGTGCTGCGCAAGGCCATGGCGGCCTTGCCCAAAGAGCAGCTCAAGTTGGGTTCGCGCGACGAGGTGTTCGACACCTTCGTCAAGCTGCATCCCATGCTGAAGGAAACGTTCTTCCTGCAGACCAAGGAAGACGACAACGATCCCTACGAGTCCAGCCAGTTCACCGTGGTCATTGCCAATGCCAGCGGCATTTACGGCCTCTACAGCTACCGTGAAGTCTTTGAGTTCAAGGAATTCTGGGGCATTGGCTCAGGCCGCAGCTTTGCGCTCGGCGCCATGCATGCCGCCTGGGACAAGGCCAAGACCGCGCGCGAAGTGGCCATGGCCGGCCTGAACGCGGGTTGCGAGTTCGACAAGAACTCCGCCGGGCCCGTCGACATATTCACCCTTAAATTGAAAGCCTCCAAATGAGTGCATCCCCTGTGATCGACATCAAGGTACCGGACATCGGCGACTTCGACGAAGTGTCCGTCATTGAAGTGCTGGTCAAGCCCGGCGACACCATCAAGGCCGAACAGAGCCTGATCACCGTTGAAAGCGACAAGGCCTCGATGGAAATCCCGTCTTCGTCGGCCGGCGTGGTCAAGGACATCAAGGTCAAGGTGGGCGACAAGGTCAAGCAAGGCTCCGTCGTGCTGACGCTGGAAAGCACCGGTGCTGCCGCTGCGACCGCCACAGATGCGGCACAAAAACAGGCTGCAGCGCCCGCAGCACCTGCGCAAGCAGCTCCTAAAACTGTAGCGAGCCCTGCCGCAGCACCAGCCCCGGTTGCCGCCAGCTTCACCGGCTCGGCCGACCTGGACTGCGACGTGCTGGTGCTGGGCGCCGGCCCTGGCGGCTACTCCGCCGCCTTCCGTGCCGCCGATCTGGGCCTGAAGGTTGTGCTGGTAGAGCGTTACGCCACGCTGGGTGGCGTCTGCCTGAATGTCGGCTGCATTCCTTCCAAGGCCTTGCTGCATGTGGCCGCCGTGATGGACGAGGTCAAGCATTTCGACAGCCTGGGCGTGAGTTTTGGCGAACCCAAGCTCGACATCAACAAATTACGCACCCACAAGGAAAAGGTCGTCGGCAAGCTCACTGGCGGGCTGACGGCCATGGCCAAGATGCGCAAGGTCACCGTCGTGCGTGGCCTGGGCCAGTTCGTCGGTGCCCATCACCTGCAGGTTGAAGAAACCAGCGGCGCCGAAGGCCAGGAGAAAACCGGCAAGAGCCAGACCATTGCGTTCAAGAACTGCATTATTGCCGCTGGTTCGCAAGCTGTACGCCTGCCTTTCATGCCAAACGATCCCCGCGTGGTGGACAGCACCGGCGCGCTGGCACTCAAAGAGGTGCCCAAGCGCATGCTGATCCTGGGCGGCGGCATCATCGGCCTCGAGATGGGCACGGTGTATTCCACACTGGGCGCACGCCTGGACGTGGTCGAAATGATGGACGGCCTGATGCAGGGTGCCGACCGCGACCTCGTCAAGGTCTGGCAAAAAATGAACGCGCCGCGTTTTGACAACATCATGCTCAAGACCAAAACGGTGGGCGCCAAGGCAACCAAGGCAGGCATCGAAGTCACGTTTGAGTCCGCGGAAGCTGGCGGCAGCGCCCCGGCCCCGCAGACCTATGACCTGGTGTTGCAAGCCGTGGGCCGGACACCCAATGGCAAGAAGCTGGCTGCCGAAAAAGCCGGAATCACAGTCTCCGACCGCGGCTTCATTCCGGTCGACATCCAGATGCGCACCAACGTGCCGCACATCTTCGCCATCGGCGACATCGTGGGCCAGCCCATGCTGGCGCACAAGGCCGTGCACGAAGCGCACGTGGCTGCCGAAGTCATTGCGGGTGAACTGCAAGGCAACAAGGAACTGGCCAGCGCCGCCTTTAACGCCCGCGTGATCCCCAGCGTGGCTTACACCGACCCCGAAGTGGCCTGGGTGGGTCTCACGGAAGACCAGGCCAAGGCCGAAGGTATCAAGGTCAAAAAGGGCCTGTTCCCCTGGACGGCTTCTGGACGCGCCATCGCCAATGGCCGCGACGAAGGCTTCACCAAGCTGCTGTTTGACGACAGCCCCGAAGCGCATGGCCACGGCAGGATCCTGGGCGGCGGCATTGTCGGCACGCATGCCGGCGACATGATCGGCGAGATCGCACTGGCCATCGAGATGGGTGCGGACGCCGTCGACATCGGCAAGACCATACACCCGCACCCAACGCTGGGCGAAAGTATCGGCATGGCGGCGGAAGTGGCGCACGGTAGTTGCACCGATTTGCCGCCAACGCGAAAGTAACGCTGAAAAGTTGCCAGAGGCGCTACTAAAGTCAGTAGCCGGCCGCGCAGACACCGCAAGGGTTGCGCGGTTTTTTTTATAGGTTGAGTTTGAACGCAGTCCTGAGAGAGCCTTGCCCAACCCAAGGCCGACGTGTAGCTGACGCCTTGCATGCGTTGGTGCGGCGTATCACCGATCTTCAAGGGAAAAGTGCCTCTAGCCCTTTCCAGATAAGCGCAAGCAGCTATTGAATTGATAGCGAAGTTCGCCCTCTTGGTGGACATTTTTTTTGACATGCGCGGGCCGTGTAGACGTATACCAAAAGCATTCCCTGTTGTTTTGGCGCCTTCACAGCGCTGGACAACAACTCGTTGTCAAGGGCAAACCATTAGAATTTCGACGACGCCAGCATTCCAAGTGTTGCGAGCGGGACGTGATTCGTTGCTGCCTGTCCGCACCATGGGGTACCCCCATGGTTGTTTTGTGCCTAGAGATTTCGGCGCGTGAGCGGACTGCGCATTCTGCGCACCCAGCTCACGCATGACCTGCTGGTTGGGATGCCGGCGTCAACCCAATTCCATGCGCGAAGCCAGCTTCCGACATTTGATTGCACGCGGCCTGGCTCGCGCACTGCTCGCCGACGCGGACAAGGCGGGCGGCACCACCTTGCGAGCTCTTCAGGCCAGGGCTGCCGCAGCCATCGGGCAACGCCCCGCGTGGCTTCGGGAACTGCTTGAACCGCTGTCTCTGTTGTCGGCCATCACCTGGCAAAAATTTGACGTCACTTCGCTGGCACGGCGGATGGAGGCATCGCATGCCTTTGATCTGGCCTTTCGGGAGGAGGGCGACGACGAAGACGAAGACGGGGAGCCCAATGACTCCAGGGAGCCGCAAGCCTCGCAACCGGATGATGACCGGGATGACCCCGAGCCGGAAAGGCCACCGCGCATTCGCCGGTTGATCCTGCGACCGGCGGTGATGCGCCCCCGGCCGTTGGGGCTGGAAGCTTGCGTCTTGCCCGACATCCCTACGGATGCCGATCTGGCGCGCTGGCTCCAGCTCTCCCGCGAGCAACTGCGCTGGCTGGCCCCGGCGACGCCGGCAGTTGTCGAGCATTACCGTTACGGCCTGCAGCCCAAGCAGACAGGTGGCCTGCGTTTGCTGGAGACGCCCAAGGCAGAACTCAAGCGTGTGCAACGTCACATCCTGCATACGCTGCTCAGTCAGGTGCCGGTGCATGAAGCCGCGCACGGCTTTACCGTCGGCCGCTCAGTCAAAACCCATGCGGCAGCTCACGTCGGGCAAGCCGTGGTCATCCGTTTTGACTTGCAGGATTTCTTTGGCAGCGTAGGGGCAGCCCAGGTCAATGCCGTCTGGCGCACGCTGGGTTACCCCGAAGGTGTGGCGCGAAGTCTCACCGCGCTCTGCACACACCGTACGGCGGGGATGGTGATCGAGCGTCTGCGCGACGATGGCGGGCTTGACTGGATGGGTGCCAAGCGCCTTGGTTCCGCGCATTTGCCGCAAGGCGCGCCCACCTCCCCGGCGCTGGCCAACCTCTGCGCTTTCAATCTCGATTTGCGGCTTGAGGGATTGGCCTGGGTGTTCGGCGCGAGCTATACGCGCTACGCCGATGACCTGGTATTTTCAGGCCCCGAGTCGCTGCGACGGCAGTTTCGCGCCTTGCACGCCTGGGTTGCAGAGATCGTTCGCGATGAAGGCTTTACCCTCCATCCGGACAAGACGCGTTGCCTGCCGCGGCATCAGCGGCAGCGCGTGAGCGGAGTTGTGGTCAACGTTCACCCGAACGTGCCGCGTGATGATTTCGATCGGCTTAAAGCGTGTTTGCATCAAAGCGTGTTGCACGGGCCGGCGTCGCAAAATAAAAACCGGCTTGCCGACTTTCGCTCGCACCTGCTGGGCCGGATCGGTTGGGTCGGGCAATTCAGCCTGGCGCGGCAGGCGAGACTCATGCGCCTGTTTGAGCAGATCAACTGGTCGACCTGACGGCTGCGAGGGCCGCGGAAGCGGCGCACCGCAGTTGTACGAATTTGCCGCCGGCGCGCGGCTCTAGCGCGGGGACGGCATGAGCCGTTCCTGAATCAGCTTCAGGGCGTCCGGCGAAACGCTCTCTTCGCCGCGGAAGGGGTTATCCATCGCGGCGATGAAAAACAGCATCAAGCCGACAAAAGTCGCCAGGATGCCCGACAGCACAAGGTGTAGCGCCAGCCGGTCCATGGAAAACAGCCACAGCAGCGAAAAGTTCAGCGCCGCACCCAGACATACCACCCACCACAGCACACCCGAGAGGGAGGTGCTGACGCTCTGCAGGCGCGCATACCGGGCCTCCAGAAAGCTGTTGAATTGCCGCAGTGTTTCGGCATGCAGGATTTCCTGGGTCCGGTTGGCAGGGGCAAATGACAGCAGCTTTTGATGAAGGTCTGAAACGCGCGTGGTGCCGCCAGCATGCAGCCGTCCTTGCCGCTGCTCGGGCCAGGCTTCGACGATCAGAAAGCGTACGTAGTCCCTCATCTGGCCCTCCAGGGTGGCGCGCGCAGGCTCCGGATAGTTCGACAGATCACGGTACAGCGCCGCAATGGCGGTGGCCTCCTTGCCCACGGCTTTTTCTGCATCCGCGAAGTTCTGGTAGGTGGCAACCGCGATCAGGCCCAGCATCAGCCCATAGAACACCCCATAAGCCGAAAGAAAGTAGCTGACAAATTCATTGGCGTCCGGCTGCGGGCCCACCCACTTGCGCACCAGCGGCCGCAGCAGAAGCAGGCCACCCCACGTGTAGGCCAGGCAGACGGCGCAAAAAAGCAGCGCCAGCATCCAGTTGGGTATGTCGTAAATCCAGTAGAACATGGCGCCTGCCCCTTTTTTTATGTCGAACCCCCACCCCGATGCGGATGATAACCACGGTTGCATGCCGGAAGCTTTCGGTCCGGCGGTCCCGGCAAATGCGGGGCAGTGCTGCGGCAGGGATTGAATACCCGAAATGTTGAAGGGAGAGTTGGGTGAAAGGCCTGTAAATAGTGCGCAAACTGCTATCAATTTAATAGCTAACTCGCTTTGCGTGAACCTCAGGCCGTACACCGGGCGACTCCAGCGCTGTGCCTTTCGCGCGGACATTCAGCTCAAGCTCCACCAGCTCCTGCGCGTAATAAGCAAAAGCCTCTGCCCGCGCTCCGGCATGCACACGAGCGCCTCTTTCAGGGGCCGCTCACGCGGCCATCTGTACGGCGTGCCGGAAGATATCGCCCGGCGTGCTCATCCAGACCTGGCCCCGGTCACGTGCGGAGGCGACATGCTGAAGCGCGCGCCGCAGGTGGCGCAGGCGGTAAGGCTGGCCGACGATGTAGGGGTGCAGTGCAATGCCCATCACCAGTGGTGCTGAACCGCTGGCCTGCGATTGCTCCAGCATCTCATCAAGCTGATCGATGATCAGCTGCGCAAAGTCTTTGCCGTCCATCTGACGCGCAATGATCATCGGGATGTCATTGAGTTCCTGCGGGTAAGGCACAGCCCACAAAGCCTTTCCGCTGCGGGTGCGCATTGGCAGCGGCTGGTCGTCGTGGCACCAGTTCAGGGTGTAGCCATAGCCGCTTTCAGCGAGCAGGTCAGGGGTATGCAGGCTTTCCGAAATCCACGGTGAAAGCCACCCGGCGGGGGACTGGCCGCTCTCCTGTTGCATGCGTGTGCGGCACTGCACCAGCAGGCTGCTTTCGTCCGCTTCACTCATGGCGGCCTGGCGTTCGGCGTTGGTGTGGCCATGGCCGACCAGTTCATCGCCGCGCGCTACGCAGGCAGCCACCAGCTCGGGGCAGTGGTCATACAGTGCGGTGTTGATCAGGGCGGCCGCCGGCAGGCCCAGGCTGTCAAACAGCTCGAGGCAGCGCCAGCTGCCCACGCGGTTTCCGTACTCGCGCCAGCTGTAGTTCAGGACATCCGGCTGCGGGCTGGCCGGGCCGATGGTGGCACCCATGCCCTCGCCGAAGGCAAAGTGCTCGATGTTGAAACCCAGGTAGACAGCCAGACCAGCACCGTTGGGCCAGCGATAAGGTTTGCGCTGGTTGATCGCCTGGTAGTCAAAGCGATTGTGCGTCGGCAGGGCGCCGCTGTAGCTTGCCGCCATCAGCTGATCACAGCACAGCCAGGCCTGCCCGCACCAGCAGCCATTCGGCGCTGTCGTTCCACACGTCCATGTGTGTGATCAGCCCGCTTTTGACGACATAGCGGTCCACATAGCGGTTGCCTTCGAAAGGCGTTCCGTCAGGCCATTCTCCGTACAGGGTTCCCAGGCTGTAGACCACCGCTTCGTCGGGCACGGCACCGTTTGAGCCAGCGGCAACCGTTTCGGTGCGCTCAATCCTTTTTTTCACCCATTTGTAGCGCGATGCATTAAATTTGGTGCACTCAGCGGGGGCGCTCATGGCCCGGCCTCCGGTGAAAAGAATCTTCATGCCGGGTGCGGTGAACCGGCTGGCGGCCACCGGGTCAGGAAGCATGATGAGCCGGAGGAACTCATTGACCACGTCGGCAGCGCTTGCCGTGTCGCTGGAAAAGGTGTGAGTGCTGCTCAATCAGGATGCTCCTGCGGCTGTCGTTGCCGGAAAAATCATGTTATCACCTCGACGTTGGCCAGCTTGGCCACGCTGCGCCAGGTGTCGATCTGCGAATTGATCAACTGAACGAACTCTGCGCCGACCACCGCATTCTTGCGCGGCAGGGTCTGGATTTCTTCCAGTCTGGCTGCGATGTCCGGTTTGGCGAGAATTTCAGGGATCAGTGCCGTCAGCCGCGCAAGAATGGGCCCAGGCAGGCCTTTGGGCGCTGACAGCCCCAGCCACTGGGAACCCGTCAGCCTGGGAAAGCCGAGCTCGGCAAAGGTCGGAATGTTGGGAAGCGCTGGCAGGCGGCTCGGGGTAGAGACAGCCAGCGCGCGCAGGGACCCCGCCTTGAGTTGGGCCACGTTGGTGGTGATGGGATCGAGCAGGCTGTCGATCTGCCCGCCCAGCAGGTCTTGCATGGCCGGCGCGCTGCCTTGGTAGGGGATGTGGTCGTGTTGGGGCGCCTTGCCTTCAATCTTGAGCATTTCGCCAAACAGGTGATTGGCAGAACCGATGCCCGATGAGCCATAACGCACAGGCCGGGTCCTGGCGGCCGTCAGGTATTGCTCCAGGGTCTGGAAGGGCGACTGTGCACGCACCAGCAGCACCATGGGCGCTTCGACCAGCATGCCCATGTGAGAAAAATCATTCACCGGGTCAAAGGGCATGACTTTGCGGGTGGCTGTGGCATAGATGTGCACCGACGCATGGCTGACCAGCAGGGTGTAGCCGTCGGCGGGCTGCTTGGACACGTAGTCGGTGCCGATCAAGCCACCCGCACCCGCGCGGTTTTCCACCAGGACGGTCTGGCCCAGCGCCTGCGACAGGTGTGGCGCCATCATGCGTGACACGGTATCAACCAGACCGCCTGGTGGGAATTGCGCGACCAGTCTGATCGGCCCACGCGAAGGCCAGGCGCTTTGGGCGCTTGTCCATGCTGGAGCGGTCAGGGCAGAGATGCCGGCGGCCAGGGCGTGACGACGTTTCATGGAATGCTCCTGAAGGGCTGAAGGCTGCATTGGCAACCATCAACACGATTGAAAGCGGGGAAGCGGGGAAGCGGCTGATGACATCTGGCGATCAGCAACTTGTGTGCCAATTCGACTGTTCAGGCATTCGCGCTTTGGAGCCGGGTTTTCTTTGTGCCCCGACGCTGGCACCAGGAGGTGCCTCCCGGCCCAGGTCGTGTGACGGGATAAGCCTCATGTGACGGAAAGCCGGCACTGACCCGAACGGGACGGTCCGGTTTTGAGATGGTAAAAAGCGCAGCAGCCCCTCGCCGGATTTGCTCAATACGCTATGTAATTGATAGCATCCGCAGTACTGCCGCTCAAATCACGGCCGCACGCCCGGCGTCTCCATTGCCATGCCTTTTGCACGGGCATTCAGGTAAAGCTCCAGTTCCACCAGCTCCTGCGCGCCATAGGCAAACGGCTCGGCACGCACCCCGCTCATGCAGCCGCGGATGCGGCGCTGCAGCGAACCCAGCGCCTGCCATTCGAGACGGTACACCGGGTAGCCCGTGGGATGTGCCTCGGGAATCAGGCTGCTGGCCAGACGCCTGCCGGCCAAACCGTCATGGCACTGCGCGCAGGACAGGTTGAGCTGGCCCATGCGCTGCGCGAAAAGCTGCTGCCCACGCTGGCGGAAAGGCTCCAGCCGGGCATCATCGGGCGGTAATATTGGCAGGCCGCGCGACTGCAGCGCCACATAGCTTTCCAGGCTCAGCAGATCCTGGCTCTCCGGACGAAGTGGCGCGGCCTGCTGGTGATGCTGGCGGCACTGGTTGATGCGCTGGCTCAAGGTGATGGGCCGGCCGAGTTGAATGTCAAACGCCGGGTATCGCGCCGACACGCCGCGCATGCTGTCCGGCGTTGTGTGGCAGCTGATGCACGCCTTTCCGTTGGCACCTGTTGGCTGTTTCCACAGCGCTTCGCCGTCCTTGACCCACAACATGCCGGGATTCAGCGCATCGTCTTTCTGCATGGCCTGGGTGGATGCGCTCATGTCCTCAAAGCCTGAACGGCGAAGGTCTTTTGGCGGCGCGGTCTGTGCGCCGGCATGGCATGCCAGCAGGAAAGACAAAAGGCCCGCGGGGATGCGCGTCATCCCGTGACGGCCAGGTTGATGCTTTCAGTCTGCGCAAAACCGTTGTCGCCTTCCCAGCGAAGCACCAGCGTACCGCTCTCGGTGGCCACGGTATGGAAGGCGAGGTAGGGATTGGCCGAGACGGCCGAAAACAGCTCGGCGCTGAAGACCAGTTCGCCGTTGTAGCGGCAGCTGAAGGTCTTGATGATGTTGCGCGGCAGGATCTTGCCGTCCTCGCCGGCGCGAAAGCCGGTTTCCATCGGGTGGCCTATGGTCGCGCGTATCTCGATGACTTCACCGCGTCTGGCGGTAGTTGGGGCATTGATGAGTGTGCGTGCCATCAGGGATCGCCTTCAATACAAGCCGCCAGGGTCACGATGACATTGACGGTGTGCGACCAGTAGCTGCCGTCGCTCATCAGCGCCACTGCCACAAGCTGCTGCGAAGTGGCGAGCCGGATGCGCGTGGTCACGCTGGCCTTGCCGGAGCGAGGCCCTAGCGTGAAGCGGGCCACATCGCGCTGGGGGTTTTTCTCGTTGAAGACGGCAATGCTTTTCACGTGGTCGGCCGCCGTCATGGGGCTGTCCACCGTGACGGTGATGGGCACCACATTGCCGTTGTCGACCAACTCGGCTATGTCAAGCTTGACTTTGCCCGCTCGTACCGGAGCGCTTTGGGCATAGGCCGCCACCGCTGCCGCCAGCTCACCGGCCTGCGCCGCTGCGGGACGCAAAACGACGCCCAGGCCCATGCTGGCCGCGCCCGCCAGAATCTGGCGCCGATTAAAAGAAATAAAACGGCCTGCTGTGGTCATGAGTTCACTTCAGTGTGAGCAGAAAGGCCACCACGTCTTCAATTTGCTGGGCGTTCATGATGGGCTTGCCCTGCCAGGCCGTACCCACGCGCACGAGGCCGTCGTTGCGGTAGTAGGCGGGCATGATGCTGGCCGGGTTCAGGCGTTGCGCGTCGGCAATGCGCAGGCGCAGCTGCCCTTCGTTCCAACGTGCGCCCGCGCCCGCCAGGTCGGGCGCCAGGTTGCCCTGGAAGCGCTCTTCGGGAATGGGCCCGGTGTGGCAGAGCAGGCACAGGCCGTGTTGGCGGCTCGCGACGATGGCGCGGCCGCGTGCCGGGTCGCCGGGCGTGACCGTCAGTGCCTGGGGTATCGCGTCGCCAACAACCTGCAGCGCCGGGACGGATTGTTGCGCGAAGCTGGTCCAGGGCGCCAGCATCATCACCCCGCCGGCGATGGCGCCATGCCAGTTCATGCCTTCTTGAGATCGTGGTTCTTCAGCGGCAGGTCGCGTATGCGTTTACCCGTCGCCGCGAACACGGCGTTGAGCACTGCAGGCGCGGCGACCGCGATCGTCGGTTCACCGACGCCGCCCCAGAAGCCGCCCGAGGCGACAATGATGGTTTCCACCGCCGGCATGTGCTGCATCTGTACGACGGGGTAGGTGCTGAAGTTGTCCTGCTCCATGCGTCCGTCTTTTTGTGTGCATTCGCCGAACAGCGCTGCTGACAGGCCGTAAGCAAAGGAGCCTTCGACCTGCGCCTCGATCTGCTGCGGATTGACCGCATAGCCCGGGTCGGTGGCGGCCACGATGCGGTGGACCTTGAGCACGCCGTCGCTGCTCACCGATACCTCGGCGCAGGCCGCCACGTAGCTGCCGAAACCCATGGTTTGTGCCAGGCCCCGGTAGACCTTCTGGCCGCCGACGTCGGGCGGGGGCACGTTCCACTTGACGCGTTCGGCCACGGCATTGAGCACGGCCAGGTGCTTGGGGTGGTTCGTCATCAGCTTGCGCCGCAAGGCCAGCGGGTCCTGCCTGGTGGCAACCGCGATTTCGTCGATGAACGATTCGAGGTAAATCGTGTTCTGGTTCAGGTTCACGCCGCGCCAGAAGCCGGGCGGCACACTGGGGTTGCGCATTGCATGGTCGATCAGCAGGTTGGGGAAGCTGTAGCCAATGGAGGCTTCAGGCCCCGGTGCGTTGAGGCCCTGAAACTGCACCGGGTCGAGTCCGTTGCGCACGTTTTGCGGCGCCACGCCGGCCAGGATGGACTGGCCTGAAATGCGCATGTGCAACGCGGTGACGTTGCCCTGCGCGTCCAGCCCGGCCTGCAGCTTGCACTGCGTAACCGGGTGGTAGCGCCCATGCAGCATGTCTTCCTCGCGCGACCACAGCAGCTTGACCGGCACACCCGGCATTTGTTTGGCAATGTCCACCGCCTGGCGTACCCAGTCGTGCACCGCGCCGCGCCGCCCGAAGCCGCCGCCCAGGTGAATCTTGTAGACCTCGCATTTGCCGGCCGGCAGGCCTGCCGCTTCGGAGGTGGCCGCCAGAGCCGCTTCACCGTTCTGGGTAGGCGTCCAGACTTCGCAGCGCTCGGGCGTCCAGCGTGCGGTCGCATTCATGGGCTCCATGGTCGCGTGGTTCTGGTGCGGGTAGGAATACACCGCTTCGATGCGTCTGGCCGCTGAGGCCAGCGCTGCTTTGGCGTCGCCGTTCTGGTTGCCGACGGCTGCGTCGGGCGCGTCCAGCCCGGCCTTGAGCATCTGGGCAACGCTGGCGCTGGAGTTGGCGGCATTGGGGCCGTTGTCCCATTCGATGGGCAGCGCGTCGAGTGCGGTCTTGGCGCGCCACCAGGTGTCGGCCACGACGGCCACCGCACTGTCTCCGACTGCCAGCACCTTCTTCACGCCGGGGCGTTTCTCAACTGCGGCGGCATTGAAGCTTTTGACCTTGCCGCCGAACACCGGGCAGTCCTTGATGGCCGCGTTGAGCATGCCGGGCAGTTTCAGGTCTGCGCCGTACACCTGCTTGCCGGTGACTTTGTCCATTGTGTCCAGGCGCGCCAGTCGCTTGCCCACGAGCTTCCAGTCTTTCGGGTCCTTCAGCTTGACCTCGGCGGGCGGCGCCACTTTGGCTGCCGCAATCGCCACTTTGCCGTAGGTGGTTTTGCGGCCCGATGGCGTGTGGGTGATCACGCTGCTGGCCGCGGTGCATTCGGCCGCCGGCACCTTCCATTCATCGGCTGCGGCCTGCACCAGCATCATGCGGGCGGTGGCTCCGCCTTTGCGCACATAGTCGTGCGATTCGCGGATGCCGCGGCTGCCGCCGGTAGAGAAGTTGCCCCAGGCCCGGTTACGCGCCAGGTTCTGGCCGGGTGTCGGGTATTCGGTGGTGACTTTGGCCCAGTTGCATTCCAGCTCTTCGGCTACAAGTTGCGCGAGCCCGGTCAGGCTGCCCTGGCCCATTTCAGAGCGCGCGATGCGGATGACCACCGTGTCGTCGGGGCGCACCACAACCCAGGCGTTGATCTCCGGCGAGGCTGCGCCCTGGGCAGCCGCCGTGCCGGCGAACGGAATGTGGAAACCTACGATGAGGCCGGCCGAGGCACCCGAGGCCAGGAAGCGGCGGCGCGAGAGACGCAGAGAGTTTGCGGAGGGCAGGGGGGTGGCGCTCATGTCGTGCTCCCGTCGGTGTGTTGAATGGCGAGCGCCGCGCTTTTGGTGTTACCGCCCGCGGCAACAACCTTGATGGCGGCGCGGATGCGGTTGTAGGTGCCGCAGCGGCAGATGTTGGTCATCGCCTCGTTGATGTCGGCATCGGTCGGGTTCGGCTTGGCCTTGAGCAGCGCTGCTGCCGTCATCACCATGCCGCACTGGCAATAGCCGCACTGCGGAACGTCCAGCGCAACCCAGGCCTTTTGTATGGGGTGCGAGCCGTCGGGTGAGAGACCTTCGATGGTCACGATTTTTTCGGTCGCACTCACCGTCGAGACGGGCCGCACGCAACTGCGTGTAGGCACGCCATCGATGTGCACGGTGCAGGCGCCGCAGGCCGCGATGCCGCAGCCGTATTTTGTGCCGGTGAGCCCAAGCTGTTCGCGGATGACCCACAGCAGCGGTGTGTCGTCCTCCACTTCAAACTCACGCACGGTACCGTTGACGTTCAGTTTTGCCATGGATGCGCTCCTCAATATTTGAAGGAAGGATGGGCCGGATGACTGGGGGATAGTAGCGCTGGTGCATGTCAAATGCACCCGGCAATGCTATACCTGAGTAATGTGCTGACTTGCGCTTGGCAATAAAGTTCGGCCGGGTAAACCCTTGTGAGACCGGCGCTTTTCGTCAGCGAGCTTCTGCCAGCGGCAGGCCGGTGAAAGCCGCGTAGCGTTGAGCGGCAAGCCGCAGTGCGCCGGCGCTGCCGCGCGGCAGTGGCGCGAAGGGCGCTGTGCTGATGCTGAGCGCGCCTTTTTTTACCTGCGCCTGCCAGGTGCCGGCCACGCGCCCGCCGACCAGCAGCGCCGGGCGGAACAGGCCATTGGGCGTCATGAGCTTGCCGGCGTGTTCGCTGTCGATGATGGCTTTGCGATCCGTATAGCCCAGCACGTATTCGTCGAAGCCGGCGAGTAATTGAAGCGCGGGCTTGCCGGCTGGCGGTAAAGGCGTGCGTTTGGACCACCACACGGTGTTCCCCTCAAACAGTGCCCGTGCCAGGCCGGTTTCGGCCATCTCCAGCGCCGCCCTGGCTTCGCCGGCGGCCAGCCCTGACCACCAGGAAAAATCGGCCAGCGTAGCGGGGCCATGGCTGGCGAAGTAGCGCTGCGCCAGTTGTTTGAGTGCGTCCTCGCGAAGCAGCTCCTTGCTGGCTTCGAGTCCGGGAGGCAGCCATTCATCGAGCAGTGTGTAGGTGGCCTGCTTGCCGCGCGGGTTGCCCAGGCAAATCAGCCCGACCTGGGCCGCGCGGTACAGGATGCGCCCCCCGCGATGGCCTTCAGTGTTGATACGGTGCTGCGCGAGTGCAGCAAAAAGTTCCAGGCGCGTGAGCTGCTGGCCGCCTTCCAGGCACTGCCGGATGGCCGGGAGGATTTTGCGGAAGGCTGCCTCATCCAGCTGGACCTCACGGTAGGCTGCCGCGGTGCGGGTCAGCAAAGCCGGTGCGGTCAGTGCCAGCAGCCAGCGCAGGTCGGCGGCCGCCACCAGGTGCAGCGTGCCGCGCAGGACCCAGCTGCGGACCACCTTGCGTTGAGCCAGTGCCTGTTCAATCGACGCGTCGGTGATGGCCGCAGCGGTTGTGAAGCGCGAGCCAACTGCCCATCGGGCGTGGGCATATTCCTGTGCCTGCACGGCGCCAAACCACTGCACGGCCTGATCGGTTCGTTTGAAATTTGAGGCCCCAGGCGGGGCGGTTGCAACAAGGCGCTGGCTGGCCTGCCGCAGCGCGAGCAGTTCCTGCCGCGAGATCTCCGCCATGCTCAGGCAACGTTTTCAAGCATGGCGAGCATGCGGCTTTGCCAGGCTGCGGAAGAAAACCGTTCACGCAGCAGTTGCTGCGACGCCTGCACCATGGCCTGGCGGCGGGGTACGTCTGCCAGCAGGTCGGCGCATGCCAGGGGCATGTCCTTGAGGTCTGCCATGACCAGATGAACGCCTGGCTCGATGCCGAAATCTTCAGCGCCTTCAAAGATGTCGGAAACGACGGCCGTGCCGGCCGCCCAGCTTTCGAATGTCCGGAACTGGTCGAAGTACGTGTGTTCCGGATCGGCATGGATGTTCAGGTTGATGCGCGCACCGGCGCGGCAGGCGTCGCGCGCGGCGCCCCACAGGCCGCTCCAGACGAATTCGGCCTTCAGGGTGGGCGCCGTGCCGGCGAAGTATTGCTCGGCATCCCGCCGCCGGGGCGTGTCGCCGCCCAGCATGATGATGTCGCGGGTTCTCTGCGCTTCAGGAAGGGGCGTTCGCACATGTTTGCCGGCCACCATATAGGGCAGCTGGCAAGTGGCAAGTGCCGGGAAATGCTGTGCGAGGTAGCGTGCTATGGAGGAATCCATCGCCAGCACAGCGTGCAAGCCGGGTGCGATGGCGTCGAAAAGATCGGTCTTGTACCGATGTACGGTAGCCAGTGCATTCTTTGTCAATGGATCAAACATCCACAGCACGTGCTTGCCGTTGCGCGGCAGGCCCTGCACGGAAAAACGGGGCAGTGCATAAATTCCGGCAATCAGCAGGTTGACGTCGCAGTGGCCGACATCGGGCAACGGCGCGTCGGTGCTGGTGCCCAGGTCAATGAACTCCACGTCATGGCCTGCCTTCACCAAAACGTCCATCCACAAGCGCGAAGCGTTGCCAAACAAGGTGTCGATGTCGGTGTAGATGTGGATTTTCAACGCGTCTTCCTGCGGCTTCTTTGTGTTGCTCTTCAGCTTATAGCGCAAGGCGCCAAGGTGGCCAGGGCCAAGCAGGCGTTGGCGATCCGCAAATAGACCCAGGAGTCATTGCCGCTGTGATCTGTTGTCATCGCCGTTCGACGGTCCGAATGGCGGCGCTTGTCGTTCCGGCAATGCCATCCGTGCGCGGTATCGGGGACCTGCGGCAAAACTTTACACAACGCACCTGGATTTCCTGGGGAATTCTTCACCGGCAAGAAAGATTTTCAGTAAGTCAAAGGTAACTGAATGTATGTCTTTCTGGCTCTAAATGTAACCAATAGGGCCGCGTAATGTGTGCAGAAAAGCCCTTTTTGAAAAAATTGGGGCGAAATCATTACATAAGACTGTTGGTAATTAATCACTTTTTCTCCCTTGTATCAGGTTTCACAATTGGTTACCGTGAATTAGTTCACAAAAAATACAGCCCGCAAGTGTCGAATCACAACACCTGCAGGCACTTCGGAAACCTTGATTTTCAACGGGGCTGGCGATGAAGCGTATCGATCATGTGGGCGTGCACAGGATGTGGACTGGTGCTTTTTCTGTGCTCATGGTCATTGCGACAACTGCGCTGGCGCAGCAGGCGCCATCCACCATTGACCCCGGCCGGGTTCGCGAGCGTTTTGATTTCCAGCCTGAGCCCGGCGCCTCAGCGGCACCTCCGGAAATCAGGACCGAGCCAACAGGGCCTTTGCCTGAATCACTCAGGGCCATTAAGGTCACGCTCAGGCGCATTGATATTGAAAGCAGTACCGTGCTGCCCGGTGGCATTCTTCAGGCGAATGCGGACAGCTATACCGGACGGGAGATTACCGGCAGCGAGATTCTGCAACTCGCGTCTTCGCTCACCGCGATGTACCGTAACGCAGGCTACATCCTGTCATTGGTGGTGGTGCCGCCGCAGTCTCTCGCCGACGGTACGCTCACCCTGCGTGTGGTTGAGGGCTACATCGACAAGGTGAACATTCAGGCAGGGGACGATGTCAGTGCCCATGTGAAGGAGCAGCTCGCAGCCATCGGCGAGAAGATCAGGGCGTCGCGGCCCATTCAGGGCCCCGTGCTTGAGCGCTACCTCCTGATCGCCAATGATTTTCCGGGTGTCGAGTTGCGCAGCGTGCTGGCCCCTGCGCATGCGCCGGGTGCGGCTGACCTCACACTGATCGCCAGCGTGAAGAAAGTCGAGGGCTTCGCTGCCGCCGACAACTATGGGTCGAAATACCTCGGCCCCGCCGAGATCGGCGTGGAAGTGAACATCAACCAGTTGCTGGGCGTCAACGACCAGTGGCGCTTTCGGGGTATGAGCAGCGGCAACTCCGAGCTGGCCTATGCACAAATTTCCTATAGCCAGGTAGTCACGACAGAGGGTCTCAAACTGTCCGCTGCCGTGTCCAGGGCTCGCACACGTCCGGGCGACATCCTGACGCCGTTTGATATGCGTGGCAACGCGGACACGATGACGGTCTCTGCTGCGTATCCGCTGCTTCGAACCCGCAATGAGAGCGTGACTGCACGGGCAACGTATGAGCACACCGACGTGCAAACCGACGTGCTGGGCACCCGGGTGATTGAAGACCATCTCCGTGTGCTGCGCCTGGGGCTTGGGTGGCGGGTGCTTGACCGCCTGGGCGGGCAGAACTCGCTGGATGTGGATTTCAGCCAGGGACTGGGTGGCACCCGGGAATCCGATCCGCTCAAAAGCCGGGCAGGGGCCAAAGGGGTGTTCAACAAACTTACCTTCGATTACGAGCGTACCCAGCCCCTTGCTTCGAACCTTGCACTTACGCTGGGCCTGAGCGGGCAGTGGGCCAACACCCCCCTGCTTTCGTCCGAGCAGTATGCGGTGGGCGGCCGGCGGTTTGGGCGGGCCTACGAGCCTGCTGAACTGGTGGGCGAGCGCGGGCTGGCGTTTCGCGCCGAACCTCGTTATTCCGGTTCCTCGGACTTCGCGGGCTTCAGGTCATGGCAGCTCTTTGCCTTTTATGACATCGGCAAGGTCTGGACGGTGGGCTGTACTTGTGTGGGCATGCCCAACAGCCAGAGCCTGGCATCGGCAGGGCTGGGGACTCGCCTCTTCCTTCCACGGAACGTGGTGGCTGCGGTCGAGATCGCCTGGCCCCTGACCAAACCCATCGCGAGTTATCAGCCCCACGGAAAAGACCCCCGGCTACTGGGCACGCTGCTGGTGCGCTTTTGATGATTTGTTCAATGACTTTTCTTTGCCTCAAGAGGTGATCCATGAACGCTAAGCTGAACCCCCCGCGTATTTTTCCTGCCATCCGGCGCCGGCGATCTTTTGCGCTGAAAGCCCTTCCGGCGGCGGTCGCCATGCTGTTCTCGCCGCCAGGCTGGCCGGTTGACATCGCCGGTGGCGCAGGCCTTCCCCAGAACGGCACGGTGTTTTCCGGCACGGCCTCAGGCTCGGTGTCGGGCAACCAGCTCACCATCAACCAGGGAACCGACCGCGCCGTGGTTAACTGGGGCTCGTTCGACATCAACCCCGGAAAGATGGTGCAGATCAACCAGCCCAACGCAAGCTCGGCCATGCTGAACCGCGTGACAGGCGACGCCAGCCCCTCCCAAATACTGGGCAGCCTTTCGGCCAACGGAACAGTGATGCTGATGAACCCCAATGGTGTGATGTTCGGGCAAAACGCCGTGATCAATGTGGGCTCGCTCATTGCCACCACGGGCAACATTGACGTCAACAACTTCATCAACACCGGCGGCGCACAGATCACGGGGGCCGTCGGCAGTATCACCAACCATGGCAGCATCACCGCGCAAAATGCCGGCCTGGTGGCTTTGGTCGCGCCGTCGGTCACCAACCACGGCAGCATCACCGCCACCGGCGGCACGATTGCCCTGGCCGGATCGACCGCCGCCACGGTCACCACGGTGTCGCTCAACAGCGGGCTGTATGAGTTCGCCATACCGGGCGGTGCAACGGGTTTGAGCGTGTCCAATATGAACCATGCCAGCCTGAACGGCGCGACCCTCTTGCTGGGCGTGGGCGATGCCGCCAATCTGCTGTCCGGCGTCATCAACCTGGAGGGCATTCAGCAAGCCAGCAATGCCATCGTTGTCAACGGCCATACGGTGGTGCTGAAGTCGGCACTGGACGCAACCCAGGTCAGCGGCAATGCAGGCCAGGTCGATGTGTACAGCGGGGCACGTATCCAGGACGCCGTCAACATTTCAAAGACCGGCACACCAGGAGCGGGGGGCTCTGTAGATGTTCACGGAGGCGCTTATGCCGAGCAGGTCACCCTGAACAAGGCCAACCTGACACTGACAGGCCTGGATGGCGCAAAAATCGTGGTGCCCGATGCCGGGCAGGTCAACGGCATCAGCATTACCGCCAACAATGTGACGGTGACCGGGATGGAGATCGCCGGGCCTGTTAACCAGCCCTACACAAGCTATGCGTGGGGCTCCAACATCAGCCGCGGCATTGCGGTGGCCAATGGCGTCACCGGTTTCACGATCAGCAACAACAACATCCATGATGTGCGCAACGGCATCCTGATCGACGGGCGCAACACGGGCAGTGTGACGGGCAACCGGATTGAAAATACCAAGAGCGCCATCTCTGTGCAGTACACCGACGGCAGCGGCATTGCGATGGCCGGTAACAGCCAGGGCCCGGTGGGCAACGAGTGGGGCCTGAACCTGCACCTGAACGGGCACATGGTTGGATCGAACCCCAACCCTGTCTCCAACAGCACGCCGATCGCTGCCGCTCCCACTCTTTTACAGCAGCAGTCTTTGCTGGACCTGAGCGCGGCCAATGGCGGCTGGTCCGTACAGGACCAGGCGTACACCTCGTCCAACCGCACGCACGTGACGGTGGCCACCACGGGCTCGTCGGGTGCACAGGGCAGCGTGCTCACCCTGCTGGGAAGCATCCAGGGCGGCGTGGATGCCGTGGTCACGGGCGGCACGGTGAACGTGGCGGCCGGTAGCTACAGCGGCAGCGTCAGCATCACCAAGTCGCTGACGCTGGACGGCGCGGGGGTGGGGCAGACGGTGCTGCAGTCCGCCTCGGCTGGCACCGGCGACGCGGTCACTATCAACAATGCTTCCAACGTGACGCTCTCCGACCTGTCGATTGCCGACTACCTGTACGGCTTGCGCATCAACGGTACATCCAACGACGTGACCGTCAATCGCGTGGCTTTCAACAACAACACCTTCGGCATGCGCAACGGCACCACGACCCGGGCCGACAACTTCCGCATGCTCAACAGCACCATCACCGGCGGACAGATCGGTGTGCAGACCTACAACGGTTACCAGATGGTCGGCGGCGCTCCGGTGGCCACGGGCTCTTTTGAGAATGCATTGTTTGAGAACGTCACGGTGGACGGCCCCAGCTTCAAGGGCTTTTATCTTGAAACCGCGAACAACCTGACTCTCAGGAACGTCACCGTCTTGAATGCCGGCAACTATGGGGCGCCTGCATCTTCATCGCTGCATAAACGTTATGGCGCCGGCATCGACATCAACCTGAAATACGACAACTTCAATGCGATCAATTTTGACAACGTGACGGTCAAAAATTCTGGCGCGAGTTCGGGTGATCCGACGGCTGCGGCGGTGGTCATCAAAACACGCGGCATCGCCGGTGACAGCGCCGACTACATGGCCGCACCGGCCAGCTTGCAAAGCGTCAACATCTCCGGCGGCAGCATCGAGGGTTCCAGCCGGACAGGCATACGCTTTGAAACCATGAGCAATGGCCATGGCGGCCAGCCCACGGTCGCCATCGGCGGCGGCACCCAGTTCAAGAACAACGGGCAGGACATCTCGGTGGACGCTGTTGCGGTTGATGCTCGCGGCGCCGTCTTCGACGGTGCGGCCGACGGTTTCGCCATCGAAGACCGCGTGACCCATGCGCTCGATACCAACGGGCGAGGCCTGGTGACATGGACGGACGGCAATGTCTACGTCACGCAGGCCAGCGGCAGCATCCAGAGAGGCGTCAATGCCGTGGTTGCCGGCGGCACGGTCAATGTGGGCGGCGGCACTTATGTGCAGCCCTCCACGCTGGTGGTCGACCGTAGCGTCACGCTGGCCGGTTCGGGCCAGGGATCGACCGTGATCGACGCACGCGGCGTCAGCGGCTATGGCATCAACGTGACAGCCGACAATGTCTCGCTCAAGGACTTCACGCTCTACGGCCCGAGTGCCAACGTAGCCGGGTCCTACGGCATCAAGGTGGCACCCGTGGGAGACGCGTCAGCGCGGCTGCGCAATTTCTCCATCAGCAATGTCACCAGCCGCGGCGCGGGCCGGGCCGAGCTGGACCTCAATGGCGTTGACGGCGCGCTGATAGACCGTGTGACGGCCGACGGTGCGCCGGTGGGCAACAACACCGGCACGACGCAGGGCGCCGGCATACAGCTGACCGACAGCGCCAACGTCACCGTCAGCAATTCGACCACCCGCAACAACGCCTGGGGCGGCCTGGCGCTTTACCAGGCCAACCGTCATTACAACCAGCAGGTGAACAACATCACGGTGGCGAACAGCAACAGTTTTACCGAACGCAATCCGGTGTACATGCAGGATGAATCAGCGAGCCGCAACTTTGGCGCACTCAGCATCGCGGGCTTTGACTTTGCCGTACGCAATGCCGGTGCAGCAGACAACAGCTACCAGTACACCTGGCTGCAGGCCTCGCAGCAAAACGCCCTGGACTATGCCGTCAATCTGGGTAACGCGGGCTCCAGCTACGTTCAGGGCTGGAACGGCGCGCAGGCCACACAGGACTTCCAGGTGGGCATCGGCAATCTGCTGGGCGGCGGGACACAGGCGCTATCCATCGGGACGGCCATGGGCAATGCGGCAACCGGTGCCAATATCCGCGTAGGCGCCGGTACCTACGCCGAGGACGTGGTGGTAAACAACCCCTACAACCTGTACTTCGGCGGCTCGACCCTGCACGGCCTGACGCTCAATGCCGGCGCGGGCGGCTCCGGCATCAGTGGCAACGTCACGGTTGACGGTGCGGGTGGCATCCTGTTCAATGCCCCGGTGAACCTGCTGGGCGACACAACGCTGGCAACCCTGGGCGCCAACATTACGCTCAACGGCGATGTGCAAAACGCCGGCAGCGCAGCCCGCGCGCTGCGGCTCGTCGCAGGCTCGGGCAGCACCCGCGGCAATGTGCACATGGTGACGGGCGGCACGGAAACCAACGCGCTCGGCCGGTTTGAGGTTGTGGCCAGTGACTTCAGCCTGGACAGCACCTTGTGGGTGAAAGGCTACGGCATTGACGCACTCGGCAATGTTGCCCTGAGCAACCACACGCTGCGCGGGCAGGACGCTGCACAGTCCAACACCCTGAACGCCGGCGGCGACGTGAGCGGCTCCACCATCAGCCTGGGTGCCGTCCAGGTCACCAGCGGCGGCGACGTTTCGGCCAACGTCACCGCCAGCGAAGTGGCGGTGGCCGCCGTAGGCGACGTAAGCGGCACCACCACCAGCCAGGGCAATGTGCAGATCAGCAGCAGTACCGGCGACATCAGCRGCAACATCACCGGCAACAACGTGGTGGTGCAGGCTCAGGGCGACGTAAGCGGCACCACCACCAGCCAGGGCAATGTGCAGATCAGCAGCAGYACCGGCAACRTCAGCRGCAACATCWCCGGYAACAAYGTGGTGGTGCAGGCGCAGGGCGACGTGAATGTCGTGGTCACTGCCAGCAACTCGGCATCGCTGGCTGGCGACACCGTGGTGGCCAACGTGGTCGCGCCCATCATGGCCGTGGAGGCCGTCACCGAGGTGCAAATTTCCGGCACATCCGCCCAGGTGAGCATTGATTCGCCAAAAGGCAGCGTTAGCGGCAGCTTCGGGCAGGTGACCAATTCGGGCAGCGGCCTCGTTAATGTCAACGGCAAGCCGCAGGGCAACCAGCAACTTTCGTCCAATGCGGAAAATAACCGCGTGATTCCGGCCGGCAATAACGTGGCTGACAACGCCGGGGCCGGGGCTGACAGTGCAGGGGCAGCTACGCCGACGCTTCAACTGGCGCTGGCCGGTGAAGGTACGACTTCTCTGGTTTCGAGCACCCCTGCCAAAGCAGGCGATGCCATCGACAACGGCCAGGCCGTGGAGCTGGACATGTCACCAGGCAATGGAAAAGAGAAGGAATGAGGATTGGCCGGTGAATTGCCGGGCTGGGTGCAGGGCCTGAGCTTGACCCGAAGATTGGCGCCGATGCGACGCCTGCACCCTTGATTTCGATTTAATTCCGGTATTGGTCCTGCTGCATCAGCAGCTCAGCCTGCCGCGCAGCCGACACCTGCGGGGCTGCCGCCTGAACGGATGGCTTGTCCGGCGCGGTGGCTTGCGGCTGCTGCGGGCGGGCGGGCAATACGGCCGCGCGGGGTGTGGCCTCTTGTGCCACCCCATTGGACGGCTGCACGCGGCGGGCGCCGTCAAAGCGGCGCTGCCAGTAGCTCACGCCCATGCTTTCGACGCGCACTTCAGCGCCGGGCTTGGGCGAGTGGATGAACTTGCCGTCGCCGACATAAATGCCGACATGGCTGAAAGCGCGCTTCATGGTGTTGAAAAACACCAGGTCGCCAGGTTGCAATTCGGTTTTGTCGATGCGCTGGGTGGCGGCGGCTTGTTGCTCGGCGCGGCGGGGCAGCAGCAGCCCGACGCTTTGTTCGTAAATGGCGCGTACAAAACCGCTGCAGTCAAACCCGGTTTCAACGGTGTTGCCGCCGCGCTTGTAGGGCACGCCCAGGAAGCCCATGGCGTTGACGACCAGCTCGGACGCCTTGTTGGTGACACTGTGGCGGACGTTGTCAATCTGGGTCAGCAGGCCCTTGTCGGCGAGCAGTTTGTCCATGTCGTTGTCGCCGCCTGAATTGCCGGGTGCCGCATGTGCGCCGGCTGCCAGCAGGGCGGCAGAGGCTATGACGAGGGCAGGGGCAATCATTCGCATGGCGCCAAGCATACTTGACGGATTAGTCCTACGTCAACTCATGTTGTTTCTTGATAACGTTGACAAGCCATTGATTTGTAACGAATTTGTAGGGGATTACCCGATTTATTACCCCTGTATGCCATGTTTTACACCGCCTTGGCCCCCGCTTGGACATGATCAAAAGGCGGTTTTCCCGGTCAAATGGGCGTGAATGGGCCGATCAATGTGCTTTCGGGGGCTTTTTTTAGGGTGAAATATGGCTTTAAACCAATACCAACGGGCGCAAGCTGCTATATCTTTAATAGCGGCCAGCACGCTGTTTCAACCCGCCCAGGCTCAGAGTGTTCGTCCTGAAACCGTGGCGGCGGGCCTGGAGAACCCCTGGGGCGTGGCTTTTTTGCCGGGCGAGCGTTTTCTGGTCACGGAGCGCCCCGGCCGCCTGCGAGTCGTTGGGCCGGGCGGCAAGCTGGGCGCGCCGGTGGCGGGCCTGCCAGAGATTGCCGCCGGCGGGCAGGGTGGCTTGCTGGACGTGCTGGTCGACAGCGACTTTGCCCGTAATCGAACGCTGTATTTCTGCTTTTCCGAGCCGGCTGCCACCGGTAACGGCAACAGCACGGCGCTGGCACGCGCCAGCTTGAGTGCTGACGACACCCGGCTGGAGAACGTCAAGATCATCTTCAGCCAGAAGCCCAAGGTGGCCAGCACGGCGCATTTCGGCTGCCGCATCGTGGAAAGCCGCGCAGCATCGAACGGCGCGCCCGATGGCAAGCTCTTTCTCACGCTGGGTGAGCGCTTCAGCCGCAAGGACGACGCCCAGAAGCTGGACAACCACCACGGCAAGATTGTCCGCATCAACAAGGACGGCTCGGTTCCCCAAGACAACCCTTTTGTCGGCAAAGCGGGGGCCTTGCCTGAAATCTGGAGCTACGGCCACCGCAACGCCCAGGGCGCGACGCTGGGGCCCGACGGCACCTTCTGGATGCATGAGCATGGGCCGCAGGGCGGCGACGAAATCAACCTTCCCAGGGCCGGGGCCAACTACGGCTGGCCCGTCATTACCTACGGCGAAAACTACGGCGGCGGAAAAATCGGCGAAGGCCTGACCGAAAAGGCCGGCATGCAACAGCCGCTGCATTACTGGGTGCCGTCCATCGCGCCTTCCGGCATGGCGTTCCTGACCAGCGAGCGTTACGGCAAGTCCTGGCGCGGCAACCTGTTTGTGGGTTCGCTCAAGTTCGGCTACCTGGACCGGATCGAACTGGCGTCGCCGTTCTCCGGCAAGGTGGTGCGCGAAAGCAAGCTACTGTCTGAAGCCGGTGATCGCATTCGCGATGTGCGCCAGGGGCCGGACGGGCTGCTTTACGTGCTGACCGACAGCAACAACGGCAAGCTCATACGCCTGCTGCCCGGTGGCTGAACGCAGGCAGGCCTAGCCGGCCACCGCGATGAGATCGATCTCGACCGAGGCACTCTTGGGTAGCTGAACAACGCCCACCGACGTACGGGTGTGGGCCCCGGTAGGGCCCAGCACGGCATACAGCACTTCAGATGCGGCATCGGCGACTTCGCTTTGCTGGGTGAAATCCTGCGCCGACTGCACAAACACCGTGATGCGCAGAATGTGCTTCACGCGGTCCAGGCTGCCGAGGCTTTGCCGCAGCAGCGCCAGCGCGCGCATGGCGCAGATTTTTGCCGCCAGCTGGGCCTGCAGAACAGACGTTTCCGAGCCTACGCGGCCGGTCACGACCACGGTATTGCCAACGCGCGGAATCTGCCCGCTGACAAAGACCTGGTCGCCGTGCTGCACGACAGGCACGTAATTGCCGCCTATCTTGATCTCACCGTCAAAGCTGTAGCCGAGTTCGGCCTGCACTGCGGCGAACCGGGTGTCGCGTGAATCTTCCATGGGCAGGAATTCCTCTTTATGTAGTTGGATGGAGCGTAATGCGGGTGTTTCAGGCAGGGCTCTTGAGCCGTAGCAGGCTCAGACCCAGCAGGCCAAACGCACCGCCACAGAGACGGTTGAAAATGCGGGCCCGGCGGGGCGTGCCAAACCATTGGTGGGTGTGTTTGGCCAACAGCACATAGGTGAAGTGGGAGACCAGCACGCACGCAGCGAAGGCGCTGGTCAGTGCGAAAAATTGCGGCAGCATCGGCGCCTCCGGATGAATGAACTGGGGGAACAGCGCGGTGAAGAACAGGATGCTTTTGGGGTTGGTCACCGCCACCAGCAGGCCTTGCCGGAACAGTGCGGCATTGCTCTTTCCGGAGGATGTCCCGGCCGGCAAGGGCGTGTCGAACATGGAGGTCTTGCTGGTCCACTGCCGCCAGCCCAGGTACATGAGGTAGACGGCGCCCACGGCCTTGAGCACAGCGAACAGCCAGGCCGAGGTGTGCAGCAAGGTGCCCAGGCCCGCCATGGCCGCGGTAGAAACGGCGAACACGCCGAGCACATTGCCGGTTGAACTCCACAGCGTCTTGCGCGGCCCCCAGGCCACGGCGTTGGAAACCGCCAGCAAAATGCCCGGCCCGGGGCTGAGCGCGGTGACAAGTGAGATGGTGATGAAGAGCAGCCAGGCGGAAGTGGTCATGGTGAGATCAATTAAAAAATGATGAGGCGATTTATTTCCGGCGGCGGCTATGCCGCCTCGGCGCCATGCAACCAGCTGCGCACGGCCTTCACGACTCCTGAAAAGTACCTTAAAAGCACGCTTCCCGTCTGGCCCGGGGCTTTTGCCGGGGCTTGGTTCAGCACGCATGCCGCGCCCCCGTGCTGGGCGGTCACCGTGATCCATCCAGTCTGGGTGACGGTATGCGACTGCCCCGCCTCCAGCGGCATGCTGTCGCGAAAGACCTGCTCGCCAAGCCAGCGCGGGGTGCCGGTCACCAACAGCGTGCCCGAGGTGCTGATCAGGGCGCTTCCCGCTTTGGTATGAAAAAACAGGGACTCACCGGCGTCCAGGTGAAGGTGGCGAGGGGCGAATTGCTCTTTCATGGCGGCTCCATTCATGGGTTGGTGAACTGGAAAAATGGGGGAAGGAGACACCAAGGTTAAAGAGACCGGCACTTTCCCGACAGAGCCAGGCAAGTCCTTTCTGTATCGGTACAGATGACTATTTATTCATCTGTTATGGTCTGATTTCGCCCCATCTGTGGCTGTGTCCCGGCTTCCCCTTCACGGATCATTCGGTTTATGGACATGCAACCCTCGCCATCCCTGTCGCAACCGCTCTATCTACAGCTCTCCAGTCACTACCGCCAGGCGATCCAGTCCGGCGTTTTGTCGCCCGGGCAGCGTATGCCGTCCGTCAGGGCGTTGACGCGGCTGCACCAGGTCAGCCTGTCGACGGCGGTGGAGGCCTGCCACACGCTGGAAGACGAAGGCCTGCTGGAGGCGCGGCCGCGTTCGGGCTACTTTGTGCTCAAGCGTCGCCGGATGGATATCCAGCCGCCCAGCGAGCCGGAATGCGGCCACAGGCTGGACCCGGCACAGTACGTCGGCATCCATGACCGGGTGTCCGATTTCGTCGCCAAATGCGATGTCTACCCGCTGGTCACCAACCTGGCAGGCACCTATGGTTCGCCCGAGATGTACCCCGCCGAGGCCCTGAAAAACGCCGCCACGCGTGCGTTGCGCAAGCACCCGCAGCTGCTGGTGAACCCGCCCGACTTTCTCAACGATTCACCGCTCAATGCCGTGCTGGCCAAGCGGGCGCTGGAGGCCGGCATGCGGCTGTCAGCGGAAGACATCCTGGTCACGCACGGCTGCATTGAATCGCTGAACGTGGCCCTGCGCGCGGTGGCGCGGCCGGGCGACACCGTCGCCGTCGAGTCGCCCACCTACCACGGCCTGCTGCAGATCCTCGAAAGCCTGGGCCTGCGCGCGCTGGAGATTCCCACCAGCCCGAAGCTGGGGATTTCCGTGGAAGCACTGGATTTGGCCTTCCAGACACACGACCGCATACGCGCCGTGGTGGTGATCCCCAATTTCCACAATCCGCTCGGCAGTGTGATGCCCGACAGTGAAAAGGAAAAGCTGGTCGCGCTGTGCGAGCGCCAGCAGGTGGCGTTGATCGAAGACGACACCTACGGCGCCCTGGGGCCCGATGACATTCCGCTGAAGGCGGCCAAGGCCTGGGACCGCAGCGGCTCGGTGATTTACTGTGCGTCGCTGCGCAAGACCCTGTCGCCCGGACTGCGCCTGGGCTGGGTTGCCGGCGGGCGTTGGCAGGCGCGTATCAAGATGCTCAAGTACGCGCAAAGCCGCGCCAACGACATGCTGGGCCAACTGGCCGTGGCCGAGTTCATGGCCTCCAGCGCCTACGACCGCCACCTGGCCCGGCTGCGCCGCATGCTCAACGTGCAGCGCGAGCAGATGGCCGAAGCGATTGCGGCGCACTTTCCCGCCGGAACCCGGCTGCAAGTGCCCCATGGCAGCATGATGCTGTGGGTGGAGCTGCCGGCGGGCACCTCCGCGCAGGCGGTATTCGACACCGCCATCCGGAAGGGCATACGGGTGGCGCCCGGCTCCATGTTTTCCAACTCGAACCGCTTTGACCACTTCCTGCGCATCAGTTGCGGCTCACCGTTTTCCAGCGAGACCGACGACGCCCTGCGCAAGCTGGCAGGTATTGTGTCGGCGCAAGCTGGGCCCCGGCCGGCTTGAGGGCATGCGCTGCTATTTTGAGGATTTTAGGGCTCCAGCCCTTTAGGGATATGCGCGAGCAGCTATCTTTTTTATAGCGTCATGCGCTTAATGCACCGCAGCGTGGCTGCGTTTCACGAAAAACAGGCCCGCACCCACTGCCATCAGCATGCCGCCGAACAGCCGGTTTTGCAGCCGCACCGCACGTGCATTCCTGAAGAGCTTTTGCAAGCGGCTCGCGGCAAACGCGTAGCCGTGCATCACCACAGTGTCGACTGCCACAGTCGTGAGCGCCATCACTAGCAGTTGCGGCCACAGCGGCCGGGAAGGGCTGATGAACTGCGGCAGCACTGCCACCATGAAGAGGATGCCTTTGGGGTTGGTGACGTTGGTCAGCAGCCCGGTGAGAAAGCGCCTGCGCGCTGAAATGCCGTTCGCATCAGCTGCCGGGCCGGCATCTTCCGCCGCGATGCCGTTTGATGACCGCCATTGCGACCAGCCGATATAGATGAGGTAGAGCGCGCCCAGCACTTTCACGACGCTGAAGGCCAGCTCGGACGCCACCAGCAACGAGCCCACGCCCGCCCCGGCCACCAGCAAAATCACCACCAGCCCGATCTGCAGGCCCGCGATGGTGGCACGCGTGCGCTGCATGCCGTAGCTCAGGCCATGGCTCATGGCCAGCACCGCGCCCGAGCCGGGTGAGAGCGCGATCAGAATTGAGGCGAGGAAGTAAGCGGTCCAGGTGTCGATGGCCATGATGAAGCGGTGGTGAAAAGGGAGAGAGGAGAGGGTGCCCGCACCGGGCGAAAGCCTGCCATCCTACATGGACAGGCAATAGCCCGCGGGTATCATGGCCCAATGGCTTCAACAGCATCATCCTGGCAAGGCCGCCTCTCGCAAACACGCCGCACCGCCCAGCACTGGCTGATCGAATGGTGGCGTCTGGTGAAATTGGGCGCGATCATCCTGGTGTTGACCCTCTCGCCTTCCAGCTACAGCCCGCAAAGCCGCACGGTGCTGTCCCGCCACATCTACATCAACACGGCGCCCATCCTGCTGGGCTTTACCTTGCTGTGCGCGCTGGTCACCGTGGTGCTCACGCGTATCGTGCTGGTGACTGCGCTGAGCTACGGCTTGTCGCAGTACGCGTTGCAGGTGGTCATCCGTGTGCTGGTGCTTGAACTTATTCCGCTGACGGCGGCGCTTTTTGTGGCGCTGCGCTGCACCATCCCTGATGGCGCCGAACTCACGGCCATGCAGGCCAGCGGTGAGCTTGACGAGATGCGCGAGCGCGGCATCGAGCCGGTGCGGCGCGAGGTGCTGCCGCGCGTGGTGGCGGGCATGTTCTCCGGCATCACGCTGGCTGCGCTCAGCTGTGTGGTCGCGCTGGTGGTGGCCTATATGGCGACCTACGGCTTTGCCTTGTCGGGCCTGGCGGCCTACACCCGGCTCTTCGGCCAGGTCTTCAGCCCTTCCGTCACGCTGATCTTTGTGCTCAAAACGTTGTTCTTCTGCCTGGCCGTATCGTTGATCCCCATGGCTTCGGCACTCTACGGCATGGGCGAAGCCAGCGTGCGCACCAGTGCCGAGATGCGCGGCCTCGTGCGCATGTTCGCCGTGATTTTGCTGATTGAAGTGGCTTCGCTGGTCGGCAACTACTATTGACCTGCTTAAAAAAATACCAAAAACAACACCAAAACAAACCATGAGTTCACCCCACGACCCTTCATCCCCGGAGCACGGCCGGCCGGATCCGCTCCAGCCGGCGCGCGAGGCAGAGTCTTCGCCGGCGGAGATCGCCAGCCTGGAGTTCAAGGCCCGGCTGCTGCTGCTCTTCATGCTGCTGTTGGTGGTGGGCTCGGCCCTTTATGTGATGTATGCGCGCGGGGCGTTTGAGTCCACGCAAAGCCTGGTACTCATTGCGGAGGATTCCGAAGGCGTGGTGGTTGGCATGGACCTGACTTTCTCGGGTTTCCCGATAGGCCGTGTCAAGCGCATCGAATTGGCCAGCGACGGCAAGGCCCGCATATTGGTGGATGTCGCCTCCAAGGATGCCCACTGGCTGCGCACCACCAGCGTCTTCACACTGGTGCGCGGCCTCGTCGGCGGCACCAACATCCGCGCCTACACCGGCTTGCTGAACGACCCGCCGCTGCCCGACGGCGCGGAACGCACGGTGCTGCTGGGCGATGCCGCCGGCGAGGTACCCAAAGTGATCGCTGCCGCCAAGGACCTGATTGAAAACCTCAACACCCTCACGGGTAGCGGCGGCGCGGTGGGCACCAGCCTGGCCAACCTGCAGACGCTGACGGAGCGGCTGAACGGGCCGGGCGGTGCGTTGACGGTGTTGCTGGGCAGCGAGGCAGAGGCCAAAAAGTTTGCTGCCACGCTGGAGCGCACCAACTCGCTACTCACCAAACTCGACGGGCTGGCCGCCAAGACCGACACCCAGGTGTTCGGCGACAAGGGACTGATGCCTGAAACCCGGGCCACCGTGGTTCAGCTCAACGCCATGCTGGGCGAGGCCCGCACCAGCCTCAAGAAGGTGGATGCATTGTTGCAGGATGCCCAGGCCGTCACCCGCAACGCCAAAGATGCCACTGACGACCTGGGCGCGCTGCGCGCCGACGTGGAAGCCAGCCTGCGCAAGGTCGAGGGGTTGATCAACGAAATCAGCCGCAAATGGCCCTTCGCCAAAGACGCCCGCGATGCGGAAATGAAGTTGCCATGAAGAACACCTTTACGCATACCGCCGCGCTGACTTCGGCCTTGCTGCTGGCCGCCTGTGCCGGCGGCCCGCAACCGCCCGATTGGCAACTTGAGGCCAAAGGTTCGATGGACCGCTCTGTGGCCGCCTACATGGAAGGCAACAGCCGTGTCGAGATGGCCGAACTCGGGCGTGCCCGCACCCAGCTGACACGCTCCGGCCGGGCCGAGCTGTTAGCCACTGCCGAGCTGCTGCACTGCGCCACCCGGGTTGCCAGCCTGGTGCTTGATGAGCCGTGCACCGGCTTTGAGAAGCTGCGTGAAGACGCCACCGATGCCCAGCGCGCCTACGCTGATTACCTCAAGGGTCAGGTACAGCCGCAGGGCATCGCGCTGTTGCCTGAAGCGCAGCGCCGTGCCGCGGCCGGCGACGCCGGCGCTGTGGCGGCCATTGCCGACCCTTTGTCGAAACTGGTGGCTGCCGGCGTGCTGCTGCAGGCCGGTAAAGCCAGTCCTGCGGTGATCACCCAGGCGATTGATACGGCGTCTGTGCAAGGCTGGCGCCGGCCGCTGCTGGCCTGGCTGGGCGTTCAGCTGCGCCGGGCAGAGCAGGGTGGCGACACCCAGGAAGCGGCAAAGCTGCGGCGCCGCATCGAGCTGACGCAGGGCATGCCTGCACCGGTGAAACCGCAAACACCCTGATCCTTGTCCCGTTTTGCCTTGAGAGAAACAACCGTGAGCTACCGCCTCAGGCTTTACGCCTATGAAGACGCCTCCGCAGAAGAGCTGCAGGCCGCCGAGCAACGCTTCCGAACGGCGCTGGAAACCGAACTGGGAGACGAAAGCCTGGTCTGGCCGGTGTATGCGGCCTACATGAAACTGGTGGCGACTTACGGCGAGGCGCCGGCTGAAGATGTCCTGTCAAGCGACGAGCTGGAAATTTTCAACCAATGGCAGGCAGCCGAGCTGGCCGCCGTGACGGCGGCGCTGGGCCCCAACCGCTACATGGGCGACGCGCAGTTTGAAATTCGTCCGGCCTGAAAGGGAACGGACCTGAAGCGTTCAGGGAGAGCGGCTCAGCCGCGGTGAGGCCAGCGCCTGGAGCTGGTCGGCAATCGCAATGTCGACAGGCTTGAGCTGTTTGAGCAGCTGCGCTTTTTCCAGCGCGGCGTGCAATTGCTGCAAGTCCTTGCTGCTGGTGGTCGCCTTGATCTGGGCCAGCGCTGCCGGGGTGTTGCCGGTTTTCAGTACAGCCAGCATCTTGCTGACCCATTCACTCGTTGCAGGCTTTTTGGGGTTCATGCGCCATTGTAGGTTTGCTATTAAAAGCATAGCTTCTTGCGCCCGTCCTTATTGCGCCAAAAGCCGATTTCATGGTGAATTTTGCGGCATTCCACCTCCAGGGCTTGACCTTGAGTGCACTCAAGGTATTCCAATCCTTTCAGGGCCCCGGCAATGTTGCCGGCCTCCATCCACTTCGCATTCCGTGCGAAGAAGCCTTCAAGGAGTTTCATCATGAGTGCAGCATCCACCAACAACATCACAGCCGCCAACCGCCAGCGCATGCAGGAGGTCATGGCTGAACTGGACAAAGGCAACGGCCAGGCATTTGTCGACGCCATGGCAGATGATTTTTGCTGGACCCTTGAGGGCAGCACGCCCTGGTCGCGCACCTACCGCGGCAAGCAGGCGGTCGTCACCGAGCTGCTGCGGCCGCTGTTTGCCCAGTTCGCCACGCCCTATGTCAGCACCACAGGGCGCGTGATGGCCGACGGCGACATGGTCGTCATCGAGTTCCGCGGGCAAGTTACCACCCATGCCGGCAAGGCCTACAACAACCGCTATTGCTATGTTTGCCGCATGGAAGGCGGGCAGATGAAAGAATTGACGGAGTACTTCGACACCGCCCTGGTGAGCGCTGCGCTGGAGGCGCCCGCGCTGGCCGCCTGAGCCGTTATACAGTCGGGCATGGCTGAAAGTTTTCTGATCGGGCAGCTTGCCGCACGCACCGGCCGCAGCGTGCACACCATACGCTGGTATGAGGCGCAGGGCCTGATCCCCGGCGTGACGCGCGACGCCGGCGGCCGACGCGTCTATGGCGACCTGCACATCAGCTGGCTGGACCTGATGGACCGGCTGCGACGAACCGGCATGTCGATTGCCGAAATGCGGGAGTACACCGCGCTGGTCAAGCAGGGCAGCAGCACGCTCAGGCAGCGGCAGACGCCGCTGGCCGCGCACCGCGCGCAGGTCAAGGACATGATTGCCGAATGGCAGCTGGCGCTCAAGCTGCTGGACAGCAAGATCGACTTTTACGGCGAGTGGGTGGCGTCAGGTAAACGCCCGGCCGTGAAGGTCGCTGAGCGTGCGGGCGTTGCGCTTGCGTCGCGGCCCAAAGACAAATCGCGGCGGCCGGGTAAGGCCTAGCGATTGCCTGTCCTGGCGGCCTGGTTGTCCAGCGCGTCCAGCAGCAGGCGCAAACCCGCCAGTGCGGGATCGCTGCCCTCCATCTGCGCCCGCACGATGGCGCCGTCCACTGCCAGAGCCGCAGCCCGCGCCGCCTCGGTTTGGCCCGCGCCGTATGGCAGCAAATCGGCAATGACCTGCTGCATGTCCTGCTTGTGCCGGCGTGCAATGTCTGCCACGCCCGGCAGGGTGCCGCCCACTTCCGCCACGGCATTGATGAAAGCGCAACCGCGAAACGCCGGGTCGGCAAACCACTCGGCCATGGCCTGCACCAGCGGCGCCAGCCCACCGCCGGGTTGCGCGCCATGGCGGCCCAGCGCGTCGACAAACCAGCCCATCCAGCGTTCATGCCGGTAGTCCAGGAAGGTGCGGATCAATTCGTCCTTGCTGGGAAAGTGCCGGTAGAAGGTGAGCTTGGCCACGCCCGACTCGGCAATGATGCGGTCGATGCCGGTCGCGCGCAGGCCGTCGCGGTAGAAAAGTTCGTGTGCCGTGACGAGGATGCGTTCGCGTGCGGGGAGGGTGGAAACATCCATGGCAGCATTGTAGACGTCATGTAGACAGGTTTGTCTACATGTGCCAGAATTTCGTCATGGTAGACAAATCTGTCTACATCTGGCTTTTTCCCCGTTTTCCCAATTTGTTCAACCCCCCCAGGAGATCCCCATGGAATCACGGCCGCCGCTTCCCCCTTTTACCTTTGAAACCGCCGTGCAGAAAGTCCGCGCTGCTGAAGACGGCTGGAACACGCGTGAGCCGCAGCGCGTGTCGATGGCCTACACGCCGCAAAGCAAATGGCGCAACCGCGCCGAGTTCGTCACGGGGCGTGAAGAAATCGCAGGGCTGCTGTCACGCAAGTGGGTGCGTGAACTGGACTACCGCCTCATCAAGGAACTCTGGGCCTTTGGCGGCAATCGCATTGCCGTGCGTTTTGCGTACGAATGGCATGACGATGCGGGCAACTGGTTTCGCTCTTACGGCAACGAGAACTGGGAGTTCGACGAAAACGGCCTGATGGCCGTGCGCCACGCCAGCATCAACGACCTGCCCATCAAGGCCGCCGATCGCAAGTTCCATTGGCCGCTCGGGCGCCGGCCCGATGACCATCCGGGCCTCAGCGATCTTGGGTTGTGAGGGGTTTGGGGAGGGCTGTAAAATCCGCTCCCCCTGCGCACCGTGTTGTTTGATGTTGTTTGAAGGCGGTGCGTGACCTGAATTTGCCCCCGGCCCCTTGCCGGGGCGCTCCACCCGAGTGACCGCGTTTTGACTGACTCCCACACCCCGCCGGCCGGCTTGGCCGATGAATCCCCCAACGACACTCAGCCCATCCAGGAACCCAGGCTTTGGTGCGGCGACGGCTGGACGGCCAAGGTCATCAAGAATGAAGACGACGACGGCTGGGCTGTCGCCATGATCAAGGACGGCGAGCCCGAGCCCGCGCTGGTGGGGCCGTGGACCATGGGGCGCGACAAGAAGAACCCCAAGCCGCTGGATGGCCCGGCCTTCAGCACGCTGGTCAAAACCGCTTCCGAATTTGTGCGCCGGCATGAGCAGCAGCTGCACGCCACGCTGCACCAGAGCATTACCGTGACGGCCAACGCGGCGCGTGTCACCGTCTCGCTCGACATCGTACCGGACGAAGACAACCCACACGGCCTGCTCGGCGCCGCCGACGAAGCGGGCGAGCAGCTTGCACAAGTGCGCGTGGCGCCGTCCTTCAAGCTCAACCGCGCCAGCGCTGTGGCGTGGGCCGAAAGCGGCTTCGCCAAGCCGGCAGGGCGGTGAGCGCACCCCGCGCCTGTGGGATCGACTTCGGCACCTCCAACTCCACGGCGGGCTGGAGCCGGCCGGGGTTTCCCGCATTGCTGGCGCTTGAAGGCGGCAAACCCACGCTGCCGTCGGTGGTGTTTTTTCATGCCGAGGACGAGCATGTGAGCTACGGCCGCGCGGCTCTGGCCGACTACCTGGCCGGCTATGAAGGCCGCCTGATGCGTTCGCTTAAAAGCCTGCTCGGCACGTCGATGATCGACGACCACACCGAAGTCGCCGGCCGCGCGCTGCCGTTTCGTATGCTGTTGGCGCAGTTCATCGGTGAGCTCAAGCACCGCGCTGAAAGAGCCGCCGACCAGCCTTTCATGCAGGCCGTGTTGGGTCGCCCGGTATTTTTTGTCGACGACGATGCTGCCGCGGACAAGAAAGCCGAAAACACATTGGCCGAGATCGCCCATGCAGTGGGCCTCAAAGACATCGCCTTCCAGTACGAACCGATTGCGGCGGCGTTTGACTATGAGTCGCAAATCCGGCGCGAAGAGCTTGTGCTGGTGGTCGACATCGGCGGCGGTACGTCGGACTTTGCGCTGGTGCGCCTGTCGCCCGAGCGGGCCCGCAAGGCCGACAGGCGCGACGATATTCTGGCCAGCGGCGGTGTGCACATAGGCGGCACGGACTTCGATAAATACCTGAGCCTGGCCAGCGTCATGCCCACGCTGGGCCTGGGCAGCCTGCTTCACAGCGGGTTGCAGGTGCCGTCGGCCCAGTACTTCAATCTGGCGACCTGGCACACCATCAACCAGGCCTACAGCAAGAAGTCGTGGACGCAGATCAGCGATATCCGGCGTGGCGCAATCGAGAAAGACAAGCTGGACCGCCTGCAGAACCTGGTGCGCGAACGGGCAGGGCACTGGCTGGCCATGCAGGTCGAGGCGGCCAAGATTGCGCTGTCCGATGCACCCGAAACCGTCATGGACCTGGGGCGCATTGCGCCGGGCGAGACGCTCACCTTGCACCGGCCCGATTTCGACGCGGCCATCAATGAACTGGTCGGCACTGTGGCGCGTACCGTGATGGGACTGGTCAAGGACGCGGTTGTCAACGCCGACGACATTGACACCGTGTTTTTCACCGGTGGCTCCAGCGGGGTGCCTTTGCTGCGCGAGCAAATTTCAGCATTGCTGCCGCAGGCACGCAGTGTGGAAGGCGACCGTTTCGGCAGCATCGGCGCCGGGCTGGCGCTGGATGCAGCGCGCAAGTTTGGTTAGAGGCTGTGTTCTGATGCCGTGCGCTTGCTCACAGCAGGTTCATGAATTGCTGCAAGGCTTGGCCGGGATGCTCGTCGCGCCGGCGGATAAAAAGTGTTTTGACGGCGTATTTCTTGCCCGTCGATGGATGGCAGCGTAAGGCGGACCTGTTGGCAGCGTTTTCGACAATGGACCGTGGAAGCAGCGAGATGCCGACCTCCGCGGCAACACAGCCCAGGATGCCTTCCAGTGTGCCCATTTCAAGCCGGGTGTACCTGGGCCAGCCGCGCTCGCTCAGAAGCTGTTCGAACCGCTGGCGATAAGAGCAGCCGGTCTTGAACATGATCGCCGCCGCGCCGTTTTCCAGGCGCCTGCCGAGCTCACTGGAGCGCACCCAGCTGGCAGACGAGACGAGCACCAGTTCTTCTTCGAACGCGACCAGGCTGAGCAGCGCATGGTTGTTGAGCGGGCCGGCGATGAACGCACCATCCAGGCGCCGCGTGAGCACGGCCTCGATCAGTGTCGCGGTCGGGCCGGTTTCCAGCGTGATGGCCACCTGCGGAAGCACGCGGCGGTATGCGGCGAGCAGCGACGGCAGCCGGACCGCAGCGGTGGTCTCCATCGAGCCGATTGTCAGGACGGCGGGAGCGTCTTCCTCCCCTTTGGCCGCGGCCTGCGCTTCATCCATCAGCGCCACGATGCGGTTGGCATAGGGCAGCAGCCGCTGGCCCGCACGCGTGAGCTCCATGCCCCGGCTATGGCGCTTGAAAAGCGCCAGGCCCAGCTCCGATTCCAGCAGCCGGATGCGCTGGGTGATATTGGATTGCACGGTGTGCAGCGTTTGCGCGGCAGAGGTAATGCCGCCCTGGCTGGCGACGGCGGCAAACGTTTTCAGGCCCAGAACATTCATGGTCAACCCATCGCTAAAAGAGAACGGAGGGATCACAACAAATCGTTTTTACAGAGACATCATATTAGATACAGTTTGTTTCACCTAGCAACATCTGTGGCAACGCAAAGGGCCTGACGAATGAACCAGCTCTTCAGTGATTTGCATGACGGCGGGGCCATCGCTGGCATCTTTTCGGAGCGGAATTTTGTCGACCGCTGCCTTCGTTTCGAGCGTGAACTCGCTGTCGTGCAGGCTGAACTGGGTGTGATTCCTCAGGATGCGGCGGATGAAATCTGTCGCGTTGCCCACGTCGAAAACATCGATTTTGCGCAACTCAAGCAGAAGACGCGCCTGGTCGGCCTGCCCATGGTGGGGCTGGTGAACCAGGTGGTCAAGCTGTGCCGCGATGACCTGGGCCAGTATGTCCACTATGGCGCAACGACCCAGGACGTGATGGATTGCGCACTGGCGCTCCAGATGCAGGAAGCGTTCGCACTGATCGGCGATTCGCTGGCGCAGTTCTCGGGGGCGCTGGGCGCATTGGCCACGGCCCACCAGCGCACCATCCAGGCCGGACGGACCAATCAGCAGCATGCGTTGCCCGTCACGTTCGGCTTCAAGGCTGCGGTCTGGAATTCGGGCGTGCTGCGGCAGATGGACCGGCTTGCACAGGCTGTGCCGCGCGTGGCGACCGGGCAGCTGGGTGGCGCCGTGGGCACGCTGGCTTCCTTCTCCGGCGCGGGGCATGAAACACGCCGGCGCCTGATGCAAAAGCTGGGCTTGAACGAACCGGATATTGCGTGGCATTGCATGCGTGACGGCCCGTCCGAGGCGGTGCTTCTTTTGTCGCAGATCGCTGCGACGCTCGGAAAGATCGGCCGGGACCTGCTGATGCTTTCCAGCACGGAAGTCGGTGAAGTGGCTTTTGCCGCCGGCAGGGGCGCCAGCAGCACCATGCCGCAGAAAAACAATCCGGTCGCGGCGTCGTCCGTCGTCGCTCTTTCGAGAATGCTGTTCCACACGGCTCCGATGATGCTGGACGCGGCGCTGGTGGAGAACGAAAGGTCGCTGGACGCCTGGTATATCGAGCTGCATGCGGTGCCGCTGTGCTTCTGCCTGATGGGAGCCCTTCTGGCGCAGGCCACGACCATGCTGGACGAGCTGGTGGTGGACTCCGCAAGGATGGCGCGCAACGTGGCCCTCACAGACGGGGCGATCGTCACCGAGACCGTGCAGATGGCGCTGGCCAGGCGCATCGGCCTGAACCGCGCGCATGAACTGGTTACCCGTGCCTGCCAGAAGTCCAGGGTGGAGGGTGTATCGATAGCGGCTGCCCTGGTGGACTTGCAGTGCGGGCTGGACGAAGCCGCAGTGAACGCGCTGCTTGATGTGAACGAACACCTGTCTTTTGGTGCGCGCGAGGTGGACGCATCGCGCAGGCCACCGTTTGGCGCCGAAGGCCCGGCAACGCAATCCGCATCCGTTTAACCAACCCGAGGGGGATTTATGACCAGAGCCATCTGCATTGCCTTCATGTTCACCTTCTGCGCTGCGTCTGCGTGCGCTCAGGAGGCCTATCCCACCAAACCGGTCACCCTGATCGTGCCCTTTGCGGCCGGGGGGCCCATGGACAAACTGGCCAGGGAGCTTGCCGTGCCGATGCAGGCCCAGCTGCGCCAGCCTGTGGTTATCCAGAATCTGTCCGGCGCCGGCGGCAACCTCGGCACGGTCATCGCCATGCGGGCACCAGCCGATGGCCATACGCTGCTGATGGGGCACATCGGCATGGCGACTTCGCCGGCGCTGTACCGGAACCTGGGCTTCAAACCGGATGTGGATTTCGCGCCGCTGGGGGTGGTGGTCGACACGCCCCTGGTGCTGGTTGCGCGGCCGCAGGTGCCTGCGGACTCCTTGGTGAGCCTCATCCGCTGGATGGCCCGGCAGCCGCAGGTGAGGCTCGCGCACGCCGGTATTGGCTCGTCATCGCACCTGTGCGGCTTGCTGCTCCAGTCTTCATTGAAAGTCAGCATTACCACCGTGCCCTACCGTGGCAGCGCGCCCGCAGTGGCAGACCTGCTTGGCGGGCATGTGGACATGATCTGTGACCCCACCCCTACGACGGTCGGCCATATCCAGGCCGGCAAGCTCAAGGCAATTGCCGTGACCTCCGCCAAACCCCTGACCGGCACGTCGCTCGCCGCCGTTCCGACCATGGCACGGTTCGGCATTTCGGGTGTCGAGCTGAGCATCTGGTTTGCCCTTTATGCGCCGAAGGACACGCCGCCGCACATCCAGCAGCGGCTCAATGATGTGCTGCGGGTGGCCATGAAAACACCTGCCTTCAGGCAGGCGCAAATTGCCTCAGGCATACAGGTTGTGGAAGATGACCGTGCCACACTGGCCGGGCACCGCAGCTTTCTGGGCAACGAAATTGCCCGGTGGGGGCCCATCATCAAGGCGGCCGGTGTTTATGCCGACTAGCTGTGGATGCTGTCCCATGTATGTGGCAGCGCTACAGGAATTAAAAGAAGAAGTCAGTCCTTGATAAACGATATTTAACTATTGTTTTTGTATAAAACGCTAGTTTAGTATTGATTGGTCTGACTTAATTAGATAAAATACTATCGTTTTAACAAGAAACGATATTTTTCTATCTATGAAAACATTGTCTGAAGTTGCTGCCAGCCTGGAAAGCCAGCGCCAACGCCTGGGACTGGATTACCAGGCCGTTGCCGAAAGCACAGGGCTGACGCCTTTGTCGGTGCGCAGCGTCCTTCAGGGCAAGACGGCGCCGCGCGTGACCACGCTGATGGCCATTGCCGACCAGCTCGGGCTGGAGGTGCTGCTCCTGCCCAAGCTGGTGGCTGCAGGGCTGCAGCCGCAAGCCGCCGAAGGGCCGGCGCCGGCCTTGTCGCGGGTGGACCGCATCGTGGCCGAAACTTCCCAGCTCGCTGCGGCAAACATCAAGAACGTCAGGCCCTGATCCATGAACGTTCTGGCGCTCGATATTTATATCGGCACCTTGCGTGCCGGCCTGCTGTTCCAGTACGGCACGGGCAGCAGCGCGCTCACACGTTTCATTCCAGACGAGGTTTTTTGGTCCAACCCCGATTCGCCGGTGTTCTCCTGGGCCGCTACCGACGACGACCCGCAGCGCCGGGAGATTTTCTGGCGCAGTTATGTGAACACGCCGTTCTTCAATGCCGAAGGCGGGCGCCTGCCGGCCTTCTTCCAGAACCTGCTGCCCGAAGGGCCGCTGCGCCGCCACCTGGAGCAGTTGCGCGGTTGCGGGCCGAACGACCATTTCGACATGCTGGCCGCCTGCGGCACAGACTTGCCGGGCAATGTGTATGCCTACCCTGCGCACCTTGATGCCGACGCGCTGGCAGGGGTGGTGACGCAGCACAACGATGCGCTCGAAATGTCCGTCACGGCCGATCCCTTGCCCGACGCGACATCGCTGTCGGGCGTGCAGCCCAAGCTGGCATTGGTGCAGCAGCCGGGCCGCTACGTGGCGCGTACCCGCGACGCGCAAGGCACCCACATCATCGCCAAGCTGCCCACGGCCGAATTTGCCCTGTTGCCCGAAGTGGAAGAGCTTTCCCTGCGGCTTGCGCGGGCAGCCGGCGTGAACGTCTGTGAGGCCTGGCTGGCGCCCATGGACGAGATCGTCGCCGAGCAACCCTTTGTGCTTGGCGAAAGCCGGCATTTCCTGGCCGTCAAGCGCTTTGACCGCGGGCCTGAAGGGCACATTCATTGCGAAGACTTTGCGCAGATCCTGCGCATCCAGCCGGAAGAAAAATACACGCATCCCGCCGCAACCTACGCCGCCATGGCCCGGACTTTGCGCGAAGGCATGAGCCTGGATGCGCACGTGGGCGTGGGCGCTGCAGAGGAACTGATCCGCCGCGTGATGGTCAATGAAATGCTCGGAAACTATGACGCTCACGTCAAAAACTTCGGTGTGGTGTACCCGGGTGGCCGCACACCCGAGTTGTCTCCGGCCTACGACGTGGTGGCCTACGCGGCCTACCTGGGCGGCAGGGGCCACGCGCTGCGCTTTGTGCCCGGCGGAGAAAAACAGGCCAGGCTGACCGCCAAGACCTTGCGCAGTTTTTGCAACGCCACGGGCATGTTTGAAACGCGCGTGCGCGGCGTGCTCAATGAAGCAGTGGGAAAAGCGTGTGAGTCATGGCCGCAGATGATTGCCGCCAGTTCGCTGCTCGAACGGCAAAAGCAGAACCTGCTCAAGCACTTTGACGCCTGCGAGGCGGTGGTCAGCTGGCGCGCCCGGCGCAGGGCGAAAAGCGCCGCAGCCGGCTAGCTGAGAAACTGGCGCGGTTCCGGCTGTGGCCGGGACTCTTTCAACCAGGCTTGCAGGTCCTCCGACCCGCCGATTTTTTGGCCGCCTGCGAATACTTGTGGCGCCGTTCCCGCGCCTGCAACCGCTTGCAGCGTGCTGGTGGTGATGCCCTGGCCCAGGATGATCTCCTCATAGCTAAGACCTGCTTCGTCCAGCTGGCCCGGGCTTTCGCGCAAAACGGGCAGCCCGGCTTGCTGAAGAGGGTGATGGGCTCGGGCGCCACGGCTTGCGGTGCAAGGTACTTGAGCATGGTGTCGGCGTCCGAAACTTCGAAGGGGTCACCCTCCTTTTCAGGCTCAATGAACATCTTCTCGACCACGCCGTCCCGCACCAGCATGGAATAACGCCAGGAGCGCTTGCCGAAGCCTAGATCCCTCTTGTCGACCAGCATGCCCATAGCCCGTGTGAAGTCGCCGTTGCCGTCCGGGATCAGCGTGATGTTGCCGGCCTCCTGCGCCTTTCCCCATTCGTTCATCACAAAGGCGTCATTGACCGAGAAGCAGACCACGTCATCAATGCCGTGGGCCTTGAAGGTGTTGGCCAGCGCATTAAAGCGCGGCAAGTGGGTGGAAGAGCAGGTGGGCGTGTAGGCGCCAGGTAGTGAGAACACCACGACGTTCTTGCCGGCAAACAGGTCGGCCGTTTTCACGTCAACCCACTGGTCGTTCTGGCGTGTCTTGAAGGTGACGTCGGGGACGCGCTGTCCCTCGTTGTTGGGGAGCATGGGAAATCCTTTGGCTGGTATGTGTGCGGGGGAGCGGTGTGGCATGGCTCTTGATCTAAAAATCAGGGTGCCGATGTCGGTCGCAACCTTGCCGTCTGATTCATTGTGGAGAGCGTCAACGGCAGGACATGTCGGACAGCGACGACATCTGTGTAGGGCATCGTCAGCAAGGCAGGCGACCGGCAGGCCTGCTGGCCTGATGTTTGCATGACAATACCCATTTCATGAACCCCCGGAGCCCCGCATGAACTTTGCGCCCGACCTTGCGACGGTCACCCACGGTATTCAACTGGCAGTGGCGCCGGTGTTTTTGCTCACCGCGGTGTCGGGCATGATCGCCGCCGTCGCCGGGCGGCTGGCACGCATCATCGACCGCGCGCGTTTCCTGGAGAACCGGCTGGAGACCGGCGGCGTGGAAGAGGCCCGCGCGCACCGCATGTATGCCGAACTGCGCGAGTTGCGCCAGCGCGGCTGGCTGGTCAACATCTGCATCGCCTTTCTGACCTTTTGCGCCATGCTGATCGGCACTACCATCATCCTGCTGTTTTTGGGTGAGACGAGTGAGTTGCCGACCCTGCGCATTGCCACTGTCTGTTTTTTGTCGGGCGTGGTGTGCTTTCTTCTCGCGCTGGTCTGTTTCCTGGCTGAAACGCTGCTGGCCACACGCCTGCTCAAGTTTGCCGAGCCGAAAAAATAGCGCGGTGGTTTGAGGTTTGATTGTTTTGCAGGTCTTAAATGCCTGCAGGCCAATTGGAACAAGCGCGAGCAGCTATAAAAAATATAGCAATAAGGTTTTTCTCCTGTCGTAATAGTGGCCGGCAGAAAACGCCAGACCTTCAGATACGTGACAACGTATGACTGTGAAACAGCTTGTTTCCTTACATCCCCATGCTGTGTTTCTCCGCCAGAATTGTGCAGCTCTGCGTGTAGCGGCACGCCCGTGCGGACGTGCCCGCAGCGTGCAGCGCGGCAGGTGAATGCCCTGTCAACGGCAACCGCAGGCCGCCGTTGAAAAAGGGACGCTGTGCACTTGTTGCCTGTGTCCGGCGAGCCCTGTACTGAAAACCACTGGAGAACCACGATGACAACAACACACACACCGACAACAGGTTTGCGCCTGACCAGCCGCAGCCTGGCACTTTTGATGGCAGGCGCGCTGATGTGCTCCGCGAGCTTTGCCGAGAAACCCGAATGGGCCGGCGGCGGCAAGAACAAGGACAAGGGCGGCAAGCACAGCCAGGTGGAGCAGTCAGACCAGGACGATCACGGCGGTAAAAAAGACAAGAAGTCCAAAGGCAAGAAACACGAAGACGTCAGGGTAGGCGGCTATTTTGTTCCCGAGCAACGTGTGGTGCTGCAGGACTACTACGGCAAGCAATTCAAGTCTGGCCATTGCCCTCCGGGCCTTGCCAAGAAAAACAACGGCTGCATGCCCCCCGGCCAGGCCAAAAAGTATGCCATCGGGCAACCGCTGCCTGCCGGCGTGGTGTATTACCCGGTGCCTGCATCGGTGGTGGTGCGTCTGGGCCCTCCGCCCTCGGGCCATAAATATGTGCGTGTCGCGACCGACATTTTGCTGATTGCGCTGGGCACCAGCATGGTGGTGGATGCCGTGCAGGATCTGGGCTCGCTCTAAGCCCTAAAAAGTCCTGAAGCCCTAAGGCTTTCCGGGTTTGCGATGTTTGAGCTGCTGCAGCCCGGGCTGCCACGCTTTCATGCGCTCCATGACCAGGTCGTGCAGCGCCTGTGCCGCCACCGAAAGGCTGCCTTCCTGCCGGCGCACGGCATAAATTTTTCGTGACAGGCCAGGCGTGGCCAGCGGCCGCGTCAGCAGGTTCTTTCGCTCAAAGTGAAAGAGCGTGAGCGCCGGCACCACGCTGATGCCGATGCCAGCCTCGACCATGCCGGTCACCGTCGCCAGCTGGTCTACTTCCAGCACCGTATGGGTCTGCAACGGGTGCAGCGCTGCGTCCAGCGCCTGTCGCACGCTGCTGTTGCGCGACATGTGGATAAACGGGAAGGCCGCCAGTTTCTTCAGCGTCAATACTTTTTCTGCGGCCAGGGGATGGTCCGTGCGGCAGACCAGGTGAAAACGGTCGGTGCAAAGCAGCTGCGTGGTCAGGCCCGCGTGCGTGGCGCCTGTCGAGGCGAGCGCGAAGTCGGCTTTGCCGCTGCGCACCAGCTCAATGCAAGCGTCAGACAGCAGGTCGCTGAGGTTGAGGTCAATACCGGGCCAGGCCAGCCTGAATTCCGCAAAGATGGAGGGCAGCCAGCCTGCCGCGAGGGAGGGCAGGGCCGCAACATGCACGCGTCCCTTGCGGCGCTCGACGTGATCGCTCAGTTCACCCACCGCGGCGCTGAAGTCACCCAGCAATTGCCGCGCCGGCGCTTCAAACAATCTTCCCTCCGCTGTCAGCTGCACGCTGCGCGTGTCGCGGTCAAACAGCCGGGTATTCAGCTCTGCTTCCAGTGTCTGGATCAGGGCGCTGAACGCAGGCTGCGACAGGTGGCAGGCGGCCGCGGCCCGGGTAAAGCTGCTCAGCTCCACCAGCGCCAGGAAAGCCCGCAGCTGGCGCGTCGACAGGTTGGGGCTGCGTGCAGGCGGGCGGGCCGCATTTTTCGGGGTGGTAGTGGACGCAGCCATTAATCTGATTTTCAAGTCAATCAATAGGAATTTTGCATTTTACAAATAAAAGGTTGGGGCTTAAATTCGTGGCATTCAACGCTTGGCCATGATGACCTCTACCACCGCCGCTGCAGCCGCCCGTACCGCCACACCGCCCGCCAGCCTGCTGATCGGTTGCGCGGCCGGCTTTTCGGGTGACCGTGTGGACGCGGCCGGCCCAGTGGTAGACACCCTGATCGCGCGGGGCGGGCCGGCCTTCCTGATTTTCGAGACGCTGGCCGAACGCACGCTGGCCCTGGCGCAACTGCGCCGCCGCGCCGACCCCGGCGCCGGCTTCGAGCCGCTGCTGGACGACATGCTGCGCCCCGTGCTGGCGCGCTGCCTGCAGCACAACATCCGCATCGTCAGCAACTTCGGCGCGGCCAACCCGATGGGCGCGGCGCGGCATATTCAGGCCATGGCCCGGGAGCTGGGTTTGGCTGCACCGCGTATTGCGGTGGTCGAAGGTGACGACCTCTCGGAAGAGCGGCACCGCCAGCTGCTGCGCACCCAGCTGGGCAGCGCGATGGACGGCATCCGCATGGTCAGTGCCAACGCCTACATTGGCGCTGAAGCGATTGCCGCTGCGCTGGACGCCGGCGCGCAAATTGTGGTGGCCGGCCGCGTGGCCGATCCGTCGCTGGCCGTCGGGCCTGCCATGTCGCACTTTGGCTGGCGTGCCGATGATTGGGACCTGCTGGCACGCGCCACCATGGCCGGCCATTTGCTGGAATGCGGGGCGCAGGTTTGCGGCGGCTATTTTGCAGACCCCGGCTACAAGGACGTTCCCGATTTGCACGCCGTCGGCTACCCGATTGCCGAAATCAGCGCCGACGGCAACTGCATCATCGGCAAGGCTGCCAACACAGGCGGGCTGGTGAACCTTGCCAGCGTCAAGGAGCAGTTGTTGTATGAAGTGCATGACCCGGCTGCCTACCTCACGCCCGACGTTGTGGCGGACATCACCACGGCGCAGATTGAACAAGCCGGCCCCAACCGCGTGGCGCTGAGCGGTGTGCGCGGCCATGCCCGGCCTCCCAGCCTGAAGGTCAACCTCTGCCATGAGGGCGGCTGGCTGGCCGAAGGTGAAATCTCTTACGCCGGCCCGCGCGCCGAGGCCCGCGCCCGTCTGGCGGCCGATGTGCTGCGCCGGCGCCTGCCGGCCCTGGCGCTGCGGGTGGACCTGGTCGGCGCACTCAGCGTCATGGGTGACGATGCCGGCAACCTGCTCGCCGCAACGCCGCCCGGTGACGCGCGCGACATACGCCTGCGCGTGGCTGCCACACACACTGACCGCCTTGAGGCCGAGCGGCTGACGCGGGAAGTCACCGCCCTGTACTGCTGCGGCCCAGCCGGCGGCGGCGGCGTGCGCACGACACTGACACCAAGGCTCAACACCTTGCCCTGCCTGGTGCCCCGAGACGCTGTGAAGGTGTCGTTCAGGATGCTCGATACCGCAGCGCTGGCTACCGCAGGGGAGGCCGCATGAGCCAGGCCATGATCACGGTCCCGCTGTACCGCGCCGCGCACGGGCGAACCGGCGACAAAGGCAACCGTTCCAACATCAGCGTGATTGCCTGGCACGCTGAGCTTTATCCCGTTCTTTTGCAGCAACTGAGCGAAGCCGCAGTGGCGCGCCACTTTGCCCACCGCAAGCCCAGCTGTGTGCAGCGGTTTGAACTGCCCTTGCTGGGCGCGCTGAATTTTGTGCTTGACGACGTGCTGGATGGTGGCGTGAATGACGCGCTCAACCTCGACACGCACGGCAAGTCGCTTTCATTCTGGCTGCTGGATCTACCCATCGAGGTTCCCGCGGCGCTCGCAGGCCTGTTGGCCGGAGGAGACCACGCTTTTTAACGGAGCCGATTCACCAGGACACCAGGACACCAAGACGAGATCAACAACGTCAGATACGCCTCATCACAACATCAGGAGACAACATGAAAACCGCCACTCAAAAATTCGTCCACAGCCGCATCCGCCCCGCCATGCTCGGCATCGCCGCGCTATGGGCCATCGCGCCTCTCGCCGTGCCCATGGCGGCACAGGCGCAGGGCTTTCCCGAAAAGCCGATCACCTTTGTCGTGCCGTTTGCGGCCGGCAGCGCGACCGACCAGCTGGCACGCGCCATCGGCCAGGCCGTGACCAACGACACCAAGGTCAGCGTGGTGGTCGACAACAAGCCCGGCGCCAACAGCTTCATCGGCGCCCAGGCAGCCGCCAAGGCGAAGCCCGACGGCTACACCGTGTTCATCACCACCAACACCACGCAGTCGGCCAATGAGCACCTGTTCAAAAAGCTACCTTACGACCCGGTCAAGGACTTCGCACCGCTGACCGCGCTGGGCCGCGGCGGCCAGATCATGGTGGTCAACCCGGCACTGCCGGTCAACAGCGTGGCGGAGTTCATTGCGCTGGCCAAATCGAAACCCGGCAAGCTGTCTTTTGGCAGCGGCAGCTCGTCCAGCCGCGTGGCGGGCGAGCAGTTCAAGCAGATGACGGGCACCTACATCCTGAACATTCCGTACAAGAGCAATCCGCCCGCGGTGACGGACCTGCTGGGCGGCCAGATCGACATGATGATCACCGACATGGCGACCGGCCTGCCGCAGGTCAAGGGCGGCAAGCTCAAGGCGCTGGGTGTTTCCACCCGGCAGCGTTCACCGTTGGCGCCCGAGGTGCCGACCATCGCCGAGGCCGGCGTCAAGGGGTATGAAATGACCTACTGGTTTGCCGCCTACGCGCCCGCCGGCACGCCCGCGGACGTGGTGGCGAAGCTGAGCGACATGCTGGTCAAGGCGGCCCGCAGCCCTTCGGCCGCACCGTTTTACCAGGCCAGCGGCACTGAAATCTTCACCAGCAACCCGGAAGAGCTCCGCAAGTTCCAGGCGGCAGAAACGCTGAAGTGGGGAAAGATCATCAAGGCTGCGGGAATCGAGCCTGAATAACGGTGTGGGGCTGGATCTGAATTAAATGGGCCTCCAGCCCTTTGTGGGCGAGCGCAAGAAGCTATCAAATTAATAGCTAATGGGGCCGGCTGGCCTGGCCTGCCCGGCGGTGGGGCAGGCCAATACCGCGATGACCGGCTGGTCATCCGCCTGCAGGGCATCAGTGCTTCCTGTGCGTCATTCTTTAAATTTAAACAATGTTCAATTTTTAGAACAAGCGTTAATTTTTACCAAAAATGGCGCCATGGGCGGGTGGTCTTTCCGCCTATATTCAATTGATGCAAGCCCGAATAGACCGCCAGCAAGCCCAAAGTGATTTACGCCGAACCCTGATGCTGGACGCCGCCCGGTCCGTCTTCGAACGCCTGGGCATCGACGGCGCCAGCATCCGCGAGATCGCCAAGGAGGCGGGCTACACCGCTGGGGCCATCTATTCCTATTTTGACAACAAGGAAGCCATTTACGGAGCCTTGCTGGCCGAGTGCCTGGAGCGCCTCAATGGCGTGGTGGCGTCTGCGGGTGAGGCGCGGGGCGGCCCGGCTGAGGTGCTGGAAGCCAAGGCCAGCGCCTGGTTTGGTTTTTTTGCGGCCAACCCGCGCGACCTGGACCTGGGTTTTTACCTCATGCAGGGCATGCGCCCGCGCGGCCTGGGCACCGAGCTGAACCAGCAGCTCAACGACCGCCTTCACGACGCCTTGCGGCCCTGCGAAACGGCCTTGAAGGCCATGGGTTTGAATGCTGAGGACGCATTGCGCGAAAATACAGCCTTGTTCGCGCATGGCATGGGCTTGCTGCTCCTCAAACATACCGGTCGCATCCGCATGTTCGGGCAGGACGCCACGCTGCTGTTCGATGCTTATGTGATCGGCCTGGTGGAGCGCCTGCAGCGCAGTCCGGCCTGATCTTTCCGAGAACTCCTCCAGAATTTCCCAGGACCCCCGATGCTGCTTGACGCCGACGACTCCCAACTTGTGCTGGTCGACTACCAGACCCTTTTGATGCCCGCCATTTTTGAAGGCGGCCTGGTCATGGCCAACGCCGTGAAGCTGGCCCGCATGGCCAAATTGCTGGATGTACCGGTGTGGGGTACGGAAGAAAACCCCGAAAGCCTGGGCGCCACCGTGCCCGAAGTGCAGGCTGCCATTCAAGCCGCTGGCGGCAAGATCATGGACAAGATGTTCTTCAGCGCCGTGGCCGACGGCCTGGGCGACATGCTGCGCCCACCCGTGCGCAAGGCGCCGACAGGCGGCAACGCCCGCAGCCTGCCCAAACACCTGCAAAAGCCGGCGCCCGAACCGGAAGAGGGCAGAAGCACCATCGTCATCGCCGGCTGCGAAGCCCACGTCTGCCTGATGCAGACCGCGCTGGACCTGCTCGAAGAAGAGTTCGAGGTCTGGGTGGTCACCGACGCCTGCAGCTCACGCACCGAGCGCAACCGCGATGCGGCGTTTGACCGCCTCGCCGGCAACGGCGCCGAGCTGGTGACGACCGAGATGGTGGCGTTTGAGTGGCTGCGCACCGCTGAGCATGAGGTGTTCAGGGATGTGCTGGGGTTGGTGAAGTAGGGTGCGGACCAAACACACCTGATACAGATAAGCCCGCCCGGTCTGCCGTTGGTTCGCTCAAAATGTCGAACGTTCAGGTCAAGGGTGGATAACCAGCCACTGAGTGCCGACCACCTTCAGCGCCACCTCCATCCCAACTCAGGCCTCAATGAGAAATTACGCATTACCGGTAGCCATTCGGCTCCTGGCATTTATAGCGCCACTACTCTTTTTGCAACTGTATTCACAAAGAGCGTTCGAGTACGCACGCACACAAGAGCGTCACGGAGATACTGGCCTGGGGATCGCCATTCTTCTTGGTTTCATGACCTTCATCATGCTGGGCGCGTTCCTGATCGATCTCATCATCCAGATCCGAAAGAGACGGCCTTTCGCCTATTTGACTGACGCTTTCATCTTGCTGATGCTGCTCATGCCGTTTGGCTGGTTTGCGTGCAGTTGGTTTGGGTTGCACAACAGTCTTGCTTGCAGGATTCCCATGGTATTTTTCAGCCAGGTCCTAAGCTGGCTTGATCTGTGAGGCTTTTTGGCTGCCTGGCAGGCGTTTGAGTTTTGTCCAGTTGCAACCCGTACCTTGTTCCGAATGAAATACCTATCTCGCGTCTTCCGCGTCTTTTTTATCTCCCTGGTGCCGATGGTGCTGACAGCCTGTGCGTTTGGCACGGGTGAAATTGTGCAGCCTGCTAGCCAGGTCGATTCACCAAGGCTTGCGTATCCGGCGCATGCCAGGCGCCTTGAAGAGCAGGGCGTTGTCAGGTTGCGGGTGCGGGTCCTTGCGAGTGGCAGCGCGGGCGAGGTGCGGCTCCGTCAAAGCTCGGGTTCTGCCACGCTGGATGCGGCCGCAGTCGAGGGCGCGAAAAAGTTCAAGTTCAACCCAGCCAGAACGAAGTGGGGCCGTGCCGTGGACTCCTGGGTGGATCTGCCGATCAAGTACGCTCTTGAGTAGCTGGCCGGGCGGTCCTTGTTGCTCTTTACTTCCAACGTTAGTCCCACAATGAAATACTTTCTTGCATCAGTGGCGATGTTCATTTCGTTTGCGGCCTCTGCCGGCGATTGTCCAGGTGGTTCCCCCTCGGCTGACGGCTGTCAGAAGCTTCTCGAGCCGCTCGAGAGGCAACTGGCTGCAGCAGAGAAAGCTGCAGAGTTCAAACTCTCAGCGGCCCTGCGTGAAAATGGCCCGGAGTACGTGACTGAAGCGGTGAAGGCGTTGCGCGAAAGCAGTCAGGCCTGGCGAAAATTGAGAGATTCGGAATGCTGGTATCTGGCGCTCAAGGATGGAATGAGCATGTCGCCGGACTATGCAAGCCCAGTTGCGGCCGCCTGTAGGGTGGACCGCACGCGGGACCGCGTCTCGTGGATGGCCAAATGATGACTACGTGGTTCTTCGACGGGGACGCGCTGTTGCGTCCGTGCGCTTTTGGCTTATGCGCCGGTCAACGTTAGGCGCTTTGATAATGAAACCCAGCCCGAAGCACGCCGCGGTCGCGCTCGTCACGTTCGGGGTGTTGTTTGGTGTTGCTGCGGCACTCTGGCCAAAAGCCGAGGTTCAACAGTCCGTCGAGTGCGTTAAAAAAAGTGCCTGTCTGCCGAGCTACAGGAATACGGCTGTATGCGAGACGCTCCTTGTCGGAGTATCGGAAAGAGAGCTCATCGTTCGTCTCGGGCAACCGGTCCAGGTGAAAGGTTTGTTGCTGTACTTTGAAGCTGGCGCGGACGAGCGAGGTCCGATTGAAGTAGAACTCGGTGAGAATCGGAATGCAATTCGTCTGTCTTGTCGGCCAAGCGTCTAACGCCTCCTGCAAGCGGACGCCTTGCTGCGTCGCTTAGGTCCAACGCTGGGCCCAATCGGCTTCGCAGCGTGCGAATACCAAACTTAAAAGGAACGCCACCTGCCATGAACACCATTCTCGTTTCACTGTTCGAGTACAAGGCATGGGCGAACACCGAGCTCCATGCCGTCCTCGAAAAGTTTGATGCGCAGCAGCATCCCGGTGAGTTTCGCGCCATGCTTCACACGCTTGATCACGCCAACGTTGTGGATCGAATTTTTCAAGGCCATCTGACCGGCGTCGCCACGCAGCTCTTCAAGGCAACGCACTCCGAACCTACTCCGAGCTTGCCGGAGTTGCGGGAGATCGTGAAATCCACAGACGACTGGTACCTGCAGTTCGTACGCGGCGTCAGCGCCGAGCGTTTGAAACATCGGGTGCGTTTCACATTTGCTGACGGTGACAGCGGCGAGATGTCTTGTGAAGAGATGCTGCTCCACGTCATTACGCACAGCGGCTATCACCGCGGGAGCATTGGCCAGATGCTTGAAGACTTGGGAACCGACTCTCCGCCAGACTCCCTGACAAAGTTTTTGCACAGGCATGAACCGGAGCGTCGACTCGGAGCGAAGGGTTAGCGAGACGGGCGCACGGCAACGCATGCAGTGACGGCGTCTAACCCCTCATCCAACTCTCCCTTGGCACCAACCCCGTTTGCATTTAACAACTCATGGCAGCTTTGGACACAGGCCCTTTTTTTCATGGCACGAAAGCCGGATTGCAGACAGGCGATCTGCTGACGTCAGGCTTTAAATCAAATTACGACGACAGCGTTGTGATGAATCACATCTATTTCACAGCCATTCCCAAAGGCGCCGGGCTTGCCGCGGAAATAGCCAAAGGCAGCGGCAGGCCGCGGGTCTATATCGTTGAACCGACGGGAGAATTTGAGAACGATCCCAACGTCACAGACAAGAAGTTCCCGGGCAACCCGACTCGGTCCTATCGAAGCAAACTGCCTGTAAAAGTTGTTGGCGAACTCGAAAGCTGGGAACCCTATGACTCACAGTTCATTCAACAACTGAGAGACCGCATAGAGAATGGCATGGGCAAAATCATCAATTGATGTGAGACTCCCCCTATGAAACGAGTATTCAGTCGCGGCGATAGGGCGCCTAACCCCTCGCTCAAGCGCCGACCCGTTTTGGCCGGCACCGTCGGCTTCGCTCTAACGTCAGGCGCCATAGCAATCTGGGAGACGTAGGACTAAACCCATGACCAAGATGAAAAAGCCTGAAGATGCGCCCGGTGCATTTCAAGCCGCCTGGAATGGCCACGACATGGCTGCTCTCGGTGTGCTGTTCGACCAGGACGCAACGTTCGTGAATCGCTTCGGGCACCATGTCCGGGGCGTTGCAGAGATCGTGGCACTCCACGTTCCGATTCAAAGTTGCCAATCGGTTCTAACATATGCCGAAATTTCCCATCCCCATAGATTCGATGCATAACATGTCGTGGTGGCTCTGGTTCACCGCGGCCTGCTTGGCGGTTCTAAACTTTGGCGTCTGCGTTGCCGTGTCACGGAGCGGTAACTACACTCGAGCGCAGGTACTACTTCAATCCGCGCTTGTATGGATGTTGCCGGTTTTCGGAGCAATATTTGTCGCGCTTGTTCTTCGTGCGGATGCAACGCCGCGCACGAGGGCTGGACCGTTCATCCCGCCCACTGATGACCCTGGCGGCGCCAGTGGGGACCTTGGCGGAGGTGGTGGCCATGTTCCATAAAATATCAATTAACGCGGACCCACAACAGCAGGGAGCGGTTGTGCCGCAAGTGTTGGTGGTCCGGTCATCTTTACTTTAGGCCTCCAATTTCATGGGAGCAATCTTTGCATTCAAATGTTCATGCTGCGGTGAGCTGCATGAGGGCTCACCGAGCTTTGCATTTCAGGCGCCAGATCCATACACCTGGCTAACAGAGGAGCAGAAGCAAAGCATCGGGCAGGTGTCCGACGACCTCTGCGTTATCCGTCATGCTGAAAGAACCGACTACTTCGTCAGAGCTGTTTTGGAAATTCCAATACACGGCGTTAGTGAGCCCTTTGTTTGGGGTGTGTGGGTTTCTGCAAGTCAACAGAGCTTTGAGCGCTATGTTCAAACCTTTGACACCCCAGTGGAAGGTGACGGTTTCTTTGGCTGGCTCTGCAACCAAATTGACCTGTATCCAACCGAGCAATCCAGGTCCGCAGATGTGTACATACAGCCTGGAGGTCTTCGGCCCAAGGTTGTGTTGCATTCCGCAGCCAATGAGGCTGATCAACTGGCAGTTGACCAGCTTTCGGGCATTACAGTTGAACGTGCCCAGTACCTGGCTGAGAAGGCTATGCACCAATGAGAAAGCGGCCTACGGTCATGTTCGGTTTGGCCCACATCCATTCCTAATGGACCTCTTTTTCGATAGGAGCAGCGGGCTGCCGTTGTGGTGCAGATCCAGCAGAAATCCGCGCTGCGGCCGCACAGGGTTAACAGCGAAGCCATTTCCAGCGAAGTCCCAGCGCGCCGGTATCATGGCGAGCCCGTAATCCCCTGAGAACCGCATGACCATCCTGCTGCTCCCCCTCGTCCTTTTTGCCCTCATCACCCTGATGCCGGTGAAGTGGGCCGCCGGGTTTGTCGATGCCGGCAACACCAGTTATGGCGCTGCAGCCATCGCGGCCATCACCGCGCCCGCTGTGAGCCTGGTGGTCTTCAAGCTGTCCGGCGGGTTCATGGGCTTCGTGTTTGCCTTTATGGCCGGCATTGGGATTTACGCCGCGATTTTCCGCGTGCCAGGCCGGTCCCTCATCGGCTTCTCCATCATGGTCGTTGCCTTGCAGGCTGCTGTGCTGTTTGCTTTGATCTCATTTGGCGTCACCACGGGGCAGGGGCTGGTCCTTCGATAAGTAAGTGCGTCTGGCGCACGCCCGGGTTCTTTCGGGTGATTGGCTCGACTGGATGACGGAGCCTGGGTTTGCGCTTGCGCCAGCATACGAGGGCGGCTGACCCTTGGTTTTATGTGCTATCAAAACAATAGCTGCTTGCGCTCGCCACAATTGGCTTTCGGGCTGATTTCACTCATAAAAATCGCCAAAATCTGCCATTGAGGCACCCTTGGGGCCTCAAAAGCGGCGCAAAACCGCTCCAAACCACCTCCGGGAAGCCACAACACACTCTATTTGAACAGTGAAAGTAGCTTTTATCCAATAGGGACAAGCGCAAGCAGCTATCAAAACAATAGCGAAATCCGGCGCACCAAGGGCCGCGTCAGCCTCCTGAAAGCCCGTTATCCATAATTAAGAATTCAGTTTTGCTGATTTTCCAACGTTTCTGGCCGTTTGAGACAACAACCCCTCTGGAGACAACGCCGTGTTCAAGTCACTTCTGCTCACCAAGTCCGACGCCGGCTTTTCAGCGGCCATCACCGACACCGACGAGGCCCAGCTCCCCGCCGGTGACGTGCTGGCGCAGGTCGAATATTCCACCCTCAATTACAAGGACGGCCTGGCCATTACCAACAAGGGGCCGGTGGTGCGCAGCTGGCCCATGGTGGCGGGCATTGACGGCGCGGGCACGGTGCTCGAGTCGACTCACGCCGGCTGGAAGACCGGCGACCGCTTTGTGCACAACGGCTGGGGCTTGGGTGAAACGCGCTGGGGGCTGATGGCCGAACGCGCGCGCTTGCAGGGCGATTGGTTGGTGAAGCTGCCGGCAGCCTTCACCACCCGCCAGGCCATGGCGATTGGAACGGCGGGCTACACCGCCATGCTCAGCGTGCTGGCGCTGGAGCGGCATGGCGTGAAGCCCGGCGACGGCGAGGTGTTGGTGACCGGCGCAACCGGCGGCGTGGGCAGCGTGGCCGTCGCCTTGCTGGGCAAGCTGGGTTACACCGTGGTGGCGGCCACCGGCAAGGCCAGCGAGGAAGCCTATTTGAAACAGCTGGGTGCCACCAGCGTGATCGACCGGGCCGAACTGTCTGCACCCGGCAAGCCGCTGCAAAAAGAACGCTGGGCGGGCGTGGTGGACGCCGTTGGCTCGCACACGCTGGCCAATGCCTGCGCGCAGACGCGCTATGGCGGCGTGGTCACGGCCTGCGGGCTCGCGCAGGGCGCGGATTTCCCGGCGACGGTGATGCCGTTTATCTTGCGCGGCGTGACCCTGGCGGGCATCGACAGCGTGATGGCGCCGCTGGCCAAACGCCAGCAGGCCTGGGACCGGTTGGTAAAAGACCTGGACACTGCCAGGCTCGAGGCCATGGTGGAGGAGATTCCGATGGTGAAAGCGGCAGAAAAAGCGGCCGACTTGATGTCGGGCAAGGTGCGTGGCCGTATCGTCGTCAAAATCTGAGCATGAATTCAAAAAGCAAAAACGGAGACGAGACATGACGAGCTACGCAGACTTTTACCGCCAGTCCATCGACCAGCCCGACACCTTCTGGACCGAGCAGGCCCAACTGATCGACTGGCACAAGCCCTTCACCCGCGTCTGCAATGACGACAATCCGCCGTTTGCCCAGTGGTTCGAAGGCGGACAAACCAACCTCTGCCACAACGCGGTAGACCGGCACCTGAAAGACCGGCCAGACCAGCCCGCGCTGATCTACGTCTCCAGCGAAACCGGCGTTGAAAAAACCTACACATTCGCCGAGCTGCACGCCGAAGTGCAGCGCATGGCCGCCAGCCTGCTGGCCATGGGCGTCGTCAAGGGTGACCGCGTGCTGATCTACATGCCCATGATTGCCGAGGCTGCCTTTGCCATGCTGGCCTGTGCGCGCATAGGCGCCATCCACTGCGTGGTGTTTGGCGGCTTTGCCAGTGGCTCGCTCGCCTCGCGCATTGACGACGCCACGCCGCGCGTCATCATCAGCGCCGACGCCGGCTCGCGCGGCGGCAAGGTGGTGGCGTACAAGCCCTTGCTTGACGAAGCCATCCGCTTGTCAAAACACCAGCCCGAAGCCGTGCTGCTGGTTGACCGGGGCCTCGCGCCCATGCCTATCGTGGCCGGGCGCGACCTGCACTGGGAGACCCTGCGCGCCAAGTACATGCACGCGCTGGTGCACTGCGTGTGGCTGGACTCCGCCGCCATCAGCTACACCATCTACACCAGCGGCACCACCGGCAAGCCCAAGGGCGTGCAGCGCGACACAGGCGGTTATGCCGTGGCGCTGGCCGCCAGCATGAAGCACATCTTTGACGGCCGCGCAGGGGAAACCTATTTTTCGACCAGCGACATCGGCTGGGTGGTGGGCCACAGCTACATCGTCTACGGCCCGCTGATCGCCGGCATGGCCACCATCATGTATGAAGGCCTGCCCACGCAGGGCATGGACAAGCAGCCCAATGGCGCGATCTGGTGGAGCCTGGTCGAAAAATACAAGGTCACCGGCATGTTCAGCGCGCCCACCGCGGTGCGCGTGCTGAAAAAGCAGGACCCGGCCCTGCTCAAAAAACACGACCTCTCCAGCCTGCGCGCGTTCTTCCTGGCGGGTGAGCCGCTGGATGAACCCACAGCCCGCTGGATCAGCGAAGGCCTGAACGTGCCCATCATCGACAACTACTGGCAGACCGAATCGGGCTGGCCCATCATCACGATTGCCAACGGCGTCGAAAAGAAGGCCAGCAAGTTCGGCAGCCCCGGCGTGCCCATGTACGGCTACAAGGTGAAAATCCTGCACGAGTCCACCGGCGAAGAGCTGACGGAGCCCAATGAAAAAGGCGTGGTCGTCATTGAAGGCCCGACGCCGCCCGGCTTCATGCAAACCATCTGGAAGGACGACGCGCGCTTCGTCAACACCTACTGGAAGAGCGTGCCCGGCAAGATGGTTTATTCAACCTTCGACTGGGGCATACGCGACGAAGACGGTTACTACTTCATCCTGGGCCGCACCGACGACGTGATCAACGTCGCCGGCCATCGCCTGGGCACGCGCGAGATCGAAGAAAGCATTTCAGGCCATGCCGGTGTCGCCGAGGTGGCGGTGATCGGCGTGGCCGATCAGCTCAAGGGCCAGGTGGCGATGGCTTTTGCTGTGCCCAAAGATTCGAGCGTGCTGGCCGACAAGGCAGCGGCGATGAAGCTTGAAGGCGAGGTCATGAAACGCGTGGATGGTGACTTGGGTGCAGTCGCCCGACCATCGCGTGTGCACTTTGTGTCGGCCCTGCCCAAGACCCGCAGCGGCAAGATGCTGCGCCGCGCGATTCAGGCCGTGTGCGAGGGCAGGGACCCAGGAGATTTGACTACGATGGATGACCCGGCGGCGCTGCAGCAGATTCGGGATCGGGTGGCTGGGTAGGTCGCCCCCACGAAGGACCGTGCGTCACAAAATCATCGGATACGCTTATGCAGGCGCTTCACAATTTCGTATCCCGCAGGGTGAATATCGCTTCGAAGTGAAGGTCTTTGCAGCGCCCGGCCAGTTGCGACAACACGGCTTTACCCAGGGCCGAGCGCGCCCTGGGATGCGTGATCAGTATGCGAATCCCCAGATCAGTCCTTGCGTGAGGAAAAGCTTTGCCTAGCTCTGCGCTATGCACCCATTCCGAATAGGCATTGAGTTGCGGATGGCGCGTGGTTTGGTCAGGCCGTCTTCCAGTGGCCGGTCAATGACCAGAAGCAGCGTAATGGTGCCTGATTTGTCATCTACCTGAATGCCGTCCAGCTGGTGTATGTCGTTGACTCCCAGGCCAGCCGCAGGCGCGAATTTTGCGCAAAGAAGCAGCAGACTGATGAAAGAAATACGCCAAAGCAGAGATCGCATAAGAGGTTGGTAATTCGCAGTTTTAACTTTGGCGGAGACGTGAAGGGCGTTGCTAGTCCGGTAAGGCAAGCGCCATGCCTTCCATCATGCCTTTCGCTTCTGGTTCCGGGGACTCTGTCCAGACGCGGTTCCCGTTGGTAGCGGTGGGGCGGTTAGCGGCCTCCTGGATAAGAGCACCGACTAAACCAAAAAACTGACCAAAGCCACCACTTGGCTGTGAAAACGTCGCGAGTAGATAGAAAAAACGCCGTTCGTCTGATTGCACGCTGATCTCGGTAACGCGTTCCTGGCCCGCAGGGGTGGCGGCTGTGAGCCGCCGGGCGCCGGGCGCGACGCCGATGGCTGTATAGCTATTCGGTGGCATGGTGGCTACTTTGACGCCATCCACCAGCACGGTCACTGTCTCCATATCTCCGGAAATTCTCACCAGATACAGCAGCGCTTGCCCCGGCATGGGGTCTTGCAACTGTATTTCTTTTGGCTGCGGTGTGGCCGTAGCTGCGGGGGGATTGGCCCAGGCGCAGACGGTCGCAAGCAAAAGTATTCCTGATAGTGCGTGCCGGATCATCTTGGCCTTCAAGTTCGGGTGAATCGAGCCGTAGCGGCTGCTTGGCGTTGCTGATTCTAGAGGGCCGGGCGAACAAAAATGCCTTTGAGGGACCCGGGAGATTTTGACCACGATGGATGACCCGGCGGCGTTGCAGCAGATTCGGGGTCGGGTGGTGAGATAAGGGTTTTTTCAGGGCTACGCATGCTCACTTTGTACCTGCCGCCACGGTGGCCAGCAATAGTTCTGTTGCCTGCTGGATAACCGGGCCTGCCAAGGGTTCGCGTTGCATCACGGACATGGGGCCTTCGCCGAAGTACAAGCCGTCTGACACCAGAAAGCTCAAGCGCACATTGCCCGGCTTGGGCGGACCAAGGCGTGGCTTGTCCCAGGGGCCGATGCGTGAAACGATGCGCTCAGATGCAACGAACAGGCGCTGGACCATGGGAAGGAAGCTATCAATCCCTTCAATGATGACGAGCTTTCCGGATTGATTGACGTAGCGAACTCCACCTTCCGAAAAGGCGGCCAGCACGTCAAGGCCGCCGGCGAGGGGAACTTCGATGATGACGCCGAGAAGGACTTTGGGCGGGACCGCTTTGCCGGCCTGCCTGAGCTTTGAGAAGGCCAGGTATCGTACCCGTCCTTCCTGCGAGGTGTCGCAAGCCAATGTCTGCAGTTGAGGCGCGTCGGCGGGCACCGAGAAGAGTGTGGCCTGCCAAGGTGTTTGCTTCTGCCCCGGGGATGCATTGAAAGCGGCGGCGTCGTCGCAAAACAGCAGGTTGTAGATGGCATTGGCGGCATCGCCGGCATATGGTGTGTACGGAGGATTGGCTGTCGCCGCACTGGCGGGCGCACTGCTCACGCCGACGGAGGCGAGGAATTTTTTAAACATGAATGGGCCTCTATGGTGAAGTTCGATGCTGACACTAAGACAACAAGGTTCTGTCACGAAGCATGAACTGGAGCACGGATGCGCCTACAAAAGCCAGAAAAAAAGCGCCAATCCAGATCGAGAGCGGCAAGTCACTGAAAAAGGCTATGTTGCCGGATTTGTCACTGAAGTTTTGACAGAAGAATGAAATCGTCGAGTTGTACATGCAGTGAAGCGCAATGCATGGCCATAAGGACCTGCTTCGTTCATAAAGCCAGGCAAGGACAGATCCGGCAATCAATCCCACCATGAACTGGTAAATATTCAGATGAGCGGCACCAAATAACGCCGCTGAGGCAAAAATAGCGAACTTCCTGGGATATTGCGCCAGAAAACTGCGCACGATAATGCCGCGAAAAAGCATTTCCTCCAGAACGGGAGCCAGGATGCAAACCGTGATGACAGACATGGGATCGTTCGTCATCATTCTCTGGAACATCATTTCCTGTGATCTTGACAAAGGGAATGCCGAGACCATCACTGCATCCACTGACAACATGGCTAACACCAGTGCAGGAATCAGCATGGCGATAGGAAGCATCAACAGCATGATGGTGACGCTTGCCGAATTTCGGGACGCATGAAACAAGGCCCGGTAGCTCAGCTGCTTGTGATGCAGCACAAGGCTGAACACGCCGGCATAGCCAAGAACTGTTGCGATGCCCCAGACGCCGTTGAGTGCATCTCCGCGCAACCCGAGCATATCGGCTAGCGCCACCAATGCGACGTATTCAAACAGGAATAACGCAAGAACGATCAGCGCAGCCTGGCCCAGGGTTGGGAAGCTTGCGTACTTTTCTGTGGCCCTATTCATGCCGCCAACCTCGGCTGGCTTCCGGTCGCGAAACTGCGGGGCGATGTGGTGCGCCATCCATTTTGTGGTCCTCCCAAACTCTTGTAAGGCATGAGTTATATCAGTTGTCTCATCTTGAGAAAAAGTGTTGAGACTTTGTTTCAGCCAAGGGTTTCTACCCGGATACCTCCCGATGCCCGGTCGTAGCATGAGTCCCGCAAGGCCTTCGGGTAGTAGCTGACTTTTGGGGGCCTGCCCGATCCTGTGATGACAGCGATTCAACAAAAGGGGACCCCACATGACAACAAAACTCAACGTGAACGGCAAGGCCGTTTCCGTCAACGCTGAACCTGACACGCCCCTCTTGTGGGTGATACGCGATGAGCTGGGCATGACCGGCACCAAGTTCGGCTGCGGCGCGGCGCTATGCGGCGCATGCACCGTGCACCTCAACGGCAAGCCGGTGCGGTCGTGTCAGACACCGCTGTCTGCAGCTGCCGGCCAGAAAGTGGCCACGATTGAAAGCCTTTCACGCAACAACACACATCCGCTGCAGGTAGCGTGGATCAAGCATGATGTGCCGCAGTGCGGCTACTGCCAGTCGGGGCAGTTGATGAGCGCGGCGGCCCTGCTCACGAGCAACAAGAACCCGAGCGACGCGGACATTGACGCGGCGATGAGCGGCAACATTTGCCGCTGCGGCACCTACCCGCGCATCAAGGCGGCGATCAAGGATGCTGCTTCCACCCTGCGCAAAGCCTGAGGAGAATGATCATGACTGACAACACACTGGTCTCCCTCGATCGCCCTGATCGTCGTACCTTCCTCAAAGCCTCATCTGCCGTCACGGGCGGGCTGATGATGGGCGTCACGCTGGGCTTGCCGCTGGCAACCCAGGCCGCGGGCACGCTCTACACGCCCAACGCCTGGGTGCACATGGCCGATGACAACACCATCACGCTGTTGTCGGCCCGCTCCGAGATGGGGCAGGGCGTGTACACCTCCATGCCGATGTTGATTGCTGAAGAGCTGAACGTGGATTTGCGCAAGATCAAGGTGGCGATTGCGCCTCCGGGCAAGGTCTACACCAACGCCTTGCTGGGCGCGCAGATTACCGGCGGCTCGACCTCGGTGCGTGACGGCTGGGAAAAGCTGCGCATTGCGGGCGCGCAGGTGCGCATGATGCTGGTGTCGGCGGCGGCTGCCAAATGGAATGTCGATGCCTCGACGCTCAAGGCCGAGAACGGCATGGTGATTGGCCCCAATGGCAAGAAGGCGACCTATGGTTCGCTGGCCGAGGCCGCATCGAAGCTGCCGGTGCCGGAGAAGGTCGCGCTGAAAGACCCGAAAGACTTCACCGTGATCGGCAAACCCACCAAGCGGCTGGACACGCCGATGAAGGTCAACGGCACGGCCGAATTCGGCATTGACGTGAAGCTGCCCGGCATGGTCTACGCCAGCCTGCAGCAATGCCCGGTGATCGGTGGCAAGGTCACCAGCTTTGACGCCGCCAAGGCCAAGGCCATGCCAGGCGTGATCGACGTGGTGCAGATTCCCGATGGCGTGGCCGTGGTGGCCGACAGCTACTGGCATGCCTACAAGGCGCGCCAGGCGCTGACAGTGCAGTGGGACGAAGGCCCGGTCGCGGCCATCAGCAATGCCAGCATGCTGGAGGGCATACGCAAGGCGGCCGACAGCGGCAAGGTGATACCCATCATCGCGCCCAAGGGTGATACGGCGGGCGCCATGAAGGGCGCGGCCAAGACCTTGAAGGCCGAGTACGTTTCGCCGCTGCTGGCACACGCCACGCTGGAGCCGATGAATTTCACGGCCGACTACAAGAACGGCAAGATCCTGCTGATCGGCCCCACGCAATTCCAGCAGGGTGCTGAGGGCAGTGTGGCGGCGGCGCTGGGCATCAAGCCCGAAGACATCACGCTGAAGACGACCTTTCTGGGCGGCGGCTTTGGCCGGCGGCTGGAGCTGGACTTCATCGTGCAGGCGGCGCAAATCTCCAAGGCGGTCGGCAAGCCCGTCAAGCTGCTGTGGAGCCGCGAGGACGACACCACGCACGACTTCTACCGGCCCATGGCGGTGAACCAGCTCTCGGCCGGGCTGGGGGCCGACGGCAAGCCGGTGGCGCTGAATTTCAAGGTGACCTCGCAGTCCATTACGCAGCGCGCCTTTGGCCTGCCCAAGGACACGCTGGACCCTTTCATGGCCGAAGCCGGCGTGATGCCGTATGACATTCCGAACACGCAATACGACCTGGTGATCCACGACAGCGGGCTGCGTGTGGGCTACTGGCGCTCGGTGAGCCACGCGCTCAATGCCTTTGCCAATGAGAGTTTTGTCGACGAAATGGCGCTGGCGGCGGGCAAAGACCCGTATGCCTACCGCATGTCTCTGCTGGAAAAGCAGCCGCGCTTTGCCAATGTGTTGAAGATGGCTGCCGACAAGTCCGGCTGGGGCACACCGCCGCCGGCAGGGCGTAGCCGCGGCATCGCGCTGATGGAGGGGTACGACACCTACATGGCGCAGGTGGCGGAGGTGTCGGTGAAGGACAACCAGATCACGGTGCACAAGGTGACGGTGGTGGCCGACCTGGGCCGCATGGTCAACCCCGACACGGTGCAGGCGCAGATCCAGTCGAGCATCGTGTTTGGCCTGTCAGCCGCGCTGAACAACCAGATCACGTTGGACAAGGGCCGGGTGCAGCAAACCAATTTTGGCGACTACCCGGTGCTGCGCATGCATGAATCGCCGGTGATGGACATCACCCTGGTGCCCAGCACCGAGAAGCCGGGCGGCATTGGCGAGCCGGCCACGGCGCTGGTGGCGCCCGCGGTGGCCAACGCGGTGTTTGCCGCCACCGGCAAGCGGGTGCGCACGCTGCCGCTCAATGACAACCTGGCGAAGGCTTGAGGCCGCAGGGCTTTGAGGCCGGGCCGAGGCAGAAAAAACTGCGGGCTGCTAGCATTTGACGCATGGATAACATTGACCTCGAAGTTCTGAAGACCTCATCGCAGTGGCTGGCCGCAGGCCTGCGCTGCGAACTGGTGACTGTGCTTAAAACCTGGGGCTCCAGCCCGCGGCCTGAAGGCTCCATGCTGGCCATCTGTGAAGACGGCCGGGTGGTGGGTTCGGTGTCGGGCGGCTGTATTGAAGACGACATGATTGACCGGGCCCGCCGCGAGGGCCTCAGCCAGACGCAACCGGCCATCGTCACTTATGGCGTTTCAGCCGACGAGGCGCGCCGCTTTGGCCTGCCTTGCGGCGGCACCATTGAGCTGGCCATAGAACCTTTGTCAAAAGCCAGCCGCATTGACGAGCTGCTGCAGCGCTTGCAGGCCGGTGAGCTGGTGGCGCGCCGCCTTGATTTGCAGACGGGCGCCGTCACGCTGAGCACGGCGCAGCCCAGCCAGGGCATGCAGGTGTCTGAAGCGGCGCTGGTGACCTTGCACGGCCCGCGCTGGCGACTGCTGATCATCGGTGCCGGACAACTCTCCCGCTTTGTGGCGCAAATTGCGCAGGGCATGGACTACGCCGTGACGGTGTGCGACCCACGCGAGGAATACCGTGACAGTTGGCAGGTAGAAGGTGTGGAACTGGCCACCGGCATGCCCGACGACGTGGTGCAGGCCATGAAGCTGGACGCCCGCTGCGCGGTGATTGCGCTGACGCACGACCCCAAGCTGGACGACCTGGCGCTGATGGAGGCGCTGCGCTCCGACGCGTTCTACGTCGGCGCCATCGGCTCCCGGCTGAACAACCAGCGCCGCCGCGAAAGGCTGGCCGAACACTTTGACATGACGGCCGAAGAGCTAGGCAAGCTGCACGGCCCGATCGGCCTTTACATCGGCAGCAAGACGCCGCCCGAGATTGCGATTTCCATCCTGGCGGAGCTGACGGCAGTCAAGAATGGTGTGACGTCGGGACAGATGGCCAATGTCGCCGCTGCCAAGAGCCAGCTTGGTTTGCCGCCGACCGGCGAAGTCTGCGCCATCACGCAGTAGGCACGGCCGCCGCAAGTACGGCCGCAGTTTGGCGGGTCAAGCCGCAAATTCAGAAGAAAAAACGCCTGCAGGCCAATAGGGGTTTGCGCAAGCAGCTATTGTATTGATAGCAACTGATCAGGTGTCGACGGCCTGTGCGGCGCTCACGTCGAATGCCACCGGTGGCAAGCCTGCGCGTGAGCGTTCCGCCATGTGGGCCCAGGCTGCTTCCCGGTCCTTGACGCGCGCAGCCGCATCAAACAGGGGCGGGGGCGGTGTTTTGTTCCGCGCTGCGTGCAGCCTGGCCTTTAGCTGCTGCAACGCTTCTGGGTTGCGGCCTAGCCGCACAGCCTCCGCAACATAAGCCTGCGGGCTTTCCAGAATGCATTCAGGCAGGCCGGCAGCCTGCAGAATGCTTGCGCCCATGCGCGCGGCCATGCTGCTGCCGGGGCGGGTGATCGCAGGAACGCCCTGGCGCAGGGCTTCTTCCAGTCCGGGCGCGGCATTGAGGCGCAACGTGTCCAGGAACAGGTCGGCACAGCCCAGGTGGGCGGGTATCTCGGGCCAGGCGGCAAGGGCTGAAAAGATGAGCCGCTGTGCGCCCACGCCCGCAGCCTGTGCTTCGCGCACGAGGTTGGCTGCGGCCCGGCTGCAAAAAGGCAGCCACAGCACCGCGTCGGGCAGCGACCGCAGGATTTTCATCCAGCCGGCGAAGGTGGCCGCATCCAGCAGGGGCGGCAACAGGCATGAACACAGCACCAGGGTGTCCGCGGGCAACCCGGCTTTTTCGCGGGAAGGGGTCGTGGGCTCGGCATCCATGCCAAAGCTTCCCGGCCAGCAAGTTTGCGGCAGGCGGACGATGGGGCCGGCCTGGTCCTCCACCTGCGGGTGGATGAAGTGATCGGAAAGGGTGTAGTCCCATGCGCCCGGTACATGATGGCTGTAAAGGCCGGGCTCGCGCAGCTGCACGGGCGCGACTCGCATCAAGGCGATTTCCTGCCGCGTCCAGGCCGGGTTCAGGGCCTGTTCAACGTAAATATCAAGCCTGTCCAGCCGGATGCGCCCCACCGCTTCGAGGTCGGTCATGTGCCCCAGTTCATTCACACTGGCCGCATGGCGGCGCAAAACCTCCAGGTGCTCCGGCTGCGGACGTCCTGTGAAGGCGTAGACATGCATGGCAAAGCGGCTGCTGTCGTGCAGTGCGAGTTGCTGCTCGAGCGCCCGCATTTGCCGGGCGTCGGCCAGGCTTTGCACAGCGAGGCCGACGTGGATGCGGCTGTCGCTCTGCAGGCGGCGTGTGCGCGAATCGGGCTTGAACGGCGGGCAGGGTTTGAGCCGGCTTTTCACTGCGTCGAGAGTTTGCCGGCGCATCTGCTGGAGTGCGTCCTCATCCATGGCGAATACCAGACCGTGGAAAGGCGCATCGCCCCAGTCGCGGGGTTTTTGGGCGGCAAGGGATTCAGCCAGGGCTTTCTGCAGGATATCCGTGAGCTTGTGGTGATGCCGCCAATCGCCGATGGCGATATTGCGGAAGGCTTGCCGGATGTGGATTTGCAGCGCGTCGTCGGCCACGTGGTCGGCGGCCTTGCCCTGGATGGTGCCCTCCAGCGCAGCACCTTCGGCGGTTTCCAGTTTCAGCAGGAACTCACCCAGCAGGTTGCGGGTGTTGCCATCGAGGTCTTTCAGGGCCGCGTCGGCTTTTTCGAGCTCACCGGTGAAAGCCAGAAGCGCGAGGTGCCGAAGTTTCAGTTCGACGTGTTCCGGAAATTGCGCCAGGGCAAGCCGGGTAGCCTCCACGGCCTCGGCATAGCGCCGCCCGCCTGAGAGGTATTCGGCGAGGTTGGCGTGGTAAGGCGGGTGGCCGGGCTGAAGATCAAGGCACTTGCGGGCCAGGTGAATGGCCAGGTCCCACTGCGATGAACTCGCCGCCAGGATGGCGACGTTGTTCAGGGAGCGCAGGTGGTCGGGGTTGAGTTCCAGGGCCCGTGCGTAGGCCGCCTGGGCCTTTTCAAGATCGCCGCAACCCTCTGCTGCAATCGCCAGGTTGGCTGCGCCGTCGGCGTCCTGCAGCAGCGATGCTTCAACGCCCAGCAGGGTGCGGTAGGCGGCCTGCGGGCGATCCAGCACGCTGAGCAGGGTGGCACAGGCGGATGCCGAATTGACATTCGTCGGCGAGAGGGCATGCGCCTTTTCAAAAGCCGCAAGCGCCAGCTCGGGCTGGCCGGCGCTGTCCAGCTGGCTGCCTTGCGACATCCAGGCCTCGTGATCCGCCTCACCGATACCGGGGCGGGTTTTATCCATCGCAACTGTGTCGCCGTCGTGCATGCAGGAATTATGTGGCACGGTGGGTTCGGGGATTCAGGCGGGCGCGGAGATAATCGCGGCTAATGACCCAAGGCCTCACTTCCACCGACCCCGGCGCGCTGCACCTGCTAGGCCGGTTCGGCGAGTTGTACACGGGCGCGGAGCGGGAACTGCTGGACCTCGCGCGGCTTCTGGCCGGCAGGCGCGCGGTCAAGCTGTGGTCCGATGTGCCGGTGCACCCGGCGTACGCGCCCGAGGGCATTACCGCCGTGCAGCCCTTTGCGCACCAGTTTCCCAGGGACGGCACGCTGCTGATAGGCGGCGTGCATCTGCAGCCGGGAATCTGGCTGAAATACACGCGGTTTCAACGAATCATTCTTTTCCACAACATTTCACACCAGGGGCAGCTGTTTGCCATTGTCGAAGGCGTGCGGGAATACACCGGCCTCGACCCTGAGATTGTTTTTGTGTCCGACTGGCTGCGCCGCACTGCGGCATTGACCGGGCGCGTCATTCCCAGCCTGCTCGACCTCACGCCTTTTGCAGAGGTTGCCGTTGAACGTTTTGCCCGATGGCCGCATGGTGGAACCCAGCCGCGGCCCTTCACGGTCGGGCGTGCCAGCCGTGATCTGCTGGAAAAGCACAGCCCGCAGGACCTTTCGCTTTACCGCATGCTGGCCAGCTGCGGCATACGGGTTCGCATCATGGGAGGAACCTGCCTGGCGCCGGGTTTGGCCGGAACCGAGGGCATTGAGTTGCTGCCTGCGGGTGCGGAGTCCGTGCCGGATTTTTACCGTTCACTGGATGCGATGTTCTACCGCACCGGAAACTTTTTCGAGGCGTATGGACGGGTGGTGCTGGAGGCCATGGGTGCCGGTTTGCCGGTAGTGGCCCACGTGAACGGTGGCTACGCCGAAGTGATCGAGCAGGGCGTCTCGGGGTTTTTGATCCGCTCGCAGGAGCAGGCTCTCGACGCCCTGATGTCGCTCAATGATTCGGTGGATTTAAGGCTTCAGCTGGGCATGGCAGCGCAAGAGCGGGCCAGCCAGGTGCACGGCCCCGACGCAACGGAGCGCGACCTGGCGTTCTATCTCAAGTGAACGGTGACCGGCCGCCCCATCAGGGCGCGGCAAATGCTGCTGCGCCTGAATAGCGAATGTTTCCGTTGGTGCCGGTGTAAACCATGCCGGCGCGGCTTGCATTCACCCCGGTGAAGAAACCGTCCACGGTGAAAACCGGTCCACCGTTGGAGTAGCTGAACTGCCCGCCTGCAACACTGATATTGGATGCCGCAAAACCGCCAAGTGTCGTGACCACGCCCATGCTCAGCTTGGCCGTGCCGAAGTTGACGCTGAACGTTGCGGATGTCAGGGTTCCGGAGGCCACTGCCGCCTGTACGGACGTGTCGTAACCCGTGACTGGCGTCTGGCCGATCAGGTTGTAGCTGAGGGTGCCCGTTGTGGGCATCACCAGGGTAGGCTGGCCGATGATGTAGTGGAGATCATTGATGTTGGTGGTGCTCGGGTTGCGTGTGCCCGTGGTCCACGAACCCCAACCGATAAAGTCGCCCGCGTCGGTAGAGCCCGCCGAGCCTGCAAAGGCGTTGATGGTGGGGGTGAAATCCTTGCCATTGGCGCTGAGCGCGGTCAGTTTGCCGGTGTCAATGGTTGCGGAAGTGCCCGTGGCAACAGGCGAAATGGTGGAAGGTCCGAAATTGCCCTGCGAGTGGTAGGTTGCGGTTGACTTGAAATTTGTGAACGTGCCTGTGTTGACTGGCTTGACATCGGTCACAACCGCTTTATTGATGATGATGGGCTCTATTGGAGGTTCGGGCGTGGGTATGGGCGGGCGTACATTCGTTCGTTTCGGCGTGTCTGTGTTGTTGACCACCCGGACAGACTCACCTGCCGTCAGCCCGACACATCCCCCCGAATTGCAGACCTCAATCGCATCCAGCTCGGTTGTCACGCTCAGCGAGCCGTCCGGGTTGTACCCTGCATTGAAGCCAGAGCCGCGGATACCGATGGTGGCCGTCGTGGTGGTGACACGATAGTTTTCACGGTTGCGTTTGCCGATCAATCCGGTGATGGCCCGCATGCTGCCGCGCAGCAGGTCTACCAGGAAGCGGTCTTCCTTCGGGTCGGCCTTGTCCACATAGTTGGCGACCTTGAACTCTGTTCCCGGCTGCAGCGAAACGACACCGCCATCGGAGAACTTCACCTGGGCGCGGCCATCGAGGCCGGTGATGATGGCCTGGCCACTTTCGATGTCCTTGCCTTTGACCAGCGCGTCGGTCTTGCCGTCCGTGCGCCGCAAACTGACTTCGCCGGTGGTGAACTGCGCCACGCCCGCGGAAGGCGCTGCCAGGGCCTGCAGTGGGTAAATGGCGGCCAGCGCAATAACCAGGGCGGTGTGTTGGAGCTTGATGTGCGGGGTCATGGTGGTTCTCCGGGTATTCAATTAATGCTGACTGGGCGGCGCGCGGCGTTAAAAGGGGTGGCCTTGGTCACTGGGGTGGTCTCAGGACCAGGGTGGTCTGCTGGAAAACGGCCGCACCGGAAACCTGGCCCGCGTTGGGGCCCGCGCCGGTAACCGACGAGGCGCTATAAACCAATGCGGCGCGGCTGGCCTCGTTGCCGGTGAAGAAGCCAGTGACATTCGCTCCTGAGGAGTTCGTGATCTTGGCGTTGTTGATGTCGATGCTGCTGCTGACGCCATAGTCATTTCCGCCAAAGCGCGTGGTGAGGTCCACGCTGCCATAGCCTTGTCCGACGCCGAAATTGGCGACCAGCGAACCGCTGACAAGCTGACCCGCACCCAGCAGGCTGGAGAACGCAGTGCCGCCGGCGAACTGGTAGGTGCCCTGCATGTTGTCGGCCGGCATCTGGGCCGTCGGCGTGGGCCGGCCCATCACAAAGTGAACGGATTCAATCGCGCTGGGCGAGCCCCCCACGAACTTTTGCCCCGTCACCCAGCTGCCCCAGCCGACGAAGTCGGGATCGGACGGAGCACCCAGCGCGCCTTTTTCCATCGTGGTGAGGCCGGGCGTGCTGCGGAACTGGGTCAGGACGTTGCGGCTGTCGAGGCTGTCGACATCGATGGGTTTGCCGCTGAGGAAGCTGGTCAGCACAGCGGTGCCGGCCTCGGGGTAGTAGCTTTCGACCACCGGGTTGGCCGCGCTGTCGGTGAACGCAATCGCGGCGGCCAGGTCGGTGAACACCTGTTTGACGGGTGTGGTGGGGACAATGGCGGGCTTGCCGTCGGACGTGGTCTGGTTGCCCGCAACGACCACCTCCTGGACGGGCGGCGGCGTCGGCACGTTGGCCCGCGTATTGGTGCGAACTGGCGCCTCGGAGCTGGTAATGACCCGCACCGACTCGCCGGCCGTCAGGCCGACGCAGCCACCGGCGTTGCAGACCTCGATGGCGTCCAGTTCCGTCGTGATGCCCAGTGATCCGTCCGGGTTGTAGCCCACGCTGAAGCCGGAACCGCGTATGCCTATGGTGGCCGTGGTGGTCGTGACCTTGTAGTTCTCGCGGTTGCGCTTGCCGATCAGGCCGGTGATGGCCCGCATGCTGCCGCGCAACAGGTCGACCAGGAAACGGTCCTGCTTTGGGTCAGCCTCGTTGACATAGTTGGCGATTTTGAACTCGGTATTGGGCTGCAGTGACACCAGGCCGCCATCCGAAAACCGGACCTGGGCGCGGCCCGCGGCACTCGTCAGTATGGATTCGCCGCTTTCCAGCGGTTTACCCTTGGCCAGTGCCTCGGTTTTGCCGTTCGCGCGCAGCACGTTGACGTCGCCGGCGATGAACTGGGCCACGCCGGCTGATTCGGCGGCGAACGATTGCACGGGGAAGGCCACCGCAATCACGACCGACAGCACGGCGTGTTTGAGAGAGCGTTCCCGGATGGTTTTCATGGGGTGTCTGGCGGGGCGTGTTCAGTCGGCACGGCAGGTTTAGAAGTCGCGGCGCACGGTCACGGAGAAAAGGCTGCGGTTGTAGTCGGAAATGGCAATGTTCGACTTGACGGAGGTCAGTGACAACTGCGGCGTCACGCGCCAGAGTTTGGCGGGCACCCAGTTGAGGCCAAGGTTCAGGTTGAGCTGCCTGTCGCTGCGGGTGACCAGGAACAGCGGATCGGTGCCGCCGTATTTGCGGTCTTCATAACTGATATTGCCAAAAAAGGCGAGGTCGTCCCTGATGGATTTCTGTGTACCCAACCGGATGCCGAACAGGTGGTGGCCCATGTGCGGAACGCCGCTGGCTTTTTCCTTCTCGGCACCCACATAAATGCCCCCGAAAACCAGCAAACCGTCGCGGAATGCATGGGCGTAGGACGTACCCAGCACGGTTCGGTCCGCATCACGAAGCGATTGACCCGGATAGCTCAACTCGCCCCATTGCAGGTAAGTGCTCCACTGGCGGAAGCCGTCGATGCGGTAGGTCCATTCGCCGACCAGGCCTTGCTGGTCGCGCGCGCGGGATCCGGCGACGGTATAGCTGCCGGCCTGCACGACACCGGTGAATTCGTGCTTTTCGTAGCGGTAGCTGGCACCGGCGTTGACATCAACCTGGCCGGTGTTGAAGTCGTTGTACTTGGCATTGATGCGCGAATTCCCGCTTGCGTTCGCGATCAACGACCAGCGCGGGTCGACGACGTAACGGGCTGACAGCCCGCCGCCCAGGGTCATGAAGGCATCTTTGGTCTCAACACCCGAAGCATTGAGGGTGAAAATTGCGCCGCCAAAAAGCGGAACCGCGACATTGGGATTGCCGGGGCCGCTGTTGACATTGGTGTCGTAGCCAACGCTGGCTTCCAGGTACGGTTTGACAGACGAACGGGCAGCTTCTTCCGTACGGTCGATGGCCTGCAGGAATTGGTCGATGGTGGCGGCGGCCTCCGCCGGGATGTTGTCTTGTTTGGCTTCCATTAACACCTTGCGTGAGCCGGCGTTGTCCCCGACGGCAAAAAGTGCCCGTCCAAGCTCCGCGCGCGCACGGGAGTTGGCCGGCTGCACCGCCAGCACGCGTTCGAGCGCGAATATGGCGCGGGTGAATTGCCCTGTGTCGTTGGCGGCGATACCCAGCACCGTGTCGAAGTCGGGGTCGCCTGCGCGTGCGGTTTCCTGGGGCTCAAGCAGATCGAAGGCTTTTTGTGCCTGGCTCTGGTCGAGCAGCGTACGCGCCTGACTGACCAGTGCATCGACTTCCGCATGCGCTGCAGCGGCCATCATGACGGCGAGAAGGATGCCGGTACTTTTGAAGATGAAGGTTTTTTTTGAAGACATAAGTATTGGGTTTTACCGGTCCCGGGTAACAACTCGTAAGTAACAAAAGTTTTATATCACGACGAGGGGTCTTTCAACGCTTTTTTACACCCCAGCCACCCCGCTCAAGTGCATGGAGGCAACACCTTTTGAGCGTTTGGCGGGTTGGTTGGTGATATTTACGTGTTCGCCTTGCGTGCCTAGGGTATTTACGGGTTTTTTGAGGCGGCTTCAGGCTTAATATCAGCAATTACTTATATTAAGAATAAATCGCTATGAACGAGATGATCCAAACCAGTGCGCAAGTCGAGAGGGGCCGTGTGTTTGAACTGGCGGCCGAGTTGTTCGCCGTGCTCGCAACGCCGATGCGCCTTCGCGTCTTGAGCGCCCTGTGCGAGCGTGAAAAGTCCGTGAACGAGTTGCTGGCGGAGATCGACACCACCCAGCCCAATCTTTCCCAGCACCTGGCCGTGCTGTACCGCACCGGTGTACTGGCCAAGCGCAAGGAAGGCACCCAGGTGATTTACCGCGTTCAGAGCGAAAAAGCCGTGGCGCTGTGCCGCAGCGTCTGCACCCAGATCGCCATTGAGCTGGATGAGCCGGGCGGATTGTCGCCGGCCGAAAGCTTGTCGCCGCGATCCGCCTCCCACGACGCCTGAACCGAAAGAACGCCTTTTATGCTGAGCCGTTTCATACAGCGCGCACCGGAGAATTTCCTCTCAGGAGCGCAAATAGCGGACGTGCGCGCCGGGCGCCGCGGTTTTCTGGCCGGGGCGTTTGCGGCTGCGTCAGCCGGGGTGGCGGCGGTGGGCCAGGCACGGGCAGCGACTCCGGAAGGCGATACCAATATCCTGAACCTTCCCGCCCACAGCAAGGGACTGGGCCAGCCCGTGGCGGCCCGTGGTTACGGCCTGCCCAGCGAATGGGAAAAAAACCTGCAGCGCCGCGAAAGCCCGGGCCTTACCCGCATCGGCCAGGCCAGCGTGAGCTTTTGCCCTTTGCAGGGTCTCTTCGGCATCATCACGCCCAGCGGCCTGCACTTTGAGCGCCACCACCAGGGCTGGTGGGACATCCACCCTTCGAAACACCGGCTGATGGTGAACGGCTCCGATGACGCCATGCTCAAACGCCCCATGGTCTTCAGCATGGATGAGCTGATGCGCCTGCCGAACGTCAGCCGCATGCACTTCATCGAATGCGGCGCCAACACCGGCATGGAGTGGGGCAACTCGGCGGTGCCAACAGTGCAGTACACCCACGGCATGCTGAGCTGCAGCGAATTCACCGGCGTGCCCTTGCGCACCCTGCTGGAGCTGTGCGGCGCCGACCTCAAGCGCGCCAAATTCATCCTGGCCGAGGGGGCCGACGGCTCGGGCATGACCCGCACCATCCCCATGAGTCTGGTGATGAGCGGCGAAGTGCTGGTGGCCTATGGGCAGAACGGTGAAATGCTGCGTCCTGAGAACGGCTATCCGTTGCGGCTCATCGTGCCGGGCGTGCAGGGCGTGAGCTGGATCAAATACCTGCGGCGCATCGAGGTGGGCGACATGCCTTATGGCGCCAAGGATGAGACGATCCATTACGTGGACCTGCAGCCCAGCGGCCTGCACCGGCAATACACCAGCATCCAGGAAGTCAAAAGCGTGGTGACCTCGCCCAGCGGCGGGCAGGTGCTGCTGCAAAAGGGCTTTCATAACGTCACGGGCCTGGCATGGAGCGGCCGGGGCAAGATCAAACGTGTGGACGTTTCCGTGGACGGTGGGCGCAACTGGGCGCCGGCGCGTCTGGAAGGGCCGGTGCTGGCCAAATGCCTGACGCGTTTTAATGCCGATTTTGTATGGGACGGAAAACCCGCCATTTTCCAGAGCCGCGCTGTTGACGAGACCGGCCAGATCCAGCCGACGTACAACGAACTGCGCAAAGTGCGAGCGTCCCGCAGCATTTATCACAACAACGCCATCCAGTCGTGGTCGCTGGAAGAAAACGGCGAGGTGAAAAATGTCCAGATCTAAGGCTTTGTCCGTTTCTCATGGCGTTCGCGTTGCGATGGGCTCACTGCTGCTGGCGGGTGTCACCCAATGGGCTGCGGCTGCTGACAAACCGGCGGTTCTCTCCGGCATCGGGCGCACGGCGACACCAGCGGAAGTCAAGGCCTGGGACATCGATGTGCGGCCCGACTTCAAGGGCCTGCCCAAAGGGCAGGGCTCCGTGCGGCAAGGCGAAGTGATCTGGGAGGCGCAATGCGCGTCCTGCCACGGCAGTTTTGCCGAGTCGTCCGAAGTGTTCACGCCGATTGCCGGCGGCATCACGGCCGACGACATCAAGAATGGCCGTGTGGACGGCTTGATGCCTGGCTCCAACCAGCCGAACCGCACCACGTTGATGAAAGTCTCCACGCTGTCGACGCTCTGGGACTACATTAACCGCGCCATGCCCTGGAACGCCCCGAAAACATTGACGGCCGACGAGGTTTATGCCGTCACTGCCTACATCCTGAACCTGGGCAATATCCTGCCCGACAACTTCACCTTGTCGGACGCGAACATCCGCGACGTACAGGCCCGTTTGCCGAACCGCAACGGCATGACGACGTCGCACGCGATGTGGCCGGGCAAGGAGCTGGGCGGCACGGCGCGCCCCGATGTCCAGGGCTCGGCCTGCATGAAAAATTGCGCCGGCGAGGTGGTGGTCAAAAGCTTTTTGCCGGACTACGCGCGCAACGCCCATGGCAACCTGGCCGAGCAGTCGCGGATGGTGGGCGCCAGCCGGGGTGTGGACACCACCCGGCCCCCCATGGCCGGAATATTTGAATCAAATACGGCCCTAAACCAGGCAGGACGAGCGCAAGCAGCTCCTGAAAAGATAGCAAACTCCACGCCGGTTGTTGCCGTGCAGCCGCCAGCTGTCGTTAAAACCGCCGCGCCCGGCGTTGCGTCCGTCATGCCGTTGCTGCAAAAAAATACCTGCACCGCCTGCCATGGCATGGACAGCAAGCTGGTCGGGCCATCCTTCAAGGATATAGCCAACAAATATAAAGACCGCGCCGATGCGGCGGCTTACCTCTCGGGCAAAATCAAGGCCGGAGGGCAGGGGGTCTGGGGCGCAATCCCCATGCCGCCGCAGGCACTGAGTGCGGCGGAGTCGACGCAGATTTCCCAATGGCTGGCTCAGGGCGCGTCAAAATGAGGCGCATGGAAATTGACGATGTCGAGACAGCCGGCTTCAATTTTTTTGACAGCATGCTCGGGATAAGTACCGTTCCGCGGCTTGACGTTTTTGTGTCCAATCATTGTTAGTTTTTCAGACATTCAAGTTATATAAAAAAGGAGTTCACCATGGAACGTCGTGATTTTCTGGCCAGCAGTTCTGGCGCCACTGCGCTGGTGCTGGTAGCGGCCACCGGGCTGAACCCGGCCCACGCGCAAAACGCGCCAGGCTGGAACAAGGCCGCTTTTGACAGCAAGTCCCTGGCCGATGCCGCCAAGGCCATGGGCGCGACCAGCGCTCCGGTTGAAAGCAAGGACCTGCTGCTGCAGGCGCCTGAAATTGCCGAGAACGGCAATGTGGTGCGTGTCGGCGCGCAAAGCAACATTGCCAACACCACCCAAATTGCGCTCGTTGTCGAAAAGAACCCCAGCGCGCTGGCTGCCATGTTTGAGATTCCCGCCGGCACCGACGCCAACGTCTCGACCAACATCAAGATGGGCCAGTCCTCCAATGTTTACGCGCTGGCGAAGGCCGGTGACAAGTACTTTTATGCAGTGAAGGAAGTGAAGGTCACTTTGGGCGGTTGCGGCGGTTAACCGGCTACTGCGCGGCTGTGATCCGTCGTTGCGGGGCCCGTCCGGAAATCCTCACGGCCCTCAAGGTCGCTCCGGTTTCCAGCCACCCGCGCCTAGGCTGACAGCCGCTCGCTACGCCGGCAACGTTGCTAAGAGAATTTAAGGATTGAAGGAGAAAAAATGTCAGAACCGATGCGAATCCGGGCGCAGGCCCAAGGCGATAAAACCACCGTGCGCGTGCTGGTGAGCCACGAAATGGAAAGCGGCCAGCGCAAGGACGCGGCCGGCAAGACCGTCCCGGCCTGGTTTATCCAGAACATCAGCGCCACCTGGAACGGCAAGACCGTGATGAGCGCGCAGTGGGGCACGGCCGTGTCCAAGAACCCTTTTGTGCAATTCAGCTTCAAGGGCGGCAAGGCCGGCGACAAGATCGCGGTCAGCTGGGTCGACAACCACGGCGACAAGCGCACCGACGAAGCCGTCATTGCCTGAATCCCGGCCGTTTTCCCGCAGCGGCACATTGGCTGCCCCACAACGATATTTGAGGAGTCCACGATGAAGTTGAGCCTGTTTGGGCTGGCGGCCCTGGCCGCCATGGCCACCTTGTCATTGCCTGCGGCGGCGCAAAAGAGCACCGCTGAAGGTATTGCCGAATACCGCGCCATGCTGGCTGACGGCAACCCGGCCGAGCTGTACGAAGCCCGTGGCGAGGCACTCTGGAAACAGGCGCGCGGCCCCAAAAATGCCTCGCTTGAAAAATGCGACCTGGGCAAGGGCCCGGGCGTGGTGAAGGGTGCTTTCGTCGAGCTGCCGCGTTTCTTTGCCGATACCCAGCGGGTGCAGGATATGGAGTCGCGCCTGCTGACCTGCATGGAGCAGCTGCAGGGTTTTAATGCCGCCGAGATCGCCAAAACCCCTTTCGGCGCGGGTGAGCAGAAATCCATCGAGTCGCTGGTGGCCTATATCTCGGGTGAATCGCGCGACATGACCTTCAAGGTGCCGCAGTCGCACGCCAAGGAAAAGCTGATGTACGAAGTCGGCAAAAAAGTGTTTTACCTGCGCGGCGGGCCCTACGACTTTTCCTGCGCATCGTGTCATGGCGAGGACAACAAGCGTGTCCGCCTGCAGGATTTGCCCAACCTCACCAAACAGCCCGGCGCCGGCAACGGTTTCGGCGCCTGGCCGGCCTACCGTGTCTCCAGCGGTGACCTGTGGAGCATGCAACGCCGCCTGAATGACTGCTATCGCCAGCAGCGTTTCCCTTTCCCGGGCTACGCCTCTGATGCCACCATCGCCCTGGGGGTGTACATGGGCGTCAACAGCAAGGGCGGTGCTTCCATTGCGCCGGCCCTCAAACGCTAATCAGGCAGGAGAGAACTGATGAACACGATTTACACCAAAGCCGCACTGTCCACCGCCTGTCTGGCATCGACGGCCTTTTTCCTGTCCAGCTGCGCCATTGCGCCCACGGCGCAGGAGGTAGACGAAGCCACCCAGCAGGTGCTGAAAAGTTCCTTCCGTGAGCAGGGCATCGCGAAGATGGACCGCCTGGCGCTGGACGCTTCCAACCAGGCCTGCTCGGAAGCCGCCGGCAAGCCGCTGGAGGAAAAAGCCGCCAAGGCCATTGAAGAAGCCAACCTCAAAACCGTGAAACTGCCTTCCGATGGCAAGTACCTCGGGAACTGGAGCGAAGGCGAAAAAATTGCGCAGAACGGCCGCGGCCTGACCTGGAGCGACAAACCCGGCGAAGCCAATGGCGGCAGCTGCTACAACTGCCACCAGATCAGCAAGGCTGAACTGTCTTTCGGCTCCATCGGCCCCAGCCTTTACAACTACGGCAAGCTGCGCGGCGTAAGCAATCCGGCGTCGCCCGAGAGCAAACCCATCGTGGAGTACACCTGGGGCAAGCTGTGGAACGCCAAGGCCTACAACGCGTGTTCCGACATGCCGAGGTTTGGCCATGCTGCCATCCTGAACGAGCAGCAGATCCGTGACGTGATGGCGCTGCTGCTGGATCCGAACTCGCCCATCAACAAATAATCTGAGTTCTTTATGCCGCCAGGCCAATAGTGGTGGGCGCAAGCAGCTCCTGAATTGATAGCAACTTGATACTTTGCCTGGGTAGCCGGGCAGGATGACCAACGCCATGAACCTGTCCCGCCGAGAGTTTGCAAGTGTCATGGCCGCTGCGCTGGCTGCCGGTTTTCCTTTGCGTGAGGCCGGCGCCGTCCAGGCCGCCAGCTTGTACGAACTGCCCCGTACTGGCAATGTGCACTTGCTGCACATGACCGATTGCCATGCCCAGCTGCTGCCGATCTACTTTCGAGAACCTTCCGTCAACCTGGGCGTGGGTGCGATGCGCGGGCAGGCGCCGCACCTGGTGGGCGAACATTTGCTGAAGGCTGCCAGCCTGAAGTCGGGTACGCCCGAGGCGCATGCGTTGACTTTCCTGAACTTCGAGCGGGCCGCGCGCCAGTACGGCAAGGTGGGCGGTTTCGCACACCTTGCGACGCTGGTGAAGCAGCTGAAGGCTGGCCGCCCCGGCGCCTTGCTGCTGGATGGCGGCGATACCTGGCAGGGTAGCGCTACGGCGCTCTGGACGCAGGGCCAGGACATGGTGGATGCAGCCAGGCTGTTGGGCGTGGATGTGATGACGGGCCACTGGGACTTCACCTATGGCGAAGAGCGGATCAAAAAAATCGTCGAGCAGGACTTTGCCGGCAAGGTCGACTTTATTGCGCAAAACGTCAAAACCAGCGACTTTGGCGACCCGGTGTTCAAGCCCTACGTCATCAAGGAAATGAATGGCGTGCCCGTCGCCATCGTCGGCCAGGCTTTTCCCTACACGCCGATTGCCAACCCTGGCTGGCTCACGCCGAACTGGACTTTCGGAATTCGCGAAAGCGAAATGCAGGAAACCGTGAACGAGGCACGCGCCAAGGGTGCGCAGGCCGTGGTGCTGCTCAGCCACAATGGCATGGATGTGGACCTGAAGATGGCCTCGCGCGTCACGGGAATCGACGCCATTCTGGGCGGCCACACCCACGACGGCGTGCCGATGCCTGTCATCGTCAAAAACCCGGGCGGGCAGACCATCGTGACCAACGCCGGCAGCAACGGCAAGTTTTTGGGTGTGCTGGACCTCGACGTCAAGGACGGCAAGGTGGCCGGTTTCAACTACCGGCTACTGCCGGTGTTCGCCAATCTGTTGCCGGCCGATGCGGCCATGAATGCGCTGATCGACAAGGTGAGGGCGCCTTACAGCGCCAAACTGGGTGAAAAACTGGCGGTGACGGAAGGCACGCTGTACCGCCGCGGCAACTTCAACGGCAGCTTTGACCAGCTGATCCTGGACGCCCTGATGAATGTGCGTGGCGCCGAGATCGCCTTTTCGCCCGGATTCCGCTGGGGAACTTCGCTGCTGCCCGGCCAGGCCATCACGCGCGAGCACGTGATGGACCAGACCGCGATCACTTATCCCTGGACCACGCTGACGGACATGCGCGGCGACATGATCAAGACCATCCTGGAGGACGTGGGCGACAACCTGTTCAACCCCGACCCGTATTACCAGCAGGGCGGCGACATGGTGCGTGTGGGCGGTTTGACCTACACCTGCGAGCCCGGCGCCAAAATGGGTGAACGCATCCAGGACATGCGTCTGGGCGGCAAGCCCATCGAAGCCGGCAAGACCTACAAGGTGGCTGGCTGGGCGCCGGTGGCGGAGGCTAGCAAAAACGCCGGCCCTCCGGTCTGGGAGGTGGTGGAAAGCTACCTGAAGGCCAAAAAGGTCATTCAACCTGTCAAAGCCAACACTCCGCGGCTTGTGGGTGTGACCGGAAATCCGGGCCTTGCCGTCTGACTTTCAGCCCCCAAATACAGCAGTAACTTCAACGCATGTGAGAGCATGTAAGAGGTATGTGAGAGCGTTGGGGGTGCGCAGAAACCATGGCCTTTTCAGGTATGGTCATGAGCACCGTCTTTCCGCTGTCACAGTTCGGTGGCACAATCTGGGTTGTTTCTGAAGGCCCTTCCTGCCACAGTCGCATCCGCTAATCGGTCCAGCCGTGTTGCGGAAGGTTAATTAACAAGCTTTAACCAGCTAATGTTTCCCAAAGGGAAACGGAGGTCAGCGGATATGAGTTCCAACCCGGCAGCATCGTCTGTCTATTCTGCCTATCAAGGCAACACTTATCTCTTCGGCGGCAACGCGCCCTATGTCGAAGAGATGTACGAAAACTACCTTGCCAACCCTGGCAGCGTGCCCGACAACTGGCGCGAGTATTTCGACGCACTCCAGCACGTTCCCGCCGTAGACGGCAGCAATGCCAAGGACGTTCCACACCTGCCGGTCGTCAACGCCTTTGCCGAGCGCGCCAAGCAGGGCCAGACCAAAGTTGTGGTCGCCAGCGGCGCCGACTCCGAAATGGGCCGCAAGCGCACGGCCGTCCAGCAGTTGATCGCCGCCTACCGCAACGTCGGCGCACGCTGGGCCGACCTGGACCCGCTCAAGCGTGCCGAACGCGACAAAATTCCCGAACTGGAGCCGTCTTTCTACGGTTTCAGCGACGCCGACCAGGAAACCGTGTTCAACACCAGCAACACGTTCTTCGGCAAAGACACCATGAGCCTGCGCGAGCTCATGAACGCGCTGCGCGAAACCTACTGCGGCACGATTGGCGCCGAGTACATGTACGCGACCGACCAGAACCACAAGCGCTGGTGGCAGCAAAAGCTCGAATCGATTCGCAGCAAACCCAATTTCACCAAGGAAAAGAAGCTCCACATCCTGGACCGGTTGACTGCAGCCGAAGGCCTGGAGCGTTTCCTGCACACCAAGTACGTCGGCCAGAAGCGCTTCTCGCTGGAAGGCGGCGAGAGCTTCATCGCCTGCATGGACGAGCTGATCCAGCAGGGCGGTATCAAGGGCGTGCAGGAAATAGTGATCGGCATGGCCCACCGCGGCCGCCTGAATGTGCTGGTCAATTCCCTGGGCAAAGTCCCCGCCGACCTGTTCGCCGAATTCGACCACACCGCACCTGAAGACCTGCCCAGCGGCGACGTCAAGTACCACCAGGGCTTCAGCTCCGACGTGACCACCCCTGGCGGCCCGGTCCACCTGACTTTGGCTTTCAATCCCTCTCACCTGGAAATCGTCAACCCCGTGGTTGAAGGCTCGGTGCGCGCCCGCATGGATCGCCGTGCCGACCCCAAAGGCCTGCAGGTGCTGCCGGTGCTGGTGCACGGTGATGCCGCTTTTGCAGGGCAGGGCGTTGTGATGGAAACGCTGGCGCTGGCCGAAACCCGCGGTTATTTCACCGGCGGCACGGTGCACATCGTGATCAACAACCAGATCGGTTTCACCACCAGCGACCCGCGCGACAGTCGCTCGACGCTGTACTGCTCCGACGTCGTCAAGATGATTGAAGCGCCGGTGCTGCACGTCAATGGCGACGACCCGGAAGCCGTGGTGCTGGCTACCCAGCTGGCCCTCGAGTTCCGCATGGAGTTCCAGAAGGATGTCGTGGTCGACATCATCTGCTTCCGCAAGCTGGGCCACAACGAGCAGGACACGCCAGCGCTGACCCAGCCGCTGATGTACAAGAAAATTGCACAGCACCCCGGCACCCGCCGCCTGTACGCCGACAAACTGACGGCGCAGGGCATGGGCGACACCCTGGGCGACGACATGGTCAAGGCCACGCGCGCCGCGCTGGATGCCGGCAAGAGCACGTTTGATCCGGTTCTCACCAACTTCAAGAGCAAGTATGCGGTTGACTGGGTGCCTTACCTGGGCAAGAAGTGGACCGATGCCGGCGACACCGCCATCCCGATGGCCGAGTGGAAGCGCCTTGCCGACAAGATCACGGCCATCCCCGCGACCGTGACGCCGCATCAGCTGGTCAAGAAGGTGTATGACGACCGCGCAGCCATGGGCCGCGGCGACGTCCCTGTGGACTGGGGCATGGGCGAGCACATGGCGTTTGCCTCACTGGTGGCAAGTGGCTACCCGGTGCGCCTGTCGGGCGAAGATTGCGGACGCGGCACGTTCACGCATCGCCATGCCGTCATTCACGACCAGAATCGCGAAAAGTTCGACACCGGTACCTATGTGCCGCTGCAGAACGTGGCCGACAACCAGGCTCCGTTCGTTGTCATCGACTCCATCCTGTCTGAAGAGGCGGTGCTGGCGTTTGAATACGGCTATGCATCGAACGACCCGAACACGCTGGTGATCTGGGAAGCCCAGTTCGGCGACTTCGCCAACGGCGCGCAGGTCGTGATCGACCAGTTCATCGCCTCGGGCGAAGTCAAGTGGGGCCGCGTCAATGGCATCACCCTGATGCTGCCGCACGGCTATGAAGGCCAGGGCCCGGAGCACAGCTCGGCACGCCTGGAGCGTTTCATGCAGCTGTCGGCGGATACCAACATGCAGGTGGTGCAACCGACGACCGCCAGCCAGATCTTCCACGTGCTGCGCCGCCAGATGGTGCGCAACCTGCGCAAGCCGCTGGTCATCATGACGCCCAAGTCGCTGCTGCGTAACAAGGACGCCACCTCGCCGCTGTCCGAATTCACCAAGGGTGGGTTCCAGACCATCATCCCCGAGACCAAGGATGACATCAACAAGAAGGCAGACAAGGTCAAGCGCATCATCGCGTGCTCGGGCAAGGTGTATTACGACCTGGCCAAGAAGCGTGAAGAAAAGGGCATTGACGATACGGCCATTATTCGTGTTGAGCAGCTTTATCCGTTCCCGCACAAGGCTTTTGCGGCCGAGCTGAAAAAGTACCCGAACGCCACCGACATCGTGTGGTGCCAGGACGAGCCACAAAATCAGGGTGCCTGGTTCTTTGTGCAGCACTACATCCACGAGAACATGTTCGAAGGTCAAAAACTGGGCTATTCCGGCCGTGCTGCTTCGGCATCACCGGCTGTGGGTTATTCGCACCTGCACCAGGAGCAGCAAAAGGCGCTGGTGGACGGCGCGTTTGCCAAGCTCAAGGGCTTTGTGCTGACCAAGTAAGGTCGCCCCTTCCCGAACCAAGAACACGAATACAAGAACGAACCCGAAAGAATCAACATGGCTATCGTAGAAGTCAAAGTCCCCCAGTTGTCCGAGTCCGTGGCCGAGGCCACCATGCTGCAGTGGAAGAAAAAAGTCGGTGATGCAATCGCGGTGGATGAAATCCTGATTGAGATCGAAACCGACAAGGTGGTGCTGGAAGTGCCGGCGCCTTCCGCCGGCGTGCTGACCGAGCTGGTCGTCGCGGACGGCGGCACGGTGGTGTCAGATCAGGTGATTGCCCGGATCGACACCGAAGGCAAAGCGGGTGCCGCTGCTCCTGCAGCCGCTCCGGCGGCGGCCGCTGCAGCACCTGCCGCTGCTGTTGTCTCCGCGCCTGCACCCGCAGCCGGTGGCTCCATGGCTGGCGTTCCCATGCCGGCTGCAGCCAAGCTGATGGCCGACAACAACCTTGCCGCTGGTTCGGTGCCTGGAACCGGCAAGGATGGCCGCGTTACCAAGGGCGACGTCCTCGGTGCGGCTGCTGGCGGTGCCAAGCCGGCCGCTGCTGTTGCCATTCCCACAGGCGTGCCTACTGCGGCCTTGCCGCAGGTTGCTGCTTCCGCCAAACCTTCCGATCTGGGTGACCGTCCCGAGCAGCGCGTGCCCATGAGCCGCCTGCGCGCGCGTATCGCCGAGCGCCTGCTGCAATCGCAGGCCACCAACGCCATCCTGACCACGTTCAATGAAGTGAACATGGCGCCGGTGATGGAAATGCGCAAGCGCTTCCAGGAGAAGTTTGAAAAAGAACACGGTGTGAAGATCGGCTTCATGAGCTTCTTCGTCAAGGCCGCTGTGCATGCGTTGAAGAAGTATCCCGTGCTCAACGCATCGGTTGACGGCAATGACATCGTTTACCACGGCTACTTCGACATCGGCATCGCCGTCGGTTCCCCGCGCGGCCTGGTGGTGCCCATTCTGCGCAATGCAGACCAGATGAGCTTTGCCGACATCGAGAAGAAGATTGCCGAATACGGTGCCAAGGCACGCGACGGCAAGCTGGGCATTGAAGAAATGTCCGGCGGTACTTTCTCGATCTCCAATGGCGGTGTTTTCGGCTCCATGTTGTCCACGCCCATCATCAACCCGCCGCAGTCGGCGATCCTGGGCGTGCATGCGACCAAGGACCGTGCCGTGGTCGAAAACGGCCAGATCGTGGTCCGTCCGATGAACTACCTGGCAATGAGCTATGACCACCGCATCGTCGACGGTCGTGAAGCTGTGCTGGGCCTGGTGGCGATGAAAGAAGCGCTGGAAGATCCTGCACGCCTGTTGTTCGACATCTAAGGCTGTCGATGCGCCGCCTCGTCGCCTGCCTGGCCTGCACGTTGAGCGTGGGTCTGGCTGCGGCTGCTGCGCCGGCTGGCGACAACTGGAGCGGTTACTACGGGCTGCAATGGGTCAGTGTTTCGCAGGCGGAGTCCCGGCTGGTATTGGCGAAGGCGCCGGATGCTGACCCGGGGAAGCTGGTTGAAACATACCAGTCGGACCTGGCGCGATGGACCATTGCCGATGTGCGGACCCCTACGGAAACCGTATTCCTGCGCCGCTTTCTCGCGGAGGAGTACGAGGGCTTTGGCTGGGCCGCGCTGCATGCCGCCGGCGGGATTGAATGCCTCGATGCCAGACATTTGTTTGTCTGCAAGACCACGCCCGGAACGACCGTGAAAATTGGCCGCGATGGTCCCCAGCAGGAAAGCCTGCAGGCGCGCACCGGTGTATTTGGAATCGTCCTCCATGCGGGGGCGTTTGAACTCAAGAAGGAATAAAGAAACATGTCTAAACAATTCGACGTCATCGTCATCGGTGGCGGCCCCGGCGGTTACATTGCCGCGATTCGCGCCGCCCAACTGGGTTTCAACGTCGCCTGTATCGACGAATGGAAGAACGCCAAAGGTGGCCCGGCCCTGGGTGGCACCTGCACCAACGTGGGCTGCATTCCGTCCAAGGCGCTGCTGCAATCGTCCGAACATTTCGACCACGCCAGCCACCACTTTGCCGATCATGGCATCGAGGTCAAAGGCCTCGGCCTGGATGTCACGAAGATGCTTGCCCGCAAGGACACGGTCGTCAAGCAGAACAACGACGGCATCGTCTACCTGTTCAAGAAGAACAAGGTCACCTTTTTTCACGGCCGCGGCTCCTTTGTCGCTGCAAAAGACGGCCTCTATGACGTCAAGGTCGCCGGTGCCGCTGAGGAAACCATCTCCGGCAAGCACATCATCGTGGCCACGGGTTCCAACGCCCGCGCTCTCCCGGGGGCACCATTTGACGAGGAAAACATCCTGTCGAATGACGGCGCACTGCGCATCGGCGCCGTGCCCAAGAAGCTGGGCCTGATCGGCTCCGGCGTGATCGGCCTGGAAATGGGCTCGGTCTGGCGCCGCCTGGGTGCAGACGTGACGGTACTGGAAGGCCTGCCGACGTTCCTGGGCGCAGTCGATCAGCAGATCGCCAAGGAAGCAAAGAAAGCATTCGACAAGCAGGGTCTGAAAATCGCGCTCGGCGTGAAGGTCGGCGAGATCAAGAGCGGCAAGAAAGGTGTGAGTGTTGCCTATACCGATGCCAAGGGCGAAGCCCAGACCCTGGAAGTGGACAAGCTCATCATCTCCATTGGCCGGGTAGCCAACACCCAGGGCCTGAACCCTGAAGCCGTTGGCCTGAAGCTCGACGAGCGCGGCGCCGTGGTGGTGGATGAGGAATGCAAAACCAGCCTGCCCAATGTCTGGGCTATCGGCGACGTGGTACGCGGCCCCATGCTGGCGCACAAGGCCGAGGAAGAGGGCGTTGCGGTTGCCGAGCGCATTGCTGGGCAGCATGGTCACGTCAACTTCAACACGATTCCCTGGGTGATCTACACCAACCCTGAAATCGCCTGGGTGGGCCAGACCGAAGAGCAGCTCAAGGCTGCCGGCCGGGCATACAAGGCAGGGACTTTCCCGTTCATGGCCAATGGCCGCGCACGCGCGCTGGGTGACACGACTGGCATGGTGAAGATGCTGGCCGATGCCGCGACGGATGAAATTCTCGGCGTGCACATCGTCGGTCCGATGGCCAGCGAACTGATCGCCGAATGTGTGGTGGCCATGGAATTCCGGGCCAGCAGTGAAGACATTGCCCGCATCTGCCATGCCCATCCGTCCCTGAGCGAAGCGACCAAGGAAGCCGCGCTGGCAGTCGACAAGCGCACCTTGAACTTCTGAGCACGCAGGCAAGAAGTCGGTGAATCAACCGGTGCGCTCGGCGTACGACGCCGAACTTGCGGCGCGGGGCTATCAAAGCGATCCTGCCCAGTTGCGGGCAGTCGAAGCGCTTGAGCGTTGCGCCTCTGAGTGGGCGGCGTTCAAGGAGCAGCGCTCCAATGCCATCAAGAAGCTGATAAACCGGCCTGATATCCCTCGTGGCGTGTACATGCACGGAGGCGTTGGCAGGGGAAAAAGTTTCTTGATGGACTGCTTTTTCGGGGCTGTCCCGCTCAGGCGCAAGGTACGGCTGCACTTTCACGAGTTCATGCGCGAGGTGCACCGGGAGTTGCAGGACCTTCAGGGTACGGCGAATCCGCTGGATGAGCTGGGCCGGCGCATTGCGAAGCGATACCGGCTCATCTGTTTTGACGAGTTTCATGTGGCGGACATCACCGACGCGATGATTCTTCATCGTCTGTTGTCGGCGCTGTTTGACAATGGAGTCGGCTTTGTCACAACTTCCAACTTTCTGCCGGACGAGCTGTATCCGAATGGCATGCATCGCGACCGTGTTCTCCCGGCCATTGAACTCCTGAAGGCCAAGCTGGAGGTCATCAGTGTTGACAACGGGACGGACTACCGCGGGCGCACGTTAGCCCAGGCGAAGCTCTATCACACCCCGCTAGGCCTTCAGGCCGATGCTGAAATGACTGAAACTTTTAATGCGCTGGCAGAGTCTCAGGATGAGAACCCGGTATTGCAGATTGAGTCCAGGCAAATCCAGGCCAGGCGCAAGGCGGGGGGGGTCGTCTGGTTTGACTTCAAGACGCTGTGCGGTGGTCCGCGTTCGCAAAACGATTACCTGGAAATAGCCACGCAGTTTCATACCGTGCTGCTAAGCGATGTACCGCATATGCCGGTGCGTATGGCGTCGGAGGCACGGCGGTTTACCTGGCTGGTGGATGTGCTGTATGACCGCCGGGTCAAGTTGATCATGTCGGCAGAAGTCGCTCCTGAGGCGTTGTACACCGAGGGGCCGCTGGTACACGAATTCCCCCGTACGGTTTCCCGGCTCAACGAAATGCAGTCAAAGGAATTCCTGGCGCTTGAACGCAGAAACGTGGATACAACACTCACATGAAGCATCTGGTTACCGCCTGTTTTCTCATCGCTTTAAGCGTGCTCGCGAATGCGCAGTCCACGGTCGAGACGGCTGCACCCGCTGACCAGATGCGAAGCATTGATGCCGAGCGGACGAGAATCAGCGCCGAACGCAACAGGCTGGAAGCAGGATTTTTGGCTGAGGATGCAGCCTGCTACGACCGGTTTGCCGTCAACAGCTGCCTGGGAAAAGTCAATGACCGGCGGCGCGAAGCCATGGCAGACCTTCGCCGGCAAGAGCTGTCGCTCAATGACGAGGAACGCCGCATCAAGGGTGCGGAGCAGATCCGTAAAACGGAAGAAAAATCGTCACCGGAGAAACAGCAGGAAGCCGCGGATCGTCGGGCGAAGGCTCTGGAAGACTCCCAGTCTCGTCTTGAGCGGGAAAAAAAGAAAACCGAAGACCGTGCGGCGGCCAAGGCAGGTGAGCAAGGTAGTAGTGACGCGAACGCTGCCAGATTAAAAAGCGGTCAGGAAAAATCCCAGTCCAGAAGCGAAAAGCAGGCTGTTGCAGCGGAAGAGGCTAAAAAATTCAACGACCGCCAAAAGGAGGCGCTGGAGCGCAAAGCCCAGCATGAAAGAGATCGTCTGAAGCAGACCAAGCCGCCAGCGAAGTCCTTACCCTTACCCGACTAAGCGGGCCGGTGGCTCAGCGGCCAAAGGCTCGAGTTTGACAATCACCAGCGAGAGATTGTCACCGCCGCCTCGCGCGCGGGAACGTGCTTTCTGAATCAGGAATTCAGTGGCTTCACGGGGTGACAGCATGGACAGGGCTGAGCCCATTTCACTGGTGCTGAAATAGTGCCAGACCCCATCGCTGCAAGCCAGCAGGACGTCTTCAGGCCGGAGTTGCGGGATGAAATGGTGGGTAATAGGTGGCGCATCTTCCGTACCCAGGCAACCCATCAGGATGTTTGACTGCGGATGAACATTGGCTTCTTCCTCAGTAATCTCGCCTTTGTCCACCAGAGTCTGCACATACGAATGGTCCACCGTCCTGTGTACCAGCTTGCTGCCCTGGTAATGGTAGATCCTGGAGTCTCCGGTATGTACCCAGTGACAGTCCCCACCCGGGTTGATCAGAAATGCCGCCAGCGTGCTGTGCGGTTCCTGCTCAGCCGAGATCGCAGTCAATTTGATGACGATATGGGCCTCTTCAATGACCTGCTTGAGCATCGCAGGCGCATCGTCCGTTTCCGGGGCATAACGTTCAAAAAGCTGCTTGGCCGTCAACATGACCTGATCGGAGGCTTTGCGCCCCCCGCTACGGCCTCCCATACCGTCCGCCACGATACCCAGCATGCAGCCGGGAATGCGTGAGTGACTGAACAGGTTGACCTGATCCTGCTGGTAGTCCCGATCGCCTTTATGGATACCGGTGGACGCTGTGATTCGATAACCTTTGGACATTGTGTGGTCGTTCAAGCGCGAGCTCGATTTATGGTCGCAATCGACGTATTATCAAGCGAAGCAGCGTGTACGGATAAAAACCTTGGACTTAAATCTACATTCCCCGGAACGCCAGCTGATCGAACTCAAAATGGAGCACGCCGATCTCAATGCGCTGGTGGACCTGACCGCGCACGCCTTTCCCATTGACGAGTTGTTGCTCAGGCGCCTCAAAAAGCGGCGTTTGCAGCTTCGTGACCAGATTGCACAGCTTGAGCTGTCGCTGGATCCCCCAGAGCCTGCTTGATGACCCTTGCGATTGAAGTCGAAGAGGCCTTCGCGCCGGGAGGCGTCCTGTCGCGTGCCGCTGAGCATTTTGTGCCTCGCAGCGGCCAGACCGAAATGGCCCTGGCCGTGGCGCGTGCCATTGAGGGTGCATACCCCTTGGTGGTCGAGGCCAGCACCGGCGTCGGTAAAACTTTTTCCTACCTGGTCCCCGCTTTGCTGAGCGGCGAGCGTGTGTTGTTGTCGACGGCGACCAAGGCCTTGCAAGACCAGCTTTTCGGTCGTGATTTGCCGCGCCTGGTGGAGGCGCTGGGTCTTCCGGTCAGCACGGCGCTTCTCAAGGGGCGGGCCAGCTACCTGTGTCTGCACCGCATGGAAATGGCGCGTCAGGAGGCTTATTTGCCCGACGGCGTTTCCGTGCGCGCCCTGGCCAAAATTGAAGAATGGTCCAAGCTCACGCGCACCGGCGACCTGGCCGAACTCCCGGGGCTGGACGAACGTTCGCCGATGATTCCTCTGGTGACCTCCACGCGTGAAAACTGCCTGGGCGCCACCTGTCCGCGTTTTCGGGCCTGTCATGTGAACCTGGCCCGCAGGGAGGCCATGGCTGCCGACGTGGTGGTGATCAACCACCACCTGTTCTTTGCCGATCTGGCGGTGCGCGAATCCGGCGTCGCTGAGTTGCTGCCTTCCGTGCGCATCGCCATCTTCGATGAAGCGCACCAGCTCAACGAGACCGGTGTGCAATTTCTGGGAACAAACCTGACCACGGGCCAGCTTCTTGATTTTGCAAGGGACATGCTGGCAACTGGCCTGCAGCTGGCCCGCGGGCTGGTGGACTGGCAGGAGGTGGTGTCGACCGTCGAGCACGCTGCGCGCGAGCTGCGTCTGTGTGCCGGGAAACAGTACCCAGGCACCAAACTGCGATGGGTGGGTGAGTCTCCGGAGGGGTTGAATGCGGCTGAGTGGACCAGTGCGTTGCAAGTCATTCACACGTCTTGCGAGCAGGCTTCTGCCGCCCTGGATACGGTCAGTGAAATCGCGCCTGATTTCGTTCGCCTCCATGAGCGTGCCGAGGAGCTGTCGGAACGCGCCCAGCGCTTCGTTCAGGCATGCGAGGCGGGCTGCGTGCGCTGGGCTGACGTGGGAACCCAGCTCCGGCTGGTCGAATCGCCGCTGGATATTTCGAAGGCGGTGAAAAGCAAAGTGCTGGGCGCTTCCGCCGGCTCGGCAAAGTCATGGATATTCACTTCTGCCACACTGGGAGATGACGACAAGCTCAGCTGGTTTACCAAGCCTTGCGGGCTGGAGGATGCCGAGGTCTTGCGGGTAGGAAGTCCTTTTGATTACGAGAGGCAGGCGGCGTTATATGTGCCTGGGGTGTTCCCCAAACCGGGAGACCCCGCGCACACCATGAAAGTCGCCGAAGCTGCAGCCAGATGGTCGAGACGTCTCGGGGGGCGCACTATGGTTTTGACGACCACACTGCGGGCTTTGCGCACCATTGGTGATGCACTCAGAGAGGTTTTTCTGAATTCGCCGGACATGGAGGTGCTGGTTCAGGGGGCCATGCCCAAGCGTGTGCTGATTGAACGCTTCCGAGAAGGCAATGCCAAAGGCGGCAAAGGCTGCGTGCTGGTGGCTTCGGCGTCATTTTGGGAGGGCATTGACGTGCCTGGCGACGCGCTTCAACTGGTTGTCATTGACAAGCTGCCTTTTCCTCCTCCGAACGACCCGCTGGCAGAGGCGCGCTCAAAGCTCCTCGAATCACAAGGACGCAGTGCTTTTAACGACTATTTTCTGCCCGAGGCGGCGGTGGCTCTCAAGCAGGGTGCCGGGCGTCTGATACGCCGAGAAAGTGACCAGGGGGTGTTGGTGGTGTGCGACAGCCGCCTGGCAACCATGGGTTATGGGCGGCGTTTGCTGAGAGCTCTTCCGCCGATGCGGCGGTTGGCATCCGAGGAGGAGCTGTTCGACCGGCTGGAAGCTCTTACCAGAACTTGTACCAAGGATTGTCTCCCGACTTGAATCCCTTGCTTAAGTATTCGCTTTGCGGGTAGCTCTTTTCGAGGATACGGCGGGTATCGTCACGCAATTCAACCATACCCAGCGCTTCGTAGGACTTATAAAGAATGAAGGTAGCCTCTTCCAATGCGGGTACATCGCGGTAGTCGGCGATTGCACTCTGCGCACGGTTGATTGCCGCCACGTAGGCACCCCTTGAGTAATAGTACCGCGCGACATGCACTTCGGATTGGGCCAGCGAGTTCACGATATAGCTCATCCGCAGACGGGCATCCGGCGAGTATTTTGACTCTGGAAAGCGAGTCACAAGGTCCCTGAATGACTCAAAGGATTCCTTGGCTGCTTTTTGGTCCCTTTCGGACAAGTCCTGACGGGAGATAAACCCGAAAATGCCGAGATTGTCATTGAAGTTCACCAGGCCTTTGAGGTACAGCGCATAGTCCAGGGCCGGGCTGGCCGGATGCAGTCTCATAAACCGGTCCAATGTCGCGATGGCCTGGGCTTGTTCTCCTCCCTTGTACTGGGCATAAGCTTTCTCAAGCTGCGCTTGCTGGGCGAGGGGGGTACCTGCAGCACGGCCTTCCAGTTTTTCGTACAACGGGATCGCCTTGTCATAGGCCCCGCCGCTGGCCTCATCCTTTGCTTCGGCGTAAATCTTGTTGGGGCTCCATGTGGCCGTCTTGTCGGGCGCAGGGGTGCTCGAGCATCCGGCAATCACAAAAGATAAAGCGCAAACGGCTGCAAAAAGCGGCATTGCATTGGGAACAACCGATAATTTGGTGGAAAACATTGCAATCGACCTTCTTGATGACTGATTCAGAACAAAGCAAATTGATTATATCGGGCGCTACTGCGCCTGAGGAGGTTCCCGATGAGGCGCTGGAGGAGGGCGATACGGCTGTCGAGGTGGAGTTGCGGCAGGTAGCTGTCCCGGTCGAAAGCCATGGCAGCCGTCTCGACCGCGCGTTGGCCGCCATTGTGCCCGAGTTCTCGCGCACGTATCTTCAGCAGTTGATCGACTCAGGCATGGTGAAACTCGGGGGCTCTACAGTCACCAAGACATCCACGAAGGTCAAGGCTGGTGATGAACTCGCCATTGAGTTGCGTCCAACGCCGCAAAGCCAGGCATTCAGGCCTGAAGCGATGGCACTGGACATCGTGTTCGAGGACGCTTACCTGATGGTGATCAACAAACCTGCCGGGCTGGTTGTGCATCCGGCGCCCGGCAACTGGAGCGGGACCTTGTTGAACGGCTTGCTCGCGCATGATCCGCAGGCCGTCTTCCTGCCACGCGCCGGCATTGTTCACCGCCTTGATAAAGACACCAGCGGTTTGATGGTGGTCGCCCGGCAGCGGACGGTGATGGACCAGTTGGTCGGCCTGATCGCCGCCCGCGACGTGAGCCGGGAATATGTCGCACTGGCCCACGGTGCCTGGCTGGGCGGGAAAACCCGGCAGGTAGAAGCTGCCATTGGGCGGGATCCACGCAACCGTTTGCGGATGGCCGTGGTGGACTTGGAAAAGAATGCCGGGAAGTCGGCATCCACTATGGTGTCGCTGCTTCAAAGTGCCGGTGAGCACTGCCTGGTCAAATGCAAGCTGCACACCGGTCGCACGCACCAAATCCGGGTCCATATGGCCTTCATTGGCCATCCCCTGGTATCCGACGAGTTGTACGGGGGGGCTCCTGCTCCTGGGCTTGGCCGTCAGGCGCTGCATGCGTGCCGGCTGGCATTCGAGCATCCGGTGACTGGCAAAGTGATGGAATTCCGGTCGGACCCTCCGGCCGACCTTCAGGCCGCTATTTCCGGTTTGGGCCTGATATACAATCAAATCCAGTAGTTTTCAGCTACCTGCACCATGGCATCCTGATCAGGAGATTGCGTATTGGGTGCCCTGCGCGCCAAGCGCCGAACCCACGTTTTCCCGGCCTTTTTTTCCGCTTTTTTTCGGAACGACCACAATCATGAATACGACGGATGCAAAACGCGTCCTCGAAACAGCACTTATTTGCGCGCAGCAACCATTGCCCCTGCGCGAAATGGGAGTTCTGTTTAACGGGGTATTGACTGCGGACAGCCTCAAGCTGGTGCTTGAGGAGTTGCAAAGCGATTGGTCTGGTCGTGGCGTGGAACTTGTTCACGTGGCGACGGGATGGCGCTTTCAAAGCAGGCCGCAGATGCGTGAATATCTGGACCGGCTGCACCCCGAAAAACCCCCGCGTTATAGCCGTGCCACACTGGAAACCTTGGCCATCATTGCGTATCGTCAGCCGGTGACGCGCGGTGACATGGAGGACATCCGGGGAGTCACGATCAACAGCATGATCCTCAAGCAGCTCGAAGACCGCGGGTGGGTGGAGGTGATCGGCCATCGGGAAACTGTCGGCCGGCCGGCACTTTATGCCACCACCCGGCAGTTTCTTGACGACCTTGGGGTCGAGTCGCTGGACCAGCTTCCCGTGATGGACGACAGCCCGAATCAGCTTCCGATGCTCGAGCAGATTGAGTTTGGCATCTCTGAACTTGCGGGCAAGCCGGAGGCGGACGCGGATGGTACAGATGTTGAGCGGCTTGAGCCTGCTGTGCTGGAGCCTGCTGTGCTGGAGCCTGCTGTGCTGGAGCCCGTGTCAGGCACGGTTGAAGAGTTTGAGATTGGTGAGATCGCCGAGGCGCCAACTCTGTACACGCAATCAGAGGTCGCTGGCGACAGTGATACCGAGCCTCTTGAGAGCAATGAGACCGGTGGCGATGAGCCCACCCGAATGTAAATCATGACCCAACAAGACCCTCCTGCTTCCGAATCTGCGGACACACCTCGTGAGCCGCAGGACAAGGTGCTCATAGAGGAGCAAGCCTTGCAAGATTTGCCGGAAGCAATAGCACGCTCCGAGTCCGGCCCCGCGCAAGCCATCCGTGCTCCAGCGCCGCGGCCTTCAGCCGGCCGCAACGCCCCAGCCCCGGGTGCCATCCGGTTTGAGGATGTCGTGACGGGGCAATTCGATGCTGATGAGGAAGACGTTGCCTTGGCATTGCCCAAGCGAGTGCTCGCGCCCCAGCCCGAAACCCCCAAGTTGCACAAAGTGCTTGCCCAGGCGGGGCTGGGTTCACGGCTGGAGATGGAGCAACTGATTCTGGAGGGGCGAATCTCGGTCAACGCTGAGCCTGCCCATATAGGACAACGCATCCAGTTTGGCGATACGGTCAAAGTCAATGGCAAGCCAATCCGGGTGCGTATCGACCCGCCGCCGCCGAGGGTGATTGCCTATCACAAGCCCACCGGAGAGGTGGTCACGCATGATGACCCGCAAAACCGTCCGACCGTTTTTCGCCGTTTACCCAAGCTGTTCCAGGGAAAGTGGCAATCGGTCGGTCGCCTCGACTTGAATACGGAGGGCCTTCTGCTGCTGACCAGTTCGGGTGAATTGGCCAACAAGCTGATGCATCCGCGTTTCGGCCTGGAGCGTGAGTACGCTGTCCGTGTGCTCGGTGCGCTCAGTAACGAAGAGAAAAAACGTCTGCTCGAAGGTGTGAACCTGGATGACGGCATGGCCCAGTTCAGCTCCATTGAAGCCGGAGGGGGGGAAGGCGCTAACTGCTGGTACAAGGTCACCATTTCCGAGGGGCGTAACCGCGAGGTCAGACGGATGTTTGAGGCAGTGGGGCACGCTGTCAGTCGCCTTATTCGCATCCGCTATGGGGCCATGGTTCTCCCGCGCGGCCTTAAGCGTGGCGCGTTTGTCGAGCTTGATGAGCGCGATATTTGGGCCCTGACAAACGCTTTGACCCGTTCTGAATCTCGCGCAGTGCTTGAGGGGGCGCAGGGAGCCGGCATTCATGGGGAGGGGGGTGAGCCACCGAGACGGGGACCGCGCCGAAACGAACGACAGCGCGGGGACCGCGGACGGCCGTCAGCGCCAAACAGCGAAGCATCTCAAGCGCCGGTACAAGGCGGATCGGGGGACGATCAGGAGATTCATGATCCACATGAGTTGCAACCGCCGCTGAATCTTAACGATTCTGCATCCCGTGGAAACCGGCGCCGCGGTGGCAAGGGGCGCAACCAGGGCGGCAATCCGGGTGGTGGTTTCCGGACCGGCCAGCCGCAAGGCAACGGCAATGGAGTACAGGGACAAAAACGGCGGGATGACCGTGGTGACAAAGCTGCCGGAGGAGCGCAGCCCGATCCGATGAAAACCTCATTTGGTTATATCGGTGCGGACACTTTTACCCGGCAGCGACAGGGGCAAGGCCAGGGTCAGCAGCGTCGCGGGGGCGGTGGTACGGGCGGAAACGGTACCGGTGGACCGCGCCGCGGCGGTGCCGGTGGTGGAAACCGGGGGGGCGGCAATCGCGGCGGTGGGAGCCGTGGCGGAAATCGATGACCCCGCAGAGGCACCTCAAACCGCAAGGTTGATTTGAGCCAATACGCCTACAGGTTAAAATCATGGGCTTTATTCAAATTTTTGAATAATTTACGACTCCAAAAAATTTAAGTTAAGGAAATCTCATGGCAATCGAGCGCACTCTCTCCATCATCAAACCCGACGCCGTGGCGAAAAACGTCATTGGGCAAATCTATGCGCGTTTTGAAGCTGCTGGCTTGAAGATTGTGGCCGCCAGGATGGCTCACTTGTCGCAAGGCGAGGCTGAGGCTTTTTATGCGGTGCACAAAGAGCGCCCATTCTTCAAGGACCTGGTTTCCTTCATGATTTCCGGTCCCGTCATGATCCAGGCGCTGGAAGGTGAGGGCGCCATCCTGAAAAACCGTGATCTGATGGGAGCTACCGATCCGAAGAAGGCTGCCGCCGGCACCATTCGTGCGGATTTCGCAGACAGCATTGATGCCAATGCCGTCCATGGTTCGGATGCCGCTGAAACGGCCAAGGTGGAAATTGCTTTCTTCTTTCCCGGCATGAACGTTTACTCGCGTTAACTATGTCTCGCCCCATGCTTTGCTACACCCAGCCAGGGCCGTCGCTTGCTTGGGGCAGTTCAGTCGGTTCTCTACTGCGATGACTGCCAACCTTCTTGACTACGATCTGGATGGTTTGGCGGCCTTTTGTGGGCAGCTTGGTGAAAAGCGTTTTCGCGCCACACAGCTTTTCCGCTGGATCCACCAAAAAGGGGTTGCAGATTTCGGGCAAATGACGGATTTGGCAAAATCCCTGCGCGACAAGCTGGCAGGATCAGCTCAGGTCGTAAGCCCCACGGTGGTTTCCCGGCACGATTCCGCCGATGGCACTATCAAATGGTTATTTGATGTCGGTGCAGGCGATATCATTGAAACTGTTTTTATTCCCGAAACCGACCGAGGAACATTGTGCATTTCCTCGCAGGCCGGTTGTGCTGTTGGTTGCCGGTTCTGCTCCACGGGTCATCAGGGTTTCAGCCGTAACCTGACCACGGGAGAGATCGTTTCCCAGCTATGGTTTGCCGAGCATTTCCTGCGGCAGCATCTAGGCAGGGATGAACGGGTGATTTCCAACGTCGTCATGATGGGCATGGGTGAGCCCCTGCAGAACTACTCGCAGCTCCTGCCAGCCCTGAAGGTCATGCTTGACGACCATGGTTATGGCCTATCACGCCGACGGGTGACGGTATCGACATCGGGCGTTGTGCCCATGATTGATCGGTTGGCCGGGGACTGCCCGGTAGCCTTGGCTGTATCGCTGCATGCACCGGAAGATGGGCTGCGCGACAACCTTGTGCCTTTGAATAAAAAATACCCCATAGCCGAACTGCTTGCGGCTTGTACCCGCTATCAGTCATCGGCACCCCGGGACTTCATCACGTTTGAGTATTGCATGCTCGATGGTGTGAACGACCAGCCAGAGCATGCGCGTCAGCTCGTATCGCTGGTTCGGGCCCAGGCAGCGCAAGGGCTCTCCTGCAAATTCAACCTGATTCCCTTTAATCCATTTCCGGCTTCGGGGTTGAAGCGTTCTGACATGCCGCAGGTGATGGCATTTGCGAAAATCCTGATGGATGCGGGTATTGTGACAACCGTTAGAAAAACCCGGGGGGACGATATCGATGCAGCTTGCGGGCAACTGGCTGGCGATGTACAGGACCGCACAGGTGTGGATCAGCGCATGGCGGCGCAGCGGCAAGGTATGCTCGGGGGAATCAAGGTCGTAGTGGCCAAAGGGATGGGTACATGAGATTTCGCGCCAATATGATCTGGGTTCCAGCCTGCTGGCTGGCAGTATTGCTCGCAGGATGCGCCAATCACGCAGGCGCTCCAGGGTCTCCGGGCAACCGCACTGACATTATTACGGAATCAGACGAGCCTGATCAGCGCAGGCGTGCGCGTCTTCGGCTTGAATTGGCTTCGGGCTACTTCGAACAGGGGCAAACCAATGTGGCTCTCGACGAAATCAAGCAGTCGCTGACCACGGATCCAACTTTTGCGGAGGCCTACAACCTGCGCGGACTGGTGTACATGCGTCTTAACGATATTCCTCTGGCTGAGGATAGTTTTCGCAGGGCTCTTGCATTGAATCCCCGCGATGCGGATGTTGCGCATAACTATGGATGGTTGATGTGCCAGCAAGGACGCTATAACGAGTCTTCTCGGTTCTTTGCCCAGGCCGTGGCGAACCCAACATACGCAGGCAAGGCCAAAACGCTGATGGCGCAGGGGGTTTGTCAGGTTCGTGCTGGACAGCATGCAGAAGCCGAGCAAAGCCTCCTGCAGTCTTATGAATTGGATGCAGGAAATCCTGTTACTGGTTACAACCTGGCTAGTCTTTTGAACGATCGTGGCGATCTAACTCGGGCGCAGTTTTACATACGACGACTGAACAACAGTGATCTTGCAAATGCTGAAACCCTGTGGCTAGGCATCAAAATCGAGCGTAAATTAAACAACCGGGATACGGTACGGCAGCTCGGTGATCAGCTAAAAAAGCGTTTTGCGCAGTCCCGGGAGGCTGCTGCTTATGACAAAGGGGCGTTCAATGAGTGACGCTGACGTTGTTGCATCGGCTGGGGAGGCCATATCTGGAATGGCTGCGTCTGGCGTTGACCGGGGTACTGACTTCGAGCCCACGGCAGGCACACTGCTTCGTGAGGCAAGAGAGGCTGCAGGCATACATATCGCGGCCCTCGCGGTATCTTTGAAGGTTCCGGTAAAAAAACTCGAAGCGCTGGAGCTGGATCGCTTTGACTTGCTGCCGGATGCTGTTTTTGTTCGGGCCCTGGCTTCCAGCGTGTGCCGTAGCCTGAAACTGGATGCGGCCCCTGTGCTTGAACGCTTGCCTCAAACCAGCGCCCCCAAGCTGATATACCAAGGTGCTGGCATCAATGCACCGTTTCGCTCGCCAGGGGAAGGCCCCCGGCCTGCTGTGTGGACCCAGGTTTCGAAGCCTGCAGTGCTGGCTGGCCTGGCGTTGTTGCTTGGTGCTCTGGTATTGATTTTCCTGCCAGTCATCAAGCCGGATGCCACGAAGGGTCAGAGTGATAGCGAGATGCAAGCTGGCGGTGCCGAGGCCGCCAAACCGCTGCCCGCAGCTGTGGCGATGACGGGCGGAGGATTGGTAAACGACGCCAAGCCTGTTTTTCCCACAGAGCAGAGTCATGAGACTTTTTCAGGCACCGGTGCTGCCACGGTTGCCGGCTCTTCTGCCGGCCCTGTTGTGACGACAACTACCTCTCTACCTGGTCCGGCCGTTCAGCCTGCTCCGGTGCCAGTGGCAAGTGGTGTTGCTGCACCTGTATCGCCAGCGGCACCGGCGGGTATCGTGACTTTTCGCGCCAGAGGCGAGTCCTGGGTGGAGGTGACGGATGCCAAGGGAACGGTTGTGCTGCGCCGTACTCTGACCGCCGGAGAGGTCGCTGGGGCGTCCGGGGCGTTGCCACTGGCCGCCGTGGTGGGTAAGGCAGATGTGACGCAAGTGCAGGTGCGCGGTCAGGCTTTTGATCTGAGCAGCGTGGCCAGGGACAATGTTGCCCGATTTGAGGTGAAATAATGACGAAGGGTTGCCTCCCGATCGAGTCCGCTTTTCCCAAAGCGCGGCGCTCTCTCCAGTCACAGGTGTCATGGGGCGGCCGTATTTTGACCGTCGGCGGTGATGCGCCGGTGCGCGTCCAGTCCATGACCAATACCGACACGGTGGATGCCATTGGTACCGCGATTCAAGTCAAGGAACTGGCGTTGGCGGGTTCCGAGATGGTTCGCATCACCGTCAACACGCCGGAAGCGGCGCAGGCTGTTCCGCATGTGCGTGAGCAACTCGATCGGATGGGGATCGACGTTCCACTGATAGGGGACTTTCATTACAACGGCCATAGGTTGTTGACGGATTACCCCGCTTGCGCGGAGGCGTTGTCCAAATACCGCATCAATCCTGGAAATGTTGGCAAGGGCGACAAACGTGACCGGCAGTTTGGCCAAATGATAGAGGTTGCCATGCGCTGGAAAAAACCAGTGCGTATCGGTGTGAACTGGGGCAGCCTTGATCAGGAACTGCTGGCCAGCTTGATGGATGAGAACAGTGCGCGTGCAGTCCCTTGGGATGCCAGGCAAGTCATGTATGAAGCATTGATTACGTCCGCGATCGATTCCGCCCGGCGCGCTGAAGAAATGGGAATGCCTCGTCACCAGATCATCCTTTCCTGCAAGGTAAGCGGTGTTCAGGACCTGATTTCGGTCTATCGAGAATTGGCCCGGCGCACAGATCACGTGCTTCACCTGGGGCTGACGGAAGCCGGTATGGCCACCAAGGGCACGGTGGCTTCTGCCACGGCGTTATCGATCCTGCTGCAAGAAGGCATTGGCGATACCATTCGCGTTTCCCTAACACCCCAGCCGGGTGAGGCCCGCACCCAGGAGGTGGTTATTGCGTCAGAGATTCTCCAGGCGCTTGGTTTGCGGACCTTTGTGCCCAGTGTGACGGCATGCCCAGGTTGCGGACGTACCACCAGTACGACCTTCCAGGAGCTGGCCAAGCAAATTGACGATTTTCTGCGTGCTCAGATGCCTGTCTGGCGCGAACAATATCCCGGCGTCGAAGGGCTCAAGGTCGCCGTCATGGGCTGTATCGTCAATGGACCGGGTGAAAGCAAACATGCCGATATCGGCATCAGCCTGCCCGGCTCCGGCGAGGCGCCGGCCGCACCGGTGTTTATTGATGGTGAAAAAAGACTGACCTTGCGTGGCGACAACATTGCGCAGGAATTCCAGGTCATTGTTGAAAACTACATTGAAAAACGCTTTGGCACGCACACCGTCGCTGAAGCTGCGTAATACCCATGGTTGAAAAAGCAGCTACCGGCCCGGTAGAAAAATCCGCCGTGGCCAAAGTGAAAAAACTGACAGGCGTCAAGGGGATGAACGACATCCTGCCGCAGGAGTCGGCTCGTTGGGAGTGGTTCGAAGCCAAGGTGCGCGCGTTGATGGCCCGCTATGCCTACGCCAATGTACGCACGCCGATCGTCGAGCCGACCGCGCTGTTTGTGCGTGGTCTTGGCGAGGTGACCGACATCGTCGAAAAGGAGATGTATTCCTTTGTCGATTCGATGAATGGCGACCGGCTCACGTTGCGCCCTGAGGCTACTGCCGGTATTGTGCGCGCGATGATCGAACACAACGCGCTGTACAACGGGCCGATACGGGTCTGGTCGGCGGTGCCGCTGTTTCGTCATGAGCGGCCACAGAAGGGGCGTTATCGCCAATTTCACCAAATCGACGTTGAAGCGCTGGGCTTTGCCGGACCCGATGTGGATGCCGAGCAAATTCTCATGTGCCGAGCGCTGCTGCACGACCTGGGCATTCCGATGGAGCACGTGCGGCTCGAACTGAACAGCCTGGGCCAGCCCAGCGAGCGAATGGCGCACCGTGCCGCGCTGATCACGCACTTTGAGGCGCATGCCGGCGTGCTTGACGAAGATGCAAAACGCCGGCTGCACAGCAACCCGTTGCGCATCCTCGATACCAAAAATCCTGCCATGCAATCCGTCGTGGAAGCCGCTCCGCAGCTCATGGACTTCCTTGGCGAGGCCTCGCTGGCGCACCTGAACGCGGTGCGCGCGGTGCTCGACGCGGCAGGGCTGGCCTATCGCATTAATCCGCGCCTGGTGCGTGGCATGGATTACTACAACCTCACGGTGTTCGAATGGGTCACCGACAAGCTTGGCTCACAGGGTACGGTTTGCGGCGGTGGCCGTTACGACGGCCTGTTCGAGCAGCTTGGCGGCAAGCCAACGCCTGCGGTAGGGTGGGGCCTGGGTGTGGAACGAATGCTGCTTCTGCTTGAGGCGGTGGGCGTGTTGCCGCCGGTGAGCGGCCCCGACGTCTACGTGATCGTTCCGTCTGCCGAGATGATGCCAACCGTGATGGCAACCTGCGAAGCCTTGCGCGCTGCTGGCATCAACGTGCAGATGCACGCCGGCACAGGCGATGGCATGGGCAGCATGAAGTCCCAGTTCAAGAAAGCTGACGGTAGCGGTGCGCGCTACGCCCTGATTTTTGGCGAAACCGAGTTCGCTCAAGGCTGTGTTGCCGTCAAACACCTGCGGGGCGAAAAAGACCAAGCCTTGCAGGCCCAGGCACTCCAGCCCTTGGGGGATGTCATGGCCTGGGCTCACAGCCTGCGCGGCTGAGCCGCCACGGCCGGCCATTTGGAGTGCTGGCCGGGCCTCTACAATCACCCCAACTCAATCCGCACCATTTCCGGGGCAGAACAAAGACTTTTATGGCAAAACATCTCGATTTGGAAGAACAGGAACAGCTTGACGAGCTCAAGCACTTCTGGAAGCAGTACGGTGACATGATCACCTGGGCCCTGATTGTGGTGCTTGGCGCCTTTGCCGCATGGAACGGATACCAGTACTGGCAGCGTAACCAGGCAGCCCAGGCTTCGGTCATGTATGACGAAGTCGAGCGCGCTGTGCAGTCCGGTGACGTGGCAAAAATTGACCGCTCATTGGCCGACATGAAGGATCGTTTTGGCCGGACAACGTACGCGCAACAGGCGGGACTGCTTGCCGCCAAGGCTTATTACGACAAAGGCAATGTCGACGCATCGCGTGCTGCCCTGAATTGGGTCGCTGAAAAAGCCTCTGATGAGGGCTATCAGGCCATTGCCCGGTTGCGCCTGGCGGGGCTGCTGATTGAGAAGAAGTCTTACGACGAGGCCCTGCAGCAGGTTTCGGGCCCATTTCCGAAGGACTTCACGGCATTGGTCGCCGACCGGCGTGGCGATATTCTGGCAGCGCAGGGAAAGAAGTCAGAGGCGAAAAGTGAATACGAAAAGGCTTACAAGGGGCTTGACGAGCGCTCCGAGTACCGGCGTCTGGTTGAGGTCAAGCTCAACGCGCTGGGGGTTGATCCCAGCGCAGGGACAACCAAGGCCGATGCGCCATCAAATAAAGAGGTGAAGAAATGATTTATCAATCTTTTAGGCCTCTGGTCCAAGCGGTGCGTGCGCCGGCAGCTATTGTTTTGATAGCGATTCTGAGTGGCTGTTCCTTTTTCGGTGGCGGTCCTGCAAAACCGCAACCCGCGGAACTTCAGCCGGTCACTGGATTGGTGTCTGCGCGCCAGATATGGACCACCCGCGTGGGGCAGGTGAACTTCCCGCTTGAGATGGGGGTTTCGGGCAACACCGTGGCAGTGGCCAGTGGTGACGGCACAGTGGCTTTGCTGGATGCCCAAACTGGCCGCGATTTCTGGCGCCTTGCGCTGAATACACCCTTGGCCGCCGGTGCTGGAAACGACAGCAAGGTCGTTGCCGTGGTAACCAAGGCCAATGAAGTCATCGCGTTGCAGGATGGCAAGGAACTCTGGCGCCAAAAGCTGGGCGCCCAGGCATTTTCCGCTCCCTTCGTGGCTGGCTTGAGGGTATTTGTCCTGGCCGCAGACCGTTCGGTCACGGCCTTTGACGGGCTGACGGGTCGCAAGCTTTGGGCGCAGCAGCGGCCCAACGAGCCCCTGGTGCTTCGTCAGTCCGGCGTCATGCTGGCGGTGGGCGATACGCTGGTCGTCGGTTTGGCCGGACGCCTCGTGGGTCTTAACCCGTCCAACGGTAGCATCCGTTGGGAGGCGCCGATTGCCACGCCTCGCGGCGTCAATGACGTGGAGCGGCTCGTCGACCTGGTGGGACGTGTCAGCCGGCAGGGCGATATCGTTTGCGCGCGGGCGTTCCAGGCGAGCGTTGGATGCGTCAACGCTGTGCGCGGCAACCTGTTGTGGGCCAAGCCGGCCAATGGTGTACAGGGCATTGATGGAGACGATCGCCTGCTGTTCGGCACGGAAGCTGATGGCACTGTGAACGCCTGGCGCCGCACCGATGGTGAGCGTGCGTGGTCCACCGACCGCCTGCGCTACCGCAGCCTCACGGCGCCGGTGGTCGTCGGGCGCTCTATCGCCATGGGCGATTTTTCCGGCTACATCCACCTGCTTTCCCGCGAAGACGGCTCACTGCTCAATCGCCTGCCTACCGATGGCTCAGCCATTGCGGCAACGCCCGTGCTTGCTGGCAATACGCTGATCGCCGTGACGCAAAACGGTGGTGTTTACGGCTTCCAGCCTCAATAAGGGCCTACGGTCCTGCCAGAAACTGATTGATGAAACCTGTCATAGCGCTAGTCGGCCGTCCGAATGTGGGCAAGTCGACGCTTTTCAACCGGCTGACCAAGACGCGGGATGCGATCGTGGCCGACTTTGCCGGCCTGACGCGGGATCGTCATTACGGTAACGGGAAGCTGGGACCCCACGAATACATCGTGATCGACACCGGCGGATTTGAACCCGATGCGGCGTCCGGTATTTACAAGGAAATGGCCAAGCAGACCCGGCAGGCGGTCGCGGAGGCCGATGTGGTCATCTTTGTGGTCGACGCCCGCGCCGGCATCAGTGCGCAGGACCACGATATTGCCAAATACCTGCGAAAGCTGGGCAAACCCACCATCCTGACTGCCAACAAGGCCGAGGGCATGACTGAAGGCGTGCAGCTGTCCGAGTTCTTTGAATTGGGCCTGGGCGAGATGCTGGCGGTTTCCGCCTCACACGGCCAAGGCATGCGCACGCTGGTTGACATGGCCTTGGCGCCGCTCAATTTGCCGGATCCGGACGAAGAGGCTGAGCCTCAAGATCCTTCTGTGATTCGTCTGGCCGTGGCAGGACGCCCCAACGTGGGGAAGTCCACATTGATCAACACCTGGCTGGGCGAAGAACGCCTGGTGGCCTTTGATTTGCCCGGGACAACCCGCGACGCCATTTCTGTGCCTTTTGAGCGTGCCGGGCAGAAGTTTGAGCTGATTGACACGGCAGGACTGCGCCGCAAAGGCAAGGTTTTTGAGGCCATCGAGAAGTTTTCCGTGGTCAAGACCCTGCAGGCCATCGAAAACGCCAATGTAGTGCTGCTGCTGCTCGACGCCACCCAAGGTGTGACCGATCAGGACGCCCATATTGCCGGCTACATCCTCGAAAGCGGCCGTTCGGTAGTACTGGCCATCAACAAGTCGGACGCTGTGGACTCCTACCAGCGTGAGCTGCTCGAGCGCTCCATCGAGACCCGGTTGGGTTTCCTCAAATTTGCCGCCATCCATCCAATCTCAGCCATCAAACGGCAGGGCCTGGGGCCGGTCTGGAAGTCGATTGTTCAGGCCCATGCATCGGCCAACCGCAAGATGTCCACACCGGTGCTCACCCGGCTGCTGCTGGAAGCCGTGCAGTTCCAGCAACCCCAGCGCTCGGGTGTTTTCCGCCCCAAGCTGCGTTATGCCCATCAGGGCGGCATGAACCCACCCATCATCATCATCCACGGCAATTCGCTCGAGCATGTCACCGAGTCGTACAAACGCTATCTGGAAGGACGTTTCCGCAAGGAATTTGACCTGGTCGGCACGCCGCTGCGTATCCAGATGAAGAGCTCCCACAACCCCTTTAAAGACAAGGAATCGGCCTAGGACTACATGACCCGGGCCACGCCCTGTGGTAAGGTCAAGTTCTATTAACTTTTGAACACGGAAAATATCGTGAGCAATAACAAAGGCCAGCTCTTGCAGGACCCATTTCTCAACACCTTGCGTCGCGAGCATGTTCCTGTTTCCATTTATCTCGTCAACGGGATCAAATTGCAGGGCCAGATCGAATCCTTCGATCAATATGTGGTTCTGCTTCGCAACACTGTGACCCAAATGGTCTACAAACATGCGATTTCCACCATCGTTCCAGGTCGCGCCGTAAATTTCGCGACCAACGAGTCTGAAGAAAGCCCCGCCAGCTGAGTTCGTACGATGCTCCGGTGAGCCCGAAACCCCTGGTCCTTCTTGTAGGGGTCGATCTGGGGTTGCCAAACTTTGATGCTGATCTGCAGGAACTGGGTTTGCTCGCGCAAACAGCAGGCCTGCAGCCGGTTGCGCGCGTCACCTGCAGGCGCAAGGCGCCCGACGCCGCGCTCTTCATCGGCAGCGGAAAAGCCGACGAAATCAAGCTGATGGCGCTGGATACCGGCGCCACGGAAATTCTGTTCGACCAGTCTCTCAGCCCGGCGCAGCAGCGCAACCTGGAGCGGCACCTGGACATGCCGGTCAACGACCGGACCCTGCTGATTCTTGAAATCTTTGCCCAGCGCGCGCGTAGCCACGAAGGCAAGCTGCAGGTTGAGCTGGCCCGGCTGCAATACATGTCTACGCGACTGGTGCGGCGCTGGTCCCACCTGGAGCGGCAAACCGGCGGCGCCGGCGTGCGCGGCGGCCCGGGTGAGAAGCAGATCGAGCTCGACAAACGCATGATCGGTGACGCGATCAAGCGCACCAAAGAACGCTTGCTCAAGGTCAAGAAGCAGCGGCAAACGCAGCGAAAGCAGCGCGAGCGCCGCAATTCCTTCACGATTTCCCTGGTGGGTTACACCAACGCGGGAAAATCCACGCTCTTCAATGCGCTGGTCAAGGCGCGTGCCTACGCGGCCGACCAGCTGTTCGCCACGCTCGACACCACCACAAGGCAGCTTTATTTGGGTGACGCCGCGCGTTCCGTGTCGCTGTCGGACACGGTGGGGTTCATCCGCGACCTGCCGCACGGCTTGATTGATGCCTTTGCCGCAACGCTGCAGGAAGCAGCGGATGCCGACTTGCTGCTGCACGTGGTGGACGGCGCCAATCCCGACTACCTCGAGCAGATCGAGCAGGTCCAGCGTGTGCTTTCGGAGATTGGCGCGGCCGATGTGCCGCAAATACTGGTGTTCAACAAGCTGGACGCTATTGAAAAGGACAGCTTGCCCCTGCACTTGCAAGACATGTTCGAACTGAGGGACGCGTTTGAAGGCTCAAGCCGCAGCGTTGAACGGGTGTTCGTGAGTGCGCAGACAGGTGAAGGCCTGCCGCTTTTGCGGGCGCTGCTGGCTGGCTATGCGGTCAACCCGCCCGCCGACGAAATCCCCCAAACTGCCGAGGACCTTGCCTGATATGGCGGTTTCATTAGGCACAATGTCGGTGTAACGAAAAAAAGTGAGTTTGATCCCATGAATCTGAACCCCGTGCTGCAGACCTTGACGAGCTTGCCAGGCCGGCTCAAGCAACGCGCCCAAGGCATGTTCAATCTCAATGATCCGCGCTGGGGTCGGGATGACGACAAACCGTCCTCCGACGACACCAAGCCCGAAGCTCCGCGGGAGGACAAGCAACCGACCCGGCCCGCCAACCGCCCACAGGGGCAGGGACCTAACCAGGGCCCACCCGACCTGGACGAACTCTGGCGCGACTTCAACCGCAAGCTGGGCGGCCTTTTTGGCGGCGGCAAGAACAACCCCAACCGTGGTGGATTTGGCCGCGGTAATGGCGGTGGAAACAACGGCGGCAGCGGCGGCGGCTTTCAGCCCGACATGAAAAGTGCCGGCATTGGTGTCGGACTGATTGCCAGCGTCGCGGTGCTGATCTGGCTTGGCACCGGGTTTTTCATCGTCCAGGAAGGTCAGCAGGCCGTCATCACCCAGTTCGGAAAATACCACTCCACCGTGGGCGCGGGCTTCAACTGGCGGCTTCCGTATCCTGTGCAGCGCCACGAAATCGTTGTGGTCACGCAGATCCGTTCAGTGGATGTCGGCCGTGACGTCATCATCAAGGCGACAGGCCTGCGCGACTCGGCCATGCTGACTGAAGACGAAAACATCGTTGAAATCAAGTTTGCCGTGCAGTACCGCCTGAACGATGCGCGCGCCTATCTGTTTGAAAGCAAGGACCCTGCAGCGGCGGTGGTTCAAGCTGCCGAAACAGCCGTCCGTGAAGTGGTCGGGAAAATGAAGATGGATCTCGCCCTGGCGGAAGAGCGTGACCAGATCGGGCCACGCGTGCGGGCCCTGATGCAGACCATCCTCGATCGTTACAAGGTCGGCGTTGAAGTTGTCGGCATCAACCTTCAGCAGAGCGGTGTGCGCCCCCCCGAGCAGGTGCAGGCAGCGTTTGACGATGTGCTCAAGGCCGGCCAGGAGCGCGAACGCGCCAAGAACGAAGCCCAGGCATACGCCAACAATGTGATCCCGCGTGCCGTGGGTTCCGCGTCCCGCCTCAAGGAAGAGTCTGAAGCCTACAAAGCCAAAATCGTGGCCCAGGCACAGGGTGATGCCCAGCGCTTTCGTTCGGTGCTGACCGAATACCAGAAGGCGCCCCAGGTGACCCGTGACCGTATGTACACCGACGCCATGCAGCAGGTTTATTCCAGTGTGACCAAGGTGATGGTCGAGTCCCGTCAGGGCTCCAACCTGCTGTACCTGCCGCTGGACAAAATCATGCAGATGACGACGCAGGGTGATGTCGGCAGTACCGCAGAGCCCGCACTGGTTCCCGGCGCAGCGTCTTCGCCAACGGTGCCTGCCGCGCCTGTTTCCAGCTTGCCCCTTGATGCCCGATCCCGCGATGCTTCCCGCACGCGCGATCGTGAAACACGCTAAGGAAGACGATCGTGAATAGAGTTGGATTTATCATTTCTTCGTTGCTGGTGATCCTGGCATTGCTCAGCTCCACGCTTTTTGTGGTGGACCAGCGGCAGTTCGGCGTGGTTTATGCGTTGGGGCAGATCAAGGATGTGGTCACTGAGCCGGGCCTGCATTTCAAGATGCCGCCGCCGTTCCAGAACGTCTCCTACATCGACAAGCGCCTGCTGGTGCTCGACAGCGTCGACGCCGAACCCATGCTGACGGCAGAAAAGCAGCGTGTCGTGATCGACTGGTACGTGCGCTGGCGCATCATCCAGCCCACCGACTACATCCGCAACGTCGGCCTGGACGAAAAAACCGGCGCCAACCAGCTCAACCGCGTGGTGCGCAATGCCTTCCAGGAAGAGATCAACAAACGCACCGTCAAGGACCTGCTTTCGCTCAAGCGCGAAGCCCTGATGGCCGACGTCAAGCGGGAAGTGCTTCAAGCCGTGCAGGGTGCGCAGCCCTGGGGCGTTGACGTGGTCGACGTGCGTATCACGCGCGTGGACTATGTGGAAGCCATCACCGATTCCGTCTACAAGCGCATGGTTGCGGAGCGCCAACGTGTGGCCAATGAACTGCGTTCTACCGGTTTGGCAGAAGGCGAAAAAATCCGCGCCGACGCCGACCGCCAGCGAGAAGTCACCATCGCCAACGCCTACCGCGATGCGCAAAAGGTCAAAGGCGAGGGCGATGCCGAAGCCGCTCGCACCTACGCAGAATCGTTCGGCCGCGACCCGCAGTTCGCTCAGTTCTACCGCAGCCTCGATGCCTACAAAGCCAGCTTCAACAAGAAGAGCGACGTGATGGTTCTGGACCCTTCATCCGACTTTTTCAAGGCGATGCGCGGCCCAGGCTCCGGCAACGCCGCACCCGCCAAAAAATAAGCCGGCGTGGACGGCAACACCTTCTGGATGGCGCTGGCCCTGATGCTGGTCATCGAGGGCCTGTTGCCTTTCATCTCTCCCGGCGGCTGGCGCCGCATGTTCGAGCAGATTCTCACTCTGGGCAACGGTCAGATCCGCTTCTTCGGCTTGTGCAGCATTGCGGCGGGCCTGATCCTGCTGGCTGTGCTGGCCTGATTTCGCCTCCCTCGGCAAGCCGGCCACTGGCAGGTATTTCCGCCAGAGTGCGTCATTGGGTCCTCAGTGGGCCGAAAACCCGCTTCAAGCCCGGTAAAATGCTGTTTTTAACAGCCCACGAAAATCACAATGCCCGCCTGGTCGTCATCATGGCAATTGCCCGATCAAATTGCCGATGTCCTGCCCTCCGAGGCGCGCCACATCGAAGAGCTGCGCCGTCTGTTCCTCGACACCGCCCGCAGCTATGGCTATGAACTTGTCATGCCGCCGCTGCTCGAGCACCTCGAGTCGCTCCTGACCGGTACCGGCGAGGCCCTAGATCTGCAGACTTTCAAGCTGGTGGACCAACTCTCCGGCCGCACCCTGGGCCTGCGTGCCGACACCACGCCCCAGGTAGCCCGCATTGATGCGCATTTGCTCAACCGCAGCGGTGTTGCCCGCCTGTGCTATTGCGGCCCGGTGCTGCACACCCGTGCCGACCGCCCTCATGCCACCCGTGAACCGCTGCAGTTTGGCGCGGAAATCTACGGCCATGCCGGACTGGAAGCAGACCTGGAAGCCCAGCAGCTGGCGCTGGAAGGCCTCAAGGCGGCCGGTGTCACTGAACTGAGCGTGGACATGGCGGACGTCCGCATCGTCAACAGCCTGCTGGCTGGCGCCACCGTCAACGGCAAAACACTGGCGCTCATCCATGCCGCGCTGGCGGCCAAGGACGCGAGCGAACTCGGCAGCCTGATCGCCAGCCTCAAGGACGGCATTTCGGCTGTGGCGCGAGACGGTCTCAAGGCGTTGCTGCAGCTTTATGGTGACGAGAAAGTGCTGGCCGAAGCGGAAAAAATCCTGCCGCCCTCAACAGGCCTTAAGGCGGCGCTGCAAAACCTGAAATGGCTGGCCGCACACACCAGGGGTGAAAAAGGCGATGTCAAGGTCAGTTTTGACCTGGCCGACCTGCGCGGCTACGCCTATTACAGCGGCACCCGCTTTGCCATTTACGGCCAGGGCGCCGAACTGGTGCGCGGCGGCCGCTATGACGAAGTCGGTGCCGTGTTCGGCCGCAACCGGCCTGCAGCAGGCTTCAGCCTTGACCTCAAAGAGCTGGTCAGTGTGCTGCCACCCCGGGCCCTCAAGGCCGCCATCCGTGCGCCATGGGGGGAAGATACCGGCTTGCGTGCCGCCATCGCCCGCCTGCGTGCGGGCGGCGAAACCGTGGCCTGCGTGCTGCCCGGCCACGAACATGAAGTCAATGAGTTTGATTGCGACCGCGAACTGGCAAACGCTGCCGGTCAATGGGTGGTCCAGCCCCTTAAAAAAGCCGCTTGAGGGCCTGCGCCCGGCTTTATCCCGAAACCTTAACGAGAATTGAAGATGACAAACAAACAAACCGCAGCCGCGGGCCGTAATGTCGTGGTCGTGGGCACCCAGTGGGGCGACGAAGGCAAGGGCAAGCTGGTCGACTGGCTGACCGAGATGTCGCAAGGCGTGGTGCGCTTTCAGGGCGGCCACAATGCCGGCCACACGCTGGTCATCAATGGCGTGAAAACGGCGCTGCACCTGATTCCCAGCGGCATCATGCGCCCCGGCGTGAAGTGCTATATCGGCAACGGCGTGGTGTTGTCGGCCGCCAAATTGTTCGAAGAAATTGAGGGGCTGGAAAAAGCCGGCGTTGAGGTGCGTTCGCGCCTGCGCGTCAGCGAAGCCTGCCCGTTGATCCTGCCTTTTCACGTCGCGCTGGATGTCGCGCGCGAGGCTTACCGCGAGAAGGGCGGCACGACCAAGATCGGCACCACCGGCCGCGGCATCGGCCCCGCGTATGAAGACAAAATTGCCCGCCGCGCGCTGCGCGTGCAGGATCTCAAGTACCCAGACCGTTTTGCCGCCAAGCTGCGTGAACTGCTGGACCTGCACAATTTCGTGCTGACCGGCTACCTGCATGCGCCGGCAGTCGACTTCGACACCGTCTACGCCGAAGCCATGCGCCACGCCGAGTTGCTCAAGCCCATGATGGCCGACGTTTCGCGCGAACTCAACGATGCCAACGAGGCCGGTGCCAACCTGCTGTTTGAAGGCGCGCAAGGCACCTTGCTCGACGTCGATCACGGCACCTATCCCTATGTCACTTCCAGCAACTGTGTGGCCGGCAATGCCGCCGCGGGCGCGGGCGTGGGCCCGGGCATGCTGCATTACATCCTCGGTATCACCAAGGCTTACTGCACCCGCGTGGGCGGCGGGCCTTTTCCGACCGAACTCGACTGGGAAAAGCCCGGCACGGTGGGCTACCACCTCAGTACCGTGGGCGCCGAAAAAGGCGTGACCACGGGACGTAGCCGCCGCTGTGGCTGGTTTGACGCCGCGCTGCTCAAGCGCTCGGCCCAGGTCAACGGCCTCTCGGGTTTGTGCATCACCAAACTCGACGTGCTGGACGGCATCGACGAGCTCAAGCTGTGCACCGGCTACGAGCTTGACGGCCATATCACCGACATCCTGCCGATGGGTGCTGAAGAGATCGAGCGCTGCAAACCCATTTACGAGACCTTGCCGGGCTGGAGCCAGAGCACCGTGGGCGTCACGCAATACGACAAGCTGCCGGCTGCCGCGCAGAAATACCTGCACCGCATCGAGGAAGTGACTGGCGTGCCGATCCACATGATTTCGACCAGCCCGGACCGTGACCACACTATCCTGCTGCGCAATCCGTACGCCGCCTAGCCATAAAACTTCAGCAAAAAATGCACCCAGTCCAATAGGGACGGGCGCAAGCAGCTATCAAATCAGGAGCATTTCATGTTGACAGAAGACGGCAAGCATCTCTATGTGAGCTATGACGAGTACCACAACCTGATTGAAAAACTGGCCATCAAGATCCATCAGTCCGGCTGGCAATTTGACACCATCCTGTGCCTGGCCCGCGGCGGCATGCGTCCCGGCGACATTCTTTCGCGCATTTTCGACAAGCCGCTGGCCATCATGTCTACCAGCTCCTACCGCGCCGACGCCGGCATGACGCAGGGCAACCTCGACATTGCCCGCTTCATCACCACGCCCAAGGGCGAGATCGCCGGCAAGGTGCTGCTGGTCGACGACCTGGCCGATTCCGGCCACACGCTCAACGCGGTGATCCACCAGCTCAAGAACAACTACAAACCGATCACAGAACTCCGCAGCGCCGTGATCTGGACCAAGGGCGTCTCGACCTTCCAGCCTGATTATTCGGTCGAACTGCTGCCCACCAATCCGTGGATCCACCAGCCGTTTGAGGGCTACGACTCGTTGTCACCAGCGCAGTTGATGGCGAAGTGGAAGATTTAGCGGCGTCCGATACGTCGGTTTGGCACTGGTCAGCGCCTCATGATGCAAAGTCCGCCGGTCTTGCCGTCCGCTGACGGACCGCACAACTGGCGATCGCTTCAAACGGGAGCGCCAGCCGGCTTGGCCAGAGGGATCTTCTTCCTGTTAGTGGGCCTATTTTGTGGCGGGTTCATGGCATTTTTGGGTCGTGAGGCACGCGATTCCTGGCTGTCATTACTTGTCGTCGGCGGTGGTGCATTCACGGTGATGATTGTCCTATGGACGACGCTGTGGACTTTCCGGCATGGCAGCTTCAACTTTGACATCAATCAAAAAACAAAGCGCATTCGCAAGTGGAAAACCTCTCCCTTTCTCAAGAGAGGTTTCGATGAATACGCATACGATGATTTTCATGCGGTTCGATCGGTGCAAATATTCGACGGCGACGTTTACTGCGTGGTGGTCGAGCTACTTTTCAAAGCAACGAAACCTGCCCTTGAAGTAGCACGCTTCAATGCGATAGGACGTGTTGCATCCTACTTGTGGAGAGGCACCAACACACTGTGTTTGGTAAGCACCGAAAGTCCGAGTGGTGCGGCCTTGCGCCAAGACTTGGCGAAGTCGATGGGCATCACAGACGAAGGCTATTTCGACAAGGAGCAATGAGGTGCTTGCCGATGTTGCCCGGAGGGATTTTTCGGCTCACTACGTCACGCGGACCAACAAGCCAATTCGTGTGTCCATGATGGCCGGATCACCCCCAACGAGGGTTGAGCAAGACCGGAAAACTGCCGTAATATCCCCACATGAGCGATTCTCCATCCGACATTTCCACCACCCTGATCCACCACCCGTACAAGCCACCCGCCGGCTTTGACGCCATCCCGCCCGGGGTCTACAAAGCCTCTACCATTGCATTCCCGACCGTCGCCGCGCTGCGCACCCGCGACTGGAAGCACAAGACCGGCTACACCTACGGCCTGCACGGCACGCCGACCACCTTCACGCTGGAAGAGCGCATCGCCACCCTGGAAGGAGGCAAGTACTGCACCCTGGTGCCCAGCGGCCTGGCGGCAGTGGTGCTGGTTGGCATGGCGCTGCTCAAGGCCGGCGACGAGCTGCTGATTCCCGACAACGCCTACGGGCCCAACAAGAGCTTCGCGCAGGGCGAACTGGCCGCCTGGGGCATCACCCACCGCTTCTACGACGCGATGAACCCCGCAGACCTCGCCGCCAAGCTGGGCCCCAAAACCCGGCTGGTATGGATCGAAGCGCCGGGCTCCATCACGCTGGAGTTTCCCGACATGCCGGCGCTGGTCGCCGCGGTCAAGGCGCACCAGAATGCGCATCCCGCCGGCATCGTGACCGCACTCGACAACACCTGGGGCGCCGGCCTGGCTTTCAATGCGTTTGACCTGGGGCTCGATATTTCGGTCCAGGCCCTGACCAAATACCCCAGCGGTGGTGCCGATGTACTGATGGGCTCCGTCGTCACGCGCGACGAGGCGCTGCACCACCTGGTCCATTTTTGCCACATGCGCGTGGGTTATGGCGTGGGCGGCAACGATGCCGAACTGGTGTTGCGCGGCCTTAACAGCATGGCCTTGCGTTATGCCGCCCAGGATGCTGCGACGCGGGAGCTGGCCGGCTGGCTGCAAACCCGGCCGCAAATCGCAGCCATGCTGCATCCAGCGTTGCCCGGCTCGCCTGGCCATGAAACCTGGAAACGCGACAGCAGGGGCGCCGCCTGCCTGATGAGTGCCGTTTTCAAGCCGGAGTTCACGCAGGACCGGGTGGACCGCTTTTGTGACAGTCTCAAGCTCTTCAAACTGGGCTACAGCTGGGCGGGCCCCATGAGCCTGTGCGCGCCGTACGACATACCGGCCCTGCGCACCACCACGCCATGGCCATACAAGGGGGGCCTGGTGCGCTTTTCGGTGGGCCTGGAGGCCGTTGCAGACCTGCAGGCGGACATTGCCCAGGCGCTGGAAAAAGCCTGACCAAAGGCTTGGCATACCGTGACGGCAATGCAGTACAGTAAGGGTTACCTATTCACGAAAGCACGCAGTGGCAACTCCCAATTACTCTTACGAAAAGCGCCAGAAAGAGCTTGCGAAAAAACGCAAAAAAGAAGAAAAGCTCAAGCGCAAGGCAGAGGGCAAGCCGGACGATGCCGCTGACGACGGGACCGATACGCCCGATGTCGACGGTGAGGCGCCCGGTGGCCTTCCACCTGTAGACCCGGCCCCCTGAGCCTCCCGATTCTTGATGAAAAAAGGCTATAGCCCTTGATGGACAAGCGCAAGAAGCTATTGATTTGATAGCAACAAAACGCAAAAAAGCCAAAAAAACGGCAGGCAATCAAAAACCCGGCAACACCTGTGAAGGTCAGCCGGGTTTGTCGTTTCAGGGGGCGGAATTTTCAGCCTGTAGGGCTTGCGCCAGCGCGGTCATGGCTGCGGTGCTGTGATCCTGCGGCGAAAGCACACGGGCCGTGGCATGCCCGGAAAAATTGCGCTGCATCGACTGCAGGTAACCTGGGTCGTAGTGCTTGACCAGCAACTCACGCACCACGGAAGCCACGTCGCCGCTGCGGGCGCGGGCCTGCCAGTCCTGCACTGTGGCCTTGCCGCGTGCTTCCGTCAGTGCGCCCAGGCGCTCGCAGAAGAACGCGATGTCCTTTACGAAAAAGTCATAGTCTTCCAGCAGCAGGGCCACCCGTTCATCTTCGGGCAGGTCCAGCTGCAGGCAAGGGCTGGCCCGCATGGCGGTGATCAGGCCTTCCGGCACGGCCACATTGCCGACTTTCTTGCTTTCACTTTCAATGTAGACCGGCTGGGCCGGATCAAAACGTTTCAGCGCAGCCCAGATGCTGCTGTCAAACGCCTTCTGGCTGGGCTGCTGCACGCCGGGGATGGCGCCCAGCACCGAGCTGCGGTGGTTGGCCAGCGCTTCCAGGTCCAACACCTGCGCGCCTTCGGCCGCCAGGGCCTGCAGCAGCCGGGTCTTGCCCGAACCTGTGGGGCCGCACACCACCCGGTAGTTAAAGCGGCCGGCCAGCTGCGGCAAATCCGCCACCAGCGCGGCGCGAAATGCCTTGTAACCGCCGTCCACCAGCGTCACCTTGAAGCCGATCTGGTCCAGCACCAGCGCCAGCGAGCCGCTGCGCTTGCCGCCGCGCCAGCAGTACAGCAGCGGTTGCCATTCGCGGGGTTTGTCCAGTACATCACGCTGGATGTGCTCGGCAATGTTTTTGGCCACCAGCGCCGCGCCCAGTTTTTTGGCTTCGAACTGGCTGATCTGCTTGTATTTGGTGCCGACGATTTTGCGTTCCTCGTCGTGCAGGCTGGGCCAGTTCACCGCGCCCGGGAGGTGGTCTTCGGCGTATTCGCCTTCGCTGCGGGCGTCAATCACCCCGGAATAACGTCCGAGCGTTTCGAGCGCTTCTTCGGCGGAAATGCGGTCCAGGCTCACTTGACCAGTTTCTTCAGCTCGGGCCACACATTGGCAAGCATCTTCGCCTGCGACTGCTCGTTCGGGTGGATCCGGTCAGCCTGGAAGTTGGCCACCGGGTCGGCCGCGTCGGCAATGCCCTTGAGAAAGAAGGGCACCAGGGCCACTTTTTCCGCCTTGGCAACCTTGCCGAACAGCCCTGAAAACGTGGCCGCGTAGGCACTGCCGTAGTTGGGCGGTACCTGCATGCCCACCAGCAGCACCCGGGCCCCTGTTTTTTTGGACGCCTGCGTCATCGTGACAAGATTCTTTTCGGTCATGTCCAGCGGCAATCCCCGCAGTGCATCGTTGCCGCCCAGCTCAATCACCACCACCGCAGGCTTGTGCCGTGCCAGCAGCGCCGGGAGGCGTGAACTGCCGCCCGAAGTGGTGTCGCCACTGATGCTGGCGTTGACGACTTTGGCAGTCTTTTTTTCGCTGGCAAGCTGTTTTTCAAGCAGCGGCACCCAGCCGGTTCCGCGTTTCAGGCCGTATTCGGCGCTGAGTGAATCACCGACCACCAGAATGGTTTCCCCTTTGGGCGCCGGCGTTTGCGCCATTGCCGCCGGAGCGCCGCCACCCATCACGGCGGCCACAAGCAGCGCCCCGAAAGGTTTTAGCAAACGTTTTGCCGCCGCAAGGGCAAGCTTGGTAAAGTCTGAATTCATATTTCCTGACAAGGCCGACATGTTTGAACCCGTGGTGAGTGGCGTGAATGATGGTTCCAGGGCTACGGCTTCCGCTGTGCCCGCACCGTCCCCGACGTCTTCAATTATTTCCGTTGAGCATGTTTTCAAGTCAGTCACGGACTCCACCGGCACATTGGCCATTTTGCGCGATATTGACTTCGCCCTGGCCCCGCGGGAAACCGCTGCCATTGTCGGTGCGTCGGGTTCCGGCAAAAGCACCTTGCTGTCCATCATCGCAGGGCTGGACACGCCCACGCAGGGCACGGTCAGGCTGGCGGGGCAGGACATCTTTGCAATCAGCGAAGACGACCGGGCCGCCCTGCGTGCGCAGAAGGTCGGGTTTGTCTTCCAGAGCTTTCAGCTCATGGGCAATTTGACGGCGCTTGAGAACGTCATGCTGCCGCTGGAGCTGTCGGGCGCCAAAAACGCACGCTCGCTGGCCACCGACATGCTCAAGCGTGTCGGCCTGGGGGAGCGGCTGGGCCACTACCCGAAAGTGTTGTCGGGTGGCGAACAGCAGCGTGTGGCGCTGGCCCGTGCTTTTGTGGTGCAGCCGGCGGTGCTGCTGGCCGATGAGCCGACAGGCAGCCTGGACTTTGCCACCGGCGAGACGGTGATGTCGCTGATGTTTGAGCTCAACCGCGAACTCGGCACGACCCTGGTACTGGTGACGCATGACCAGGCCATCGCGTCGCGCTGTGAGCGTCGCATCACCATTGATGCGGGGCGTGTCAGCCCGGCGTGATGCCGAGAGTTCCCCAGCGGAAAAGCATAAGGGGAAATGGCCTGAAGGCCTTTGTCATCGGGCGCAAGCAGCTATCAAAAGCATAGCGTATTGCGGGGCGTAAAAGCCGCCCTCAGCGCCCGCCGTGCATTTTCTGCGCGATGGCCAGAAATTTCGCGCGATCATCAGGCCGGTCAATCTGCTGCGCCAAAGCGTGGATCAGTGCCAGAAAGGTAAGCTGCCGGGCTGCTTCCTTGCGCACCAGGGTTTTGGCGAGCGGGCCGATATGCTGGCTGAGCGCGCGTTCCAGCTGCGCCTGCAGCTCCGCATTGAAATTCTGCACATTGATTGATGTGGAGGATGCCGAGGTCGTTCCGGATGTCGTTGCCGACGTGGACAGGGGCCGGCTCATGTCGCTGCGCAAGGGGCGGGAAAACGTCGAGGAAATGGGCCGGCTGTAGCTGCTGCTGCCGCCGGTAGACCGCAATGGGCCACTGGCGCCATGCAACCCCGAATTCACCGTCGCGCTGGCGTGGCGCGGCTTCAGGAAGGCTTCGCGGGCCGTCGCATCGGGAATGGAAATGGCCAGCAGGTCGCGGAGCCCCTGGGCGCTGACCGTGCGCGGAATGGCTTTCTTGACCAGCACCTTGGCCAGCGGCCCGATGGCCTTGGCCAGCTCGTTTTCAATTTCCAGCGCGATTTCCGGGGTGAGCGACGCCAGCGCGGCAAAAGAGGCGGTGTGTTCGAACTCCATGTTGCGGGACATCGGCGCGGCCGGTGCGGCGTTCGGGTCCAGCACCGCATAGATCTCGTGCGAGCGCAGATGCTTGTCCATGTGCGGGCCGAGGTAGTCGAAGAGGCTGGCGGCGCTGTCGGTGATGCGTGAAATCACGTCGTAATAGGCACGCGAGACCACGATCTGGTTGGGCCTGGAAAAGTCCATGATGCGCTGAGCCACATTGATGCCGTCGCCCACCACATTGACGCGGTTGTTGATGTCAAACACCATGCGGATTGGCCCCAGGTGCAGGCCCACCCTCAGGGACAGCTTGCGGCCGTACTTTTGTACCAGCAGGTCGCGCAGCAGCAGGGCCGACTGCAGGGCCTCTTCGGGGTCGCCCAGAAAGCAGATCGCCGCGCCGTCGCCGGTGTCGATCATGATGCGCGACGACTCCTTCACGCCGCCGATGGCCTTGGTGATGAGTTCGTTGAACAGGGTCTTCAGTGCCACCTGTTGGTCAACCGAATAGGTGGAGTAGGACACCAGGTCCAGGAACATGATCGTGCCCAGTACGTTCTTGCGCAGGTTTTCGGCACTGTTGAGCGGAATGGACTGGGAATTGGCCGCGTAGGCGAGCACGGCGCTTTCGGACAGCAGCTTGCTTGTCTTTGTGGTTGACGTATCGGTCTGCGGCGCTACCGTCGCTACCGGGGCAATGGCGGCTGTGTTGGACGACGGGTTGGCGGCGCGGATGGTCTGCGTCTTGAGAAAGTCCGAGCTGATCAGGGCCTGGCGCAGGGCTCCGACGTCCTGCGGGCGCTGTGTTTCGTTGGGCATCATGGCCCAGTCGATGGCGCGCAGCAGGGGCGCACCGAAGACCACCGCGCTGGCCGTGTCGGCCGCCTTGGGCATGGTGTCCTCGCGCACCCGCGAGGCCGACTCCATGGGCTTGTGGCCCGTCGTCATCCAGTACATCACCGCACCCAGCGAATAGACGTCCGTCCAAGGCCCCTGGTGGCCCTTGCTGTGGTACTGCTCAAACGGTGCGAAGCCCGGGCTCACGATGTTGGTCATGTCGTGGTTGCCGGTCACGCGCCGGGCGGCACCGAAGTCGAGCAGCACCGGCGTGCCGTCGGCGCGGATGTAGATGTTGTCCGGCTTGATGTCGCGGTGCAGGAAATTCACCTTGTGCACCGCTTCCAGCCCGTCCATCAACGGGTAGATGATCTTCAGCAGGCCCTGCTGGTCCAGCGCCGGCTGCCTGGCCAGCCAGCGCTTGAGCGGGTCGCCGGACTCGTATTCCATGACGATGTAGGCGGTCCCGTTTTGCTTGAAGTAACGCAGCACCCGCACGATGTTTGGGTGGCGAAAGGACGCCAGCGCCCGCGCTTCGTCGAGGAAACGCTCCAGCCCCCAATTGAACTGGCCGTTGTTCGCGCTTGAGCGCACGTGCACTGACAGGTCTTCCGAACGCACGGCCAGGTCGCCGGGAAAGTACTCCTTGATGGCTACCGGCAGCTGCAGGTTGATGTCCTGCGCCAGATAGGTGATGCCGAAGCCGCCACCGCCCAGCATCTTGTCGATGCGATATTCAAAAACGGTTTGCCCCGGCAGAAGCGCAGCCGCGTCCTTGCCTTCGCCGCCTGTGGGACGCACGGGCAGGGCTTGCGTTGTTTCTTCCGGTTCTTCCATTCGTGGGATCGATTCGTGGGGGCTGAGGGTGCCTGTGAATTATTGAGCCCGGCCGGACATCAGGCGCCGTGGTCGATCATCTGCATGGCTTTTTCGAGGCTGCGCCGCATGCGGTTGAACGCGCCGCCGAGCACGGACACTTCGTCTTTTCCGCCGTCAGCGAATTCCGGTACATCAAAGTCACCGGTGCTCACCTTGTCGGCGGCCTGGGACATGCGGCGGATAGGCCGCACGATGAGCCAGCTCAGCATCAGGTTAAGTACGACAAAAACCACGGCGAAGACAGTTGCCAGTGAGACCATGAAGGTCTTGAAGGTGCGGTCTGCGTTGCGGATGGGAATGTCCATGGGAACGGTGACAACCTGCGCGCCGATGATTTCGTTGTGTTTCCAGCCGAAGCCGTTGGCCTCGCCGTAGATCTTGATCATGCTGGCGGGCGCATTGGCCGGCACGCTGTGGCACTGCAGGCACGCCGCGTTGGTGATCTGAATGGGCTTGGCTATATAAAGCAGGCGGCCGGTGGCGGCGGCACGCTCGGAAATCAGTTCTTTCGATTCGGCGTTCTGGCGGAATTGCTGGACGATGTCCGCTTCCCAGTCGGTGGCGCGGTCGCGCGGGTTGGTCGGGTTCAGCGTGGCTTCCTTGTAGCCGTAGTCACGGTACTTTTTCTGGATGTGGCCCAGCGTTTCGGTGGCGGCGTAGGCCGGAACGGTCTGGGGCAGGAACACTTCCTCGAGTTGTTTGTCCAGGTGCGGCTTGATCTGCTCGACGGTGTAGGCCCGTACGGAAAGCGCGGTGTCCATCATGAGGCGGGCGTTGCGCAGAACCTCTTCGCGCGCATTGTCCTGCAGCAGCTGGCGCGAGATGTAGCCGGCCGCGGCAAAGCCGGCCAAAAAAACCACGACCAGCACCAAATTGAATTTCAGTCTCAAGCCCATAGCGCCTCCAGGTGCCCTGCAGTCAGCAGAGCGGGATTATTCAACAGGTTCAACAAATTGTTACTATTTTAGTCCTGCCCGGAGGCCATTGTGCCCCGCTCGTCGCACCCGATACACCGGTAGTAATGCCAATTACGGCCAACAGTGATAATCGCTGCCATGTCTTCTTCTCCCAAAGTGCTTTTTGGCTTCCATGCCGTCGGCGTTCGTATCAAAACAGCGCCCCAATCCGTCCTGGAAGTGTTTTTCGATGTGTCCCGCCGCGATGCGCGCATGCGCCAGTTCACGGACCGGGCCCGGGAGGCGGGTGTGCGGTTGATCGAATCCGACGGTTTGCGCCTGGCAAAGATGTGCGGCAGCCACGGCCACCAGGGCGTTGTGGCCCGGGTCGACGCACTGGCGCAGGTCAAATCGCTCGACGAATTGCTGGAGCAACTCGAAGAAGCCGGTGTGGCCCAGCCGCTGCTGCTGGTGCTCGACGGCGTGACCGACCCACACAACCTCGGCGCCTGCCTGCGTGTGGCCGATGGCGCCGGCGCCCATGCTGTCATCGCGCCCAAGGACCACGCGGCCGGCATCAACGCGACCGTCGCCAAGGTCGCCAGTGGCGCCGCCGAAACCATGCCTTATTTCATGGTGACCAACCTGGCCCGCACCCTCGGCGAGCTCAAGGAACGCAACATCTGGTGCATAGGCACCAGCGACGATGCGGAAAAAACAATTTACGACGTGGACCTGAAATGCCCCGTGGCGCTGGTGCTCGGCGCTGAAGGTGAGGGCATGCGCCAGCTCACGCGCAAGACTTGCGATGAACTGGTCAGCATCCCGATGCATGGCGCGGTGGAAAGCCTGAATGTGTCCGTAGCCAGCGGGGTGTGCCTGTACGAAGCCCTGCGCCAGCGCAGGGCATGACGACGCCGCAGCACTTCGACCTGGTCGTCATAGGCGCCAGTTTTGCCGGGCTGGCCTGCGCGCGCGCCGCGGCCAGGGCGGGCCTGCAGGTCGCCATTGTCGAAAAGAAGACTTCTTCCGGCGACAAGCTGCACACCACCGGCATCATCGTGAAAGATGCCATAGACACCATCCCGTGGTTGCGGCAAGTACCCGCGGCGCTGGTGCGGCAGGTGGACGGTGTGAGGCTTTATTCGCCCAATCTTCGCCATGTCGATCTGCACGCGCCCGGGTATTACTTCTGGGCAACCGATACACCGGCCCTGCTGGACTGGATGTGTGCGTCCGTCGTGGCGGACGGTGTCACCTTGCTGGCCGGCACGCTGTTCGAGCAGGCTGCGCGAGACAGCGGCGGTTGGGCCGTGTCGGTCAAGTCGGTCACCTCGCAGGAGCCGATGGTGCTGCAGGCCCGCTACCTGGTCGGCGCCGACGGCCCCCATTCACGTGTGGCCAAGGCTTTGGGCCTGTCGCTCAATACCCAGTTTCTCTTTGGCATCGAGCATGAATACGGCCAGGCCCGGCTGGATGCCAACCTGCTGCACTGCTTCATAGACCGTCAGCTCGCGCCCGGCTACATCGGCTGGGCCGTTGCGGGTGCCGGCATTCACCAGATCGGGCTGGCCAGGCGGATGTCGCCTTCAGGCGCGTCCGTGCCTGCCAAACAGGCATGGATGGGTGCTTTCATGGAAAAAATCGCGCCGCATGTGGATGTCGGCAACGCAAGTCCGCTGGCGACGCGCGCCGGCATGATTCCCTGCGGCGGGGTGCTGAAGCGGGTGTCCGATGCACGCGTCATGCTGGTCGGTGACGCTGCCGGCATGGTGTCGCCCGTGACGGCCGGTGGCATCCATACGGCCCTGCAGCATGGCGATGCGGTGGGCAGCGCGGTAGCCGCCTTTTTGCAGGAGGGCGCGGTCGACGGCAGCGACCCGGCCGATCCGGCGCAAGGGCTGGTGCGGCACTATCCGAAGTTCCGCGCCAAGCGCACCTTACGCTGGCTGTTTGACCGCTTTCAGGCAGACTGGATCTTCAATATGGCCCTGGACACCGAACCCATGCGGCAGGCTGCGCGCATGGTGTACTTTCACCGGCGCGGCAAACCAGAGTAGCCGCCCCGGAACGGGCCTCTAGACCAGCCCATACCAGCCCAGCAATGCGCCGGCGCCCAGCAGCCACAGCAGATGGATCTTGCTGCGCCAGACAATCACGGCGGTGGTGGCCGCCAGCAACCACACCGGCCAGTCTTTCAGCGAACTGCCGTTGGCGGTGGCCAATATCCAGCTTGTCGCGATCAGCAAGGCCACCACAATGGGCCCCATGCCCTGCTTGAAAGCCCGCACCGCGCGCAGCTCGCGGTTGCGGTGCCCCCACTGCGCAGCCAGGTAGGTGAGGGTGGTGCTCGGAATCAGGATGCCCAGCATCGCCAGGAAAACGCCCAGCAGCCCGGTCAGCATGCCCCCTGCGTTCAGCCCCACATTCCAGCCCAGCAAAGCGATGAACAGCACATTCGGCCCGGGGGCTGATTGCGCAATGGCAATGGACGCGTTGAACTGCGCGTCGGTCAACCAGTGCTGTTTGTCGACCAGGAAACGGTGCATGTCGGGAGCGGTGGTGATGGCCCCGCCTATCGACAGCAGCGACAGCGAGAGGTAATGCAGGAAGAGGTCCAACCACTCCCGCGCGCCGAAGACGAGGTGCAGCGATTCGGTCATGGTGCCAGCCTGCGGTAAGCGAGCACACAGGCCACGCCGCCCAGCCCCAGCAGCACATAGGCCAGGGGAAAGCGCAGCAGGGCGATGGCCACGAAACATGCCACACCGAACGCGGCGCACAGCTGCAGGCCCAGCACGTTTTTCTTGAGCGCGCCGAACAGTTTCAGGCCGGTCGCGCCGATCAGCCCGGCTGCCACGGCGCCCATGCCGCGCAGCGCGCCAGCCACGCCGGGATGCCCGGCAAACTGGGCATAGACCACCGCCAGCAGCAGCACGAGCACCAGCGGCACGGTCAGCATGCCGGCCAGCGCGGCCAGGGCGCCCTTGAGGCCGAAGTAGCGGCCACCTATCATCAGTGAGATGTTGACTACATTGGGCCCGGGCATGATTTGCGCGACGGCCCAGTCTTCAATGAATTCCTCGCGCGTCATCCAGCGCTTTTTTTCGACCAGCTCGCGTTGCACGACAGCCAGTACACCGCCAAAGCCCTGAAGCGCCAGCAAGGTGAATGAGATGAAAAGGTCGGAGAGGGATCGGGGTTTCGGGTGGTCTTCGGCGGGAGGGGTGCTCATGCACCAATTATCGCCGCTTCATTGATGCACCACAGCCCGTACACAGGAGACCAAGGGCCGCCGTTTGCTATTAATAAGATAGCTGCTTGCGCTCGTTGGATATGGGCTGGAGGCCAAAATGGCGTAAATTTTTGAGCCAGCGCCCGACATGCCCTGCATGGCGGCTACAGCCGCAGCTCCCAGGTTTCGCCCACCAGGTTTTCTTTCCCAAAGCCATGGTAGGGCTCGCTCCTGGTCAGCTTGAAACCACGCCTGGCGTAAATGGCGCGCGCTGCGTCCAGGCAGCTGTTGGTCCAGAGCACCATTTTTTTGTAGCTCTTGCTGCGCGCAAATGTGATGCACTCGTCGGCCAGGCGCCCGCCCAGGCCAAGTCCGCGCGCCTGCGGCGTGAGGATCAACATGCGCAGCTGGGCCACGGTGGCTGATTTACGCGCCACAAACACCGCGCCCGCCCGCTCACCGTCGACTTCGGCTACCCAGCACTTCTCCCACTCCGGCTGGTGGTTCTTGAGGTACTTGCCGGCAATATCGGCCACCAAGGCCTCGAACTCGCTGTTCCAGCCGTATTCACGCGCGTAAATTTCACCGTGTTGCTGCACCACCCAGCCGATGTCGCCGGGCCCGGGGTCGCGCAACAGCACGGTTCGTGTTGCGGCAGGTTCCGTGCTGCTGGCCAAAAGCCGCTGCACCGTGGTCATGGCCGTCACCACCTTTTGCTGGTGGTCCGGCGCCAGCGCGGCCAGCAGGGCGGCGGCTTCGTCACGGGAGCGCTGCTGCAGCGGCGCAAATGCAGCGTGGCCGGCCTTGGTCAGCTTCAGCAGGCTTTGCCGCGCGTCCGCTGGCGAAGACGCGCGCGCCAGCCAGCCTTGGCTTTCGAAGCGGCGCAGGATGCGGCTCAGGTAACCCGCGTCCAGCGCCAGGTCGCGCCCCAGCTCAGTGGCCGTGGGCTGGTCGCGGTGGGCCAGTTCATACAACACCCGCACCTCCGTCAGCGAAAACTCGCTGTCCAGATAAGGGTCCAGCACGCCGATGCGCTGGGTGTAGAAGCGGTTAAAGCTTCGCACGGCCTTGACGTGGGCTGTAGAAGCGGAGGGCGCTCCAGTCTGGGGCGGGGCAGGCGTGCTTGAGGCGGTGGTATTAATTGACGAGGCCATGGCTGATATCGTCAATCAATTAGTTGACAAAGTCAAGTATCTAGCATTTGCCCGGTCTCAACCGGCCTCAGATCACCCGGCGCGGCGCCGCTGTGGCCGCATCGCCGCTGTTGGGCGCGCCGGTCGGCTCAATCAGCAGCAGGTGCGCCTCTTGCGGTGCCCGCGGACGATGACGCACGCCGCGCGGCACCACATACAGCTGGCCGGGCTTGAGCGTAACGGTGGGCTGGCCGTCGATGTCGATGTGCAGCTCGCCCTTGAGCACCAGGAAGAAGTCGTCGCTCTCCGGGTGCGAATGCCAGCTGAATTCCCCCTGCACCTTGACGACCATCACGTCGTGCCCGTTGAACTCGCTCACGGTGCGCGGCTGCCAGTGGCCTTCAAAGGTCGCGAGCTTGGTCTGCAGGTCTACGGCTTCTTTCATGTGAACTCCTCTTTCATGGCGGTTGAATGCGGTTGAAGGGGAGTCTCCTTGTCCAGGGCTACCGCGTCTTGTACGATTGTTTCCTTTACGATTGTTTCATGCACGACGCCCAGGCCCCCACGCCCAAAGACTGGGCCCGCTTTCGTCCCGGCGCACTCGCCGGTGTGACGCAGATGAACGCGCACTTCACCGAACACACCTTCGAGCGCCACAGCCACGAAACCTATTCCATCGGCGTCACCGCCTCCGGCGTGCAGACCTTTCACTGCGGCGGCACGCTGCACGCCAGCCTGCGCGGCGATGTGATTCTTTTTAATCCCGACGAGCCGCATGACGGCCAGCGCGGCACGCAGGAAGGCTTTGGCTACAGCATGCTGTATGTGTCGCAGCAGGTGGTGAACGAATGCCGCGACAAGGAAGCTGGCCTCGACATGGCGGCCTACTTTTGCCAACCTGTGGTGCGCGACGCCGCCATGGGTCGTGCGCTGACGCGAGCCATAGGCGCAGGCGGTCAGGCGCAGGAGTCGCTGCGCGCTGAAGAGCTCACGCGCAATGTGCTGGTGCGCTTGCTGCAGCGCTATGGAGAGCGGCGCTCAGGCGATGATGTGAAGCTGGCTGGCGTTGCACGCATGGCCCGCATTCGCGACTACCTGCGCAGCCACTTCGACCAGGACATCACCGTCGATGCCTTCGCAGGCGAGGCCGGCTTGTCGCGTGTTCACCTGACCCGCGCCTTCGCCCGGCAGTTTGGCGTTCCGCCGCATATCTACCTCAACGCCGTGCGCATCGAACGCGCCCAGTCAGCCATGCTGGCCGGGCAGGGCCTGGCCGAGGTGGCCGCTGCCTGCGGTTTTGCCGACCAGAGCCATTTCAGCCGGCGCTTCAAGGGGAGTGTGGGTTTGTCGCCGGGGGCGTGGCTGCGGCAGATGAAGCCTTCCGCGGCCACAATCGGGTGAATCTATTGCAGGTCGGCAAATAAGGATTCCCCGCGGTCAAGCGGGTCCACAACCACGTTATAGATCTCATTGATGCGCCAGATCGGGGTTTCATAGGCGGCCTGGCCCTGCACCCTCACCAGAAATGCGCTTTTCCTTTCGTGAGCGGCAAGGGTCAGCTCACAGGAGAACTCGATTTGCCCTGTGTCCGTCGAAATGGCGCTCACGAGTTCATGCGCGGCAAGCGAGAGGCGCTCGGCGCTTTCGTGAGGCAAGAGTTGGTCAACCTCATAGGTCCGCAGCACGATCGCAGTGATGCGATCGATGAGGTCGTCAACTACCGAGTTCGGATTTGTGACCATCTGTGGGTGCATTTTGTGGATTCTCCTGCATCTCCCAAAGAACTAAAAAGCTATATCTATATTGCAGATTGTCATGAGCGGCATGTTGAATCGTGGAAGCCGTGAATAGGCAACAGGATTGGCTATTTGCCCGCACCAGCCTATTTTTGAAGAATACAGCTCGCAAGTTGCACGCATAGAATCGCCAGCAAGCATGGGCGCGTCTTGTTTGCTTCAAGGTCGGCCCCCCGAGAGCACGGAACGGCCGTCACCATGTTGAGTCATCAATCATTCCAGAGGATCCCTTGAAAAAAGTATTGCTACTTCTCGCCATTGCTCTTCTTTCAGCTTGCGCGACTACATCTTTTCGCTCGAACGCGCCTGAATTCGCGGGAGAGAATCGTGTAAGTTCGGTTTACGTCTACTCATTTCTTGACTTGCGTGAAGGAGCTCTGGGAAGGAAATTCCTGGCAGAAGTAAAGCGTCAGCTAAATGATTCATTGAGCAAGGAAAATATCTCGTCCAAGCAACTTTGGTTTAACGATTCCCCATTTGCCACCCAGTTCTCCCTGGAAGAAAAAGGCCCAAACCCTTCCAACACCAGTACACGTGTTCCAGTTGAAGAGGTAATCAAGGCCACACAGGACGAAGAAAGACTTTTTGGCGCTTCGCATCGTTTGATTGTGTTTCCTGCCTCGGTCATGCAATCTAATACCGGAGCAAGTTTTAGTATCCGATGGTCTTTAGTCGATCTAAAGACCAATCAAACTGTCTGGGCCACTACTTCAGTGAGCAACCACGCGAAATGGTTTCTTGGTGATGAGAACCCGGAAGCACGAGCTACCACTTTTGTTGAAGAGTTGATGAGCGAGCTTAGAAAATCAAAAGCTATCCGTGAGCGCAGGGCCTGATTGTTCGGTCAAGCATGGTTCCCGACAGCAGGAAGTCATTTTCGCGATACCACCCGATACCACCCTAGACCGACATCCCACCAGAAACCTCAATCACTGCCCCATTGATATAACTCGCCTCATCGCTCGCGAGGAAGGCATAGACATTGGCAATCTCCTCGGGCCGTCCGAGGCGCCTGAGCGGCACATGGGCCTCCATCTCCTTCAGTACCTTGTCGGGGATAGTGCTGAGGATGGGCGTTGAAATAAAACCGGGGGCCACGGCATTCACGCGCACGCCCTTGGGGCCCAGTTCGCGGCTCCAGGTTTTGGTGAAGCCGATCACGCCGAACTTGCTGGCGGCGTAATTCGTCTGGCCGAAGTTGCCGTAGATGCCGACGACTGAACTCGCATTGAGGATCACGCCGCTGCCTTGCGTTGTCATGGTGTCGGCCACGGCTTGTGCGCAGTGAAAGACGCCGCGCAGGTTCACGTCGATCACCTTGTCGAACTGTTCGAGCGTCATTTTCTGCAGGCGTGCGTCCTGGGTGATGCCGGCGTTGTTGACCAGCACGTCGACGCGGCCGAACTGGTCTTTGACCTTGCCGACCACCGCATCCACCATGGCGCGCTGGGTCACATCCATCACATAACCGACGGCCTGCGCGCCCAGGGCCTGGCACTGCTTGACGGCATCATCCACCCCGGCTTGTTTCACGTCGCAGACGATGACGGTGGCGCCTTCCTGGGCAAACTTGAGTGCGGTGGCCAGACCAATGCCCTGGGCTGCGCCGGTGATGATGCTGATCTTGTTTTGGAGTCTTGGCATGAAGTGGATATTTGGATATGGATCGATGAGATGAATGGGAGGATGGGTGAGTTAAACGAAGCAGCTCAGTAAACCGGCTGATGCTGGCGAATCGCATCTTTGACCGCACCCGTGAGCGTAAAGCCGGGCCCGAATTTTTTGGCCAGTTCGCCGCAGCGCGAGACAAAGGCGTCAATCCCCATGCCGTAGATAAACTGCATCGCGCCGCCGGTCCAGGCCGGAAAGCCGATGCCGAAGATGGAGCCGATGTTGGCGTCATGCACGGTGGTCAGCACCCCTTCGCTGAGGCATCGGGCAGTCTCCACAGCCTGGCGGTAAAGCAGCCGGTCTTTGAGTTCGTTGATGTCCCAGGCGGCGCCGGGTTTTTCAAACAGGGGCTTGAGTTCGGGCCACAGGTGTTTTTTCGCGCCTGGCTCGGTGGGGTAGTCGTAAAAGCCACCACCGGCCGCGCGGCCGGGGCGCTTCAACTCTTTTACCATCCGTTCGACCAGCAGCTCGCCGGGCGTGGCGGTGTAGGTCTTGCCCTCTGCGGTGAAGTCGGTGCGTGTCTGGTCCAGCACGTGCACGCTCAGTGACAACGCGGTTTCGTCCAGCACGGCCAGCGGGCCGACGGGCATGCCGGCCTGGATACCGGCATTTTCAATCGCGGCGGCGGGAATGCCTTCGCCCAGCATGGCCGCGCCTTCCATCACAAAGGTGCCGAAGGTGCGGCTGGTGTAAAAGCCGCGCGCATCGTTCACCACGATGGGGATCTTGCCCAGGGCCTGCACGTAGTCGAAAGCGCTGGCCACGGTTTCGTCGTCGGTCTGCTTGCCGCGAATGATCTCGACCAGCTTCATCTTGTCGACAGGGCTGAAGAAGTGGATGCCGATGAATTTTTCGGGCCTGTCGCTTGCCGTGGCCAGGCTGCTGATGGGCAAGGTTGAGGTGTTGGATGCGAAGAAACCGCCGGGTGCCAGCAAAGGCTCGGCCTCCTGAGTCACTTTGGCCTTGAGGTCGCGCCGCTCGAAGACGGCCTCGATGATGAGGTCGCAGCCGGCCAGTTCCGCAACCTGGTCGGTCGCGGTGATGCGAGAGAGCAGGGCGCTTTGCTCGGCGGCCGTCATGCGGCCCTTCTCCACACGCGGCGCGGTGATCTTGCTGCTGTAAGCCTTGCCGGCTTCGGCCTTGTCCTGGCTCACGTCCTTGAGCACGGTGGCAATGCCTTTGCTGGCTTGTGCGTAAGCGATGCCCGCACCCATCATGCCGGCGCCCAGCAGGCCGACCTTGGCAGGCCTGAAACGCCCTACGCCTTTGGGCCGCGACTGCCCGCTCTTGATGGCGTTCATGTCGAAGAAAAAGGTGTTGATCATGGCCTTGGCATTGGTGCCCGTCATGAGTTTGGCGAGGTAGCGGCTTTCGATGCGAAAGGCGGTTTCCAGGTCCACCTGTGTGCCTTCCACCATGCAGGCCAGGATGGCTTCAGGCGCGGGGTAGAGGCCGCGCGTCTGCTTTTTGAGCATGGCGGGCGCGGCGCTGAGCGCCGCGGCGATCTTGGGGTTGGCCGGCGTGCCGCCCGGGATTTTGTAGTCCCGGGCTTCCCAGGGGTGCTGGGCTGTGGGGTTGGTGGCGATCCAGGCAAGTGCTTTGCCGCGCAGCTCATCGGCATCGGCCACCAGCTCGTGCACCAGTCCCAGCTCAAGCGCCTCACGCGGGTTAAAGGTTTTACCTTCGACCAGATAGGGTTGCGCGCCCATCAAGCCAAGGTGGCGCGTCATCTTGCTCACGCCGCTGGCGCCCGGCAGCAGGCCCAGCGTGACCTCGGGCAGGCCAAACTGCGTTTTACGGTCGTCCACCGCCACGCGGTAGTGGGCGACCAATGCGACTTCCCAGCCGCCGCCCAGTGCCGTGCCGTTAAGGCAACTAGCCACGGGGATGCCCAGCGTTTCGAGGGTACGGAAGTTTTTCTTGACGCGTTCGATCTCTGCGTAGGCCTTGGGCGCGTCGGCCGGTGTGAGGCGCATCACGGCCTTCAAGTCAGCGCCGGCAAAAAAAGTGCTTTTGGCGGAGGCGAGGATGATGCCTTTGAGGGCGTCTTTGTCTTTCACCACCTGCGCGGTGACTTCAGTGAGATCGTCCTGCCACTGCAGGCACATGGTGTTGACGGGGGAGTCTGGTTCGTCAAACGTGATGGTGGCAATGCCGCCCTCGATTTGGTACTGGATGGTCTTCATGGCATTCAGACTCTTTCAACAATCGTTGCGATGCCCATGCCGCCACCCACGCACAGCGTGGCCAGGCCGTAGCGCAGCTTGCGCCTGTGCAGCTCGTCGATCAGTGTGCCGAGGATCATCGCGCCGGTGGCGCCCAGCGGGTGGCCCATGGCAATGGCGCCGCCGTTCACGTTGACCTTGTCGTGCGGCACCTTCATCTCTTTCATGAAGCGCATCACCACGGCGGCAAAGGCCTCGTTGACTTCGAACAGGTCGATCTGCTCCACCGTCATGCCGGCCCTGGCAAGTGCCTTGCGCGTGGCGGGCATGGGGCCGGTCAGCATGATGGTCGGGTCGGCGCCGCTCAGTGCGGCGGCCACGATGCGGGCGCGCGGCTTGAGGCCATGGGTTTTGCCGGCGGCTTCCGAGCCCACCAGTACGGCGGCCGCGCCGTCCACGATGCCCGACGAATTGCCGGCGTGGTGCACGTGGTGGATGCGCTCGACCTGCGGATAGCGCTGCAGCGCCACCGCATCAAAGCCCATGCCGCCCAGCTGGTCGAAGGCAGGCTTGAGTGAAGCCAGGCCCTCCAGCGTGGTGTGGGGTTTGATGAATTCGTCTTCGGCCAGAATCGTCTGGCCCAGAAAATCCCTGACTGGTACGACGGAGCTGGCGAAGTGGCCGGCGGCGCGGGCTTTGGCAGCGCGCTGCTGGCTTTCGAGCGCAAAGGCGTCCACGTCGGCGCGGCTGAAACCTTCCATCGTGGCGATCAGGTCGGCGCCTATACCTTGCGGCACAAACAGGGTGGCGCTGTTGGTTTCCGGGTCTTGCGCCCAGGCGCCGCCGTCGGCGCCAATCGGTACACGGCTCATGCTCTCGACGCCACCGGCCACCACCAGGTCTTCCCAGCCGGAGCGCACTTTTTGCGCGGCCATGTTCACAGCCTCCAGACCCGAGGCGCAAAAGCGGTTGACTTGCACGCCCGAGGCGCGGAAATCCCAGCCTGCCTTGAGCGCGGCCACCTTGGCAATCACCGCACCCTGTTCACCCACCGGTGAAACCACGCCCATCACTACGTCGTCGATGGCCGCAGTGTCGAAGCCGCTGCGCCGTTGCAGGTCGGTCAGCACGCCGGCCAGCAGGTTGACGGGCTTGACCTCATGCAGGCTGCCGTCTTTTTTGCCTTTGCCGCGCGGCGTGCGGATGGCGTCGTAGATAAAGGCTTCGATGCTCATGATGGCTTTCCTCGGGAAGGCGGGAACGCAGGGCTGGCGGGGAGGGGCCGTTGAAGTATATGCATTTCGCCAAGCAGTCGCTTTGCATAAATAGACGAACGGAAAGCCGCGTTGTGTTGTAGTGGGCTGAGGCCGGACCTGACCTTCCTCAATTCCTGACCGACATCGTTCAGGGGAGGTGGATGCCCGCGATGAATCAGAGGTGCCGTGTCTCGGCAGGGGTGTTCCACCAGGCGTTGTTGCGCCCGTCCGCGTAGTTGACCGGCGCGCTGATCAGTTCAGCCGGTTCGGCGTTGTCCAGCGCGGCGATGTTGATGGATACATAGTCGCCGCCTATCTGCTCCACGTAACCCCGACCGAAAGGCCGCACGCCGCAGTGCCTGCAAAACAAGTGGTGGCCGCTTTTGGTGCCGAACTGGTAGTCGTTCAGTTCGTTCTCGCCGGCCAGCAGCCGAAATGCGTCGGGTTTGATGATGGCGCCCCAGTTGCGGGTTTTGGTGCAGATGGAGCAATTGCAGCGGCCCGTGCCTTTGCTGAGGTCGATGTCGGCTTCAAAGCGGACGGCGCCGCAGTGGCAGCTTCCGGTATAGGTCTTTTGCATGGGGTGAACTCCTTGACGGTTGCAGGTTGTTGGGAATATCCGGATATGACAGAATGTTGTCATGTCTGAAAGTATAGTTAAACGACAGCATGCTGTCAAATTAGAAATTGCCAACGAAGAGGTCAAGCGCACGCCGGCCGCCAATTCCCTGAGTTGGCTGGTGGTGCAGGTGATGCAGCTCAACGGCTTGTTGACGGCGGCCGGCGATGCGCTGGCGGCGCCGGCCGGGCAGACTTCGGCGCGCTGGCAGGTGCTGGCTGCTGTGGAGGACGCGCCGCTGTCGGTGGCACAGATCGCACGCGCCATGAACCTGACGCGGCAAAGCGTGCAGCGCGTGGCGGATTTACTGGTGGAAGAGGAGCTCAGCGTCTATGAAAACAATCCGGCTCATGCACGCGCCAAGCTGCTGCGGCTTACGGCCAAAGGTCGCAAGGCCTTGCAAACCATACAGGCAGGGCAAAAAGTATGGGCCAATGCGTTGGCTGAGGGGATGAATGAGGCTCAGCTACGCGCCGCGAGCGCCGTGCTGGCGCAGTTGCAGCAGGCCTTGATGGCGCAGGAAGCGCCGCAGGAATAGTGGGAGATTGGTGTGAGATTGCCGGCGCGTGCCGCTTAAGACGGGTCTTTGCTGCGCGTGCGGCTCACGGCGCTGAAGATTCCTATCCCCAGGAAGATCAGCGCACCTATGCCGATGTACAGATGCGGCACGCCGGCCACCACGGCACCCCAGATGACACCGGCCAGGAAAATCACGAAACCGATCATGTAAAGCGCAAAAGACATTTTCTTCTCCACGAAATGTTGTGGCACCACTATGCGTGCCTTGGTGCCGGCGCTTTATCGGGTAGATGCGCTGATGGGTGTCAGCGAGGGCCTACGAATGGTTTCAGGAGGCTGTGGCCAATTCCGTCACCCGGGGCTTGAAGCCCTCCGGGAGGCCATTGCTCACGAGGCGGCCGCGGGGATGCATGGGACGCAGATATTGGTGCAGCACCAGGGCGGCAGCACCCACCGCTGAAGCCAGCAGACCGTAACGCGCCACGCGCACCATGGGAGCAGTTACGCCGGCATGGGTGGCGTAGTTTTGCAGCGTCTGCCTGGCAACCTCCACCAATTCCGGAAAATGCTGACAGGATGCGCCGCCCACCACCAGCACGCTGGGGTCGAAAGTGGTCCAAAGGTTCTGCAGCAGCACACCCAGGTAGTGTCCCGACCGGCGAGCGTCCGCCAGCTGGCCCAGAGCGCCCGAACCGATGAAGGCTTCTGCACATCCACGCCGTCCGCAGGAGCACGCGGGACCGTCGAGTTCCAGAATGCTGTGGCCGATCTCGCCGGCCATGCCCCGCATGCCGGTGAACAGCCGGTCGTTGAGCACGATGCCCGCGCCCACGCCGACATCGCAGGTCACAAAAATCAGCGAGTCCTTGCCGTCGTTCTCCGAGAATTCGTATTCGCTCAGCGCGGCCGTGTCCGCTTCGTTTTGCACGTGCACCGGTACCGGGGGCAGGCCTGCATGAATCAGTGCCTGGGTGATCTGCGGCAAGAAGTCCACGTTGCGCCAACCAAGGTTGGGGGCAAATCGGACCACACCGGTGGTTTCGTCAAACGCGCCGGGCAGGCCGATGCCCACACCTGAAAGTTGCGCGCCGCGCAATACCAGCTGCGCCTGGGCCAGCACTGTCAGATCGGCAATCTGGCTGCAGACGTCTTGCGGCCGTGTGCCGCGCAAAGGTTCTTGCGTTGACCACAGCACTTGCCCCAACAGGGACACGCTCACCACACGCAAGGTGTCGACTGCCACTTCCACACCAATCAGGCCGCGCGACCGGCAGTCGATTTGCAGGGGCGTGGAGGGCCGCCCCACACCGTTGGCGGCGGCCATGCTGATTTCACTGAGCCAGCCTTCATCAATGAGTTCGCGCACCAACAGGCTGACCGTCGACTTGGTCAACCCGCTATGGTTGGCCAGTTGCGCGCGCGAGCGCCCCGGCTGGTTGCGCAGCAAGCGCATCAGCACACTGCGGTTGATGCGTTTGACGAGTTGCTGGTCACCTGTGGTTTTCATGGCCGATGGCATGGTTCAGGCTATGCGGTGCGGCGCCTGCGTTTTCCCTTCCGGCTGCTTGCCGGCGATGATCATGCCGAGAATCTGGTCTTCGTTCAGGTCGGCCGTGCGGTAGGTGCCGATCAGGCGGCCGTTTTTCATTACCGACAGGCGGTCGCTGAGCGAAAAAACATCCTGCATGTCATGCGTGATCAGGAAAATGCCCACGCCTTCGGCCTTGAGCTGCAGAACCAGGTTGGCCACCATGGCGGACTCCTCCGGGCCCAAGGCGGCGCAGGGTTCGTCCATGATCAGTATGCGGGCATTGAAATAAATGGCGCGCGAGATGGCCACCACCTGGCGCTGCCCGCCCGAGAGGCGCCGCACCGGGGTGTGGATGTTGGTGAAGTTTTTATTCAGGCGCCCAAATACCTTGCGTGCCTGCGCCTCCATGAAGTAGTCGTCCAGCGTATTCCAGGCCGTCATTTTTTCACGGCCCAGAAAAAGGTTGGCCACGGCGTCCAGGTTGTCGGCGAGCGCCAGCGTCTGGTAGATGGTCTCGATGCCCTGGTGCTGTGCATCGGCCGGGGTCCGGAGATTCACTTTCTGCCCCATCACATGGATCTCGCCCGAATCGATAGGGAAAGCGCCGGCCAGCATTTTCATGAGGGTTGATTTGCCCGCGCCGTTGTGGCCCAAGACGGCGACAACTTCGCCTGGGTACAGGTTCAGGTTCACGCCGTCCACGGCATGAACGCCGCCAAAGGCCTTGCGGATGTCCTTGAATTCGACCAGGGGTTCGGTAGTGATTTGCATTTCAGTGATCCATTGCGCTGCGCGCCACCCGCGACACATGAAACCGCACGGCAAAGGCCAGGGACACCGCGGAACCGGCTTCGCCGGGCCGCTGGTGTGCCTTGCAGGCCGCGTGGCTGCCGGAGGCAGCCACCGCTCGACCCGTCCAGACCGACGCAGGTCGGTCTGGAGCCGCGGGTCTCGCCCCCCTTGAGGGGCTGAGAGCCGCGGCTCCAAGCCTGCCTGCGCAGGCTTGGACGGCTTCGAAGGGCCTCCGCCTCTGGCGGAGGTGCCGGGCGCCGAAGGCGCTTCGGGGGTGTTTCATCCTAGTTTTCCTGCGCCCACTTGCGGTAGAGCACGTCAAATACCACCGCCACAATCAGCACCTGCCCGATGATGATCATGCGTTTTCCGATGGAGACGTCCAGCAGCAGCATGCCGCTGTCCAGCGACTGCATGATGAGGGCGCCTAACACCGAGCCGATGATGGTGCCACTGCCTCCGGCCAGTGCAGTACCGCCGATCACCGCGGCGGCAATCACGAACAACTCCATGCCGGTGCCCAGCGAGTTGGTGCCTGCGTTCAGGCGGGCCACCGACACGATCGCCGCGATGGTGATGAGCACGGCGAGCAGGGCAAACAACATGAGCGTCACCCGCTTGACCGGTATGCCGACCAGTACAGCAGCGTCGGGGTTGCCGCCCATGGCGTAAACATAGCGGCCAAAACGGGTGCGCTGGGAGATGAAGGACATCACCACCGCCACGGCCGCCCAGATGAGCACCGGGATCGGGATGCCCTGGGGAGCGTCCTTGTTGGTGACCAGATAGCTGTTCATGGTGGCAGCGAACGCGGCCAGCAGGGCCACCGGTGCCGCCACCAGCAGTACATCCACCCACACGGGTTGGTTGGGCATCTCATGGCGCGTAGAGGCACGGCGGCGCAACAGCATGCGAATCACCAGAACCAGGCTCACACAGACGGTCAGGACCCAGGTGGCGGTCACGCCGATGCCACCGTCATAGCCGCCACCGAGTTGCAGAAAAGTCTCGTCGCTGACGGGCTGGGTCTTGCCGTCGGCCACCAGAAAAGCCGCGCCGCGCAAGGACATCAGCCCTCCCAGCGTGACCACAAAAGACGGGACGCCGAGCATGGCGGTCAGCCATCCCTGGTATACCGACACCACCAGCGCCGCAGCCAGCCCGGCGAGTGAGGCCGCCGGCCAGGACCATCCCAGGGTGTATTGAAGATAGGCGATGAGCACGCCGACAAAACCGATCACCGAACCGACCGACAGGTCAATATGCCGGGCCACAATGATCAGCACCATGACAGTGGACACGATGCCCACCACCGCTGTTTGCTGGGCAATGTTGTAGAGGTTCTCAGGCGACAGGAAAATGCCGCCCGACAGGACCTGGAATACGCCCGCCAGGACGGCGAGCACGCCCCCCATGAACACCAGCCGCCAGTCGACAGCAGCGTTGCGCAGGAATCGAACGGGAAATTGCATGGTTTTGAGGATGCAGCACTCCCCAAGGCAACCTACAGGCCGGTTGCCTTGCCTGCTTGCGCAGAACGGGGAGCAGGTGGTTGAACGCCTGTATTAAAGCCTGTATTACTTGCAGGCCGCGACGTTGCCCGTGACACCCTTGCAGAGTTCGTCTTTCTTGATCCAGCCGGCTTTCACCACCACATCGAGGTTGTCGCGGGTAATAGGCACGGGCTTGAGGAACTGGGCCTGCAGGGCGATCTTTTTCTCGCCACCATTCCAGGAGGTCGCGCCGTCGACTTTTTTGCCGGCACCCAGATTGACAGCTGCGCTGGCCGCCTGTTTACCGAGGTCGCGCGCATCTTTCCACACCGACACGGTCTGGGTGCCCATGGCCACACGGTTCAGGGCGGCAAAGTCACCGTCCTGGCCGGACACCGGCACGCCCTTGAGGCCTTTGGAACTCAGCGCCGCCACGACACCGCCAGCGGTGCCGTCATTGGAGGCCACCACAGCATCGACTTTGCCGCCGTTCTTGGTCAGGATCTGTTCCATGTTTTTCTGCGCGACTTCGGGTTTCCAGCCCTCGGTGTATTCCTCACCCACGATCTTGATGTCGCCTTTCTTGACGGCGGCATCAATGATTTCCTGCTGGCCCTCGCGCAGGAAATTGGCATTCGGATCGGTGGGAGAGCCCTTGATCATCACGTAGTTGCCCTTGGGCTTGGCCTGGAACACCGCACGGGCCTGCATGCGGCCGACTTCCTTGTTGTCGAAGGTGATGTAGAACACGCCGGGTGCCTCGATCAGGCGGTCGTAGGCAATAACCGGCACTTTTTGTTTGGTGGCCTTGTTCACGGCGGGCAGGATGGCGTCCTTGTCCATGGCCAGCACGATCAGGACCTTGGCGCCCTTGGCCATCAGGCCGTCAATGTCCGCCAGTTGTTTTTCGGGGGAGCCCGCGGCGTCTGCGCTGATGTACTTGGCGCCCAGCTTTTCAAGCTGCGTCTTGATGGCGGCCTCATCGGTTTTCCAGCGCTCCTCCTGGAAGTTGGACCAGCTGACGCCGACAGTGACCTGCGCAAATGCGCCGGCAGCGGCCAGGCTGAGTGCCATTGCGGTGAGGGAATTTTTTAGTTTCATGAATGTCTCCGATAGTTCTGCCCAGTCGGGCGTGTAGTTTTGAAAACCCAGCTGAATCCCGGTAATCGTTCCGCTGCAAACGCAGCACTTCAGAATTAGTTTGAACGACGCACTAATTATGTGGACCTGAAAAATTCCCCGCCTAGGGACAAACCCCGGGTACGCGGGGGTCACTTTAAATTTTTGATGGTTTCTGTAATACCAAAGGCTGAGCAGCAGGCGCTGCAAGCAGAAAACCGTCAGCGGCAACGGCTGGCTGGATCGGTTTTCCCCTGGAAAGGCTGCGCTTCAGTGGGCGGCAGACGGCTCTGTCACCCCAAGCTTGATGGCCCAGCTTGACAGTGCGGGCAGGATGGAGGGGTAGAGCTCCACGCCCGATTCCATTTGCCTGGCTGCCAGCGCAATGCCTTTTTCCCCCGGGGTGCGCACGGCAGACCCTGCCTGCGCGGGTCGTGATGCGCGGCAGGCATCGGCGACATGGCCAGTCTGGCGTATGAAGGCATCCAGGCCGGCAAAAGTGCGCGGGTCAATCACCTGCAGGAACACCGTCGCGCCCCATCCCTCTTTCGGATCGGCGCGGCCGTGGCCTGCGAGGCCTCCGGTTAATGCCTCTACCAGCAAGGTGAGGCCATAACCCTTGTGGCCCGAGTCCATGCCACCCAGCGGCAGGATGGTGCCCTTGGGTTCGTCGAACAGCACCGAAGGGTTGTCGCTGGCCACGCCGTGGCCGTCCATCACCCAGGCAGCAGGCAGCCGCTGGCCTTCCTTGTGCAGCCGGTTGGTCATGCCGTTGGTCGTGGCCGAGGTGGACACATCCATCAGCACCGGAACGCCGTTGGTGGGAATGCCGGCAGAAACCGGGTTGGGTGTGAACACCGGGTCCAGCCCGCCAAAGGGGGCAACGCTGGCCGTGTTCGGGTCCGAGCAGGTCAGCAACATCATCAGGCCCTGATCGGTGGCGCGCTTGAGATAGGCGGCCAGGCAGGCGATGTGGTGGCTGCGGCGAATCACCACGGTGCAGGTGCCCTGGGTGGCGGCACGCTCAGTGGCCAATGCCATCGCTTGCAGAACCAGCCAGGGGCCGGGCAGGCGGCGGCCGTCCCAGGTCACGGCGGCCGGATGGTCGGCCAGCACCGTTGGGGTGCCGAGTTTTTCCATCGCGCCAGATTCCAGCTCAGCCAGGTAGCCCGGCAGCAGGGCGAGCCCGTGGGTGTTGTGGCCCATCAGGTCGCCCTGGACCAGGATGTCGGCCACGGCAGCGGCTTTGTCGTGCTCCAGCCCGGCGGTGGTCAGCAGGGTTTGGGCGTAGTTGATCAGATCGGTCTGGGCGTATCGCATGGATTTGTCTCGGGGTTGTCTCAATGTTGTCGCTGTAGATGCTCTGTTTTTGATAGCTGCTTGCGCTCGTCCTGTATGGGTTAGAGGGCGTTTTGATGTGTATCTTCCAGCGCGGCAGGTCACGTCAGGCCGGCCATCGTTATTTTGAACATTCTAGGGACGAGCGGGTAGGGGCGCACACCGCACAATCCATCGCGGCATTTAATCCGGTGCCATAAAAAAAGCGGAAAGCAGGCCATGAGCCCGCTTTCCGCCTGAGGCACCGAAGGCGGTGCAGGCGAACATGTTTATGGTTACGTCGCCAATCAGCCCAGCTTGATGCTGCTGGGGTCCGCGGTGAGGTAGCCGACAGCCGCGCCGAAGCGGTCCTTGTAGTTCGCGCGCACCAGCGGATCCAGCGTGGCTTGCACCTTGCCATGCAGCGAGTTCCAGTCTCCCGCATGCTGGAAGTTGCTCATGATGTAGGTCCAGCCGTTGAGGTCGTCCACCACATGCAGGCCGGTGGCTTCGGCGCCCGCGGGCATGGACATCAGGCGCGACAGCTGTCGGGTGTCGACGTTGTAGGCCCAGATGAAGTTGTTGATGTGCGAGCCGCTGTCCTCACCAATGAAGAGGGTGCGCATTTTTTCCGAGAACTTCAGGTTGTCGGGGTTGGCGATCTGGTTGGGGTCGGCCTTGTTGCCCAGCGCGTCGGCGGCAATGTCTTCGCCGACCAGCAGGGCCCTGGTGTGCACCGGCATCCATTCGCTGTCGATGGCGTTGCCACCCAGGTCTTTCTGGCCGCCGTCCAGCTTGTGCGCCATCACGCCGCCGGCGATCAGGGCCTTGTCGAGCGCGATGCCGCTGGCCGCGTTCCAGCCCTTGCCGGTCTTGACCATGGAGTCCTGGATATTCTGCAGCGCCGAGTAGGCGACCTTGTCCTTGATGTTGACGGTGGTGCCTTCCATTTTGGAAAATCCCATGCTCCCGCCCATAAGGTAGGCATAGCGGTGGGTTTCCAGGAAGGCTGCGGCTTTTTCCATGCCGGGCTTGATCTTGATCCAGTTGGCGTTGCCGCCATAAAACACCTTGGTGAAGCTCGCATCACCGGGGTCTGTTTTCGATACCGCCATGATGTCGGCGGGCTTGAGCGTGTCGGCCATCTTTTCGATCTCGGCGCTGGTGGCGTGGCCCAGCTTGATCCAGGAGATCTTCGCGCCCTGGTCGGCAGGGTTGACCGAGAAGCCGGTGCCCAGCTTGCCCACATACAGCGTGCCGGAAGACAGGTCTTTTTCACGGTCCGCCACAAAGACGAAGAGGCCGCTGTTGGTGGCGTCGTCGCCCATCAGCACGGTGCGGTTGTCCGGCATGACCTGCACCAGCTCATGCGAGATGCGGCCCATGTTGTAGTGTTTCTTGACCGTGCCGGTGCCGTCGGGATGCACGGTGACTTCCGGCAGGTGGCCGTAGTGATAAGGGTTCGCTTTGGTTTCGTCGCCATAGACGTTCTTGCTGAACTTCTTGAATTGCGCGCTTTCCGCGGCGAAGGGGGCATCGGGCTCGTACTCTTCGCTGGACAAGTGGGTGTTCCAGGGCGAGAGGCTGGCGCCACAGGTGATCCACAGGCCATGCGCTTTGGACATGTCCACGTTGTGGTATTTCACGAGGCTGAGCTTGCCGGTGGCCTGGTCCTGGTCCAGCGTCAGCACGGCGATGGGTGAGGGCAGGTTGCCGTAAGCGTCGGCGCCAGCCAGGTCTCGCGTGGTGTATTCAAACTGAACTACGGCAAAAACTGCTTTGCCTTTGACTCCGGGTACGTTGGCATTGGGCAGGCCGAGCAGCGAGGTGCCGTCAGGTCCGTCCGAGAATATCTGGCGTTCCTTGCCGGGCACCGAGCGGTCAATGATGGGCCGGTTGCTGATGTCCACATAGCCGCCGGCGAGGATGGTGCCGCCCTTGCCGTCCGGCACCATGTCGCCGGTCACGAAGAAGGGCTGGTAGGCGAGCTTGTAGCTCTGCGTGCTGTTGTCTTTGAGGCGCACCTGGAGGCTGGAGCCCACGGTGGTGGTGGCCATGGCGGCTGCGTTGGCAAGCGTTGGGGCGGCCATGGAGGTGAAGCTGGAAGACAAGTAATTGCCCGCAGCGGCGGGGCCGCTGCCGGTGGCGCAGCCCGACAGCAGGGTGCTGGAGGCCAGGGCCCCCAGCGGCAGCATGGGCGCAGTCGCCAGGAATTTCAGGGCCGTGCGGCGGGAGGGAAGGGAAGGGGTGGCCAGGTCGGACATTGTTATGGTTTCCAGTGTTTCAGGTGGGTGATCGCGAAGCCGCAGCCCTGGCCGCGCACTCCGGCGGGGCAAGTCGGGCTGCGCTGCGGGAATCTTAGGAAGCTTGTGTGACAGTTTCTTGAAAAGGGCTGCCACAGACGGCCCCAGGCAGGGGTGGCTCCCGCTGATTAACCTCGCGCCGGGTACTTGAATATCCCCGGGGGAACCGCAAGCTGGTTTGCTGCGGGCCAAAATCGGTCTGCCAGAACAGCAACCCTCAAGGCCCCCCCATGACCACCCAACTCAAAATCGATTTCGTGTCCGACGTTTCCTGCCCCTGGTGCGTGATTGGCCTGAAGTCGCTGGACCAGGCGCTGGAGCGCGTGCACGGCGACATCCAGGCCGAACTGCACTTTCAGCCCTTTGAGCTCAACCCGAAGATGTCGCCCGAAGGCCAGGAAATCACCGAGCACATCACCGAGAAATACGGCATCACGCCCGCGCAGGCCCAGGCCAACCGTGAGAACATCCGCGCGCGCGGCGCGCAGGTCGGCTTCAAGTTCAGCATGGCCGACGAGCCCGGCGGCGGGCGCAGCCGCATCTACAACACCTTTGACGCGCACCGCCTGCTGCACTGGGCCGAACTGGAAGGTGTGGACAAGCAAAAGGCGCTGAAGGAACTGCTCTTCAAGCGCTACTTCACCGACGGCCAGAGCCCGGCTTCACACGAGGTGCTGGCGAAAGCGGCTGCCGAAGTGGGGCTGGATGAAGCCCGGGCGCGGGAGGTGCTGGCGTCAGGCGAATACGCGGCAGAGGTGCGCGAACGCGAACAGTTCTACCTGACCCAGGGCATCCACTCGGTGCCGGCCGTCATCATTAACGACCGCCATCTGATCTCTGGTGGGCAACCCGCTGAAGTGTTTGAGCAGGCCTTGCGGCAGATTGCCGCCGCAGGCTAACGGCTCGCGCCCAGCACTTCAAAAGTGCCCGACTGCTGGACCCAGTCCTTGCCGTTGGATGCAAACCCTGTGGCTGTGCCGGTCTTGAGATTGAGCGCTACCGTGATCGTGTAGCCGCTTTCGGCTGAAAGATAAGACACCACATGCACGTCGTCCGAAATTTTCACGGCGGCGCTGGCGCTTTCGTGGTGGTCTTTTGAACCCGGACCGGTGCTGCGCCAGGTCACCCCTCCGTCGGCCGAAAAAATATGCTCAAAGCTAAGGCCCTTCGTCGGGCCGTCCTTGAAGCTCCAGCGCAGGGTCTTGCCGTGCAGGGATTCGTTGAGGGCGGCTGTCATGGGAGCTCCAAAAGTAAAAAGTAACGTCAGCGCGACTGAATGAAGGCGGATGCGCTTGCCGACAGTTTCAACTTAGCTCCCGCACAGGAACATGTTTGTGGGAGGCGTGTTAATCGGATGTAGGACAAGCGGACGCGCTGGCATTTGCTGTGGATTCAGCCGTGGATTCAAGGCCGGGTTTTCAATGGCAGTGCTGCTGCCATCGTCTGGGTACTCCAAAGCCCAAATTCTCTTTCTTGTCGTTGCTCCTGTTTTGATAGCTGCTTGCGCTGGCCCTGAAAGGCCTGGTGGCTGAAATCGCGTAAATTTTTGACGCGGCAGTTTGCCTGGGCGTGCGCGGCGTTCTCCTACAAAAGTGGCTGTGCTTGCCTGACCGTGCGGTACTCCCCTGGGTTGCACCATCGATTCAGATGTCTGGAAATCACGTTGCCCTATAGGCGGCGTCTGGGCAGCTTTTCACAAAGCGACAAGAGACAAAGGAGCACACCATGGCAAAGGAACAACACGACCAGAATCCTGATCCCCGCGCGGCCTGGGCCAGGGGGGAGAACCGGTACCCAGGTGCATTGAAGACCGCCGTCGCAACGGGCGATGACGCAGTGGACGACGATGACGCCATCATCGAAAGCCTGAATGACCTGCTCGAGTCTTGCCGTGACGGTGAGTATGGTTTCCGCGAATGCGCCGGGCACACCAAGGCGCAGGACATCAAGACACTGCTGCTTCGCCATGCCGATGAATGCCGGGCTGCAGGCCTGGAGCTGCAAACCCTGATTCGCCAGCTCGGCGGGAAGCCCGATGAAGGCGGCTCGGTCAGCGGTGCATTGCATCGCGGATGGGTTTCCGTACGGGCCACGCTGAGCGCGTTGAGTGACCAGGCGATGCTCAATGAGTGCGAGCGCGGGGAAGACGCTGCAGTGGCACGCTACCGCAAAGCCCTGAAGCGCAATTTCCCCGCCGGTATCAGAGCCGTGGTGGAACGCCAGGCCCAGGGCGCGCAGCGCAACCATGACCAGGTGAAAGCCCTGCGCGATGCGCTGAAGGCCTGATAAGGGTCGGCCTTCGCACGCAAGGAATCGGTAAGATTTTTGTCGGCACTCGAGGCTCGGCAAACCAAGGGGCGGCATTTGTCGCCCCTTTTTTTATTCCTCCATGTCGGGAGTGCCCCCGTTAGTTCTTCAAGCTGCTTGCGCAATCCACCTGGGCGTCGAGCTGTACGCCGTTGCGTGAATAGTCAGCATCGGTGACCTTGCAGCCGGAGCGCAGTTCAATCGCCTGCAGCAACGCTGCGCGGCCCGCAGGGGTCGATATGACGCTGCCGCCTTTTGACCCTGGAGCAATGGCTGTCCAGGTGCCGGCTGTCAGCTGGCTGATGAGATAGGTCTGCCCGTCGACGCTAACGGGGTGCGGGGGCGGCTCTGCTGTTGTGCCGGCACATCCGGCCAGGCAGATGGCCGCAAACATGCCGGATGGCCATCCACGGTTTTTCATGAAAGGGGGCCGGACAGGCTGCTTTTGATTGCAACCATGAAAGGTATCGGCGTGGCGACAGTTTCGGCTTTGGGCTCGGGCGCCTTGGGTGGYGCTTTGGGAACCTTGTTGTCGGGGCAGCCGGACAGGAAAAACAAGGTCGCCAGTACAAAGGGCAGGTAGGGTTTCATGGGTGTCTCCAGGTGCGTTCTATGGCGCTGTCTGAATAATAGGACGCAGCCGGCAACAGGGCCAGCCCTTGGGCCGCAAGTCGCGGCGAATGCCTACACCCGGCGCGAAGGTGAGCCCGTCACACCCATGCGCTGCAAGGCCTCGCTCAGGCTGCGTGCCGGGGCCGGGGTCGCGCATTGCTGTTGAGCGGGCCCGTGGGCACTGGGGTGCCGAGCCGCGGGCGGACAGGAGTCAGGCGGTGTGGGCGACTGGTTTTCTGCGTCCGGCAGTGTCTTGCCTCGGAGCTCTGCGGCCATTCGCCGACCTTCAGTCTGCAGGTAAAGCGTCAAATCCATTTCATCGAGCTGCTTCATGGTGAGCATTTCTGGTTCATCCCTTGAATAAGGCCGGGCAAACAGAACTCCTTATCCAGGCGAATCTAGGCTCAAGCCCTTCACCCGCGTGTCAGGCCATAGGCCTTGGGTCTGTAGGAGTGCAACGACAACCCAGGCAGGGCCGCCGTGAGGGCTATTTCGCGGCCGGTGGCGCCTTGAAGCCCACTTGTTTCATGGCGGCGGTGAGCCCGTTGCGTGACGCCTCGTAAGTCTCCCAGGGCTGGTTGCCGATGGCCAGGCGCCCGCCCAGGGTTTGCGCCGTCCAGTGTGCGCCGCCGGTCAGCGAGGCCAGTTCATCCCAATCGACAGGGACGGACACGCCGAGGCCCGGCCGGGCACGCATGGACCACGCCGCGACGGTGGTGGCGCCAAATCCATTGCGCAGGTAGTCCGGAAAAATCTTGCCGATGCGGTTTTTAGGGCCGCTCTTGGCGGCAAAGCGCTGGGGGATCACGGTGGCCAGGTGCATCACGATGGCATGCGAAAAATCCTTCACGGTGTCGAAATCGTATTGCCGCTTGAGCGGCACCACCACGTGCAGGCCTTTGCCGCCGCTGGTTTTCAGGAAATTCGCGAGCTTCAGTTCGTCGAGAAAGGCGCGCACCAGTTGCGCAGCTTCCTGAACCTGCGGCCAGACAACGCCTTCACCCGGGTCCAGGTCGAACGTCATGCGGTCGGGCTTGTGGATGGCGCGCGTGGTGGCGTTCCAGGTATGGAACTCGATCACGTTGATCTGCGCGGCCGCCAGCAGGGCGGCGGCGGAGGGAACTTCCAGCAGCGGACCATGGCCGGGGTCCAGCGCGGGGTCCAGCAATTTGATGCCGGGAATTGACGTAGCTTCGGCATGCTTCTGGAAGAACAGTTCACCACCTATGCCCGAAGGCGCGCGCACCAGCGCGGTAGGCCGGGCCTTGAGGTGCGGCAGCATCAGCGCCGAGACCTGCGCGTAGTGCTCGACCACGTTTTGCTTGGTGAAGCCGGTGCTGCTGTCGATCACCCGGTCAGCATGCGTGACACGCAGGGACTTCAGCGCTGCAGGGGCGGACTTCGCGGTCTTTTTTTCAGGGACGTTCAGGCCACCCTTCGCGGTAGGTTTTTCGGTGGAGGTTTTTTGGGCGGGGTTCACGGTAGTGCCTTTCTTGCCGCGCTCCAGGACGGCGGGTTTTTCACGGAGGATGTTCGTTGCGGGTTTGTCGGTGCGCAGGCCCTGGAATACGGAGTGGCGGATATGGCCGCCATGGGTCCATTCACCAAAGGCCACTTCGGCCAGCAAACGCGGCTTGACCCATTGGCCTTTGACGCCGGCGGGCAGCTTTGCGAACGGGCTGCGATCGGTGTGAAGTTTTTCCAGCCGGGCTTTCAGTGTGTCCAGCATCTCGTCGTTGAAGCCGGTGCCGACATTGCCGGCGTATTGAAGCGCACCTTCTTCATCGTGGACGCCCAGCATCAATGCGCCCAATCCGATGCGCGAGCCTTTGGGTGCGGTGTAACCCCCAATCACGAACTCCTGGCGCAACTGGGTTTTGAGCTTGATCCAGTCCGGCGAGCGGCGTGACACGTAAGCCGAGTCCACGCGTTTGCCGATCACACCTTCCAGCCCGACACGCCGGGCCGACTCAAGCAGATCCTGCGGTGCTTCATCAAACGCATCGCTGAAACGGATGGTGTCCTGCGGATTGCGGGTGACCAGCGCGCAGAGGATTTCACGGCGCTGCGCCAGTGGCAGTTGCCGCAGGTCCAGCCCGTCAAAGTAGGGAAGGTCGAACACGTAAAAAATGATGCGGGCCGTGCTGGCATGGTCAAACGCGTTTTGCAGCGCGCCGAAGTCGGGCACGCCGTGTTCGTTCATCACGACGATTTCGCCGTCTACCCAGCCAGAGGAAATTTCCAGCGCGCCCACGGCCTTGGCAAGCCTGGAAAGCTTGTCGGTCCAGTCGTTGCCCTTGCGTGTGAAAAGGCGAACTGATGAGCCGTCGATACGCGCCAGCAACCGGTAACCGTCGTATTTGATTTCATAAACCCAGCCTTCGGGGCTGGCAGGCGGGCGCGTGACCAGCGTGGCCAGTTGCGGCGCGAGCGTTTCGGGCAGCTTCGCCTTGATGGCGCCTTCGGGAATGCTTGCATCAGCTTGTTTTGGGCGTGCCTTGGCCCGGGTTTTTTTGACAGGCGCCGTCAGCGCTTTCTTTACGGCGGTGCTGGCTGTGGCATCGCGCGGCAGAGGCTTGCCCGAGAGCACGCTGTTGGGCAGCGCCTTGAGTACGTCAAACTCTTTTTCGGCGCGGGCATGCTCGTCGTGCTCTTTGATCAGCAGCCAGGGTTCATGGGATTCGTCGCCTCGCCCGTGCATGCGCACCAAGGTCCAGCCGCCCTTGAGCTTTTCGCCATGCAGTTCAAACTTGAGCTTGCCGCTTTTGAACCCCTTCACCGGGTCGCCGATCGGCGTCCACAAGCCGCGGTCCCACACGATCACGTCGCCCGCTCCGTATTGTCTGGCCGGGATGCTGCCCTCAAAACCGGCGTAGGAAAGCGGGTGGTCTTCTACATGCACGCCCATGCGCTTGACGGCCGGGTCCAGGCTGGGGCCCTTGGGGACGGCCCAGCTTTTGAGGGTGCCTTGCAACTCCAGACGGAAGTCGTAGTGCAGCCGGCTCGCGTCGTGCTTCTGGATGACGAAGCTGAGGGCTTTATCCGAGCGGGCGCCGCCGTGAGCGGGCTCCGGCGTACGCGCGAAGTCACGCTTGGCGCGGTAGTTTTTCAGCAGGTCGCGGGCGCCCATGTCGTCGGCTCATGCGGCCGGAACTCAGGCGGCGCGCCGCCTTGCGGGCGCATGCGAGGGCGATTTGGCTGCGGTCTTCTTGCGCGCCGGGGTTTTGGTGGACGCCTTGGTCGTGGCTGCCGCCTTGGCTTTGGGTCCGTCGCCGCCGCCTTTACGCAGGCTGCGCTGCAGCAATTCCGTCAGATCGATGATCTTGGCGCTGGAGCGGCCTTCGGTCTCTTCTTCCTCCGGCTGCACCACATTCTCCAACTTGCCTGCTTTGGCCTTGCGCTTGACCAGCGCCATGATGTCGTCCTTGAAGGAGTCGGTGAACTGATCGGGCTTCCACTTGCCGGTCATGTCGTCCACCAGCTGTTTGGCCATGGCGAGTTCCTTGTCGGTCAGGCCGGCGGCCTTGGCGCCTATGGGCGGCAGATTGAGCTCTTCCAGCGACCGTATGTCTGCACCCCAGCGCAACAGGTTCAATATCAAGGCAGGCCCCGAGGGCACCAGCACGGCCAGGTGCTGCTTGGTCTGGATGATTACGCGGGCGATGCCCACGCGCTGGGTTTTCAGCAGGGTGTCGCGCAGCAATGCATAGACTTTCTGGCCTTTGTTGATAGGGGCGACGTAGTAGGGGCGCTCGAGGTACACAAAGGGTATGTCGGTGTTGGGCACAAAGCTTTCGATTTCAATGGTCTGCGTGGTCTTGGGGTAGGCGGACTTGATCTCTTCTTCAGACAGCACCACGTACTGGCCGTCTTCGTACTCGACGCCTTTGACGATGTTTTCCTTGGTGATCTCTTTGCCGGTGCGCTTGTTGACGCGCTTGTAACCCACAGGGTCCATGCTGCGCTTGTCCAGCCAGTCGAAGTCAATGCCGCTCTCCGAGGTGGCCGAATGCAGCGCTACAGGGATGTGGACCAGGCCGAAACTGATGGCCCCTTTCCATAAAACGCGCGATGCCATGGTGTGAGTCTTTCTGCTGATGATTGCGGGCTGGCCTGGGGGAGTGGGGAGTGCAGGCCACAACTATCAGTCCAGTCTCCGGCCCGCGTGCACGCAGGCGTGTCGGTGTGCGATGGGGTACGGGCGTCGTCCGGAACCGACTGTTCGCATGGGGTTTGTCCTACGGGTTTGATCTGCGTGCAGCACGCACAATCGGCTGCAACTTTTCAAGGAGCTGACCCATGCTTTCACGCCGCGCCGCCACCCGAGTTTCCCTTGCCGCGATGGCCGTAGCCGCTGCCGCCATCACGGGCTGCGGCGTGATGAACAAGCAATCCAGCCTGGTCGCATTCACCACGCAGCTTCGCGGCGCCAATGAGGTGCCCGCCAATGCCAGCACCGGTAGCGGCTCGGTCGATGCCGTTTTCGATACCAGTACCAACCTGCTGCGCTGGAAGGTCAACTACACCCGTCTGACCGGCCCGGCGACTGCGGGACACTTCCATGGTCCGGCCGCCATCGGCGCCAACGCCGGTGTTGCTTTGGGGTGGGCCAGCCCCCTCCGCACCCCCATGGACGGCAGCGCCACACTGACGGCCGCCCAGGCCGCCGACCTGATGGCGGGCCGCTGGTATGCCAACATCCACACAGCTGCTTATCCCGCAGGGGAAGTGCGCGGCCAGATGACGATGGTGCGTAACTAGGGCCTCCCGAAGAGGCCCCTCGGGCCCGTCTTGATAAATGGTTGCGGGCGCAACCGGATCGGTTTATAGTTGCGGACGCAACCATAAACTTACCCGGTCGCTACATGATCAAGCTCGACAGAACCCTGACCTACCGCCTGCACCTTCTGCACAAGCTGACGGACATTGAAAGCCAGCGTGCTTATGTGGCGGACGCGCGCCTGTCGATGAGTGATGCCCGTTGCCTCACGGCCGTGGGCACCTTCGCGCCGCTGTCGGTGAACGACCTCGCGCAAAAAGCCAATCTGAACAAAGGCCAGGCCAGCCGTGCGGCCCAGTCGCTGGTCGATCAGGGCCTGGTCGTCAAGGCCGCAAGCCCGACGGATGGGCGCGGCGTGGTGCTGACACTCACCCCCAAAGGCAAAAAGGCATGGCAGCGCACCATGGAAGTGGTGGGGCAGCGCAACCAGGATATTTTTGGCGTGCTGAGCGCGGCCGAGCGCACGCAGCTCAGTGATTTTTTCGACAGGCTGATCGAGAAGGCCAAGGCCGGCGGTGGTGAGCCCGGCGATGCTGAAGAATGATGGCGTCGATTCGTTGAACTGAACATTGCAGATTCCCGGGGGAAACATCCATGAGCACCAACACCTTGCATTACCAGTCCGGCTTCGGCAATGAATTTGCCAGCGAGGCCGTTGCCGGCGCGCTGCCGCAAGGGCGCAACAGCCCGCAGCGCGCGCCGCACGATTTGTACACCGAGCTGATTTCCGGCACCGCTTTCACCGCGCCCCGCGCCGAGAACCGCCGCACCTGGATGTACCGCCGCCAGCCTTCTGTGATGACAGGTGGTTACAAGCCGTATGAACAGCCGCAGTGGACGACCGGCGCGGCGGGTGGCTGCGCCGTGCCGCCCGATCCCTTGCGCTGGAATCCATTCGCCATTCCCCCCGAGCCGCTGGATTTTGTGGACGGCATTCGCACTGTGGCCGCCAACGGCGACGCCGAAGCGCAGACGGGCATGGCCGCGCAGGTGTATGTCGCCAATCGTTCCATGTTGCAACGCGCGCTGGTCAATGCCGACGGCGAGATGCTGCTGGTGCCGCAGCAGGGCCGGCTGGTGGTCACGACCGAGCTCGGCATCCTGGATGTCACTCCCGGGGAAATCGCCGTGGTGCCGCGTGGAATGGCCTTCAGCGTGGGCCTGCCCGACGGCGCATCGCGCGGCTACGTCTGCGAAAACTACGGCGCGCACTTTCGCCTGCCGGAACTCGGCCCGATCGGCTCCAACGGCCTGGCCAATGCGCGTGACTTCCTGGCACCTACGGCGGCGTTCGACAGCGCGCCTGCGCCCAAGGGCGGCTTTGAGATCGTCAAGAAATTCGGCGGCCGCCTGTGGTCGGCCAGGCAAGCGGCCAGCCCCTTCAATGTGGTGGCCTGGCACGGCAACCTGGTGCCTTACAAGTACGACACGGCCCATTTCATGACCATCGGCTCCATCAGCTATGACCATCCGGACCCATCCATCTTCACCGTGCTGACCTCGCCCTCGGACACAGTGGGCACGGCCAACTGCGACTTCGTGATCTTTCCGCCACGCTGGCTGGTGGCCGAGAACACCTTCCGCCCGCCCTGGTACCACCGCAACCTCATGAGCGAATTCATGGGCCTGGTCTATGGCCAGTACGACGCCAAGCCCGAAGGCTTCAAGCCCGGCGGCGCGTCGCTGCACAACTGCATGGTGCCGCACGGCCCGGACACCGAAGCCTTCGAGAAAGCCAGCACGGCCGCACTGGCGCCGCACAAGCTGGACAACACGCTGGCCTTCATGTTTGAAAGCCGCTACCGCTTCATCCCGACGGCCTATGCGCTGGAGGGTGGGGCGCTGGATGCCGGCTACAGCAGTTGCTGGGCCGGGCTCAAAGACCAGTTCAAGGGCTGACGCGCATGAACCAGTCACTCAACGCCACCCACGACCTTGGGCTGCGCAGCTGGGTCGCATCTGCGAATGACGCGGGAACAGACTTTCCCATCCAGAATCTGCCGTTTGGCACCTACAGCCAGGGGCCGCAGGGCGCGCGCAAGATCGGCGTGGCTATTGGCGACCAGGTGCTGGATGTTCGGGCGGCCGGGCTGCTCGATACCGGTGATATGAACGGGTTGATGGCACAAAGCCTGGCGACAACGAGCGCGCTGAGAGCGGCGATCTCGCGAGGCCTCGCAGAGGGCAGCTCAAAGCAGGCTGAGTGGAAGAACTTTTTGTCCCCCCAGGATTCGGTGACCCTGCACCTGCCTTGCCGCATCGGCGACTACACCGACTTTTACACCGGCATCCACCACGCCACCACCGTCGGCAAGCTGTTTCGGCCCGACGCGCCGCTGCTGCCCAATTACAAGTGGGTTCCCATCGGCTACCACGGCCGCGCGTCGTCCATCGGCGTGAGCGGCCAGGCCTTTCCCCGCCCGATGGGCCAGACCAAAGGCCCGGACGACGCGGCGCCCGCGTTGCGGCCCACCCAGCGACTCGACTACGAACTGGAACTCGGCGTGCTGGTGGGGCAGGGGAACGCGCTGGGCGAGCCCATCGCCATGGCTCAGGCTGAAGCACGTGCCTTTGGCATGGTGCTGCTTAACGACTGGTCGGCGCGTGACGTGCAGGCCTGGGAATACCAGCCGCTCGGCCCGTTCCTGTCCAAAAACTTCGCCAGCACCCTCTCGCCGTGGGTCGTCACGATGGAGGCACTGGCGCCGTTTCGCGCACCGTTCGTGCGGCCCGAAGGCGACCCGCAGCCCTTGCCGTACCTGGACTCGGAGGGCAACCGCCGCCTGGGCGGTATGGATGTGGCGCTGGAAGTGTGGATAGAGACCGAGGCCATGCGGGAAGCCGGCCGGGGCCCCGAGCGCCTGTCGCAGTCGAACTTTCGCGACGCCTACTGGACGGTGGCACAGCTGCTCACGCACCACACCGTCAACGGCTGCAACCTGCAGCCCGGCGATTTGCTGGGCTCGGGCACGTTGTCAGGCCCGGCGCCGGAACAGGCCGGCTCGCTGCTGGAGCTGAGCATGGGCGGCAAGAATGCGTTGACCCTGGCCAATGGCGAAAAGCGCATCTTCCTGCAGGACGGCGACGCCGTCATCCTGCGTGCAAGCTGCGTGCGCGAAGGCTTCCGGCGGATTGGTTTTGGCGAATGCCGTGGGCAGGTGCTGCCGGCCAGGCGGCCGCAGTGAAGCCTGAAGGAGAGTGATTCGCTATTAATTTAATAGCAACTTGCGCCCGATGTATAAGGGCTACAGGCTCTTTTCATAGGTAAAAACACGGTTTTGGGGCCGTGAGGCGGGTTTCAATGCACAAAGGCGGCCTTGAATCACTTTTAGCTCCCGTTTCAGCCCGGCTTCTGCCTCGCCCCTTGGCAAGACTTTCCAATGGGCTGCTGCTGATACTTCGACCGGCAACGAAGCATCCGGTCAGCCCTTGCGCAAGAATGGCAGCATGCATCCCGAACACATTCTTGCGGCACCCAGCCACCCCAACCCCTATCCTTATTACGCCACGCTGGTGGCCGGCCCGCCGCTGGTGTTTGACACAGCACGCAAGCTCTGGGTCGCCACCAGTGCGACCGCGGTCAATGCCGTGCTGGGCAACCCGGCATGCCGTGTGCGGCCGGCGGCTGAGCCCATCCCGCACGCCATCGTCGGGTCTGCGGCGGGTGAGGTGTTCGGCCACCTGGTTCGCATGAACGACGGCACCCGGCACGACGCACCCAAACTTGCCTTGCAGCGATTTCTGGCCGCGCTGGATCTGGACCGTGTTGGCGAGCGCACTGGCTTGATTGGGGCGAAAGTCATGGGTGGCGAACCCCTGCGCGGAGCGGCGTTGTCGCAGTGGGTTTTTGATGTGCCGGTGATGGCAGTCGCTGATGCCCTGGGTTTTGCGCAGGCCGAGCTGCCGCTTGTTGCTGGCTGGACGCGCGACTTTGTGGCGTGCCTGTCTCCGCTCAGCACGCCGGAGCAGTTAGCTGCGGCGGGTGATGCAGCAGCGGCCTTGCTGGCAAGGTTCTCGGTGCTTGTGCAGGCGGAGGCAAGCCCGGACAGCGCCGTCGCCCGTGTCCGGCTGGAAGCGCAGAAGGTGGGTTGGAATGACGCCGCAGCGTTGCTCGCCAACCTGGTCGCCCTGCTGTCGCAGACCTGCGAGGCGACTGCCGGACTTGTCGGGAACAGCCTGGTGGCCCTGGCCACGCAGCCGGGCCTGGCCGAAACCGTGGGGCAGGATCCGGGCAAGCTGCTTCAGATGGTGAACGAGGTCAGCCGCCACGACCCGTCCATCCACAACACGCGCCGTTTTGTGGCAGAGGCAACGGAGGTGGCGGGGGTTTCCCTGAAGGCGGGCGATGCCATCCTGGTGGTTCTGGCGGCCGCCGGCCGTGACCCTTTGTGCAACCCGGAGCCCGACCGGTTTTTGCTGGACCGCGCAAGCCGTGAGCTGCCCGGCTTTGGGTGGGGAGCGCACCAATGTCCGGGGCAGACGCTGGCCTGCACCGTCGCTGCCGCGGCGGTCAAGGCCTTGCTGGATTCAGGCAAGCTGCAGTTGCCGAAACCGGGAGGCTGGCACTACCGGGCTTCCATGAACGCCCGCATCCCGTTTTTTCTGATGGATACCACGACTGAAAGCTCCACATGATCGCCATCATTTTTGAAGTGCAGCCCGCTGAAGGCAACATGCAGACCTATCTCGATATTGCTGCTGCGCTCAAGCCGCAGCTCGAGCAAATAGACGGCTTTATTTCCGTCGAACGTTTTCAAAGCCTGAGCAACCCGGGCAAGCTGCTATCGCTCTCATTCTTCAGGGACGAAGCCGCCGTGATGGAATGGCGCCGTCTGGAATCCCACCGCAAGGCGCAAAGCCGCGGGCGCGGTGGCGTGTTTGAAAACTACCGCCTGCGTGTGGCCCATGTGCTGCGTGACTACGGGCTGAACGAACGGGACGAGGCGCCGGCGGACAGCCGCGAGCAGCACGGCTAGGCGCTGCGGGGCCTGGCGCGCTTCCAGCGGGGCGGCCACCACCACCAGCTCAGCAACACCAGCAGGCCGAATCCGGTATAGGCCACCATGAACACCCACGCCGGCGCGTTGAAGAAGATCAGCCGCGACAGCCAGTGCTCAATGAAGGAGCCGCCATAACTGGCTTGCCCGGCCAGCTGCCTCAGGGCCTGTTCCCAAATGGTGAGCGGGCAGATCTCGCCCAGCCAGCTTTGCGCCACCACAAAGCCGATCAGCGCCAGATGCGTGAGCCTGACCCACGGCGCGCGAACCCAGACCCAACCGCACCAGCCGCCGGCCATGAACAGTAGTTGGCCGAGCACGGCAAAGGCGACGATAGCGACGTGCAACACCAGGATCGAGTCTGCTAGCAGGGCAGCGGTGAAAGGGCTCATGGGTGTGTGAGGAGTTAGTAAAGCGTGTTTATTCGCGGCTGTTCGTGGCCACGCGGCCACTTTAAACGCGCCAATCGTGCATTGAGAGGTGTTTGTAGGGCTTAAATGCCGAATAAAGAGGCAAAACTCAGGGTAAACCTTACAATGGAGGGTTACCCCAAACCCTCCATGAACGCCCCCGTCGACGTCTCCTTCTTTGCGCGCGCCGCCAAGCCGCTCACCAGTTACCGCAAGTACTGGGCGGCCCGCTTTGGCACGGCCAAATTTCTGCCCACCACGCGGGCCGAAATGGACGCGCTCGGCTGGGACAGCTGCGACATCATCATCGTCACCGGCGACGCCTATGTAGACCACCCGAGCTTCGGTATGGCCGTCATTGGCCGCATGCTGGAGGCGCAAGGCTTTCGCGTCGGCATCATCGCCCAGCCCGACTGGCAAAGCGCCGAACCCTTCCGCGTGCTGGGCAAGCCCAACCTGTTCTTCGGCGTGACCGCCGGCAACATGGACTCGATGATCAATCGTTACACGGCGGACCACAAGATCCGCAGTGATGACGCCTATACCCCCGGCGACATCGGCGGCAAACGCCCCGACCGCGCGGCGCTGGTGTATTCACAGCGCTGCCGCGAAGCCTACAAAGACGTGCCTATCATCCTGGGCGGCATTGAAGGTTCGCTGCGCCGCATCGCGCATTACGACTACTGGTCCGACAAAGTGCGCCGCAGCGTGGTGGTCGATGCGAAATGCGACCTGCTGCTTTACGGCAACGCCGAACGCGCGATTGTCGAGATCGCTCACCGCCTGGCTGCCAAAGAGCCGGTGGCCAGCATCACCGACGTGCGCGGCACGGCCTTCATCCGCCGCAGCGGCGACGAAACCGCCAACGGCTGGTTTGAAATCGATTCCACCAGCGTGGATGCGCCGGGCCGGGTCGAAGCGCATGTCAATCCGTATTTGATGATTTCCGACCAGGCGCGCGAGCAGGGCGCTACCTGCGCGCGGGAAGACGAGGCCGCTGAAGTGGCGGTTGAGGCTGAAGCAAAGGGCTCGCCCGTGCTCGCCAAGGCCGTCAAGCCCGCCGCCGCGGCCAACCCGGCCATCAAGCCGCTGACTTTCGTCGCCAACCCGAATCTGCCGTCCACAGTGCACACTGCGCAGGGCAAGATCAAGGTTCCCCCGCGCGACCGATCCGTGATCCGCCTGCCGTCTTACGAGCAGGTCAAGAGCGATGCGGTGCTGTATGCCCACGCCAACCGCGTGCTGCACCTTGAGACGAACCCCGGCAACGCACGCGCCCTGGTTCAGGCCCATGGCGACGGCGCCACCGCGCGCGATGTATGGATCACACCGCCGCCCATCCCGCTGACCACCGCCGAGATGGACTACGTGTTCGACTTGCCCTATGCACGCTCGCCGCATCCGCGCTATGCCGACGAAAACGGCAGCCATGACGGCGCCACCAAGATCCCGGCGTGGGAGATGATCCGCTTTAGCGTCAACATCATGCGCGGCTGCTTTGGCGGCTGCACTTTCTGCTCCATCACCGAGCACGAAGGCCGCATCATCCAGAGCCGCTCCGAAGACTCTGTCATCCGCGAGATCGAGGCGATCCGTGACACCGTCAAGGGCTTTACCGGCGCGATCTCCGACCTGGGCGGCCCCACCGCTAACATGTACCGCATCGGCTGCAAGTCGCCCGAAATCGAGGCCGCCTGCCGCAAGCCGAGCTGCGTGTACCCGGGCATCTGCTCCAACCTCAATACCGACCACAACCCGCTGATCAAGATGTACCGCCGCGCGCGGGCCTTGAAGGGCGTGAAGAAGATTCTCATCAGCTCCGGCCTGCGCTACGACCTGGCCGTGCAAAGCCCCGAGTACGTGAAAGAGCTTGTCAGCCATCACGTGGGYGGCTACCTCAAGATCGCGCCCGAGCACACCGAGCAGGGCCCGCTCACCAAGATGATGAAGCCCGGCATCGGCAGCTATGACAAGTTCAAGCAGATGTTCGACAAGTATTCGCTGGAAGCCGGCAAGAAGCAGTTCCTGATTCCGTACTTCATCGCCGCCCACCCAGGCACCAGCGACGAAGACATGATGAACCTGGCGATCTGGCTCAAGAAAAACGGCTTCAGGGCCGACCAGGTGCAGACGTTTTACCCGAGTCCGATGGCCACGGCCACGACGATGTACCACACCAACAAGAACCCGCTGCGCAAGATCACGCGCGACAGCGAGACGGTGGACATCGTGCGCGGCGAGCGCCGCCGCCGGCTGCACAAGGCCTTTTTGCGCTACCACGACCCCAACAACTGGCCGGTGCTGCGCGAAGCGCTCAAGGCCATGGGCCGGGCGGATTTGATCGGCAACGGCAAGCACCACCTGATTCCGACCTTCCAGCCGATGACCGACGGCAGCTACACCAGCGCGCGGCGCAAGAACTCGACCGGCACGGCCACCACAGTCAAGGCTTCGCCGGTGGTAAAGGGCCGATTGCTGACCCGTCACACCGGCCTGCCGCCGCTGGCGCAGGGCGCCGGTGGCAAGCCCGGTGGCCGCAAGGGCCGCTAGGCGCTGCCAGCGCAGGTATTTCGATGTAAAAAGGCTCCGATGGAGCCTTTTTTATGAATGAAATTGGCTTTGAGCCCAATGGGAACGTACGCAAGCAGCTATTGAATTGATAGCAACTACGTGCACGTACCGGCAGCTTCGGTGTGCCCGGCTAAGCTTGACGGGTGCTCCATCTCAAAAATATCCCAACAATATTTCCCCCAACGTGAATCCTTTTGCCCGCATGACCCCTCCTTGCAGCGATGCCGCATTTTTGACGGCAGCCAAAGGAGATTTCATGTTCTATCGCAAAAATGTGGGTCCCAAAGAGCGTTGGGCGCGTGGTGTGTCCGGCGCCTTGATGGCCGTTTGCGGCCTGCTGGTGCTGGGTGTAACGCCGCCTGGTTTGCTCGCGGCCTGCGCCGGTGTGGTCACAGCGCTGACAGGGCTGTTGGGCTTTTGCCCGGCTTGCGCCATGGTGGGCCGCAGGCTGGAAAAGCCGGGCACTTGGTGATGGCCATTGAAATAGCCCTTTTTGCCGCAGCGCAGGCCGGTGAGCCGGCCGCGCTGGCCTCGCTGCTGCGGCAGCTGCAGCCCGATGCCCGCCGCTACGCCCGCTACCAGTGCCATCGCGGCTCCGCCATCGAAGACGTGGTGCAGGAGGCGCTCATCATCATCTACCGCCGCGTCGGCACCGTGCGCGACGCCGCAGCCCTGGGCGGCTGGATGTTCAAGATCATCGCGCGGCTGTGCATGCTGCCGGCGCTTGCGCTGATGCGCGGCACCCAGGCGCTTACCGACTACGACAAGGACCAGTACTTCGCGCAGATGCCGCAGGACGAATTGCGCATCGACCTCGTCCGCGCACTGGAGTCCTTGCCGCTGATGTACCGTGAGGTGGTGCTGTTGCGCGACATGGAGCAGCTCACCATCACCGAAATCGCGCAGCGCCTGCAGCTCACCCGCGAAGCCACCAAAAGCCGCATCCACCGGGCACGCGCCATGGTGCGTGAATACTTGCGGCCTGATGGAGCTACGCGCGAGAAGACCGGCGCATGACGCGGTTTTACGTCATGGACTTCTTGCAGTCAGCAGGAGAGGGTAGTTACGGCCGCATGTGATGGGGTTCTCTGGCAAGATAAGTAGAGGCAAGCCGCCAGGCCTCAGACCTTCTACTGACCCTGGCTTCATTCACACCTTCTGGAGACACCATGGACATTGCCCGCAAAGCACTTGCTGCTTTCACCATGGCCGCTGTGCTGGCCTGTGCATGGCTGGCGCCGCTGGATGCCCCCGCGATGYGGCAGGTGGATGCCGGCCTGAAAAGGGCGCTGCTGAGTTTTGCCACGGCCAGGCTGCTCAACGGCGTGATTTCGGTGGCGCAGGGGACTGAAGCGTCGGTGCAGCCTTTTGGCGTGGGTGTCACGTTTGCGCCCGGGCAAATCCTGGATCCCGTCAACGACCTGGTGGAGCAGTTTTCGCATTTGATGCTGGCGGCCAGTGTTGCGTTCGGCGTTCAAAAAGCGCTGATCAGCATCGGCAGCTACTGGCCGGTATCGCTGGCGCTGAGTGCCACGGTGCTGGGCTGGTGGTGGTGTTACCTGCGCAGGCCGCAGGTGCCTTTGTGGCTGTCAAGGTTGCTGGTGATCCTGCTGATGCTGCGCTTTGCGGTTCCGGTGGTCACGCTGGGCACCGACATGCTGTGGCAAAAATTCCTCGCGGCCGACTATGCCGCCAGCCAGCAATTGATCGACAGCGCCACCGGCAAGGCCGGCCAGCTCAATTCGCCGGCCGCCGCAGCCCCCGACAACCGCGGCCTGGTGGACAGCCTGAAAGACTGGCTGGCAAAGAACGGTGACGTGACAAAACACTTCGAGAGCCTCAAGCGGGCGGCCGAGCAGGCCACCGAACACATCGTCCGGCTCATCGTGATCTTTGTGCTGCAGACGCTGGTGATCCCCTTGTTGCTTTTGTGGGCCCTGTACGGCTTCGTCAGGCAGGTGTTGCTGGGGCAGCGCTGGCAAAGGCTGCCGGCAGCCTCCATCCTGTATTGATGCGCGAAGGTGCCGGCGCATCTGGTTCGTGCATAAAATCGGCCGTTTGATCAATAAGGACGTGCGCAAGCAGCTCCTGATTTGATAGCGAATGCAGTCTGATAGCCTGAAACTACAGCCAGACAGTCAGCGACTTTCTCAGCGGCGGCCAAAACAGCCAGGCCCAAACAAGCAGCGCGTGCAAGAAGACCATCAGCCAGTAGATATCCCGAAACGATTGCTTGCTCGACTTGTGCCGCAAGACCTGCTGTGCCAGCCATGCGCCGGGCCAGCCGCCCGCCAGCGCCAGGAGTTGCAACGTGTTTTCCGGTGTGCGCCACTGACCGGTCTGCGCCGCGCGTTTGTCCGCCCAGTACACCCAGAACGTCAGCAGGTTGAGCACAAACGACGCCGGCAATGTCCACCAGGGCAGCAGCGAGCGCCAGACAGCCCAAAGCATCAACCCGCCATAGGCCATGCTGATGAGCAGCATGAGCCCGAAACCGGGTCCTGCGGCCGAAGCGGCGGCTTGCTTTTGTGGGCGCCGCTGAGGGGTGTCCCTCTTTTCAGTGCGAGAGCGAGCCGGGCTGGAGGTGAGACCCCGTTCGGCACTCATTGCTTCGATCGCTATCGCACGTGGGCCTTTACCGCCGACGTGAATTTCTTCAAAGGTGACAACCGTCCCTTGGCGCGGCTGCATGCCGCCACGTACATCTCGCAGATGGAAAAAGACGTCTGCACCTGAGGTTTCGCCGCGGATGAATCCGAATCCGCGTGCCGCGTCCCAGCGTGCAATCGTTCCTTGCTTCCTCATGAATATATGGTTCGGTGCAAGTGAATTACCGTTCCAGCGTGTGTAGCGGAATATCTTTTTCCACGGCCAGCTTGTCCAGCTCCTTGCGCGTCTTGCCCAGAAGCCAGGCCTCAATAGCCGCATGCGTCGCGGGCGCAAACATGGCCTTCATGCTGGAGGCCGTCACGCCGGCCGCTGCGCACAGGCTCGCGGCAAAGTGCGGCTCCAGCGCGGCGAGTGCTACGCGTCCGTCCTTGCAGCGGTACACGCGGTAGCCCGCATGCCCGCCGCCCACCGCAGCACCGGGCTGGGTCAGCCCCCAGGCGCGGGGCAGGGCCAGGTAAGCCGCCGCGCCGGAAAGGGCCACTCCAAGAAAGATACCTTTGCCTTTTGCCCGCTGGTGCATCACGGCCTGCAGTACGGCTGCGCTGGCCATCAATGAGCCGCCCATGTCGGCGTACAGCGTGGCAGGCAGGTCCACACCGGTGATCAGGTCGTTCTGGGCCAGATAGGTGAGGTCGTGGCCCGGCTCGTCAGCCCGTTCCCCCGGGCTGCCGACGATGGCGACCTGGCTCAGGTGCGGGTGCTGTTTGTGCAGTGCTTTCCATGTCAGTCCCAGCTTGGCCAGCGCGGCTGGCCTGAAGGAGGTGAGCAGCACATCGGTTTTGGCGAGTTCGCGGTGCAGCAGCGTCTGGCCGCGCTCGGTTTTCAGGTCGGCTGTGGCGATGCGCACACCCGCATGCAGGGTTGCATAGGCGGTGGGGTTATAGAGCTTCATCGGGTCACCCGATGCGCCGGCCGGAGCCCCCTCGGGCGGTGGCGGTTCCAGCTTCGCGCAGCGGGCGCCCATTTCGCGGCAGCGCATCAGGGCGGCCGGGCCCGGCAGGTTGAGCGCCAGGCTCAGCACGCGCACGCCTTTGAGTGACTGCATTGGCTGGACCGCCTTGGCAGTGGAGGCTGTTTTGCGGATGGGGGCGGGTTTGGAGGGTGAGGGCGGCATGGAGGTCACTGTGAACGGGCAGGGGCCGCAAAGCGGCGGGCACCGGGCGGTTGTGGGGTCAATTTACCTCAAACCCCTGAGCGGCGGCTTCACAGGTGTCACTGCCGGATGGTTGGATGAGAAGAAAATTTCTGTTTAATGGCTATTAATTATTGTTTTACAGTAATTATTCTGAGACACTGAAGGCCTTTAAACAAGGCAAAGAGGTGCTCCCTTGAAAAATACGGCAACTCCCATGACCCCCGCCGGGCCGGATGTTCAGGGTATTAGCAGCGTGCTGGCCTGGGCTTGTGCCTTGCTGGCGGTGGCATTGCCGCTGGCGGTGGCTTACCACCTGCTCAGTACGCCCGTTGAAAGTCTGCTGTTGCGCGCCGGGGTTGTGTTGTCGGCATCGCAAGCCGCTGCGCTTGACGTCACGCTGGCCCAGAAAAGCTTTGCTGCCTTGCTGGGCGTGCTGCCGGTGTGCTGCGCGTCGTACGGGCTGGTGTGCGCCATGCGCTGCTTCTCCGGCTTTTCGCAGGCCGAATATTTCAGTGTGCGCACTGTCAAATACCTGCGCGGTTTTGCCGCCGGCATTTTTGCGTCGGTGGTGGCCAGCGTGGTGTCGTCAACGCTGATCACCCTGGTGCTGACATCCGGCGCACCGGCCGGCCAGCGTGCACTGTCCCTGGGCATGGGCAGCAATGAACTGCTCACGCTGCTGTTTGCCGGCATGGTCTGGCAAATCGCCGCCGTGATGGCGCGGGCAGTGGCACTGGCCGAAGAGAACGCGCAGTTCGTCTGATTCTTTCGCCGCCTACCGCTTACCGCTCACCGCATGCCCATCGTTGTCAAACTCGATGTGATGCTGTCTGAACGCAAGGCCAGATCGAAAGACCTGGCCGCGTATGTCGGCATCACCGAAGCCAACCTGTCCTTGCTCAAACAGGGCAAGGTCAAGGGCGTGCGCTTTGACACGCTGATGCGCATTTGCGAATTTCTCGATTGCCAGCCGGGGGACCTGCTGGTTTCGCGGCCAGACGACACCACCTGATTCATTGTTCTGGAGCTTCCTCATGAAACGTCTTGCCATCGCCGCGGCCCTGGTCGCCCTGCTCAGCGCCTGCGCCGATATCAACTGGGAACAAACCGCCAAGGAGTCCGTTAAATCGGCTTGCCGGGGTGCGGGCAATTGCCGCATTCCCTGTGACCGCGCCAATCCGGCCACCTTCAATGACCCGCAATGCCTGACGGGCGGCAGGCGTCCGTCGCCATAATGGCTGTCATGAAATTCAAGCAAAAAATCTCTGCAGTCGGGCGGGCAGCATGAGCGCCAGCGCCGAATTTGTCCGCTATGTGCGTGAACTGCTGGCGCCGCTGGGAGATATCCGCGATGGAAAGTTCTTTGGTGGCCATGCGATGAAGCACGGTGGCAAACAGTTCGCCATGGTCATGGGCAACACCCTGTACTTCCGGGTGGACGACACCTCGCGCCTGGCGTATGAGAAGAAGGGCTCCAGGCCCTTCAGCTACTCAACAAAGAACGGTGTGGTGCAGGTGCGCAAGTACTATGCCGCGCCCGCGGAGCTGCTCGATGACCCGGCGCAGTTGCTGGTGTGGGCCCGGCAGGCGATCAGTGCAACGGGTGCCTGATTTACGCCACTCCGAAAAAGTTCAGGCTTAAAGCGGCAAGCCCACGTAGTTTTCGGCCAGCGCCGTTGACGCTGCCTGCGAATGGATCAAGTAATCCAGCTCGGCCTCCTGGAGCTTTTGCCCGAAGCCACCTGCATCGGGAAACTTGTGCATGAGCGAGGTGAACCACCAGGAGAAACGCACAGCCTTCCAGACGCGGCGAAGGCAGGTGTCTGAATAGCTGTTGATGCCGGCTTCGCTGCCCGCATAAAACTCTGCCAGTGCGCGAGCCAGGTACCGGACGTCGCTGGCCGCCAGATTCAAACCCTTGGCGCCCGTGGGCGGCACGATGTGGGCCGCGTCGCCCGCCAGGAAGAGGCGGCCGAAGCGCATGGGCTCGGCAACAAAACTGCGCAGCGGCGCAATGCTTTTTTCAATCGAGGGGCCTGTGACCAGGCTTTCCGCCAGCTCGGGCGCCAGGCGGCGGCGCAGCTCGTCCCAGAAGGCGTCGTCGCTCCAGTTCTCCACCTTGTCGTCCAGCGGGCATTGCACGTAATAGCGGCTGCGGGTGTGGCTGCGCATGCTGCACAAGGCAAAACCACGCGCATGGTTGCTGTAGACGAGTTCGTGGGAAACCGGCGGTGTCTCCGACAGCACGCCCAGCCAGCCGAAAGGATAGACGCGCTCAAAGGTCTGCAGCGCATTGGCCGGCACGCTGGCGCGGCTCACGCCGTGAAAGCCGTCACAGCCGGCGATGAAGTCGCATTCCACTTCGTGCGCCACGCCGTGCTGCACATAACGCACTTTGGGGTGTGGCCCGTCAAAGTCATGAAGGCTCACGTTTTCGGCTTCATAGGCGGTTGCCAGGCCTGCTGCAGCGCGCGCGTCCATCAGGTCGCGTGTGACTTCCGTCTGGCCGTAGACCATCACCTGTTTGCCGCCGGTCAGTTGCTGCATATCAATGCGGTGATGGGCGCCGCCAAAGCCCAGGGCAAAGCCGCCGTGCACCAGGCCTTCCTTGTGCATGCGGCCGCCTACGCCGACCTCGTCCAGCAGGTCGGTCGTGCCTTGCTCCAGTACGCCTGCGCGTATGCGTCCCAGCACGTATTCCTTGCTGCGCTGCTCAATCACGATGGCATGGATGCCGGCCTTATAAAGCAGCTGGCCCAGCAAATGCCCGGCGGGGCCGCCGCCCACGATGGCTACCTGTACGCGCATGGTGTCTCCGTTTAATTTGTCGGGCAATGTGCCCCATGCGAGAAGGTTATGCGGCTGCGTGCGCCGTGCCCAGCGCGTGGCTGCGGCTTTGCACGATGTCCGGCTCACTTGTGCGATGATCGCGCAATGGTCACTTCAAAAACCGTTTCGAAAACCGGCACTTTCCCGATCGCCAAGCCCGACATGATTGAAGGCATGGCCAAAGGCATGGCCGTGCTCGAGAGTTTTGACACGCAGCGCCAGCGCCTGAACGCCACGCTGGCAGCGGAACGCGCGGGCATCACGCGGGCGGCCGCGCGCCGCCACCTGCTCACGCTCACGCACCTGGGTTACCTCGAAACCGACGGCAGCTATTTCTGGCTGGCTGCCAAGGTGCTGCGCTTTTCAGGCAGCTACCTGGCCACCGCGCGCCTGCCGCGCGCTGTTCAGCCCGCGCTGAACCGGCTGGCCGCGCAAACGCAGGAGTCGTTTTCCGTCGCGGTGCTGGACGGCGACGAGATTGTCATCATCGGCCGCAGCGGTTTTGAGTGGAAGTCACCGGCAGACAGCGGCAGGGCGGCGCCGGCGCGCGTACTGGCTTACGGCTTGCACCTCGGTGCGCGCCTGCCGGCGCATGCGACTTCCACCGGGCGCGTGCTGCTGGCTGCCAAAACAAAAAGCGATTTCAATGCCTGGCTGAAGGCCAGGACCGACACAGGCAACCTGGCCCGGCTGACTCTGCACACGACGACCGACCCGCGCAAACTTCGCGCGCTTGTTGACCAGGTGCGGCTAGACGATTACTGCGTGGCCAGCGAAGAGCATGAGCTGGGCGTGCATGCGCTGGCCGTGCCGCTGCGCGATATGCAGGGGCATACGGTGGCCGCGCTCAATGTGGTGTCGTCGCCGCAGCGGCTGCGTGCAGACCTGCTGCAAAAAGAACTGCTGCCGCTGTTGCTGGATGCAGCGCGCGAGTTGCGGTCACTGCTGTAGGGTGCCCGGTTTTAATAAGAAATCAGGCTCGAAGGCAATAGGGACGGGCGCAGCAAGCTATTAAAATGATAGCCATTGCCGGCATGGCGCAGGCGCGCCGGTAGCCTAAACGCCCAGATACTGGGCCAACAATTCCGGCCTGGCATGCAGCTCGGCCGAGCTGCCTTCAAACACCACTTGGCCCTTGACCAGGATCACATTGCGGTCGGTGATCTGGGTGACGTGTTTCCAGTTCTTGTCGACGATCACGCTGCTGATGCCGGTTTCGCGAATCAGGCCGCAGATGCGCCAGATGTCCCGCGCAATCAGCGGCGCCAGGCCTTCGGTGGCTTCATCGAGGATCAGTACGTCGGGGTTGGTCATCAGCGCGCGGCCGATCGTCAGCATCTGCTGCTCGCCGCCCGAAAGCTGCTGCCCGCCGTGGTTCAGGCGTTCTTTCAGGCGCGGAAAGGTCTCCAGCACGCGCTCGTAGGTCCAGTCGTTTCTGCGGCCCACGCCGTCTGCGGCGCTTCCTGGTCTGCCGGCGCGCGCCGCCATCTTGAGGTTCTCGGTCACGCTGAGATTGCCGAAAATGCCGCGGCCCTCGGGCACATAGGCGATGCCGAGGCGGGCGATTTCGTAGGGCGGGGCGCCCGTCATGGGCCTGCCGTTGATTGCGACCGAGCCCGAGCGCGGTTTGACGAGGCCCATGATGCTTTTGAGCAGCGTGCTCTTGCCCATGCCGTTGCGGCCCATGAGGCCTATGGTCTCGCCGCGTGTGACGTGAAAGTCTATGCCGCGCAGTACGTGGCTGGCGCCGTAGTAGGTGTTGATGTCCTGGGCGGCGATCAGGATGTCAATTTGTTTTTCTGGCGTGTTCATGAATGCTCCTCGCCAAGGTACGCGGCTTGCACACCGGCATCCGCACGGATCTGCGCCGGCGTGCCGCTGGCGATCACCTGGCCGTTGACCATCACCGTGAGCTTGTCGGCCAGCGTGAACACCGCGTCCATGTCGTGCTCGACCAGCAGGATGCCGTGGTTTTTCTTGATGGCCAGCAGCAGGGCGACCATGCGCTCGGCCTCGGCCACGCCCATGCCGGCCAGCGGCTCGTCGAGCAGCAGCACCTGCGGCTCGGTGGCCAGCGTCATGGCGATTTCGAGTTGACGCTGCTCACCGTGGCTGATAGTGCCGGCGATGCTGTGCTTGCGGTGTTGCAGGCCGGCCAGTTCCAGCGCTTCTTCTGCGCGGGTGTTGACTGCCGCGAAGTTCGTGGCGCGCTTGAGCCAGTGCGCGGCATGCGGCGCACGCGACTGTGACGCCAGCCGCACGTTTTCCCAGACGCTGAAAGGCAAAAAGATGTTGGTCTTCTGGTAGCTGCGGCCCAGGCCCTTGCCCGAGATTTTTTCGGGTGTCCAGCCAGTGATGTCGTGCCCACCCAAAGTGACCGTACCCGAGGTCGGCGGCAAGTCGCCCGAGAGCAGGTTGGTCAGCGTGGATTTGCCGGCACCGTTGGGGCCGATGACGGCGTGAATGTGGTTGCGCCAGAGATCGACCGATACGTCGTTGACGGCAGCCAACCCGCCGAAGCGTTTTGTCAGGTTCTTTGCACTGAGGAGGACTTCACTCATGGCCGGCCTCCGCCTTATTCTTGCGCTGGGTGAATTTTTCGACCAGGCCCAGGATGCCGCGCGGCGCAAACGTGACCAGCAGCACGATAAAGAGGCCCATCCACAGCTGCCAGTGCTTGCCCAGGTTGACGCTGCCGATTTGCGGCAGGTCCTTGAAGACGTGCAGCAAATACTCAAAGGCGAACGCGCCAACGATGGCACCGGCAAAATTGCCCATGCCGCCCAGGATGACCATCATGATGGCATGCGCGCTCATGTGAAAGCCCATGAGCTCGGGGTTGATGTAGCCCGTTTGCGCACCCCACAGGTAACCAGCCAGGCCCGCCAGCGCGCCAGCCAGCGTGAAGGCCGAGAGCTTGTAGCCGAAGGTACCGAAGCCCATGGCGCGCATGCGGTGCTCGTTGACGCGTATGCCTGCCAGCGTACGGCCGAAGGGGCTCCAGAGCAGGCGCCGCAAGAAGGCGTAGACCAGCAGCACGGCCGCGAGCGTGAAGTAGTAAAGCGTGATTTTCTTGTCGAGGTCGAAGGGCACCCAGCCGAAGATGGCTGCGCTGGGCTTGAAGTTGATGTACAGCCCATCGGAGCCGCCCAGCACCTTGTTGTCGAAGAAGAGGTAGAACACCATCTGCGCAAACGCCATGGTGACCATGATGAAGTAGATACCGTGGGTGCGCACCACGAAGAAACCGATGATGAGTGCGGCAAGGCCCGAGGCCGCCACGGCCACTGGCAAAGTCCACCACAGGCTGACAGGCTCGCCGGCAGGTGTCAAAAAGGCCAGCGCATAACCTGCCAGGCCGAAGTAGGCTGCATGGCCCAGCGACACCAGCCCGGTGACACCTTGCAGCAGGTCCAGGCTCATGGCAAAAATCGCCATGATCATCATGCGCGTGACCATCTGGGTGTAGAAGTCGGTGCCGACAAAAGGGAAGGCGATCAGCGCGATGAGGCCGAGCCCAAGCGCCACCTGCACACCGCGCGGCAGGATTTCGAGATTGGATTTGGCTGAACTCATAGCGCTTTAGCCGATAACTGAACTGGATGTGTGGAGGCTTTTCCCCTCCAGGCCGGGGCCGCGGAACCGGCTTTGCCGGGCCGCAGGCGCAGCGCCCCCTCGGGGGGCAGCGCAGTACACGAAGTGACAAGCGTGGGGGCCATGGAATTCATTGTTTAAAGAGTCCTTCTGGTTTCCACAAAAGGACAGCCGCCATCAACATATAAACCAGCATGCCCGCCATCGAAGGCAGCAGCACCTTGCCAATGGTGTCGACCAGGCCGACCAGCAGGGCCGAGATCAGCGCACCGCGCACCGAGCCGATACCGCCAATGACCACCACCACAAAACACATGATGAGGACTTGCGAACCCATGTTGGGGTAGACGCTGGCCACGGGTGCGGCGATCATGCCGGCCACTGCGGCCAGGCCCACGCCCAGCGCGAACACCACGGCGTGAATCAGCTTGATGTTGATGCCCAGCGATTCGGCCATGTCGCGGTTAAAGGCGCCGGCGCGTATCTTCATGCCCAGGCGGGTTTTGGAGATCATGAAATAAAGGCCCAGTGCCAGCGCGATGCAAACACCCGACATAAAGAGGCGGTAGACGGGGTAGGAGAGGTTGTCGGTAAGCGGAATCGAGGCGCCCAGCAAGTCGGGAATCGTGACGCCATGGACATCGTCGCCCCAGAGGATGGAGCGCACTTCTTCAAAGATATAGATCAGGCCAAAGGTCAGCAACACCTGGTCCAGGTGGTCGCGCTGGTAGAAGTGCCTGAACAGCAACCACTCCAAAGCCAGGCCGAAGGCGACCGACAGCACCGCGCCCAGCACGATGGCCAGCGTGAGGCTGCCCGTCAGCGTACTGAGCGACCAGGCCAGGTAGGCGCCCAGCATGTAGAAACTGCCGTGGGCCAGGTTGACCACACCCATGATGCCGAAAATCAGCGTGAGGCCGGCGGCCAGCATGAACAGCAGCAGGCCGTACTGGACGCTGTTGAGCAACTGGATGAGGAAGTTGGCGAGATCCATAAATCCGATTAGGTGTGACGGCGTGTGAATAACAAGAGGCTGCCCATCAGGGTGAATAAACCGCCGGAGACGCGGTTAAACCAGCGCACGGCCCGGCTGGATCTCAGCAGCGGTGCGATGCGCGCCACGCCCAAGGCGCAGCCGGTCAGCACGGTGAACTCAAACGCCATGAAGGTGAGGGCGAGGATGGCGAATTGCGGCACAAAGGGCGCGGCCGGATTCAAAAATTGCGGGAAGAACGCGGCAAAGAACAGGACCGCTTTGGGGTTGCTGGCGCCGACCAGGAAGCCGCGCAGGAAAAACGAACGGCGCTGGGCTGGTGCTTCACCTGCGGCAGGATCAAAGACAGCCGCTTCACTGCGGAAGGTCTTGATCCCCAACCAGATCAGATATGCAGCGCCAATCACCTTGGCTACGGTAAAGGCGGTTTCAGACGCCGCCAGCAACGCGCCTAGTCCCATGGCCGACAGCAGCATCACACACAGCACCGCGCTGACGCTTCCAGCCACCGAAGTCATGGCCTTGCGCGGACCATGGTTGAGCGCATTCGTCATGCACATCAGCATGGTCGGGCCGGGTGTGAGGATCAGCAGGGCGACTGCTGCGACGTAGAGGAGGTAGGTAGTGAGCGTCATGGTGAGGATGCTACAAGACAGAAAGCACACCTCATACCAGTTTTACCTAAGAATGAGGCGGGGCGGCCCATGTGACTTCATACCAGCATGAGCCGCGGGACTGGCTTTGCCAGACCGCAGGCGGGCGGCCCCCTCGGGGGGCAGGGAGCTACACGAAGTGAGCGACCGTGGGGGCCACGTCTTCAGGCCATCTTGCAACCGGCGCCTGAGTCGGCCAGCGCCTTGGCTGCCACACCAATCACCTTGTTTTCCTTGTTCTCGACCACGCGCAGGTACATGTCCTGCACCGGGTTGTGCGACGGGCTCATGGTCCATTTGCCGCGCGGGCTGTCGATGACGGCGCCTTCCAGGGCCTTGTAGAGCGCCGGCTTGCTGCTCAGGTCACCCTTCACCGCGTTGGCGCCCTGAATCAGCAGCAGGCCGGTGTCGTAGCCCTGCACGGCGTAAACGTCGGGCTGTAGCCGGAAGGTCTTGGCGTAGCTCAGGCGGAACTGGCCATTGCGCTGCGTTGGCAGCGAGTCGCTGTAGTGCATGGTCGTGATGATGCCGTTGGCAGCGGGGCCGGCGGCCTCGAGCACGCCTTCGGTCAGGAAGCCGGAGCCGTACAGGGGAATCTTTTCCTTCAGGCCCGAGGCGGCGTAATCCTTGATGAATTTGGCCGCGCCGCCGCCGGCGAAGAAGCAGGCCACGGCATCTGGCTTGAGTGCGGCGATTTCGGTCAGCAAGGCCTGGAATTCGACTTGCGGGAAGGGCAGGCCGAGCTCCTTGACGATGGTGCCGCCCGCGGCGGTATAGCTTTCCTTGAAGCCTTCAAAGGCCTCGTCGCCTGCGGCGTATTTCCAGGTGATCCACACAGCTTTTTTGTGGCCGCGGTCGACCATGGCCTTGCCCAGCGCGCGCGTGGGTTGCGAGTTGGTGAAAGACGTGCGGAACACATTGGGCGCGCACAGGCTGCGCGTGGCGGCATGCACGCCGGCGTTGGGGATCAGGCTCAGCACGCCGGAGTCGCGGGCGACTTTCTGGATGCCCATCTGCACGCCCGAGTGCACCGTGCCGACGAGTACGTCGACCTTGTCGCGTTGCACCAGTTTGTTGGCGTTCTCAATGCCTTTGGATGGCTCGGACTCGTCGTCGACCTTGAAGTATTCGATTTCGCGGCCGCCGAGTTTGCCGCCTTGTTCGTTGATGGCCATGCGAAAGCCGTTTTCAATGGCGACGCCGAGCTGGGCGAAGGTGCCGGTATAGGGCAGCATGAAACCCACACGCACCTTGGCGGACTGCGCACGCACGATTTCGGGCAGCAAGAGGCCGGTGGAAGCGGCACCGATAACGGCAGCACTGCGGGTCAATACAAGTCGGCGTGAAGTCATGGAATAGCTCCTGGTTGAGACTGAAGACAGTGAGACGAATAGTAAGCGTGCGTTGTGTATGCAGCCCTAGTGTAAAACCCGAGATTGAAGATTAAATTGTTTATGCCTAAAGCAATACCCGTGCCCGATTCGCGCATTTTCTGACCCTCCGGCGCAGGGTATTTTCCGGATGCCTGCTTCCCGGGGTTTTCCATGTCAGTGCGGCTGGCGCAGCTTGAAGCGCTGGATCTTGCCGGTGGCCGTCTTGGGCAGCTCGTTCACAAATTCAATCCAGCGCGGGTATTTGTAAGGTGCAAGCTGCAGCTTCACATGGGCCTTCAGTTCGTCTACGGTGGCGGCCTGCCCGACCTTGAGCACCACATAGGCCTTGGGCTTGACGAGTTCGTCGGCGTCGGCCACGCCTATCACCGCCACTTCCAGTACGGCGGGGTGCGTCATCAGGCAGGCTTCGACTTCAAACGGCGAGACGTAAATGCCGCCGACCTTGAGCATGTCGTCGCTGCGTCCGCCGTAGGTGTAGTAGCCATCAGCGTCGCGGGTGTACTTGTCTCCGCTCTTGGTCCATTCGCCGGCAAAGGTGGCTTTGGTTTTGGCGCGGTTGTTCCAGTACATGATGGCCGCGCTGGGCCCGCTGATCTGCAGCTCTCCGATTTCCCCGTCGGCGCATTCACGCCCGTCGTCGCCGATGATGCGCAGCCCGTAACCCGGCACGGCCTGGCCGGTTGTGCCGTAGCGCACCTGGCCGGGACGGTTGCTTAAAAAGATGTGCAACATCTCGGTGGAGCCGATGCCATCCAGGATTTCGCAGTCGTATTGCGCAGTCCATTTTTTCCCGATTTCAGCGGGCAGGGCTTCCCCGGCGCTGGTGCACACGCGCAGGCGCAACTCGGACTTCGCCGGCCGGGCCGGATCGGCCAGCAGGGCCGCATACAAAGTGGGCACGCCATAAAAAATCGTGGGCTGGTATTTTTTGAGCAACGCAAACACGTCAGCGGGCGTGGGCCGCGCGGGCAGCAACACCGTGGTGGCACCCACACTCATGGGGAAAGTCAGCGCGTTGCCCAGGCCGTAGGCAAAAAAGAGCTTGGCGGCGGAATACACCACGTCGTCTTCCCGGATGCCCAGCACGCCGCGGCCATACAGCTCGGCCGTCTGGATCAGGTGGCTGTGCAGGTGTACGGTGCCTTTGGGTGCACCCGTCGAGCCGCTGGAATAAAGCCAGAAGCAGACGCCGTCGGCGCAGGTGTCTGCTATGGTTTTGGTAGCTGGTTGCGCACGCAGGACGCCGGCCAGCGTTGGATATGACGGGGACTCTTCAATGCCGGCGACGATCACGGTTTTCAGCGTGTCCATTTTCTCGAGCAGCGGCTCAAAGGCCGGGAGCAGGGCATTGGAGACGACAAGGCCTTGCGCCCGCGAGTCGCGCAGCATGAACTCGAAGTCGGCAGGGGTGAGCAGGGTGTTGGCCGCCACGGGCACCACGCCCGCAAGAATGCAGCCAAGGAAAGCGACGGGCCATTGCGGCGTGTCCAGCATGGCCAGCAACACGCGGCTTTCAGGGGCAACTCCCTGGGCACGCAAGGCGTTGGCAAAACGGTGGGCCTGGTCGGTGAGTTCGCCGTAAGTCAGCGCCTCGCCGGTGGTGGCATCGATGAAGGCGGCCTTGCCCGCACGGCCGGCATTGCGCTGCAGCAGGTCGTGCGCGGCGTTGTAATTGCGCGGAATGGTTACCCGTGGCGGGCTTGCCGAATGGTCTGCGGTGCTTGCTTGCATGCTTGTCTCCAGATTGCTCTTGCTATTATTTTGGTAGCTGCTTGCGCACGCACATCAAGCGCTACGGGCCGATTTCTTATAAATTCATGATGCAGATCAAGCGGTGGCCGGGCTGGCACCCAGCGTCTGCAGTGCGCCGGTGAGCCACTGGCGGCACCACTCGGTACCTTCTGTCTCGGGCATGGTGCCGCTGCTGGCGTCGTGGCACCAGATATCGCCGATGCGCTGGGCGCCCAGGTCGGTCAGGCGTTCGTCGAACTTCTTGCCGCCGAAGCAGAAGGTCTGCATATAGGTGCGGTCGCCGAGCGCGATAACGCCGTAGCGCACATGCCCCAGGAATTGCGGGTTGGCGCTCAATGATTCGTAGAGGGCACGGGCGTTGTCGGGCACATCGCCGGAGCCGTAGGTGGAACTGCAGATGAGATAAAGTGCATCTTCCGCCTTCGAAGCATCAAAGACGCTGATGTCCAGGTTGTCCATCAGTTCGACCTCAATGTCGCTGACCAGGTCGGCACAATCCATTTGAATGGCCTGTGCAACATAGTCGGCGGTACTGGTCATGGTACCTACAAGGATTTTGAGTTTCATCAAGAAGTCTCCAAATAAAAGATGCAATAAACTGCTTGACATCAATTTAACCTGAAGTATACTGCAATTTAAACGAAATGCAACTGACAAAGCCCTGAAAGGGCGACTTTTTACACAGGTGCTTCTTGGAAATCATGTCCGAACAGGAATCGAAAGCCACGCTCAGTGAACTGGGCGCCCGTGTTCGTGCCTGGCGCGCGCGTCGGGGCATGACGCGCAAACAGCTGGCGTCGGACTCTGGCCTGAGCGAGCGCTTTCTGGCCGACGTGGAAACCGGCAAGGGCAACGTTTCAATCAATTCCCTGGAAGCCGCGGCCCGGGCGCTGAACATTTCCATTCTTGAGCTGCTGCAAGACGCGCCGCGGCCGGCTTTGGCCCGTGTGCAAGGCCTGTTGACTCGGCTGGACGACTCCCAGCTCGACCAGGCCTACAGCCTGCTTGGCAGCACCTTCGGCCTCAGCGACTCACTGGGCCGCGAGCAGCGGGTAGCGCTGATCGGCCTGCGTGGCGCCGGCAAGTCCACCTTGGGCAGCCAGCTGGCGGCCGAGCGTGGCGTGCCTTTTATCGAGCTGGACCGCGAGATTGAGCGCGAAGCCGGCACCAGCATGAACGAAATTTTGCTGCTGCATGGGCAGGCCGGCTACCGGCGCTATGAGCGTCGCGCGCTGTTCCGCATCGCCGAAGACCACCCGAATGGCGTTGTCATGACCACGGGCGGCAGCATCGTGAGCGAGCGCGAAACCTTCGATTTGCTGCAAAGCCGTTTTTACTGCGTCTGGCTCAAAGCCAGCCCCGAAGAACACATGGCCCGCGTGGTGGCCCAGGGCGACATGCGGCCTTTCGACACGACCCGCGGCGCGACCGACGAGGCGATGGAAGACATCCGCCGCATCCTTTCGAGCCGCGAAGCGCTCTATGCCCGCGCCGACGCCGTGGTTGATACCGCTGCGCGCACACTGAAACAAAGCCTCAAAGACCTGGAACGGGCCGTTCCCAAAACAACCGTCCGCGACACCGTCGAACGGGCATAACCGGAGACACCCCATGAACGCCATGACAGAACCGCTTTTATTCAAACAGGTCATCGAAGGCCAGGAGCGCGAGCTCGTGAGTTTCTCCACCCACCCCAGCAAATACCAGCACTGGACGCTGAGCGTGGAGGGTGACGTCGCGCGTCTGAAGCTGGACATCAACGAAGACGGCGGCATCATGCCCGGCTACAAGCTCAAGCTCAACAGCTACGACCTCGGCGTGGACATCGAACTGCACGACGCGATCAACCGTGTGCGCTTTGAGCACCCGGCCGTCAAGGTGGTGGTGTTCGAGTCGGGCAAGGAAAAGATCTGGTGCTCGGGCGCCAACATCTACATGCTGGGCCTGTCGACGCACGGCTGGAAGGTCAACTTCTGCAAATTCACCAACGAAACCCGCAACGGCCTGGAAGACTCCTCGCGCCATGACGGCCTCAAGGCGATTGCCTCGGTGACCGGCGCCTGTGCCGGCGGCGGCTACGAGCTGGCCCTGGCCTGCGACCGCATCATCATGGTGGACGACCGCTCTTCCACCGTCAGCCTGCCTGAAGTGCCCTTGTTGGGCGTGTTGCCCGGCACTGGCGGCCTGACCCGCGTGACCGACAAGCGCAAGGTGCGCCGCGATCTGGCCGATATCTTCTGCACGACCAGTGAAGGCGTGCGCGCCGACCGCGCCAAGGACTGGAAACTGATCGACGCCCACGCCAAGCCGCAGCAGTTTGGCGATCTGCTTGCTGCAGAAATTGAAGCACTTCGCGCACAGTCTACAAGGGCTACGGGCTCAAAAGGCATTGAGCTCACACCGCTGAAAGCAGTTATTGATGACGCCGGCTATCACTACAGCCTGGTTAACGCGCAGGTCGACCGCGAAAAGCGCATTGCCACCATCACGGTAAAAGCGCCAGCCGCAGCCATTGAGTCCACGCCCGATGCCATCGAAGCCGCAGGCGCCAACTGGTACCCGCTGAAATTGCAGCGCGAACTGGACGACGCCATCCTCAACCTGCGCACCAACGAACTGGAAGTCGGCACCTGGGTCATCAAGACCACCGGCGATGCCGGCCAGGTGATCCGCATGGACGAAACGCTGGCCAAACTGAAGGACCACTGGCTGGTCAAGGAAACCACGGGCGCGCTGCGCCGCACCCTGGCCCGGCTGGACGTCACCAGCCGTTCGCTGATTGCGCTGGTCGATGCGGGTTCGTGCTTTGCCGGCACTTTCTACGAGCTGGCCCTGGCCTGCGACCGCATCTACATGCTGGACTTGCCCGATTCACCAGATGCCGCGCCTGCACTGCAACTGAGCCCGGCCAACTTCGGCTGGTTCCCCGCCGTCAATGGCCTGACACGCCTGCAAACCCGATTCTGCGAAGACGATGCCACCATTGCACAGTTGCAAAAACTCGGCGACAGCCCGCTGCGTGCCGACCAGGCGCTGGCGCTGGGCCTTGTGACTTTGACGCCCGATGACATCGACTGGGAAGACGAGATCCGCATCATGCTGGAAGAGCGCGCCTCGCTCTCACCCGACGCCATGACCGGCATGGAAGCCTCGTTGCGCTTCCCGGGGAAAGAGACGATGGAGACGCGCGTGTTTGGGCGGCTCTCGGCCTGGCAGAACTGGATTTTCATTCGTCCGAATGCGGTGGGTGAGGACGGTGCCTTGAAACTTTTCGGCACGGGCAAGAAAGCCAAGTTCGACTGGAAGAGGGTGTAACCCCCCGAAGCGCCTGCGGCGCCTCCCCCAGGGGGCGCCACCTGCGGCCCGGCAAAGCCGGTTCCGCGCTGGCACTGGTACTGACATTGCTGCTGCCGCCTCGCAACTTATTTGATGGAAGAACGCCATGAGCTCAATAGATCTGCAAGCCCTCATCCCCAACAACGTCCACCTCGGCGAAAACCGCCAGCTCCAGCGCGCGCTCGAGCACTGGCAGCCCGCCTTTCTCAACTGGTGGGACGAGATGGGCCCCAGTGACTTCAAGGCCAAGGAAGTCTATTTGCGCACCGCCGTCGGCGTGGATGCATCAGGCTGGGCCAGCTACGGCTATACGCCCATGCCCGACTACCGCTGGGGCATCTTTTTGGCTGACAAGGAAGAGGGTCGCAAGATCGGCTTTGGCGACCATATGGGTGAAGAGGTCTGGCAGGACGTGCCCGGCGAATACCGCTCGACCTTCCGCCGCCTGATCGTGACGCAGGGCGACACCGAGCCGGCCTCGGTCGAGCAGCAGCGCCTGCTGGGCCACACTGCGCCTTCGCTGTATGACCTGCGCAACCTGTTTCAGGTCAACGTTGAGGAAGGCCGCCACCTTTGGGCCATGGTGTATCTGCTGCACGCGCACTTTGGCCGCGACGGCCGTGAAGAAGCAGAAGAGCTGTTGATGCGCCACAGCGGAGACGCCGACAAGCCGCGCATCCTGGGCACCTTCAATGAGCCCATGGACAACTGGTTGTCCTTCTTCATGTTCACCTACTTCACCGACCGTGACGGCAAGTTCCAGCTCAAGTCATTCGCTGAATCCGCTTTCGACCCGCTGGCCCGCACCACACGCTTCATGCTGACGGAAGAAGCCCACCACATGTTTGTGGGTGAAACCGGCGTGGGCCGAGTCATCAAGCGCACGCTGGAGGTGATGAAAGAGCTGGATACCGACGATGTCGCCACGCTGCGCAAAGCCGGCGTGATTGACCTGCCCACGGTGCAAAAATTCATGAACTTCTGGTTCACCTCTTCGCTGGACCTGTTCGGCTCGGAAGCGTCGTCCAACGCCGCCAACTACTTCAGCAATGGCATCAAGGGCCGGCCGGACGAAGCCAAGTTCGCCGACCACGTGGAGCTCGAAACCGAGATGAGCATCGTTGTGCCGAACGGGCAGGGCGGTACTAAAAACGAGACGATTTCAACCCGCAACGGCATGAATGAAATCACGCGGCTCGAATACGTCAAGGACTGCAATGTCGGCGTGACGCGCTGGAACATGGGCATCAAGCGCGCGGGTGTAGACTTTGAGCTGACCCTGCCCTCGACGCGTTTCCGTCGCGAAGTCGGCGCTTGGGCCGGCAACTTCACCGATCCGCTGGGCAATCCGATCAGCGCCGCCGATTTCGAGGCGAAAAAAGACCAGTGGCTACCCACGCCGGCCGACACGGCGTTTGTGAAAAGCCTGATGAACCGCGTGACCGAGCCCGGCAAGATGGCGGCCTGGATCGCGCCGCCTGATCGCGGCATTAACGCGAATCCACTTGAGTATGAATACGTCAAACTCTAAGGGTGTGGTTTAAGCCAAGTCGGGGCCGCGGGACTGGCTTTGCCAGACCGCAGGCGCAGCGGCCCCCTCGGGGGGCAGGACGCTACACGCAGTGAGCAACCGTGGGGGCTAACCAATCCTGCCGCCGCGCTCCTTGAGGAGGTCCCGCAGTAGCGAGCGGTGGCAACGCGCCTCGTTCTCGCAGTAGCAACCCATCGCGAAATTCGTCTGGTGCGACAGCGCCGCGAGCAAGTCCAGGTTGCGGCTGGCATCTGGTTCGTTCATTTCAGCCCGGTATTTCTTGCTGAAGGCTGCCCAGTCCTTGTCGGAGTTAACCGACTGGCCCAGTTTCATGGTTTCCACGCTGGGCGCCAAATTGGGGTACCACACGTCATACCAGTTACCGGATGCAAACTCCGTTTTGGGTATACCGCGCGGTGGCCGGCGCACCGTGCCTATGCGCAGTCCCTCGCCAGCGGTGCGTGTCGTACCCAGCCTCACGATCTTGATGGCCATGGCAGTCTCCTTTGGGGTGCGATTTTGGCAGGCTTTGTTTGGAAGCGCCCGCGGGTACTGCCAGCCTTATGGAACGTGCTGGCCCCCGTAGCGTGGAGAAAAGTTGGGGCCGTGCGTGAAAGTGAGCCAAGTTCGGGCTATAATCTTGGACTTGTCGGAGTGTGGCGCAGTCTGGTAGCGCACCTGGTTTGGGACCAGGGGGTCCAAGGTTCGAATCCTTGTACTCCGACCAAAAATTCCCAGCAAAAAGCCCACCTATGTGGGCTTTTTCATGCCTGTTTGCGGAGGCGTCTCGCCAGTCCGGCCTTGGCAGTCCTCAGGACCTCAGGCCCACCAACGGCGGCGTTTTCAGGGCTTGAGCAAGGACCCAAAGTTGGATGTGCGCCAGTATTCGCGCACCTGTTCCAGTTTTTCCTGAAAATCCCGAAAGTGCAGCGGCTTGCGAACGTAGCTGTTGAGCCCGCCCTGGAGCTCTTTCACCACCGGGGAATATTTGGATTCGGACGTCAGGAGGATGACGGGTACAAAGAAGGTGCGGGGGTCGGCCCGCATGCGCTGCATGACTTCCAGCCCGCTGAGGCCGGGTAAATTCAGGTCCAGCATGACGAGTTCGGGCGGATGGTCGTTGGTCCGGTTGCTGTAAGCACCTTCGCAGAAAAGGTATTCCAGGGCTTCCGAGCCGTCGCGGGCAACGATGATTTCATGGTCCGCACCGTTTTCCTGCAACGTCACCATGGTGAGCTCGACATGGGCAGGGTTGTCTTCCACCAGCAGCAGGATTGGTCGGGTCATGTGCGTGCCTTTGCGTTTCTTTCGTGTAGACAATATACCCCTGACAGGGAGCCAGCCATAGGTGAGTCATTGCGGTGTGTGAGAACCACAACAAACCACTGAGTCCGAATCACCGCGTGCCGGACATGTCCGACCCTGTTGCCCGGGGTATCCGGCAGGCGTTTGAAGGTATGATTCGCGACGAACTGAATCCTGCAGTTCGCACGTTTGCGGCTCCGCCGCGCTGACACACATACAGACTGCCCGTAGCTCAGTTGGATAGAGCATCAGCCTTCTAAGCTGAGGGTCGGGGGTTCGATCCCCTCCGGGCAGGCCAATCGACCGCTTCAAGCTACTGCGGACCCGTGATCAAAGCCAATACGTTCCTCGCGATCCTCACGTACCCGGAGGTACGTTCCGGTCGCTGCGGTACGGTTTGGCTTTGCTGACGGGCCCTCGCTACGCTTGCTATCGGTCGATTTTCTTGTCTGGGCTTCAGCCCGATGCGCTTTTATCCTCACGTACCTGAAGTACGTTCCGGTTCTTCCGGTGCGGCTCGGACTTGCTGACGCGTTCTCGTTACGCGATCTGATCCCAAATCGGGAACAACGCTGCGGTACCCCTCGCTACGCTTGCTATCGGCCGGTCCCAAAGCGGGGCAGTGCACTGGCAAGGCGCCGGCTACGAGCCTGAGCTCAACGCTTTTCGTACTGCGTCTTGCCAAACAGAATTTCCCGCGCCTTGTCGTCGGTGATGGGTCTGCGCAGATCGGCCAGCACTTTGACGCCGCGTTGTACAGCGGGGCGGTCGCTGATCAGGTCAAACCATTTTTTAAGGTGCGGGTAATCGGCCCAGTCGATGCCGTGGTTTTGCCAATTGCGCAGCCAGGGGAAGATGGCGATGTCGGCGATGGTGTATTCATCGCAGGCGATGAACTTGTGGGTGGAAAGCTGCTTGTCCATCACGCCGTAAAGCCGCTTCGTTTCATTCGTGTAGCGGTTGATGGCGTAGTCGATTTTCTCCGGCGCGTACTGCCGGAAATGGTGGGTTTGCCCGATCATGGGGCCGACGCCGCCCATCTGGAACATCAGCCACTGCAGCACCTGGAATTTGAGGCGGTCGCTTTTTGGCAAAAACTGGCCGGTTTTTGCGGCAAGGTACAGCAGGATGGCGCCGGATTCAAACACCGGGATCGGCTTGCCGTCGGGGCCGACCGGGTCAACGAGCGCAGGAATCTTGTTATTCGGGCTGATAGCCAGAAATTCGGGTTTGAACTGGTCGCCGGTGCCGATGTTGACTGGAATCGCCCGCCAGTCCCGATCCAGCTGCAGCCCGCATTCTTCCAGCATGATGTGGACCTTGTGGCCGTTCGGTGTGGGCCAGGAGTAAACATTGATCATTGGCGCTTCCTTGGACTAACATGAGGTTGCTGCACTTTAAGAGAAAAGCCAAAACCATGTTTGAGCGGTTGAAGAAAGTCTTTGTCGGGGGTAAGGGGGATGCGGGCGACGCCGGCGCCTCTGACGATGCCGTGTCCGAGTGGGCCGGTACCCGCGGCTTTTCTTATACCGGCCTGGGGGAAGGCAAGGGTTTCGCCCTGAAAGGTTCCGTGAGTGGCAAACCCTGGAAGATGGAGCGTGGCCGGGCCTCGCGCGACTACATCCGCGGCGAAGAACTCCGCGCCCGCGGTGAGATCAAGGTCAACGACGACGTCACGGTGCTGGTCATGAACCGGGCACTGAAGGATTCACTTGAAAAACGTGCTTACCAGGCCTATACCGACACCCTGCAGACCACCGCAGACCTGAGCATGCCGGAAGAGGTGCGCTGGCTGGCCATGTATTCGGAAGTAGGTTGGGAAAGCCTGCCCAAGCCGTTCTGGCAGCGCTACGCAGTCATGGCAGACCAGCGTGTGCATGCGCAGGCCTGGCTGGACACCCACCTGGTCGACTTGCTGATGAACTGGCCGGAGCCATCACCAGATGCGCAAGTGCCTTTTATCCTGATGATTCTGCGCGGCAAGGCTTACCTGCGCATGCAATACACCCCCGCCGACATGCCGACGCTGGAACATGCGGCCCAGATCTTCACGAGCGCCTGCGAATCGGCCATTGCAGGCCTGTCCAACGACATCACGCTCTGATCGCATTGCCATTTTCAGGGTGAAATTGGCACTTTAGCCGTATGGGGTGAGCGCGAGTAGCTATTGATTTAATAGCAAAATTTGGGTGTATCAGCCGCCACGCGTGATGGGCATCTCGACTTCGCCGGGCATCAGCAAGTGCTTGGCCAGCTCAAGCTTGGCCAGAGAAGCTCGATGCACCTCGTCCGGGCCGTCGGCCAGGCGCAGGGTGCGCTGGCTGGCGTAGGCATAGGCCAGCGGGAAGTCGTCCGACACACCGCCGCCGCCGTGGGCCTGGATGGCCCAGTCGATGATCTGGCAGGCCATGTTGGGCGCCACCACCTTGATCATCGCGATCTCGGCCTTTGCAACCTTGTTCCCAACGGTGTCCATCATGTAGGCGGCTTTGAGCGTCAGCAGGCGGGCCTGCTCGATCATGCAGCGGGCCTCGGCGATGCGTTCGTGCCAGACCGACTGGCTGGCGATGGGCTTGCCGAAGGCGACGCGGGTATTGAGGCGTTTGCACATCAACTCCAGCGCACGCTCGGCGATGCCGATGCTGCGCATGCAGTGGTGGATGCGTCCGGGGCCAAGGCGCCCCTGGGCAATTTCGAAACCACGGCCTTCGCCCAGCATCAAATTGGCGGCGGGCACGCGCACATTGGTCAGTCGCACTTCCATGTGGCCGTGCGGGGCGTCGTCATAGCCGAATACCGACAGAGGGCGGATGACCTCGATGCCGGGCGTGTTGGCGGGCACCAGGATCATGGATTGTTGCTCGTGGCGGCCGGCGTCGGGGTTGGTTTTGCCCATGACGATGTAGATGGCACAGCGCGGATCGCCCGCGCCGGATGACCACCACTTGAGGCCGTTGAGGACGTAGTTGTCGCCGTCGCGTTCGATACGGCACTGGATGTTGGTCGCATCAGACGAGGCGACCTCGGGCTCGGTCATCAGGAAGGCAGAACGGATCTCGCCCTTGAGCAGCGGATCCAGCCACTGGTCCTTGTTGGCTTCGGAGCCGTAGCGGGCGATGGTTTCCATGTTGCCGGTGTCGGGCGCCGAGCAATTGAACACCTCGGCCGCGAAAGGCACGCGGCCCATGATTTCGCACAGCGGCGCGTATTCGAGGTTGGACAAACCTTCAGGCGCGCGCGGCGAGTGCGGCAAGAACAGGTTCCACAGGCCGGCGGCACGCGCCTTGGGTTTGAGCTCCTCGACCAGCCTGGTCGGGATCCAGGCATTGCCCTTGGCACGGTTCTCGGCGATTTCGCGGAAAAAGCGGGCCTCATTGGGGTAAACATGCTCGTCCATGAACTTGAGCAGGCGCGCCCGCAGTTCCTGTACTTTTGGGGTGTAGTTGAAGTCCATGAAATCTCCAGAAAGATGTGAGGCGATGTTGTGGTGAGGCAGCGGTCGTTCAGCCCTGGCTTTTCAGGGCAAAGCCCCATGCCATCTTCGCCAGCAGCGGCGCGCCGGCGGCCGAGCTGACGGCCTGGGCGCTGGAGGCCGTGCCGGCCTCGACGCGCTTGGCAATGCCTTGCAGAATGGCCGCGATGCGAAACAGGTTGTAGGCCATGTAGAAGTTCCAGTCGGCCTTGAGCGCCTCGGGCGTGGCCAGCCCGGTGCGCTCGCAGTAAAGGCGTATGTAGTCGGATTCGGTGGGAATGCCCAGGCTGACGACATCGAGCCCACCAATGCCGCGGAAAGCGCCCGGCGGGATGTGCCAGGCCATGCAGTGGTAGCTGAAGTCGGCCAGTGGATGGCCCAGGGTGGAGAGCTCCCAGTCAAGCACCGCCAGCACGCGTGGCTCGGTGGGGTGAAAGAGCAGGTTGTCCAGCCGGAAGTCGCCATGCACGACGGACACCATGCTGTCGTCGCGCGCACTGGCCGGGATGTTGGCCGGCAGCCACTGCATCAGGCTGTCCATCTCGGCGATAGGCTGGGTGATGGATGCGGCGTACTGCTTGCTCCAGCGGCCGATCTGGCGTTCAAAGTAGTTGCCGGGCTTGCCGTAGTCGGCCAGGCCTCGCTCGGCAAACTTCACCTTGTGCAGTGCGGCGACCACGCGGTTCATCTCGTTGTAGATCTCGCCGCGCTGGGCGTTGGTCATGCCGGGAAGTGACTGGTCCCACAGCACGCGGCCCTCGACGAACTCCATCACATAGAAAGCGCGGCCGATCACGGATTCGTCTTCGCAGAGGCAATACATCCTGGGCACCGGCACGTCGGTACCCTGCAGCCCCTGCATGACCTTGAATTCGCGTTCCACCGCATGGGCCGACGGCAGCAATTTGGCCACCGGTCCCGGCTTGGCGCGCATCACATAAGAAGCGGTGGGCGTGATCAGCTTGTAGGTCGGATTGGACTGGCCGCCTTTGAAGATTTCCGCGGTCAGCGGGCCCTGGAAGCCAGGCAGGTGCTTGTCGAGATAAGCGGCAAGGGCTTCGAGATCAAAAGCGTGCCCACCCGAAACAGCCCGTGTACCGACAAAGTGATCGAAATTGCTCATGCTCAAACGTGTTGTCTCTGTTTATTTGTCAATTTCAGCTTCAGAGATGCGCATCAGGGTTGCGCGGTTGCGCACCACCAAGCCTCCCGGCTCGATCCGGATGGCTTCTTCGCGCTCCATGGATTTGAGCTCCTGGTTGACGCGCTGGCGCGAGGCGCCCAGCAGTTGTGCCAATTCCTCCTGCGCCAGCTGCAGGCCGATTCGCACCTCGCCGCTGTCCGCCAGGCTGGGCACACCGTAGCTGCGCACCAGGTGCAGCAGCTGCTTGGCCAGCCTTGCCCGCAAGGGCAGGGTGTTGAGGTCTTCCACCAGGCCGAAGAGCTGCCGTATGCGCCGCGCATGCAGGCGCAGCAGGGCTTCGTACAGCTCGACATGCTGGCTCAGAATCTTGCGCAGGTCGGCGCGCGAGACGCACAGCAGCGTGGTTTCGCCATGGGCATAGGAGTCGTGGGTGCGCCGCTCGCCGTCGAAGATCGCCACATCGCCGACCCAGAGGCCCGGCTCCACATAGGTCAGCGTGACCTGCTTGCCCGAAATCGAGGTCGAACTGACACGGATGGCACCCCGCGCGCAGGAGATCCATTCTTCCGGCACATCGCCGCGGGCGCTGATGAGTTCGCCGTCTTTGTAGCGTTTGACGTAGGCGCATCGAAGTATGTCGTGCCTCAGTGATGGGGACAGGGATGAAAACCAGCGGCCGTTGTTGATGGCCTCTCGTTCCTCTATCGTAAGAATGGGATCGTCCATGGGCTGTCTTTTGAGTGACTAACAAGACGTCCATTGTCGCTTGAGGGACCCGCCCGGCGCCAGCGGGCTGTCGCATGGGTGTCGCCCGGCCGTAGGCCTGGATTGTCGGTTGGGCAGCCCGCGACCGGCTGCCTGCCGCCTAGCGGTAGTGCGGCGTGCGCTTGTTCAGGAAGGCGTCTATGCCTTCACCCGCGTTGGCGTCGTGCAGGTTGCGCACGAAGTGATCACGTTCGCGGGTGAGCTGCTCGGTCAGCGTGCTGCCGGCTGCGTCGTTGATGAGTTCCTTGATGCTGGCCAGCGCGTTGGGTGCGCGTGCATTCAGATTGTCGGCCAGTTCAAGCGCTTGGGCCAAGGCCTCGCCCGGGGCCGCAACGCGGTTCACCAAGCCAAAATCATGGAGCCGGCGCGCGCCTATGCGTTCGCCGGCCATCAGCAATTCGCTGGCCAGCGCACGCGGCAAGGCACGCGCCAGGACCCAGCTGCCGCCGCCGTCGGGCGAGAGTGCCACGGTGCTGTAAGACATCACGAACACAGCGTTGTCCGCTGCAACGACGAAATCGCAGGCCAGCACCAGTGAAAAACCTGCACCGGCGGCAGCACCTTCCACGGCGGCGATCACCGGCTTGGGATAAGTCCGGATCGAGTCGATCCAGTTGTGCAGGCCTTCAATGCTCTGGGCTTGCACCTCCGGCGCCTCGCGGCGGTTGGCCTCCAGGCGCTGCAGGTTGCCCCCGGCGCAAAACATGGCACCTTCGCCGGTGATCACCACGCTGCGGATGTCGGGGTTGTTTTCAGCGGCATTCAGTGCCTCAATGCCCGCGGCGTAAATGTCGGGGCCGAGCGCGTTCTTGAACTCGGGGTTGCTGATCGTCAGGATAAGGGTCTGACCCTCGCTCGTACCTTTGATTGCGCCTGCCATGCTAGTTTTTCCAATGCATCGAAATAAGAAATAGGCAGGGACCAAGTCCCCGTACAGATCCCCTTGCCAGTGGGGGCCGCGGAACTGGCTTCGCCAGGCCGCAGGCGCCGCCCCCTCGAGGGGGGGAGGTGCTACACGAAGTGAGCATCCGAAGGGGGTGCTATTCCTCCTGGTGTAACAGGCTAAGGCCGATGGCGCCGCGCCGCCGTAGCCAGGGGGAAGGGCGGTAACGTTGGTCGCCATACACGGTTTGCATATTGAACAGGACTTCCAGCACATTGGTGGGGCCATAGCGATCGCCCATGGCCAGCGGCCCCAACGGATAACCCAGGCCCAGCGTGACGGCGGTTTCCAGGTCCTTCGGGCTGCAAATGCCTTGCTGGCAGATGTCGCTGGCGATGTTGACGATGGTGGCTACGACGCGCTGGGTGACAAAACCGCCACTGTCGCGGATCACGCTGACGGCCTTGCCGTCGCGGGCGAAGAGGGCGTGCGCGGCGTCGCGCATGTCGGTGCGGGTGGCCGGGTTGGTCGCCAGCACGCGCCGCTTGGTGGCTGCGTCGTCGATCAGCATGTCGATACCCACAGTGCGGGCCGGGTCCAGCCGTTCGACAACGGCGACGGTGGTGATGTCAAAGCCCAAAGGGGCCACCAGCATCAGGGCCTGTGGTGATGCGGAGGCGCCGGTTTCGATTTTGGCGCCCAGGTTTTTGAGCAGTTGCAACAGCTCCGAGCGGCGTGCAGCACGCGGCGACACCCACACCGGCGGGAGTTCGGTCACATCAGGGACGGCAGGCTCGGGCGGCACCTGCATGGCGCCGTCGGTGTAGCGATAAAAGCCTTCTCCGGTCTTGCGGCCCAGCACGCCGCCGGCCAGGCGCTGCGCCGTGATCACATTGGGACGGTAGCGGGCTTCTTCGTAGTACTGGTGGTAGATCGACTCCATCACGGGATGGGAGACGTCGAGCCCGGTGAGGTCCATCAGCTCGAAAGGGCCCAGCTTGAAGCCGGCCTGGTCGCGCAGGATGCGGTCTATGGTGGCGAAATCGGCGATGCCTTCGCTGACGATGCGCAGCGCTTCGGTGCCGTAGCCCCGGCCGGCGTGGTTGACGATGAAGCCGGGCGTATCTTGCGCCTGCACGGGTGTGTGGCCCATTTGCCGGGCGTATTGGCTCAAGCCTTCGCATACAGAGGGGATGGTCTTCAGGCCGGCGATGATCTCCACCACTTTCATCAGCGGAACGGGGTTGAAGAAATGGTAACCGGCCAGGCGGTCGGGGTGCTTCAGGTCTGCGGCGATGGCCGTTACAGACAGCGAGGAGGTATTGCTGGCCAGAACGGTGTGCACAGGTACCAGTGTCTCGAGTTCGGCGAACAGGGCTTTCTTGACCTCCAGCCGCTCCACGATGGCTTCGATGATGAGGTCGCAGGCCGCCAGGTCAGTGAGAGTGGAGGCCAGCACAAGCCGGTCTTTGTGCCCGGCTGCCGCGGCTGCGTCGATGCGGCCTTTTTCAACGAGCTTGTCCCATTGGGCGCAGATGGCTTCGCGCGCTTTTTCCGCGGCGCCTGCCTGCGCGTCCATCAGCCTGACGATGCTGCCGGCCTGCACGGCGATCTGCGCAATGCCGCGCCCCATGGCGCCGGTGCCAACTATTCCCACATTCGCGTAATTTACTTCCATGCCTGAATTATGGCTGACCGTATTTGGCAGGGTACCGTGTCAAAATTGCCCACCCCATGAAACTTGCCAAGAAGCCTGTCAAATATCTCCTTGGCGTTCTGCTGATGGGCGTTGCCGTCCACAGCATGGCCTTGTCGCTGGGGCGCATGCGCGGCGCCACCCTTGTCGGACGCCCCCTTGATGTCACTCTGTCGGCGCACCTGGACGGCACGGAAGGGCTGTCTGCAGTCTGTGTGGCGGCAGATGTGTTTTTTGGCGACAGCCAGGTTGCCCAGGACAAGGTACGCGTTGTCACGTCGCAAGGCGCTTCCGGTGAGGCACTGATCCGCATCCGCACCAGCTCAGGCGTCGACGAGCCGGTGGTGACACTCTATGTGCGTGAAGGATGTCTGCAGAAAAACACGCGCAAGTACGTGCTGCTGGCGGAAGTGGCCGGAGAAAACACCAGCCCGATTCCCGTTGTCGGCGGAGAAGCCGTGGCGACTGCCCCTCTGGTGGCGCAGATGCCTGGTGTTGTTGGCGCCGGCGGCAACGCCACAAAGGCACAGGCAGGCTCCGCGCCCTCCAGCCCGGGAAAAGCCCCAAGAGCGAGGTCCGGAAAAGTCCCGCCTGCCGGAGGCAGTGAATTGCGATCGGCTACCTCAGTTGGGTTGCTGCAGGCAACGCCTGCTGTTCGCGGGGCTGGCAAGTCCGCATCCGAGCCGGCGGGCAAGCTCCGTTCTCGCCTGAAACTTGACCCCATTGATCTGGCGGCCGAGCGCGACCCTGTGCTCCGGTCTTCGCCGGAGCTGCTGACGGAGCCCTCAACAGACGCCCAGCAGCGCGCTGCCGCCGCCGCACTGTGGCAGGCGCTTAATGCACAGCCGCAAGACATGGTGCGCGACAGCCAGCGCCTGAAATCCCTGGAAGCCGATGTTGCCGGCATGCTCGCGCGAAGCCAGAAAACCGAAAAAGCCGTGATGGAAATGCGCGGCCAGCTTGAGCAGGCGCGCGGTGAACGCTATAACAACTGGCTCGTATACGCCCTTTACGCCTTGCTGGTCGCCTCCCTTCTTGCGATCCTGGCACTATGGATACGTAGCCGACAGCAAAGCCGTGTCAGCCGGGGATCATGGTGGGGCAAAGGGTTTGCCGAAGACAGCGCGCCTTATGTGACTGAAGGTACGGGTAACACCGGGAAGGTCTTCTTGCGCAGGGCCTCAGAAGCTGAATCGGTGAGCGCCGGGCCTATGCCCGATTCGCTGGTTGATTTCGATCCCAGCGAACCATTTTTCGAGGCGCCGAAAAATACGCCGGCTTCAAGCGCCGTGGCGCGCCCAAGGGTTGCCGAATCCAGATTCCCCTCGGAATTTCTGCCTAGCCTGAGCGGTATCAGCAGCATGCCGCGGATTGTGAATGCCGAAGAGCTGTTTGATGTGCAGCAACAGGCCGATTTTTTCCTGTCGCTCGGCCGGCCCGACAAGGCTGTAGATGTTCTGCGCCACCACATCATGGACAACGTGGAAACAAGCGCGCTCGTCTATCTCGACCTGTTTGACCTCTATCACAGCTTGGGACGCCGGGAGGATTACGACGCGTTGCGCACAGACTTCAACAAGATGTTCAATGCCAAGGTGCCGGCATTCGACGAATACGCGGCGAATACGCACGATCTTGAGTATTACACGGAGGCCCTCTCGCGGATTGAGGCCCTCTGGCCAACGCCCAAGGTACTCGACGTACTTGAAGAGTCCATATTCCGCAAACCGGATTCGCGGGGAGAGGTCTTCAGCCTGGCCGCCTACCGCGAGCTGTTGCTCCTCCACTCGATCGCAAAAAGGATTGTTAGCCGGCCGCCCGGCGACGCCGAAGCACCGGTAAAACCATCGGACGCACCGTCGATTCCGACCATGCCGGATACGCTCCCAAGCGTTGCAGGCTTTGGACCCACCAGCATCCAGCCACTGTCAGCCCGGTTCCAGATCGTGGCGCCTTTGCCGTCTCCTGCCGTGGCAGGTGCAACCGACCCGACGCAGCCTCCCGCTTCCCCCCGGCTTGGCCTTGATATTGATTTGAGTGCAGGTGAGGGCGGGGACCTGGTCCCGTTTCCATCGATCGACGCTGGTGCGCGGCCGCCGCAAGCCGCTGCCAACAATCTCATCGAGTTTGACCTCGACTTTCCGGATTCTTCGGGGCCGACGCAGAAAACTTGAGCGAAGTTTGAGCCTGGCTCGCCGGGAATCCCGGGTTTACGCGCACTTGATCAGGCTGGGCGTGTCACATCAGCGCCGTACTTGCAAGGCCCCCGGGTTGACGATATTGGTGGGCGTGCCCTTGATGAAGTTGACGACGTTGTCAAACGCCGCGCCAAAGTACAACTCATAGCTGTCCTGTTCAACATAGCCAATATGCGGCGTGCAAATGCAGTTTTCCAGGCGGAGCAGCGCATGGCCTTGCAGGATGGGCTCCGACTCAAAAACATCGATGGCCGCCAGGCCGGGCCGCCCGCGATTGAGGGAGGCGATCAATGCTTCCGGCTCGATCAGCTCCGCCCTTGATGTATTCACCAGCAGGGACGTGGTTTTCATGCGCGACAGGTCTTCCAGCGTGACGATACCGCGTGTCTCTGCGTTGAGTCGCAGGTGAAGGCTCAGTACATCGCTTTGCTCAAAGAATTCGGCTTTGCTGGCCGCGACTTCAAAGCCATCGGCCTGTGCCCGCTCCAGTGATGCGTCGCGGCCCCAAATGACGACACGCATACCGAAGGCCCTCCCGTAGCCAGCCACAATTTGCCCGATCTTCCCGTAGCTCCATACCCCCAATGTCTTGCCCTTGAGGACGGAGCCAATGCCGAAGTTGGGTGGCATCGAAGCTGACTTGAGCCCTGCCTGCTGCCAGGCGCCATGCTTCAAGTGGGCTACATAGTGCGGAATGCGGCGCATGGCGGTCATCACCAGTGCCCAGGTCAGCTCCGCGGGTGCCGTAGGAGACCCAATGCCCTCGGCAACCGCGATGCCGCGTTCTGTGCAAGCCGCGACATCTATATGGCTTCCGACACGGCCTGTCTGGGCAATCAGCTTGAGTTTGGGCAGCTTTTCAATAACTTGCCGGTTGAGCTGGGTTCTCTCCCGGATCAGGACGATGACATCGGCATCCTTGAGGCGGACGGACAGCTGGCCGATGCCTTTAACGGTGTTGGTATAGACCTTGGCGGGGTAGGCCTCCAGCTTGGCTGCGCAGTTCAGTTTCCGCACCGCGTCCTGATAGTCGTCGAGGATCACAATATTCATGCCGATATTGTGCCTGCAAGATTTTTCTTCCTTGCCGCCGGGGTCACTTCCGACTGGGGATTTTGTATCTCAAGGAAACGCACCAGACGGCGCCGCAAAGCGCATAGGCCCGGGCTGAACTTCTGGTGGGAAGCTTGCCGTACCAGTTATCTCAAAGAGGTTTCTCGCTGGCTCATGCGCTCAAGTTCCGCGCAGACGTCGGCCATGCGGCCGGATATCACCATGCGGCCAGCGCACGCTGGGCCGACATTGGAGTCAAACTCACGGACAACTCGCAGCCGGCTGGGTCGGGACGCCTTGACAGAGCGTTGGACGGCAAGAGTACCAGTGGCGCGGGCAGACGGGCCGCGCATTGCCGCGAAATCGCCGGAAGCAAAGGGTAGCGCAAGCTGGTGAGATCTGGGCTGCGCGCCGGCTGGCGCGGAAAAACGGCTTGCCCCAGCCATACCCTGCGCCGGCAAAAACAATGACACCAATGCCTGCACGGGTGCCAGCAGGACTGACGACATTGGTGTATGTGAAAAACTGATGATTCCCATGATGAACTCCTGTATGAGAGAGGTTTACACAGGCAGGATTGCAAACTGGCAAATTGCCAGGAAGGCCCCGGCACCAGGGTGTTGGCCATCACAACGGCCAAACGCCCGCCACCTGGTGCGTGGCCAGGTGAACTGCCTACATCAGCATCGTGTTGCGAATGAGGCCGACGGCCAGGCCTTCCAGTTCGAAAGGCTCGCCGGGCTCGACCACAATGGTTTTAAAGTCCGGGTTTTCGGGCAGAAGTTCGATCAGGTGCTTGTTGCGGCGAAAGCGCTTGACGGTCACTTCATCACCCAGCCGGGCCACGACAATTTGACCATTCTTGGCTTCCTTTGATTGCTTGACGGCCAGCAGGTCGCCATCCATGATGCCTGCGTCCCGCATGCTCATGCCGCGAACCTTGAGCAGGTAGTCGGGCTGGCGCTGAAACAGGCTGCTTTCAAAATAATAGGTTTGCTCGACATGTTCCTGCGCGAGAATCGGGCTGCCAGCAGCAACCCGCCCCACCAGAGGTAGGGCGAGTTGGGCCAGGCTTTGCAACGGCAGGGAAAACTGTTTGATTCTGGATTCGTTCAGGCTGCGAAGGGCGTCATTGCGCAAACGTATGCCGCGTGAGGTCCCGCTGACCAGCTCGATGACGCCTTTGCGGGCCAGTGCCTGCAAGTGCTCCTCGGCGGCGTTGGCAGAGCGAAAGCCAAGCTCAGCGGCGATTTCAGCACGGGTGGGCGGGGCGCCCGTGCGCGCGATGGCGCTCTGGATCAATTCCAGAATTTGCTGCTGGCGCGCAGTGAGCTTGGGAGCCTCAGAGGGAAAATGTGGAAAGTTATCGAGTGTGCTCATCACTGTTGCTCCTTGAATCACAACTTCAGCCCGCTTGCGTATTGCCTGTTGCCTGTTGGCTTTGGGTACGCACGTTGCTGTAGCTGTTTTAATATCCAGTAACTGTATTTTCATCCAGTTTTTAAAAGATTGCAAGTTTACGTTTTATGTATCCTCAAAATATTGTGATTCTGGGCACTGGCGGCACGATTGCCGGGCAGGCTGCGAGTGCGTCGGACAACATCGGCTATACCGCCGCCCAGGTGGGCGTTGAGCAGCTGGTCGTGGCGGTCCCGTCCTTGGCAAGGTACGGCCCCTTGATGACCGAGCAGGTCGCGCAGGTCGACAGCAAGGACATGAGCTTCGAGGTATGGATGCAGCTGGCCAGTCGGGTCAATTACTTTCTGGCCCAGCCGGACGTGCAGGGCATTGTTATCACGCACGGAACGGACACGCTGGAAGAGACGGCATATTTCCTTCATGCGGTGTGCCGCCCCGATAAACCTGTGGTGCTGACCTGCGCCATGCGGCCCGCGACGGCGCTGGTGCCTGACGGCCCCCAGAACATGCTGGATGCCATGGCGGCGGCGCGTCATGCGGGGGCGAGGGGTGTGGTTGCGGTGTGCGCCGGAACCATCCACAGCGCGCTGGACGTGCAGAAAGTGCATACCTACAAGGTTGACGCCTTTGACTCTGGTGATGCGGGGCCGATTGGCTATGTGGAGGAAGGATTCCTCAGGTTAATGCGAAATTGGCCTGAAACCCATGTAGAACGAGCGCAAGCAGCTATTAAAATAATAGCGAACTCCGTGGTTCCGGTCCAGTGGCCGCACGTTGAGATCGTCATGAACCATGCCGGCGCCAGTGGTGCGGTCGTGGACGCGTTGCTGGCGCAGGGTGTTCAGGGGCTTGTAGTTGCCGCCACGGGTAATGGCACCTTGCACCATGCGCTGGAGGCGGCCTTGCTTCGCGCGCGGTCTGCGGGGGTGCGGGTCGTCCGGTCGACAAGGTGCCTCAATGGTCGTGTCTTGCCCACACCCGGGGATCTGTTTTCTGATTCGCAGGGGCTGAGCCCCGTGAAGTCGAGAATAGCGATGATGCTCGAGCTGTTGGCGCAAAGCTGAACCCTGCCTTCCGATTTCAGTCTGCCGGGAACTGGAATGAAAAAAGCCGTCAGACTGACGGCTTTGGGGTGCAGATGGACTCGCTGGAGGCTCGATTCAGCCCGCCAGCGCTTTGAACGCGCGGGCGGTGATCTCGTCAACACCGCCCATGCCGCTGATGGCTCGGTATTTGGGAGCCAGGTCGGGCTCTGCCTTGGCCCAGCTGGAGTAATACTCAACCAGCGGGCGGGTCTGGGCGCTGTAAACCTCCAGGCGCTTGCGGACAGTTTCTTCCTTGTCGTCATCGCGCTGGATCAGCGGCTCGCCGGTCACATCGTCTTTGCCTTCGACCTTGGGCGGATTGAACTTGACGTGGTAGGTGCGGCCCGAAGCGGGGTGCGAACGGCGTCCGCTCATGCGCTCGATGATGGCGTCGAAGGGGACGTCGATTTCAAGAACGTAATCCAGCTTGACGCCGGCAGACTTCATGGCGTCGGCCTGCGGAATGGTGCGCGGAAAGCCGTCAAACAGAAAGCCCTTGGCGCAGTCGGGCTGGGCAATGCGCTCTTTGACCAGATTGATGATCAGGTCGTCGCTGACCAGCGCACCCGAGTCCATGATTTTTTTGGCTTCAATGCCCAGTTGCGTGCCGGCTTTGACGGCCGCACGAAGCATGTCGCCGGTGGAAATCTGGGGAATGCCGTACTTCTGGCAGATGAAGGTCGCTTGCGTCCCTTTGCCCGCGCCAGGTGCGCCCAACAAAATCAGTCTCATGGATGTCCTCGGATTTTATGAATTCTTGAAGTCAGCCCGAACCGCCGGCCGGTTTCCGCAGGGGCTGCTTGACAGGTATGGAGGGCTGCCGACACGTCCTGCAGGCCTCACACTTGTGTTTTTCCCAAGGATAGCATGCACCCCTGACAGCAACTTACGAGCCGGCGTTATGCCGGGGAGGGCAGGTCAGGAAAACAGCTTGCGGGCGAGGTCCAGGTCTTCCGGGGTGTCAACGCCCGGCCCGGGCGCGTCGCCGGTGATGTGCACGGCGATGCGATGGCCGTGCCACAGCGCCCGGAGTTGCTCAAGGCACTCCAGTTGCTCGAGTGGCGACTGGGGAAGGCGCGGGAACTCCCGCAGAAATCCCACCCGGTAGCCGTAAATGCCGACGTGCCGGAGTGGCCGGGGCAGGCTGCTGCCGGCCTCCCACCACACCTTGCCGGTAAAGTCGCGCGCGGCCGGAATGGGTGAGCGGCTGAAGTAAAGGGCCGTATGGCGCGCGTCAAGCACCACCTTGACCACGTTGGGGTTGTTCAGGTCGGCCAGCTGCTGGATGGCATGCGCCGCCGTGCTCATGGCGCAGTCCGGGCGCTCGATGAGCAGGCGCGCGACCGCGTCGATCAAGGCCGGGTCAATCAGCGGCTCGTCACCTTGCACGTTCACCACAATGTCGTCGTCCGCGAGTCCCAGCACGCTGCAGGCTTCCGCAAGCCGGTCGCTGCCGCTGGGGTGGTCTCCTCGTGTCAGCACGGCGACGATGCCGAAAGACGCGCATTTTTCGATGATTTCGTTGCTGTCGGTTGCGACGACGGTGCGCAGGGCAGTGCTCTGCATCGCGCGCTGCGCCACACGCACGACCATGGGCGCGCCGCCGATGTCGGCCAGCGGCTTGTTGGGCAGGCGTGTGGAGGCCAGCCTGGCCGGAATGAGGACGGTGAAGCTCATGCTTTCGGGGTCTGGCTTGTGTTTTTCAAGGACTCGTTCACAGGCCGAGCTCTTCGTCGGTCAAGGTCCGCGCTTCGCTTTCCAGCAGCACGGGAAGTCCGTCGCGCACCGGGTAGGCGAGGCGGGCGCTGCGGGAAACAAGCTCCTGTTTTTCCCGGTCATAGTCGAGCGGGCCTTTGGTCACAGGGCAGACCAGCAGTTCAAGCAGTTTGGTGTCCATGGCCTGATGGTAAGGGAGAAATCAGCGGTGCCAGCCGGGCATCGAGTGCGGCAAAGAACGCTGGTTCGGGCGAAAACACCAAAGGCACGGCCAGAACCTCCTTTTGTGACGTGCCCTGCAGTGCAAAAAGCTTGACAGCGTCTTTTTCGGTGCACAGCACCACACGCCCTTTGAGCGCCTCCGCCTCCAGGTCTTGATCGGTGAAGTCATGGTGGTCGGGCAGGGCAGTTGTGGCCTGCAGCGTCAGGCCGGTTTCCCTCAGCATTCCGAAAAATGCTTCAGGGTTGGCTATGCCCGCAAGTGCCGCCAGAGGCCGGCCCCGCAGGCTCGTTAGCGCGACCGGTTCGCCCCGGCCGGAATAAGCTTCGTTGCCCAGTTTGCGACTGGAAACAAACCCTTCAAATGCCGGTTTTTGCCCGGTGTGCAGCACAAAATTCAAGCCAACCCGTTCGCGTGCGGGCCAGGGCTCACGCAACGGGCCTGCCGGTAGCAGCCAACCGTTCCCCACACCTCGGTCGTCGAACACGGCAATCTCGATATCGCGTTGCAGGGCGTAGTGTTGCAGCCCGTCGTCACACACGACTACAGCCGTGCCCGGATATGCGGCAAGCAATGCACGCACGGCGTCTACACGCTTGCCGGCAACAAAAACAGGCGCACCCGTTGCACGCTTGATAAGGGCCGGCTCGTCGCCTGAGAGATGAGGGGATGCGCCGGGGATCACCTCCAGGCAGTCGGTGCCGTGCCTTCCGTAACCGCGGGACACCACCCCTACCAGTACCTGTTGCGCCTGCAGATGTTTCACCAGGGCAATCACCAGCGGTGTTTTTCCGGCGCCGCCGGCGATGACGTTTCCGACCACGACCACCGGAACGCCAAAATGTTCGGACCGGAGAATGTGACGGCGATACAGCACCCACCGCAGCCGCACGACCAGGCCATAGACCTGGGCAAGCGGCCAGAGCAGGCATGCCAGCCAACCCCGTCTGTGCCAGGCATTCTGCAAAATCTGTTTCACGTGATGACTGCCATTTCGCCGCGAAGGCTGCATGGAATGGGCAACCGGCCCCGGCCTATCTGGCCCCGGCCGTTGCGGCGCTTTGCGTTGCAAATGTGATTTGCGTCAGCCCCTGGCGGCGTGCGGCCTCCATGACGGTGATGACGGCTTGATGTGTGGCGTTGGCATCGGCGCTGATGATGATGACGCTTTCCTTGCCGGCTTTCGCTGCTTCGGCAAGCGCGGCTCCCAGCACTTCGATGCCACGGCCTTCCACCAAAGTCTTGTTGACCATGTAGCGACCGTCGCTGCTCACGGCGACGATGACTTCCTTGGGATAGTCGCGCTGTTGTTCGGCGTTGGCGATCGGCAGCTTGACCTGAAGTTCGGTGAACTTGCTATAGGTGGTGGACAGCATCAGGAAGATCAGCACCACGAGCAGCACATCGATGAAGGGGATCAGGTTGATCTCCGGCTCGTCATGAGGATGGGGGCGAAAGTTCATTTTCTGAGGGTATTGAGGTGGCGTACAAAACGCTCGGCCGCCAGCTCCATCGTCAGCAGATATCCGTCCACTCGCGCCCGGAAATAGCGCCAGAAAATCAGCGAGGGAATGGCCACCATCAGGCCGAAAGCCGTGTTGTAGAGCGCAATCGAGATGCCTTGCGCCAACTGGGCAGGGTTGCCGCCGGCGGCATTGCTCACACCTCCGCCACCTGCCTGCGAGCCGAAAATCTCGATCATGCCGATGACGGTACCCAGCAGACCGAGTAAGGGCGCGGCAGAGGCGATGGTTGCCAGGGCTGCCAGGTAGCGCTCCAGCTTGTGGGCCGCCTTGCGTCCCGCGCCTTCCAGCGTGGAACGCAGGTCATCTTCGCTGATCCGTGGATTGGTGTTCAGCGCACGAAAACCGCTGGCAAGCACTTCGCCGAGCAGCGAATTCTGTTCAAGTTGCGCCACCACATCGGGGGAGGGGACGGAGGCGCGGGAGACGGTGATGGCTTCGTCAAGCAGCTTGGCGGGGGCGATTTTTCGGATTTTTAGGCTGGTAAAACGCTCGATAACCAGAGCAAGGGCCAAGACAGAGCAGGCAACCAGGGGCCAAATCGGCCAACCTGCGGCTTGTATGATCGAAAACAATGCACATCTCCAGGCAGTAAGTTGTGGTGGATTATGGCTTACAGAAACTGCCATCTCGTTGCAGCCGAGCCTGATCTGTTAAATGTTCGCAACGTCATCGCGTGTCGGACGTAGCCCACAGAAGCTGTGGATAACTTTGTTAGCAAGTGGAGGCACAGCGGCCTCCAAGCCGCGCCAAATCGTGCATGTGACAGAACGATGAAATTTTGAGCAGAATTAAGTTATTCAAAATCAATGAGTTACACGAATTTATCTCGATATCCGCGGGAAACCAGGGGGTTGAGCCTTGAAGGGCGGCTCTCTGTGGAGTATTACACCCGGATTGCCAAGGGGTTTAGGCGTGTTTGATGCATCGACTCCTTCGGGGAAGCCGCAAGCGGGAGCGCGCGACGCGGGCATTCGGGTATGGCCCGTCGGGTCTTTGCTGAGGGCTATTTCAGACAGCCTTGAAGCCCGGTTTAACCCCGTCGCGGTGCAGGGTGAGATCAGCGGTTTTTCGCGTGCGGCCAGCGGCCACTGCTATTTTTCACTCAAGGATGAACAGGGGCAGGTTCGCTGCGCCATGTTTCGCCGCGCTGCCACGATGCTCGATTTTTCCCCGCGCGACGGCCAATTGGTGGAGTTGCGGGGACGGCTGGGTGTTTATGAGCCGCGCGGTGAGTTGCAACTGGTGGTGGAGTCCATGCGCCAGGCGGGCCAGGGCAACCTTTTTGAACAGTTCCTGCTGCTCAAGGCCAGACTTGAAGCTGAGGGTCTTTTCGACCCAGGCCGTAAAAGGCCTTTGCCTTTGCTGCCCCGCGCCATTGGTGTGGTGACTTCGTTGGGTGCCGCCGCCTTGCACGATGTCATGAGTGCTTTGCAGCGCCGTGTGCCACATATTCCCGTGGTTATCTATCCTGCCAGCGTACAGGGCAGCCAGGCAGCCGGCGAATTGCGCGCCGCTTTGCTCAAAGCCTATCAGCGGCGATCCCAGGACCGCGTGGATGTCTTGCTGTTGGTACGCGGCGGCGGTGCCATGGAAGACCTGTGGGCTTTTAATGATGAGCAACTCGCCCGAACCCTGGTGGAATCGCCCATGCCAGTGATCAGCGGGGTGGGACATGAAACCGACTTCACGATCGCTGATTTTTGCGCTGACGTGCGTGCGCCCACGCCGACCGCCGCGGCAGAACTCTGCGCGCAGCCCCAGGCTGTCTGGCTGGGTGCGCTGGACCTGGCTCTGTCGCGGCTGCAAAACGGTGTAGACCGCCAGCTGGAGTCGCACAACCAGCGCCTGGACTGGGCGGCTTCGCGAATCAGCCGGCCGTCGCATCTGGTTACCAGGCAGCATGCCCGTCTGGCCGGGCTCGGCCAGAGCCTGAGCCATGCGGCGCGTTCGGCACTGCAGCACGAACGGCGCAGGCTGCAGGTCTTGGGCAGCGATTTTCCGCACGAAGTGCAAGGCAGCCTGCAACGAGGTCGGCAGCGCGTCGAGCGCGCACAGTTGCGGCTTGAATTACTGGATCCCAAACTGGTCCTGAAGCGCGGTTATGCCTGGCTTGCCGACCTTCATGGGCAGCCCATTACCAGCCAGGAAAATACACACATAGGGCAACCCGTACGCGCTACCCTTGCCGACGGCGAGGTCGATTTGACGGTTTCTGCGCGCAGGCTGATTTAGTTTTTACAATGACATCGTTAAAAGCAGTTTATTCATCACCACGAGGAAAAAATCATGGAACACAAACTCCCCCCGCTACCGTACCCGATCGACGCCCTGGCGCCGCATTACAGCCAGGAAGCCTTTGAATACCACCATGGCAAGCACCACAATGCTTACGTGGTGAACCTCAACAACCTGCAAAAAGGCACTGAGTTTGAAGCCATGACGCTCGAAGAGATCGTCAAGAAATCCAGTGGTGGTGTGTACAACAATGCGGCCCAGATCTGGAACCACACCTTCTTCTGGAGCTGCATGAAGCCTGCCGGCGGTGGCGAACCTGGCGGCGCACTGGCTGCAGCCATCAACGCCAAGTTTGGCTCTTACGCTGCGTTCAAAGAAGCTTTCGTCAAATCGGCCGTTGGCAATTTTGGCTCCGGCTGGACGTGGCTTGTCAAAAAAGCCGATGGTACGGTTGATATTGTCAACACCGGCCCGGCAGGTACCCCTCTCACCACCGCCGACAAGGCCCTGCTGACGGTGGATGTCTGGGAGCACGCCTACTACATCGATTACCGCAACCTGCGTCCGAAATTTGTCGAAACCTTCCTCTCCAATCTGGTGAACTGGAGTTTTGCCGAGGCCAACTTCGCCTGAGGCGAGAAGCCTTCGCTCACAAAAAAGCCGACATGAGTCGGCTTTTTTTGTTTTAAAAGCGAGAAATCAGCGCTTCGCCTCGAAAATCGGGCCACCCAGTTTGCTGCCGGCCTTGATGCGTTTTCGCGCAAACCAGCCCTTGTTCATTTCCAGGACAAAGCGCACGGGTTGGGCAGAGCAGTGTGGGTCTGTGGTTTGAGGTTTCATGTCGGCAAGGTTCACGATGGTGCCGTCATCCGCCACAAAGGCGGCGGTCAGTGGCAGCAAGGTGTTTTTCATCCAGAAGCACTGCTGGGCTGGCTGCTCGAAGATAAAAATCATGCCTTCCTGTTGCGGCATTTCCTTGCGGAACATCAGGCCGATTTGCCGCTGTTCCGGCGTGAGGGCCACCTGTGCCTCAATCAGGTGCATGCCGGCCGACAGCTTGACGCGCTGTAAATTCATCTGGGGGCCGTCCTGCGCCGAAGCACCCAGGGGCACGAGCAGAGCGGCAACAGCCAGTATCTGGGTGAAGCCCTTGAACGTCACACGAAACAAGACGGTACCGGGTTTGAAAAACATAGAGTCACCACGCATGAAGTTGATCGGCCAGCATAAACGACGCGCATAAAAAATGCCCGCACGCGGCGGGCATTTTGACCGAAGTCACCAGGAATTACTTCTTGGCTTCAGCTTTTGCTTTTTTGGCGGCAGCAGCTTCGGCTTTCTTGGCTGCAGCGGCTTCAGCTTTTGCTTTCTTGTCAGCAGCAGCTTTTTCTTTCTTTGCGGCCTTGGCAGCAGCTTTTTCTTCTTTGGTCATTTTGGCTGGCTTTGCTTCAGCTTTGGCTTCTGCTTTTGCAGCAGGAGCGGCTGGCGTTGCGGCAACAGCTGGCTTGGCTGGGGTAGCCGCAGGAGCGGAAGCTTGTGCGAAAGCACCAGCAGCGAAGAGGCCAGCGATCAAAGCAGCGAGGATTTTGTTCATTTGGAATTTCCTTTGATAACGTTATTGGAAAAAATACCCCGAACTTCTCGGAGGCCCTACCGTAACGAGGCCGGTTCCAAAGCCGTTGACACGATGCCCCCAAATTCTTTTGCTGTACGGTTTTACGGCTAGAATTTAGGGGTTTTTACCTAACTGTTGCGTGGCGTGCCCTTGGACGCCTTGCGCTTACCGGAGACTTTTGTTCATGTATCAGCACATCAAGGTGCCTTCCCAAGGCCAAAAAATCACTGTCAATGCCGACAACTCGTTGAACGTACCTGACGAACCCATCATTCCGTTCATTGAAGGCGACGGCACCGGCGCAGACATTACGCCGGTGATGCTGAAAGTGGTTGATGCTGCTGTTGCCAAAGCCTACGGCGGCAAGAAAAAGATCCACTGGATGGAAGTGTTTGCCGGTGAAAAGTCCACCAAGGTCTATGGCCCGGACGTCTGGCTGCCAGAAGAAACCCTGCACGCTGTTCGTGACTACGTCGTGTCGATCAAGGGTCCGCTGACGACCCCGGTGGGCGGCGGCATCCGCAGCCTGAACGTGGCGCTGCGCCAGGAGCTGGATCTTTACGTCTGCCTGCGCCCCATCCAGTATTTCAAGGGCGTTCCTTCGCCCGTCAAAGAGCCTGAAAAGACCCACATGGTCATCTTCCGCGAAAACTCGGAAGACATCTACGCCGGTATCGAGTTCGAGTCCGGCAGCGACAAGGCCAAAAAACTCATCAAGTTCCTGCAGGACGAGATGGGCGTCAAGAAGATTCGCTTCCCGAACACCTCCGGCATCGGCATCAAGCCGGTTTCCAGCGAAGGCACCGAGCGCCTGGTGCGCAAGGCCATCCAGTACGCCATCGACAACGACAAGCCCAGCGTGACCATCGTGCACAAGGGCAACATCATGAAGTTCACCGAAGGCGGCTTCCGTGACTGGGCTTATGCCCTGGCCAAGAAGGAATTCGGCGCCGTGGAAATTGACGGCGGCCCATGGATGAAGTTCAAGAACCCCAAGACCGGCAAGGAAATCACCGTCAAGGACAGCATCGCCGATGCTTTCCTGCAGCAGATCCTGCTGCGTCCCGCTGAATACAGCGTGATCGCCACCCTGAACCTGAACGGCGACTACGTGTCCGACGCGCTGGCTGCCCAGGTCGGCGGCATCGGCATCGCCCCCGGCGCCAACCTGAGCGACACCGTCGCCATGTTTGAAGCCACCCACGGTACTGCGCCCAAGTATGCTGGCAAAGACTACGTGAACCCCGGCTCCGAGATCCTCTCGGCCGAAATGATGCTGCGCCACATGGGTTGGACCAAGGCTGCCGACCTGATCATCAGCTCGATGGAAAAATCCATCGACTCCAAGAAGGTCACTTATGACTTCGCCCGCCTCATGGAAGGCGCAACCCAGGTCAGCTGCTCCGGCTTTGGCCAGGTCATGATCGACCACATGTAAAGCTGGCTCAGCCGGTTTTTCCGAGAACCGCCCGGGAGCAATCCCGCGGCGGTTTTTTTCTTGGCCACGGAAAAGGAAAAAAATCACGCTTGAATGTCGCGTTCCCGCCACCAATTTCCCTATCAGGCGCACTGGACTACATCGGTGGCTAGAATGAATTCCATGGCAACCAAGTCTCCAAAATCCCCCAACTCTCCGGTGCAGCCCCCAGTCCCGGCTATCAAGCCCGATAACGGCAATGGGGGAGAGTCGGTCGTATTGGAGCGCCGGCCGCAAAAGACCAAGCCCCCGCAGATGTACCAGGTGGTCCTGCTCAACGACGACTACACCCCCATGGAGTTCGTGGTGGTGGTGATCCAGGAGTTTTTCAACAAGGACCATGACACCGCCACGCAGATCATGCTGAAGATCCATCTGGACGGCAAAGGTGTCTGTGGCGTGTTTTCCAGGGACGTAGCGGCGACCAAGGTGGACCAGGTCACCGAAGCTGCCCGGAAAAACGGCCATCCGCTGCAGTGTGTCAGTGAGCCCATTGAATAATCGTAAATCCGGCCAATATTCCCTTCATAAGTCAGTAGAGTTAACCCAAGCAAGCCGAAAGGAAGATCAATGATTGCCCAGGAACTAGAAGTCAGCTTGCACATGGCGTTTGTCGAGGCGCGTCAGCAGCGCCACGAGTTCATCACCGTTGAGCATCTCTTGCTTGCCTTGCTGGACAACCCCAGTGCAGCCGAGGTATTGCGCGCCTGCTCAGCCAATGTGGACGACTTGCGCAAGTCGTTGGCCAATTTCATCAAGGACAACACCCCGCAGGTCGCCGGCACCGACGATGTCGACACGCAGCCCACGCTGGGCTTCCAGCGCGTGATCCAGCGCGCCATCATGCACGTGCAGTCCACCGGCAATGGCAAGAAGGAAGTCACCGGCGCCAATGTGCTGGTCGCCATTTTTGGTGAAAAAGACTCCCACGCCGTGTATTACCTCCACCAGCAGGGCGTAACCCGCCTGGACGTGGTGAATTTCATCGCGCACGGCATCAAGAAGAGCGATCCACCCGAGCCAGCCAAGGCCGGCGAGAGCGCCGCCGAGAACGAAGAGGGCGGCGAGAAGAACGAAAAAGCCTCACCGCTTGAACAATTCACCGTCAACCTGAACCAGCTCGCCAAGGACGGCAAGATCGATCCGCTGATCGGCCGCCAGTATGAAGTCGAGCGCGTCATTCAGATTCTCTGCCGCCGCCGCAAGAACAACCCGCTGCTGGTCGGTGAGGCCGGTGTGGGTAAAACCGCGATTGCCGAGGGCCTGGCCTGGCGCATCACGCAAAAAGACGTACCCGAGATCCTGGCCGAAGCCAATGTGTACTCGCTCGACATGGGCGCATTGCTGGCCGGCACCAAGTACCGCGGTGACTTCGAACAACGCCTGAAGGGCGTGCTCAAGGCATTGAAGGACAAGCCCAACGGCATCCTGTTCATCGACGAAATCCACACCCTGATCGGTGCCGGTGCGGCCTCGGGCGGTACGCTGGATGCGTCCAACCTGCTCAAGCCGGCGCTGTCCAGCGGCCAGCTCAAGTGCATCGGCGCGACCACCTTCACCGAATACCGCGGTATCTTCGAAAAAGATGCGGCCCTGTCGCGCCGCTTCCAGAAGGTCGATGTGGTCGAGCCGACCGTGCAGGAAACGGTCGACATCCTCAAGGGCCTGAAGTCGCGCTTTGAAGAGCACCACAGCGTCAAGTACGCCGTGGCTGCCCTGCAGGCTGCCGCCGAGCTCAGCGCCAAGTACATCAACGATCGCCATCTGCCCGACAAAGCCATTGACGTGATCGATGAAGCCGGCGCTGCCCAGCGCATCCTGCCCGCGTCCAAACGCAAGAAGATCATCACCAAGGCCGAGGTCGAAGAGATCGTGGCCAAGATCGCCCGCATCCCGCCCGCCAATGTCTCCAACGACGACCGCGGCAAGCTGCAGACGCTCGAGCGGGACCTGAAAAGCGTGGTCTTCGGCCAGGACAAGGCCCTTGAAGTGCTGGCCTCTGCCGTCAAGATGGCGCGCTCCGGCCTGGGCAAGGACGACAAGCCGATCGGCTCCTTCCTGTTCTCCGGCCCCACTGGCGTCGGCAAGACGGAAGCTGCCAAGCAACTGGCCTACATCATGGGCATCGAGTTGATCCGCTTCGACATGTCCGAGTACATGGAACGCCATGCCGTGAGCCGCCTGATTGGCGCGCCTCCGGGTTACGTCGGTTTTGACCAGGGTGGCTTGCTGACTGAGGCCATCACGAAGAAGCCGCACGCCGTGCTGCTGCTTGACGAGATCGAAAAGGCGCACCCGGACATCTTCAACGTGTTGCTGCAGGTCATGGACCACGGCACGCTGACGGACAACAACGGGCGCAAGGCCGATTTCCGCAACGTCATCATCGTCATGACCACCAACGCCGGTGCCGAGACGATGAACAAGGCGACCATTGGCTTTACCAACCCGCGCGAGTCCGGCGACGAGATGGCCGACATCAAGCGCCTGTTTACGCCCGAGTTCCGCAACCGCCTGGACGCGACTGTCAGCTTCAAGGCGCTGGACGAAACCGTCATCCTGCGCGTGGTCGACAAATTCCTGCTGCAGCTCGAAACGCAACTGGCCGAGAAGAAGGTGGAAGTCACCTTCACCGATACGCTGCGCAAGTACCTCGGCAAGAAGGGCTTTGATCCGCTGATGGGCGCCCGCCCGATGCAGCGCCTGATCCAGGACACGATCCGCCGTGCGCTGGCCGACGAGCTGCTGTTTGGCCGGCTGACCGACGGTGGCCGCCTGACGGTGGACATGAAGGTCACGACGGACGAGAAGGGCGTTGAGACCGGAGAAGTCCAGCTCGACATCCAGCCGCTGCCGAAGAAGGAAGGTAAAGCCAAGCCGGAAGCCGAAGCGGCAGAAACCAACTGACCATTCGCTGATCGAGCCGATCCAGCGGCGCGGATAGTTTCCGCGCACCCAAAAAAGGCCGCTAGCATCACGCTATCGGCCTTTTTTCATTTCGCCCGCGCCCCAACCCCAGAGACACCCCGCTTTGACCCTTCCCGAACTCAGCTCAGAATGGAAAACCGGCCTCTCCCTGGTCTGGAGTGCCTACATTGCAGTGCTGTCGGTCTGGATCGTGATGCAAAAGCGCGCGCCGGTCTCCACCATGAGCTGGATCCTGTCGCTGGCCCTGCTGCCGTTTGCCGGCTTCGTGATTTACTACTTCCTCGGTCCCCAGCGCCTCAAAAAGCAGCGCCTCAAGCGGCTGCGCAGCCGCGCCGGTGCGCGTGGCGATGCCGATCTGGCCCAGTTGCAGGGCGTGGCCGAAAGAGCACCTCCGGCGCTGCGGCAGATGACCGCCCTGGGAACCGCCGCCTGCGGCCTTCCGGTGTCCAGTGCCACAGGCGTCCAGCTGCTTTCAGGCGGGGCGCATACCTTCGACAGCATCTTCCAGGCGATCCGCGACGCCCGCCATCATGTGCACCTCGAGTACTATATTTTTGAACCCGACCGCATCGGCACTGCCCTGCGCGACTTGCTGGCCGAAAGGGCCGAGCAGGGCGTCAAGGTGCGGCTGCTGGTCGATGCGCTCGGCTCCAAGCGGCTTGGGAGCCGGTTTCTGGCACCGCTGGAGGCCGCCGGCGTCGAGGTTGCATTCTTTCACGATACCCGCATAGGCCGCCGCCTGCGCCCGGTGACCAACTACCGCACCCACCGCAAGATTGTCGTCTGCGACGGCCGTGTCGGCTTCACGGGCGGCGTCAACATCACCGATGAAGAAGACCGGCGCACCCGCGCCGATGCCTACCATGATGTGCACCTGCGCATTGAAGGCAGCGCGGTGCGGTGGCTGCAGACCACCTTCCTGGAAGACTGGACCTATGCCACCGGCGAATCGATAGCCGACACGGACGGGACCCTTCCGCACCTGCTGCCCCTCCTGGTGCCCGACGAAGAAGCCGGCGACATCCCGGTGCAGGTAGTGACCAGCGGGCCGGACAACATGCTGGAGCCGATTCACCGCATGCACCTGGCCGCCATCAATGCCTCCACCCAGCGCGCCTGGTTGACCACGCCTTACTTCGTGCCAGGGGAGCCCGCGCTGATGGCTCTAACCAGCGCTGCACTGCGCGGCGTCGACGTGCGCCTGCTGGTGCCGCGCCGCAGCGACAGCTTTGTCGTCAGCGCCGCGGCGCGCTCCTACTTCGACGAACTGATCGCCGCTGGCGTCAAGGTCTGGGAGTACAAGGCCCGCATGCTGCACTCCAAAACACTGGTCGTCGACGACAGCTGTGCCATGGTCGGCACCGCCAATTTCGACAACCGCAGCTTTCGCCTCAACTTCGAAGTGATGGCCGTGGTCTACGGCCCCGCGCTGGCAGGGCCGCTCGCTGCGCAGTTTGAAACCGACCTGCTCAGCGCCGCGCCCGTGCGCGCACATCGCCCCCAGAACTTTTTGATGCGCCTGCTCGACGCCACGGCGCGGCTGTTTTCACCCTTGCTCTAATTACCTACTTCGAGTTCTTCATGCCCCACACCTTCCTCTGGCACGACTACGAAACCTTCGGCATCAACCCGCGCCGCGACCGGCCCGCGCAGTTCGCCGGCATTCGCACCGACGCCGAGCTCAACGAAATCGGCGAGCCGCTGATGATTTATTGCAAGCCGGCCAACGACTACCTGCCCAATCCAGAGTCCTGCCTGCTCACCGGCATTACCCCCCAGTTGTGCATGGAGCGTGGCGTGGCCGAGCACGAATTCGCCGCGCAGATCGAAGCCGTTCTGGCCGAGCCGGGCACGATCGGCGTGGGCTACAACACCATCCGCTTCGACGACGAAGTCACGCGCTACATGTTCTGGCGCAACCTCATTGACCCCTATGCGCGCGAATGGCAAAACGACTGCGGCCGCTGGGATCTGCTCGATGTCGTGCGCATGGCCTATGCGCTGCGGCCCGAGGGCATCACCTGGCCGCTCAAGCCCGACGAACGCAGGCCGGACGACGCCAGCGCCGTCCGCCCCAGCTTCAAGCTCGAAGACCTGGCGCGTGCCAACGGCCTGCTGCACGAGTCGGCGCACGACGCCCTGTCTGACGTGCGCGCCACCATCGCGCTGGCCCGCCTGATCCGCAAGGCGCAACCCAAGCTTTTCGACTTTTGCCTGGGCCTGCACAAAAAAGACCGCGTGGCCGCAGAGCTCGGCTTGCCCACCAGCCCGCAAACAGCCCAGCCGTTTTTGCACGTCTCGGGCATGTTCCCGCCAGAGCGCGGCTGCCTGGCCGTCATGTGGCCGCTGGCAACGCATCCGACGAACAAGAACGAGCTGCTGGCCTGGGACTTGTCGCAAGACCCGAGTGAGCTGCCCCTGCTCGACGTTGCCACGTTGCGGCAACGCCTCTTCAGCAAATCGGCCGAGCTGCCCGAAGGCGTGCAGCGGCTGCCCCTCAAGTCGGTTCACCTGAACAAGTCACCCATGGTCGTGCGCAAGCTCGCCACGCTGTCGCCGGAGATGGCCGCCAAATGGAATGTAGACATCCCTGCAGCGCTGGCCAACGCCGAAAAAGCCGCCGGCCTGCCCGACATGAGCGCCATCTGGCCCGAAGTCTTCCAGCGGCCCAAAGAGCCCACGCCGGATGTTGATGAAGACCTGTACGGCGGCTTCATCAACAACACCGACAGGCGCCGGCTGAACCAGCTGCGCGCCTTGCCCCCCGCCGAGCTGGCTCATGCCCGCATCGGCTTTGACGATGAGCGCCTCGGGGAACTGGTGTTTCGCTACCGGGCGCGCAACTTTGCCGAAACCCTGTCGCCCGAAGACGCCGAACGCTGGGAAGCGCATCGCGCTGCGCGCCTGCTGGAGGGTGAGGGCGGGGCACGCAATGTGGATGCGCTGTTTGCCGAGATTGATGTGTTGGCGGAGACGGCAGATGAGAAGGGGCAGGCGGTGCTTGAGGCGCTTTATGAGTATGCGGAGATGATTGCGCCTGAGGACTGAGGCGCACAACCGGGCTCAAGGCGCGTCTTTTCTCCAGCCGGGATAGGGAAAAGGTGGCAATACCTGTTGTGAAGTCTTCTTGCCAGTATCGCGGTACACAAACTCGATTCTGACAACTCGCCATTTTTGCTGGATGAGTTTGAGATAAACCGTATAGGCATTGGGATCTCGCCCGAAATCTCCGACCTCACCGACGACCGCCACAGCATTTTCGGTATCGACCGGGCTTACGCTGGTGACAAAGTGGCCAGCGCCGGTGCCGAGGTAATAGGACTTGGCGAACAGTTCCACATTGGCTTCAAGGTTTTTTTGAGAAACCTCAGACAGCATTGACTGGGCATAGCACCCTGCAGACAAAGCCGTTATTGCTGCCGAAAAGAAAATCCGGCAGACGGTGTGTGAAATATTCATGGCGTGTGGAATTGATGTTCAACCACGGTGGCGTGTTTCACGCAGATCATAGATGCTGAGGGCGGCTGGCCGGGGGTTGCCCGGCGGCAAGTAACTTTCTTTTGCTTCGCCAAAAGAAAGTCACCAAAGAAAAGGCGACCCTGCTGTCTGCGACCCCTTCGCTTCGCTACGGGGCAACCTGCGGTGCTCGGTTCAGGCGGGGTCTCGCTCGAACTCGCTTCGCTCAGACAATCGCGATCCCTGATCCGCCTGAACCTGCGCTCCTCGGCGCAGACAGAAGGGAAGGGGCAATCGGGTGCGGGAACCGAAGACAAATGCCAGCTCCAATACCGACAAGGACTCGCCATGGCGAGTCCTTGTTTCTTCCGGTATTCGGCTGTTAGGTATTCCTTCCCCAACCCCTTGTGGATGCGCCGAGGAGCACAGGGCCAGACGGATCAGGGCAAAAACTTGTTTGAGCGAAGCGAGTTGTTTTTGACCCCGGCTGGACCGAGCACCGCAGGTTGCCCGCAGCGAAGCGAAGGGACGCAGGAACCAGGGTCGCCTTTTCTTTGCTTACTTTCTTTTGGCGAAGCAAAAGAAAGTGAGTTGCATGCCGGGCAACCCCCGGCCAACCGCCCTCAGCAAAGACCGCCCCCATCAAACCAACAACAACCCAAAAAGAAGCCGCTATCAATTCAATAGCTGCTACCGCTCGCCCCCATTAACCGCAACGCCTGGTTTTCAAAAAATCAACCCTCAAGCCGCAGCCCGCTCCACCAAAGGCGCATAAGCCCCACCAAACCGGTTCCCCAGAAAATCCCCCAAAGCAATATCCTCCTGCCGCACAAACCCCTGCGCAGGCAAACGCCCGTTAGCCAGCAAATCCAGCACCGTGCAAATACCAGCCGCCGTAGTGATCTGGATCGCACTGCGCAGCACGCCGCCGACCACGTGGCTGTATACCTTGTGGGCGTAGGTCTCCTGCATCAGCCGGCCTTCGCGCTGGCCGCTCACGGTGACGAACACGATGACCACGTCCTGCATCGTTGTGGGCAGGGCGTTTTCCAGTATGTCTTTCAGTACACCGCGGCGGTCGCGCAGGCGCAGGTCGTTGAGCAGTGCCTTCATGATCGCCGCGTGGCCGGGATAGCGGATGGTCTTGTAGTTGAGGTTGGTGACCTTGCCCTGCAGCGTCTCGCACAGGGTGCCCAGGCCGCCTGAGGTATTGAAGGCCTCGTACGTCACGCCGTCGAGCGAAAACTCCTCATGCTCAGCCAGCGGCGGCACCTGGCGCAGCACGCCTTCCACAATGGCTTCGCAGGGTTCGCAGTACTCGTTGATGACGCCGTCGGTGCTCCAGGTCAGGTTGTAGTTCAGCGCGTTCGACGGGAACTGGGGCAGGGCGCCTACGCGCATGCGCACGCTGTGCAGGCTGTCAAAACGCCGGCACAGGTCGGCCGCCACGATAGACACAAAGCCCGGCGCCAGGCCGCATTGCGGGATCAGCGCTGAGCGCGCGGTGCTGGCCAGCTCCCGCACGCGCCGCGTGCTGGCCACGTCTTCGGTCAGGTCCAGGTAGTGCACACCGGCTGCCACGGCAGCTTCGGCAATCGATGTGGTGAGGTGGAACGGCGCCGCGCTGAGCACCGCAAACTGCCCTTCAAGCGCTGCGCGCAGGGCGACAGGGTCGGTGACGTCCAGCACCTTCAATTGAACCCCGGCGCCGGCCTTGATACCTGCAAGTGCGGCCTGCGATGCGTCCACCACCGTCACCGCGTAGTCCTGGCTGGAGCCCAGCAGGGCGGCAATGGTTGAGCCGATTTTGCCTGCGCCTACGACCATGATCTTTTTCATATCCGCTCCTTGATGGGCCCCTCCAGGTGAAGGGCGTTGACTGATTGTGGAGCGCAGCACCGGCGGTTGGTAGTATCAATTTATACAAATAGAAGTCATAATTTAGTGAAATAGAAGGCATCTACCATCTATTTGCCTACCCTGCTTTAACCATAGTCACGCCCGGCACATGAATCTCGACGCCATAGACCAGATACTGCTCAGCGAATTGCGTGAAAACGCGCGCTGCCCGGTGGCTTTGCTCGCCCGCAAGGTGGGTTTGTCGCGCACCGCGGTGCAGGCCCGCATGGAGCGGCTGGAGCGCGACAAGGTCATCACCGGCTACGGCGTGCGCACCGGCGACGCGTATGAGCAGTCGCAGGTAGCCGCCCACGTGATGCTCACCGTCGGCCCCAAGCTGTCGGGCCCGGTGGAGGCGGCGCTACGCAAGATTCCCGAGGTCCGCTCACTGCTCTCCGTCAGCGGCACGTTCGACATGATCGCCATCGTGCAGGCCGGCTCGATTGAGCGGCTCGATGCGCTGATCGATGGCATCGGCCTGCTAGACGGGGTCGAGCGCACCAATACATCAGTGGTGCTGTCTACGCGCATTCAGCGCTGACATCTTGCTGCTGGCGCCCCTTGAACGTGGCGCTCCTGCCGCCAGCCGATTGCTATACATTTAATAGCGGCTCGCGCCCGTTGTAATTGGTGAAAGGCCATTTTTCTTCCAAAAAAATGATGCTTCCGGACTCAAAAATGGCTTCCTGTCGGCCAAAAAGCACGTCCAAAACGGCTTTTCAGACCGATTTCAGGCATCAAATTGGCTTCCAGTCCAATCAGGATCTGCGCGAGCAGCTATTGATTTGATAGCGAATACGGCCTTACACAGCACCCGCCGGCCAAGGCGCATGCTTGCCCATCACGCCTTCATACAGCACGCTGGTTTCAAAGCGCGCCAGCCAGGCCTGCACCTGCGGCCAGGGTTGCGCGGCAAACCAGGCCGCATCGGTATGTGCAAACTGCCGCACAAACGGCAGCAACGCCATGTCGGCCAGGCTGGCATGCGTGCCGAAGAGCCAGCCGCCAGCCAGCACGGTTTCCAGCTGGCCCAGCCAACTTGCGCATGCAGCCTGGTGTGACAAGGCAAAGCCCGCGTTGTCGCCTGCGGCTTCTTCGGCGTAGCGATTCGGGTATTTGTAGCGGTCCAGGCTGCGCTTGAAGGCGCCGTCGTTGCCGGCAACCAGCGCGAGCATGTCATCAAGAGAGCCCTGCGGTGATGTGAGCCAACCCTCGGGATCATTGCGCCGCAGCGCCCACAGCATCACGTCCAGGCTTTCATCAATGACTTCGCCGCCGGGCAGCACCAGCACCGGCACGGTGCCTTTGGGCGAGGCAGCCAGCATCTCGGCGGGTTTGTTGCGCAACACGACTTCGCGCAGTTCATGCGGCTCGCCACTCACGGCCAGCGCCAGCCGCGCGCGCATCGCATATAGGCAGCGGCGAAAGGAATACAGGACGGGCAGGGCGCTGTTCATGGCCTGAGACACCAGGTGCTTCAGGTGCCGGATTGCCGCACGCCGATGTGCGCGGCATTGCGCGCTTCGGCCAGCTCAACCTGGCGCTGGCGCTCGCGGTAGCCGGCTTTCTGTTCTTCCGTCGTCTTTGCATGGCAGTGCGCGCAGCTCACGCCCAGCTCGTACAGCGGCGACTGGCGGTCTTCTTCGCTCAGCGGATCGCGGCAGGATCGGCACAGCGTGAAGGCGCCGGGCTTGAGGCCGTGGCCGACGGACACACGCTCGTCAAACACAAAACATTCGCCTTCCCAGGTGCTTTGCGCCTCGGGCACGGTTTCCAGGTACTTGAGGATGCCGCCCTCGAGGTGGTAGACCTCCTCGAAGCCTTTGGAGCGCAGCAGCGCGGTGGATTTCTCGCAGCGAATGCCCCCGGTGCAGAACATGGCTACCTTCGGCTTTTTGCCGTCATGCGCCGCCAGCTTGCCGCCTTCGGCCATTTCGCTCTCCACCCAGCCGGGCAGCTCTGAAAAGCTGCTGGTGTGCGGGTTGATGGCGCCGTGGAAGGTGCCGATGGACACCTCGTAATCGTTGCGTGTATCGACCAGCACCACGCCCGGTTCGTTGATCAGCTGATTCCATTCCTGCGGCTTGACGTATTCGCCGGCCATCAGCGCGGGGTGGACTTCCGGCACACCCATGGTGACTATCTCGCGCTTGAGGCGCACCTTCATCCGGTAAAACGGCATGGACTCAGCCCACGCTTCCTTGTGCTCCAGCGTCGCCAGGCGCGGGTCACTGCGCAGATAGGCCAGCACGGCGCGCACACCTTCTTCAGGCCCGGCAATCGTGCCGTTGATGCCTTCTGCCGCAAGCAGCAGCGTGCCCTTGACACCATGGGCCTCACACTGCGCCAGCAGCGGCGCCTGCAGCTCGGCGAAATCGGGCAGCTCAACGAACTGGTAAAGGGCGGCGGTCAGGAATTCGGGCATGAGAAAACAGGCGAAAAGCGAAAAGAAATGTGCGGTCGTTCAAAAGAGGGCAAACAGGGYAAAGGCCGGAAAGCACGAAAAGACTCTAAATGGTGCGTGTACGCGCTGAAATGGCGCTGATAACGCGCCGAAATGGCACAAGCGCTCCCAGGCTCCATCGTAGCGGCTCGGTTTTAGCATTTTGTAACCCCGATTTTGTGACGGAAAGCGCCGAATTCAATGTTTTATGGCCATGCTGGTAGACATTTTGTTGCAATGCAGCAAAATGACCGTGTACTTATTGATCTGGCGCAAATACCTTCCTGGAAATCAAAGTAGACGCAGACCTCGAACCGACCCCAGATGGCCCCACCACTTTTTGTCAAACCATGTCCAGAAGCATAAGCAGTCTTTGGCTTAAAAGCATGCGCCGCATGGGCAAGGCCCAGCAGGCGCAGGGCTTGCGGCTGTTTGAAAGCCTGCTTCCCAAGGTCACGCCGACGTTGCCTGCCACCACAACGCCGCGCCGGCGCAGGCCCGGGGTCAAGCTGTTGAAACCGGTGGTTGTCCGGCCCGCCAAAAAAGCCCGCCGGCCCACGGCGGCACAGGCCCGCGCCGCAGCCGGGTTGCCCGGCACCTGGCGCAAGGCCTGGTTTACCTTGCCCGGGGACGGCTTGCTGACGGATTCCCGGCGCATGCTGTATTGGCTGTATCTTCCTGCCGCGGCCGCTACGGCCACTACGGCCATTACTGCCGGGGTTCCCGATGCCCCTGCAGCACCGCGCCCGCTGGTGGTCATGCTGCACGGCTGCCAGCAGACGGCGGCTGACTTTGCAGCGGGCAGCCGCATGAATGAACTGGCCGAGCGCAAGGGTTTTGCGGTGCTCTACCCCCAGCAATCCAGTGCGGCCGACGCCCACCGCTGCTGGCACTGGTACAAGCGGGCCACACAAAACGGGGAGGGCGATGTGGGCGTGATCGCCGCCATGATTTCCCAGGTGCAGCAAAAACACGGGCTTGACGCTTCACGAACTTACGTTGCGGGCCTGTCGGCCGGCGCCGCGCTGGCGGCCATCGTGGCACTGCGCCACCCGGAGCTCATCGCGGCCGTGGGCATGCATTCCGCACCCGTGTTCGGCACCACCCACTCGCCCTTCAGCGCCTACCGGGCCATGCAACACGGCTCGGGCTCGTCTTACGATGCGGTGGCGCGCTTGTTTGCCAGCGACCAGCCGGCGTTCCCGGGCATGCCGGCCATCCTGATCCATGGCGACAACGATGCCGTGGTGCGGCGGGTGAACGCCGAGCAACTGGCCGAGCAGTTCGAAATCATCAACAACCCGGTCATTACCCAAAATGCGGCCCGCCTCGAGCCGGTGGTTCGCCGTTACCCCGAGCGCCGCAGCGGCAGGCGGCCACGCCATGCCTACCAGACCACGACCTGGTACGCCGGCCGCAAGCCGCAGCTGGTGAAGTGCGACGTAGACGCCCTGGGCCACGCCTGGAGCGGCGGAGACGCCAGCATGGAATACAGCGAGCCTGAAGGCCCCGACGCCACGCTGATGATGTGGACGTTTTTCACCTACCACCGCCGCAATGCCGCTCCGGCCGCGGCAGGGCCTGGTGCGGCGAAGTAGCTGAGCCTGAATCTGCTATTAAATCAATAGCTGCTTGCGCTTGTTCCTTGCGGGCTGCAGCCTGTTTTTTCTTAAAACCGTCAGCGCGGCAGCAGCCCCGCCATAAAACTGTCAACCGCATCGGTATACCCGCCGGGCAGGCCCAGCGTGGTGTTGACCTGTTCGTGCGTCAGGTCTTGCGGCAGCACGCTGGCCCGCACGCCTTTGGCCGTCACTTTCGCAGCAAAGTCACGCGACTGTGCGCAGGGGTCATCCGCCCGTTGTGTCGAGCAGACCAGCAGCATCGGCGTGGCGTCAGCCGCCAGCACGCTGGTGGGCGACACAGTGCGCCAGTAGGCCGGGTCAGTGCCAAATACGCGGTCATAAAACCGCATGTGCCGCGCTTTCATGATGCGCTCAAGGTCCAGCGCGGCGCTGTCAAGTGCCACAGTGCCTAGCCACGGCCTGGCGCCTGACGTATAGGCCAATGCCGGCGAGGCACCCAGCAGTGCCACCAGGTGTGCGCCCGCCGAATGCCCCATAAGAATGACCTTGGCCGGATCGCCACCCCACGAGGCGGCCATGGCCTGCGTCTTGGCCAGGGCACTGGCCACATCGCGCGCCTGCACCAGCGGGTCAACCTGCGGCGACAGGCGATAACCCACCGACACCAGGACGTAGCCCTTCTGCTTGACCCACCAAGCCACCTTGTTGTCGGTCACGTTGGCCATCGCCTTGTTGCCCACCATCCAGGCACCGCCGTGCACCATGACGATGACCGGTGCGTTGGCTGCCGGCTGCTGCGGCAGGTAGGCATCCATGCGCTGGCGCGGATCTGCGCCGTAGGCGATGTCGGGGATTTGGCGCACACCGGCCGGTACGGTGGACCTGGCGGTTTTTCTCGCCAGGCGGCCGCTGTCCTGCTGGGCAGGTGCCGGCCCGGCGTAGAGAACCGCGGTGAGCACCAGCGCAAGCGTCGGCCAGTGTGTGAGGAGGCGAGGGGCAAGGGACATGTCATGGCTCCAGTGGTATTGCGGCGGGCAGGCCGGACAGCATATCCGGCCCGCCTCTGACCTTGTGCGTCAACGATGGGTCAGGCATTCGGGCTGCGCGATGCGTAGTCGTCAGCCAGCGGGTTTGCGCGAGCCTTTTTTCGATGCCACAAAGGTCTCGATGTCGGCCAGCGAGATAGTGCCTGCATGGCTGGCGTCGATGGCGTCAAAGTTTTTGTACACCTTGGGCATTTTTGCCTGCGCCTCCTCGCGGGTCAGCTTGCCGTCCTTGTTGGTGTCGGCCGCCTCAAAGCGCTTTTGCAGTTCGGTACGGGCTTTTTCCAGGCGGGCGGCATTGGGTGCCTGGGCATGGGCTGCGGTACCTAGTGTCAGCAGACCAATGATTGAAAGTGCGCGGAGATTGAACGAGGGGGTCATGAGAGTGCTCCAAAAAAATGAAAGTGAAGGTTGAAATTTTGAAAACCGGATTTGATGAAAGGCCCAGGCGCGCTCAACGCGACGGGCAGCTCATCGCCGCACCGGCGGCGTCGTAGCAAGTTGTGCTGCGGGTAACGCCAGTGGCCTGGTTGTAGGACGCCGTGCTTTGCACGCTGTTGCCGGTGGCAGCGCTGGTGGCCGTGGTGTTGCGGCTGGCGTTGACGGCGCCGTCAGCGGTTTTGCTGCTGCTGCCGCTGCTTTCCACGCTGCCTTTGGCCCCGGTGGCGGCAAAATTGCCACTGCGCTGTGCCGAACCGTCCGCGCTGCGGCTGGCCTGGCCGGTGCGCACGGCGGTGGCGCCGTTGGGGCCTGTGGTGGAGGCGCTGCCCGCTGTGCTGGCATTGCCTTGCCCGTCGGCGGTGGTGCTGCGGTTGCGCACCCGTGTGCCGCCTTGCGGGCCCTCGCGGGTGACCGCCCTGGTGGCGGTGGCGCTGCCATCGGCATGGGTCCGCACCACGTGGCGGCTGGCCGCTTCGGCGGGGGTGGCAAAACCTGCGGCCAGCAGGGTGCATGTCAGGGCGGTGGTCAGGGCAGTGGCGGAAAGCATGGTTTTCATGGTGAACTCCTTGAAGGTTGACGTTGAACGGTGAAGGGTCTTGAGATTCCGGCCGCATTGCAGCGCCGTGATGTCACTGTGGCCGCCAGATGTGAGCCAGGCATGGCTGCGAGCGGCCTCTTGATGACAAGGCATGAATAAATCCCGGCTTTGTCATCGTTTGTCATGATTTGCCGGGCGGGCGGCCAGACGCGGGCCGCTACCATGGGGCATCTTTCTTGCGACGGGTGTTTTCTTATGGTTGTTTCCAGCGCTCTTTTGCAGACAGGCCTTTCACGATGAGCGAGCCACTGGCCCGGGTCCTGGTGGTCGACGATGAGGCCGACCTGCGCAGCCTGCTGCAGCGTTACCTGAGCGATCAGGGTTACGCCGTGCGCACACTGGAAGACGCCAAAACCCTGGACACCCTGCTGGCGCGTGAGCGCTTCGACGTGCTGGTGCTCGACGTCATGATGCCGGGCGAAGACGGCCTGGCGGTGTGCCGCCGCCTGCGCGCGCAGGGTGAAACCATTCCCATCGTCATGCTGACCGCCCGCGGCGACCCGGTGGACCGCATCGTCGGGCTGGAAATGGGCGCTGACGACTACCTGCCCAAGCCTTTTAACCCGCGCGAGCTGCTGGCCCGCATCCAGGCGCTGGTGCGCCGCCAGCGCATGCTGGGCGCGCACAGCGGCCCGCTGCCCGGACAAGGCACGGTGCAGTTTGGCGCCTTCACCCTGAAGCTGGAAGCACGCCGGCTGGAAAGAAATGGCGAAGACGTGCCGCTCACCACCGGTGAATTCAGCCTGCTGCAGGCGCTGGCCCTGCACCCCAACCGGCCGCTGGGCCGCGACAGGCTGATCGAGCTGGCCTACGGCCGCGACCACGAAGCCACCGACCGCAGCATCGACGTGCAGGTCATGCGCCTGCGCAAGCTGATTGAGGCAGATCCTTCCCAGCCGGTGCACATCCAGACCGTGTGGGGCGTGGGCTATGTGTTTGTGCCGGAAGGCGGCGCGGCAAAAAACGGCAAGGCGGGCAAGCCGTGAGGCCATTTCCATGAAGCTGTTTCCGCGCAGCCTGTTCGGCCGCAATGTGCTGCTGATCGTGGTGCTCATTGTGGTCGGCCAGCTGGCCAGCGCGCTGCTGGTGCGCCAGCTGATCATCAAGCCGCGGCTGGCGCAGCTGTCGGTGGCGGTGGCGCGCAATGTCAGTTCCATCCGTGCCGGCCTGGCCGCCATGCCGCCCGCGCAGCGCGAGGCCTTTGTGGCGCAGTTCAACCGCCGTGCCATGCAGGGCATTGCCGATGACGACGAGGGTGACGGCCGTGGCGAACGCCGGCTGCTGAGCCGGCTTGAGCGGCGCTTCGTCAATGAAGCCTCGCGCGGCATTGCGCTGGAAGGCGAGGGCTCCGAGATCATCTGGCGCCGCGAGGCCGGCGGCAGCCTGGCGGTGCGGCTGCGCCTGGATGGCGCCGACCATTGGGTCAACCTGCCCGGCGTGCTGCCGGCGCGTGAATTCACCGGCGCCTGGGTCGTGACATCATTCGCCAGTGCCTTGCTGGCCTTGCTGGGCGCGCTGTTGATTCACCGTTACCTGAACCAGCCCTTGCGCCGCGTGATGGCTTCGGCGCACACACTGGCGGGCGGCACCAGCCCGCAGCCGCTGCCCGAAGACGGCCCGACGGAAATCGCCGACCTGAGCCGCAGCTTCAACCAGATGGTGCGCAGCCTGGCCCAGGCCGACGACGAGCGCACGCTGATGCTGGCCGGGGTGTCGCACGACCTGCGCACACCCCTGACCAAACTTCGCCTGGGCATCGAGATCCTGCGCGACAAAAGTGATCAAGGCGACGATGAGCTGATGGCCCGCATGACGCGCGGCGTGGAAGAAATGGACGCCATCATCAGCCAGTTCCTGGACTTTGCCCGCAGCACCGAAAGCGAAGCGCCGGCGCCGGTGGCGCTGGATGTGCTGGCGGCTGAAGTGGCGGCGGCCTCGGCCGGCCACGGCATGCCGGTGGCGCTGCAGGGCGGTAACCCGCCGCCCGTGCCCTTGCGCCCGCGTGCGATGCGCCGCGTGCTCACCAACCTGGTTGAGAACGCCTGGCGCCATGGCCTGCCGCCAGTTACGATAGCCACCGGTGTGCAAGGCGACTCGGTCTGGATGGAGGTGACTGACCATGGTGCCGGCATTGACGCAGCGCAGGCCGAGGCTTTGAAACAACCCTTTCGCCGCGCTGAAAGCACACGCACCGGCCCGCCCGGCGCCGGGCTGGGCCTGGCCATCGTCGACCGCATCGTGCGCGCGCATGGCGGAAAGTTTGAACTGCTGCCTGCCGACGGCGGGGGCCTCTGCGCCCGGATCACACTGCCGCGGGCCTGAAAATACCCAAAAAAAGGCCTCAAAAGGCCTTTTTCAAGCATCAAAACGGGCTGCAGGCCAATAGAGACGAGCGCAAGCAGCTATTGATTTGATAGCGATTGCTGCGGCTTCAGCCGAACTGCACCAGGTTGAGAATGGGCAGCGGGCCGCCGGGGAACTGCGCCAGGCGTCCACCCACGGCCAAAGCGCCGAGGTCGATTCCCGAGAACCCGAGCTGGCTGATCAGTGCCGCCACGGTCGCCTTTGCCTTGGCGTCGTCGCCCGAGAAAAACAGCACGCGTTTGCCGCCCTGGTCGGCGGGGTCAGTGGCCAGCAGCTGGGCGACCAGGTGGTTAAAGGCCTTTACCACGCGCGCGCCGGGCACCAGCTCAGCAAACACTTCGCTGGAGGCGCGGCCGTTCAGCTCAACGGGCCGGAGAGGAGGGCCTTCGACCGCGTTGTTGGCGTCAATAACGACACGGCCGCCAAAGTTGGGCAAACCGGCCAGCGCTTCAGGCAGGCGGCCCCAGTTGACGGCCACCAGCACGATGTCTTTTGTGGCGGCTTCCTTGACGGTGCCGGCGTGGATGGTGGGGCCGAGTTCGCGCACGATGTCTTTGAGCGAGTCCGGGCCGCGGCTGTTGGACAGCGTGGCATGGATGCCCTGGCGGGCCAGGGTTTTGGCAAACGCCGTGCCGATGGCGCCGGCACCGACGATCCCGATGCTGGGGGTGCTGGATGGGGTTGAGGGGGTAGACATAAATTCACTCCTTGGTTGTTGATGGGTGAATGATGGGTTTTTTATTGCCTTTTGATAAGCGGGTAATTGATTGAATTATTTTCAATCATTGCTTTAAGATGGGGAAATGGAAACCCTGGCCAACCTCGAATCGTTTATTCGCAGCGCCGAAGGCCGCAGCTTTTCTGAGGCGGCACGGCGCCTGGCCCTGACGCCTGCCGCCGTCAGCCGCAACGTCGCCATGCTGGAGCGAAACCTGGGCGTGCGGCTGTTTCAGCGCTCGACCCGCAAACTCACGCTGACCGAAGCCGGTGAACGCTTCCTGGGATCGATCGGCGGCAACCTCGACGCGCTGCAGTCCGCCATCGCGGCCGTTTCCAGCGACAGCGGCACTCCCGCGGGCCCGCTCAAGGTCAGCATGTCACCCACCTTCGGCACCGAGTACATCGTGCCTTTGCTGCCGGCCTTCCTGGACCGTTATCCGCTCATACGTCCTGACTGGTACTTTGAAAACCGACCGGTCGACCTGATTGCCGAGGGGTATGACGCGGCCATCGGCGGCGGCTTTGAGCTGTCACCGGGCGTGGTGTCTCGCGCGCTGGCCCCGATCCACCTGGTTGCCGTGGCATCGCCCGCCTATATGGCAGGCCAGCAGGCTCCAGCCAACCCCACGGGTCTGGCCGGGCTCAAAGGTATCGCCCTGCGTTCCAGCGGAACGGGCCGGGTTCGCCAGTGGGTCATGCGCGACGCGGCCGGTGCTGAGGTTCCGGCAGTTTTTATGGAGTCAATGGTCATGAACGATCCGACGGCCATGCGCGCCGCGGCGCTGCTGGGTCTGGGGGTAGCGCTCGTGGCTTTGCCCGATGTGCTGCCTTTGCTGGAGCGCGGCGAGCTCGTCAGGGTGCTGCCGCAGTGGTATGTCGATGCCGGCGCGATCTCGATTTACTACGCCACGCGCAGCCAGATGCCTGCCAAGACGCGGGTGTTTATCGATTTTGTGGTCGAGGCTTTCGAGCGTGACCAGCTGACCCGGCGCTTTGCCGGCGGCCCCGTGTAGACCGCGAACAGGTCCCAAGTGGCCCGGTCGCCAGCAAGGGCGGCAGACTTCACCCACAATCCTTTTTACGTTTCCGTATCTGCATCTCTTCGAAGGCAAAGACCCCTATGACCCAATCCCTCAAAGCCGCTGTGATGGGCGCAGGCGCCGTTGGTTGTTATTACGGCGGCATGCTGGCCCGTGCGGGGCTTGACGTGACGCTGATCGCCCGGCCCCGGCATGCTGACGCCATCCAGAGTGACGGCCTGCACATGGAAACCCGCACTTTCGACGAACACGTGCGCCTGGCCGCCAGCAGCGAACCCACCGCCGTGCAGGGGGCCGACCTGGTGCTGTTCTGCGTGAAGTCCACCGACACTGAAGCGGCCGGTGCGCTGATCCGGCCGCACCTGGCGCCGGATGCGCTGGTGCTCTGCCTGCAAAACGGCGTGGACAACGCCGACCGCCTGCGCACCGTGCTGCCGCAGCACGCAGTGGCCGCCGCCGTGGTGTACGTGGCCACCGAAATGGCCGGCCCCGGCCACGTCAGGCACCACGGCCGCGGCGAGCTGGTGATTGAGCCCACCAGCCGGAGCAAGGCGGTTGCCCAGGCCTTCATCGCAGCCGGTGTGCCGGTTGAAATCTCCAGCAACGTGCGCGGCGCGTTGTGGGCCAAGCTCATCCTCAACTGCGCCTACAACGCCGTCTCGGCCATCGCGCAGCTGCCGTACGGCAAAACCGTGCAAGGCGAGGGCGTGAAAGACGTCATGCGCGACGTGGTGGCCGAATGCCTGGCCGTGGCAGAGGCCGAAGGCGTGCAGGTGCAGGGCGACATGCACCTGGCCGTGGACAAACTGGCCGGCAGCATGCCCAACCAGTTGTCATCCACCGCACAAGACCTGGCGCGCGGCAAACCCACTGAGATCGACTACCTCAATGGGCTGGTCGTCAGGCGCGGTGAAGCGCTGGGTGTGGCCACGCCGGCGAACCGGGTTCTGTGGGCTCTGGTGAAGTTGATGGAGTCCAGGCAGGCCCTCACCTGAATCGCCGGGCTCTCAAGCTCTTAACCCCGCCGCCCGGTATCGGCTCGGGTTGGCGCCCGCCGCCTTGTGCATCATGCGCCGGAGCGCCGTGGCATCTTCGTAGCCCACTTGCTCGGCCACGCGTTCGATGGTCATCCGGCTGGACTCAATCAGCATCCGCGCGCGATTGAGCCGAACGCTTTGCACCAGCGCCATCGTGCTCTTGCCCGTGGCCTCGCGCACGTGGCGCGACAGCGTCCGCTGCGACATCGCGAATTCGTTTGCCAGTGCCTCCACGCTGGGCGGGCTGGGCAGGGCGGACTCGATCCGCGCCACCAGGCGGGCAACCAGTGCGTTGCCGCTGGAGAGCATGGCCGGCACCACAAAAGGCGCTTGCGCCTGCCGCCCGTCGATCAAGAGGATGCGTCCTACAGCCTCGGCCAGGGTTACCCCGAACTGCTCGCGTAGCAAATGCAGCATCAGGTCGGTTTGCGCAAAGGCGGCGCCTGCGGTGCTCACCGGGCCGTCGGCGCACACCATCCGGTCGGCATTGACGGTACAGGCCGGCTCCCGCCTTCGAAGCTCCGGCGCCAGCCACCAGGAGGTGGTGACCCGGCGCCCGGCCAGCACACCGGCCGCCTGAAGCAAAAAAACCGCCGAGCACGACGCCGCAACACGGCCACCGTGCGCAGCATGCGCGGCGACGGCCTGAATCACGCGTTGCGCGTCTGCGGTGGCCAAGCCGGTGTCGAGGGCCTGCGGGTTGTCCAGGCCCAGGCCCGGCACGATCCAGGTGGCAGCATCGGGCCGGTAGCGCCGGGGCAGGGCCGCGGTGTCTATGTGAAGGCCCGAGCTCAGCGGCACCGGGCCGCCGGTGGCTGACAACACGCGCCAGGTGGGGCGCGCCAGCTTCATGCGCGGCGCGAGGGCAGACGCGGCCTGCAGGATATCGAGCGTGGCCGCCACGCCGGTGGCAAAGGTGCCCGGCAGCAGCAGGAGGGTGAAATCTCGCATTGGCTGAAAAGGCCTTAAACATGTCGAAATAGACACTGGGAGTTTACGCGCGTGCGGTGCCAAATTCATCTGTTCCATGAATTCCACGGACGCCATTGCTCCCACCGTTCGCAAAGCAAGGACACCGATGACAACGCGCAAGCTGACCGAAGACGACTCCCTCGAGGATTTCACCCAGCGCGAGATCACGCTCGACGGCATCACCAGGAAGGTCTACCTCATGGGTACAGGCCCGGCCGTGATCGTCATGACCGAGATGCCCGGCATCAGCCCGCACGTGGCGCGCTTCAGCCGTTGGCTGCGCGACGCGGGTTTTACCGTCTACATGCCGTCGCTCTTTGGCCGCGACGGCGCCGTGCCGCGTGCCGATGAAGGCGCGGCCATCTTTCAGCGCGCCTGTGTCAGCGCCGAGTTCCGCGCGTTCGCATCCAACCAGGCCAGCCCGGCCACGCAGTGGCTGCGGGCACTGGCAAGGCTGGCGCATGACGAGTGCGGCGGCCCCGGCGTGGGCGCTATCGGCATGTGCTGGACGGGTAATTTCGCCCTCACGATGATGCTGGAGCCCGCCATGCTGGCGCCGGTGCTGTGCCAGCCGTCGCTGCCGCTCAATGACCCGGCCGGCATCGAAATTTCGCCTGCGGACATCAAGGCCGTCCGCCAGCGGCTGGACCGCGAGAACCTCACGGTGCTGGCCTATCGGTTTGAAGGCGACAGCTTTTGCAGGGCCCAGCGCTTTGCGGCCTATGCCGAGGCGCTGGGCGACCGCTTTGTGGGCCGCGTGCTGCCCGACAGCGCCGCCAACCCCGACGTGCCGCCGTTCTTTGCGGCGCACGTGAAGACACCGCACAGCGTGGTCACCGCCCACCTGATCGACGAGGCGGGCCAGCCCACACTGGCGGCGCGTGACGAGATCCTGGCGTTCTTTGCGCAGCGGCTTGCGCCTTAGCGCCTGTATCCGGCAGTGGCCCAGCTGGCACCAAAATATTTAAAGATGGACACCTCGATGCACAAATTTGGGGCAGTCACTCCCTTCGCAGTGCCAAAACGACGGGTAAAAGCGTCGCTAAAGCGTCGGCAAGCCCGGATTCGCGGTGTTTTGTTAGCGGCACGGTATGTGCTTGCATCCATCAGGTCAGGCTAACGAAGGCCTGCGCAGGGTACGGCAAGCTTCGCAGTGCCCATCGATCTGAATGGATAACGTCGTCCACTTCGGTCTTCAAATCTTTTTGAAGATCTCGAAGTGGATTTTTTTTTGGCAAAACAGGACTTAGAGGGATCGTATGGCTTATTTAGTGCCTTCGGAATTTGTGACCAAGATGGTGGATGCGGGTGAATCCAAAATCTTCATGTCCACCCGCGACACCGTTATCCGGGCCTACATGGCCGGCGCCATCCTGGCTCTGGCAGCCTGGTTCGCCGTCACCATCAACGTGCAGACCGGCCAGCCCCTGCTGGGCGCCGTGCTGTTCCCGGTGGGTTTTGTCATGCTGTACCTGTTCGGCTTCGACTTGCTGACCGGCGTGTTTGTGTTGTGCCCGCTGGCGCTGATCGACAAGCGCCCGGGCGTCACGCTCAAGGGTGTGCTGCGTAACTGGGGCCTGGTGTTCGTCGGCAACTTCGCGGGCGCCTTCACGGTGGCGGTGATGATGGCCATCTACGTCACCAACGGCTTCTCGACCGAGCCCAGCGCCGTGGGCAAGGCTATCGGCATCGTGGGCGAGAGCCGCACGCTGGGCTACCAGAAATACGGTGCGAACGGCATGCTCACGCTCTTCGTGCGCGGCATGTTGTGCAACTGGATGGTGTCGGCCGGCGTGGTGGGTGCGATGATCTCCACCCAGGTCAGCGGCAAGGTGATCGCGATGTGGATGCCCATCATGCTGTTCTTCTACATGGTGTTTGAGCACTCCATCGTGAACATGTTCCTGTTCCCATCCGGCCTGCTGCTGGGCGCGCATTTCACCATCATGGACTACCTGATCTGGAACGAAATTCCGACGGTGCTGGGCAACCTGGTGGGCGGCCTGGCCTTCACCGGCTTGACGCTGTATGCCACACACATTAAAACCGGACCGACACGTTCTTTCAAATAATCCGCCTCCAAAACAAAGGCCCTCGCGCATCTTGCATGCGCGGGGGCTTTGCCGGTACCCCACATGTCCAGTGAACTGAAGATATCGGCAGGTCAGTATTCGGACAAGGGCCGCAAGGAAACCAACCAGGATTTCCACGGTATCTATGTACCTAAAGAGCCGCAACTGAGCGCCAAGGGCATCGCCGTTGCGCTGGCCGACGGCATCAGCAGCAGCGCCGTCAGCGACGTGGCCAGCCAGTACGCCGTCACTGGTTTTCTTGAAGACTATTACTGCACCTCGGAGGCCTGGTCGGTCAAGACATCGGCCGAGCGGATCTTGAGCGCCACCAACTCCTGGCTGCATGCCCAGACGCAGAAAAGCCAATACCGCTACGACAAGGATAAAGGTTATGTGTGCACGCTGAGCGCCATGGTCATCAAGTCGACCACCGCGCATATTTTTCATGTCGGTGACTCGCGCATTTACCGCCTGCGCGGCAAGGCGCTGGAACAACTGACCAACGACCACCGTGTGTGGATTTCCCAGGGCCAAAGCTACCTTGGCCGTGCGCTGGGCTTCAAGCCGCAGCTTGAGATCGACTACCAGACCCAGCAGGTGGAGCAGGGCGACATCTTTCTTCTGGCCACCGACGGCGTGTACGAACACGTCAGCGAATACGACATGGCCGGCCTCATCCACATCTGTGCCGACGAGCCCGGTGGGCTTGATATGGCGGCCAAATCCATCGTTGAAAAAGCCCTGGAGCGGGGCAGCGGCGACAACCTCACGGCACAGGTCGTGCGTGTCGATGAGCTGCCCAACGGGCAGGCCGGCGAGTTGCTCCAGCAGCTGTCGGGCCTGCCGCTTCCGCCCATCCTGGAGGCCAGGACGCAGTTTGACGGCTACACCATCGTCCGCGAAGTGCACGGCAGCAGCCGCAGCCATATTTACCTCGCCACAGACAACGAAACGGGCGTGCTCGTCATCCTGAAAACACCGTCAATAGACCTGGGCGGTGACCCGGCCTACCTTGAAAGGTTTTTGACGGAAGAGTGGATCGCCCGGCGCATCAACAGCGCGCATGTGCTGAAGCCTTATGTGCCGACCCGAAAGCGCCACTATGTGTATGTGGCCACCGAATACATCGACGGGCAAACGCTGAGCCAGTGGATGATCGACAATCCCCGGCCCGGCCTGGAAGCCGTGCGCGGGCTGGTGGAGCAGATCGCCAAAGGCCTGCGCGCGTTTCACCGGCTGGAGATGCTGCACCAGGACCTGCGGCCCGAGAACGTCATGATCGACAAGACCGGCACGGCGAAGATCATTGACTTTGGCTCAACCCGCGTGGCCAGCCTCATGGAAGCAGATGCGCCCGGCGGGCACGAAGACATCCTGGGCACGGCCCAGTATTCGGCGCCGGAGTATTTTGTGGGCGAGGGCGGTACCACGCGCTCAGACCTGTTCTCGCTCGGCGTCATCACCTACCAGATGCTGACCGGCAAGCTGCCCTACGGCGCCGAAGTGGCCAAATGCCGGACCCGGGCCGCACAAAGCAAGCTGCGCTATGACTCCGTGCTGTACGAAGACCGTGACATACCCGCATGGATGGACGGCGTGCTCCGCAAGGCCGTTCACCCCGATCCCGCCAAGCGTTATGGCGAGCTGTCGGAGTTCTTGTACGACCTGCGCCACCCCAACCAGGCGTTTCTGGACAAGGCTCGCCCGGCTTTGCTGGAGCGCAACCCGGTGGCGTTCTGGAAGGGCCTGTCGCTGCTGCTGGCCGCCTGCCTGTTCATTTGCCTGGTGATCATCGGCAGACATTGAGCCAGGGCGCCGGCGCTGCCTTCTCGCCATCTTTGTGACTCTGTAGCAAAAGCTACAGAACACTTTTCCCGGCGCGGCTATCTTCGCGTTCGTGCCCGCATTGCGGCATGTCACGAAGAAGGAAAAACCCATCATGTCCAAGGAAATCTACTGGCTGGCATTGACCCTGGCCGCTGCGGCGTTGTTCGCCTTGCCTTACGTTCTCAACCGCATTGCCGTGCGTGGCCTGGGCGGCACGCTGGCCAACCCGTCAGCCACAGAAAAACCCCTTGCCGAGTGGGCCCAGCGCGCACAGCGGGCCCAGGCCAATGCCACCGAAAATCTGGTGATTTTTGCGCCAGCTGTGCTGGCGGTGCAGGCTAGCGGCCGAGCCGATTCGGTGACGGCCGCCGCCTGCGCCGTCTACTTTTTTGCGCGGCTCATTCACTACGTGGTTTACACGCTCGGTGTTCCCGGCGCACGCACGCTTGCCTGGGCAGCGGGCTGGGCGGCCACGCTGGTGCTGATCGGGCGCCTGCTGGGGGTGCTGTGAGCCGGCCCTTCGCACTCATCGCGGGTAGCGGTGGTGTGCTCGGCGAATGGCTTGCGCGGCAGTTCAACGAGGCGGGGTACGAAGTGGCGGGCCTGCGGCGTGCAGATTGCGATCTGGTCGACGGTGAGGCAGTGACGCAGGCCATCGCGGCCCTGATCGAGCGCCACGGCCCCGTCGACACGCTGCTGTACAACGCGGGTCATCTGGCAATTGCTCCTTTTCTTGAACTGGAGGCGAGTGCGCTGCGCAAGTGCCTTGAAGCCGGCCCTGTCGGGGCAGCGCACTGCGCCCGGGCCGTGCTGCCGGGCATGCTGGCCGTGGGGCGCGGCAACCTGCTTTTCACCGGCGCCACGGCTTCGCTGCGCGGGTCGGCCCGTTTCGCGGCCATGGCCGCGGGCAAATTTGCCCTTCGCGGGCTTGTGCAGTCACTGGCAAGAGAGTTCCAGCCGCAGGGCATCCACGTGGCCCACGTCGTGCTGGACGGCTTGCTTCGCGGCTCCGCTGCCGCATCTCGCCACGCGGCAGCAGAAGCCTCGGTGATGGCGCCCGACGGCGTGGCTGCCAATTTCCTGTGGCTTGCGCAACAGGCGCGCACCGCATGGACACAGGAGCTGGACCTGCGGACCGCGTCGGAGAAGTTCTGATGGAGCTGATGCACGTGAACGTCGACCGCACGGCGCCGGTCCTGGTACGGGCCGGGTCGCTGCCGTGGCTGCCGTCGCCGCAGCCCGGGGTTGAGCGGCGCATGCTCGAGCGTACCGGTGCAGAGGTGGCCGTGGCAACGTCGCTCGTGCGTTATGCAGCTGGCAGCCGGTTTGACGCGCATTCGCATGCGCTGGGCGAAGAATTCCTTGTGCTCTGCGGCGTGTTTGCCGACGAGCACGGCTCGTACGGCCCCGGTACCTATGTGCGCAATCCGCCGGGCTCCAGCCACAGGCCCTTCAGCGACGAGGGCTGCACCCTCTTCGTCAAACTGCGGCAGATGGACCTGCTCGAACAGCGCCGCGTTGTCATCAGTGCTGCAGACAGGCCCTGGGTGGATGCCGGAATCGCCCGGCATAGGCGCGCATTGCTGTACGAGGGCCCCAGGGAAACCGTATTCCTCGTACGGCTGGAACCGGGGTGTACCATGGCCGCGCAGTACGTGCGTGGCGGCCAGGAAATGCTGGTCGTCGAGGGTTCGGTCCGTGTCGAAGCCGGCGACGACGCGAGCGCGCGCGCTGCGGGTGCGCAAGACCTCGGCCCTCTGTGCTGGCTGCGAAATCCACACACCAGGCAGCCCGCCCTGGCCAGTTCTGAAGGTGCCTTGTTGTGGATCAAGCGTGGCCACGTGGCACCGCTGGTTTGACGGTGCGGCAGGTCGCCGCGAATGGAGCAATATGCAGGTCTTACGTGAACTTGCCCTTTTCGAGCCTTTCAGCCGCCTGAGTGCGGACGGCCGTAACCTGTTGACCCAGGGTGCTGTTCCGATGAGTGCGCTGGCAGGAACCGGCATCATTCACAAGGGCCAGCCTGCCTCTGGCGCCTATGTCGTGCTGTCGGGCCGGCTGCGCGTCTACACCATCACGCCTGCGGGCACCGAGGCCACGCTGTATCTGGTGGAGCCCGGGGAGACCTGCGTACTCTCGCTCAACTGCCTGTTCAACGATCTTCTTTATCCTGCCTGGGTTCAGGCCGACAAGGCGACGCGTGTCGCTGTCATCCCCGGTCCGTTGTACCGGCAGCTCTTCAAGCAGGAAACGTGCATCCAGGACCTGACGCTGCACGCGCTCTCGACACTTGTTTTCAGGTTGATGGCAGAACTCGATGCCGTTCATTCCTTCAACCACCGGCAGCGCCTTGTGCATTTTGTGTTGCTGCACGCCTCGTCCGATGGAGTATTGAAAACGACGCAGCAGCAGCTGGCCGGGCATCTGGGCACGTCGCGTGAAGTGGTGGCGCGGCTGATGCAGGGGCTGGTCGCCGAAGGTTTCCTGAAAAGCCAGCGCGGCCAGATCATCATCAAGGACCTGTTCGGGTTGCGCCGCCTGCAAAGCCTGCCGCAGTCCGGCGCCTGACAGGCCTTTCACTTTTTGCCGGTGATGGCTTTCCAGTGCTGCGGCTCGACGGGCGTGATGGAAAGGCGGTTGCCCTTGCGCAGCACCTGCAGGTCTGCCAGTTCTGGCCGTGCACGCAAGGCGGGCAGGGTGACGTTGGGTATTTTGCGCAACACCTGCACATCCACCAGCATCCATCGCGGTTCTTCAGGTTTTGACTTGGGGTCGTAGTAGGGCGACTTCGGATCAAACTGCGTGGGATCAGGGTAGGCCGTAGACGCCACCCGGCCGATGCCGACAATGCCCGGCTCGGCACAGCTCGAGTGGTAGAACAGCACGCCATCGCCGACTTGCATCCCGTCACGCATGAAGTTGCGCGCCTGGTAGTTGCGTACGCCGACCCAGGGGACTGTCGAATTTTCGGCTGCTAGCGCGTCGTCGACCGAGCATTCTTCGGGTTCGGATTTCATGAGCCAGTAGCTTGTCATGGGAGAGGCCTTGATGCCTGAGGTTGGGACGGAGCAAAGCTTAGCGGATCGACGGGGCAAAGAAAAGCGCCGACCTCAAACCAGAAGCCCAGAAGCCGCTTGACAGTACGGAATATCTTGAATAAAGTTATTAACAAATAAGTTAATACATCAATGCCTGCATCCCTTGACAAAATATTTGAAGCGCTCGCCTCGGGGCCCAGGCGCCAAATTCTGGCCTACCTCACCGAGAAAGAACTCAGCACCACCGAGCTGGCCGAGCGCTTTGCCATGAGCACGCCGGCCATTTCTCGCCACCTGTCGGTGCTTGAAAACGCCGGCCTGGTGACCAGCGAGCGCAGCGGCCAGTTTGTGCTCTACAAGCTCAACGGTGACAGCCTCGTCAACAGCCTCACGGGTTATGCATTCGAACTATGCCCGGTGGCGCGTCCCCTGAAGCGGGAACGTGCCCCGGCCAGAACACAAAAAGCAAGGTAGAAAGAAGGAGGGACTCATGCTGAATCTCACACAAGTGATTGAAACGTTTCCATCGGTTCGTATTCCATCCGAATCGGGCGGCCTAGCCGTCGAGGTTTCCTTGATTGCCCAGATCGGCCATGGCGCCGGCAATCATCTGTTTGCCAGCGTGGCATCCAGGCAGCGGCAGCACGGCGCGTTTGTCGATGAGCTGGACGAGCCATCAGCCAAACTGGGCGGGACCAATTTTGCCAAAGGTGACGCTACCTCGCTGTATTCATTTGTCGTGGGGCCGAAGGGCCATCCGTTTCACCGCCATGCAGGGCACCGCATCTTCACGGCGGTGTCGGGCAGCGGTGGAGCCCAGTTGCGCTTTTCCAGCGCGTCGGAACAACAAATCCAGGAAGACCCGCAGAACTTCATCCGCGCCCTGCGTTTTGTGAACATACCGCCTGACTGCATGTTCACTGTGCGTTTTGGCGGTGAAACCTGGCACCAGTTTTCTCCGCTCTCGCGCAATTCTTTGCACCCTGTATTTTTTGCGTTGTCTTGCCATACCAATGAACTGGGCGGCAATTTGTCGGAGTCCTTGAAACAGGAGGTGCTGACCAATAAGGCGAGCATCCCATCATTGACGGAGTTGCTGCCGGACGAGGTGAAGGCGTTGCTTCAGGCCAAGGACTTCAAGGCTGATACCGTGCCGACCACGACTTTGTCGCTGGATGCTCCGCCCGGAACATTCCACCGGGTGGTATGCAACACTGTGCGTAGCGGCGCAGGTGTGATGCGAGGTTTGTGGGGTTCGTGGAAAGGGGCGTCGGGCTTTCTGTCACATGGCGGATCCGCCCGAAGCGTGAAGGAGCTCAGCAGCCCGCCACTGGATTCGCTGCTGCTTCAGCAACTGACCGAACTGCGCGTCCATCATGAAGACACTTTTCGCTTGCGCGTGACCGGTACCAACTTTGGGCACACCAGCGCCACAAATCTGCTCGCCACGGTCCTGGAGGGCTTTTTGCTTAACGCGCCCAGCGGTGTGTCCAATCTGATGGCGCTGCGCAATGTTCTGGTTAAACCCCTGGGCCTGCGTACATCGCCATTGGGCTGCCCGGTGTCTTCGCTGTTGTCGCCGGACACCAGCAACCTGTTTGCCAACCGTTACCCGGTGCTTGACCAAAGCATTAATGCAACCGATACCAAGGCACAGGTCATTCTGGGCGCCAATGACAAACATCTGCTGTTCAGGTCCTGTGTCAGCGTGGAAATCGTCGACAAGCATCATGTGGATGTGATGCTGGGTACGCGGGTTCATTGCAAGAATGCCTTTGGCCGCTTTTACATGGCGGCCATTGACTATGTGCATCGCCACTACGTCACACCCACGATGCTGCGGCTGGCTGTGGAATATGCGGTGGTTCAGGAAAAAGAGTCGGTTGTACCCGCCAAACTGGTAACGGCCTGAGAGATCAAGTCAGGAACGTTGTTTTGGCCGTCGCAACTTTGTCACCACCTCGCAGCAACTCACGCCAGCATAAGCAACAGCAGGCATATCAGCATCACCCCCATCTCGAGCCATTCCTGACTCGTCATGCTGAGCATGCGGCGGACCGTCAGCGTCACCACGGGAACCAGCAAGACGAGGCCTATCCAGCGGTCTAGCGGCATGAGGCAGACGCGCGCCAGCGCCCAAAGCCAGGCAGCATGCGCCAGGAAACCCCAGAACTCAGCCCGGCTTGTTTTTGCGGTGACATTCAGCGTAAGGCGCCAGCCGGTGGCCACGGCCTGCCACCATTCCATCTCCTCGTCGTCCAGCACCTTGTGCAGGGCATGCAGGGCCACCACGCCCAGCACCACCGGCCCGACGAAGCCCGCCCCCAAGGCAAGGCCGAGATACAGGGGATGGTCGTAACCCGTGCCGCCACCGCCCAGTTTCACAGTGGCCAGCACCCACGCGCCGCCTACCAGCAGCACCGAGACAACGGCAACCACGCCCTCCGGCACGCCCGCGCTACGCGCCGCGCGGCCGCCGGCAAACAGGCCGAGCGCCAACACGGTGGCGCCGAGGAAGGTCGCCAGCAATGTGGCGGTCGCCTTCCATCCGTGATGCGGCGCAGCCGTCAAACTGCCCGACTCGGGTGGCTCCAGTGCGGTTTTGGCAGGAGACCACTGGCGGTACTTCTCATGCCGGGCCTTCATCAGGCGCTGGCTCCAGCTGACAGCTTGCGGCGCCGCATGCGAGAACGCCAATTCCATGTGGTACAGCCGCTGGTTGCTGTCCAGCTCGTGCGGAACGACCACGGTTTGCAGACCCGCCTTGCCGTTGGCGGCTAGCAGCGCGGGCACCTGCTCGCGCCAATACCCGGGCACTGGAGGTGCTTCGCACGCCAGGGGATCTGATTCGGCGCCGGGTTGCAGCAAGGTGACTTCATTGGCCTGCATTTCGCTCTGCCTTATCCGTGTCCTGTCCCAGTTACAGGTAAAGCGCAGCGTGCCTTGCAGGACGATGTCGGGGCGGTACAGGGGCAGTGTCACCGAACTGGTGTTGGCCAGACGCAGCGACAGCATCAGGCGCACCTGACCCTCGGCAGAGGGTGCAGCCCAGATGCCGGGCGCGATAGGCTGCATGTCGCGCAGCTCCAGCGTGAAAACCGGCGCGCCTGAGGTGCCGGGTCCCCAACGCGGTGTCATCGCCTGGTTGATCGCCGTCTGCCAGGTGGCGCGGAACGCGGGGCTCATCACGTCGCCGTGCTGCCGGCCGCGCGCGATGACTGCGGCCACATTGTCTGTTGGCGGTTTCGCCCGGCCCGGCAACCGCCGCATGAGTGACTCCCAAAGGCCTGGCGCGGGTTTGGGCGCGGCGGTCGGTGGCGCTGCGCTGGTCATTTGGGCTACATAGCCATGCAGCAGTTCGGCGCGGAAGGCTTCAAGGTCCGCCTTGGGAGCTTCAGCCCGGCGCAATACGTTCACCAGGAAGTAGGCCTGCGCGGGATTGCTGCCCACACTCGTTTCGTAAAGCGCGGTGGTGTAGGCGGTCGGGACGGACGAAGGATTGGCTGCGAAGGCCCAGCTCTGGAAGAGCAGCACGCCGCAGAGAATTTGGCGCAGGGTTCGTGCCATGGTTTTATGCTGCCGCGCGGTACGAGTGAACATGGTTCTCGTCGGCAGCAAGGCCAGGGCACAAAAAACCAGAACCCGCCCGTCTGGTTTTTAAGGCCACGCTCTCTTTTGCGTGGGTATTTGCTGTTTTCACGTATCGGTCTCCCTCCGATGAAAGGCGGCTTGCGCAGCAAGCTTGTTTTTTGGTGATCACGCCGATCTTATATTCAAGCCAACTATCGGCAGAAATAGGTGGCAATGCAGGATTTATACCCGCGAAATCCTGACGCACTCGGCCTCGATAACAACAAACATCTGTTGCTCAGGTCTTGCGTGGGTGTTGAGATCGTGAAGGAGCTGCCTGCCCTGCGGCGGTTTGCGGTTAGGTGCGCGACTGTTCAGGAAGGCAGGGGTGAAGGCGCTTGCCAGGCTGGCAAGTGCATAGCGCGTCAGCATGAGCCGGCACGTCATCGGCCGGGTTGCTCACGGCCTGGCGTCGCGCCAGACAAGATAAGGATTCAGCGGGGCGCCGCGCCACCACTGGCGCTCCGGCCCCAGCTTGAAGATCGCGAAGTGCAGGTGCGGTGCGTCGGGTGATGCATTGCCGGTGCTGCCGACATAGCCGATGACCTGGCCTTTGCGCAGGCTGGCGCCTTCGGTGAGGCCTTCGGCATAGCGGTCCAGGTGGGCGTAGTAGTACGCGTACTGGCTGGCCGGGTCGAACTGGTAAATCGTGATGCCACCGGGTTTGCTCAGGAACAGCTTGGCCACTTTGCCGTCCTCGACGGCGAGCACTGGCGTGCCGCGTGCGCTCATGATGTCTATGGCTTCATGCGGGGCGCCTGCTGCGCGCGCCTGGGTGTAGGTGTCGCTGAGCTGGGCGGGCATGACGCCTTGCACCGGAAGTGTCAGGACGCGTAGTCGTAACTGCGAAATTTCCGGGTCATCGGCGACAGATGCGGGTGGGGGCGGCTGGGCCGGTGAGGGCGCGGCTGCCTCTATGGTCTGAACCACAAGGGGTGGCTTGTCGGCCTCTCTTGCCGGGACGGCGGGCGCCAGCGCCTGGCTGGCTGGCGGCGTGGCGGGCTGTATGACTTGTGTAACTGCCTCTTCCTTGCGCGTGCCCAGTATCACGCCTGCCGCCACGGCCAGCAGCGCACAGATGGCAAACGCCGTTCTCTTGAGGCGGGCGGGTGTGGATGCCATCAAGCCTTGACGCTCACTTTGAAGCCGGCTTTCGCCAGGGTCGAGAGGCGCTCTGCGTCCCAGTTGGTCATGTGAATGCAGCCATTGGTTTCGGAATGGCCCACATTGGAAGGGTTGGGTGTGCCGTGAATGCCCCAGTGCGGTTTGGTCAGGCCCAGCCAGATGGTGCCGACGGGGTTGTTGGGACCGGCTGCGATGTCGACCTTTTGCGCATCCTTGGGTGCGTTTTTCAGCAACGCAGGGTTGTAGGTGAAGCCAGGATTTTTGACCTCGTTCTTGATGGCCATCATGCCCAGCGGCAGCGGGTCGTTCTTTTCATTGCCTATGCTGATGGGAAAACCCGCCACCAGGCGCTTGGCGGTGTCCAGCACGTAGAGCACACGCTCGGACTTGTCGATTTCGATGGAAGCCGCGTTGACCGGCGTGGCGCTGACCGCGATATATGGCACGGTGATCTGCTTGCCGGCCTCGATGTTGATGCCGCCGTTGAGCTGCTTGAGGTAGCCGGTGCTGGTGTGGAATTTTTCCGCCAGCGCTTCTTCCACCGATTCATACACCAGCGCTTTCATCTTCGCGCGCTCGTCCATCGCCACAGGCGTCTTTTCAAAAGGGCCGGCGGCGTCCTTCTCTGTCACGGTATAGCTTGTCAGAAGCGGAGCGCCGTCCTTGCGCAGCGAAACCCAGGTTTCCGCAGTGACGGTACCCGTGGGTTTGAGGTCGTTCGCGGTCTGGTAGGCCTTGACCATGCGCTGCATGTTGGTGGCAAAGCGCCCGTCGATCTCGCCGCAGGAGAACCAGGCCCGGTCCAGCATGATCTGTGCGCGGGCTACCGCTGCGCCTTTGCTGCCACTGCGCAGCAAGGGACTGTCGGTGGCGTTGTTGAAGGCTTCTGTGTCAAAGGGCTGGTTGCTTGCCGCCGTCTTTTTGGGCTTGGCCGCCCATGCACCGTTGCTGGCCAGGCCCAGCCCCGTCAGGCACAAGGCAGCGACGAGGGTGCGACGGGAGAGCCGGGAAAGCTGTGGGGTTACAAGGCGAAGAGAGGAAGGGGTATCGAGCGGCATGACGGGCTTTCGTAGTCAGGCCAGTCTGGGGGCCGTTGGGCGCATCACCTGTCAGCAGCCATGCCTAGCGGTGGTCAGGTTTAAGCGGGTATTTGTCCTGGCTCACACGCCATACAGAGTGCCAAGCGGCTCTCCTGGTACATCAGGGAACTGACGATCACGCTGCACGCTGGTGCTTCGTCATCCACGCGGCCATGGTGTCCAGCAATTCCTCGCGCACCTGCGCATCGGTGCGGCCTGAACGCACCAGCACGTGAAAGGCGTGGTCGGCGCCATCCACGATGTGCAGGCTTGCCTTTTTACCGAGGCCCGCCGTGGTCTGGGTGATCAAGTCCAGATCAGCGAGGCCGTCGCGCGTGCCTTGCAGAAAAAGCATCGGCAGCTTGACGCCGCCTAGGTGCGCGGCGCGTTCGGTTGAGGGCTTGCCGGCTGGGTGCAGTGGAAAGCCCACCAGCACAAGGCCCTTCAGTCCGGGCAATGGCTCAGCCGCCTGCGCCTGCGTGGTCATGCGCCCACCGTAGGACTTGCCACCGGCAAACAACGGCACATCAGGCATTTGCCACGCCGCTTCAGCAACTGCCGCCCGGATTGCCGCATGCGCAACGGCTGGGGAGTCTGGTCGTTTCGAGCCTTGTTGCATGAACGGAAAATTGAAGCGCAAGCTGGCAATGTCGCGTTCCGCGAGACCTTGGGCAATCGCCTCCATGAAGGTGTGGTTCATGCCCGCGCCCGCGCCGTGGGCGAACACATAACACGCCTTGGCGCTGGCAGGTTTTTGCAGCAGGCCGGAGATGGTACCGCCCGAAGGGAGCGGAACGGTCAGTGAAACGGGGCGTGTGGGCATCAATAGAAGGGCGAGCTGAAATGGCGAACTGGCTTGGGATGCCCATTACAGCATCGCCGGTGCTCAGGCCGAACGCTTCGGCGCAGGATCGGCGATCCCGGGCGGCAGGCGATTCAACAGCCAGCGGATCGCCAGCGGAACCAGTACCAAATCGTCAGCGATGCCAATGACCGGCAGGATGTCGGGGATCAAGTCAATGGGCGAGCACAGGTAGAGCGCAATCGCCGCGGTGCCCCATTTCAGCCAGGCGGGCGCTTCCGGGTGGCGCAGTGCTGTCCACAGCCGCCGCGCGTCGCCGCGTACCAGAACCCAGAGCAAAGTCAGGCGTTTGAACATGAAAACTCCTTGGGTGAAGGTGCAGGCCCGGCGGGCCGCTGGCATCCATATGGAGCTGCTTGCGTACGCTGCAAGGACCATGACCAAGCGTTACATTCGCGCCGGTCAGTGCGCCAGATCGGCAACCAGCTTGTCTGCCGCCTGAACAGCCTCAGCGCGCGTGAGCCAGGTCCTGTCGCTGTCGTGCAAGGGCGGCAGCGATTCAACATGCACCACATCGATGTACCAGGGACCGTCAGGCAGATGGCACAGCCTGGCCATGTAGTTGCGGCCGTTTGCGACGCCGGGGACGTATTCCTCGATCGGCTCCGGTTCGTCGTCGGGTGCTTCGTCCAGTGCGTCTTCTGGTGCGTCTGTTTGCATCGGGTTTCTCTCCAAATCCCGATTATCCGCAACCAACCCTTGTCCTTCGCGGGGAGGGCACCGGATATTGCTCAGACCTTGAGTTGCACCCCTAGCGCCGCGAGCTTTTTTGCGTACGCATCCCKGCGTTTTGCYGCCTTGTCTGCTGTCTCGACGGCCATCTGGATCGCCTTGGGGCCTTTGGCTGCAGCCGCCTTGATTAATCCGGACTTGTGCGCAGCCTCTGCCTCCGCCCTCCTGTAAGTGGCGATGAGCCCGGCATGGTCAACAGATGAATTCACAGGGTCCCCTTGATCGGAAGTGTCATTTTCCGGATGGCTCTTCAAGTCATAAAACGGGTAGTGGGCAGGCGTTTCGGCAACTGCAATGTCGCCGCGACCTCTGGGGTTTCAGCTAGCAGTACACCCTTCTTCCACACCTTCAACCGGTTCGCCCGCAATCGGATCGCCTCGACCGGGTCCCGGGCCTGCAACAACACAAAGCTTGCATCACACCCCACCTCCAGCCCATAACCTTTGAGGTGCATCACCTTCGCAGCATTGAGGGTCACCGCATCAAAGCACTGGCGTATGCCTTTCTGGCTGGTCATCTGCGCCACGTGCAGGCCCATGTGAGCGACTTCCAGCATGTCGCCGCTGCCCATGCCGTACCAGGGGTCCATCACGCAGTCGTGGCCGAAGGCGACAGTCACACCAGCGGCCATCAGTTCGGGCACGCGGGTCATGCCGCGGCGCTTGGGGTAGGTGTCGTGGCGGCCTTGCAGGGTGATATTGATCAGCGGGTTGGCGATGACGCTGACGCCACTCTCGGCGATCAGGGGCAGCAGCTTGCTGACATAGTAGTTGTCCATGCTGTGCATGGAAGTGCAATGGCTGCCGTTGACGCGGCCCTGCAGGCCCAGGCGCTGGGCCTCGTAAGCCAGGGTTTCGATGTGGCGTGAAAGCGGGTCGTCGGACTCGTCGCAATGCATGTCGACCAGCAGGCCGCGTTCGGCCGCAATTTCGCAGAGCCGCTTCACGCTGGCGGTGCCGTCGGCCATGGTGCGTTCAAAGTGCGGGATGCCGCCGACCACGTCTACGCCCTTGTCGAGTGCGCGCTCAAGGTTGTTGATGCCACCTTTTGTTCGCAACACGCCGTCTTGCGGGAAGGCGACCAGCTGCAGGTCGATGTAGGGGGCGACCTGCTTTTTGACTTCAAGCAACGCGTCTACCGCCAGCAGGCTGGGGTCGCTGGTGTCTACATGGCTGCGAATAGCGAGCAGGCCTTTGGCCACGGCCCAGTCGCAGTAGGTGAGGGCGCGTTCGATAAGCGCTTCGGCTGTGAGCAGCGGCTTCAGCTCGCCCCACAGTGCGATGCCTTCGAGCAGTGTGCCGCTTTCATTGACGCGCGGCAGGCCGTAGCTCAGCGTGGCGTCCATGTGGAAGTGGGGGTCGACGAAGGGCGGGCTGAGCAGGTAGCCCTCGGCGTCTACCGTCTCGCGGGCTTGCGCGCCAGTGATGGGGCCTTCGCTGACCTCGGTGATCTTCCCGTTTTGCACGGCAATGGAGATGTTGTTGCGGCCATCGGGCAGGCTGGCGTGGGTGATGAGGAGGTCGAGCATGGCAGTGAAGATGTATTGGGTTTCAGTGTGCGCGTTGCGCGCGGTAGCGGTACTGGCCATTGGCCGGACCGACCTCGATAGTGACGCGGCGCAACTTGTCGTCATGGCCTGAGGCGGCGCGCGCCGTGAGCGTGATGCCGCGCGGCGTTATGCGGCATGTTAGGCCGCTGAGCATGATCTCCGAGTGGTCGTTGTTCAGTTCGGCGATCCCCACGGTGTGCCCGGCATGCAGGCTGCCGTTGGCGTCGCGTGTCATCCACTGGATGTAGAGGAATGATTGTGCGTACTGGTCGGCGTGCACGACGCGGTAGGTGCCCTGGTGGTCCTTGCCCCATGTGCCGCACATCTGCACCCAGCTTACAGCGTCGGGTGTCTTGAAGCTGTCGTAGCTGTAGTCACTGCCCAGCGCCTGCGCGTTGGCGCAGCCCAGTACCAGCAAGGCGGCCAGCAGCGTGCCGCGTGGGGCAAGGGGTGTCGTCGTCATCAGCGCTCGCCTTTTCGATAAGGTTTCATCAACGCCTGAGGATACGCCGCCTTGCGCGCCACCAGCACCAGCGCCAGGATGGAGAGGGCGTAGGGCAGCATCAAGTACACCTGATAGGGCACATTCACGATGCCCGAGGTTTGCAGGCGCAGCTGCAGTGCGTCGAAGAAGGCGAACAGCAGCGCGCCCAGCAGTGCCTTGCCGGGCCGCCACGAGGCAAACACCACCAGTGCCACGCACACCCAGCCGCGGCCATTGACCATGTTGAAGAAAAAGGCGTTAAACGCCGACAGCGTGAGGAAGGAGCCTGCCACGCCCATGAGTGCCGAGCCGGCCACGATGGCGGCGGTGCGGGTAGCGGCGACGGAGACACCCTGGCCTTCGGCGGCCTGGGGGTTCTCGCCGACCATGCGGATGGCCAGGCCGGCCGGTGTGCGGTAGACCAGCCAGGCGATCAACGGCACCAGCAGCAGCGCCAGCAGCGTGAGCGAGGTTTGCGCGGCCAGCACGTTCAGCCCGCCGCCGGGAAAGCCGTCTAGCCAATGCATGGGAGCAAAGGGTGTGATGGTGGGTGGCGTGTCGACTTTGGGAAAGCTGACGCGGTAGCCGTAGTAACTGAGCGAGGTGGCCAGCAGGGTGATGCCAAGCCCGGACACGTGCTGCGACAGCGCCAGGCCGACGGTGAGAAAGGCGTGCAGCAAGCCGAACATCGCACCGGTAAGCGCCGCCACACCCACGCCAACCCACAGCGGCGCGCCGCCGTACACGGCCAGCCAGCCGCTGAAGGCGCCGGCAACCATGATGCCCTCGATGCCCAGGTTGAGCACGCCGGCACGCTCACACAGCAGTACACCCAGGGTGCCCAGGATGAGCGGCGTGGCGATGCGCAGGACGGCGATCCAGAAGGGCGCGGCGGCGAGGATATCGAGCATTTCAGCCATGCAGGAAGCCTTTTCCCTGTGGTGTGCAGGCAGCTGTCGCTATGAATTTAATAGCTGGTTGCGCCCGTCTGTATTGGCTTGTGGCTATTATTTTCTTAAGAACTGTGCGTGCAGGTTCAGCCCGGGCGTCAGTGGCCTGATGGGTTGGCAGGGCGCGTGAGCCGAAGAATTTCATGCGGCCCGGCCTTTTTCTTTGACTACCAGCCGGTATTGCGTCATCAACGTGGCCACCAGCACCGAGATCAGCGACGCCGCCACGATGACGTCGGCGATATAGGTCGGCACACCCACGGCCCGGCTCATGGTGTCGGCGCCGACCAGCACGCCCGCCACAAACACGGCTGCCGCCAGAACGCCCATGGGGTTGAGCGCGGCCAGCATGGCGATCACGATGCCGGTGTAGCCATAGCCGGGTGACATGTCGAGCGTGACGTAGCTGGTGCGGCCGGCCACCTCGATGGCGCCGGCCAGTCCGGCCAGCGCGCCCGAGAGCAGGGCAACCAGCACCACCGTGCGGGTGACGGGCACGCCGGCGAACGCCGCGGCTTTGGCGTTGGCGCCCACAGCGCGTATGTCAAAGCCCAGCACGGTGTACTTCAGCAAGGCCCACAGCGCCACAGCCAGCGCAGCGGCCCACAGCAGGCCGGCGTGGATGCGTGTCTGCGCGACGAGCCTGGAAAGCTCCAGATCGCCCTGCAGCGCCACGCTTTGCGGCCAGCCCATGGCGGTGGGGTCTTTCATGGGGCCGTCGAGCATGGCCGACACAAACAGCAGCATGATGAAGTTGAGCAGCAGGGTGGTGACGACTTCATCGACGCCCAGCCGGGCCTTCAGCAGGGCCGGGCCCAGCAACAGCAGCGCACCGGCAACGGCGGCGGCCAGCATCATCAGCCCGAACAGCAGCCAGGTGGGGAGCTCAAAACCGGTACCCCCATGCATGCCGCCCACAGCCACGGCGGCCAGCGCGCCGGCATAAAGCTGGCCTTCGGCGCCAATGTTGAAAAGCCGCGCCTTGAAGGCCACCGTGGCGGCCAGGCCGGTCAGGATGAGGGGCACTGCACGGGTGAAGGTTTCGCTGAGGGCAAAGACGGAACCAAAGCCGCCCTTGAACAGCAGCACATAGGTTTGGCCCAACGGTGCACCGGCCCACAGCACCAGCAGTGCGCTGATCAGCAAGGTGAAGACGATGGCGCCTATGGGCGCGAGCACCAGGGCCAGCTTTGAGGTTTGTGTTCTTTTCTCCAGCCTCATAACTGGTTGGCCCCCACGCTTTTCACTTCGTGTAATGCGCTGCCCCCCGAGGGGGCCCTCGCTCCTTGGGGCGGCCCGGCGGCGCTCGAGTCACCCCCATTGGCTCCAGCCATGGCCAGCCCAATGGCCTCGCGTGTCCAGGCTTCGGCGGGCAGAGCCTCCGTCAGCTGGCCCGCGTGCATCACCGCCACGCGGTCGCCGAGCGCCACCACTTCGTCCAGGTCATCAGAAATGACCAGCACGGCCGCGCCGGCGTCTCGTGCTGCGATCAGTTGCTGCTGCACATAGGCAACGGCGCCGATGTCCAGGCCCCAGGTGGGCTGGTGGGCGATGATCAGTTTGGCCGGCTGGGGTGCGGTTTCGGAAGAGGGGAAACATTTTTCCGACGGGCCGCCCCTAGGAAAAATAGCCCCCTCGGGGGGCAGCGCAGTACGCGAAGCGACAAGCGTGGGGGCCACGAGCGCCCGCCCGAGGATGAGCTTTTGCATATTGCCGCCCGACAGCGAGCGCGCCGCGGTGTCCGGTCCGCCGCCGCGCACGTCAAACTCGCGCATGATGCGGGCTGCATGGGCCTGCGCGGCCTTGCGCTTGACCCACAGCACTTTGGAAAACACCGGGCTGCGCAAGCGCTCTGACACGGCGTTTTCCCAGACGCTGAGGTCGCCAACCACGCCCACGCCATGCCGGTCTTCGGGGATGCGCGCCACGCCCTGGGTGACCAGCCAGGCTGGCGAGGCCTTCATGGGTTGGCCCAGAAATGTCACGGAGCCCTGGCTGGCGGCGCGGGTGCCACACAGCAGGTCGGCCAGGGCGAGCTGGCCGTTGCCTGAGACACCCGCAATGGCGACGATTTCACCGGCCTTGAGCTGAAGCGAAACGCCATCCAGGCGGTCTTGCCCCGCATCGGCCGTGCTGACGCCTTCCAGCGTGCAGACCGGCAGGCCGGTTGACGGCGCGGGGCGGCGTTGTGTGGTGGTGACGGCGTGGCCGACCATCCATTGCGCCAACTGCGCCTGGCTGGTACCGGCGGCAGGTGCTTCGGCCACCAGCTTGCCACCGCGCAGCACAGCCACCCGGTTCGACACGCGCAGCACCTCGCCGAGCTTGTGGCTGATGAAAATGATGGACAGGCCTTGCGCCACCATCTGGCCCAGCGTATCGAAAAGCGCCTCGCTTTCCTGCGGCGTCAGCACGGCGGTGGGTTCGTCCAGGATCAGGATGCGTGCACCGCGGTACAGCGCTTTCAGGATCTCGACACGCTGGCGTTCACCGACCGAGAGGCTGCCCACCCTGGCATCGGGCGCCACGGGCAGGCCAAAGCGCCGGGCCACGTCCAGCAGCCTGGCACGGGCTGCTCTGCGACGTGAAAACAGTTGCCACAGCGGCTCGCTGCCCAGCATCACGTTGTCGAGCACACTGAGGTTGTCGGCCAGCGTGAAATGCTGGTGCACCATGCCGACACCCGCCGCCAGCGCGGCCTTGGGGTTACCCGGTGGCAGCGACTGGCCAAAGATTTCGATGTGGCCTTCGTCGGCGGTGTAGTGGCCAAAGAGGATGGACACCAGCGTGGACTTGCCGGCGCCGTTTTCACCCAACAGCGCGAGGATTTCACCGCTGTGCAGTTGAAGCGAAATCGCGTCGTTGGCAACCAGCGGGCCGAAGCGTTTGGTGATGCCGTTCAGCCGCAGCGCCGGCGGTTGTGCGTTCTCAGCCGAGGGATGCCCAGTGGTCATGCCGGTCGCGCCGCTCCTGGCGGTAGTTGGTGATCTCCAGACGAAGGCCGTCGGGGTCGGTGAAAAAAGTGGCCCAGTAGTCGGGTGCGTATTCGCCGTGGTTGTGCGGCTCGCTGGCGTTGATGCCGGAGGCCTGCAGCAGCCGTGCGCATTCGGCCACGTCTTCGATGGTGTCTACGCGCAGGCAGAAGTGATGAAGGCCGGGCGAGTATGAGTCGTGCGCGGCTTGCGAGCGGGCTGGCCGCAGCACATAACCAAAGTGGCGGTTGTAGTACTGGATGTGCGGGTCGCCGCCGATGGTGAAGGTGTTTTTGCGGCAGCTGAGTGCCTTGAGCATGAGCTTGTCGTAGAACGCTTCCGACTCGGCCATGTTGCTCACGGCAATGTAGATGTGGTCGATGCCGGTGAGCTCGGGCATGTTATTTCCAGGCCGCGAGAAACGCCAATAGAACCTTGGCCGAGTTGTCGGCAGCGATGTTCATGAAAGTGACCATTTCATTGGCGGCTTCACCGCCGCCGGCCAGGTCGCTGAGCGACCGGAAGGCGATGTAAGGCACGCTGTTGCTGTAGGCCACCATGCCCACGGCGGCGGTTTCCATGTCGAGTACGTTGGCCTGGAAGGTCTTGAAGGCGTATTCGCGGAAGGCAGCATTGTCGACAAAGGCCTGGCCCGACACGCCGTTGCCGCCCACCATCAGCTGCGGTTTGTGCGTGAGGCATACCCCCGCGTTGCAGGCGCCGAGTTCGATGTTGCCCATGCCCCTGGCAACCGCGAGCATCCGGGGGTCGACTTCAAACCAAAACTTGCGTACGGGCGCCGGGTTGGCGGCGGTGCGCGTTTCAACCGGGCGCGGGTGCAGCATGCCGAAGGGCGCCAGGGTCTGCGCCTCCATGCGCGGCGGGATAGTGAAGCGGCCCGGCGAAGTTTCGCGTGCCATCAGCACTTCAAGGTATTGGCTCCATTGGGTGGGTACGCTGACGTCGCCGATGTGCAGGGCCGGGTTGACGCCACCGGCGATGCCGCTAAAGACGATGTGGGTGATGTTGAAACGGTCCAGCACCAGCTGCGTGTTCATGGACGCATTGACCATGCTGATGCCGGAAAGGAACAGCACAACCGGCTTGCCCTGCAGGGTGCCGGTGGTGAAATCGACGCCGTTGATGCGGTGCCTGGCGGGGCCTTGCAAGCGGTTGAGCAACAGGGTCAGTTCGGGCTGAAAAGCCGACATCACCGCGATGCGGGGCGTGGCGTCAAGCCGGACAGGAATGCCCGCAGCTGCGCCTGATGGATTGGATGGGACAGACGCCGGACCCGCACATCCCAACAGGCCAAATGACAGAAAGGCCAGGAAGGCCAGCGGCGCCGCGGCCCGCCAGGCAACAGGCTGACTGAAAAGAAAACGCCGCAAGCAAAACAGGGAATGCATACGGCGCTTTCAGGTGGGGCGGTGAAACGCCGGCTTATTTGGCGGTGGACTTGGGCTGGCCGTCGTCGACCTTGACGGTGAACTTGCCGGCCAGGATGTCGGCTTCTTTGGCCTTGACCTTGGCAACGATGTCGGCGGGCACCTTTTTCTCGAAGGTGCCCAGCGGGGCGAGTTCGGAGCCCTTGTACTTCATCATGGAATACGGGCCGTAGTCTTCGGCCTTGAATTTGCCTTCCTTGACGGCCTTGATCGCGCGGTCGATGCTGGGCTCCATGTTCCACAGGGCCGACGCCACCACGGTGTCGGGGTATTTGTCTTGCGTGTTGATGACGTTGCCGATGGCCAGCTTGCCCTTTTCCTTGGCGGCGTCGCTCACACCGAAGCGCTCGGCGTACATCACGTCGGCGCCCTTGTCGATCATGGCGAAGGCGGCTTCCTTGGCTTTGGGCGGGTCAAACCAGCTGTTGATGAAACTCACGCTGAACTCGACCTTGGGGTTGGTTTCTTTGGCGCCTGCCATGAAGGCGTTCATCAGGCGGTTGACTTCGGGAATCGGAAAACCGCCGACCATGCCGATCTTGTTGCTCTTGGTCACGCCGCCGGCGATCATGCCGCTTAGGTAGGCCGGCTCCTGAATGTAGTTGTCGAACACCGAGAAGTTGGGCTCCTGCACCTTGCCGGACGAGCCCATGAGGAAGGACACTTTCGGGAAGTCCTTGGCGACCTTGCGGGCCGCGGCCTCCACCGCAAAAGCTTCGCCGACGATGAGCGCGTTGCCGGCCGTGGCGTATTCGCGCATGACACGTTCGTAGTCGGCATTGGAGACGTTTTCAGTGGCCTTGTATTCGATCTCCCCGCGCGCTTCGGCGGCTTTGAGCGCCTTGTGCAGGCGGCTGACCCATTGCTGCTCAAACGGCACGGTGTAGATGGCCGCAACCTTGGTTTTGGCTGCCTGGGCAAGGGCCAGGCCGGGCAGGGCGGTTGCGAGGGCGGTTGCCAATAGAACGAGCTGGCGGCGCTTGAAAATCTGAGGCATGGGACTCTCCGGTTGGGTTTTCAGGTGGGTTGGCGGTGTCTGGAAACTGCTATCAATTCAGGAGCTGCTTGCGCACGTCCATAAAGGGCGGAGGCCTTATTTGGTTCCGAAGATCCGGTCGCCCGCGTCGCCCAGGCCCGGCAGGATGTAGCCATGGCTGTTGAGTTCGCGGTCAATGGCGGCGGTGTAGATGGGCACGTCCGGGTGGGCGGTCTGCAGGGCCTTGATGCCTTCGGGGCAGGTCAGCAGGCAGACGAACTTGATGGACTTGGGGTTGAGCTCCTTGAGCCGCTCGACCGCCGCGATGGCCGAGTTGCCGGTGGCGAGCATTGGGTCGACCACGACAATGTCGCGCTCTTCCATGTCGTGCGGCATCTTGAAGTAGTACTCGACCGCCGTCAGGGTTTTCGGGTCGCGGTACAGGCCGACGTGGCCGACGCGGGCGCCGGGCACCACGCTGAGCATGCCTTCAAGAATGCCGTTGCCGGCGCGCAGGATAGAGACAAACACCAGCTTCTTGCCGTCGATGACTTTGGAGGTGGTGATTTCGAGCGGGGTCTCGATCTCGATGTCCTGCATCGGCATGTCACGCGTGACCTCGTAGGCCATCAGCATGCTGAGCTCGTTGAGCAGGGTGCGGAAGGTGTTGGTGGAGGCGTCCTTACGGCGCATCAGGGTGAGCTTGTGCTGTACCAGCGGGTGGTCGATCAGGTGGACTTTGTTGCTCTGGATGGTCATTTTCTTGTGTGCCTCTGTGTTCTGTCTTTGTTTTGTTCGGTTGTTATTTTTATTCTGCTTTTACCTGTGCCTGTGCCCGTCGGGTCCGCGCATCTTTCGGGATCGATGTTCAGAATACGGTGCCGTCGCTTTCGATGTTCAGGGGCGGCAAACCTTGATGCAATTGCTGTGCCAGTGCACGCCCTGCGGCCCAGGTGCCGCCTTCGAGCACGCAGGCCAGCGGCATCTGCTCGGCGGTCAATCCCAGCTGCTCACGCACCAGTGGCGCGAGCTCGTCGAGAAGGGCCACGGTAAGCGCGCGCCACTCCACGATGAGTTCGTCGCCGGCGGCATGCAGGCGCCCAGCCTGGGCCGGGTCTTTCAGCACCAGCACACCGGCGTCGAGGAACAGGCCGCCGTTGCGGTATTCGGGCAGGCCGGTCAGCGCGTCTAGCCCTTTGACCTGCACACCGGCCCACTCGAAAGGCTCCAGCAGTGAATAGGTGAGCCACTGCGACAGCTTGTGGAAAGGCATCCAGCCATGGCTGGGCCCAGCTTTTTCGGATTCATCGTCGCCTGCCGCGCTGTGCTGCCAGCAGTCGCCCAGGGGAATGTTGCCCATGACATTTTGGGCTGGCCAAATAGACGAGAGGCTGGTGAGCAGCACCGACAGCAGCTCGTGCGCCTCGATAGCACTTTGCCCGGGTTGCGCCAGCGCTTCAAACAAATGGCCGGGACGGCCGCGCTGGCCAAAGAGCGCAGGCTGGTCCTGAAGTGCCTGGCCGAGGCGCCGCAGCAGCGCGGCGCGGCCTTCGAGGCCGATCAGCGGGTTTTCGGGCGTGACCTGAAAAGCCAGGGCAAGCTGGTCTGCGGTAATGGTTTTGAGCTTGAGGGCATCGGCCTGCAGCGGTTGCTGTGGATCGCTGGAAAAGAGCCCAGCCATGAAGGCGTGAAAACTTGCCACCCCCAGGCCTTCGGAACGGCTGTATTCGCTGCAGGGATGCTCTCCCTGGGCGGCTTCGAGGTAGTGCCACTGGGCGCCGGCACCGGCGTCCAGCAGCACGCTGATGAGCGCGAGGTCAATCTGCGCGCGGGCGCGCCCGGCAGGCGTGGCGGATGCCAGTGCTGCATTGAGTAAACCCAGGCGGTCAATGCCGCCAGCTTCAAAATGTCGCCAGCGGCTGTGGTACGGAATGTCCAGGTCCGGGTAGCGGGCGCGGGTGATTTCAGCAACCAGCGCAGCGGCGGTGGTCATGGCGCCGTCGTTGACGGTAAACCAGGCGGATTCGCCGCGGCGTGCGCGCTCAAGCAGGGCAGAGGCGCGGGCGCGTATGGTTCTGGTGGAACGCAATTCTGCGGCGGCGCTGATCCCGCGCAGGTTTCCGGCGATGGTATAGGTGGCGTTGGCGGGGTTGCTGGGACTGTCAGGAGCGGGTGTGGTTTCAGACATCCAGCCCCCGGCCCTTGGCTTTTTTCAGTTCTTCGGCGTCGGGCACCGCGCCGGGGGTGAAATAGCCTGCGGCCATCTTGGCGTCCATTTCGACCTGGGCGTCGGCCGGGATCATGTGCTCGGGAATATTGATGCGCTGAACTACCTCGATGCCCGAGCGGGTGATGGCGTCGTACTTCATGTTGCTCATGGAAACGAGCCGGTGGATCTTGCGGATGCCCAGCCAGTTGAGCACGTCTGGCATGAGTTCCTGGAAGCGCATGTCCTGTACGCCGGCCACGCATTCCGTGCGGTTGAAGTACTGGTCGGCGGTGTCGCCGCCCACCTGGCGCTTGCGGGCGTTGTAGACCAGGAATTTGGTGACTTCGCCGAGCGCCCGGCCCTCCTTGCGGAAATAGGACACAAGGCCCACGCCGCCGCGCTGGGCACCCTGGATGCACTCTTCAATGGCGTGTGTGAGGTAGGGGCGGCAGGTGCAGATGTCTGAGCCGAAGACGTCGGAGCCGTTGCATTCGTCATGCACGCGGGCTGTGAGCTCGATGTCGGGGTTGGCGAGGTCGCGCGGGCGGCCAAAGATGTAGGCCGTGAGGCCGCCGATGGGCGGCAGGAAGACTTCCAGGTCGCTGCGGGTGACGAGCTCGGGGTACATGCCGCCGGTTTCTTCAAACAGCACGCGGCGCAAATCGGTTTCGCTGCAGCCAAAGCGCCGGGCAATTTCGGGCAGGTACCAGACCGGTTCAACGGCGACCTTGGTCACCATGGCCGCGCCGCCGGCTGTCAAAAACTTGCCGTCGGCCTTGAGCCTGCCGGACTGCAGGGCTTCGATCACCTCGGGCAGGATCACGTGGGCCTGGGTTACGGCGATGGTTGGCCGGATGTCGTAACCCGCTGCCAGCTCACTGGAAAAAACGTCGGCCACCATCGCGCCCCATGGGTCCATGGCGACGATACGGCCAGGCTCGCTCCATTGCGGGTAGGGGCCGATCACGTCGGTCGGCGAGGTGTTGGTGAGGTCGGCCTTGTGGCTGGCCTTGAGCGCGCCGGAAGCAACGGCGAGCGCGCGGTAGACGCTGTACGAGCCGCTATGCGTGCCGATGACGTTGCGGTGGCTGCGTTTGGTGGTGGTGCCCACCACCGGGCCGCGTTCGGTGGCAGTGGCGGCGGCCCAGCGGATGGGCAAGGCGCCATAACCTCCTGCGTGAGAGGTCAATCGGATGTGGGAGACCGCAGGGCTGGCTGGAGCTGTGGAGGAGGCAGGCGCAGAAACAGGCGAGGGGGAGGCCGGCCTTGGATCGGGTGATTTGGCGGCAACTTCAGCAGGCATTGCGGATCCTTAAAAAATCCAATGTAGCGATGCGTGCCGGGATTGACAAGCCCGGCAGTTTTGCCGGGTCGTTAATTTGCGACAGGCCCGGCCGAACGCACCGGGTCTGTGCGCAGGCTCAGCGTTTTTTGCCGCCGAAGATGCTGCCGAGGACGCCGCGGATGATTTCCCGGCCCACGGCCGAGCCCATGGTACGCACGGCGGACTTGGCCATGCTTTGCGCCAGGCCGTCGTGTTTGCCGCCGCGCGGGCCCGTGGTGCCGAACAGGACGTCGTTGAGCCCGCCCATGATGCCGCCCGAATCGGTTTGGCCGGCCGCGCCGCCCTGGGGAGCTTTGGCCGCTTCCGTGGCCGCGACTTCCGCGCGGCCTTTGATGGCTTCGTAGGCCGATTCGCGGTCTACGGTCTTTTCGTAGGCACCGGCCACCAGTGAGTTTTGCAGCAGCAGCTGGCGTTGTGGCGGTGTGATGGGACCGATCTGGCTGCCGGGCGGCAGCACGTAAACGCGTTCCGTCACGCTGGGACGGCCCTTGCTGTCGAGAAAGCTCACCAGGGCCTCGCCAACGGCCAGTTCGGTGATCGCGGTTTCGATGTCGAGGCCGGGCTTTTGCCGCATGGTCTGGGCGGTGGCCTTGACGGCTTTCTGGTCGCGCGGAGTGAAGGCGCGCAGGGCGTGCTGCACCCGGTTGCCAAGCTGGGCCAGCACCGAATCGGGAATGTCCAATGGGTTTTGCGTCACAAAATACACGCCGACGCCCTTGGAGCGCACCAGGCGCACCACCAGCTCGATGCGCTCGACCAGCACCTTGGGCGCTTCGTTGAAGAGCAGGTGGGCCTCGTCAAAGAAGAAGACGAGCTTGGGCTGGTCCGGGTCGCCAATTTCAGGCAGTTGTTCGAACAGCTCGGACAGCATCCACAGCAGGAAGGTGGCGTAGAGGCGCGGCGAGTTCATGAGCTTGTCGGCGGCCAGTATGTTGATCACCCCTTTGCCATCAACGGTTTGCATGAAGTCGCTGATGTTGAGCATGGGCTCGCCGAAGAATTTTTCACCGCCCTGGCTTTCGACCTGCAGCAGCCCGCGCTGGATGGCGCCCACACTGGCGGCGCTGACGTTGCCGTACTTGGTGGTGAACTCGCTGGCGTTGTCGCCAACGTACTGCAGCATGGCGCGCAGGTCTTTCAGGTCCAGCAGCAGCATGCCGTTGTCGTCGGCAATCTTGAACACCAGGTTGAGCACGCCGGCCTGGGTTTCGTTGAGGTTGAGCATGCGGCCCAGCAGCAGCGGGCCCATGTCGGAAATGGTAGCGCGCACAGGGTGACCCTGTTCGCCGAAGACGTCCCATAGCGTGGCGGGGCAGGCCAGCGATTCGGGAAGGTCGATGCCGCGTTCCTTGAGGATGCCGGCCATTTTGTCGCCGATGGTGCCGGCCTGGCTGATGCCGGTCAGGTCCCCTTTGACGTCGGCCATGAAGACCGGGACGCCGATTTTCGAGAAGTTTTCGGCCAGTGTTTGCAGCGTCACGGTCTTGCCGGTACCCGTGGCGCCGGTGATCAGCCCATGGCGGTTGGCCAGGGCGGGAAGGATCTCGCAGTGGATGGAATCGTGCTTGGCAATCAGTAACGGCTCGGCCATGGGGTGTCCTGGAGTGAAAAAGTAAAATGCGGGTTGTAGATTAAATCAATTAATCAGTCTGAAAAGGGATTCTTCGTGGCCGGTCACAGTAAATGGGCGAATATTCAACACCGCAAGGGGCGCCAGGATGAAAAGCGCCAGCGCATCTGGACCCGTGTGATGCGTGAAATCATGGTGGCGGCCCGCATGGGCGGCGGCGACCTGGGCACGAATCCGCGTCTGCGTCTGGCAGTGGACAAGGCCAAGGCGGCCAACATGCCCAATGAGAACGTCAAATACGGCATTGCCAAGGCCACGGGCAGCCTGGAAGGCGTGCATTACGAGGAAGTCCGCTACGAAGGCTACGGCATCGGCGGCGCGGCCATCATCGTGGACTGCATGACCGATAACAAGGTGCGTACCGTGGCTGAAGTGCGGCACGCTTTTTCCAAACATGGCGGCAACATGGGCACCGAAGGCTCGGTGGCTTTCCAGTTCAAGCACTGCGGCCAGCTGATTTTTGCGCCCGGCACCAGCGAAGACAAGATCATGGAAGTCGCGCTGGAGTCCGGCGCCGACGACGTCATCACGCATGAAGACGGTGCCATTGAGGTGTTGACGCCTTACACGGGCTTTGAAGCCGTGAGGAACGCGCTGGAAGCCGCCGGCCTCAAGCCCGAGATTGCCGAAGTCACCATGCGCGCCGACAACACCATAGAACTTGCCGGCGAGGATGCCCGCAAGATGCAAAAACTGCTGGACGTGCTGGAAGACCTGGACGATACCCAGGATGTGTTCCATAACGCCGAGTTGTCTGAATAAGCAAACCAAACACGCAGCCACAATGAAGCAACAACACCACAACAGCAAAAGCAAAGCCAGGCACACAATGAAAGCAGCAGCATGAAAGTTTTAGTGGTGGGCGGCGGTGGCCGTGAGCACGCCCTGGCCTGGAAACTGGCGCAGTCTCCCAAGGTTCAGGCGGTGTATGTCGCCCCAGGCAATGGCGGCACTGCGCTGGATGCGCGCCTTGAAAATATTGACATCACCGACGTGAAGGCGCTGCGCGAATGGGCGCTGACCGAAAAGATCGCGCTGACAGTGGTGGGCCCCGAGCAGCCGCTTGCGGCCGGTATCGTTGACGAGTTCCGTGCGCACGGCTTGCGGGTCTTCGGCCCGACCAAGGCGGCGGCGCAGCTGGAAAGCTCCAAGGCGTTCTCCAAGGCCTTTATGAAGCGCCACGGTATTCCGACGGCTGAATATGAAACCTTCACCGACGCTGCGGCGGCCCACGCCTACGTGGACGAAAAAGGCGCCCCGATAGTCGTCAAGGCCGACGGCCTGGCGGCCGGCAAGGGCGTGGTGGTGGCCATGACGCTGCACGAGGCGCACGAGGCCATCGAATTCATGCTGGCGCCAAATCCCGACTTCAACCCGCTTGGCGTGGCACACAACGAGGGTGGCGCTCGGGTGGTGATTGAAGAATTTTTGCAGGGTGAAGAAGCCAGTTTCATCGTGATGTGCGACGGCAAGAATGTGGCCGCCATGGCGACCAGCCAGGACCACAAGCGCCTGCTGGACGGCGATGAAGGCCCGAATACCGGCGGAATGGGAGCCTATTCACCGGCCCCGGTCGTTACCCCCGAAGTGCACGGCCGCGCCATGCGCGAGATCATCCTGCCGACCATCAAGGGCATGGAAAAAGACGGCATTCCGTTCACCGGCTTTTTGTATGCCGGCCTGATGATTGATGCGGAAGGCAAACCGAAAACACTGGAATTCAACTGCCGCATGGGCGACCCGGAGACGCAGCCGATCATGATGCGCCTCAAAACCGACCTGTATGAGGTGATGATGGCCGCCACCTCGGGTGCGCTGGACCAGATCGAGCTGGACTGGGACCGCCGGCCAGCCCTGGGGGTGGTGATGGCTGCGCACGGTTATCCACTGAGCCCGCGCAAGGGCGACGTGATTCATGGGCTGCAAAAAGGCGCCGATGCGGCCGAAGACGCGATGGTGTTTCATGCCGGAACACGAAAACAGGGCGATTCGACGGTAACGGCTGGCGGCCGGGTCCTGTGCGTGACGGCACTCGGCAGCACGGTGAAGGCCGCGCAGCAACGTGCCTACGAAGTTGCCCAGGACATTGGATTTGATGGTGCGCAGTACCGCAAAGACATCGGCTGGCGCGCGGTCAAGTCTTGATCGCCAAATGAGCGCTGGTTTTTCCCTCCGCCCTTCGGGTAACACTGTAGCATGACCGATATTTCAAGCGTTCGAGACTTTCTGCTGGCGCTGCAGCAGCGCATCACCGGCGCGGTTTCCGGGATCGACGGCCAGTCCTTCACGGCGGACCATTGGCAGAAAGCGCCCGGCGAGACGCTGCAGGGCAATGGCATCACCATGATCCTGGAGCAGGGCCAGGTGTTTGAGCGTGCCGGCTGCGGGTTCTCGCATGTGCGGGGCCCCAAGCTGCCGCCTTCGGCGACGCAGCACCGTCCGGAATTGACAGGCGCACCGTTTGAGGCCCTGGGGGTTTCGCTGGTGTTTCACCCGCGTAATCCCTACGTGCCGACAGTCCATATGAATGTGCGCATGCTGGCCGCGACCCCGGTGGCAGGCTCGGGCGAGGCCGTCTGCTGGTTTGGTGGAGGCATGGACCTGACGCCTTATTACGGGTTTGAAGAGGACGCGGTGCATTTCCACCAGACCTGCAAGGACGCGCTGGCACCGTTTGGCGACGACAAGTACCCCCGGTTCAAACAATGGTGTGATGAGTACTTTCACCTGAAGCACCGGCAGGAGCAGCGTGGAATTGGCGGCGTTTTCTTTGACGACTTCCAGGAGCTGGGGCCGGACCGGAGTTTTGCCCTGATGCAAAGTGTGGCTGACTCTTTCTTGCAGGCCTATTTGCCAATTGTTGAGCGGCGCAAGGACACGCCATATGGTGAGCGGGAGCGCGAATTCCAGCTTTACCGGCGCGGCCGATATGTGGAGTTCAACCTTGTGTGGGACCGCGGCACGCACTTTGGTTTGCAATCCGGGGGGCGCACGGAGTCGATCCTGATGTCCATGCCGCCGCTGGCGAGCTGGTCTTATCAGCGGGGCGTAGAGACTGGCAGCCCTGAAGAGCGCCTGTATACGGAGTTTTTGCCGAGACGGGACTGGGTTTGATGGCAACGCCGTCACCTGCGCAAAAGCGCATCGGCATGTTTGGTGGTGCGTTTGATCCGCCGCACAGCGCACACGTTGCACTGGTTCAAGAGGCGATCAGGCAGTTTGGCCTTGATACCTTGTATGTCGTTCCGACCGGCCACGCCTGGCACAAATCCCGCGCCTTGAGCGCGCCGGCTCACCGGCTGGCCATGGCCAGGCTGGCTTTTGGCGATATTTCCGGCGTTCGGGTGGATGAGCGCGAGGTGCAACGCACCGGGCCGACTTTCACCATTGACACGCTTTTGGCGCTCCAGGAGGAGAATCCGGGCGCCCAGCTTTACCTGTTCATTGGCGCAGACCAGTTTGCCGTCTTCAGGCAATGGCACCGGTGGCAGGACATTCTTGACCTCGCTATAATTTGTATAGCTGATCGCGCACAATCCACGCTGGCTGGAGCTCAATTTGAGTCCTACGAAAGCCGCAGCAACCGTTTTGTCCTGCTCAATCTTCCCCTGATGCCTGTCAGCGCCACCCAGATTCGCCAGTTAATGGCCTCCGGAGCCGCGGTGACAGGGGGAATTACCCAGTTGGTCCCTGAAGCCGTTGCGCGTTATATTTCACTTCACCAGCTGTACGGTTCCCATTAATTTCCCACTTTATCGAAGCAAAACACTGCATGACATCCACCACCGTCAAAACCTCCGCCGCCGCCGACAAAAAGGACGTGCAGAAACTGCAGCGTGCCATCATTGACGGTCTGGAAGACGTCAAGGCGCAGGACATCCAGGTGTTTGACACGGAGCACATCACGTCATTGTTCGAGCGCGTGATCATCGCCTCCGGCAGCTCCAACCGCCAGACCAAGGCATTGGCCGCCAGCGTGCGGGATGCCGTGCGGGACGCAGGTTTTGCCAAGCCTCGCATCGAAGGCGAAGACAACGGGGAATGGATCATTGTTGATTGCGGCGCCGCCGTGGCGCACATCATGCAGCCGACCATTCGCCAGTACTACCACCTGGAAGAGCTCTGGGGCGACAAGCCCATCAAACTCAAGCTGGGCGCGCCCGCGCCGCTGGTGAAGGCGTCCAAAGCCGAGGCCGAACCGGAGGCCAAGCCCAAGACTTCCCGCGCTGGCGCGAAAACTTCCGCGAAACCAGGCGCAAAGACCACCGCAAAGTCGGCGGCCAAAGCACCTGCAAAGGCGCCGACCGCCCCCGATTCAAGCTATGTGGGCCGGGTCGGCAAGACCAACGACTGGACCGCCAAGCGCAATGCCGCCACGCCTGCGACCGAACCAGCCGCCAAGCCGGCCCGGGCAGGCGCCAAAGCGGCTCCTGCCAGGTCATCGGCAAAACCTGCGGTTAAGACACCGATTGTCAAAGTGCCCGTAGCCAAAAAGGTGGCGGCGAAGAAAACCGCGGCCAAAACCGCCGCTAAAACAGCAGCCCGCAAACCCGCCGCCAGGAAAACTCCGTCCCGGAGCAAATGAGGCTCACGATCGTAGCGGTCGGCCAGAAAGTGCCCGACTGGGCGCAAACGGCCTATGACGACTACGCCAAGCGCTTCCCGCCAGAGCTGAAAGTCGAGCTCAAAGCCGTCAAAACCGAGCCTCGCGCCTCCAAGACCCTGGAAAACCTGCTGTCGGCCGAGCGCGGGCGCATAGAGGCGAGCATCGCCCGCGGCACCCGTGTCGTGGCGCTCGATGAACGTGGTACGGCCGTTACTACCGTGGCGCTGGCTGAACGGCTCAAAGCCTGGCAGCTGTCCGGTGATGATGTCGCCATCGTGATCGGCGGACCCGACGGGCTGGATGCCGGCTTCAAGCAGGCCGCGCACGAGCGCCTGCGCCTCTCGGACCTGACCTTGCCGCATGCCATGGTGCGTGTGCTGCTGATTGAGCAGCTTTACCGCGCCTGGAGCATCACGATCAACCATCCTTACCACAGAGAGTGATGAAGCCCCCACGGTCGCTCCCTTCGTGTAGCTTCCTGCCCCCGAGGGGCCGCTGCGCCTGCGGCCCGGCAAAGCCAGTTCCGCGGTTCCTGCTGGTTTGAATATCCAAATACCTGAATAACCTGCTGTATGCCTGAATTTATCTACCTGGCCTCGCAAAGCCCACGGCGGCGACAACTGCTGGAGCAACTCGGCGTGCGTCACGAACTGCTGCTGCCGGACGCCGATGAGGACGCCGAATCGCTGGAGGCGGTGTTCAAGAATGAAGCGCCTGCCACCTACGTCCAGCGCGTCACTGGCCTGAAGCTGGATGCCGCGGTCACCCGCATGAAGCGGCGCAAACTGCCGCCGGCGCCCATCCTTTGTTCGGACACTACGGTGGCCATGGGGCGGGTGATTTACGGCAAGCCGGAGGACGCGAAAGACGCGGCCCGCATGCTGCGCGAGCTTTCGGACGGTACGCACAGGGTGCTGACCGCCGTGGCGGTGCAGTCCGGGCGCCGTCGTTTCGAGGCGCTGAGCATTTCGCGTGTCAGTTTTGACGCGCTGACGACGGCGCAGATCCGCAGCTATGTGGCCAGTGGCGAGCCTATGGGCAAGGCCGGCGCATATGCCGTGCAGGGCAGGGTGGCGATGCACATCAGCCGCATCGATGGCTCCTACAGTGGCATCATGGGGCTCCCGCTGAGGGAAACCGCCCAGCTGCTGCAGGCCGCGGGTATCCGCCTCTAGCGCCCCCAAGCCAACTCAATCTCCCAAAAGACATGCAACAAGACATCCTGATCAACTGGTCTCCCCAGGAAACCCGGGTGGCGGTGGTCGAACACGGCGCAGTGCAGGAGCTTCACGTTGAACGCACGCTGGAACGCGGCCTGGTCGGCAATGTGTACCTGGGCAAGGTCGCCCGCGTGCTGCCCGGCATGCAGTCGGCCTTTATCGACATCGGACTGGACCGAGCAGCCTTTCTGCACGTGGCCGATCTCATGAGCAGCATCAACAGCCGCCATGCCGACACGGATGCCCAGGCGGCTGGCGGCTTGACGTCACCGGCCATGGCGTCGTTACAGCCGATTGAAAAGCAGCTGTTCGAAGGGCAGGCCGTCATGGTGCAGGTCCTCAAAGACCCGATAGGCACCAAGGGCGCGCGGCTGACCGCGCAAATCAGCATTGCCGGCCGGTTGCTGGTGTTTTTGCCGCAGGACAACCATATCGGTGTGTCGCAAAAAATACCACCCAGGCAACGCGAAGAGCTTCGTCAACGGGTTCAGGCCCTGACTGCGGACATGGGTGGCGGATTCATACTGAGAACCAACGGCGAGGATGCGACAGACGCTGAACTGGCAGAGGACATCACCTACCTGCGCAAGACCTGGGGACGGATCAAGGATGCGTCTGTGCGTTTACCCCCCGCTTCCGTGCTGCACCAGGACCTTAATCTGCTGCAACGCGTGCTGCGCGACCTGGTGGTAGAGGAAACGCAGACCATCCGCATTGATTCACGTGAGCAGTTTGAAAAGCTGAAGGCATTTGCTGTGGAGTTCATGCCGGCAACCGAGCCGAAGCTGCAGCACTACGGTGGCGAACGTCCTATTTTTGACTTGTTCAACATTGACGAGGAAATTGCCAAAGCACTGGGCCGACGGGTCGATCTCAAATCAGGCGGTTACCTGATCATCGACCAAACGGAAGCGCTGACAACCGTCGATGTCAATACCGGTGGATTTGTCGGTGCCCGCAACTTCGACGACACGATTTTCAAAACGAACCTGGAGGCATCGCAGGCGATTGCCCGGCAGCTGCGCCTGCGCAACCTTGGCGGCATTGTGATTGTCGATTTCATTGACATGGTCAAGGAAAACCACCGCGATGCGGTGCTGAGCGAATTTCAGAAGCAGCTCTCACGAGACCGCATCAAGACCAGTGTCAACGGGTTTTCCGCACTGGGCCTGCTGGAGATGACACGCAAGCGCACCCGCGAATCCCTGGCCCACCAGCTTTGCGAGCCCTGCGCAGCCTGCATGGGCAAAGGCGTGGTTAAAACGGCGCGGAGCGTGACCTACGACATCCTGCGCGAAATTCTGCGCGAAGCGCGGCAGTTCAACCCGCGCGAATTCAGGGTGGTGGCTTCACCCAAGGTGATCGAACTTTTCCTCGATGAAGAGAGCCAGCACCTGGCCAGCCTGAGCGACTTCATCGGTAAACCCATTTCCCTGCAGGCGGAAGCGGCGATGGCTCAGGAACAATACGACATCGTGCTGCTGTGACCTTCATGCCCCTTTCAATGTTCAGCCAGAACCGCCAGCCCATTCCCATCCTGGTCTATCACCAGATCGCCGAGGCGCCGCCAAAGGGCAGCCCTTTTCGCGGCCTGTACGTGGCACCTGCGGCCTTTGCGCGGCAAATGGCCTGGCTCAAACTACTCGGTTACACCGGCCTGTCCATGAGCGCCTTGCAACCTTACCTGCAGGGCGAGCGCAGCGGCAGGGTGATTGGCATCACTTTTGACGACGGCTACCGGAACAACCTCACGCATGCTCTGCCGGCGTTGGTGAAGCATGGCTTTTCGTCTACCTGCTACGCGGTCAGCGGGTTGTTGGGCAAAACCAATATCTGGGACGAGAACATCGGCATTCCGCAGACACCGCTGATGGACGAGGCCGAGATCCGCCAATGGGTGGCGGGCGGGCAGGAGATTGGCTCGCATACGCACCGGCACGTCAATCTGCTGGAAACCGACGAGTCTGGTTGTCGCCAGGAGATGGTGCTCGGAAAAACCGGGCTGGAGGCCGTCATAGCCCGGCCGGTCGAGCATTTCTGCTATCCCTACGGCCATTACGAGGCCAGGCACGTCGAGTTGGTCCGGGAACTGGGTTTTGCTACCGCCACCACCACACAGCGCAGTCGCTGCCATAGCGGCGCTGATCTGCTGCAGTTGCCGCGGGTGCCCGTACTGCGCTCAACCACCTTGCCGGTGTTCTGGCTCAAGATCGCCACGGCCTACGAGGACCGCCGGAAAAAATGAGCCCGCCCGATTCCCCATCCCAGAAACTGCGCGTTGCCGTCTTCAACCGCACTTTTTCGCCGACCGGCGGCGGCGCTGAGCGCTATTCCATCGCCCTGGTTGAACAACTCTCGGCCCGGCACGAAGTGCATGTGTTCGCGCAGGAAATTGATCACCAGTGGCCCGGCGTGACTTATCACAAGGTATCGGCCCCGATACGCAAGCCGCGCTGGATCAACCAGCTGTGGTTTGCCACAGCAACCTGGTGGGCGACGCGCCGCGGCTTCGACGTGGTGCACTCGCATGAAAACACCTGGCACGGCGAGGTGCAGACGGTGCACGTGATGCCGGTCAAACACAGCCTGTTCCAGGGTCGCGGTGGGCTGCGCCGCTTCCTGCGCTGGATCAAGGTTGTCACCAGCCCGCGTCTGCTGGCTTACCTGGCACTGGAGCGCGCGCGCTATACGCCGCACCCAGGCCGGCAGGTGGTGGTGACCTCCGAAAGTCTGCGGCCCATCATGGAGGCCGCCTATCCGGCGTGCCGCGCGGCCGTTTCGGTCGTGACCCCGGGCATCACGCTGCCCAACTTGCCGGTGACGGCGGATCAAAAACGCGAGGCGAGGGCTCGGCTGGGCTTGCCGGCAGAGGGCCGTTGCCTGCTGTTTGTGGGCAACGATTACCGCAAGAAGGGCCTGGAGGCTTTGCTGCAGGCTCTGATGCAACTGCCGGCCGAGGTTGTGCTGGCGGTGGTGGGCAACCCGGCCCATATTGCAGAATTCCGCGCGCTGGCCGAGACGCTCAAACTCGGTGCGCGGGTGTTCTTCCTGGGTGCGCTCAAAGACGTCAGCCCAGCCTACGAAGCCGCCGATATCCTGGTGCACCCCACCTTCGAGGACACCTTTGCGATGGTGGTGCTGGAGGCCATGGCCCACGGCCTGCCGGTGGTGGTCAGCGGGCCGAAGTATTGCGGCATCGCCGGGCTGCTGGTGCAGGGTGCCAATGCGATGCTGCTGGGCGATCCCCGGGATGCGGGCGAACTGGCGCGGGTGCTGGGGGATTTGCTGGGCCAGGCCGCGCTGCGGGAAACGCTGTCAGAGGGCGCGGCGGCCTTTGCCGCGCATTACCAGTGGCGGGAAATCGCACTGCAGCAGGAGGCGCTGTACTTTTCGGCGATGGCTGTGAAGGGCGCGGGTTCCTGAAAACGCCTCAGGCCACCAGCTTGAAATGCTTGCGGCTGAAGTCCAGACCGGTCAGTGTCTCCACCTGCCGCATGAAATGGTATTTGTTTTCCTTGGGCGTGGGTTTGTAGGCCGGGTCGAGGTTCAGGACCGGTTCAGCCTCGGTGGCCAGCCATTGCCGCACGGCCTCGGGGTGCGTGCCGGTAAATGGGGCGAGGGCGCGGCGGTCGAACTGGCTGTAGGTGATCTGCGCCGCCAGGGCTTCGCCCCAGTACTTGCTGACCTGGTCCAGCTTCTTCTGCATTTCCTCGTTGCGGCGTATCCAGCCGTAGTGGTAGATATGCGCGTTGGCCAGTGCGGCCTGCGGGTTGCGCCCGCGCTTGTGTCGGGTGGTCACCAGCCAGTACTGGCCATCGGGTGCATAGCTGCGTATGGTGTTGCGGATCAAACGGCATTCGCGGCGGTACCAGCCGGGGCTGATGGAGATCCAGTCGGGCGAGCCGTAAAAATGCAGGTAATCGAAGACCAGCGCCTCGACGGCCGGGTTGTTGTGGTGGCGCTCGACGCTGGCGCGTATGGCGGCCAGTTCGCCCTCATGCACGACTTCATCGCCTTCAAGGTAGAAAGCCCAGTCGCCGGTGCACGAATACTGCGCGATCATTTTCTGCTGGGCATACACAAAGCCGCGGTCGGCCATGCGCTCGTTCCACAGGGTTTCGATGATGCGGATTTTCGGGTCGCCTATGGCCTTGACGCGCTCCAGCGTGTCGTCCTCGCCCTTGCCCACTGCCACGACGAATTCATCGACCAGGGGCAACAGGGAGCGGATGGAGGCCTCAAAGGGAAAGCCCAGGCCCACGCCGTTGCGAATAAAGGTAAAGCCGCTGATGGAGACTGGCATCGGAAAATGACTTTCTAGGCTGCGCCCTGGAAGCCCAGGCGGTAAAGGTGGGCATAAGCGCCGTTGTTCTGGAGCAGCTGAGCATGGCTGCCCTGCTCGACGATGCGGCCGGCGTTCATCATGATGATGCGGTCGGCATGCTGGATGGTGGACAGCCGGTGGGCGATGATCAGCGAGGTGCGGCCCGCGGCCAGCCGCTGTATGGCTTCCTGCACGGCTTTTTCCGACTCCGTGTCCAGTGCCGAGGTGGCTTCGTCGAGGATGAGCACGGGCGCATCCTTGTACAGCGCCCGGGCAATCGCCAGCCGCTGGCGCTGGCCGCCGGACAACTGCATGGCGTTGTGGCCGAGCACGGTGTCTATGCCCTGCGGCAGTTCATCGAGCAGCTGGCCCAGGTTGGCGGCGGTCAGGCAGCGCATGACCTTGTCCCTGTCGAAAGACTGACCCAGCGCGACGTTGAAGGCCATGCTGTTGTTGAACATGACGACGTGCTGGCTTACGAAGGCGAACTGCGAGCGCAGCGAAGCCAGGTCCCAGTCCCGTAGTTCCGTGCCGTCCAGCAGTATGCTGCCGGCGCTGTAGTCGACAAAGCGCGGAAGCAGGCTGGCCAGCGTGGTCTTGCCAGAACCGGACGAGCCGACCAGCGCCACGGTCTCGCCGGCGCGTATCGCCAGGCTGATGCCGTCCAACGCCGACGGCGTATCCGGCTTGTAGACAACGCTGACGCCTGAAAATTCAATGTCGCCGGCGACCCTGGCCGTGCTGAAGCTGCCGCTGCTTTCGTCCTCGATGAGGTCGACCAGGTCCAGCCCGCGCTCGATCGCTGCCAGCCCTCGCGTGATGGGCGTGGCGCCGTCGGACAAGCTTTTTATGGGGGCGATCAGCAGCAGCATGGCCGTCACGAAGGCCACGAAGCCGCCCACAGTGGTGGTGTTTTCCGAGCCCTGGAGCAGGGCGATGGAGATGACGGCCGATAGCGCCATTGCGGCCAGCACCTGGGTGATGGCGCTCATGCCTGCGTAGGCGACGGTGGATTTGATGGACAGCCGCCGCAGCGTGTTGCTCAGCGCCTCGAAGCGCGAAGCCTGACCGGCCTGCGCGCCATGCAGCCGCACGTCGCGGTGAGCCAGCACGTTTTCTTCGACGACATAGGCCAGGTTGTCCGTGGCCACCTGGCTTTCACGGGTCAACCGGTAAAGGCGGCGCGTCAGTAGCTGAATCACCAGCGCGACGGCCGGGAACAGCAAGGAGACGATCAGCATCAGCTTCCAGTTCAGGAAGAGCAAGTAAGCCACCAAGGCCACCAGCGTGAGAACGTCGCGCGCCAGCTTCATGACCGCATTGATCATCATCGACGAGCCGTTGAACACCTCGTAGACAACGGTGTTGGCGATGGCGCTGGAGGACTGGTCCGCGAACAGCGACAGGCGCGAGCTCAGCAGTTTACCGAACATCGCCCGGCGCAGCGACTGGAGGCCCTCGTTGGTGACCTTGGCCAGGGCGTACTGCGCCAGAAACCCGGAGAGTCCTCGCAGGGTGAAAAGCAGCATCAACGTCAGTGGAACCAGCCAGAGATTGAATGAGTCCCGCTGAAATCCCCGGTCCAGGAGTGGCTTGAGTAATGCCGGTACAAACGGCTCGGTTGCCGAAGCCACGATAGTGGCGCCAATGGCCAATGCCCATCCACCGCGTGAGCTGCTGAAATAAGGCCAGACTCTCGCAATCCTGTGCTGCAGGGACGGCTTTGATGGTGAATCCAAGGAGCCTGTTTCAGTGCTGCTGCTCATGCTATTGCTTCGTTTTTAGATCGACCAGCAGATTCTTGCGTCGGGCCGCGAAGCCCTAAAACCAGCAACAAACCGAGCAATACACAGAAAAAATCCCCGATCAGCGCGTCATAAATGGATGCATTGAAAAAGCACGAAGCAGCCAGTGCCAGCAAAGTGGACTGCACCGCCCGGGCACATGCTTTGTTCATCCCGGCGGTATCTTTGAAGATCGAAAACATCAACCCGCAAAGTAGAGCAATTCCGGGAATGCCCAGCTGAACTCCCCACAGCAGGTATTCCTGATGCGGATTTCCGTTTTGTACAGGCTTGTAATCCTGCTTTTCCCGTTGCTCAAGCCGGTTGTATTCGCTTGCCCAGCTCCCGGCCCCGGCGCCCAGAACCGGGTTGTCGCCAATCGACTGCACCGCCCTGTGCCAAAAATGGAGCCGAATGCCTGAAGAGCTTGATACTGCGCCGTAACCGGTTGCGATATCGGCACCTTTTTTAAAGGAAAAAGACTTTATTTCAGCCTGAGCTTCCACAATTCGCTGGTGCATTTTGGATGAACCAAATGAGAGAGCTACAAGAAAGATAAAAGGCAGAAGTACAGTGACTATTCGATAGCGCTTGGGTAGTTCCCACATGATGGCGCTCGACAGCAAAAGGATTGCCACCACGTGCCCGGTACGGCCACTCAGCACAAAAAAAACATTGCACAGCGCCAGGATCGCTGCCAATACAGCGAAATGTGGGCCAAAGCGCCCGGGGAAGAGGGCGCGTAAATGCCAGCAGACCGCCGCGAACACTCCGCTCATGATGCTCTGGTCCAGGTAGCTGGAGAATACGGCGTAGTTTGTCAGCGCCATATTGGAAGTGGCCCAGGGTACCGGTAGATGGAAAAAAAGCATCCAGGAACCGGCCAGCAAAAATACCTGTGCAGCAACAAATGTGGCAAACGCACACATCGCCTCGCGCGCATCGCGAACAAGAAATACGATCAGGATGATCTCAAGCAGCTTGCCATATTTTCCAACCGAGCTCAATGCATCGGTCAGTGGCGCAACGGTCCATATCAGGCTAAGCGTGAACGCGAACAGTATGACCAGCACGGCGATTGGTACGCGCAACCCTGCAAGCGGATTCTTGTATTGCCCGGTTTGTCGCATGGCCAGCAGGGTAGCGAGCCCGCAAAGCACCAGCAAAAGCTTGGCAATACTGATTATTGCCATAGACAATCCAATAGAGGCCGTGGCTATGCAAATAATGGCGAGCCGAAAATTGAGCGTCTTTTTTAACAAAATGGTCGCAGTGAGTACCTGATGAGCAGCCCGCATTATCGGTGATTCCACACTTGGCGACGAGGGGAAAGCGTACGGGTCCTCTGCTATGCTGTCAGGGGATGAAGCAACGCGACTTCACTGGTAATTCCCCCTTGTGATCTTCTGAGTAGGCATTCATTGGCAAGCTTGTCCGTCACCATCATCACCAAGAATGAGGCCCATAACATGGAGGCCTGTTTACGCTCGGTAGCTTTCGCTGATGAGGTCGTGGTCCTCGATTCAGGCAGCAGTGATGGAACTGTGGCCATTGCCCGGTCCATGGGAGCTCGCGTCAGCATCGATCATGACTGGCCCGGGTTTGGTGCCCAGAAAAATCGCGCATTGGCCCTGGCGAGTTCCCAATGGGTTCTTTCTCTGGACGCGGACGAAAGAGTTACCCCCGAGCTTCAGCGTGAAATCATCAAAGCGCTTCAGGCGCCGGCGTTTGACGTCTATTCTTTCCCTCGTCTTTCCAGCTATTGCGGGCAATATATGCGGCATTCCGGCTGGTATCCCGATCGTGTGACGCGACTGTTTCGGCGCGAGAGTGCCCGTTTTTCGGATGATCTTGTCCATGAAAAAATTCTTACGTCGAGCCCGGTGGGGCAGTTGAACTCCTCCCTGCTCCACGAAAGTTTCACAAACTTTGAGTCGGTTCTCGACAAGGCCAACCGCTATTCCAGTGCCGGTGCCCAAGTGCTGCGCAGCAAGGGTAAAAAATCGTCGATCAGCAAAGCGCTCGGCCATGGTTTTTGGGCATTCTTTCGAACCTATTTTTTGCGCTTGGGTTTCATGGACGGGCGCATGGGGCTCGTGCTTGCCATTTCAAATGCCGAAGGTACCTATTACCGCTACCTGAAGCTTTGGTTGCTGCAACGGAATTCCGGCAAGTGAACGAGCACACCGTGAAGGTCAGCTTTATTGTGCTGACCTACAACCGGACCAATGCATTGCTGGTTGTTTTGAAGTCACTCGCAAATCAATGCGGGTCGGCGCATGAGGTCATCATTGCCGATGATGGATCTCGCGTGGATGAAGTGGAGATGCTCCATAAGCAATGTCCGGACTTCAAATGCTCCGTCCGCCACGTTTGGCACCCTGACGTGGGCTTTACCGCTGCGCAGGCTCGCAACCTCGGAGCCAGTCTGGCTACGGCCGACTATCTGGTTTTTCTCGACGGAGACTGCGTTCCCGGGCCGCGCTTTGTGGCGGAGCACGCCCGCCTCGCCGAACCAGGATGTTTTGTCAATGGAAGCAGGGTGCTCATCAGCCCGCGTCTTACAGAACGTGTAGTCAATGGCGCTATTGATTTACCCAGCCGTCCTGTATCGTTCTGGATTCGCGCCCGGCTGCAGGGTGATAGCAACAAATTATTGCACCTCCTGTCCTGGCCATGGCGTTTATTCAGGGTACAACAAGGTTTTCAGTGGCAAGGCATTCGCAGCTGCAATCTGGGTGTCTGGCGGCGGGATTTTTTTAACGTCAACGGATTTGACGAAACTTTTCAGGGGTGGGGTCATGAAGATGCCGACCTGGTGTTGAGGCTCAGCCATATGGGAATTCGGCGCAAAAATGGTTTTATGGGTACGGAAGTATTTCATCTTTGGCACCGAGAGAACACGCGCGACCAGGAATCCATCAATAAAAACAGGGTGCTCCAGCGCATGAAAACTGCTGTCACGCAGGCGGAGAAAGGGCTGGGCCAGATTGCCCCCCAAACACCCATCAAAATAACGCATTTGCATTGACCTCAAAAAAACCATGAGCATCACACCCCTTATTCGCCGTCGCACCATTGCTGGAATGCTGGTTGCTGCCACGCTCCCGGCAGTGCCGGCTCTGGCGCAATTTCGCGTTGAGGTTTCCGGAGTTGGCCTGACCCAACTGCCCATTGCCATCGCCACGTTTCGGGGAGAAGCGCAGGCGCCGCAAAAGATCGGTGCCATCGTCCGGGCAGACCTTGAACGTAGTGGCATGTTTCGACCGATCGATACCGCAGGGATCGTCGCAGATGAGAATACCCGCCCGGATCTGGCCGCCTGGAAGCAAAAAGGCGCCGATTCGATGGTGACCGGCAGCATTTCTCCGTTGGCAGACGGTCGTTTCGACGTTCGTCTTCGCCTCTGGGATATCGTGCGCGGACAGGATTTGGGAGGCCAGAGTTACACGGTAGGACCTGCTGACTTGCGGCTGTCTGCACACCGCATTTCCGATTTTGTCTATGAAAAACTCACTGGCGAAAAAGGCATTTTCTCGACGCGTATCGCTTACGTGACCAAGGCGGCCCAGAAATATAACCTCTGGGTGGCCGACTCCGATGGTGAGGGCGCGCAGTCGGCCTTGACCAGCCCCGAACCCATTATTTCGCCCGCATGGTCACCCAACGGCTCGCAACTGGCCTATGTGTCGTTTGAGTCGCGCAAGCCGGTGATCTACGCGCACGATGTGGCTTCCGGCAAGCGACGCCTGCTGGCCAACTTTCGAGGCTCCAACAGCGCGCCGGCGTGGTCACCGGACGGCAAACAGTTGGTGGCGACACTGAGCCGCGACGGCGGTTCACAGCTCTATGCGATCGGCCTCAATGGGGGCGAGCCCAAACGGCTGACCCAGTCTTCCAGCATAGACACCGAGCCTGCCTTCTCGCCCGACGGACGCTACATCTATTTCGTGAGCGACCGCGGCGGCGCGCCGCAAATCTACCGCATGAGCCCCGGCGGAGGAAATGCCGAGAGAGTTACCTTTACGGGAAGCTACAACATATCCCCAGCAGTCAGCCCTGATGGCCGGTGGCTGGCGTATGTTTCGCGGGTGGGCGGCGCCTTCAAGCTGCATGTGATGGAACTTGCCAGCGGTACGGTCACTCCAATCACCGAAACCACGGCCGATGAAAGTCCGAGCTTTGCACCCAATAGCCGATTGATTGTGTATGCCACCCAGCAGCAGGGCAGGGAAGCCCTGATGACTACAACGCTGGACGGCAAGATCAAGGCAAGACTGTCCGGGGCAAGCGGTGACATCCGGGAGCCCGATTGGGGCCCTTTCCAGCGGTGACCGGCAACACCCGGCATTATTTTTGTTTTCCATACGGCCTATTTTTTTGTAGAGGTACCTCATGAAACGCACCGTTTTTTCAATCATCTCCTCCCTTGTCCTGGCGGCCACGCTGACAGCTTGCGGCTCTGGCGTCAAGCTGAACGACGTGCCGGTCGAGGATCGCACCGGCACGACCCAGCAAGGCGGTACACCAGGCGCGACCGGCCGTGCTGTTGCGCCGGTACAGGTTGAAGGTGCCGATGCCTCGCTGGCAGGGCCGGCCAATACCACCAAGGTCATCTACTTTGACTTCGACAGCTATGTGGTCAAGCCCGAGTTCCAGGGAGCCATCGAGGCCCATGCCAAATATCTGACGGCCAACAAGGGCCGCAAGATGGCTATTGAAGGCCATACTGACGAGCGCGGCGGCCGCGAGTACAACCTGGCTCTGGGCCAAAGGCGCGCCGAGGCAGTTCGCCGCGCGCTGGGCTTGCTGGGCGTGGCAGATGCGCAAGTCGAGGCCGTTAGCTTCGGCAAGGAAAAGCCGGCAGCTACGGGCTCTGATGAGGAATCCATGGCGAAGAATCGCCGCGCTGAACTCAACTACCGTTAAACGGAGCCCGAACCGTGAACATGTTTCGGTATGCCGCTGTGGCCGCGGCCTGCGTGCTGGCGTTCAATGCAAACGCCGGCCTGTTTGAAGACGATGAGGCCCGCCGGGCGATCCTCGATTTGCGGCAAAAGGTCGATGCGTCGCAGCTGCGCATGGCCGATGACGTGCGGAAAAACACGGAAGACAATGCCCAGTTGCGCCGCAGCGTACTCGACCTGTCCAACCAGATTGAGGCACTGCGCAGCGAAGTCGCCAACCTGCGTGGGCAGAACGAAAACCTGACGCGCAGCGTGGCCGAGATGCAGCGCACCCAGAAAGACCTGACGACAGGCGTGGACGAGCGTCTGCGCAAGTTCGAACCCGGCAAAGTCAATGTGGACGGCAAGGAATTTGTGGCCGAGCCCGCTGAAAAACAGGAGTTTGAAACCGCACTGGCTACGCTTCGCAAGGGCGACTTCGCAGCAGCGCAGACGAGCTTCCTGGGCTTCCTGAAGCGTTATCCGCAAACCGGCTACCGGACATCGTCCCTGTTCTGGCTGGGCAATGCGCAGTACGCCCTGCGCAACTACCGCGATGCGGTGACCAATTTCCGCTCGCTCGTGACGGCTGAACCCGATCATATGCGTGCGCCGGAGGCCATGCTTTCGCTGGCCAACTGCCAGGTGGAACTCAAGGACACCAAGTCGGCCCGCAAGACGCTGGAGGACCTGGTCAAGACCTATCCCCAGGCCGAGGCGGCTTCCGTCGCCAAGGAACGGCTGGCCAAGCTGAAGTAAGCCGCACCTCGGGCAGGCTATCCGGCCGGCCCGGGGGCAAAGATCATTCGCCCCTAAAATCGGGCGATGGACATCTCCGCACTCAACAGTCTCACGGCCCAGGTTCTCTGGGCCGGTTTCATTCTCGCCATGGTTTTTGGCGCGATTGCCCAGCGAACGCACTTCTGCACCATGGGCGCCGTCAGCGACATCGTGAACATGGGTGACTGGACCCGTATGCGCATGTGGGGAATGGCGATCGGCGTCGCCATGATCGGTTTTTTCACCCTGGCCGCTGCCGGTGTGATTGACCCCGCCAAGACCTTGTACGCCTCCAACCGGTTTATCTGGCTCTCTGCGCTGGTGGGCGGCACGATGTTCGGTTTTGGCATGGTGCTGGCCTCGGGCTGCGGGAGCAAGACGCTGGTGCGTATCGGAGGAGGCAGCCTCAAATCCGTCGTGGTGTTCGCCGTGATGGGCATCGCGGCTTTCGCCACACTCAAGGGCATCACCGCCGTGGTTCGGGTGGCCACGGTCGACAAGGTGGCCGTTGAGTTCGCGGTCAATGCGACCCTGCCGAACTGGGTGGCGGGCGCCATCGGCATAACGCCCGCTGCCGCCGGCATAGGCCTGGCCATCCTCATCGGACTGGGCCTCATCGTCTGGGCCTTGTTCGGCAAAGAGTTCCGGCGCTTCGACAACCTGCTCGCGGGCTTGGGCATAGGCGGCGTCATTGCGGCCATGTGGTGGGTCAGCGGGCATCTCGGTTATGTGGCCGAGCATCCGGAGACGCTGCAGGAGGCCTTCCTGGCCACCAACTCGGGCCGGGCCGAGGCACTGAGCTTTGTCTCGCCGGTGGCCTATACCGTAGACTGGTTGATGTTCTTCAGCGACAAGAGCAAGGTGCTCACCCTGGGCATCGTGTCTGTGTTCGGGGTGGTGGCCGGCTCGGCCGTCTATGCCCTGCTGTCGCGCAGTTTCCGCTGGGAAGGCTTTCGCGACGCGGAAGACACCGCCAACCACCTGGTGGGCGCAACGTTGATGGGCGTGGGCGGCGTCTGCGCCATGGGCTGCACTGTAGGGCAGGGCCTGTCGGGCATCTCGACCCTGAGCGCCACCAGCTTTGTGGCGCTGGCGGCCATTCTCGCGGGCTGCGTGGCGGGATTGAAGTACCAGATCTGGCGGCTGGAACGTTCTGCCTGAGCACGTCCCGGCAACGATCCGCATTTCCAATGACATCCCTCATCGAAGAACTTCCCGCCGACTTGGAGCGCCGGTTCGGCGGCCTGGCGCGCCTTTACGGCGCGGCGGGGGCGCAGCGCATACGCCAGGCGCACGTTGTGGTTGTGGGTCTGGGCGGCGTGGGTTCCTGGGCGGCCGAGGCCGCGGCCCGCAGCGGCGTGGCCCGCCTGACCTTGATCGACCTCGACCACATCGCCGAATCGAACATCAACCGCCAGGTCCATGCGCTGGACAGCACGCTGGGGCAGGCCAAGGTGCAGGCCATGCGCGAACGCATCGCGCAGATTCACCCGGGCTGCCGCGTGGACGGCATCGAGGAATTTGTCGACACCGCCAACTGGCCGGGCATCCTGGGCCTCGAAGAGGGCTTTGACCGCAAGCAGCTGGCCGTCATCGACGCCTGCGACCAGGTGAAAGCCAAAACCGCCATGGCAGCTTGGGCGATTGCCAACAAGGTGAATCTGGTCAGTGTAGGCGCCGCGGGCGGCAAGCGGCTGGCGCACCGCGTGGACATCGACGACCTGTCGCTGGTCACGCACGACCCTTTGCTGGCGCAGCTGCGTTACCGCCTGCGCAAGGAGCACGGCGCGGCGCGCAAAGGCAAGATAGGCGTGGCCTGCGTGTTCAGCCGCGAAGCCGTGCTGCAGCCCGATGCGGCCGCTCAGAGCGACGGTAGCCTGAACTGCCACGGTTATGGATCGGTCGTGAGCGTGACCTCGACCTTCGGGTTGTGCGCGGCCGGCTGGGCACTCGACAAAATTGCGGCCTGAGTTTTTGCGGAGGCTTAAAAAATCACGCTATAATTCAAGGCTTTGCTGCCCTCGAAGCAGCAAATACCGGGATGTCTCGCAAGATACGTTCTTGGGACCATAGCTCAGTTGGTAGAGCAGCGGACTTTTAATCCGTTTGTCGTGGGTTCGACCCCCGCTGGTCCCACCAGAATTTCCGGGTTCTTAGCTCAGTTGGTAGAGCAGCGGACTCTTAATCCGTAGGTCGACAGTTCGAATCTGTCAGAACCCACCAAGTACATCAAGGACCTGGCCGCAAGGCCAGGTCCTTTTTTGTTGTTCTGCTGACAAACTCCCGAAGGCGGGCTTTGCGGGCTCAAGCCGAGTAGCCCAGCAAGGGCAGCTCCATCTCCGCCTGCTTCGCCACCCGGATACAGTCTTTCATGTGCTCTTCGCCCAGGTAGCGTATCGCCGCATAGCCGACTGCGGCCGACACGATCTGGCCAGCCAGTGGCACATACTTGGCAACCTGTTTGGTGGTCAGGCGAACGCCGATCTTGGTGGCAGCCTTGATGACAAGGTCACGGCTGATAAATTTTCCGATGAGCACCGAACCTACCAGCGTGACGGCTTTTTGCACCTGGTCGCGCTTTCTGGGCTCCAGCCTGTCAAGCTGTTGGGGCGTGAGACCGAACTCCCTGTTGATTTCCGGGATGAGCCGGGACAGCATCGCAGCGTCCACCGCCCAGTCCAGCCCGGGCACCGGCACGGCGCTGGCTGCGGCCGCCACCATGGCACGCTTGTTCAGCAGCTTGCGGCTGCGTTTGACGGCGGCTTCAAGTGCCGCGTCGTCCGCGGCCATATGCAAGGCTGAAGGCATCAATCGGGCCCTTTCAAAATGGGGTGACCTCGGCGGCGTGGTGCCGTCAAGGATCCTTTCGCCACTTTACACCGCAGCCGTCTCGATCTGTTCGGTCAGCTCAAGCCACCGTTCTTCCAGCATGTCTATTTCGCCCTCGATGGCCTTGAGGCGCTTGCCGGTCTGGGCGATCTCTGCGGGCGCAGTGGTGGTGGTCAGCAAGCCCTGCAGGCTGTCGCGTTCTGCGGCCAGCGCTTTCATGCGAAGGTCGATTTTCTCGATTTCCTTGCGAAGCGGTTTGGTGGCTTCGGCCTGTTGCTGACGGCGCTGCGCATCAAGCTTGCGCTGTTCGGGCGTCTCGCGGGGCACGGGTTTCTTTTCTTCGGCCGCCGCAGGGGGTGTAACCGACTTGGCAGTGGCAACCGGGGCCGCGCTGCCGGCTTTCTTGGCTTCCTCGCGCTGACGTTTGGCATGGTCGAGCAAGTATTTCTGGTAGTCGTCCAGGTCGCCGTCAAAGGGGGCGACGCCGCCTTGGGACACCATCCAGAATTCATCGCAGACGGCGCGCAGCAGTGCGCGGTCGTGGCTCACCAGCATGACGGTGCCTTCAAACTCATTGAGTGCCATCGACAAGGCTTCACGCGTGGCCAAGTCCAGGTGGTTGGTCGGCTCATCAAGCAGCAGCAGGTTGGGGCGCTGCCAGACGATCATGCACAGCACCAAGCGTGCTTTTTCACCGCCACTCATGCTGCCCACGGCCTGTTTGACCATGTCGCCGCCAAAATTGAAATTACCCAGGAAGCTGCGCAAATCCTGCTCACGCGTAGGCTGGTTGCCCATCTTGCCGGCGGCGGTGACTTCCTTGACAAGGCGGATCATGTGCTCCAGCGGGTTGTCGGCCGGGCGCAGCACGTCCAGCTCCTGCTGGGCGAAGTAGCCGATGTTCAGTCCCTTGCCCTCAATCATCTCGCCGCTGATGGGCACGAGTGCCCGGGCCACGGTCTTCACGAGCGTGGACTTGCCCTGGCCGTTGGCGCCCAGGATGCCAATGCGCTGGCCGGCCAGCACTGACTTGCTGACGTTCTGCACGATGACTGTGGGCGGCGTACCTTCCGGGGAATCTTCAAGCGGTGGGTAACCGAAGTAGGCGTTCTGCATCGACAGCATGGGGTTGGGCAGGTTGGCCGGCTCCTTGAACTCGAAGGTGAAGTCGGCCTCGGCCAACAGCGGCGCGATTTTCTCCATGCGGTCCAGTGCCTTGACGCGGCTTTGCGCCTGCTTGGCCTTGCTGGCTTTGGCTTTGAAGCGGGCGATGAACTTCTGCAGGTGGGCGATCTTGTCCTGCTGCTTGGAAAACGCAGTCTGTTGCAGCGCCATTTGCTCGGAACGCAAATCTTCGAACTTGCTGTAATTGCCGCCGTAACGAGTGAGTTTTGCGCTTTCGATATGCACCGTCACGTCGGTCACGGCGTCGAGAAATTCGCGGTCATGGCTGATGACCAGCATGGTGCCCTGGTAGCGCTTGAGCCAGGCTTCCAGCCAGACCAGCGCGTCCAGGTCCAAATGGTTGGTGGGCTCGTCCAGCAGCAACAGGTCAGACGGGCACATCAGCGCGCGCGCCAGCTGCAGTCGCATGCGCCAGCCGCCGGAAAAGCTGTTGACCGGGTTGTCCAGTTCGCTGACCTTGAAGCCCAGGCCCAGGATCAGCGCTTGGGCGCGCGCCTGCGAGTCGTGCGCGCCGGAGTCGTACAGCTCCATGTAGGCGTGCGCCATGCGGTCGCCGTCACCGCTTTCTTCGGCGGCCGCCACCTCGGCTTGTGCGGCCATCAGCACCACGTCGCCTTCGATCACGTAGTCGGTGGCGCTTTGCTCGGTTTCGGGCATGTCCTGCGCAACCTGCGCCATGCGCCACTGCGTAGGAATCGAAAATTCGCCGCCGTCTTCATGCAGCGTTCCGTTGAGCATCGCGAACAAAGAGGATTTGCCCGCGCCGTTACGCCCCACCAGGCCAACGTTTTCGCCGGGGTTGAGGGTGACGGACGCGCCATCCAGAATCACTTTGGCGCCGCGGCGCAGCACGACGTTTTTAAGGGTAATCATTTAATTAAAGCTTCAGGAAAAGTATTCGGGGTGGCGGGGCGTCGCACACGCTTGCCAAGCAAGCGCTGCGCCAGTCATTCAGGCCGGGGCTGAGCGCCAGCCTGGCCTTCAGGCCAGTTGTTCGCGCGTCAGCAGCAAGACCTGGTCGGCGCCCGAGCTGGTTTCGAACCACAGCGGTTCAAGCGTCGGGAAAGCGCGCTCAAAATTCTCGCGCTCATTGCCGATTTCCAGCACCAGCACAGCATTTTCGCTCATATGGCGTGCGGCGCTTTGAAAAAGGTCTCGAATGAAGTCCATGCCATCGGTGCCGCCGTGCCGGTTACCGTCCAGTGCCAGGCCGGGTTCAGCCCGGAACTCGGCCGGAAGGGCTGCCATGCTGGCAGCGTTCACATAGGGCGGGTTGCACAAAACCAGGTCATACAGGCCCGCGCAGGCAGCCATGCCGTCAGATTCGATCAGCGTGATGCGGCCGTCCAGGTGATGACGGTCCACATTGATACGGGCCACCTCCAGGGCGTCCAGGCTGATGTCGGCGGCGTCCACCAACACATCAGGATAGGTCATGGCCGCCAGCACCGCGAGGCTGCCGTTACCGGTGCAGAGGTCAAGCACGCGGTGGGTGTGCTCGCCCAGCCAGGGGTCTATGCTGGCGTCGGCCAGCAGCTCGGCAATGAGGGAGCGTGGAATGATCACACGCTCATCGACATAAAAGGGCACGCCCATCAGCCAGGCTTCGTTCGTCAGGTAAGCCGCCGGCTTGCGGGTGCTGATGCGTGCTTCCAAAAGCATAGCTGCTTGCGCATGTTCCTCTTGTGTTACCGGCCGATTCTCTACAGAATCCAGGTCGTCCAGTGGCAACCCAAGCTTCCACAGCACCAGCCACGCGGCCTCGTCGAAGGCGTTGGTCGTGCCTTGCCCGAATCCGTCTGAAAAGTGCAGGCCTGCCGCTTCCAGCCTGGCGGCCATTTGCTCGACCAGCGCCAGCACCGTCAGCGGTGCAGCAGGAGTTGCCGGGCTCGTCATGCTGCCGCCAGCCGTTCCAGAACACCTTTGTAGATGTTTTTGAGCGGATCGAGTGAGCTCACCAGAACATGCTCGTTGATCTTGTGGATCGAAGCGTTGAGGGGACCGAATTCAATGACCTGCGGGCAGATTTTGGCGATAAAGCGGCCGTCACTCGTACCTCCCGTGGTGGATAGTTCGGTTTTCAGGCCGGTTTCAGCCTGGATCGCTCCACGCACCGCATCCACCAGTGTGCCTGGAGTGGTCAGAAAGGGGAGACCGCCCAGGGTCCATTTCAGGTCATATTCCAGCTGGTGCCGGCTGAGCACGGCCTGCAGGCGTTGCTGCAGGCTCTCCGGCGTGGATTCGGTGCAGAAGCGGAAATTGAAGTCCACCACCAGTTCGCCCGGAATGACGTTGGACGCGCCGGTGCCACCGTGGATGTTGGAGACTTGCCAGCTCGTGGCCGGGAAGAAGGCATTGCCTTTGTCCCACTCGGTGGCCACCAGTTCGGCCAGCGCAGGTGCAAACAGGTGGATCGGGTTTTTGGCCAGGTGCGGGTAGGCAATATGGCCCTGCACGCCCTTGACAGTGAGCTTGCCGCTCATGGTGCCACGGCGGCCGTTCTTGATCATGTCGCCCAGGCGCTCGACCGAGGTGGGTTCGCCCACGATGCAATAGTCCAGCGTTTCGCCGCGCGCTTTCAGCTGCTCGCAGACCATGACCGTGCCGTCCACGGCGGGGCCTTCCTCGTCGCTGGTGATCAGGAAGGCGATCGACAAGGCCGGATCCGGGTGGGCGGCCAGGAATTCCTCGACCGCAACCACCATGGCCGCAATCGACGTTTTCATGTCGGCGGCGCCACGGCCATACATTTGTCCATCACGGTGGCTGGGCGTGAACGGGTGGCTGTGCCACTGGTCGAGCGGGCCGGTGGGCACCACGTCGGTATGGCCGGCGAATACCAGTGTTTTGGCAGGCGTGGTTTCTGCGCCATTTGCTATCAATTCAGGAGCTGCTTGCGCTTGTCCTGACTGGTCTGCAGGCCTAAAGTCCTTCAATTTCCCTTCGCGTTTGGCCCACAGGTTGGTGACGCGGAAGTCGGTGGGGCCGCTGACGATGGTTTCACATTGAAAACCCAGCGGCGCCAGCCGGGCGATCAGCATGGCCTGGCAGTCGGCGTCGTCAGGCGTGACGGAGGGGCGGGAAATCAGCTGTTCGGCCAGATGCAGGGTTCGGGACATGTCGTTTAGGGCCTGTTAACACCGGCCCGAAAACGAGCGCGGCCGTGTTTTTAGTGTTTCACGTCCAGCGTGATTTCCGTAAAGGACGGTTCGTCATCCGGGTCCTCTTCAGGCTCCAGTGTCTTGGCCTTGATGGCAAAGTCATTTTCCAGCCGCCACATCAGGTTGGTTGGCGAGTCGGCGTAGAGAACGCCTTCCTTGCGTGTGACGGTGCCGGCCACGATCAGCTTGGCGATGTCCTGCTCGAAGGTCTGTGAGCCTTCGGCCATGGATTTTTCCATCGCTTCCTTGACGCCTGAAAAATCGCCTTTTTCGATCAACTCGGAGATCAGCTTGGTGTTGAGCATGACTTCCACCGCCGGCGTTCGGCCGCCGTCCTGGGTGCGCAGCAGGCGCTGCGACACGATGGCCTTGAGCGCGGCACCCAGATCGCCCAGCATGGTGCTGCGCACTTCCACCGGGTAAAAGCTCAGGATCCGGTTCAGCGCCTGGTAGCTGTTGTTGGCGTGCATGGTCGCCAGGCACAAATGGCCCGACTGCGCATAGGCAATGGCCGCCGACATGGTTTCGCGGTCGCGGATTTCACCGATCAGGATGACGTCAGGCGCCTGGCGCAACGCATTTTTCAGCGCTACTTGCAGCGATTGTGTATCGCTGCCGACCTCCCGCTGATTCACGACAGACTTCTTGTTGGTGAACAAAAATTCGACCGGGTCTTCGATGGTGAGGATGTGACCCAGCGTTGTCTCGTTGCGCAGATCGATCATGGAGGCCAGCGTGGTGCTTTTGCCGGCGCCGGTGGAGCCCACCATCAGCAGCAGGCCGCGCTTTTCCATGATCAGGTCGGCCAGGATGGGCGGCACGTTCAGGCTTTCCAGTGGCGGGATTTCGCTGGGGATGTAGCGGATCACGGCTGCGTAGGTGCTGCGCTGCTTGAATCCGCTGATACGGAAGTTGCCCAGGCCGGCAATCGGCAACGCCATGTTGAGCTCACCCATTTCCTCCATCTCTTCGATGCGCTCGGGCGGCAATACCTCGGCCAGCAGGTTGCGCGGTGCCTCCGGCGGCAGGATCTGCGCATTGATCGGGATGGCCTGGCCATTGATCTTGATCAGGGCGGGCGAATGGGCCGACAGGTAGACGTCAGACGCCTTCTTGTCCACCATCAAACGCAGGATTCTTTCCATCGTGCTCATAGTCCACCCTCTTGATTGAAATGAAATACAACGTTGGCCACCCGACTTACGGTTCCTCGCCAGCAGGGGCCGCGGAACCGGCTTTGCCGGGCCGCAGGCGCAGCGGCCCCCTCGGGGGGCAGCGCACTACGCGAAGCGAGAAGCGTGGGGGCCATGTCTAGTCGCGGAGTAAATCGTTCAGGCTGGTGGTGGAACGGGTTTTTGCGTCCACGCGCTTGACGATCACCGCGCAGTACATGCTGTACTTGCCGCCGGCCTTTGGCAGGTTACCCGACACCACGACGGAGCCTGCAGGAATACGGCCGTAGGTGACGGTGTCGGCTTCGCGGTCGTAAATCGGCGTGCTCTGGCCGATGTAGACACCCATAGAAATCACCGAATTTTCTTCGACGATCACGCCTTCGACCACTTCAGAGCGTGCGCCGATAAAGCAGTTGTCTTCAATGATGGTGGGGTTGGCCTGCAAAGGCTCCAGCACGCCGCCCAGACCGACGCCGCCGGAAAGGTGCACGTTGTTGCCGACCTGTGCGCAGCTGCCCACGGTGGCCCAGGTGTCGACCATGGTGCCTTCGCCAACCCATGCGCCGATGTTGACGTAGCTGGGCATCAGGATCGCGCCCTTGGCGATGAAGCTGCCGCGGCGGGCCACGGCGGGGGGCACCACGCGCACACCGGTTTCGCGCATTTCGGCTTCGCTCAGGTGCGCAAATTTGGTTTTGACCTTGTCGAAAAAGCCGAGGTCACCGGCGCGCATCAGTTCGTTGTCTTTCAGGCGAAAGCTCAGCAGCACGGCTTTCTTGATCCACTGGTGCGTCGTCCATACGCCCACGCTTTCGCGGGTGGCCACGCGCAGCGAGCCATTGTTCAGCTGGGAAATCGTTTGCTCCACTGCCTCCAGGATGTCCTTGGGCGCCGACTTGGGCGACAGGTTGGCGCGGTCTTCCCAGGCGGCGTCAATGGTTTGCTGGAGCGCTTGCAGGTTGGCTTGAGTCATGAGAATGGTTTTTCAGTGAACTTTGGATTGGATGAACTGGACGATGCGCTCTGCGGCCTCCACGCATTCGGCCGTTTCTGCCACCAGCGCCATGCGGATTCTGCCGGCGCCGGGGTTGTAGCCCTGCGCATCGCGTGCCAGGTAACTGCCCGGCAACACCACGACATTGTAAAGAGCGAGCAGCTCGCGCGAAAACGCGGTGTCCGAACCCCTGAATGCCTCGGGGATTCCGGCCCACAGGTAAAAGCCTGCATCGGGCAGGGCGACGTCCATCACCGCCGACAGCAGGGGCGTGACTTTGGTGAATTTTTCGCGGTACATGGCGCGGTTGTCCACCACGTGCTGCTCGTCGTTCCATGCGGCGATGCTGGCCGCCTGCACGATGGGACTCATGGCGCTGCCGTGGTAGGTACGGTAGAGCAAAAACGGCTTGATCAGCGCCGCATCGCCCGCCACAAAGCCGCTGCGCAGGCCCGGCACGTTGCTGCGTTTGGAGAGGCTGGTAAGGGAAATCAGGTTTTTGAAGTCATGCCGGCCCAGCTGGGAAGCCGCCTGCAGGCCGCCCAGCGGCGCTCCTCCATCGTCACCCTCGCGGAAATAGATCTCGCTGTAGCACTCGTCGGAGGCGATGACAAAGCCGTAGCGATCACTGAGCCCAAACAGCAGCTTCCATTCAGGCAGCGACATCACCGAACCGGTGGGGTTGCCGGGCGAACAGACGAACACCAACTGGGTTTTGGCCCATACCTCAGTCGGCACGGCCGCCCAGTCGATGCCGAAGTTGCGCGCCGGGTCGCTGGGCGCAAACCAGGTCTGGGCGCCCGCCAGCAGGGCTGCGCCTTCATAAATTTGATAGAACGGATTCGGGCAGACCACGGTGGCACCCGGTTTGCTGGCGTCCAGCACGGTTTGCGCCAGTGAAAACAGCGCCTCGCGCGAGCCGTTGACCGGCAGGACTTGTGTGGCCGGGTCCAGTTTCAGGCCATAGCGGCGGGCCAGCCAGTCGGTCATGGCCTGGCGCAGCTTCGGCTCCCCCAGCGTACCGGGGTAACTGGCCAGGCCGCCCAGGCTGGCTGTCAGCGCATCCTTGATGAGCTGGGGCGTGGCATGGCGCGGTTCGCCTATGCCAAGGCTGATGGGTTTATAGGCCGGATTGGGGGTGACATCGGCGTGCAACTGGCGCAGCCGTTCAAACGGATAGGGCTGGAGGCGTGAAAGCAGGGGATTCATGCCCTGATTATCCAGCCTTGCCTTGCTGACCCGCCGCCGGTTTGGGTTGCGGCCTGTCACGTCCTGGTCTGATTGCTATCAAACTAATAGCTGATCGCGCTGGTCCTTATTGGGCTTCAGGCCAATTTGATCTAAATTTCTCCGTTAGCCAGCCATTTTCAGGCAGCGAAGGGCCTGGCATCACCCTGACAGACCGCCGCCGTGCGAAGCAAAGTGTTTCACGCCGGGCCCGTCAAGGGCCTTTTTCCCGGCAAAATCTGCGTCCCGCTCGGGTAACATGGCGGACCGTGCGCTACTGAAAGTGGTACACGGCGTGTGTCAGCGTTTTTCCGTAAAACGCCATAAAAATCAACGAGTTAGGGCTGTAATTCCCTACCTCAGGCTCAAAAAAACAGGGACAGCCGTGCGTCTCAATTCGATCAAGCTATCTGGTTTCAAATCATTCGCAGAGCCCACCAATTTCGTACTGCCGGGCCAACTGGTCGGCGTGGTGGGCCCTAACGGTTGCGGCAAGTCCAACATCATGGACGCAGTGCGCTGGGTGCTGGGCGAAAGCAAGGCCTCCGAGCTGCGCGGCGAGTCCATGCAGGACGTCATCTTCAACGGCACCACCACACGCAAGCCCGCCAGCCGCTCCAGTGTGGAACTGGTGTTTGACAACGCCGACCACCGCGCCGGCGGCCAGTGGGGCCAGTTTGTCGAGATCGCCGTCAAGCGCGTGCTGACGCGCGACGGCACCTCCAGCTACTACATCAACAACCAGCCGGTGCGCCGCCGCGACGTGCAGGACGTGTTTCTGGGCACCGGCCTGGGCCCGCGCGCCTACGCCATCATCGGCCAGGGCACCATCAGCCGAATCATCGAGTCCAAACCCGAAGAGCTGCGTCTTTTCCTCGAAGAAGCCGCCGGTGTCTCCAAGTACAAAGAGCGCCGCCGCGAGACCGCAAACCGCCTGTCGGACACCCGCGAAAACCTGACCCGCGTCGAAGACATCCTGCGCGAGCTGAACGCCAATCTGGACCGGCTTGAAAAGCAGGCCGAGGTGGCCATGCGTTACAACGCGCTGAATGCCGATGCGAGCCTGAAGCAGCACCAGCTGTGGTTCCTCAAACGCGCCGAAAGCGAAGCCGACCAGTCCAAGGTCAAGGCCGACGCCGAAAAGGCCGTGAACGACCTGGAAAGCCGTGTGGCCGACCTGCGCCACATCGAGGCCGACCTCGAAACCATTCGCCAGGCGCATTACTCCGCCGGCGACCAGGTCAACCAGGCCCAGGGCAAGCTGTATGAGGCCAGTGCCGAAGTTGGCCGCCTGGAGGCCGAAATCCGCTTCGTGGTCGATGGCCGCCAGCGCGTCGAGCAGCGCCTGGCTCAGCTCAAGGAACAAACCGCCCAGTGGGCGACACGCAAGGAAGACGCCGCCGTCGAGACGGAAAACCTCGCCGCACAAGCCATTGAGGCCGAAGAAAAAGCCGAGCTGCTGGCCGCGCAGACCGAAGAGCACCAGACGCAGTTGCCCGCCCTGGAAGACGCCCTGCGTCAGGCACAAGCCAAGGCCAATGAGCAGCGCGCCAGCGTCGGCCAGGTGCAGCAGCAAATCCAGGTGTTGGCCGCCGACCAGCGCAACATCGAAGAGCAGTCGCGCAGCCTGGGGTTGCGGCTGGAAAAGCTCACGGCAGACCGCAACGCGCTGAACGCACCCGACGAAGCGCGCCTGGCCAACCTGAACACACAGTTCACCGCCGCGCAAGAAGCCCAAGCTGAAGCCGAGGCCCGCCTGCACGAGCTGACCGATAGCGTGCCGCAGCTCGACGAAGAACGCCGCACGCTGCAGCACACCGTCAACACCGAATCCGCCAAGCGGGCCGACCTGTCGGCACGCATGGAAGCGCTCAAGGCCTTGCAAGAAAAGGTCAAGACTGACGGCAAGCTCAAGCCCTGGCTGGCCAAGCACGGCCTCGATGGCCTGCAAGGCCTGTGGAGCCGCATCCACATCGAACAAGGCTGGGAAAACGCGCTTGAAGCTGCACTGCGTGAGCGCCTGGGCGCACTCGAAGTCAGCCGGCTCGACATGGTGCGCGGTTTTGCCGGCACCGATGGCCGCGACACGCCGCCGGCCAAGCTCTCGTTTTATTCGCCGCCCAGCGCCGCCGCGCCCGCACGCACCAACGCTGCGATCAACCTCAAACCACTGACCGAACTGCTGCGCCTCAATGATGCCGGCCAGTCGGCATTGCTGGGTGACTGGCTGCAGGGCTGCTATACGGCCCAAGGCCTGGACGACGCCCTGGCCGCGCGCGACAAGCTGCAGGCCGGCGAAGTGATTTATGTGCAAAGCGGCCATGCCGTCACGCACCACAGCGTGAGTTTTTACGCCCAGGATTCCGAACAGGCCGGCTTGTTGGCCCGTGCCCAGGAGATCGAAAACCTCGACAAGCAACTCAAGGCGCAGGCGCTGATCAGCGAAGAAGCCCGCTCCGCGCTGATACGGGCCGAAGCCGCCTACGCCGACGCCGCCCAGCGCCTGGCCACGGCACGCCGCGAAACCGCCGAAGGCCAGAGCCGTACCCATGAGCTGCAGGTCGAAGTGCTGCGCCTGACGCAACTAGCCGAGCAAACCCGCGCCCGCAGCGAACAGATCCAGGCCGACATGGCCGAAATCGAAGCGCAGCTCGGCGAACTGCAGGAGCGCAAGGTTACCGCCGAAGGCCGCTTTGAAGAGCTGGACATGCAACTGGCCGACAGCCAGGAACGCCATGCGCAGCTGGACGACCGCGTGATCGAAACCGAGCGCAAGCTGGGCGAATCACGTGAGCAGCAGCGCACGCTGGAACGCCAGGCGCAGGAAGCCACGTTTGCATTGCGCAGCCTGGCGTCCCGCCGCGAAGAACTGACCCGCTCCATTGACATTGCCGCTCAGCAGGCCAGCTCCATCGCGAGCGAGGAAGCGCAAGCCCGCGAAGAGCTCACGCGCCTGACAGACGCCGCCGCGCAGGCCGGCCTGCAAAGCGCACTGAGCGTGAAGCTTGAGCGTGAAGCCGACCTGGGCGCCAAGCGCAGCCAGTACGACGACCTGACCAGCAAGCTGCGCGCCAGCGATGAGCGGCGCCTGCAGCTCGAGCGCGAGCTTGACCCGCTGCGCCAGCGCATCACCGAGTTCCAGCTGAAAGAGCAGGCCGCGCGCCTGGGCTTTGAGCAATACGCGCAGTTGCTGGCCGACGCGCAGGCCGACCTGGCTGCGGTGGAGCAATCCATCCAGTCCGGCAATGTGCGACTGACCGGCCTGCAAGGCGAAATTGACCGCATCAATCGCGAAATCCAGTCGCTGGGCGCCGTCAACCTGGCCGCGCTGGACGAGCTGAGCACCGCGCGCGAACGCAAACAATTCCTGGATGCGCAGTCCGCCGACCTGAATGAAGCCATGACCACGCTGGAAGATGCGATCAAGAAGATCGACATCGAAACGCGCGACCTGCTCTCGAGCACCTTCGAGACGGTGAACGGCCATTTTGGCCGCATGTTCCCCGAACTCTTTGGCGGCGGCAACGCCAAGCTCATGATGACAGGCGAGGAAATCCTCGATGCCGGGGTACAGGTGATCGCCCAGCCGCCCGGCAAAAAGAACCAGACCATTCACCTGCTGTCAGGCGGAGAAAAGGCGCTCACAGCCATCGCCCTGGTGTTTGCGATCTTCCAGCTCAACCCCGCGCCTTTCTGTTTGCTCGATGAGGTCGACGCGCCGCTGGACGACGCCAACACCGAGCGCTACGCCAAGCTGGTGCGCTCCATGAGCAAGGAAACGCAATTCCTCTTCATCAGCCACAACAAGATCGCCATGGAAATGGCCGAGCAGTTGATTGGCGTGACCATGCAGGAGCAGGGCGTTTCACGCATCGTGGCGGTGGACATGGAAGCTGCCATCGGTTTCGCTGAGGCAGCATGAACACCGGGGTTTTATGCCAGCAGGGGCCGCGGAACCGGCTTTGCCGGGCCGCAGGCGCAGCGGCCCCCCCGGGGGGCAGCGCAGTACACGCAGTGACAAGCGTGGGGGCTCAATGAGCACTTTGCAGATCAGTCTGGCGGTGGTGGGCGGGCTGGTGCTGGCCGGTGTGGTGGCACACAGCGCCTGGTCGTCGCGCAGGAACCTGCCCAAGCAGGCCACACCGGAAGCCCCCGCACCCGAGCAAGAGCTTGCACCCGCACAAAGTGGCGAAGGTGCCGCTGCTGAACGGCTGGAACCCAGCTTTGACGTGGATTCTGGCCTGGCATCGCTGGCCTCGCTCGCCACGATGAATGCATCCGACAGAAAGCCAGGTCTTGACGTGCTGATTGATGCCGTTGCGCCCGTGGTGATTGAGGGCATGGTGTCGGGCGAAGCCGCGCTTGCCGCCATGCCCAGCACGCGCCGGGCCGGCAGCAAGCCTTTCGGCGTTGAAGGCCTGAGCATCATTACCGGCGAATGGGAATTTCCCACAGCAGGGCATCGTTACAGCGCCTTTCAGTGCGGCGTGCAGCTGGCCAACCGCACCGGTGCGCTCAACCAGATTGAATACTCTGAATTCGTGATGAAGGCGCAGGCGTTTGCCGATGCGGTAGGCGGCGAGCCGGAGTTTCCGGAAATGCTGGACGAAGTGGCGCGCGCCCGCGAACTCGACCAGTTTGCCAGCGGCCATGACGCACAGCTGAGCTTTACCCTGCGCGCCGTCAACACCGCCTGGAGCCCGGGTTATGTCCATCAAAGCGCGGCCCGGCTGGGCTTCGTTCCCGGTTCCATTCCCGGGCGCATGGTGTTGCCGGCGAGCCAGCAGGGGCAGGCCCCCATCCTGGGGCTGGCCTTCGACACACAGGCCGCCATGGCAGAAGACCCGGAGCAGACGGCGCTGCGTGAACTGACGCTGTCGCTCGACGTTCCACAGGTTTCCCGCTCCGAGCAGCCCTTTGCTCGCATGTGCGAAGCCGCGCTGTCCCTGGCTGCCAACATGGACGGTGTGATCATCGACGACAACGGCAATCTGATCCGGCCCGAGGCAATGGAAGTCATCCACGCCGACCTGGAACAGCTTTATGACACGCTGGACAGCCGCGATCTGTCGGCGGGCTCGGTGCTAGGGCGCCGGCTTTTCTCTTGATTTTCCCGGGCTTTTCGCCCGTTTCCGATCTTTTTCATGGCCACCAAAGACCTGTTTGCGCAGCCCGAACCCTCGCCGCAACCGGCTTCTGTTGCGGGGCGTGCTGCCGCCTTGCGCGCCGAGTTGCATGCCCATGCACATCGCTATTACGTGCTTGATGAGCCCACGATTCCTGACAGCGAGTACGACAAGCTGTTCAAGGAGTTGCAGGCGATTGAGGCGGCTCATCCGGAACTGCTGACACCCGATTCACCGACCCTGCGGGTAGGCGGCAAGCCGCTGGATCAGTTTGCCAGCGTGCGCCACAAGGTGCCCATGCTCAGCATTCGCACCGAAACCGACACGGAAGCCACAGGCGCCCAGAATTTCGACACCCGCGTGCGCAAGGAATTGGGCCTGGCGGAATCCGACCCGCCTGTCGAATATGTCGCCGAACTCAAGTTCGACGGCCTGGCCATGAGCCTGCGTTATGAAAACGGTGTGCTGGTGCAGGCCGCCACGCGCGGTGACGGTGAAGTTGGTGAAGACGTGACGCAGAACATCCGGACCATCAACCAGATCCCGCTTCGTTTGCCTGCCGACGCCCCGCCGGTCATGGAAGTGCGCGGCGAGGTTTACATGCGCCGCGCCGACTTCGAAGCGCTCAACGAGAAGCAGCGCGAGAAGATCGCGCAAGGCGCCAAGGGTGAAAAAACCTTCGTCAATCCGCGCAACGCCGCAGCTGGCGGCGTGCGCCAGCTGGATCCAGCGTTGGCCGCGCGGCGGCGCTTGAGTTTTTTTGCTTACGGTTTGGGGGATATCTCTCCGCCGGAAGAGGGCGGTCCGGCGTTCGAAACCCATTTTCAGCTCCTGCTAACACTCAAATCATGGGATTTTCCGGTCGCAGCCCAAACGCAGCTTGCGCAAGGCGCTCCTGAATTAATAGCATTCCACCAGACCATGGGCAAGCAGCGCGACAGCCTGCCTTACGACATTGACGGTGTGGTCTACAAGGTCAACAGCCTGGCGCTGCAGAAAAAAATGGGCTTTGTCACGCGCGAGCCGCGCTGGGCCGTGGCGCACAAATACCCGGCGCAGGAGCAGCTCACCACCGTGCTGGCCATTGAGGTGCAGGTGGGCCGCACAGGCAAGCTGACGCCGGTTGCCAAGCTGGCACCGGTATTTGTGGGCGGTGTCACCGTGACCAACGCCACGCTGCACAACGAAGATGAAGCGCGCCGCAAGGACGTGCGCGTGGGCGATACCGTGATCGTGCGCCGCGCGGGTGACGTGATACCCGAAGTCGTCAGCGTGCTGCTCGACAAGCGGGTGCAGGATGCGCCGCAATTCACCATGCCGCACAAATGCCCGGTTTGCGGCTCCGACGCCGTGCGAGAAGAAGGTGAAGCCGATTACCGCTGCACCGGCGGACTTTTCTGCGGTGCCCAGCGCAAGGAAGCCATCCTGCATTACGCACACCGGCGCGCCGTCGAAGTCGAAGGCCTGGGCGACAAGCTGGTCGAGCAGCTGGTTGATGCCAACGTGATCCGTACCTTGCCCGATCTCTACAAACTGGGCCTGACGGCGCTCGCCAGCCTGGACCGCATGGCGGAGAAGTCTGCCAACAACTTGCTGGAAGCGCTTGAAAAGTCCAAGCAGACAACTTTGCCTCGCTTTTTGTTCGGCCTGGGCATACGGCACGTCGGCGAGGCGACGGCCAAGGAGCTGGCGCGCCATTTCGGCAAGCTGGACGCCATCATGGATGCCACCGAAGAGCAACTGCTGGAAGTCAGCGATGTGGGGCCGATCGTGGCGCAGAGTATTCGCACCTTCTTTGAGCAGGCGCACAACCGCGAAGTGGTCGAGCAACTGCGCGCCTGTGGCGTGGCCTGGGAGGAGGGCGAACCAGCTGCCCGGGCGCCCCAGCCGTTGTCGGGCAAGACTTTTGTCATCACCGGCACATTACCCACCTTGAGCCGCGACGAGGCCAAGGACAGGGTGGAGGCCGCAGGCGGCAAGGTGGCTGGCTCTGTCAGTAAAAAAACCGACTACGTGGTGGCCGGCGAAGAGGCTGGCAGCAAGCTGGTCAAGGCCCAAACACTGGGTGTTCCGGTCATCGACGAAGCGGCCTTGCTGGCCCTGCTGGCTGGCCCACCCGGATAGTTTCAGGCTCACGGGAGGCAACACACCCATGCAGGCATTCGAAAACCTCAACTCTGCGGACCTCCTGGACTCGCTCCTGAGCCTGTCTTCGGCGTTCGTCTTTGGCGCCTTGATCGGTTTTGAGCGCCAGTACCGGCAACGCACCGCAGGACTTCGCACCAACGTATTGGTGGCCGTAGGCGCCGCGATTTTTGTCGACATGGCGAATCGGCTGACCGGCGCGCAGGGCGCAGTGCATGTGGTGGCCTATGTGGTTTCGGGCATCGGCTTTCTGGGTGCCGGCGTGATCATGCGCGAGGAAGGCAATGTGCGCGGGCTCAACACGGCCGCCACCTTGTGGTGCTCGGGTGCTGTGGGCGCCTGCGCGGGCGCTGACCTGGTGGTGCAGGCAGGCATTGCCACGCTGTTCGTGCTGGCGGCCAATACCTTGCTGAGGCCCATCGTCAACCAGATCAACCGCTTGCCACTGGACGTGCAGTCGGCCGAGGTAACCAACTCAGTCTATGTGGTCACGAGCGGGGGGCATCAAAAAGAGGTGCTGGGTGCCCTGGAGAAATCGCTGGAGGAGCTGCACTATCCGACCAACGACCTCAAAGTGTCCGCCTTCGGCGAGGAAAGCGTGAAAATCCAGGCGACGCTGGTCGCCATTGCGGTGGACGGCCCCGCGATGGACCGCCTTGTCCGGCAGCTCGGTGAGTTGCCTGCGGTCAGCCAGGCTTACTGGAGCGCCAGCACCACGGAGTAGTGCATCACCGACGCGCCTTACATGGCGTTACCGGGGTTTGCACGCCGGACGTCACGCCAGGCGGCTACGCCAGACGTTGAAAAGATCTCTACACACAGGAGCTTTTCATGAATTACAAACGTTTCTCTGCCCTGGCAGGGGCCGCCGGTCTGGCTGTTTTGCTGTCTGGCTGCGTGGTGGCGCCGATTGCCCCACGTCCGGTGGCTGTTTACCCGGCCCGCCCTGTCTACGTGGAGCCGGCCCCCGTGGTGGTGGTTCCCGCGCCCGGCTATTACCGGGGTTGGGGCTATCGGCATTGGCGCTAAAACTTCCCCGATAAGGCCCTGCGCCACGATAATTGGCGCATGACCATTCGCGAAATCCTCAAAATGGGCGACCCGCGGCTGCTGCGCGTGGCTCAGCCCGTGACCGCCTTCGACACCGACGAGCTGCACCTGCTCATTGCTGACATGTTCGATACCATGCGCGCTGTCAACGGTGCCGGCCTGGCAGCCCCACAGATTGGGGTCGACCTGCAGTTGGTCATTTTTGGGACTGACACGGTCAACCCACGCTATCCCGATGCACCGGTAGTGCCCCGCACCGTCTTGCTGAACCCCTTGATCACGCCCCTGGGGCCTGAAGAAGAGGGCGGCTGGGAAGGCTGCCTTTCCGTACCCGGTTTGCGCGGCCTGGTCCCGCGCCTTTCGCGAATTCGTTACAGCGGCTTTGACCAGTACGGTGATGCGATTGAGCGTTCGGTAGACGGTTTTCACGCGCGAGTAGTGCAGCATGAGTGTGATCACCTGATTGGCAAGCTTTATCCCATGCGCATCCGCGACTTCAGCCAGTTTGGCTTTACCGAGGTGCTTTTCCCCGGACTGGACGCGTCGGACGACGACTGACCGCGGGAACGTCGAAGGGTACACTGAGGCTGATCGAGGGCTATTTCGCCCCGCCAGAGCGTGTTGTACGCAAGGAAAGCTTCCGGATGTCGCACGCTCCCGTCTCGGGAGCAGTTTCCATCACCGGAGCTGCTTCGCCACCTCCCTACCAGCTGAAATTTGAAACCGTGAGCGGCAGCGGCGACGACCTGCAACTGCGTTCCTTGCTGGACCGCCAGCAATTCCATGATCCCCTCGGCGAGGCTGAACGCGAAGGCATTTCCTCGTCGGCTTGGCCTATATTCGGTTTGCTCTGGCCCTCGGGCCGTGTGCTGGCCCATGCCATGCTGACCTTTGAACTGGAAGGCAAGCGCATTCTGGAGCTCGGTTGCGGCCTGGCGCTAGCCAGCCTTGTTGTGCATCGCCGCGGTGGCGACATCACGGCGAGCGACTGTCATCCGCTGGCGGCGCAATTTCTGCTGGAAAACCTCAAACTCAACCACTTGCCTGCAATGAAATATCAGACGGGCAACTGGTCGCGCGCCAATCCGCTGCTGGAACGCTTTGACCTGATCATCGGCAGCGATGTGCTGTATGACCGTGGCCAGCCGGAGGTGTTGTCGCAGTTCATCGAGCTGCATGCGCTGCCGCACACCGAAGTGCTGATTGTCGATCCGGACCGCGGCAACCGGACCAGCTTCAATCGCAAAATGGATGCACTGGGCTATTCGCGCACTGAGACGCGCGTGACCGAATTGCCGGCCGGCGGCAGCTACAAGGGGCGTCTGTTGCAATACCTGCGGAAACCAGTCGCCTGAAGCTTCAGGTATTGAGCGCTTCCAGGAGCTCCGTCTCGATCGCGATCTGTGCCTTGTTGTGCTGCAGCTCCGGTCCATCGATCAAAAATGTATCTTCCACGCGCTCGCCCAGGGTGCTGACCTTGGCGAGCTGCAGGTTGATGCGGTGACGGGCCAGCACCCGTGCGATGCGGTAGAGCAGCCCGACCCGGTCGCTGGCCGATACGCTGAGCAGCCAGCGCTGGGCTTTTTCATCGGGTCGCAGGTCCACGCGCGGAGCGATCGGGAAACTCTTGACCCGGCGTGACACACGGCCTTTACTCGGAGGCGGCAGAGGCCCGGGGTTCTCGATGGTGCGATCCAGTTCGGCCTCCACCATGGCCGCCAGTTCGCGGTAGTGGTCGGCCAGTGTGGGGCTGACCACCTGGAAGGTGTCCAGCGCATAACCGTTTTTCGCCGTGTGGATCTTGGCGTCCAGGATGCTGAAGCCGGCTTCGTCAAAGTAGCCGCAGATGCGCGCAAACAGATCGGGCGCGTCGGGCGTGTAAACCAGCACCTGCATGCCTTCACCCGCCGACGAGCGGCGCGCGCGAACAATCGCCTTGGCCTTGCCCACATGCCGTGACAGCTGGCGTGCATGCCAGGCAATGTCGGAGGCCTCATGGCGCATGAAATAGCTGACATCCAGCGTATCCCACAGTGCCTTGTGCGCCTCGAAAGGTTCAGCGTGCAGGGCCAGCGTGGTCAGGGCTTCGCGCTTGCGGGCCTCCACTTCGGCATCCGCGTCGGGTGCGCGGCCACCCAGCACGCGCAGCGTGTAGCGGTACAGGTCTTCCAGCAGCTTGCCTTTCCAGGCGTTCCAGACCTTGGGGCTGGTGCCGCGGATGTCGGCCACCGTCAGCAGGTAGAGCGCTGTCAGATAGCGCTCGTTGCCCACGCGTTTGGCAAACGCGGCAATTACTTCGGGGTTGCTCAGGTCTTCCTTCTGGGCGATGCGGCTCATGCTCAGATGTTCGCCCACCAGGAATTCGATGAGTTTGGAGTCTTCGGCGCCAATACCATGCTGGCGGCAAAAAACGCGCACGTCCTTGCAACCCAGCTCGGAGTGGTCGCCGCCGCGGCCCTTGGCGATGTCGTGGAACAGCGCAGCGATGTAAAGAATCCAGGGCTTGTCCCAGCCGGCCGCGAGCTGCGAGCACATCGGGTATTCGTGCGAGTGCTCGGCCATGAAGAAACGCCGCACGTTGCGCAGAACCATCAGGATGTGCTGGTCCACCGTATAGACGTGGAACAGGTCGTGCTGCATCTGCCCGACGATCTTGCGGAAGATCCAGAGGTAGCGGCCCAGCACCGAGGTCTGGTTCATCAGCCGCATGGCATGCGTGATGCCCTCGGGCTGCTGAAGGATGCGCCGGAAGGTGTCGCGGTTGACCGGATCGCTGCGAAACTTGCTGTTCATCAGTCCGCGGGCGTTGTAGAGAGCGCGCAGCGTGCGCGCCGACAGGCCCTTGATGCCCACGGTTGTCTCGAATACCAAAAAGGTTTCCAGAATGGCGTGCGGTTCACGCGCATACAGGTCGTCGCTGACCACCTCCAGCATGCCGGCCTTGTCGAAAAACCGTTCGTTGATAGGCCGCAGCGGGTAGGTGTTGGGGTTGAGCCGCTCTTCGATATTGAGCAGCAGGATCTGGTTGAGCTGGGTGACCGCTTTGGCCGCCCAGTAGTAGCGTTTCATCACGGCCTCGCTGGCGCGGCGCGGCACTTTGCTGCCGTCGTCGGCCTCCGCAGAATAGCCAAAGGACTCGGCCACAGCGGTTTGCAGGTCAAACACCAGCCGGTCTTCGCGCCGCCCGGCGATCAGGTGCAGGCGGGCGCGTATCAGGCTCAGCAGCGCTTCGTTGGCCTTGATCTGCCGCACCTCGAAAGGCGTAGCCAGGCCGTTGCGGGCCAGGTCGTCCCAGGATTTGCCCAGGCCGGCGGCGCGCGCCACCCACAAAATCACCTGCAGGTCGCGCAGTCCACCCGGGGATTCCTTGCAGTTGGGCTCGAGCGAGTAGGGCGTATTTTCGAATTTGTTGTGGCGCTGCCGCAGCTCCAGCGTCTTGGCCACGTAAAAGGCCTGCGGATCCAGCACGACGGCCAGCCGGTTTTGCAGCTGCAGAAAATTCTTTTTGGACCCGGCGACCAGGCGGGCTTCAAGCAGCGAAGTTTGTACCGTGACGTCCTTGGCCGCTTCTTCGACACAACCGGAAATCGTCCGCACGCTGGAGCCAATTTCCAGGCCTACATCCCAGCAGGCGCCGATGAAACTCTCTACCTTGGCCTTGAGGGCCGGGTCGCCATCGATGTTGGCGCTGTCCGGCAACAGCAGCAGCACGTCTACATCCGAATGGGGAAACAGCTCGCCACGGCCAAAGCCTCCTGCGGCCACCAGGCAGGCGGAAACCGGAAAGCCGGCCCGCTGCCAGAGCAGCTGCAGGGTCGCGTCGGCATGGCGGGCGAATTTTTGCAGCAGGCTGTGGATGCCGCGGGACGAGGCACCGCTGGCGGCCAGCGTGGCGAGGAGGGCGGCTTTCCCCGCTTTGTATTGCTCGCGGACCGGGGCCAGCTCGATCATCGCGGAGCTCGCAGGGTCAGAAAGTGCGCGGGGCGCCACTGTGCGCCTGGCTCAGGCACTGACAGCGGCTTGGGCAGGGCTGCTTTGCGGGACAAACGCCGGGATCGGCGGGCTGCCGGCGGACAGGGTCAGTACCTCATAGCCGGTTTCGGTCACCAAAATGGTGTGTTCCCACTGGGCGGACAAGGAGTGGTCGCGCGTCACGATGCTCCAGCCGTCTTTCTCGGGGCCGTCCTTGATATCGCGCTTGCCGGCATTGATCATGGGTTCGATGGTGAAGGTCATGCCCGGTGTGAGCTCTTCGAGCGTGCCGGGGCGGCCGTAGTGCAGCACTTGCGGTTCTTCGTGGAATTTTTGGCCAATTCCATGACCGCAAAACTCGCGAACCACGGAAAACCCCTGTTTTTCGGCAAAAGTCTGGATCGCAAAGCCGATATCGCCCAGCCTGACCCCGGGCTTGACGCGCATGATGCCCTGCCACATGGCTTCATAGGTCACATGGCAGAGCCGCTTGGCCGCAATGGAAGCTTCGCCAACCAGGTACATGCGGCTGTTGTCGCCGTGCCAGCCGTCCTTGGTGATGACGGTCACGTCAATATTGACAATGTCGCCTTTTTTCAACGGTTTGTCGTTGGGAATGCCATGGCAGACCTGGTGGTTGATGGAAGTGCACAGCGACTTGGGATAAGGCACATAACCGGGAGGGCCATAGCCCAGCGTGGCCGGAATGGTGCCTTGAACCTGGGTCATGTAGTCATGGGCCAGCCGGTCTATTTCATTGGTGGTGACACCCGGTTTCACGAAAGGGGTGAGGTAGTCCAGCACCTCGGAAGCAAGCCTTCCCGCCAGGCGCATGCCTTCAATTCCTGCGGCATCTTTGTAAGTAATACTCATGGCCCCGATTATCCCACCGCTCCCGGGCACATGCATTTTCAGCATGGGACCAAGGGGCTTTGGCTTTGGCCCGAATGTGGCCCGAACGGATCGCAAAAGTGCCCGGGCGCACCGGCAGCAAACCGGGGAAGGCCTTCAGTCGCTGATAAAATTACGGGTTAACGCTAGCCCGTTAAACCCAACAGCCATGCGCTGCCCACCTCCCATTACAAGGCCACCGCTACCGTGACCCTGCACCTGACGACTTTTGAGGGCGAACCCCACGGGATCAGCGCCCTCAGCGATTTCCGCGTCCAGCAACTCCTTCCCCGCCTGCAAGCCATCCACGACAAGATCGTGGGCATCAGCGCCCGGTTTGTGCATCTGGTTGCCACGGAGGCACCGCCTTCAGACATCGTCAAGGGCCAGCTCTCAGCATTGCTTACCTATGGTGATCCTTGCACTGCAGGCGCCGGCAAAACCGATGATGCACTGACCTTTATTGTTTCGCCGCGCTTTGGCACCGTCTCCCCCTGGGCGTCAAAGGCCACGGACATCGCCCACAACTGCGGCCTGGCCGTCAAGCGCATCGAGCGCATCACCGAGTACCGCATTACCTTGAAAAGCGGCTTTTTCAGCAAAACGGCCCTGACGGATGCCCAGCGCGAGCAGGTCGCCGGCCTGCTGCACGACCGCATGACTGAAAGCGTGATGTTGGATCGCGCGCAGGCTGCCGGCCTCTTCACCGAATTGCAAGGCGCACCGCTACAGACCATCGACGTGCTGGCCGGTGGCAAAGCGGCCCTGGAAGCCGCCAATGCCGAATTTGGCCTGGCGCTGGCAGCCGATGAAATCGACTACCTGGTCAACGCCTTCACCCAGCTCAAACGCAACCCGACCGACGTTGAGCTCATGATGTTCGCCCAGGCCAACAGCGAGCACTGCCGCCACAAGATCTTCAACGCCGACTTCACGATTGACGGCGTTGCGCAGGAGAAAAGCCTGTTCGGCATGATCCGCAACACCGAAAAACTGCATCCCCAGCACACCGTAGTGGCTTATTCGGACAACGCCTCGGTCATGGAAGGTTATAAAACCCAGCGGTTTTATGCCAAAAATAATGCCAAATTGGCCTCTAGCCCAACAGGAGAAAGCGCGAGCAGCTATCAAACTTATAGCGCCACGGATGACGTGTTGATGCATGTGCTGATGAAAGTCGAGACGCACAACCATCCCACGGCCATCTCACCGTTTCCGGGCGCTTCTACCGGCGCGGGCGGCGAGATTCGCGACGAAGGCGCGACCGGCCGCGGCTCCAAGCCAAAGGCGGGCCTGACAGGTTTCACCGTGTCCAGGCTGTTTGACGACGCCGCCACGTCCTATGGCAAGCCCGAGCACATCGCCAGCCCGCTGCAGATCATGACGGAAGGTCCGCTGGGCGGCGCGGCCTTCAACAACGAGTTCGGCCGGCCCAACCTCAACGGCTACTTCCGCGAATACGAGCAAACCGTAGGCGGCCAGCGCTGGGGCTACCACAAGCCCATCATGATTGCGGGCGGCGTCGGCACGATCGACGCGGCACTGACCAAAAAGATTTTGTTCCCGGCCGGCACCCTGCTCATCCAGCTGGGTGGCCCCGGCATGCGCATCGGCATGGGCGGCAGCGCGGCCAGTTCCATGGCCTCGGGGGCCAACGCGGCCCAGCTTGACTTTGACTCGGTGCAGCGCGGTAACCCTGAAATCGAACGCCGCGCCCAGGAAGTCATCAACCAGTGTGCCCAGTTGGGCGGGGCCAACCCCATCCTGGCGATCCACGACGTGGGCGCCGGCGGTTTGTCCAATGCCTTTCCTGAGCTGGTGAATGACGCCGGGCGAGGTGCGAAGTTTGATTTGCGTGCCGTGCCACTGGAAGAAAGCGGCCTTTCGCCCAAGGAAATCTGGAGCAATGAAAGCCAGGAGCGTTACGTGATGGCGATTGCGCCCGAATCACTTTCGCAGTTCCAGGCTTTTTGCGAACGCGAGCGTTGCCCGTTTGCTGTGATCGGTGTGGCTACCGAAGAGAAGCAACTGGTGCTGTCAGACAAGGAGGCCGCACCTCCCGTGGATATGCCCATGAATGTCCTCTTGGGCAAGCCGCCCAAGATGCACCGTGACGTGAAATCCGTCAAGCACATCGTCAAGCCTATAGACCTGACCGGTGTGGACCTGCAGAAAAGCGCGATTGCGGTGCTTAGCCACCCGACCGTCGCCTCCAAGCGCTTCCTGATCACCATCGGCGACCGCACCGTGAGCGGCCTCACGCACCGTGACCAGATGGTCGGCCCCTGGCAGGTGCCGGTGGCTGATTGCGCCGTCACGCTGGCCGACTACAGCGGTTTTGCCGGCGAGGCCATGAGCATGGGCGAACGCACGCCGCTGGCCACCGTCAACGCCGCCGCCTCCGGCCGCATGGCGGTCGCCGAGGCCATTACCAACCTGCTGGCGGCACCGATTGAGCTGCCGCGCGTCAAGCTGTCGGCCAACTGGATGGCCGCATGCGGCGAACCCGGCCAGGACGCAGCGCTGTACGAAACCGTCAAAGCCGTGGGCATGGAGCTTTGCCCGGCGCTGGGCGTGTCGATTCCCGTTGGCAAGGATTCCTTGTCCATGCGCACCGTGTGGAGCGACGGCGCTGACAGCAAGAAGGTGACCTCGCCTGTGTCGCTGATCGTCAGCGCATTCGCTACGCTGCCCGATGTGCGCGGCACACTCACGCCGCAACTGAACCGTGATGAAGCCGACAGCACCCTGATCCTGATCGACCTGGGCAAAGGCCAGAATCGCATGGGCGGCTCCATCCTCGCGCAGACGCTGGACAAGGAAGAGGGCGAGGTGCCCGATCTCGACGACCCGAAAGACCTGGTCAACCTTGTCAACGCCATCAATGCGCTGCGCAAAGAGGGCAAGCTGATGGCTTACCACGACCGCAGCGACGGCGGCCTGTTCGCCGCGGTCTGCGAGATGGGTTTTGCCGGCAACGTCGGCGTGTCGCTCAACATCGACATGCTGCTGGTCGAAGGCGACGGCATTTCCGACAGCCGCATGGACACCGGCGACAGCAAGAACTGGGCAAGCCAGGTCGGTGCGCGCCGCGAAGAGCTCACGCTCAAGGCTTTGTTCAACGAAGAGCTGGGCACTGTCATCCAGGTGGCGACGTCCGCGCGCAACGAGGTCATGCAGACCCTGCGCGAACATGGCCTTTCCAAATTCAGCCATTTCATCGGCAAGACCCGCCCACAGCATGCCTCGCTCGAAGTCGGCAAAGGTGAGATCCAGGTCTGGCGCGACACCAAGGCCGTGTTCTCGGCCAAACTGCAAGACCTGCATCAGGTCTGGGATGCCGTCAGCTGGAAGATCTGCCAGCAGCGCGACAACCCCGACTGTGCCAATACTGAACACGCGGCCGCCGGCAACCCCGTCGATCCGGGCCTGCATGTGCAACTAACGTTTGATCCAGTCAAAGTGCTGTCGGCGCCCGCGCTCAACCTGTCGGCGCGGCCACGCGTGGCGGTGCTGCGCGAGCAGGGCGTCAATTCGCATGTGGAAATGGCTTACGTCTTCACCGAAGCCGGCTTTGAAGCCTGCGATGTGCACATGACCGACCTTCAAACCGGCCGCGCCAGACTGGCCGACTTCAAGGGCATCGTGGCTTGTGGCGGTTTCAGCTACGGCGACACCCTGGGCGCCGGCATCGGCTGGGCGCGTTCCGTGACCTTCAACCCGGTGCTATCTGACGAGTTCAAGGCGTTCTTTGCGCGCCAGGACACCTTTGGTTTGGGCGTGTGCAACGGCTGCCAGATGTTTGCCGAGCTGGCCGACATCATCCCGGGCGCCGAGGCCTGGCCGCGCTTTACCACCAACCGCAGCGAGCGCTTTGAAGCACGCCTGAGCATGGTCGAGGTGCTGGAGTCCCCCAGCATCTTCCTGCAGGGCATGGCCGGCAGCCGCCTGCCGATCGCCGTCGCGCATGGCGAGGGCTATGYCAATTTCGCCTTCCGGGGCGATGCCTCCAAAGCGATTGCCGCGATGCGTTTTACCGACAACGATGGCAAGCCGACCGAAGCTTATCCGGCCAATCCCAACGGCAGCGCCGGCGGCCTCACCGCCGTGACCACGGCTGACGGCCGCTTCACGGCCATGATGCCGCACCCCGAGCGCGTGTTCCGCAACATCCAGAAGAGCTGGACTTCAGGCAATAGCAGCGAGCACAGCCCGTGGATGAGCCTCTGGCACAACGCGCGCAAGTGGGTGGGTTGATCCTTGGGTGTTGACGCGGTACGGCGCATCTCCTACGTCGTTCCCTATGCGCTGGTTGCGCTGCTCGCCTGGCTGGGTAACCTGTCCTGGTGGGCTGTGGCAATGCTGGCTGGTGGCGGCATTTTTGCGTGGGACTGGCTTTGGGGCGACAGAAACCTGCTTGAGGCCGGTCACGGCCTGGCTTTGACCGCGGTGGGCATGCTGTGCCTGACGGCGTCTTTCTTTCTGGCACGCGGCTTGAATCTGTCGCTTGCGGAATTCCAGGAGCTTGCACGCGGCTTGCCGCGCAGGCACAACCTGCCTTATCTCTTGCCTGTCATTGGTGTTGGACTCATCCTTTATGGGCTTCTTGGCTGGAGCCGCGCCTGGCTTTTGCAGAGAGAAGAGCGCTGGTGACTTACCGGTGTGGCGGCGCCACCGCAGCGCCTTCAATGCCATGGCGCGCCAGCGCTGCCGCCACAAAGCCGGAAGCTTTCATCTCCTCGACGAACGCACCCAGGTAACGCGCACCGGCATCACGCCCTTTAGGCAGGCCCATGGCCTGGTTGATCACCATAAAGCGTCCCGGCAGCAAGCGCACGCCCGACACGCGTTTGGCGTCGGCCTCCAGTTGCTGCTTGACTCCCGCCGCCACTTCCACGTTTTGCGCGATCATCACATCGGTCACGGCGGGTGAGGTGGGAGCCTTGACCAGCTTCGCCGCCTTCAGCTCACGGGTCAGGTAGAGGTCATAGGCACTGCCGTTGCCGACCACAATGCGGTTGGCCGCCTGGTCCACCTCTTCATTGCGCCGGATGGGGGAGTCGTTTTTCACCAGGTAAGCACCTTCGATGATGACGTAGGGCGGCGTCTGCAGCATGTCGGCACCGCGCACCGGGTCAATGGCTACAAAAGCAATGTCCACCTGCGCATCCCTGACCGCTTCGACCACCTTGCCAGCAGAATTGAAGGTGACGAGTTCCACCGGTACACCGAGACGCCTGCCCAATTCGCGCGACAGATCCACCGAGACGCCCCGCGGCTCGCCGGTGGCGGGATCTTTCACCGCGAGGATGGGGTTGCCGAAGTTGATGGCTGCCTTGAGCTTGCCCGAAGGCGCTAATTCGGCCGCGGGAGCCGGCGGCGCAGAGACGCAACCCAGCAGCGCAAAAGCAGCCAGCGCCAGCATGGCCAGCGCAACAAGCCACCACCATGTGCCATTGGAGCTGCGCACCTGACCCGGGGACGGTCCCTCGCTCGCGTGCGGTCCGGCGCCCGCGGCATCTACCGCATCCTTGGCCTCCTTGAGACCCAAGCCAGTCAGGTCCCGCAAGCGCCGTATCGCCTCTATCTTGTTGCCCTGGTCCAGCGCTTCCTGCACCTGCGCGGGCAGAGGTGCGTCGGCGGCGAATGCCTTTGGCGCAAATCCCGCGGCAGGCGGTTCGCCACACATCGAGGCTTCCACCGCATCCTTGGCTTCCTGAAGGCCCAAACCTGTGAGACTGCGCAGCCGCTTAACCGCCTCTACTTTGTTGCCTTGGTCCAGTGCTTCTTGCACCTGTGCGGGCAGGGCGGAAGGAGAATCGGGGTTGCTCATGCGGCGCTCGACTGTGCGGCGGAAGATTGAGGGAAAACAATGCGCTTGGACATGGGACCTCCAGAAGAGTGTGAGCCATTGGAGCGGTGCCGGCTGCTCCCGTCAATCGGGAAACACGCCTCTTTTAAGGCGGGGTCACCGGTCGCAATTGCCCAGCACAGAAATAAAAACGCGGCCACATGGGCCGCGTTTGCGAAGGCCGCTTCCCCGCGGCTTATTCCACCTTGGCTTTTTTGCGCAGCTCTTCCTGGAACGCCGCCAGCTTTTGCTGCTGCATTTGCTGGGCGATCTGCGGCTTCACTTCCTCGAAAGAGGGGAGCTGGGCCGTACGGATGTCGTCTACACGAATGACGTGATAGCCGAACTGGGTTTTCACCGGGGTATCGGTGGTCTGGCCCTTATTGAGCTTGACCAGCGCCTCGGTGAACTCAGGCACGTAACTGGAGGGGTTGGCCCAGTCCAGGTCGCCGCCCTTGGCACCGGATCCGGGATCCTTGGACTTCTTCTTGGCGATGTCATCGAACTTGCCGCCCTTTTTCAGGCTGGCAATGATCTCTTTGGCCTCGGCTTCCTTTTCGACCAGGATGTGGCGGGCCTTGTACTCCTTGCCGCCATTGGCTTCGGCAAATTTGTCGTATTCGGCCTTCAGCTCGACATCTGTCACCGGATTCTTCTTCTGGAAGTCAGAAAACAGCTCGCGGATCAGGATGGTCTGGCGTGCCAGTTCCATTTGCACCTTGACGTCATCGCTGGAAGCCAGGCCCCGCTTTTCCGCTTCCTGCATGAACACTTCGCGCGCAATCACTTCTTCACGAAGCTGGCCTTCCATCTCAGGCGTTACTGGCCGGCCGGACTTGGCGACCTGTTGCGCCAGTGAGTCCAGGCGCGATTTTGGAACGGCCTTGCCATTGACGATGGCCACGTTCTGCGCCATGGCGCCCTGTGCGCCCAGTGCCAGCAGCGCCGCTACGGCGGTGCCGAGTAACAGATGTTTCTTCATGATGTTTTTGTAGTCCTTTTGGTAATGCTTGAAAACGTTTGGCAAGACATGCTGACGTTGCCATGGCTCTGTGCCGAGCCCTGGGCAAATCAGCGCAGATTCAGGGTGGCTCGATGACTTCAATCGCCAGGGCGTGGAGGCCCTGATCAATGAAATTTTGCATTGCATCATACACAAGCCGGTGGCGCGCCACCCGGCTCTTGCCGGTAAAGAGCGGGCTGGCAATGCGGATGCGAAAGTGGCTACCGTAGCCTTCGGCGTTGGCGCCCGAATGCCCGGCATGCGCAGCGCTCTCGTCCAGCACCTCCAGCCATGTGGGTTGAAGCCGCGCCTTGAGCTGCTGCTCGATCTCGTGGGTGCGCACGGGCAGGGCGCTGGAAACGCCGGCGTTCATGGTGTGGCACCTGGTTTGATGTGCTTGTTCAGGTACACCGCCTGCGCCAGCACAAACACCACCATCAGACCGAGGCCACCAAACAGCTTGAAGTTGACCCAGGTGCTGGTGGAAAACGTGAAAGCCACCCACAGATTGAGCAAGCCCATCACGGCGAAAAAACCAACCCAGCTGAAATTGACCACGCGCCAGATCGGGTCAGGCAAGTTCATTTGCGCGCCCATCAGCGATTTGATGCCATTTTTCTTCCACACCAGCTGACCCAGCAGCAGTGCACCGCCCATCACCCAATACAGCACGGTAGGCTTCCATTTGATGAAGCTCTCGCTGTGGAAGTAGATGGTGGCGCCGCCAAGCACCGTCACCAGCCCCAGGCTGATCCACAGCATGGTGTCGACTTTCTTGCCGCTTACCTTGAGCCAGAGGATCTGGGCCAGCGTGGCAACGATCACAACCACGGTGGCCAACAGCACGGGCGCCTCAGCCGCGCCGACCACCCCCCCGGAAACCATAAAACCCAGCCACTCGGTGGCTGTGGCGGCAGCCCAGTCCTTGTTGCCTTCGGCGTACTTGAACATGCCGAAGAAAAGGGCAATCGGCAAAAAGTCGAAAAGAATTTTCATAAACAGATTATCGCGGGGTAAAAGAAGCGAAAGAGCTCACTGGCGTTGGGTCCCGAATTAGCAAGCATGAGCCGCGGAACCGGCTTTGCCGGGCCGCAGGCGGGCGGCCCCCTCGGGGGGCAGGAAGCTACGCGAAGCGAGCGACCGTGGGGGCTATTCCTTCTTCTTGAAATCGAGAGAAGCGGAGTTCATGCAGTAGCGCAGGCCTGTGGGAGACGGCCCATCAGGAAACACATGGCCCAGGTGCGCGCCGCAGCTGGCGCACACGGTTTCGGTGCGCACCATGCCGTGCTTGCGGTCCACAATTTCCTCAATCGCACCCGGCACGGCTTCCTCTGAGAAGCTGGGCCAGCCGCAGCCGGCATCAAATTTGGTTTCCGATTCGAACAGCTTGGCACCGCAGCAGATGCAGTGATAGCTGCCGTCTGCCCAAACAGCCTCATATTTTCCGGTGTAGGGGCGCTCGGTGGCGGCGTGGCGCGTGACTTCAAAGGCCGCAGGCTCAGCGCCTTTTTCTGCCAGCAGGGCCTTCCACTCGGCGTCGGTTTTCTGGATCTTGGTGCTCATGTTCTGTTCCTGGCGTGAGTTGGCGGAGGTGTTACGAACTGCAACTGATTTCAATGGACGAGGCCCAGTCTGGGGGGAAATCCGCAAAGCTCTCGTGCCCCGGGTGCTCATCAGATGGGGCCTGCAGCAAGGCAAGCAAGGTGTCGACCCCGGAAAAGTCTTTTAGTTTCGCGGCGCGTATGGCTTCTTCACCCAAATGGTTGCGCAGAACGAATTTCGGGTTGTTCTTGAGCATCAAATCGGCCCGCAGCCCTTGATCCACCTGCGCGAGGCGCTCTGAATACTGTAGCGCCCAGGCGTTGAAGGATTCCCGGTCAAAGAACAGGTCACGCAGGGGTTCATGGCCGCTTTGTGCCGTGAAACCATTCAGGCGCCGCCAGAAGATGGTGTAGTCCACCTTGTTGGCGGCCAACAGTTTGAAGGTGTTGTCCACCAGGGCCTTGTCCTCGGGTTGCTCGTCCGCCAGGCCAAGTTTGCTGCGCATTCGGGCCTGCAATGCCTCAGGGAACAATGTTTTGTAGGGTTCCAGGGCTGCAAGCGCCTGCTCCTGGTCTTCAATCAGCGGCAGCAAGGCCTGTCCCAGGCAGAACAGGTTCCAGTAGGCCATGTTGGGCTGCTTGTTGTAGGCATAGCGGCCCTGGGTGTCCGAATGGTTGCAGATATGGCCAGGATCAAACGCATCGAGAAACTGGAACGGGCCATAGTCAATGGTCAGCCCCAGGATGCTCATGTTGTCGGTGTTCATGACGCCATGGCAAAAACCTGCAGCCTGCCACGCTGCCATAAGGTGTGCGGTCTTTTCGCTGACGGCCTCCAGCAGCGCCGCATAAGGTTGCTTTGCCTCGCGGCAGGCAGGGTAAAACCGGTCGATGACGTGGTCGGCCAGCACCTTGAGCTGCGCATGCTGGTCGTTGTAGCTGAAATGCTCGAAGTGGCCGAAGCGGATGAAGCTTGGCGCGGTGCGGGTCACCACGGCGGCGGTCTCGGTCTCCTCGCGCCGTACGGCCGCGTCGGAGCCGGTAACGCACAGCGCCCGCGTGGTCGGAATGCCTAGGCCATGCATCGCTTCCGAGCACAAAAATTCGCGAATCGAGCTGCGCAGTACAGCCCGGCCATCGCCCATGCGGGAGTAGGGTGTTTTGCCGGCGCCTTTGAGCTGGATTTCCTGTGGCCCGCGCGGAGTATTGATTTCGCCCAGCAACAAGGCACGGCCGTCACCAAGCTGCCCGGCCCAGACGCCAAACTGGTGACCGCTGTAGACGCTGGCCAACGGCTCGGAGCCGGGCAAGACGCTATTGCCGGTCAAGGCTTCCAGGGCAGCCTGCGATTCAAGCCATTCTGCGCCCAGCCCCAGTTCGCGCGCCATGCTGCGGCTGCGGCCGACCCAATAGGGATCTGGCAGGGGTTGCGGTTGCAAGCGGGTGTAGAAGTCACCACCCAGTTGGGCGAAGCTGTTGCTCCAGGTCAGCGAGGTGCCGACAGAGGAGCCTGCATCGTCGGGCGCCGGAAGGTTTGCAGAGGTCATCGGCAAATTGTCCCCTACCTGACATGAACCCGTGATTTCACGGGCAATCCCGCATGACCGTCATGGTGCGCTGCGGCATGATGCCCACTTGCTGAACACTATTTAACCAATGGAGACTTCCCGATGCTTGGGTTAATGCAAAGCCAGCCGCTGCTGATTTCCGGCCTGATCGAATTTGCGGAGCGCCATCATGGCGACGCCGAAATCGTCTCGCGCCGCGTGGAGGGCGACCTGCATCGCTACACCTACAAGGATGTCGCCCATCGGGCGCGCCGGGTTGCCAATGCGCTGGACGGCCTGAAGCTCGCATTCAGCGACCGCGTTGCCACGCTGGCCTGGAACGGCTACCGGCACCTGGAGCTTTATTACGGCGTGAGCGGATCTGGCCGGGTGCTGCATACCATCAACCCGCGCCTGCATCCGGACCAGATCGCCTGGATCGCCAACCACGCCGAAGACCAGGTGCTGTGCTTTGACCTGAGTTTTCTGCCACTGGTGCAGGCCGTGCATGCCAGGTGCCCGACCATCAAGCACTACATCGCGCTGTGCGACGCCGACCAGTTGCCGGCCGATTCTGGTATCCCCAATCTGCAAAGCTACGAAAGCTGGATAGGTGCCCAGACTGCCGACTACGCCTGGCCCAATTTTGACGAAAACACCGCTTCGAGCATGTGCTACACCAGCGGCACCACGGGCAACCCCAAGGCCGCGCTCTACAGCCACCGTTCCAGCACCCTGCACGCCTACGCGGCCGCGCTGCCTGACGTGATGTCCATCTCCGCACGGGATGCCATCCTGCCCGTCGTGCCCATGTTCCATGTCAATGCCTGGGGCATTCCGTACTCGGCCGCGCTTACCGGTGCCAAGCTGGTGTTTCCGGGGCCTGCGCTCGACGGCAAATCGATCTATGAGCTGATTGAGGCCGAGAAGGTCACTTACGCAGCCGGCGTGCCCACCGTTTGGCAGATGCTGCTGACCCACATGAAGCCTGCCGGGCTGAAGTTCTCAAGCCTGCGTCGCACCGTCATTGGCGGCTCTGCTTGTCCCCCCGCCATGATCAATGCCTTCCGCGAAGACTACGGTGTGGAAGTGCTGCACGCCTGGGGCATGACCGAGATGAGCCCGTTGGGCACGCTGTGCTCGCTCAAGAACAAGCACGACGCACTGCCGGAAGCAGAAAGAATGAAGATACGCCTCAAGCAGGGGCGCGCCATCTACGGCGTCGACATGAAGATCGTCAATGCCGACGGCAAGGAACTGCCCTGGGACGGCAAGGTCTTTGGCGACCTTTACGTCAAGGGGCCGTGGATTGTGCGCGAATACTTCAAGGGTGAGGGCGGTGACCCGCTGGTGGACGGCTGGTTCCCGACGGGCGACGTCGGCACCATAGACGCCGACGGTTATCTGCAAATTACAGACCGCAGCAAGGACGTGATCAAGTCCGGCGGCGAATGGATCAGCTCCATCGAGATCGAGAACATCGCCGTGGCGCACCCAGCCGTCGCCATGGCTGCCTGCATAGGCGTGGCCCATCCCAAGTGGGATGAACGCCCCATCATCGCGGTCGTGAGAAAGCCCGGCATGGACGTCACGCGCGACGAGCTGCTGCGCTTCTACGACGGCAAGACCGCCAAATGGCAAATCCCCGACGACGTCGTTTTCGTCGACGCCATCCCCCTGGGCGCCACCGGCAAGATGCTCAAGACCAAGCTGCGCGAACTTCTTAAAGATTACAAATTGCCACAGCCATAAAACAAAAGGGCGGTGACCTCCCTTACCAGTCGGGGCCGCGGGACTGGCTTTGCCAGACCGCAGGCGCAGCGGCCCCCTCGGGGGGCAGCGCATTACACGAAGTGAAAAGCGTGGGGGTCACGTGGGTGACATCGGCTAGGGCATTCCCTGACGCAGTGCAACATCATTTGACCTAACCTTTGCCGGTTCCCTCTGCGGATTCACCGCGCATTCATACAATTTTCAGGAGACAAGGGATGACAACCCAGAACCGATTTTTCGCACGGCATGCAGGCATCGCCCTGGCGGTGTCTTCCATGCTTTACAGCGGCATGGCGCTGGCCCAGGCGCCCGCCAAGGCCGCAGCGCCCGCCAAAGCTGCAGTTGCAGCACCGGCCACCGGTGCCGTCAACCTGAACCAGACTGTCAAGATCGCCTGGCTTGATCCGCTGTCCGGCCTGATGGCGGCCGTGGGCACCAACCAGCTCAAGGGCTTCCAGTTCCTGGCCGAGCAGTTCAGCAAGAAGAACAAGGCCGGCGTGAAGTTCGAGATCATCGGCATCGACAACAAGCTCAGCCCGCAGGAAACCACCAATGCGCTGAAGTCCGCCATCGACCAGGGCGCGCGCTACGTGGTGCAGGGCAACGGTTCCGGCCCGGCGCTCGCCATCATGGATGCACTGTCCAAATACAACGAACGCAACCCCGGCAAGGAAGTCGTCTATCTCAACTACGCCGCGGTGGACCCGGACCTGACCAACAGCAAGTGCGACTACTGGCACTTCCGGCTCGATGCCGACACTTCCATGAAGATGGAGGCCCTGACGGCCTTCATGAAGGACCAGCCCGACATCAAGAAGGTCTACCTGATCAACCAGAACTACTCGCACGGCCAGCAGGTTGCCAAATTCGCCAAGGCCAACCTGGCCTCCAAGCGCCCCGACGTCCAGATCGTCGGCGAGGACCTGCATCCGCTGGCGCAGGTGCGCGACTTCGCGCCCTACATCGCCAAGATCAAACAGTCGGGTGCCGACACCGTGATCACCGGCAACTGGGGGTCCGACCTCTCGCTGCTGGTGAAAGCCGCCAACGAGGCGGGCCTGAACAACGTCAAGTTCTACACCTATTACGCCGGCGTCACCGGCACGCCGACCGCCCTGGGCGCGGCCTCGGCCGGGCGGGTCTATATGGTGTCCTACAACCACCTCAACATGGGGGGCGAGATCCAGCAGATCCAGGCCGACTACAAGAAGAAGTTCAACGACGACTTCTACACCGGCGCCATTTACCACGCCTTCACCATCCTGACCGAAGCCATGGCGCAGACAAAATCGACCGAGCCGGCCGTCGTGGCCAAGGCCATGGAAGGCCTGCGCTTCAAGAGCTTCAACGGTGATGTCGAGATGCGAAAGACCGACCACCAGCTGCAGCAGGGCCTTTACATCGACAAATGGGAAAAAGCCGGCGGCAAATACCCTTACGATGCCGAGAACACCGGCTACACCTTTGTGCCGGTCAAATACTATGAGCCCTATGTGGCCAGCACGCCTACCTCGTGCCAGATGAAGCGCCCGGGTTGATTCCCGCGTCCCGCTGACGGACACAGGCCCGATCCGAGTTCGGGCCTTTTTTCATCCGGTTTTTTGCAACAGGCGCTTATCGATGAATCTGGAATCCTTCACCATCGCGATGCTCAACGGCCTCAGCTACGGCTTGCTGCTGTTCATGCTCAGTTCCGGCCTGACGCTGATCTTCAGCATGATGGGCGTGCTTAATTTCGCGCACGCGTCCTTCTACATGGTCGGCGCCTATATCGCCTACAGCACCTCGCAGGTCATAGGCTTCTGGTGGTCGCTGCTGGTGGCGCCGCTGCTGGTGTTTGTGATGGGTGCGGCTTTCGAGCGCTTTTGCCTGCGCAAGGTGCACAAGTTCGGCCACGTGCCCGAGTTGCTGGTCACCTTCGGGCTGTCTTACCTGCTGCTGGAACTTGTGCAACTGGTCTGGGGCCGATCGGCCGTCAACTACGTGCTGCCCGAAGGCTTGCAGGGGCCGCTGTTCACGGTGTTCGGTACCAACTTCCCGAAATCGCGCGCCTTCATCATGTTCATTTCGCTGGCCATGCTGGCCGGCATCTGGCTGCTGCTCACGCGTACGCGCATAGGCCTGGTCATCCAGGCCGCGCTCACGCATCCTGAAACCGTGGAGGCACTGGGCCACAACGTGCCGCGCGTCTTCATGCTGGTTTTCGGCGGCGGCGCGGCGCTCGCGGGCCTGGCCGGCGTCATAGGCGGCAACACCTTCATCACAGAGCCAGCCATGGCCGGCTCGGTCGGCGCCATCATCTTCGTGGTCGTGGTGGTGGGCGGCATGGGTTCGCTGAGCGGCGCCTTCCTGGCGTCCCTGCTGATAGGCCTGATCCAGACCTTCGCGATCCAGATGGACCAGTCGTTGATGACACTGCTGGCGAAATTCAGCTACACCGTGACGCCCGAGACCTTTGGCTATCCGCTGCTCAAGCTCACGATTTCGCAGGTGGCGCCCATCCTGCCGTTCCTCTTTTTGGTGCTGATCCTTATCTTCCGGCCCAAGGGCTTGCTTGGTACACGGGAAGGATGAATCGCCACATGTCTACCGCTTACCACCAATTCAAACCCTACAACGTCGGCCGCTGGCTGCTGTGGTCGCTGTACGCGCTGCTGCTCATTGCCGCGCCCATGATGTTCAAGAGCAGCCTGGCGCTCACCATGCTGTCACAGGCCGGCTACCTGGTCATCATCTGCCTGAGCTACAACATCCTGCTGGGGCAGGGCGGCATGCTCAGTTTCGGCCATGCGGTCTATGCCGGGCTGGGTTCCTTCCTGGCCGTGCACGCGATGAATCTGGCCGCCAAAGGCAGCTTTTACATCCCGCTGCCGCTGATCCCGCTGGTGGGTGGCCTGTCGGGCCTGTTCTTTGCCGTGCTGTTCGGCTACGTCACCACCAAGAAGGCCGGCACCACCTTTGCCATGATCACGCTGGGCGTGGGCGAACTGGTGTTCGCCATGTCGCTGATGTTCCCCGAGTTTTTCGGCGGGGAGGGCGGCATCACCACCAACCGCGCTTACGGCAAGCCGGTGTTCGGCATCAGCTTCGGCCCGCAGATCCAGGTTTATTACCTGATCGCGTTTTATTGCTTCATCTGCACGGCGGCCATGTTCGCCTTCACGCGCACGCCGCTGGGCCGGATTTTGAACGCTGTGCGCGACAACCCCGAGCGCGTGGAGTTCATCGGCTACAACACGCAGCGCGTGCGCTACTACGCCTTCATCATTGCCGGTTTCTTCGCCGGCATAGGTGGCGGTCTGGCGGCCATCAATTCGGAAATCGTCACGGCGGAAGTGGTGAGCGGTGTGCGCTCAGGCAGCCTGCTGCTGTTCACCTTCCTGGGCGGCGCCACCTTCTTCTTCGGCCCCATCATCGGCGCCGGCCTGCTGGTGCTGGCGCTGATCCTGTTGTCGGAACTGTCCATGGCCTGGCTGCTCTATGTGGGCCTGGTCTTCCTGTTCATGGTGATGTATGCGCCCGGCGGCATTGCCAGCCTGATCATGATGAATTTGCGCATAGCCTCCTTCGGCAAGCTCAGGGAGCTGTGGGTGGGCTACCTGGGCCTGGCCGTAACGGCCTTCACAGCGCTCGCCGGCGCGGCCGCCATGGTGGAGATGGTCTACCACCTGCAGCTCAACGCGGCCCTGGGCCCCGAGCTTGGCTTTATGGGCGTGCGCCTCAACGCCACCAACCTCAACAGCTGGCTGGGCGCCGGCTTTGTGCTTGTCACCGGCCTGGGGCTGTTCGAGCTCACGCGCCGGCAATTCCTCACGCAATGGGGCCAGATACAAAATGACATCGAGAAAGAAATCAAGCGAAGGGAATTACTGTGAGCCCCCACGCTCGTCACTTCGAGCCTGCGGCTCGCTGCCCCTTTCATGGTGGTTGGGGCGCTGCGCCTGCGGCCCGGCAAAGCCGGTTCCGCGGCCCTGGCTGGTGGGGAGGTTGATATGAACTATTCGCTTGAGCTCAAAGACCTGCGCAAGAGCTTCGGCAAGACCGAAATCATCCGCGGCGCCAACCTCCAGGTACAGGCCGGCGAGCGCGTCGCCATCATCGGCCCCAACGGTGCCGGCAAGTCGACCTTGTTCAATCTCATCAGCGGGCGCTTTGAGCCCACCAGCGGCGAAGTGCTGCTCAATAGCCAGCGCATCGACGGCAAAAAGCCGTTTGAAATCAACCGGCTGGGTCTGTCGCGCAGCTTCCAGATCACCAATATCTTCCCCAAGCTCAGTGTGTTTGAAAACCTGCGCTGCGGCGTGCTGTGGAGCCTGGGCTACAAGTACACCTTCTTCCGCTTCCTGGCCGACCTGGATGACGCCAACGAGCGCGCAGACGAGTTGATGGCCATGATCAAGCTCGACAAAAAGCGTGATGTGCTGGCCACCAACCTGACCTACGCTGAGCAGCGCGCGCTCGAAATCGGCATCACGATTGCCGGCGGCGCGAACGTGATCCTGCTGGATGAACCCACAGCCGGCATGAGCCGCTCGGAGACCAGCCGCTTCATCAATCTGATCAAGGAAGTCACCGTGGGCAAAACCCTGCTGACGGTGGAGCACGACATGGGCGTGGTGTTCGGTCTGGCCGACAAGATCGCGGTGGTGGTCTATGGCGAGATCATCGCCTACGACACGCCGGAAGCCGTGCGCGCAGACCAGCGTGTGCAAGAGGCCTATCTCGGCTCTTCTGTTGCGGACGCCCAAGCGCATGGAGGAGGCCACTGATGCTGCATATCCAGAACCTCCACGCCTTCTACGGCAAAAGCCACGTGCTGCATGGCGTGCATTTCGACGTGCAACCCGGCCAGATTGTTGCGCTGTTGGGCCGCAACGGCTCGGGGCGCTCCACTACGGCCAAGGCCATCATGGGCCTGGTCGACTGCCAGGGCTCCATCCTCTGGAAAAAGCAGGAAATTGTCGGCAAGAAGGCCTACCAGATCGCTCACCTCGGCATAGGCTATGTGCCGGAAAACCGCGACATCTTCCCCAAGCTCACGGTGCACCAGAACCTGTTGCTGGGCCAGAAAGGTTCAGGCAAGGGCTCGCGCTGGTCGTTTGAAGACATGTACCAGATGTTCCCACGCTTGCGCGAACGCCAGCACACCGAGGCCGGCGTGCTCTCGGGCGGCGAGCAGCAGATGCTCACGCTGTGCCGCACGCTGATGGGCGATCCCGACCTCATCATCATCGACGAGCCCACTGAAGGCCTTGCGCCCAAAATCGTTGAGCTGGTGGGGCAGTATTTGCAAACGCTGAAGGCCAAGGGCATCTCGGTACTGCTGATCGAGCAGAAACTGACGATTGCCATGGCAATTTCCGATCGCGCGCTGGTCATGGGCCACGGCAGCATCGTGTTTGACGGCACACCCGACAGCCTGCGGGCCGATGCCTACATCCGCAAAGAGTGGCTGGAAGTGTGAGAACCTGTTTACAGCCTAAACGGGGCCGCGCAAGCCCCTTCTCGGGATGGGATGCAAGGCGCGGTGCGACGCCCATAGCACAGCTATGGGTTAGCATCGCAACGCCGCGGACCGCCCGAGAAGGCGCTTGCCCTCCGGGTTGGGGTGAAATCGGGCGATTGAGCCACCCAGGCTCTTGCATGGGCATTAGCCCATGCAAGAGCCCGAGCGGCCCACTCATCCCGATTGCACCCCAACGCGGCCCCGTTTAGGCTGTAAACAGGTTCTACAAACGGTTGGGATTGTCCAGGGCATGTCGCCGCTGGGACAAAAATAGACTGAACAGTCCATCCGGAGACTTGTGCCGTCACAAACGCCCCCTACAATGGAAAAAGAACGGTCGTACTTTTTTGTGCGCCCGACCAGCGCGTGCCGGGCCGCAGCGCCAGCCGAGACAACCGAAAACTGAAACTCCATCAAGGAAAGAAGCAACGCAATGACCACCCTTTACGAAGTTCACGGCCCCGTCGCGCTCATCACACTGAGCAACCCACCCGTCAACGGCCTGGGTCACGCCACACGCCTGAGCCTGACCGACAACATCCAGAAGGCCAACGCCGACGCCGCCATCAAGTCCATCGTGATCACCGGTGCAGGCAAAGCCTTTTCGGGCGGCGCCGACATCAAGGAGTTCGGCACGCCCAAGGCGCTGATCGAACCCAATCTGCTGAGCGTGATCCGTGCGGTCGAGAATTCCGGCAAGCCCATCGTCGCCGCGATCCATTCCGTCTGCATGGGCGGTGGCCTGGAACTGGCCCTGGGCTGCCACTACCGCATCGCCGCGCCTGGCACCAACGTGGCCTTGCCTGAAGTCAAGCTCGGCCTGTTGCCTGGCGCCGGCGGCACGCAGCGCCTGCCGCGCGTGCTCGGCGTGGAACCGGCCCTGAACATGATCGTGAGCGGCGAACCCGTCAAGAGCGAACTGCTCGCGCAAATCCCCGGTCAGAAACTGTTCGACAAGCTTGCTGCCTCGCCCGAATCGCTGGCCCAGGAAGCCCTGGCCTTTGCCCAATCGATTTCCGACACCCGGCCGCTTCCGCTGGTGCGTGACCTGCGCGCCAAGCACCCCAATGGCGACGCTTACTTCCAGTTCGCCCGCAACATGGTGAAGGGGATGGCGAAAAACTTCCCCGCGCCGCTGAAGTGCGTGGATGCGGTCGAAGCCGCAACCAAGAAGAAATTCGAAGACGGCATGACTTTTGAGCGCGAGTGCTTCATCAACCTGATGTGGACACCCGAAAGCCGCGCGCTGCGCCATATCTTCATGGCTGAGCGTGCGGCCTCCAAGATCCCCGACGTGCCGGAAGACACGCCCAAGCGCGAGATCAATTCGGTGGCTGTGATCGGCGCAGGCACCATGGGCGGCGGCATTGCCATGAATTTCCTGAACGCCGGCATCCCGGTCAAGATTCTCGAGATGAAGCAGGAGGCCCTGGACAAAGGCCTCGGCATCATCAGCAAGAACTACGAAGCCCAGGTCAAGAAGGGCAAGCTCAAGCAGGACAAATATGACCAGCGCATGGGACTGCTGAGCACCACGCTCAGCTACGACGACCTCAAAGACGCCGACCTGGTGATCGAGGCCGTGTTTGAAGAGATGGGTGTCAAGGAAAAGGTCTTCAAGGAACTGGACCGCGTGATGAAACCGGGCGCCATTCTGGCCTCCAACACCTCCACGCTGGACGTCGACAAAATCGCCGCCTTCACCAAGCGTCCGCAAGACGTGGTCGGCCTGCATTTCTTCAGCCCGGCCAATGTGATGAAGCTGCTGGAAGTGGTGCGCGGCGCCAAGACCGGCAAGGACGTGTTGGCCACCGTGATGACGATGGGCAAAAAGATCAAGAAGACGGCCGTGGTCTCTGGCGTCTGCGACGGCTTTATCGGCAACCGCATGATCGAGCAGTACGGCCGCCAGGGCGGTTTCCTGCTCGACGAAGGCTGCACGCCCGAGCAGGTCGACAAGGCGGTCGAAAAATTCGGCTTCGCCATGGGCCCCTTCCGCATGGGCGACCTGGCCGGCAACGACATCGGCTGGGCGATCCGCAAGCGCCGCTACACCGAAAAACCAGACATGAAGTACAGCAAGACCGCTGACCTTCTTTGCGAAAAAGGCCGCTTCGGCCAGAAAACCGGCGCCGGCTGGTACGACTACGTGCCCGGCAAGCGCGATGCGATCCCGAACGCCGAAGTCGTCAAGATGATTGAAGGCCACCGCACCAGCCTGGGCATCACACCGCGCAAGATCTCTGACGAGGAAATCGTACAGCGCCTGGTGTATTCGCTGGTCAACGAGGCCGCGCACATCCTGGAAGAGGGCATTGCCTCCAAGGCCAGCGACATCGACATGGTCTACATCATGGGCTATGGCTTCCCGGTCTACCGCGGCGGCCCCATGCTGTACGCCGACCAGGTCGGTCTCTTCAATGTGGTGCAAAGCATGAACCGCTTCGCGCAGAACCCGCTGGACGACGCCAAATTCTGGAAGCCCGCGCCCCTGCTGGCCAAGCTTGCGGCTGAAGGCAAGACCTTCAACCTGTCCACCTAAGCCCAGCAGACCGCACAGATCAACGTCCCAGAATCCGGAGAATTCCATGACTTCAGCAGTAATCGTTTCCACCGCACGCACCCCCCTGGCCAAGAGCTGGAAGGGCTCCTTCAACATGACACACGGCGCCACCCTGGGCGGTCATGCCGTCGAGCACGCGCTCAAACGCGCCGGCATCGAGGCCGCCGAAGTCGATGATGTGATCATCGGCTGCGCCACGCCCGAAGGCGCCACGGGCGCCAACATCGCACGCCAGATCGCCCTGCGCGCTGGCTGCCCGGTGACGGTATCGGGAATGACAGTCAACCGTTTCTGCTCGTCCGGCCTGCAGACCATCGCCCTGGCGGCCCAGCGCGTGATCGCTGGCGAAGCCGACATCTACGTGGCCGGCGGCGTCGAAAGCATTTCCTGCGTGCAGCAGGAAATGAACACCCACATGCTGCAGGAAACCTGGCTTGCCAAGAACAAGCCCGAGATTTACTGGAACATGCTCCAGACCGCTGAGCAGGTCGCCAAACGCTACAACATCTCGCGCGACCGCATGGACGAGTACGGCGCACTGAGCCAGCAAAAAGCAACCGCAGCTCTCGCTGCAGGCCTCTTTGAAGCCGAGATCGCACCGATCACCGTGACAGCCGGCGTGGCCGACAAGGTCATGGGCCTCTCCACCAAACAAGTTACTGTGAGCAAAGACGAAGGCATCCGCGAAGGCACGACCAAGGAAGGCATCAGCGGCATCAAGCCGGCCATTCCTGGCGGCGTGATCGCGGCCGGCAATGCCAGCCAGTTCTCCGACGGCGGCGGCGCCGTAGTTGTGATGAACGAAACTCTGGCCGAAAAGAAAGGCCTCAAGCCCCTGGGCCGCTTCCTTGGCTTCGCAGTTGCCGGTTGCGAGCCCGACGAAATGGGCATTGGCCCGGTCTTCGCGATCCCCAAGGTACTGGCCAAGCTGGGCCTGAAGATCAGCGACATCGATTTGTGGGAGCTGAATGAAGCCTTTGCCGTGCAAGTGCTGTACTGCGCCGACAAGCTGGGTATTCCCATGGACAAGCTCAACGTCAACGGCGGCGCCATCGCCGTCGGTCACCCTTATGGCGTGACCGGCCAGCGCCTGACGGGCCACGCCCTGATCGAAGGCAAGCGCCGCGGCGCCAAGCGCGTCTGCGTGACGATGTGCATTGGCGGCGGCATGGGCGCAGCCGGCATTTACGAAGTTCTCTAAACCGGGCAGCCACCATGAATGAAACCCTGCTCCTTCAGAAAGGGCAGGTGTTTCCTGCCTTGCCGCCCGCTCTTGTACCGGGGAGCCCGTCATGAGCCTTCGGCCCACGCTGGACTTTCTGCTTTACCGATGGCTGGGCGCCGAGTCGCTGAACCAGCGCGCGCGTTTCGCCGACCATTCGCGCGAGACTTTCGACGCGGTGTTCGACACCTGCGAGCGCATCGCGCGCGAAAAATACGCGCCTTTCAACCGCATAGTGGACACACAGGAGCCGCATTTCGACGGCGAAAAAGTCATCCTGCCGCAGGCCACACACGACGCGCAGAGGGCCTATGCCGCCTCCGGCATGCTCAGCGCCGCGCAAGACTACGAAGTCGGCGGCATGCAGCTTCCCTATACCGTGGAAGCGGCGGCCAATGCCTTCTTCGCCATGGCCTCAGTCAGCATCGGCTCAGGCCTGCTCACTACCGGCAATGCCAACCTGCTGATGGTGCATGGCACCGACATGCAGAAGGAAGTCTTCGCCAGGAACGAGTTCTCCGGCCGCTTCTCGGGCACCATGTGTTTGTCCGAACCGCAGGCCGGTTCCTCGCTCAGCGACGTGACCACGCGTGCGGTCCCGGATGGCGACGGCTTTGAGGCTGACCCGCTGGGCCCACGTTATCGCCTGAAGGGCAACAAGATGTGGATCTCGGCCGGCGAGCACGAGCTGACCGACAACATCATCCACCTGGTGCTGGCCAAGATACCGGGGCCGGACGGCAAGCTGATCGCCGGCACGCGCGGCATTTCGCTCTTCATCGTGCCCAAGAAAATGGTCGATACCCAAGGCGAACTCACCGGCGTGCGCAACGACGTGGCGCTCGCGGGCCTGAACCACAAGCTGGGCTGGCGCGGCACCACCAACACGCTGCTCAATTTCGGCGAAGGCAAATACCCTGTGGACGGCCAGGCCGGCGCGGTCGGCTACCTGGTCGGCAAGCCTCATGAAGGCCTGCGCTGCATGTTCCACATGATGAACGAGGCACGCATCGGTGTGGGCACGGCCGCCACCATGCTGGGCATGGCGGGTTATTACGCCAGCCTCGATTACGCCAAAAACCGGCCGCAGGGCCGGCCCGTCGGCGGAGGTTCTAAAAACGGCACCGGTGCCGTGGGCAAAGACGCCTCCCAGCCACAGATCCGCATCATCGAACATGCCGACGTCAAGCGCATGCTGCTTGCGCAAAAAGCGTATTGCGAGGGCGCGCTGGCGCTGGAGCTGTATTGCGCCCGCCTGGTTGACGAACACCACACCGCCGAGGCGCAGGCTGCCGACGACGCGCGCCTGCTGCTCGAGGTGCTGACGCCGATTGCCAAGAGCTGGCCCAGCGAGTGGTGCCTGGAGGCCAACTCGCTCGCCATACAGGTGCATGGCGGCTACGGCTACACACGCGACTTTCCGGTCGAGCAGTACTGGCGCGACAACCGCCTGAACATGATCCACGAAGGCACGCACGGCATCCAGGCCATGGATTTGCTGGGCCGCAAAGTGCTGATGGAAGGGGGCAGGGGATTGCAATTGCTGGCAGCGCGTATCAACGCCACGGTTGAAAAGGCGATTCAGGTGCCTGAACTCGCCGCCCATGCCAACGCACTGGCCAAGGCATTGCAGCATGTGGGCAGCGCCACCAAGGCGGCCTGGGCCACGGGCGAACCCGGCCAGGCGCTGGCCAATGCGGTACCCTACATGCAGGCCTTCGGCCACACCGTATTGGCGTGGATCTGGCTGGACGTGGCGCTGGCCAGCCTGGCATTGCAGCAGCCTGCTACTAATTCGATAGCGGCTCACGCAGGACGGATGGGCGCTACACGCTATTTTTATCATTACGAATTACCCAAAATCGGCGCCTGGCTCAAGGTCGTTGAAACCCGCGACCTGACCTGTGCCGATTTACCCGAGGAGGCGTTTTAATGGCTTTTTTCAAACCGTCCGCTGACCCTGTTTCCAACAAGGCCGTGGCTCGCTTGCAGACCCTGATCTGGGTCCTGATTTACGGCGGGCTGCTCACGTTGGTATTGGGTCTGTCGGTCCAGCGGCTGGACGATGCCATCGGCTGGTCCATGGTGGTGCTGGGTGGCATTGTGGCGGCGGTTGGCGCGGTGCTGGTTTACGTGCGCTCCCGCATCAACGTCGGCTCGTAGCGGCCTGAAGTCGCCACGACGACAGCGCAGCCTGCAAGGCCCCTGATGTTGTGCCAATATGGCAGACCGTCGCGCCCGGCATTGAAGCCACGGCCAAAACTGACAGATTATTCGCAACCCATCCTTGCCGGAAGTCCCGATGCGGCGCCCGGCAAGCCCGATGACATCCAACAGGAGACAACTTTCATGACCCGTACCATCCAGCAGCTGTTCGACCTCAAAGGCAAAACCGCACTCGTGACCGGCGGCTCGCGCGGCCTGGGACTGCAACTGGCCCAGGCGCTGGGCGAAGCCGGCGCCAAAGTCATTTTGAGTTCGCGCAAGGCCGAAGACCTGATCGAGTCCGCTGCCGAGTTGAAAGCTGCCGGTATCGACGTCGACTGGATCGCCGCCGACTGCTCGAAAGAAGAAGACATCCGGGCGCTGGCCGACGAGGCCATCAAGCGCCTGGGCCATGTCGACATCCTGGTCAACAATGCCGGCGCCGCCTGGGGCGCACCCGCGGAAGACCACCCGGTCGAAGCCTGGGACAAGGTCATGAACCTCAACATCCGCGGCTATTTCATCCTGAGCCAGCACATCGCCAAGCACAGCATGATCGCCCGCAAGTCCGGCCGCATCATCAACGTAGCCTCCATCGCCGGCCTGGGCGGCAACCCGCGCGAGATGACCACGGTGGCTTACAACACCTCCAAGGGTGCCGTCATCAACTTCACGCGCGCACTGGGCTGCGAATGGGGCAAGTACCACATCACCGTCAACGCCATCTGCCCGGGTTTTTTCCCGAGCCGGATGACCGTGGGCACGCTGAAAGCGCTGGGCGAGGAAAAACTCGCCTCGCATGCACCGCTGGGCCGTCTGGGCGACGACGAGGATTTGAAGGGCTTGTGCGTGCTGTACGCGTCGGATGCCGGCAAGCACATCACGGGCCAGTGGATGGCGGTGGACGGCGGTGTATCAGTAGTAACCGGTGGCTGATGTGGCCCCCACGCTTGTCGCTTCGCACCTGCGGTGCGCTGCCCCTTTCCTAATGATTGGGGCGCATTTTTCCTTGGGGCGGCCCGGCGGAAAAACACAGTGAAAGGTTGGGAACAGTTAATGAATTTCGGCGCTGACATCCCTTTCGTCAACCACCTTGGATTCGAGCTCGAACTGTTCGAAGGGGGCGCCTCGGCCATTGGTTATGCGCCCAGGCCCGAGCACCTCAACTCATTTGCCGTGACGCACGGCGGCGCCATCATGACGCTGCTGGACGTGACCATGGCGACGGCCGCTCGCAGCGTACAGAAAGACATGGGCGTGGTCACCATCGAGATGAAGACCAGCTTCATGCGGCCGGCACCCGGTGACGGCAGCCGGCTTACAGCCAAGGGGCGGCTCATGCATCGCAGCACCACCATGGCGTTTACCGAAGCCACGCTGTATGACGCGGAAGGCCGCGCCTGTGCACACTCCACGGGCACCTTCAAGTACGTGCGGCGGGTTGCCACCGCCGCCCAAAACACCGGCGCACCGGATCTATCCGGCGGCGGCATATCAACCGATTGAACCGAGTTATTGGTTAAATCACAGCCCAGCCCAATAAAAACCGGCGCAAGCAGCTATCAAATCAATAGCAAATCATCTGCCTTTCCCGACAACACACAGGAGACTTCCATGCCCATCAACCAGCAAATCCTGCTCGACAACCGTCCCACCGGCGAAGCCGTCGCCAGTAACTTCATGCTGGTGTCCAGCGACACGCCGCCGCTGCAGGATGGCCAGGTGCTGGTGCGCCACCATTACCTGAGCCTGGACCCTTACATGCGTGGCCGCATGAGCGATGCCAAGAGCTATGCCGCGCCGCATCCGCTGGGCCAGGTCATGCTGGGCGGCACGGCAGGCGAGGTGGTGGAAAGCCGCTCGCCCAAATTCCAGCCTGGCGACAAGGTGGTCGGCATGGGCGGCTGGCAGGAATACAGCGTGGTCAATGCCGACCAGCCCGGCGCGCTGCGCAAGGTGGACACCACGCACGTGCCGCTGTCGCACTACCTGGGCGCGGTCGGTATGCCCGGTGTCACCGCCTGGTACGGCCTGGTGAAAATCATTGAGCCCAAAGCCGGCCAGACCATGGTGGTCAGCGCCGCTACCGGCGCAGTGGGGAGCGCGTTCGGCGCACTCGCCAAGGCACGCGGCTGCCGCGCCGTCGGCATTGCCGGTGGCCCCGATAAATGCAAATATGCCGTCGATGAACTCGGCTTTGACGCCTGCATTGATTACAAAGTGCACGCCGATGCCGCTTCGCTGACCAAGGCTCTCAAGGACGCCTGCCCGGATGGCATTGATGGCTACTTTGAAAACGTGGGCGGCATGGTGCTGGACGCCGTGCTGCCGCGCATGAACGCTTTCGGCCGCATCGCGCTGTGCGGCATGATCGCCGGCTACGACGGCCGGCCCATGCCGTTGGCCTACCCGGCGCTGATTTTGACCAGCCGCCTCAAGCTGCAGGGCTTTATCGTGGCCGAGCACATGGAAGTCTGGCCCGAAGCGCTCAAGGAACTCGGCACGCTGGTGGGCACCGGCAAGCTGCGCCCGCGTGAAAGCGTGGCGCAGGGGATTGAATCGGCGCCCGAAGCATTCCTCGGGTTGCTCAAAGGCAAAAACTTCGGCAAGCAGTTGGTCAAGCTGATCTGACCCGACCACGGCGCGGTCAAAAGGAGGTGGACATGACGCATGAAGTCTTCAACCAGCCCGCAGCGCTGTCGGACTACAACCTGTTTGACACCAATCGCCCGCTGCGCGACGCGCTGAAATTTAATGCGCCAGCGCTGGACACGCACGAGCTGAGGCAGCTCGGTGCGAAGCTGGGCAGCACGGCCATGCAGACCCACGCGCGCCTGGCCAATGTGCATGGGCCGGCGCTGCACAGCCATGATCGTTTTGGCCGTCGTGTGGACCAGGTGGAGTTTCACCCGAGTTATCACGAGCTCATGAAACTCGCGACGGGCTCGGGCCTGCATGGCTCTCCGTGGTCTGAAGAAAACCCGTCACCCCATGTCCAGCGCGCAGCAGGCTTCATGCTCTTCACCGAGCTCGAGCCCTCCATCCTGTGCCCCATCTCCATGAGCTACGCGGCCACGCCCGCGTTGCGCGGCAACACAGCCATCTACGCCGACTGGGGCCCCAAGCTGGCGAGCCGCGCCTATGACCCCGAACTCAAGCTGTGGCAAGCCAAGGCCGGCCTCACCATGGGCATGGGCATGACGGAAAAGCAGGGCGGCTCCGACGTGCGGGCCAACACCACGCGCGCTGAGCCCGCAGGCCGCGACGGCTGGGGCGAGCGCTATGCCATCACCGGCCATAAATGGTTTTTCTCGGCGCCCATGTGCGACGCCTTCCTGGTGCTGGCCCAAACCCCAAGCGGCCTTTCCTGCTTTTTCCTGCCACGCGTGCTGCCCGATGGCGGCCTCAACGCCATCCGCATCCAGCGCCTCAAAGACAAGCTGGGCAACAAGGCCAACGCAAGTTCTGAAGTGGAATTTGAAAACGCCCAGGCCTGGCTGGTCGGAGGCGAAGGCCGCGGCATTCCACAAATCCTCGAAATGGGCACCATGACCCGGCTGGACTGCGCGCTGGGCACCAGCGGGTTGATGCGGCAGGCGCTGGCCCTGGCGCTGAACCACACCTCGCAGCGAAAAGCTTTTGGCAAGCTGCTCATCGACCAGCCGTTGATGCGCAACGTGCTGGCCGACCTCGCGCTTGAATCCGAAGCCGCGACCGCGCTGGCAATGCGCCTGGCCCGGGCTTTCGACCACACGGGCGATGCCCACGAAGCCGCCATGGCACGCCTGTTGACGCCTGTCGCCAAGTTCTGGATCTGCAAGCGCGGCAGCCACTTCGCCCAGGAGGCGATGGAATGCCTGGGCGGCAACGGTTATGTGGAGGAGGGCGGCGAGGGCGTCATGGCCCGCGTTTACCGCGAAATGCCGCTCAATTCGATTTGGGAAGGCGCGGGCAACATCATGGCGCTGGACCTTTTGCGCGCGCTGCGCAAAGCCGACGCCGTAGCGGCCCTGAACCAGGAGCTTGCCGCCGCACAAGGCGCGCATCCGGCGCTGGACCGGCTGGCCGCTGCCTTGCCCACACGTGTGGAAGAAATGGCGACTGAAGTGGAGGCACGGCGGCTCGCGCAGGACGTGGCGTTGGCGGTGCAGGCCGCCTTGCTCTACCAAACCGCGCCCGCTGCCGTCTTCAGCGCTTTTTGCGACTCGCGTATTGCGGGCAACTGGGGCCATGCCTTTGGCACGCTCGGTGCCGGGACCGATTTCGACACCCTCATCGCGCGGGCCATGCCCCGCTGAATTTCCAGACACCCAGAACACCCCGGAGACACCATGAGCGAGCTGATTCTTCACCACTACCCCACATCGCCATTTGCCGAAAAAACCCGCCTGATGCTGGGTTACAAAAACCTGCCCTGGAAGTCCGTCATCATCCCGATGATCATGCCCAAGCCCGACGTGGTGGCGCTGACCGGCGGCTACCGCAAGACACCCATCCTGCAAATCGGCGCCGACATTTACTGCGACACCGCCCTGATCAGCGACGTGCTGGAGCATTTGCAGCCCGAGCCTTCGGTGTACCCGGAACCCAGCAAGGGCCTGGCGCGCACGCTGGCGCACTGGGCCGACAACACGCTGTTCTGGACCTCCATGGCCTACAACACGCAGCCCAAGGGGATTGCCCAGATGTTCGACAAGGCGCCGCCCGAAGCCGCCCGGGCTTTCGGCGAAGACCGCAAGGCCATGAGCATCGGCATGCCGCGCCTGCGCTCCAGCGACGCCGCCGCAGCCTATAAATCCTATTTGCGCCGCATTTCCGACATGCTCGACGACCGGCCTTTTCTGCTGGGCGATGTGCCCTGCATCGCCGATTTCGCGATGTACCACCCACTGTGGTTCACGCGCACCCGCACCCCGGTGCTTGCGGGCATCCTGAACCTCACACCCGCCGTGCTGGAGTGGATGGACCGCATGGCCGCCATCGGCCATGGCGGCATTGAAAAATTCAGCTCTGCCGAGGCTGTGGCGCTGGCCGCCGCGTCCACCCCTGCGCCGCTGCCGGGCGATCTGTTCCAGGACGAACACGGCATTCCCTTGGGCAGCCAGGTGCTGGTCAGCGGCGAGAGTTTTGGACCGGAGCCCACCGAGGGCGAGCTGATCGCCGCTACCCGCATGCATTACACGCTGCGCCGTACCGATGCGCGTGCCGGCACCGTGCATGTGCATTTCCCCCGCATCGGCTACACCCTGAAAGCGGCAACTCCGGCATGAGCAGCAACACCGGTATTTCCTGGCGTTTTCTTCCCTTTGGCGCGCTGACCACACGTGAGCTTTACGAGATCTTGCAGCTTCGCAGCGAGGTGTTTGTGGTCGAGCAGGCCTGCAGCTTCCAGGACATGGACGGCGCCGACATGGAGGCCATGCATTTGCTGGGCACAAGCGAAGGGCGGCTGGTGGCCTATGCGCGCTGCTTTGCCGCGGGCGTGAAGTTTGCGGAGGCCAGCATAGGCCGCGTGGTCACGCATGCCTCGGCACGCGGCGGCGGCGTTGGCCATGTGCTGATGAAAGAGGCCGTTGGCCGTTTACAGCAGCACTGGGGCCCGCAACCCATTCGCATAGGCGCACAGGCACGGCTTGAGCAGTTCTACCTGCAGCACGGTTTTTCCAATACCGGCCAGCCCTACATCGAGGACGGCATACCGCACATCGAGATGTTGCGGATTGCCTGAACAGTTGCCTCAAGTTCCCAGAGTGACAGCTGAGACGCCTTGCCTCACGGACAATTTTCCCATTCCAGCCATCAAGGACTCCCCAAAATGATCACGGACTTCAAAGGTAAAACCGCAGTGCTGACCGGCGCGGGCTCGGGCTTCGGCCTGGAATGCGCGCGCCTGGGCGCCAAACTGGGCATGAACCTGGTGCTGGTCGACGTGCAGCAGGACGCGTTGGACAAGGCCACCGAGGAGATGAAGGCCGCCGGCGCCCAGGTGCTGTCCTTCAAACTTGACGTCTCCAGCGCCGCGCAGATGGAGGCCATGGGCAAGGCCGTGTTCGAGCGCTTCGGCGCGCCGCATTTCGTCTTCAACAACGCCGGCGTCGGATCCGGCGGCCTGATCTGGGAAAACAGCGTCAAAGACTGGGAATGGGTGCTGGGCGTCAACGTCATGGGCGTGGTCCACGGCGTACGCATCTTCACGCCGATGATGCTGGAAGCAGCCGCCAAAGACCCATCCTGGCAAGGCCACATCGTCAACACCGCCAGCATGGCCGGGCTGCTGAACCCGCCGAACATGGGCGTCTACAACGTGAGCAAACATGCCGTGGTGGCGCTCAGCGAAACCCTGTACCAGGACCTGGGCCTTGTGACCGATCAGGTTGGCGCCTCGGTGCTGTGCCCGTTTTTTGTGGCCACCGGCATCGGCATGAGCCACCGCAACCGGCCGGCTGAACTCGGCGCGGAAAAGCCCACCAGGAGCCAGATGATCCAGCAGGCCATGACAGGCAAGGCGGTCGGCTCCGGCAAGGTGAGCGCCGCCGATGTGGCGAAACTGGTGTTTGACGCCATCGCAAAGAACCAGTTCTACATCTATAGCCACCCCAAAGCCATCAACTCTGTGCAGACACGGCTTGAAGACGTGCTGCAGGCACGCAACCCGACGGATCCGTTTGCCGACAAGCCCGAAATTGGCCAGCAACTGAAAGCCGCGTTGCGCGGAGCCTGATGCGCCGCGGCTGCCTTGCTTGGGCCGGCCTGCTGCTTGGGCTGGCGGGGGCAGGCGCGTTGGCACAACCGGTGAAGTGCCCCGACGGAAAACTTGCCGACGGCATTGAACGGGCAGGGGACGCCCGGCAATGCCTTGTCATCCGCAAGCTGGCGCCTGGCCAGACGTCCCGCATCACGCCCAAGGTACTGGTCGTCTTTCTGCACGGCGACAACGGCGGGCGCACGGAGTTGAAAGCGGACAGCGGCACAGCAGCCTTGCTTGCCGAAAAGCTCCAGGCCGTCACCGTGGCGATGCAGCGGCCCGGCTACCGCAGCGATCTGGGCGTATCGGACGGCGAGTCCGGCCCCGGGGACGACGACTACACACCCCGCAACGCCGAAATCATTGCTGCCGCGCTGGGCAGCCTGCGCAGCCTCAACCCCGGCAAAAAAATCCTGCTGATCGGCCATTCGGGTGGCGCGGCCATGGCGGCGCTGGTCGCCAGCCGCTTTCCCGGCAGCGCCGACGCCTATTTGCTGGCCGCCTGCCCCTGCGATGTGCCGGCATGGCGGCAATGGCGCAACAGCTCGGCGGGCAAGGCCGGCGTCTGGAGCCGCAGCCTTTCACCGCTGGCCGAAGCGGAAAAAAACAGCCCGGATACACAGATCAGCGTGGTGGTGGGCAACAAGGACGAGAACACCTTGCCCCAGTTCAGCGAGGCCTATGTCAGGGCGCTGCAGGCGCGCGGCGTCAAAACCCGGGTCACGTATGCGATGAACGCCACCCACGTGTCGGTGCAGCGCGCGCCGGAGTTCTTCATGCTGGCCGGGGAATTGGCCGACAGGCTGTCGAAATAGCGGCGCTGCGCTATCCTTGCCGCTCCTTCATTCAACGCTTTTGATGATGTCCAAATTCCTGAACCGCCTTTCCCTGGCTGCCGTTGTCGCGGCCGGCTTGCTGCTTGCCGGCTGTAACGACGCGCCGGGCACCGCACCCGGCAGCCCGTCGGCAAAGGCTGCCGCCGAACCGGTATCCGTGGCTGCCATCGAAGCCGGCGCCAAAGGTTTTTCGGCCGGCGCTTTAATGAGCAAGCGCACGGTGTATGTGTTTTTTGATGCGCAATGCCCGCACTGCGGCGCGCTGTGGGAAGCGGCAAAACCGCTGAAGTCCCAGGCCAGGTTTGTCTGGATCCCGGTTGGCATGCTCAACGCCGCCAGTACGGCCCAGGGGGCGACCCTGCTGGCGGCCAGCGACCCGGTGGCTGCCATGGACGCGCATGAAACTTCGCTGCAGGCCCGGCGCGGCGGCATCAGTGCGGCCAGCAATATCGACGCGCAAAAAGAAGCCGTCGCCAAAAACACCGAGCTGATGACCAGGCTGGGTTTCGCTTCGATCCCCACCATCGTCGGAACCCACGCGCAGACCGGCGCCACGGTGTCACATGAAGGTTCATTGCCAACGGCGGCTCTGGCCACCTTGCTGGGTTTACAGCCGCCGGCAGCGCAGTAATCTGGTATTTACCTTGGAAAAGTGGCTGAAACCCAATAGGGACGCGCGCAACAAGCTATATATTTGATAGCAGTTGCGCGCCGTGGCTCAGCCCCGCTTCAAAACAGAACCCGGCTGCGGATGGTTCCCGGCACCTCGGCCAGCTTGGCCAGCGCGATATCGGAGTGCGCTGCGTCGATGTCGATCACCACGTAACCCACTGCCTCGTTGGTCTGCAGGTACTGCGACGCGATGTTGATGCCGTTGGCCGCAAACACCTTGTTGATTTCCGACAGCACGCCCGGCACGTTGCGGTGAATGTGCAGCAGGCGGTGCTTGCCTGGGTGGGCCGGCAGCGCCACTTCAGGAAAGTTGACGGAAGATGTCGAGGTGCCGTTGTCGCTGTACTTCACCAGCTTTTCGGCCACTTCGATGCCGATGTTTTCCTGCGCTTCCATGGTCGAGCCGCCCACGTGCGGCGTCAAGATCACGTTGTCGAGGCCGCGCAGGGGTGATTCAAAAATGTCCTTGTTGCTGCGCGGCTCCACCGGAAACACGTCGATCGCCGCACCCAGCAGCTTTTTCTGCTTCAGCGCCTCGGCCAGCGGTTCGATCTCCACCACCGTGCCGCGTGAGGCATTGATCAGCACGCTGCCGGGCTTCATCGCGGCAATCTCGGCCGCGCCCATCATCCATTGCGTGGCCTGGGTTTCGGGCACGTGCAGGCTCACCACGTCGGACTGGGCCAACAGATCCTTGAGTTGAGCCACCTGCCGGGCGTTGCCCAGCGGCAGCTTGGTCACCACGTCAAAAAACACGACCTGCATGCCCAGCGCTTCGGCCAGCACCGACAGCTGCGTTCCGATGGAGCCGTAGCCCACGATGCCCAGCGTTTTGCCGCGGATTTCGTAAGCGTTTTCGGCCGACTTGAGCCAGCCGCCGCGGTGCGCCACGGCGCTTTTCTCGGGCACGCCGCGCAGCAGCAAAATGGCCTCGGCCAGTACCAGCTCAGCCACGGAGCGGGTGTTGGAAAAAGGCGCGTTGAACACCGCAATGCCGCGTTCGCGGGCGGCGTTCAGGTCGACCTGGTTGGTGCCGATGCAAAAGCAGCCGACCGCCGCCAGCTTGCCGGCCTGGGCAAACACATCGGCAGTGAGCTGGGTGCGGGAACGGATGCCGACAAAATGCGCGTCGGCGATTTTTGCCTTGAGTTCGTCATCGGGCAGCGCGCCGGCCAGGCTTTCGATCTGCGAGTAGCCTGCCGCCTTGAGAACTTCCACTGCGGAGGGGTGAATGCCCTCGAGCAACAGGAATTTGATTTTTTGCTTGTCGACCGAAGTTTTGTTCATGGAAAGCCGCTGCGCCAAGAAGTGGATGAGGAGCAAGTATGAGGGAAGCGAAATACCCGTGCTGGTGCGCGGTTGGGCGGCGGGATTCGAGGCCTCGAATAATGCCAAAAATGGCCGCAGACCTTACTGGACGTGCGCAAGCAGCTATTAAATCAATAGCGGCTGGGTCTGGGGCTCCTGATCGGGTTCGGCGGGTTCACAGGCAACAGCATCCCCCACGCGCAGTAAACCGCCCTGCAACACACGCGCCGTCAGCCCGCCGTGGCCGCGCATGGCGTTGTAGCCGCCCGGGCCCAGCACTTCCTCCATGCGCGAACAGGGTTCGCACGGGCCGGTGATTTCCAGCACCACATCGCCGATGCGCAGCGCCATGGGTTGGTCCCTGAAGAGCGATTTCGCAGCCAGCAGGTTCAGGCCCGACACCACCAGGTTGCGCCTAAGGCTCGCGGCATCCACCGTGCCAAGCCGCATCAGCGCCGCCAGCACAGGCAGGTGCTCGGCCTGGATCAGGGTGACCTGGCGCTTGCTGCTTTCCGGGCGAATGGCGGGCGCCGCAGCGCTCCGGTCGCCTTCCAGCCCACGGCCGGCAAGCGCCGTCACGGTTGCCACGCGGAGCGCCGGGCTGCGGCGGGCGGGCCTCAGCAAAATCTGCTCAAGCCGCCCTTGGTGGGGGAATTGCCGGGTGAGCGTGCGCAGGTCACTGATGCCCGTGCCGGCGGTGGCTGTCATTCCAGTACCTGTCCCGCGGAAGGGTAGCTGCGCGACAGCACCTGCTCGTCTGTCAATTCCGGGCCCTGCCACATGGTGACTTCTGAAGCGCCGGCCCCCAGGGCCATCTCATGGAGGGCCCGTATTTCCACCTGGGTGAAACCACCCGCGGGCTCCCCTAGAGGATGGAACACCATGCGGGGCGCGGGAGCCAGCACGTGGCTGGCCTGAAGTTTCCGGACGAATGCCTTCAGTACCTGCTCACCGTGGGTGAAGTCGGACACCATGGAGCGCGGGTGGCTGAAAGGATTGATGACCTGTGCCGACTTGCTCGATTTATGCAGGGCAGCGTCATTGCCCGCACCCAGCACTTTGGGCTTGGGGCTGCGGGAAATCGCAATTTCGGGCACTTCGGAAATGAAAGCGCCCGTTTTCACATTGCGCACCGTCAGCCGGTAAGGCGACAGGCGAATGTACAAAGGTGGCTTGATGAAGTCGAACATGGTCAAGGGCGGCGGTTGAATTCAGTGAGCCTGGTGCTCATGACAATACGGCTTTCAGCGCGGCCAGGAGCCGCGCAGCTGCCAGCTTGACCCGCATCTTGAAACGACGGGCCATGCGCCATGGCAACGACGCCCTGGCCTGGGCCATGATTTTGTCCTTCCAGGCTTTCCAGGGGGTGTAGAGCCGCGCGAACCACGGCATTTGCATGAGTGCAGGCTGGGTCAGCTGAAAGAGGCGTGCGGCCAGCGCGGTTCCGGTGAGTTTGGCCGCCAGTATCAGCGCCAGGCCGACAGTCACATGCCCCAGGCCGAACAGGTAAAGCGCCAGCAGCTTCACCGGTATCAGCGCCAGCACCGGCACGCTGAAGGCGAGCAGGGCAGCCCAGGGCGGCAAGCGGATGATCCAGCGCTCCAGCCGCCCCCACCAGGGCAGGCGCCCCAGTGCTGCAAAGCCGGCGGCCAGCGGCTCCCAGCCCCATTCTTCAAACAGCAAAAACAGCGCGACAGGCGCAAGCAAAACGACCCGCAGCACTTTTTCGAATTTGCCCATATCTGTTTTCCTTAAAGCGCCGAAGGGTAGGCACGGCTCCAGCCGAGCAGCAGCACACCCGCTGCAAGCACCCAGGCCAGTGTGGCGCAGGCGAGCGTGACGGGCAGTGTCGCGCGCACGCTGAGCCAATACACCACCAGCAGATAAACCGCATAGGGAATGAGCGACCACAGGCCAAACAGTGCCGTGGTACGAAGGTCGGCCGCGGAGCGTTCGCTGCCCACGATGTAGTGCGCAATCAATGCAAAGGTGGGAAACAGCGGCACCAGCCCGGCGATGAAAAAGCTGCGCGACCGGGAAAGAAGGGCAATAACCAGCACGGCAAGCGCACCCAGCAGGCATTTAAGAAAAAGTGAAAGCATCGATCGAAAAGAAAAAAGAATGCAGGGACGTGGCCGCAACAGCACGGACCCACAGTTTATCGAAGGGCACTATGGACGCCCCTCGGCCTGTATCGCCTGCATGCCGTTCAGCGCTTCCCTGCGCATGGAAAAAATGCTGTCGTTCGAAAGCTCAGGCACCACTGCAAAGCCGAGGCCTTCGTAGACGGTCAGCGCAGGGTGGTTGTCACGGTACACGCGTAGTGTGAAAGCTGTGGCACCGGTGTTACGAGCCGCCTGGGCCATTAGCAGCCTGCACAACATTGAACCCAGGCCCTGGCCGCGCGTGTGGGGCGCCAGGATGATGCGGGCCAGATGGGCAACACCTGCCTCACGCACCCAGAACTGCCCAAAGCCCAGCGCCTCTGCCGGCCCCCGGCTCATGACAAAGCTGAAGGCGCCGGGTTCAGCCAGCAGTACCGGGAGCTGCTCGGGCTCAAACGGAAACTTCAGCTTGGGGCCGGCCCAGCGCAGACAGGTGCTGGCGTCCTGGACCCAGGTGGCCAGCGCCGCATAGTCGGCGGCCCCGGGCGGCCGCAAAGCCAGCGAAGGAGCGCAGGGCGGTGATTGCGGGGAATCCATGGCGCCATTGTGCGGCAAGCCCGAGGCCTCGCGTTGCCCCGCCTATACGGTGCGCCAGGCGGTAGTCCTTCAGTGGCCGTGCTTTACGCGGCACATTGAAGGCTGACGGCCTGCAGGGTCTTGCCGGTTTGAGGGTCGAACACCACGAGATTCACCTGGCGCTCATGGCCCTGGGTCGCGGCTATGCTGCGAAAGGCCAGTTTTTGCGGCCCGGTTCCACTGCTTTTGTATTCCCCTGCCTGGGTGTACTGGCGCACCACGAAGTCGTGTTGGAGAACTTCGCCGGCGTTTTCGCCGGCTTTCACCCTGGAATTGTGCCCATGCTCAGTGACGGTCCAGTAGGCTGACCAGGACGGTGACACCTGCGGTGCGGGCACCGGGGTGACACTGGCTTCAAACTGGCCCGGCCCGAGTTGCCTGAGTACGATGCTGGCGCGCGCGGGTTCCTTGCTGTCGGCAGGCCTGCCACCCCAGCGAGGCCAGTCTTTGCCGTTGAGTACGGCCTGCGGTGTATAGATGCCGCGCAGATTGTTCCTGGACGCTATTTCGCGTTGCCGGCTGGTGTAGGCGGGCGCGGCAAAACGGTCAACCCAGCCGATGTAGTCCCAGTAGCCGACATGAAAGGCTTGCACCACGGCCCCACTGCCTTTCAGCGACGATGCCCATTTGTCAGCGGGCGGGCAGGAGCTGCAGCCCTCAGAGGTATACAGCTCAACAACCGGCGTGATGGTCGGCCCTGAGCTGATGGCACAAGCGTTTTGTGCGGACAACGCGCTGGACGTCGATGCCATCAGGACGATTGCGATGATCAGCGGGGTGTTGCGGCGGGAAGGCCGTGGGGGCGCGGTGTGCAGCATGAGGGTCTCCGTGGATTTGCAGACCCCCATTGGTCGATGGACTTCGCCGGTTCTTACACCTGCCGGGCCCGGTTAATAAGAAAAGAAAGACGCGGCACAACCGGTATTCAGGCACTTAAACCAGCGGCATGGTCTCCGAGTCTTTTTCCAGGTGCGGAATTCCGCCATGCCGTTCGAGGCGGTCCTGGAGCTGGCCCATGTGGGCGGCCATGGTGTTGTCCGACTGCTCCAGCCGCGCCAGCAATGCCTGTTGCTGCTGCGAGAAGCGTTCGGCCAGCACAGTGGCGGCGGCGGCTTCCCGGTGCTGTGCGGCCAGGGCCTGCACCTCCAGGTAGCTCCGCAGTTCGGTAAAACGCGAAGCCTCGGCCTTGTCAGCCAGCTCACGCTGCGTGTTCAGCTCGCGTGCGTAGCGCCGGGTTTCCAGCAAGTTGGTGCTTTGCATGTAGAGCGTGGAGGCCAGAAACACCACCGTGGCAACCACCAGCAAGAGCAGCATCACGAAGCCCAGCGACACCTCCACGGTGGTAAAGCCCAGGCTGAGCATGCTCACACGGCTGAATTCATCGACATTGAGGGCCACAAAGCCCGCCAGCAGCAGCATGGCCACCACCAAAAAAATCGTGCGAGTCCGCATGTGTGTCTCCCCTGAAAATGTAAGAAATTGCTTTAAGCCAAGGGCCATTATCAGAAGCAAAACAGCGCTGGTGCTGTGGGACAATGCCGACCCTTGGCGTCAGTTTGTACTCGGCGCACCGATAACGGCTCTCTGCCAGGGCAGGCTGCATCGCCGGGCGGGCATTTGCCCCTTTATCGACCTTCTTTTGCTTCTTTTTCCGAGCTTTTTCGAACATCTCTTTCAATATGCAGAAAATCATCCGCCAGATCGCGGCAGAAATTAAAGTCCAGGAACACCAGGTCAAGGCAGCCGTCGAGCTGCTTGACGGCGGCGCCACGGTTCCCTTCATCGCGCGCTACCGCAAGGAAGCCACCGGCGGGCTGGACGACATCCAGTTGCGCGAGCTGGAATACCGGCTGGGCTACCTGCGCGAGCTGGAAGAGCGACGCGAAGCCGTGCTCAAAAGCATTGAAGAGCAGGGCAAGCTCACGCCCGAGTTGCGTGCAGCCATTGAGTTTGCCGCCACCAAGCAGGACCTCGAAGATCTTTACCTGCCCTTCAAGCCCAGGCGCCGCACCAAGGGTCAGATTGCGCGTGAAGCCGGCATCGAGCCGCTGGCCGACAAGCTGTTTGCCGACCCGTCGCTGGTACCTGCCGACGAAGCCGCGGCCTTTGTGAAGGCCGAAAAGAACGAAAGCGGTGACGACTTCACCACTGTGCAGGCCGTGCTGGATGGCGTGCGCGACATTCTCAGTGAACGTTGGGCCGAAGATGCGGGCCTGGTGCAGTCGCTGCGCCACTGGCTCTGGAGCGAGGGGCTCTTCAGCTCCAAGCTGGTCACCGGCAAAGATGAAAACAACGCCGACAACAGCAAGTTCCGTGACTACTTTGACTACGACGAACCGATTGGCCGCGTGCCTTCGCACCGCGCGCTGGCCGTGTTCCGCGGCCGTGGGCTGGAAATTCTGGATGCCAAGCTGGTGCTGCCCGAGCAGGCCGAGCCCGGCAAACCCAGCATTGCCGAAGGCAAGATCGCACTGCACCTGGGCTGGAGCCACAAGGCCCGCCCGGCGGATGATTTGATCCGCAAGGCCGTGGCCTGGACCTGGCGCGTCAAGCTCAGCCTTTCGCTTGAGCGCGACCTCTTTACCCGTTTGCGCGAAGAGGCCGAGAAAGTCGCCATCAAGGTCTTTGCCGACAACCTGCGCGACCTGCTGCTGGCGGCGCCCGCCGGCCCGCGTGTGGTGATGGGCCTGGACCCGGGTATTCGCACCGGCGTGAAGGTGGCCGTGGTCGATGCCACCGGCAAGCTGGTGGAGACCTCTACCGTCTATCCGCATGAACCGCGCAAGGACTGGGATGGCTCCCTGCACACGCTGGCCAGGCTCTGCGAAAAGCATGGCGTCAACCTGATCGCCATCGGCAACGGCACCGCCAGCCGCGAGACCGACAAACTCGCCGCCGACCTGATCAAGGGAATGGCCAAGGTGGAACAGGCCATTGAAAAAGTCGTGGTCAGTGAGGCGGGTGCCTCCATCTACTCCGCCAGTGAATTCGCCAGCCAGGAAATGCCCGACGTGGATGTGAGCCTGCGCGGCGCGGCCAGTATTGCGCGACGCCTGCAAGACCCGTTGGCCGAGCTGGTCAAGATCGACCCGAAATCGATCGGCGTTGGCCAGTACCAGCACGACGTGAACCAGAGCGACCTGGCGCGCAGCCTCGACACCGTGGTCGAAGACTGCGTGAACAGCGTGGGCGTGGACCTGAACACCGCCAGCGTGCCGCTGCTGGCGCGCGTGTCGGGCCTGTCGCAAACGGTGGCCAAGTCGGTCGTGCGCTGGCGTGATGCCAACGGTGCCTTCGCCTCGCGCGCCGACTTGCTCAAGGTGACCGGCCTGGGCGCCAAGACTTTTGAGCAGAGCGCGGGTTTCCTGCGCCTGCGCAGCAGCAGCAACCCGCTGGACATGACAGGGGTGCACCCCGAAACCTACCCGGTGGTTGAAAAGATCATGGCCCACACCGGCAAGCCGGTGGCCGAGCTGATGGGCCGGGCCGAGATGCTCAAGACCCTGAAGCCCGAGCTGTTTGCGAATGAACAGTTCGGCGTGATCACCGTCAAGGACATCATTGCCGAACTGGAAAAACCCGGCCGCGACCCGCGTCCCGACTTCAAGGTGGCACGCTTCAACGACGGCGTGGAAGACATCAAGGATTTGAAGGAAGGCATGACGCTGGAAGGTACGGTCAGCAACGTGGCCGCCTTCGGCGCCTTCATTGACATCGGTGTACACCAGGACGGCCTGGTCCACGTGAGCCAGCTTTCCAACAAGTTCGTGACCGACGCGCGTGAGGTCGTAAAAACCGGCGACATCGTCAAAGTGCGCGTGACCGAGGTCGATGTGGCGCGCAAGCGCATTGGCCTCACCATGAAACTCGACGCCGCACCGGCCCGCCGCGACGGCCCGCGTGACAACCGCTTTGAAAGCGCGCGCCCGCCGGGCGGGCAAAACCGCGGCGGCAACTATGGAAGCCGCCCAGGCGCGCCACAACCGGCCGCCGCGACCGCCATGGAGTCGGCCTTCAGCAAGCTGGCGGCACTGAAGAAATAACAATGCGCACGCCGCCAGGTCGCCAGAAAGACATGAATTGACCCGTTTTTAAGGTTAAATCAGGCCCTGGCGCTTGACTGGCGGGCGCAATCAGCTATCAAAATAATAGCAAACTCCACCCCCATGCAAGCCCTCCGCATTTACGCCGGTCCCAAGGCACGCCGGCATATCGAGCAAAACGGCCTCAGGCCAGCAGACATTGCCGTCGTACCCGGGGCGGCGGGCGGGCCCAAGGGCTTGATCCTTGGCGCACTGGACCGCTTTATCTTTGGTGACTGGCTGGCGCAAAGCAGCCATCCGGTGGACCTGGTCGGCGCGTCCATAGGCGCATGGCGCATGGCCACGGCCTGCCTGGACAACCCTGAGGCCGCATTCCAGCGCCTCGAAACCGATTACATCCACCAGCATTACGAACTCAAGCCCGGGCAGAAGCGCCCGACCGCCGACGCCGTCAGTGAGCAGTTCGGCCAGAGCCTGAAGGTTTTCTACGGGGGCAGGGTGAAGGAAGTGATTGGCCATCCCCGCTATCGGCTGCACATCGTCACCTCGCGTGGCCGCCACATGCTGGGTCGTGAGCACAAGGTAGCCACGCCGCTGGGCTACTTTGGCGCGTTCCTCACCAACAGCCTGCACCGCAAGGCCATGGGCGCATGGCTGGAGCGCGTCGTGTTTTCCACGCAGAACGCCTCCCTGCCGTTTTCAACTGCCGACTACCGGACCCGCCAGGTGCCGATGGACGAAGCCAATTTTCAGCCGGCGCTTCAGGCCAGCTGCTCCATCCCTTTTGTGCTGCGCTCCGTGCACAACATCCCCGGCGCGCCGCCCGGCGCCTACTGGGACGGCGGCATCACCGACTACCACCTGCACCTGAACTATCACCGCGGGGGCACGGCAGGGGAGGCGGGGTCATCGCCGGGATTGGTGCTGTACCCGCATTTCCAGAGGGCCGTGGTGCCTGGCTGGCTCGACAAGGGCCTGAAGTGGCGGCACGGAGCCACACATTTTCTGGACAACATGGTGTTGCTCGCCCCCAACCCGGAGTGGATCAAAACCTTGCCCGGCGGCAAGCTTCCGGACCGCGCAGACTTCATGCGCTACGGCCCCGATATCCAGGCACGCATACGCGCATGGTCGCAGGCCACATCGAAAGCCGGGCAGCTTGCGGAGGAATATGCCCGGTGGCTGGAACATCCGGACATGAAGCTGGTTCATCATTTATGAACCGGCCATGAACCGGCCGGAATGCGCGCCTGGATGCGGTGTTCCCCCGGCGAGGCGCTCATAAAAAAGCCGCATGACGTGGCACGTCATACGGCGATTCCAGATCGCTGCCAGGCACCTCAGCCTGGAGCGGAAGCCTCAAAACACGTGTGCAATACCCGCGTACAGCGACTTCGGGCTTTGGCCGACCGCCGAGAGCGCCAGGCCAGCCGAACTGCCACCGCCGCCGCTGATGGTGTAGCCTGCGTTGGCCTGGTTGCTGATCCTGGTCGCGCCGCCGTAGATCGTGGTTCGCTTGGACAGCGGATAGTCGTAGCGCAGACCTATGGCCTTGGAATCCGAATTCGCCGTGGTCTTGTTTTTGAGCTGGCCGTAGGTGGCGATCAGCTTGCCTACGCCGACAGGTGCCGAGGCGCCGATCTGGTAAGCGTCGAGCGCGGGCGCACCAGTCGTGTCGCCGCGACGACGTACAAAGATGGCAGACGGCTTGATGAACCCGAAATCGTAGGAGACGGCGACGTCAGTGTATTTATCGGTATTGCCGACTATGTAGATGGTTTTTTCCGTCAGGTAGCTGACTTGCGCCGCAAGCGTGCTGCTGCTGTAGCCGGCTGCGATGTTGAGCACGTTGCCGGTGGACTTGGGTTGGCCGCCCGCGCCGGTCGATTCGCCGAAAGCATAAAACACATTGGCCTTGAAACCGCTCCAGGTCGGCGTTGTGTACTGGATGGAGTTGTCCCGGCGGGTGGTGGCGTCAGAGAGCGAGCCACCGTTGATGCCTACGCCCGGCCCCGCGTAATAGTTCAGGGCGCCGGACATCGTGAATCCGGCAGGGTCAAAAGCCGCCATGGTTCCAAAATGCGGCGTGTACTGGCGGCCGATGTTGACGGCGCCGAAGTCACCACTCAAGCCCACGGTCGCCAGGCGCTGAAACATGTAACTAGCCCCAGTCGGCACAGTGCTGGTGGGGATGGTCGCAGTACCTGTGCCAGTGCCTGTGTCTGTTAAAAAGCCGGCCTCCAGCACGAAATTCGCCTTCAGGCCGCCGCCGAGGTCTTCCGTACCGCGAAACCCGAAACGTGAACCCATGGCACCCCCGCTGGAGACGCGTGTCACATTGCCGTTGCCGGCAGACGCGACTTCCAAATAGGTATCAACCACGCCATACAGCGTGACGGAGCTTTGGGCCTGAGCGGCGCAACTGGCAGCGGACAGCACGGAAAGTGCAAATAGTTTGGTCTTCATCAGGTCTCCTAATGTTGTTGATATAAGCGTGCTTATCGATTCGACGCAGCCCTACAGGTCCCATGCACTGTTGTTTGCGGACAGCAAACACCGCGTGAAATCGCTAATCACTGCATGAGGTTAATGGGGTTTTAGTTATAAAAAATAAGTAAATAGTCTCTTGTCAACAATGACATTTATGGTTATAAAAAGTAATTAAATGATTTTGCGACTGATTCTTCGGCCAGAACGCAGCCTGGCTGCTAGCTACTGATCTGGCCCGAATTGCGAGTGATGCTGCGCGAAGGCAACTTCAGCCCGGCGTCCACCGCATTCCCGGCGCTACGAGAGCGGTGGGACCTCATCATTGCCCGCACTTCGCGATGCTTCTGAACTGATGGGGTGGCGCATACATCGGATGGGTCCGATGTGGCAGATAGAGACATGGTGGGCGGGTGCGACCTGGCGCACCCCCAGCGGGAGCTCAGCGCCAGGCGGAGCCGGCGTCCGGGCAGTCGCTCGACACGGCTCTGACGGTCGCTGCCGGCAATGTCGCACGCTGGTGTTCGGCTCGCCACAACACATCCCAGACACCAAGATCCGCCAACTGAAGCCGCACCGTGCTGCGGCAATGCCGATTCCAGTCGTAGCCGACCATGAGATTGAGCCGGTCGCTTGCGGCTCGCGAGGCTGGCGCTTGTTCGGCCAGCTCGCGGCGTGTTTTTTCGCTCCAGGCTTGTATGGCCGGAACCTCGGGCAGCAGGTGTGCCGACCAGCGTGTTTCGCCGTAGGCTCGCAACAGCAGGTCGTTCGCCTCATAGACCCGGCCGAGGTAACCGGCATGCGCATCGACAATCAGGTCAACCTCACCGCCGGGCGGCGCCGGCCGCGCCGCCAACGCTTTGACGATGCCGTGCTCCTGCGCGATTCGTTCAAGTTTTTTCCAGTGGCCAGCCATGCCGATCAGGAGGTTCACTGCGATCATCAGTACCAGGGCGCCGCGCAGTGTCGCACCCCGCACCGTCGCGCGTTGGACCAGTGCGACGCAGCAGCCCGCAAACAGCGCAATGACAACCATCGGTAGCAATAGATGCCGCGCACCCCATTCGCCGTACCAAAAGCTCAACGGCGCCTGGCTTGAGGCCGTCGCGAGCACCGCGGAGACGGAAGTCGGCGACGGCAAATGAACGACAAACAACGGGGAGCCGAGCCCGACCACCACATAGGGGGCCATGGCCGCCAGCGCGAGCAATCCCAGTAGCGCCATCGGCCGCCAACCGGCTCGCAGCGCGGTACCGAACGACTTCTCGCCGGCAGCCCGGCGATGCCAGCTCGCCACGAGGCCGGGCAACAAAGGCAGTAGCAGCAGGAACCAGGTTGCGAACAGTGCCAGATATTTGAGGTAACTCAGCATGCTGCTCAATGCGAGGGGATCGAGAAACTGGTTGTAAGCGATGTACGCGCCGACTGGCCGCCAGATCACCCGCGTAGCGGCAAACGCGGCAATCGCAGCGAACACCAGAATCACCGAGCGGACATAGTTCCAGCGGGACCTGTCACGGGCAAACAGCCAGCGACCGGATTCCAGCGCGATCAAAAAAGCACAGTTCGATGCGAGCTGGAACGACAGCAGCACCAGCAGCAGCCCGAGACTGGCTTGCATGCGTCCGGGCGCGTGGAACAAACGGTAGCCCGCCAATGCCAGAAACACGCAGGTGATATGGCCGAGCATTGGCGTGTAGCTGAAGAAAACATACCAGAGCGGGAAGCTCAATACGACGGCAGGCAACCATGCGGCAACCGCCGGTTCAATGTTAAAGACGTCCTCCCCAAGGCGGCGTACTTCCCAGGCGATACCGAGCGCCATCAAGATGATCCAGAGCTTGAAAAATATCCAGGGTGGCAGCAATGGCTGAAGCGCATCGGCGAGGTAAAAGAGGCCGTAGGTCAGGTACCAGTTGCTGTCGAGCAGCCAGCTTCTGAGCGTGGCCCAGTCGTGATTGGCCAGAGCGTGGGCGCCGATGACACCATCCCACATTTCAGTCGACGACAGCCAGATTGGTGCAGGTCCGAGCAGCAGCGCGAACACGGTCCAGAAAATTACGCTACCGAATGGGGTTGTCGGTCCGGCGCGGCCAGCCTCGGCCGCCTTAATCATCGAAATTAATGCGTTCACGTTCGACGACGAGCGGACGTTTCATGACATGGGTCAGGATCGCGCCGACATATTCTCCGAGCAGGCCTATAAAAAACAGCTGTACCGATGCGAAAAAGAACACGCCTATCAGTACCGGTGCCGTGCCCATCGAAAACTGGTTCCAGAACAGCAGTTTGAGTAACAGATAGACGAGGGAGACCAGCAAGCTCAAGCCCGACAGAGCAAAACCGATCATCGTTGCGAGCCGTAACGGCACGCGCGAGTGAGAGGTGATGCCGAGCATCGCAATATCGTAGAGCGTATAGAAGTTGTTTTTGGTAATGCCCCGCAGGCGCCGCGGCTGGTTATAGGGGATTTGCACCGCCTCGTAACCAACCTCGGAAACAAGGCCGCGCAAATAAGGATATGGATCGTCGATGCGTCGCAGGACCTCCAGTACCTTGTGGTCGTACAGGCCGAAGCCCGTGAAATTCTGGATCAGCTTGACGTCGGCGATCTTTGTGACGGTACGGTAATAAAGGCGGCGCAGCGAGAACATCAGCGAGGACTCTTCGGAGCTTGGTTTCACGCCGACAACGATTTTTTCGCCGTCAAGCCAGTGCGCGACAAAATCTTTCATAAGTGCCGGCGGATCTTGCAGGTCTGCCACCAGCAGGATCGCAGCGTCGCCAGTCGCCTGCAGCAGTCCATAGTAGGGTGAGCGGATATGGCCGAAATTGCGCGCGTTCAGGATGACCTTGACCTTCGGGTCGGCGGCTGCCAGTTTGCGTAGCAGCGCTTCGGTACGATCAGTCGAACAGTTATCGATAAACAGGTGTTCGTAACTGACGCCCTCGATTTCACCAAACACCGCGCGAGTTTGCGCATAGACCTCTTCGACGTTGTCCTCTTCGTTATAGCAAGGGGTGACTACTGTGATTTTTTTCATGGCATGGCGAAGACGAATTTCTGTTGCATCTTATAGGCGATCAATGCAAGCGGGAGCAGGACTATCGCGTTGGCGGCATAAAGATTGAGACCTGCCGCCAGCAAAAGTGCAACCCCGCCCACATTAAGCCCGTAAATCAGGACATAAACCGCGACAAAACGCATGAGCCTGCTGCGGGGTGCGCCGTCGAATACGAGTCGACCGGTGGTCTGAAAGTTAAACGCGATCCCGGCAACGGTCGCCAGTCCGATCGCTACGGGATATGGCATGCCAAGCAAGCTCAGAATTGCGAACAGTCCGTAACCGAAACCGGTATTGAGCAGGCCGACTGTCAAAAAACGCAGAAATTTTGAAATTGGCAATTCAAGCAAACCTTGGAAGCTGGGCAGAACGTATTTTCCCCCCAACCCTGCGCTACATCGATTTTTCGAGCATGAGGCGGTAATCATTCATGTCGGCGATGCGTGGATTGGTCTTATGGCAATGGTCAGCCAGCGCGCCGTCGATGATCCTGCCGAAACTTTGCGGCTGCACGCCCATTGCTGCGAGGCCGTCAGGCAACCCCAGCCGTGCGTTCATCTCGCGGATGGCATCCGGAATGTCGGTGCCCGAAGCAAAGCCCATGGCACGCGCCATGCGGTCGAGGCGCCGGTCCTTCTGCACGGATTCGGCGGCCGCATTGAAGTCGACGACCACAGGCAGAAACATGGCATTCAGCGTGCCGTGGTGCAGGCGCGGGTCGACTCCGCCCAGGCTGTGGCTCAGCGAATGCACGCAGCCCAGTCCTTTCTGGAACGCCATGGCCCCTTGCATGGAGGCGCTCATCAGGTTGAAGCGGGCGTCCCGGTCACTGCCATCGCGCGTGGCCCGTTCGATATGGGCCCAGCCGCGTTCCAGGCCGTCCAGCGCGATGCCGTCGGCCGGCGGGTTGAAGGCGGCTGACATGAAGGTCTCCATGCAATGCGCAATCGCGTCCATGCCGGTGGCCGCTGTCAGTTTGGCCGGCAGGCCCAATGTGAGCTCCGGATCGCAAATCGCCGTTTTCGGCACCAGATGCCAGGAATGAAACCCAAGCTTGCGGTGGTCATCCACAATAATGATGGCCCCGCGGGCGACTTCGCTGCCGGTGCCGCTGGTGGTGGGTACGGCAATCAGCGGGGCCGCGCGGTCCGTGATTTTCAGTGAACCGCCTTCAATGGTGGCGTAGGTCGTGAGCGGGCCTTCATGGGTTGCGGCAATCGCCACGCCTTTGGCGCAATCAATGGCTGAGCCACCACCGACCGCGATCAGGCCGTCGCAGCCGGCGGACTTGTACAGCGCGGCGGCTGCGCGAACGGCTGCCTCGGTGGGATTCGAAGGGGTTTGGTCAAACACCGTCACCTGCACACCGGGCAGCGCGTCAATCGCTTTTTGCAAAATACCTGCAGCCTTGACACCGGGGTCGGTGACGATGAGCGGACGGGTGATGCCGACACGCTCACATTCCTGCTTGAGCAATTTGATCGCGCCGAATTCAAACTGGATCTGGGTGACGTAATAGATAAAGGCCATGGTTTTGCTGTCTTTCGCGTTGTACGATGCTGGGCGGTTTTCCCGTGCCGCCCATCTTGCCCCAATCGGTTGCCCCAATCGGCTTGGCCCTACTTTAATAGCTGGAGATGCCCATGAATTGCAAGCAAACCCTGATGCTGGTCACCTTGGCGATAGCGGCTCTTCAGGCCAGGGCCGAATGTCTGAGCGACGCGCAAGTCGGCGACCTGGCCGAAAAGATCGCCGCCAGACAGCCTGCGGCAAACCCGGAAGGTCTCAACGAAGCCGATGGCGCTTGTACCCGCGCCAAACTCAATGCGCTGCTGGAAAAACGCCACGGCAAAGTGGTCGGCTACAAGGCAGGCCTTACCAACCCGGCGGTACAAAAACGCTTCAACTACGACCAACCCGTGTGGGGCAAGCTGTATGAGGGCATGGTGCTGCCCGGCGGGTTCGTGGTCGATGCGGCCTTTGGCGCGCGTCCGCTTTTTGAGGCCGACATGCTGGTGCGTGTCAAAAGTGCAGCCATCAACCAGGCCCGGACATCCCTGGACGTGCTTGAAGCCGTTGACCAGATCATTCCCTTCATCGAATTGCCCGACCTGGTCGTGCAGGCGCCACCCCGGCTCAATGGCCCGGCGGTCAGTGCCATCAATGTCGGTGCCCGGTTCGGTGTGGCCGGTACGCCCTTGGCCGTGCCCGTGACGAGGGCAGAGCGCTACGCCATGCTGGGCATGCTGGAAAACATGACCGTCGTGCTTGCAGACGGCAGCGGTGCAGAACTGGGAAGAGGCAAGGGCAGCGACATCCTCGGTCATCCCCTCAACGCAGTCGTCTGGTTAGCCGGCGCCCTGGCCAAGGAAGGTCTTGCCATGAAGCCAGGCGATTTGATCAGCCTGGGCTCGTTTTCACCCCTGCTACCCCCCAAGGCAGGGTTGACCGCCACAGCGACTTACCAGGGACTGGCCGGAGCGCAGCCTGTGTCGGTAACATTCAAATAAATGCGCCGCACCTCCCCTGAAGACTTGCTGACTCCCGCGATGCGGAATGTACTCAGCCGCATGGCACGGGCCAGGCGCCCACCGTTTCATACGCTCACCCCCGCAGGGGCCAAAGCGGCATACGAGGCAGGTGCCGGCGTGCTGGAAATTCCCAAGCCGGCCTTGACGCGAGTCGAAGACCTGCTCATTCCCGCCAGGGATGGCTACAGCCTGCCTGCGCGCCTCTACGCCTCCTCAACTGACCGCCTGCCGGTGCTGCTTTACTTTCATGGCGGCGGCTTCACCATCGGAAGTGTGGCAACGCATGACGTGCTGTGCCGGCAGCTCAGCCACCTGTCAGGTTGCGCGGTGATTTCCGTGGACTACCGGCTGGCACCGGAGTACAAATTTCCTGTAGCTGCCCATGATGCCTGGGATGCCCTGCAGTGGCTGACGGTACGGTCAACCAGCCTCGGTCTTGACGAAACCCGTGTGGCGGTCGGCGGCGACAGCGCGGGCGGCACGTTGGCAACCATGTGCGCCATCCTGGCCCGCGATGCCGGTTTGCCGCTGGCGCTGCAGCTGCTGTTTTACCCCGGTTGCGCCGCCCGCCAGGACACACCGTCGCACCGGCTTTTTGCCGGTGGTTTTGTGCTCGAGGAAGCTGATATCACCTGGTTTTTCAACCACTATGTGCGAAGCCCTGCCGACCGCGAGGACTGGCGCTTCGCGCCGCTCAATGCGCCGGATGTGGACGATGTGGCCCCTGCCTGGCTGGGGTTGGCAGAGTGCGATCCCCTGATCGACGAAGGGGTGATGTATGCCGACAAGCTGCGCGCGGCCGGCGTGCCGGTCGACCTGGAAATCTACCGCGGGGTCACGCACGAGTTCATCAAGATGGGGCGCATCATTCCCGAAGCGCGGCAAGCCCATGCGGACGCGGCTCGGGCGCTGCGCCTGGCATTCAATCTTTCGGACAATAAACCATGAAACGACAGGAATTCCGATTTTTTCACCCGCTGCGGGTTCGCTGGGCCGAAGTGGACATGCAAAAAATCGTGTTCAACGCGCATTACCTGATGTACTTCGACACTGCCATCACCGACTACTGGCGCGCGCTGGCACTGCCGTACGAGGAAACCATGCACAAGATGGGCGGTGACCTGTACGTGAAAAAGGCCACACTGGAATACCACGGCTCGGCACGCTTTGATGACCGGCTCGATGTTGCGCTCAAGTGCGCACGCATCGGCAATTCGTCCATGACATTCATAGGTGCGGTGTTCAGGGCCGATGAACTGCTCATTACCTGCGAACTCATCTATGTGTTTGCCGATCCCCTGACCCAGACGTCCCGGCCCGTGCCGGATGCGCTGCGCAATCTGCTCGTGGGCTTTGAGGCCGGTGAGGCCATGGTGAACATCAGGACGGGTGATTGGGCCACCCTGGGCGCCGACGCGGCCAGGGTCCGCACGGCCGTGTTTGTGCAGGAGCAGGGCATTCCGATGGAGATGGCGTGCGACGAAGCGGACAACCCGGCCGTGCACGCCGTTGCCTATAACGGGTTGGGAGAGGGCATTGCGACCGGGCGGCTGGTGCGGCAAGCCGATGGCACGGCGAAGATCGGGCGCATGGCGGTGCACAAGGCGCTGCGCGGAGCTCACCTTGGGCAAAATCTTTTGAACGCGTTGATGGACGCCGCCCGGGATCGCGGAGACCACGAGGTCATGCTGCATGCGCAGCGCAGTGCGGAGGGCTTTTACCGGCGCCTTGGCTTTGAGGCCCGGGGTGAGCCTTTCGAAGAAGCCGGCATCTCCCATGTTGAGATGGTCCGGGCACCGTAACGGCGTTGTTGGTGCATGCCGTCGCCTGTGCGTGCGGCCTGTTTCAAACACTCAGAAAGCTGATCGATCTCATGACCCCCAAAAAAACCGGCCCCGATGCGCAGGGGCATCCCACCGTCGCAGGTACGGTAGCCAAGCTGGACCCTGCTGACTCACCCGGCGCGGACTCCATGGCGGCCCTGCCTGCAGAGGTGGCGCAGGGCGGCTGGATCACCGTGCTTCTTGCTTTCATGATGTTTGTGACGCCGGCAATTGGCGTGCCTCATGAAGAAATGCTGCAGGACACGCTGAAATCCATGATGGTGTCGTTTTCGGCGATCAGTGCCGGCCTGATTTTCTTCTGGCAGCAGCGCCACCGGCGGGAGCCCCTGCGTTGGCATGCCCTCATGTGGTTACCCCTGTCGCTCATGTTTTACGCCCTGGCAAGCATGCGGTGGTCACACGCCTATCTCGGTGGCGTGGAGGCCATCCGGTGGTTCGTCTTCAGCCTGCTGCTGTGGCTGGGGCTCAATACCCTGTCAAGGGACCGGTTGCCTCATTTGGCCCTGGGGATTCATGCGGGCGCCCTCGTGGCTTCGCTCTGGACCGCACTTCAGTTCTGGTTTGATTTCACTTATTTTCCGCAAGGCCCGAATCCAGCGTCCACTTTTGTCAACCGCAACTTTTTTGCCGAATTTGCGGTCTGCACCATTCCTTTCTCCTTCTATCTATTGATGCGGGCACGGAACTCGCTGCAAATATCCCTGCTGTCCTTGACCAACGGCTTTGTCGTCGTGGCGCTCATGATGACAGGGACGCGTGGGGCCTTGATGGCGTTATGGCTGCTGCTGATCTTCGTACTGCCGCTCATCGCCATGCGCTACCGCCGGCAACTGGCGATTTCTTCGTGGCACCTCGGCCAGAAATTGTTGGCATGCGGGCTTCTGGCGGCCACCGTCCTCGCTTTGGGTTTGATCCAGACCGGTAATCCGAAACTGACAGCAGAGGCCCGGGGCAACACGGCTTTCGAGCGGGCCTTCAAGCGTACGGCAACAATTTCCGTCGATGACAATTCCTTGGGCGTGCGCTTTGTGATGTGGAAAGCGACATCGCGGATCATCCAGGCTCATCCGCTAAGAGGCGTTGGCGCCGGCGCCTGGGAAGTGGATGTTCCGCTGTACCAGGTCGATGGCACGCAACTTGAAACCGACTATTACGTCCACAACGAGATCCTTCAGTTGCTGGCCGAATACGGCCTGGTGGGCTGGATGTTCCTGCTGGCCCTTCTTGGCTATCTCAGCATCGCCGCGTGGAAAACGCTCAGAAACCGGGGATTCGGGTGGTTGCAAGAGGCCCCGGAACGTGCGCTTGTCCTGTCCAGCTTGCTGGCGCTTTTGATCGTCAGCAATATCGGTTTTCCCTGGCGCATGGCCACTACCGACGCAATCTTTGCACTGGCGCTGGGGTTCCTGACTGCTTCCGACGCCCGCCTGGGCGTTCAAGGCAAGTTTGCCGCCCAACAACTTTCCTGGAAGCCTGTGTACTCGAAGTTGCTGGGCATCACTTTAATGTTTTGCCTCGCGCTGGCGATCTATATATCGCAACAGGCCGCCATGGCGGAAAGCCGGATCGTCAGGTCCGTCAGACTGGCACTAACCATCACGCAGTCCGGGGATGTCAACAACCCGCGCTGGAACGCCACCAAGCTGGAAATATTGGAGCTGGTCAAAGAAGGCACCCGCATCAATCCCCACTACCGCAAGCTGACGCCGATGGTGGCTGACGAATTGGCGCGCTGGGGCGACTGGCCAAACGCCGTCTGGATCTGGGAGTCTGTGGTGTCTTCGCGTCCGTACGTGGTGGCCCTGCTGACGAATATTGCCCGTGGGTATGCCCAGATGGGAGCCATGGACAAGGCTTTCGAATACCTGGAGCGCAGCAAGAACCTCCAGCCGAAAGCGGCTTCAGTCCGATCGCTGGAAGTCGTCCTGCTGAGCCGGTCGGGGAGAACGGCAGAGGCCCAAAAGCTGGCCAAACAATACCTGGCAGAAGGTATTTATGACTATGACCTCCTGGATGCCGGGTGGGTACTGGGTGTGAAAAACGGCGACTTGGATCTGGCCATCCAGAGCATGGAACTGCGTAACAAAAGCTTTCCTGACCAGCAGGTCGACGGGCTGGTCAAACTGGGCTACCTCTATGCCATCCGGAAAAAAGATGACGCGAAGGCGTTGATGTTCTACAAGGCGGCCATGGCCGCATCACCCGAAAAAGACAAGGAAGCCACGCGTCAGCGTATTCCCCCCGACTACCGGTCCAGGCTCTGAGAAGCGGGTGCGGCTTTCTGCCATTGAACAGTGAACCGGTGCGAAACGGGATACGCCGGCTGATGGTGATGGCTGGACTCTTCAGCTGACGGGCTCACGTACGTATGCTCCTCGACCTGGACATCCCATCGCGTTGACAGATCGGCTGGATCTGCTGCTGCCAGCAGCACGGTGCTGCTCCGTGTGCCGTACGCATGGTCCGGAAAATCCACAAAGGCACTGGACAGAGCTTCTTCCAGCGCCAACGGCACACCGGTGGCTGGAAGGTCTTCGCGCGGCGCGCGCTGGCGATTACCCAGAGCTGACCACAGCGATGCCTGAAGCTCCGTTGCTTCCAGGCCTGAGCTCGCCATCAGCGCGGCGTGGAGGGAGCGTTTGAGTTCCAGGGTTTTGGGCCACGGCGTATCCAGTGCCGCATTGGACAACCCATAGAGACCTGGTGGCAGAGCCTGAAGATGCAGGCTTGAAGCGCCAGACACCACGGCCGGCTTGTTCGTCACCCAGGCCCAGACGTTCCGCTGAAAATCGCCAACCACCAGGTTAAAGCCTGCGTAGTCCGCGCCTTCTTCTTCGAGGGCTGAAGCAAAACCTGCCGCATCATCGCGGCTTTCCAGCCAACGTGTTACCAGTTCCCCCCGTGAGCGAGCTCCGGTATCCGCACGGGCTCCGCGCACATTGGTGAGAAAAGCGATCCTGCCGCCCGGAGTCATGCCCATCCAGGTGCCGCCGGCACGCAAGTCGCGGCCTGAGAGGACTTCTTGCCCCGAAGCGGTTTGCCAGCGGGCCAGCGGCAGCGTCGGCCGGTCCAGGAATTCATCGCGGTTGGCCGCAATCAGGAGCGGCCAACGCTCCGACACGCCAATGGCAAACGCGATCAGGCACATGTCATGAGCCCCACGCCCCAGTGCCGCGCATCAGATGTCTTCGAGCAGCGCGTAGGGCAGGGGAAGCAGGCTCAGGGACTCGCCCGTGGCGCTTCCCAGTGTCAACCGGCCATCTCCGGCATCGGCGGCGGCAGAGGTTTGCATCGATACGATGGCGTCAAAGCCGCCAGCAGGATTGGCAGCTGCCGCGGCGACCAGCCCGCAAGGCTGTCCTGCGTCCGAGGCGTGAAACACCTCCTGGCCCACGGTTGGTGTTCCGGCGGTATGGACAAGGTATGCGCGCCGTTTGAGCGTGCCGCGGAACTGGCTGCGCGCAACGATTTCCTGGCCCGGGTAGCAACCCTTTTTGAAGTTCACCCCTCCGACGGATTCGTAATTCAGCATTTGCGGCACAAAGGCCTCAAAGATGGGCTGCGTGATCATCGCGATACCGGACTGCACGTCCAGCCAATGCCACAAGGCGCTGTCGATGCGTGGGCCTTCGGGAGCGGGTGAAGCGGCAGGTGCGCACCAGATCGCACGCGGCTGGCCCGCGCCGGGCTGCAAAAACACCATATTTGCATCACAAAAATCGGCTTTTGACCATACAGGACGAGCGCCACCAGCTATCGAATCCATAGCAGATCCGGTGACGCCGTAGAGCGCAAATTCGGCGCTGGCATCGGTCAGTCTGGCCTTGGCACGCAGCACAAACATCGACAGGCGCTTGAGTGTGGCGGGCAGGATGTCGCGGCTGCACAGCAGCAGCGCGTCCTGGCCGGCATCGCTGCTGCGCTTGAACACCACAAAACTGGCCTGCATCCGGCCCTTGGCATTGCAGAAAGCCGCCAGGCGCGCTTCGCCGGCCCCCATCTGGGCCACGTCCTGGGTCAGCTGGCCCTGCAAAAACGTGACGGCATCTTCACCGGAGGCACGGATGACACCCAGGTGCGCAAGTTCGGTGATGCCGGAAATCAGGTGAGCGGCAGGAGGCAGGGTCATGGGGCGTTCACATTCGATGAGGAGATGGGCTGAATTATCATAGGCTCGAGGTTTTGTGTTCTGTACAGAAAAGGTAGCTGGGTTGTGCGTCGTGTCTTTACAAGTCTGTTGATACTGGTATTTGCCGGCACCCTGCTGTTGTTTGGCGCGGGTTTGTGGTGGCTGCACGAGCCGATTCCCCTGCGGCTGGCCCCCGGCAGCCAGGTCGTAGACCTTGAAATCGAGCCCGGCACGCCCGCCAGCGGCGTGGCCGAGGTCATCGTGGCCAGCGGCGCCGATGTCCCGGCCCTGTTGCTCCATGCCTGGTTTCGCTTTTCGGGCCAGGCCCGGCTCATCAAGGCCGGCAGCTACGAGCTGGTGCCCGGCACCACGCCGCAAAAGCTGCTCGCCATGCTGGTGCGCGGCGATCAAGCCCTCAAAAGCGTCACGCTGGTGGAAGGCTGGACCTTCAATCAGGTGCGCGCTGCGCTACAAAAAGCAGAGCAGCTTGCGCCCGACACGCTTGGCCTGGCGCCCGAAGTCATCATGCAAAAGCTGGGAAGGCCGGGTGTGCACCCCGAGGGCCGTTTTTTCCCCGACACCTACACCTACGCCAAGGGTTCCAGCGACCTGGCCGTGCTCAAGCGCGCGTCACGGGCCATGGACAAGCGGCTGGACGCTGCCTGGGCGCTGCGAAACCCCGACACACCGCTGAAAACCCCTGACGAGGCCCTGATCCTGGCCAGCATCGTCGAAAAGGAAACCGGCAAGCCGTCGGACCGCTCCCAGATCGGCGGCGTTTTCACCAACCGGCTGCGCCTGGGCATGCTGCTGCAGACCGACCCCACCGTGATTTACGGGCTCGGCGACAAGTTCGACGGCAACCTGCGAAAACGCGACCTGCTGACTGACACGCCCTACAACACCTACACCCGCGCCGGTCTGCCGCCCACCCCCATCGCCATGCCGGGCAAAGCTGCCTTGCTGGCCGCCGTGCAGCCGGCACCGACCAAGGCCATTTATTTTGTGGCGCGCGGCGACGGCACCAGCCATTTCAGCAGCAGCCTGGATGAGCACAACCGTGCGGTGAACAAATATATAAGAGGCCAGTAATAACTATGGCCCCCACGCTTGTCGCTTCGCGTACTGCGCTGCCCCCCGAGGGGGCGCTGCGCCTGCGGCCCGGCAAAGCCGGTTCCGCGGCCCTGGCTTGCGTGTCACTTTCGCTCAGTTGGCGGCTTGGCGTTACGCGAATGACATCATGAGTAATAGACCTCTGAGCGGCCTTTTCATCAGCTTCGAAGGCATAGACGGTGCCGGCAAGTCCACGCACATTGCCGGGCTGGCCGATGCCTTCAAGGCCGAGGGCAGGGCGGTGACGCTGACACGAGAACCCGGGGGTACGCCGCTGGCCGAAAAACTGCGCGCCATGGTCCTCAATGACGCCATGGACCCGCTGACCGAAGCCTTGCTGATTTTTGCCGCACGGCGCGACCACCTGGTGAACGTGATTGCACCGGCGCTGCTGCGCGGTGACGTGGTGCTGTGCGACCGTTTCACCGACGCCACTTTTGCCTACCAGGGGGCAGGGCGCGGTTTTGACCTGAAGCTGCTCTCAACGCTGGAGCGTTGGGTTCAATCCGACGAAGGGCTGCTGGGCGACCCCGCCGGCAATTCACCCATGAAGCCCGAGGTGGAAACCGTGATCGAGCCGCATTTGACGGTATGGTTTGACCTGGCGCCTGAAGAAGCGGCCCGGCGGCTGACGGGCGCGCGACTGCCCGACAAATTCGAGGCGCAGCCGGTGGCATTTTTCCGCCGCGTGGCGCAAGGCTACGCGGACCGGCAGAAAAATCATCCGGAACGTTTCGCCCGCATTGACGCATCAAAAAGCCGCGATGAAGTCTGGCAGGCCGTGAAGCAGGTGTTTATTGCCAAAGGCTGGTTGTCATGAGCGTTCTGGATACTTTGCCGGCGACAGCCGGATCCAGCAACCCGCGCCTGGCGCCGTGGCTCCAGGCGCAACTTGAAAGCCTGCTGGCCCAGCGCGGCCATGCGTGGCTCCTGAGCGGACCTTCGGGTTTGGGGCAGTTTGAACTGGCGCTGGCACTGGCGCGGGCCTGGCTTTGCGAAGAAGCCACGCCGCAGGGGGCCTGCGGGCACTGCGGCAGTTGCCACGCGGTAGATGTACACACGCATGCGGACCTTTGCATGCTGATGCCCGAAACCCTGTCGCTGGCGCTCGGCTGGCCGCTCGACGAAAAGACGCAGGACGACCTGGACAGCAAGAAACGCAAGCCCAGCAAGGAAATCAAGGTCGATGCGGCGCGCGAAGCCGTGTCTTTCACCCAGTTCACACGGTCACGCGGCACCACCAAGGTGGTGCTGGTGTTCCCGGCCGAGCGCATGAACAACGTCACGGCCAATACCCTGCTAAAGACACTGGAAGAGCCTCCAGGCGCCGTCAAGTTCATCCTGGCCACCGAGGCCGCGCACCAGTTGCTGCCCACCATCCGGAGCCGGTGCCTGGGCCACACCATGGTCTGGCCGGACTTTGACCAGGCTCTGGGCTGGCTCCAGCAGGAAATCACGCTGGCAGGTGACAGCGCCGGTAGCACCAAAAAAGCCGTGGCAGCGCCAAAAGCCGCCGAATTGCAAACCTTGCTGGTGGCCGCGGGCGGACGACCCGCCGACGCGCTGAGCTGGGCGCAGAACAACCCGCCCGCGGAAGCTGCCCAACATTGGCAGGCCCTGCCCAAAGCCATGGCGCGCGGCGACGTGAGCGCGCTGTCGGACTGGGCGCCAGCGCAGGCTGTGGATGCATTGCAAAAGCTTTGCCACGATGTGCTGGCTGTGCGCATGGGTGCGGCGCCGCGGTTTTTTCACGCGGGCGACCTGCCAGCAGCCCTTCCCGCTGCGGCCGGCAAGACGGGTGGCGGGCTTTACGCCCTTGCAAGCTGGTCCAAAGAGCTGGCGGCCATTGCCCGCACGGTGGAACACCCCTACAACCCGGGCCTGATGCTTGAATCGCTGGTAAGCCGGGCCCGCACAGCGCTGAATGCGAAATAAACCCAAACCGTTTCTTTTATGCTGCAATTGCAGACGCCTTCGCAGGCAAACCGATAAACTAGCGCCATGAGCACACCACCGCCCGCCAGTTCGGCCGCCACCGCCCGCCCCAGCGTTGTCCAGCTGGCCATCAAGGAAAAAGCAGCGCTTTATGCCGCCTACATTCCCTTGTTCACGGAAGGCGGCGTTTTCATTCCGACTGCACGCGACTACAAGCTGGGCGACGACGTCTACGTCCTGCTGACGCTTCCCGAAGATACGCAGCGCTATCCGGTGGCCGGCAAAGTGGCCTGGGTCACACCCGCAAGGGCGGCCGGCAACCGCACGCAAGGCGTCGGCGTCCGGTTCCCGTCGGACGATAAATCCCGTCTCCTGAAGATCAAGATTGAAGAAATCCTCGGCGCCCACCTGGCGTCCGACCGCCCCACACAGACCATTTAGGCCCTGCTGGCCACGGCCGGCCACATCGGCAAGCGCCGTGGTTGCTATGGTATTTATACCTGCTTGCGCAAGACCAATAAGGCTTGCAGCCTTTTTTGATACCTAACTTTGTACCGCGATGTTCACTGACTCCCATTGCCATTTGAGCTTTCCGGAGCTTCAGGCCCAATTGCCGCAAATCCGCCAGGCCATGCAGGCCGCCCAGGTTGACCGGGCGCTGTGCATCTGCACCACCCTGGAAGAGTTCGAAACTGTTCATGGATTGGCCACGGCCTACGACAATTTCTGGGCAACCGTCGGCGTGCATCCCGACAACGAAGATGTCCGAGAGCCCAGCCTGGACGACCTGCTGACACGCGCCAGCCTGCCCAAAGTGGTCGGCATTGGCGAGACCGGGCTCGACTATTACCGGCTGGGTGACCGGACCGTAGCGGACATGGAATGGCAGCGGGAGCGGTTTCGCGTGCACATCCGGGCAGCTCGCCAGACCGGCAAGCCCCTGGTGATTCATACCCGCAGTGCTTCCGACGACACCATCGCCTTGTTGAAGGAGGAGGGCGGTAGCGCTGGAGAAGCGGGCCGCGCCACTGGAGTTTTTCACTGCTTTACCGAAACCCAGGCGGTGGCTCGCGCTGCGCTTGACCTCGGGTTTTACATCTCTTTTTCCGGCATCCTGACCTTCAAGAATGCGGCGGATTTGCGGGAGGTGGCCCGATTTGTCCCCCTGGACCGCATGCTGATTGAGACCGACAGCCCCTACCTCGCGCCCATGCCGTACCGCGGGAAAACCAATAATCCTTCGTATGTTCCCCTGGTGGCCAAGCAGATCGCGGAGCTCACCCAACAACCCATCCAGGCCATTGCAGAGGCCACCAGCCGCAATTTCGAGCAGCTTTTCAGCGGGGTTAAAGCATGAAAAATAACCTCATAAATTACTTTAAGAAAGCAATTATTGCCGTTGTTTTTTATGGGATTTCTTCGGCAAATGCAGGGTCGTACGATGATTTTTTCATCGCCGTCAAGCGCGATGATCCCCGCACTATTCAGGCACTGCTGCAGCGGGGGTTTGATCCCAACACACCTGACCCAAAAGGCGAGCGTGGGCTCTTTCTCGCGCTGAAGGAGCCATCGCTCAGAGTAGCGCAGGTATTGGTTGACTGGCCCAAGACCGACGTCAACACCCTCAACGACAAGGGCGAAAGCGCGCTCATGCTGGCTGCCCTCAAGAACCATCAGGGCCTGGCTGAGAAGCTGGTCAAACAGGGCGCCGACGTCAACAAGACCGGCTGGACGCCGCTGCATTACGCCGCCAGCGGCGGGCACCTGGGCATCATCAGCCTGCTGCTGGAAAATAGCGCCTATATTGATGCCGAGTCTCCCAACGGCACCACGCCGCTGATGATGGCCGCCATGTATGGCACCACGGAAGCAGTGCGTCTTCTCCTGGAGGAGGGCGCCGACCCGCAACTCAAAAACCAGCTGGGTTTGACAGCCTTGCAGTTTGCCGAGCAAGGCAACCGGCCTGACGCCGCAGCAGCGATCGTTGCAGCCATTCGCGCAAAAAGGCCTGCCGGAACCTGGTGAGTCGACCTGCCTGACACCAGATTTGATCTCAAGAGAGGTAGGGGAAAGTTGTGGTCCGATGTGGCGGCGCCGTCCGACTTGACGCAACCCACATAAGACATATGCTTTAAGCCACGTCTCTGATCCGGAGCGTGCAGGAGAAACTCATGACCTCTTTGAAATGCGCAATGGCGCTGTCCTTAACGGCCTTGGCCGCGCCAGCCATGGCGTGCTACACCGTTTATAACCCCAGCAACCAGATCCTTTATTCCGGTGAGGCGCCGCCCATAGACATGAGCTACCAGATCCACGAAAAGCTGCCCGCCGTCTTTCCCAGTGGCCATCTGATTTTTGACACGAGCAACAATTGCCCATCGATAGACGTACGCCGTGCCGTACCGCAACTCACTAATGTCGCGCTTGTATCGGCCGCACCCGCTCCCAGGCAAGCACGTCAGATGACGCGCGCCCAGCGCGAACGCGCGCTCGATTCCCAGACGAAATGAGCACGAGCAGTACGCCGCTTTAGTTTGAAGCTGGCTACGCAGCGAACTGCTGAAAAACATCACCCATTGAGGCGTGCGGTGCGCTTCACTTCACAGGCCTCATGTGATCGGCGAGGCAAAGATACCTTTGCGGCACCTGCAATGTTCTACGATGTATAAAACGAGCCCGTTATGAAAACTCTGTCTCATAATCGCTGTTGAAATCACACCACGATCTTTGTGATGTTAAGCAAACCCTCCCCTAATTGGAGGGTTTTTTTATGCCCGAGCGATTCAGCCGATGAATAGTAATTCGAGGGAAGGCAGAAGAATCAAGTCTAATAGCTAAACAGCCGCCTATCGGCCCGATGCCGACATCGAAACTAGTCGTATTAATTATCAATGAAGCCCCTCAATTTCATCGCCTTTTGCCTCATGGCCTCGACGTTTAGTGTAGTTCTTGCCGCACCGTTCGACGGTACATGGACGATTGATCTGCGTTCTCCGGCAGAGAAGAGTTCGAAGGCTGAGTGCGGCATCGCGATGTTTGTGTTGAAGCAAGACGGAACACGCGTGACCGGCGACCATCAGATGGCTACCGTCGGCTGCGGCAGGCTGAATGAGGGCGGCGAGGATACTGTTGAAGGCACGGCACGCGGTAACAGCGCCGAACTCACCGTGACGAGTGGTAGAAACGGACAGATCGTGCGCGGTAGGGCAACCCGCATTGGAAACTCTCTGCGATGGAAAGTCACGGAAGAAGTGAAGCCTGGTGAACCTGAAGGCGATTCCGGGCTGATCTTGTGGCGAGGTACTCTTAAGCGAAACCGGCACTAACGCCTATTGGCCAGAAGCGGATATAGGACTAAAGATGAGGATCGGCCCCAGGCTCATGCATCGAATTGAGCCGCACCATGACGCGACGGACATCGAGACCCTGCGAAAGTTGCTACAGGGCGCCCCGGGCGTTGTACGAGTCCTATCGATGCAACCGCATCACAAGGGAGGCTTCAGCACGTCAATCGACTTAGATGAAAGCCTTCTCGATCAATTCATAACCCATGTAGATGAAGCGGGTTGGATGAGTGTGCTCTAACGGCATTGGCGTCCGCTTTGGGCCCGAGGCTGCCATCCGGCGACTCGCAAGAATTCCACGATATGTATTATGTTAAATGATAAATACAGCCAATCAGAGTGGTAGTTACCTTTGGCTAAAAAGCACAGCGATTACGTAAACCTACATCCAAACACGACGTAATCTTGCTCCTTTCGGTGTTTTGACAGTTTCAGCGAAAAGTATGCGGTTTACGTTTTTGGCTGACCGTCGATTGGCTGAAGCTCTGCGGCTTGAGCTAGGCCTGGGGTGTGACCCAGATGTCCCGGGTACAGGCAAGTACCGCCGCTAGTTGACGCATTTTCTGCCAGGTTGCCTTGCGAGGCACACCGCTTTCCAACTCCAACTCAGCCGCGGCCGCCGACAGCACGCTCAACGGAGCCTCGTCGAGCAAGGCCCGCAGTTGCGCAATGTGCTTGGGAGGAATGGTGCCGGTGATCAATGAGTGGCGTAGTGTCTCAGGCGGTATCGGCTCGCCGTAGCTGATGCCGCCAGAACGTGCGGCTACATTGAGCGCGGTGCCAGGTTGTTCATCTGATTTTGATCTGCGGACACCTGTCACTCCCAATCCGAAACCCAACACGTTAACTAGGCGCTCGGTGCGCGTGAGGCTTAGATTGGCGAGCTTTCCGGCTTCAAGCGCATTGATCGTGGCGCGTGATAGCCCGGCCAGCTCTGCAAGACGTTCCTGGCTGAAACCCATTTCGAATCTCTGGCGTTTTACGATATCGGCGAGCTCACTAAGTATCGGCATGCCAGCACCGTAGCAGCCCATTCTCAAATTGTCAAATATATCCATCTTTTCATTGAGCAATATATGAGAGATTCAGAAGTTTGGCTGGTCCATTGGAGCGCCCTGCTCACCTCGCCCCCTCCTTTGAGGCCATGCAAAGCTGGAGCCTAGCTCGCCTTTACATGCCGCAGCAGGACACGCAGTTCCTTTAAAACCCCTTCAACAAGCGCATCTGCGCCCTTGGAATGCGGGTGGCCGGCGTATGCCAGCGTTAGCAGAGTTAAAGGGTGGACATCCAAGACTTCTGCCAGGGCATCGACTTTCACCAGCGTCGGGCTTTTCATTCCTCTTTCCAAGCTACTGACGTAGGTTCTGCTGGAGACCAGGCTGAAAGCTTCCTGAGAAAGGCCGCGAGCAGTGCGAGTCACCTTCAGGGCTTCTGAGAATTTGTTCTTGTGTTGTGCTTTGCGGACCATCCCGCCATTAGTAATTTTCGAGCCCTATAGAGCTACAATCTATAGGATTCATCTTTACTAACATGTTCGTTACTTACAAAGAGCACAAGGCACCACTGAACCCTTTTGGGGATGGATTGACTCATTGGCGGGCTGCGGAGCTTGCCCTCCAGCGGCCGTGGTTCCTTGTATCGATCAGTCAATCAGATTCCATTGACGATGACTCCTTCCGAGTCAGCCGCACGATGCTGATGTCGAACATTTCGGACGTGGAAGCATTGACGCAGCTGGATGTGGCAAGCCCGCTCCAGCTTGACTCGGTATTCATCGTCACCCCAGGTCACTTCAACGGCACTAGCCAATGGAAGATGGAGCCTTTGCGGGCGGTTTGGAGGGCTGAGGAGCCGTCAGCGCTTGGGCAGTTAGCTGACATATATGAGACGGCAGAGGGGGTGACGTATGCCGATTCAATGCTCGCCACACCCCTCAAGCGGTTGCGGAAAAAAGTCCTCCATCACACCTTTCCCCAGCAGTAACAGACCTGCACCGCCATATCGGGCCCCCTTTCGTACCTTCGGGTCTTTGGGTGCTTGCCCGAGTTCAATGCAATCTCCTCTCCCCTACAGATACCTCATGAAAAAATCACCCAAGAACCTTTTTGCCGCTGCCCTATTGGCTGCTGCGTCGTTTTCAGCCACAGCCCAGGAGCTGTACATCTCCGGCAGTACTGAACACCGAGCATCAGCCGACGTGGTGACTGGCAGGCCGCAAGTTGCAACCATGACGGCCGGCGGCTACCAAATCTGGCTGCCTGGCGAGGGTTGGACGCTACTGTCTGCGACGCCGTCCAAAGGCTTGCTGAATAAGGACAACTCGAGCATGGGCGAGTATGTTGTGAGTCGAACTAACTTTGTGCGTATTGAGCAAGGCGTAGTGCGTGACGTTCAAAGCGTGCGGGTGTCCCACGCAGAGAACAAGAAGCACACTTCCTGGACGAACCCAACCCCGTGCGGCGGAGGCGCCGGCGCGCAGGACATCTACGGCGTCGTGCTGAGTGCTGAACAACCGACGTTCACCCGCGGCACCAATTGCGCGTTTGTCTCCGTTAACAAATATCTGTCTGGCGCGACCCCCGACATCACGCAACCCCAAAATGCGGCACCTCTTCAGAAACAAGCTATTCGTGTTGGTGTTCTGCGAGATGGCATGTACTCGAAGAAGCTTGACGTGACCTTTGACATTTTTCCGGACTCCGAGGGCTTCACGGGTGGCTGGAGCAAAGCGGAGATTGCCGCTGATCCCGCCAAGAGCCAATTCATTGCCCACCTCCAGAGCTGGGTGAAAACCCTTCAGGCTGCGGTCGACCAGGCGTATGAGGGAAGGCCTGATGCCTATAAAGGAATGGTGAGCTGGCGTGTTGGCGCCATGCTTCCAAAGCAGTAGTTCAAAGTCATCCCAGGTTTGGGGAGCTCAAAGTGCTGTGAAAACCACTGGTGACGTTGTTTTGTTCTGTGGCGACCCGCACGGGAGGTTCGACCACATCCTGCAAGCCGCGGATGAGCTGCGCGCATCAGCCGTCATATTGCTGGGGGATATGGAGCCGGTGCGTCCGCTACACGAGGAGTTGGCTCCGATTGCCGACAAGCTCTGGTACATCCACGGCAACCACGACACCGACAGCGAGCGCAATTGGAACCACCTCTGGGGCAGCAAACTGGCAGACAAAAACCTCCACGGCCGGGTGGTGCCTTTGCCCAATGGTCTCCGGATAGCCGGCTTAGGTGGTGTATTCCGGGAAAGCGTCTGGTATCCCAGCCTGCCTACATCGCCAAAATTCCGCAATCGCCAAGAGCATGTCCAGGCTACGCCCCAGCAGGACCAGTGGCAGGGCGGCGTGCCGCGCAAACACTGGTCAAGCATTTATCCAGACGACCTGGATCGTCTGTCCCTGATGCAGGCCGACATTCTCATTACGCACGAAGCGCCGGGTTATCACAACAACGGCTTTGAAATCCTGGACACCCTGGCGCAAAGCATGGGTGCCAAGGTGACAGTGCATGGGCACCACCACGATAATCTGGATAGCTCCGACGGATGGGGTCAGCAAGGCTTCAGGAGTTTCGGCGTTGGCTTGCGGGGTATTACCGCCATCAACGCGGACGGAAACGCCACCGTGATCGTCCCCGGCGAGCTGGATGCGCAGCGGGACTTCCGGCAAAAATACCTGGACGTTTTCAAGAACGCGCCGCCATGAGCCCGATTCTCTTTCTTGACTTCGACGGGGTGCTGCATCCGGAGCCGCTCATGGCTAAAAAAAAACTGTCTCAGCTCCCTCTCGTGGAAGCAATCCTGCGGGACTTCCCTTCCGTCGAAATCGTCATTTCCTCAGACTGGCGCCTCGATTGGTTCAATGAAGGTGAAGCGGTTGCTGTATCGAACATGCGCCGGCATTTTTCCCCAGACATCGCCTCACGGGTCATCGGAGTCACGCCATTTTTAGGCCGGCGTGAATCGCGAGGTCTGGCTCCGCTGCCCTACCCGCGCGAGGCCGAATGCCTGAAATGGCTTAAATCGAATCGGCCAGCCTGGACTCCATGGATGGCTTTAGATGACCGCGCCTGGTGGTTCTCACCCGGCAGCATCAACCTTATGCCGATCAATAAAGGCGTCGGATTCATCCCGTCCGATGAAGATTTGTTCCGCGAGCACCTGACGCGGATCACGAGACAACCGATGGACACCAGTAAGGAATATATGACCCTGTTTCTTGACTTCGATGGCGTCCTCCATCCAGACGTTTGCGATAGGGAGAGCAGGTTTTGTAACCGCGATCGGCTCCAGAAAATCCTGCGTGATTTCCCGGAAGTCGACATCGTGTTGACAACAACCTGGCGCCTTCGCTTTCCATTGGACTCTGCAGGCGACACCCTGAAGCATTATTTTTCTTACGACATATCAGAGCGCATCGTCGGAGTCACGCCTGACTCCAAGGATCTGGACCCTCGACAGTTTCCGGATGGCCTGGACCTCTACCCGCGGGAATGGGAGTGCATTGCCTGGTTGCGTGCCAACCGGCCTTATAGCCAGCGCTGGCTGGCCTTGGACGACAAGGCGTTTCTGTTTCGTCCTTTCAACAAGAACCTGATGGTCGTCGATGCAGCGACGGGGTTTGTCGGCGCGGACGAAAGTCGATTGCGCCAGCTGCTGCGGGAGCGTATCCAATGAAAATCCTGCTCCTGTCCGACCGCGGTGCAATTTCAGATGGGGGACAAGGAGAAAATTTTTCAGGAGCTTGTGAAAAAGGGACACCTGAGGGTGCCGCGACCGGCAAGGTCGAGTTTCCCTCAAGGTAACTGAAGCTGCGGCACTTTCGAGATGGTAACGGAAAGCTTGTATTCGCACAGCTCAACGTCCCTGATGCTGGCGCAAGCCAGGCGAAGGTCCTCAGAAATGGCGCGGCAAACGATGATGCCGCGCACGCGCTGGCCAGGCTCGGCTAGCTCCTTACGAACCCAGTTCATATACCGCAGCAGCTGGCCAACAACGCGGTCATAGCCACGCGAGACTTTTAGTTCCAGAACAACAAAGGCTCCGGCCTGGTCCACAGCCAGGATGTCAATGCGCCGGCCGCCGCCCGCCTCAAACTCTATGCCGCGAATGTCTTCATCCTCATAGAGTCGTAACCCGGGCTCGATGCACCCAAGGTTTTCAGCCAGGTAACGCTGCAGGTCTTTCTCAAGGAGAAATTCCGAAGAGCCCGGTGCTGCGGTTTCCCCTTCTTCCTCCTCGTCAACCTGGGCGGCCGCCTCCTGACGAGCCACATCGCCCTCAACCATTTCGCGAATGGGCGCCGGGTCTGTTMCAGGTTCATAGAGGCGAAATTGACCCGAATCGACCTTGAACAAAATGTCGTCGGTTTCGTTTGTGGCCGGATGATGAAGCCGACTGCGATCGTTCGTCGCCGCCTGGACCAGGTGCGCGCGAATGCTTCCCGCCTTCAGCCTTGGATAATTCTTGGCGAACCAATCGACGGCTCGGGCCGTCGTGAATACTTGACCAGGCCTGAGGCCCCAGTCTTTGAGCATGTCTTTGAGCAGTGCCCGCGTGGGTTTGTCGTAGATTGTTCGCGCCATATCGGCTTCCAAAATGAATGCCCCTGCCGCACCGCAGAGATAATCCAAGGGTACCCGAGGTACGTGGAGATGAGTTCCGCTTGAACGAACAAAAGTAAATGTTGTTCTCCCCTGCCCTTTGATAACAAAGACCAAGCATTGCAAGGTCTTTGGCTACCTTCTCCATCGAGCTCCTTATCATTTGTCTCGCAAGAACTGTGAAAGCATATGTCCCATTTTTCGTGCCTTTGTTTGAAGGTACGGAGAAGAATCGGGCGTGGCCTGAATCTCCAGACTTTCACGTACTACCTCGATTCCGTGGGTTGCGAGCCCTTCAATCTTTCGAGGGTTGTTTGTTAGAAGGCGAATGCGCGTAATGTTCATATAGCGAAGCACATAAGCCGCCCGCGAGTATTCGCGAGGATCTTGAGGCACGCCCAGGCGCGCGTAGGCATCTGAAGTGTCGAGGCCGTGGGTGCGTCCTAGCTCGAGGCCGAGCGTCTTCGTGAACAATCCGGCGCCGCGGCCATCGCATAGAACATAGATGAGAAGGCCTCCGTCGTGCTGTATGCGTGCGAGACTCGTTTCAAGCTGCTCATGGCAGTCGCAATCAAGGCTTCGAAAAATCTCCGCTGTGTAACACGCGCTTTGTATGCGACAAATTGGTGGTTGCTTCGGTTCTCGAAGTTTAGAAAGACAAAGGACATTGTCCTCTTCGTGAGGACCCCACGCGAAGCAGTGAAATTCAAAATCCCCGTACGCGGTGTTTAGATGTGTGGATGCGACGTTAGGCGTTTGCTGCTGGGTCATTCTCTACTTTTGTAGCCGCTGGTTTAGTCCCCACGGCCTCTGGGGTCGGAACGAGAGGAAGCCAGCGCTGGTGCGCATCCCATGCGACAGCACGCACGGCATCCGCAAGGAGCCTTGAGCGCTCCGTATCGTCGGTAGCGTATGGCCCTAGGTGATACTGATACTTATACACATGATCTTCAATTCGGCGCTGACAGTCGCGATATAGAGACCATAGACTTTGAGGCTTTCTCAGCTGAAGCCACGCTGTGCTGGCTGCAGCGGACAACGACAGTACCGACGGAACAATTTTCCCCAGGAACGCACCTTCTCCGAGAGTTACGAAGAGAGGGCTAACCAAGCTGCAAACCACTACTAGAGCAAAGCAGGCCAGCGACTCCGATTTATTGTGGTCCGATTTCCTTTTAAAACCCCGCAATGTATCGTCTGCGAATTGCAAGGCATCGGGTATTGCTCTGGGGAATGTCATTGGAGGCTTCCTGATTGTTGGGAACAAGTCGCCCTTGGAGCGATTTAGTGACCGAGTTAATTTATGCGAACCCTCTTGCTTACATCGTCAAATCTTCGAAGGGGTGTCATCGAAAGATCAATGGCCATTGACGATTGCTCTCCATGCTGACACTAATAACTATAGCCTGCGTCTCGCGCAGACTTGCAAGCACGTACGACGATTAGCAAGGGGAAACGGCGGCATGACCTCCTGGTCTGTTGCAACGCCGGTTAGGCTCCTCCCCTAATTGGAGGAGGATGAAAGGTTGGCCGTGGCGCATACTTCCAACTCGAAAGTAACAAAAAGTACAGGGACATTTTGCCGCTACGCCTCCGATTTATCCTGGACACAAACATCCTGATTCCTCTGCAGGACTCGTTCGTAGCCCTTGAGCCCAATCTTGCGAACTTTGTAAAGCTTGCCGGAGTTGGCGGGCATCAGCTCCTCTATCACCCCGCCTCAGAAGCTGACATCCGTCGCGATAAAGACGTTGCGCGCCGTACCCGCATGCTGGCAAGACTGAGGCAATACACGAAGCTTCAACCAGGCCCTCCTCCTCCCTGGAGCGCTCCGGGGATTAACGTCAACGATGCTTGCGACGATGAGATTCTCTATGCCTTAGAGAATGAAGCGGCGCACGCGCTGATTACGGAGGATCAGAAACTCCATGCCAAAGCCAAAGCGAGAGGACTTAGTTCTCGTGTGTATTTCATCCAATCAGCAGAGGATTGGCTTCGCCGACTACACGAACCCGCAAAAATACAGCTGCCCAACATTGAGGATGTTGAACTACACACGCTTACTGTTCAACTACCCAATCCTTTTTTCGACAGCTTACGCGCAGGGTACGCCGGCTTCGACGGATGGTTTAGAGCCAAAGCGCAAGAGGGTCGCCATGCATGGATCTACCGTGACGGCGGCAATCTTGCTGCGCTGTGTATATATGCCGTCCAACACGATGAGAAAATTACGGATAACGGCGAGCTACTAAATGGCTCGGCGCTGAAGCTTTGCACCTTCAAGGTAGGCGAGACAGCACGAGGGCGGAAAGTTGGCGAGCTATTCTTACGTGCAGCCTTTCGCTACGCCAGTGACCAGCGATGTGAGGCGATTTTCTTGCATGCAAATCCCGAGCGGCACGCTCACTTGATCGACCTTCTCGACGATTTTGGTTTTTTCGCAGTTGGAACCTACCGCGGCGACACCATGTACGTCAAGCGGCATCCGGTGAATCCTCCCCCACTCAATATCGATGCATTCGAGTACGTTAAGCGGTTCTATCCACACTACTTGAGCGGAATTGGGGTTCAGAAGTTCTTGGTTCCGATTCAGCCAAATTACCATCGGATTCTGTTTCCCGACTACGCCGTACCGGGTACATCGTTGCCTGCAGACCACCCACGCAYGCATGTGTCGAATGCGATGAAGTTGGCCTACCTTTCTCACGCTCCTAGCAATCAGGTTCATGCAGGCGATGTCGTGATTTTCTATCGCACACATGACTTAAAGGCCACCACCACGCTGGGTATCGTGGAATCATTTCATACGTCGAGTGACCCGGCTGAAATTGCGCGCTTGGTAAGTCGGCGAACGGTCTATTCGAAGCAAGAAATCGTTAACATGGCAAAACGACCGACGAAAGTCATGCTGTTCAGGCTTATAGAACATTTCCCAACTTCGGTCGATTACGATTGGCTGMGTAAAAATCGGGTCGTACGTGGCCCAATTCAATCTATCCTGAGAATTACTGATGAATCTTTTCGAGGAATCGTCCGAGCTGCCGGGCGGTAGAGCGGTACTTCTTTCTATCAAGCCGAAATATGCCGACCTGATCCTCGCCGGAAGCAAGCGGGTTGAGTTGCGGCGTAGCTGGCCCTCCAACGATATTGGTGTCATGGTTCTATACGCATCATCGCCAGTCCAGAGACTTGTCGGCATAGCTTACGTAGACCGGATTGAAGAAACTGACCCGAATGGGCTTTGGAAGCTTGCTGACGACTACGGTGGTGGCGTCACTCGCGAAGAGCTTGACGAGTACTTCGCCGGGAAAAAGACGGCGTTTGGGGTAATGATCGCTCGTACAAAAACTGCAGAAATTGCAATAAATCCTAAGGAATTATTCCCGAATTTTGTCCCCCCGCAATCTTTTCAATACCTGACGCCAAGAGAATTTCAACTCGTAATGCAAGCGATTTTCCCGAAACAAGAACCTTCATGAATATCTTTATTGCGGGCATACACGGCGTAGGGAAAACCTACCTTGCGTCCCTGTTCGCACCAGGCTCAGCCCTCCTGCACACCTCCGCCAGCAAGCTGATCAAGGAGGAGCGGACAATGGCCAACTGGGGCGTCGATAAATTGGTGTCGGACGTTGAAGGAAATCAGCTCGCACTGATTTCAGCGGTTCGTCGCCACAATGCCGATGGTCAGAAGCTTTTGCTGGATGGCCATTTTGTTTTGCTCGACGGCGCCGGTCAGATGGTGCCGCTGGAAATTCCCGTGTTCGAGGCGCTCAATCTCAGCGGAGTCGTACTGATTGAGGCGGATGCGCAAGTGGTGGTCGATCGAGTCAAGGCACGCGATACGAAGGTCCAATCCCTCGACCATGTCATGAAATTCATGGCTCTCGAAAAGGCACAGGCCGGCAAGATCTGCGCTTCGCTTCAAATCCCGTTGAGTGTTCTGGTCGCCCCGTCGATTGACGAATTTTCGACGGTAGTTTCCAGGTTTTCAGCGCCAAAAGTCTAGGGACCGGCGTTTGTACCCGGCCTCGCTCTCCAGTAAGACTCTTTTGGAGAATCAGTCGTTTAATTTCAAGTGCTTCGGCACCGATCAATGTTTGTAGCTACGTTCACAAGCTGGTGGCACAAAGACGATCCTGATCTCGGGATCATGAATACGATTAGTCATTCTCTTTCTCGTTATGAGCTCGCCCATCCCGACGGCATGCCGAATCTTAGAAATGATGCCTCGCTCACTGTTGCATTAGATTTCGGTGGTGCACACCGCGAATCACCGTACGAAACGATGGGCGTTCTTTTGGTCGGAAACGAATCCATCTTGAAATGGGCAGCTCAGCAAGAATCGGTTCGAATGAATCACTTGCCCGATTGGCGTCGGATGTCCTACAAAGGCCTGAATGATCGCCTGAAGTACGACGCTCTCCCGCATTTTTTAAAAGCCGCAGACTCGTTGAATGGCGTACTGCTTACCGTGCTCGTCGATAAACAACTGGGAAGTATCTTTTCTAATTCCGGTCGCCTCGCTCGTGAAGACGTTCCACTTGAAGCGCTCAAAAGTTGGCCAACTGCAACTGTGGAGAGGATGTTGAGAGCGACATATTTCATCGGTATCCTGCTGCGAGGTCTGAGCAGCCCGTATCAAAACCTTGTTTGGTTTCTCGACCATGACGACATCGTGGCAAACGAAAAGCGTCACAGAGAACTAGTCGAATGTTTTGGAGTGATAGCCGGGAACTGCCTACCGCACAGCCTCGGACACTGTCGAGTAGGTACCGCCGCCAGCGACAACGGAAACCGCCAAGTCGAGGATCTTATCGCCCTCCCCGACCTAGTGGTCGGAGCGCTTGCTGACGCCATACCGCAGATGGTAGCGAATGGCCTTCTATCTGGACGATTAGCCGTGGCGCCACCTGCAATGAAGCCCAAAGCTAAGTTCTTGCTGGACTGGTTTTCGAAGAATACAACTCCTCTTAAGCGTCTGGTTCTTGTGCTCGATCAAGCGCCTGATTCGAAGAAATGCCGCATTACTACTTTGAGGATGCACGGCTCCAACGACCGCTGATATTTCTTTTTCTCCAAATTTGGAGCTACCAGATGAACAAGCCCAAAGCCAGTTCCAATCTCCCGACGGATCTCATACCAGAGGTTTATCAAGGGCGTGAGCAAGCACTCGTAAAACATCGCCTGCTGGAGAGTTACCTGCAAAAGCTCGTCCTCATTATTGGCGCCAGCGCGCGTCGCGCTGGACGCGTCGAGATTTGTTATGTAGATTGCTTTGCCGGACCATGGGGTGCAGTCAATTCCGATTTGAAAGGAACGTCGATCGCAGTAGCGGTAGAGACGCTCGCTGAATGTAGATTGAAGTTGGCGAGTCTCGGTGTGACCGCCACGATGCGCGCGCTGTTTGTAGAAAGTGACGCCACAGCTTTCGGACGGCTCCAAGCATATCTTGAAAAAACCGCACCCGCGTCAGTAAAATGCGAGGCCCGTTTCGGTGATTTTGTGGGGTTTAGACAAGACATTTTGAATTGGTGTGGACGCGATGCATTCACCTTCTTTTTCATTGATCCTAAGGGATGGAAGGAGGTCGGCATAGAAACACTCCGACCTTTGATCTGTCGACCCCGCTCCGAGTTTCTCATTAACTTCATGTATGGATTTATCAATCGCGCGGTATCGATGAAGGATCAAGAGGTAGCAATGACGACATTGCTCGGAGAACTGCTCAAACTTGATCCCGACCTATCGCCTGACGAACGAGAGGACCGAATCCTTGGGACTTATAGAAAAAATCTTAAGAGTTGCGTAGTCCTTGCAGGAGGAGCGTCCAGGCCACGGACGGCATATGTGCGGGTTCTCGATCCTCAAAAAGAACGACCCAAATATCATCTGGTTTATCTAACATCTCATCCTAAGGGCGTCATCGAATTCATGACCCTGTCGGAGAGTATCGATTTAATTCAGAAGCGAGTGCGTGCCGTGAAGCGGGATAGCGCTCGCTTGGAAAAAACTGGCACGCCTGACATGTTTGGCCCGGAGAGTCACATTGATTCGCTTGATGGCCATACCAGCGATTACGATGTGGATCTTTTTTGGAGAAATCATCTTGATGCTGGCGAAAAAAAAATTGGGATAAGCGAATTCGCAGACATTCTTGAATCGACCGATTGGTTCGCCAGTGATCTGCAAGCGTCCCTGGTTAGATTGATCAAGTCAGGGGAAATTGTGAACCTCGACAGCAAAAAACTGCGCCCAATAAAGCCCTTACATTTTGAGGTGTGTGAACGGCTTCAACTCGTACGTTAAGTGTTCTCGCGGTAGGCTTTAAGGAATTAGGGATTGACCTCGATCGTCGTGCTTGGCAGTGAAAATATAGTGCGTTGCGCAGCGCTCAGTACGTCGCCGGCTTTTAACGACTGTCCTTTACTACGTATCGTTCCATTGAGTGCCCTTGCACGAATCTCCCCTTGGCGGATTGATTGGTCTAGCGCCCCTCGAATCATGTCTGCGGTTGCCGGTGTTGAACTGCCTATCGATTCAAGCAATTCTCCGAACTGCATTGGCTTGTCGGCGTCATAGACTAAAGGGATAAGTTTCGTTGTCAAGCCAGAGTGGCAACGTTGAGCGGCAAGCGAATCGAAATGATGCGCCTCTCCCAAATCAATCGATTCTTGTCGCGTAGCACGGCTATCGCTGCTGGTGCGATAACCTAGTGTGAACAGATCAGGTTCTAGATAGTGGGAGAAGTGATTGGCGTGCTCCCAGTGCAACTCCATCATCACGTCGCGCGCCTTAAAGTTGTTGGATAGATGAACCAACCAGTAGGTCCAGGCGGTATTGCCCATGGGAGTGATGTAGAAGATAGTGTAGTGTCGCGCACCACTTGTCTTTACCAATCCATCCGCGAGGTAGCGCTGGATAGTAGACCGCCATATCGTCGGCGAGGCAGTTTTTAGCGAATCGATTAACTTCCAGTCGATAAAACTGCCAAGTCCGATTTCTTCAAGTTTGGTACGACTTTTCTCTTTGTCACTAAGGAAGGTAATCAGGGAATCAACATTGAAAGTCAGCAAAACTTCTGCGCCCTTGACTTCGGAAAAGATGGTTCGCAGCAGTTGCGCCGGTACTTGGTCATATGCATACTGATCGAGAAGGAATATCGCTCGCCTTCCGCCCTCTCGTGCACAGATACTTTGAATGATGGGACTGACTTTTTCTTGAAATGACCCATTGAGTAAGACCACGTCAGAGCCAATTCGACTCGGTCCAATTTGACTGGTGAGCAAGCCACTCAGGTAATCGAAATTCGACTTTAACTTTTCCACAAAATAGTACTTGGCGTCGATACGTCGCGGCTTGTTGCGCCCAACGTTCAGCAGTGCTTCTTGATCACGTACTGTATTCAAGGCAATAAGCGGGGAGCCTTCATGAATGGCGCCACCAGCTTGCGCCGTGTACTCCCCTCCGCCGGCGAACCCATCTACGATTGACAACGTGAGTTTTTCGATCCGCACGTTACTCATGAGCACCTGGATGTAGCGCGCCAAATAGTCACGTACGATTTGATGCTTAATCAGGCTGTGATTGTCAACCGTAGGCGGGCTGCTGCCCAAATGCCAGCTGTACTTATCGGCTTTTTTGACCATCGGCTCGCCGGTTGAAAGTTACCATCACGTGATGCTAAGCCTCAAGGTCAAATTCACCAATCGGTATTTACATTGTGGCTCCAGCAGGCATTTCATCCCAGGTTTGTCCATTCAGTAAGCGACCATTGGCATGTTTTGCGCGCCGTTTGCCATCGACGCCCCATGCTCCCCATTGCTTGAAAAAGAATGCCACCCTCTGCTCTTCGCACTGAAGCCGTACGGAATCAGCCCAGGCCTCCTTCATAGGCCGCGCCTTAGGCCCAGATTCACCGCCGACGATGACCCAATGAATGCCCGTCAGATCTAACTGCCCAACGTCTTCAAGCATGGGTTCTACGGAAAGGAATCTGACTCGCGCTGGAACTTGACGCAGATGATCAATCCGTGGCACTCCATGTCGCCGATTTTCAACAGAGACACCCATCCATGCGTTATCGGGCACAGACCGGGTTTTGAAGTAGCGAGYCATCCTGGCGCCTCGCTTGGTCAGAATTTGATATGTATGGTGAGGTGTTTGCGCAATTGTCAGGAATACTTTCTCAATGTATTCATCGGGGATCCGGTCGTGGAAAAGATCGGACATCGAGTTGACAAAGTAGATTGTTGGTTTGGAGCGCTTAAGCGGATCATTAAGTCGCTGTGGCAGCATCTGCAATGCAAAGCCGCGCTCATAACCAGGAGTTCCCATTGCTTGAAGCCGCTTGGCCATCCCTTCCGCATAGCAGTTTTTACAGCCTGCAGAAAGTTTGGTGCATCCGATCGTGGGATTCCAAGTTTGCTCGGTCCACTCAATGCGGCTGATGGTCGTCATGAGTTGACTCCTGTAAATGCTCGTGGGTGAAAAGTCGAGCGGGACGAATATTGACGAACAAGGCCGCGGACGATACCGAAGATTTCGAGATGCTGCTTAGGATAAATCCGCTCATAGTTGGCATTGTGCGGTACGAGCATTGGCTGCTCTCCCTCGTAGGCGAGCTCCTTAACGGTAAAACTGCCATCTATGACCGCAACAACGATTTGCCCTGAACCAGCGACCTGAGCTCGTTCCACTACGCATAAATCGCCTTCAAGTATTCCAGCATCGCACATGGAGTCGCCCTTTACTCTGACAAGCACTGTTTTCGATGGTTCTCGAACGAGGAAGCTATCCAGTGTCATGAGGTCGGCCGTAATTTGCCCTTCGACAACGTCTGCTGCTCCGGCACGCACTGAAGAGGTAGCCAGTGGAAGCTCAAAGAAACGTTCTGTTGGAACCAGCTTCCCTCCAGGTGCCGCACGTAAATATCCTGCCGCGATAAGCCGATTCGCTAGCTTCACTGCAGAGGTCTTAGCTCGATAGCCAACCACTTTTCCAATGCCGGCATAAGAGGGCAGCGTCCGATGTTTCGCATAGTGATCCTGCAAACGACCCAGGTGTTCGACGTCAACGTTAATCATGGCCATCAGGCATTATGGAGTACGAACGTACTCTTTGCAATTGGCGCCACCTGATGGTTGCATTACCGGGTCGAATTGGCTACGGCGCACGTTTAACTGTGCCTGGGCCGCGCCTGCTCCCCGTGGAGGGCATGGCCGCACGTCCTTTAGCGATACGTCGCGACTCCCCAGAGGTAGCTGCAAGTGCGCTCTCAAGCTCTTTTGTTCTTTTCTCGGCACCTTGCAGCCGCTCCCTCAACGTGGCGAGTTCCATTTGCCCCTCTTGCAGCCGAACGCCCAGCTCAACGCTCCTTCGCTCTAGCGCCTGCTCCTCGGCGGCATGCCTCTGGCTGGCACCCTCAAGTGCTCGAGACGACTGCTTCGCCTCTTGGCGAGCGCGGTCCACCTCTTCCAGAAGGCGCTTTTCGCTAGCCGACGCCCGCTGTTCGATGCGCTGGCGCTCCTCGGCTAGCACGCGAAGCTGTTCGTCGAACTGCCGCCTGTCCGCATCGCGTCCCTGAACCAGGTTGGCGAGGCTGCTGTGGGCCTGTTCGAGGTCGCGGCCGGCCTTTTCAAGCTGGGCGGTCTGATCCCGCAGTTGGGACTTGGCCAACTCCAGCGCATGCTCTAGGGCAATACCCCGTTCGGTGAGCGCGGCTTCCCGCTGTAGGAGCTCTTGACGCGCGATATCCAGTTTCAGGCCTTGCTGGGCAAGCCTGTCGCGCTCGGGCTCTAGCGCTCTATCCGCTTCGTCACGCGCGGCTGCAACAGCTGCGGCCCAGACTTTGTCCAGCGCCTGGCGTAGCTCCTTGGGTGCATCCTCCTCTGCCTGGGCGCCTGAGAGCGCAACTCCGAGTCGCGGCCCCAGAGTGGCAAACCAGGCCTCCAGCATGGGACTGACGGTATTCGGTGAGCCGCGCCCGATTTTGAGACGCACCCGCTCAATCGTCGGCCGCTCTCCGGCGGCGATCAGCGCATCCGCCGCGGCCCACACCTCTTCCTGCTGAATACCTCTCGTACTTTTCGATTGCATGGCCGGGCTCCAGTGGCTATATTTACCAACGATAAGAGATTGTTATCGTGATCTATTCAATACTCGCGTAATACATCATACATACCATGTATGTTTTTAATCAATAACTCGCCCTTAGCCGAACATGCGCCTGCCTGTCCTCCAAAAAGTCCCGGCCCTGCAGCCGACCGAGCTCAGCGATGTCACACGGCGCGCGGTCGAGGATCTGCTGCGCGAGGGCGAGTCGAAAAACACCATGGCCAGCTACAAAAGCGCCCTGCGCTATTGGGCCGCCTGGTACGGCATTCGTTATGGCGGCCAGATCCAGCTGCCGGTCCCCTCCCCCTGCGTGCTGCAGTTCATCGTGGACCATGCCGAGCGGACCACGGACAAGGGCTTGGTGTCGGAGCTCCCGGCCCTGATCGACCAAACGCTGGTCCAGGCCGGCTACAAAGGCAAGCTGGGCGCGCTGGCCCACAACACCCTCGTGCACCGGATTGCCGTGCTGTCCAAAGCGCACCAGGTGCGCGAACTCAAAAATCCCTGCCAAGACCCCACAGTACGTGAGCTGCTTTCACGGACTCGCAAGGCCTACGCCAAACGCGGCGCCCTGCCGCAGAAGAAAGAAGCGCTCACCAAGCATCCTCTGCAGGCCATCCTGGCTACCTGTGACGACTCGCTGCGCGGCAAGCGGGACCGCGCCCTGCTGCTGTTTGCCTGGGCCAGCGGCGGGCGCCGGCGCTCCGAGGTCACGGGAGCGGACATGCAGTTTCTTAAGCCGATTCCCGAGGGCTTTGTCTACAACCTGGCGTATTCCAAGACCAACCAGGCGGGCGTGGACCTTCCGGATAACAACAAGCCGCTGCTGGGATCGGCCGCCGTGGCGTTGACTGCCTGGCTGCAGGCTAGCGGGATTAAGGCAGGGGCGATTTTTCGGAGCGTGCGCAAAGGCGGACACCTAGGTGAGGCGCTCTCCCCCGCCGCGGTTCGCGCCATCGTCAAAGAGCGATGTGAACTCGCGGGAGTCGGCGGTAGTTATTCAGCGCACTCGCTGCGATCAGGTTTTGTGACCGAAGCTGGAAGGCAACAAGTGACGCTCGCCGACACCATGGCCATGACCGGGCACCGCAGCTTGGCAACTGTTGTGGGGTACTTTGGTGGTGACGCAACCATCTTGAATTCCGCCGCGAAGCTGCTCGACTAGCAATGCGCCGCGGCATTGGCGAATCGGACGGCGAAGGGAAAGCTACTCGCGGCGTGATCATCATGCGCTCGGGCAAGAGCCCGCTGAGACCATCGCGTCTGCCAAGGCCGAAGTTCCAGGCCTTGCAGGCCAGTCTGCCCATGCGGGGTGAATCGATCCCAGGAAACCTCAGCGCCGTGCAGCTTGATAAGCCTCAATCTGCGGCAGAAGGTCTTTCCGACGTGCAAGGGCTTCGGCAGACCAGACTGCTTCGCGATCATAGTACTCACCGAAGGCGGGCGTCTCTGAAGGAATGATCACCCACGGCTGCTTCGAGCCGGTGAAAATGTGGACATCCGGAGACATCATGTCCGTATCGTCGAGTGTCCCGACTCGGACGAACTTCAACACCGGGCCGGAGCCGGCATAGTGACTCCAGACCGCGATACGGCACTTCGGGCATCTGGCAATCTTCTGGCCTGCGCCGCTCGCGGAGGGAGTGTCAATCACCTCGGGCTCACCGCCAAGGTGCACGACGCGATCAGCCTCGTACATCGCATTGAGCGCGAACGCGGCGCCGGATTCGCGCTGGCACCAGCGGCAATGGCAGCAGTGGACGATCATCGGCGCAGTGGCCAGACGATACCGGATGTAGCGGCAATCGCATCCGCCTTCGACGGGGTAGTTCATGCTGAATGATATGCGCAGTGTCTGAACCGCTGCAACCCCGACTCAGTCGCGAATGTCCGACCGTCTGACGGCCCCACCATCTCTATTCCCTGCGCTCGTATTCATCCAGAGCGAGCAGCAAGCTCGTCCTGTGGTTGCGTGCGACATCCTGCCAACGCTCGCCGGTGAGAGCCCCTTCCAGCGCCCAAAGAAGATTCAAAGAGACGCGCTGGCCAGCACGCTTGGCCTTCGCGTAGGCAGCCACAGATCCAAGTGTTCGCAGGTCACTCAGCGTTTGTATGCCCGCAGTCTGTAGCATCTGAGCAGACTTGGGTCCGAGATTCGGCAGTAATGAAAGCGAGGTCGCATCAGCCATGAAAAGATCATTCCCCTCAAAGCCAGCCGAACTCAATCAACTCGGTAACGTCATAGAGCCGGTTTTCGAGCGAGTGTAGTCCCAGCAAGTTTGTAGCCAGGGCTATGGATGATTCCACGGATTGTTTCCCGCGAGAAGCGACTAAGAGATCTGGTTGGGCGACGTAAAACTACCAGCGCAGTACCCAACGACCCAGCGCAGCACCAACAAGCACCGGCACCATCATGCCAATGACATACCACACAGCAAGAAATGGAACGGCGAGTTCCACACAGTGCAGCGCATAGATCGCAGCTCCCACCCCACCGGCCAGCGCACCGGCAGCCGCGCCGGCGAGTGCCTGCCGGGTGGGCGCCAGATCCCTGAGCGCCAGTAGCGTCGCCACAAAAACCGGCAAGGCTATGAGGCCGATACTGAGCGCACAAGTGCGCCAGGACTGCCCCAGCAACGACGGCATGCGCTCCTCCATCGGCATTCCAAACCATGCCACGGTGGCCATCGTCCAGACCAAGAGCACGGGCACCGCCAAGCCCATCCAGGCGCGCCGCACCTCGACGCCCGGTCGCGCCAGACGCAGCACGGTGACAAAGGCCGAAACGGCAATGGACAGCGGGAACAACAGCTTGACCCAGAACATCGGCAATGAAATGACCAGCCTCAAGTCCTCACGTAATCCATAGCCTGCGAAGAGGATCGCCAGAGACACCGGCACACCGACCAGCAGCGCCAGTCTGAGGCGACGGCCGGCCGCGTTTTGCGGAACGGCAGCCGCGCCATTGGCAAGCATCGCCACAAAATCGTCAGTTTTCATGTAGTGCTCCTGAATCTGGCAGCCAAGGCCTTGAGTCCGCGGTGAATGCCGATCTTCACGGCCGACTCCGACATGCCAGTCAGACTTGCTGTCTCGGCCACCGACAGACCCTCTATTTTCACGTGGACAATAGGCAACCGCTGGCGTTCCGGCAGGGTTTCAAGCAGACCAGCCAAGTCGCGCCTGGCGTCGCCGGCTTCCGCGGCCGACTCGGCGAACACCGCCAAGTCGTCGTCCAACGGGTCATGCAGGTCCTCGCGGACCGACTTGGCCCGCAGCAGATCGATCATCTTGTAGCGTGCGATCGCATGCACCCAAGCCGTCAGCGGCTGGTCGCTCTGGTAGGTGTGGCGCTGATTGTGCATGGCGAGCAAGCATTCCTGGACAAGGTCTTCCACTTCATCGGGCCAGCCGAAGAGGCGTTTGCGCAAAAACGCGCGCAAATAGGCACTGAGCTTTTGGAGGAAAGTTCGGTAGGCGGCGGTATCTCCATCGAGGCCGCGCATGAACAGGTCATGCAGCACTTGTTCCGCATCGCTTCTCACCACAACACTCCTAACGCTCCTTCTTGTCATTCGGTCTTTCGGCTTGTCCGGTTACAAAAAGTGCAAAAAAAACTTGCCCGATTGTGCCTTGCGCTGTAACCGCAGCGGTGCGGACTACGAAGTACCAAGTAACCACGCATTCGGCGTGGTTACGCTTCAAACATATTTAGGAGTTCATTCATGACTAACCGTCCTCTCGTCATTTCCGCCCTCGTCCTTGGCGCGCTTGCCGCCGGCTCCGCCATGGCCCAGGACAAACCAATGACCGACAACATGGCCAAGATGGAAAAATGTTACGGCGTCTCGATGGCCGGGAAAAACGACTGCGCTGCCGGCCCTGGCACAACCTGCGCCGGTACGTCCAAAGTCGATTACCAGGGCAACGCCTGGAAGAACGTGCCAGCCGGCACTTGCACCACGATCAAGACCCCCAAAGGAGTCGGCTCACTGCAATCGATGAAATCCTGACCGATCCCGAGCCGCCTTCAGCTGCCATGGTAGACGTCCTCACGGCCGGCCTCAGCCTCAAGCCTGAGCACTTCGAGCCTGCGCTGTCGACACAGGCCGATGGCCTGTGGTTCGAGGTGCACCCCGAAAACTACATGGCGGCGGGCGGCCCGCGGATGGGGTGGCTGGACGCCATCCGCGCCCATCATCCGGTGTCCCTGCACGGCGTGTCCTTGTCGCTTGCGGGCGACGCGGAACCGGATGCCGCTCATCTCCAACGGCTGGCGACGCTCGCCCGGCGTATCCAGCCGTCGCTGATTTCCGAACATCTGGCATGGTCCCGATGGAACGGCCAGTACTTTCCCGATTTACTGCCTTTCCCACGCACGACTTCAGCGTTAAACCGCATTGCCGCCAATATTGCGCGCACGCAGGACGCGCTGGGCACGGCGATTGCCATCGAAAACCCCTCCCATTACCTGCGCCTCGATGGGCATGAATGGGACGAAATCGATTTCCTGAGCGAGATGGCTCGGCGTACCGGTTGCTCGCTGCTGCTCGACATCAACAACGTGCATGTCTCGGCGCGCAACCTCGGCTTTTGCGCAGAAGACTGGCTGGACCGTTTTCCGCAAGCGCTGGTCAGCGAAATTCATCTTGCGGGCCATACCACCGACCCCAGCCTGGGCGAAGGCCTTTTGATCGATTCGCATGACATGCCCGTCGCGCCGGAGGTCTGGCGCCTCTATCGCCGCTTCATTGAACGCGCTGGCGCGCGGCCCACGCTGATCGAGCGCGACGGCAATGTGCCCGCTTTTGACGAACTGATGACTGAGCGAGACCAGGCCTTGCTTGAGCTCGAACGCGGCACGCAGGAGACCATGACATGAGCACGCCGCTGCCGCTGGGGCAATTCCAGCAGGCCTTTGCCCAGGCCCTGTTCGCACATCCCGCGGCCGTCGGCCCTGAGATGCAATTGCTCGCCACGCAACCTGCTTTTGCGGTGTACCGCAACACGGTGATGAAGGCCTGCATCGATGCACTGGAGGCCAACTTTCCAGCGGTCGCACGCTTGGTGGGGGATGAGTGGTTTCGTGCCGCTGCCGCGCTTTACGTGGAGACCGAAGCACCAAAAGACGCACGCCTTCTGTACTACGGCAACGGTTTTTCCGACTTCCTGCGCGGCTTTGAACCGGCAGCCGAACTTGTCTACCTGCCCGGCGTGGCGCAGCTCGACATTTTCTGGCGCGAGGCCCATGTCGCGTCCGACGCCCCTGCCGTTGACGCCGCATGGGTCGCCGCCCACACGCCGGAGCAGATGGCCACCCTCGTGTTAAGTCCCCACCCGGCGGCACGCTGGGCCTGGTTCGACGAACAACCGGTTTACAGCATATGGGAGCGCAATCGCAGAAGCAACGAAATCAACAAGGATCTGACTTGGCGGGGCGAAGGCGCGCTGCTGACGCGGCCTCGCGATGCGGTGGTCTGGAGCGAAATCACGAAAGCCGGTTGCGTTTTCCTTGATGCCTGCGCGGGCGGCCGAACACTCGCTCACGCAACGGCATCCGCACTTGCGGTTGATCCGAAGGCAGACCTCGCGACCACCTTTGCATGCCTGCTGCGCTCTGGCGCATTCGCTGGTAATTCGATTTAATCCCCTGCGAAAGAACACTATGAGCACCAATGTTCAGATTCCCCAAACCATCCCGGGCGACGGCGACGGTGGTCTTCGCGCTCGCTTGAACTCGATCGCTACCTGGCTTTCACGCATGGTGACTCACGATCTGCTGGCGCTGGCCTCGCGTTTGGGCATTGCCGCGATTTTTTTCTACTCCGGGCGCACCAAGGTTGCGGGCTTTCTGACACTGACCGACAGCACCTATGAACTGTTTCGCACCGAGTACAAGCTGCCGCTTTTGCCGCCAGAGATTGCGGCGCATCTGGCAACCTATGCCGAGCATCTGTTCCCGCTCTTGTTGGTATTGGGACTGTTCACGCGTTATTCGGCGCTCGCCCTGTTGGGCATGACGCTGGTGATTCAGGTCTTTGTGTATCCGGACGCGTGGCCAACGCACCTGTCATGGGCAGCCTTGCTGCTTTATCTGGTCGGCCGGGGCGCCGGACGCCTCTCGGCTGACCGAGCATTGGGCCTTCTCTGAGCGGATGCTCGAATGGCGCAGGAGTATTGCGCTGTGCGCGAACCTTACCAAGCGCAGCTGAACTGCACGGGGCAGGCAGTGATTCCCTTTGCCTTGCACCATTTCTCTCGCATCCCTATTTGTCGAAAACCGCCCCTACAGGCGCGTGGCCGAAAGCCCGGCTGTAAGCACGGCTGAATGCCGCCGCACTGGCATAGCCGCTCCAGGCCGCAACTACTTTGACGCGCGCACCTTGCTGCAGCCGGCGGCGGGCAAGCGTGAGGCGCCAGGCCGTGAGAAAAGTGCCCGGCGTCATGCCCAGCGTGCGACGGAATGAAAGCATGAACTGGCTTCGGGAGAGCGCGCTGATTTCAGCCAGATCTTCCATCCGCCAGGCACGCGCGGGTTGTTCCAGCAATGCGCCCACCGCATGCCTTAGCCGCGGATCGGCCAGCCCTGCCAGCAAACCCGGCTGGGTCGCTCCCTGATCGATAGCGTGGCGCAACACCATCAGCACCAGCAACTCGCCCAGCCGCGCGAGCGCCGCGGAGCCACCGCAACGCGGCACCTGCGCCTCAGAGAGCAGTTGCCGCGCCAACGCCCAGAGGGGCTCATCTTCCTGCGTGTCGAGCGCCACTTCCGGCGGCAAGGAGCGCAGGAGTGGATTGGAGTCACCTCCAAATCTCACCACCGCCGCCATCAGGACCGTTCCCGGAGAGCGCGGCCGCAGCGCGCCTGCACTGCAAAAGACGATCTGGCGCGCTCCCACAGTATCGCTTTCAAGCAGGAACAGGTGGGCAGCCTCACGTGTGTCGCCATCGTCCGCAGCCGGTTGCACCTGAAGGGGGAAGGCGGCAAGAAACGCGCTGAGACGGTCGGTGCGGGCGGGCGAAGTCATAGATTAGGACTTTTGATCATGCATTTCGGAATTTTAGTTGCATTGAGTCTGCCATGCTTGATGCCTCTATTAACTTCGAAAGGAAAGACATGCTCACACCTCGACAAACCGTCCCATCGCTGGTCGTCCCAACTCTCTCTGGTGAGTCTTTTGACCTGGCGAGGGAAACCCCCGACCGGTTTACGCTGCTTTGCTTTTACCGCGGCCTGCACTGTCCGGTCTGTGCGATCTACCTGCGCGAGCTGGAAAGCAAGGTCGAGGCTTTCGCCGAGCGTGGCGTGGGCGTGCTGGCCTTGAGTGGCGACGGCCAGGATCGTGCACGCCAAATGGCGGAAAAGATCGGGGCCAGCAAGTTGCGCATGGGCTACGGGCTACCGTTGGCTATGGCCCGCGCCTGGGGCTTGTATTTGTCCACATCGCGAGGAAAGACGTCGATCGGCATTGAGGAGCCCGCGCTCTTTTCCGAACCTGGCGTATTCCTGGTGCGCCCCGACCGAACGCTCTACTGGCTGGCTGTGCAGTCGATGCCATTTGCACGGCCAAACTTCGGGGAGTTGGTCCAAGCGCTGGATTTCGTTATCAAGAACGATTATCCGGCCCGCGGTGAATACCTTGGGGACGTCAATGGTGGCGCTTGACAATCTAGGACGGTCATCCTAATATCGCCGAAATTTCCAGGTCAACCGTCCCTAATCATGGCAACGCCAACCCGCGACAGCATCATCCAGGCTGCAGACACCCTGTTCTATGAACAGGGGTTCGAGCACACATCTTTCTCGAACATCGCGGATGCCGTGAATATTTCGCGCGGCAATTTCTACCATCACTTCAAGACCAAGGACGAAATCCTGACGGCGGTCGTTGCCGAGCGGCTGGCACGCACGCGGGCGATGCTGGCGCAGTGGGAGGCCGAGGGGAAAAGCGCGCAAAAGCGCGTCGAGCTGTTCATCACCCTCCTGATACGCAACCAGTCCAAGATCATGCGACACGGCTGCCCGGTTGGCACGCTGTGCATGGAACTGGCAAAACTCAAGCATCCGGGGCAAGGCGACGCTAACGCCGTCATGGACATTTTTCGCGTATGGCTGCGAAGGCAGTTCGAGGAAATGGGCCGCAGCAAAGACGCGGATGCCCTTGCCTTGCATCTCCTGGCGCGGAGCCAGGGCGTTGCCGTGTTGGCGCAGTCCCTGCGCGATAAAGACTTCGTGCGACAGGAGGTAAACCTTATGACTGCCTGGGTCCAGTCCTGCGCGAAGCCAAAGAAGGCCGCCACAGGGCGTTCACATTAGCCATTTTTTTCAAACAGGAGCGTTCATGTTCTGTATTTTTCTCAAGTTCTCCAGCAACAAAGGCCAAGCCGCAGTCCACGTGGCAGGGCACAAACGATGGATTGACCAGGGGTTCGGGGATGACGTCTTTCTCGTGACGGGCAGCCTTGCAGGCAACCAGGGCGGCATGGTCCTGGCGTACAACACCACGCGCGAGGCACTGGAGACTCGCGTGGCGCTCGATCCCTTTGTTGCGGAAAAGGTGGTCGAGGCGGAGATCGCCGAGATGACTCCCAACAGGGCCGAAGAACGCCTGCAATTCCTGCTGGAACACGCCTGAGATGGACTTGACTGTTCCAGGTCCCGATGGACAGCCGCGTTTCCCAATGTGATTTAGGTTCTGTAACGTGTCCTTTGGTCGCGATGTAAGTCAAGCCACTTCCTCTGGCTGTACTTAACCGTACGGTTTACCCCTCAGTCAATGAGCGTCGTGAAGCGCGGAAATTAAAGGGCAGGAAATGGTTCCCCTTGCCTTGTGGCAGTTTTCTACCAGAGTGCTGAGGGCCGACTCAATGCGGCGCAGATCATTCAGCTTTTCACGAACGTCCGCCAGTTTGTGCTCGGCCAGTCCTCTGGCCTCTTGGCAATGGGCGCCGTCCTCCAGCCTCAGGAGTTCCGCAATTTCGTCCAGGCTAAAGCCCAGGCGCTGAGCAGATTTCACAAACCTCACACGGCTTACCTCCGCGGCCCCATAACGTCGAATGCTGCCGTAGGGTCGTTCCGGTTCAGCCAGTAATCCTTTGCGCTGGTAGAAGCGGATGGTCTCGACGTTGACGCCGGCGGAAGCGGCGAACTCGCCAATCGTCAGGTGGGTCACAATTTTCTCCATTGACTTGACTCCGTACTTAAGTACGGAAGTAATCTTACGCTATGAAGTCAAGCATCCCTGCAGAACCTCCCACCCCCGCACAGCAGTACGGCACCGTCACCCTGGTAACCGGCGGTGTTGCAGCTTTCCTTGCGTCCGCCTGCTGCCTGGGTCCATTGGTCCTGATCCTGCTGGGATTTGGTGGCGCCTGGATTGGCAATCTGGCTCTCCTGGAACCTTATCGCCCGTTCTTTATAGCAATTGCCTTGCTGGCTTTGGGTCTCGCCGGGTGGCGCCTCTATCGCCCCGCGAAAGCCTGTACCGCAGGTGAAGTCTGTGCGGTACCGCGAGTTCGCATTCTCTACAAGGTCGCCTTCTGGGTGGTTGTGACGCTTGTGCTGATCTCGCTCGTTTTCCCCTACGTCTTGCCGTTGTTCTATTGAAAAGGAATTGCCCATGAAACACCCCATCCCTTTGCTCGCCTTGGTCGCCTGCTTTGCCGCGCCCGCGTGGGCCGCTCCCAAGACGGTGGTCTTGTCAGTCTCTGGCATGACTTGTGCCGCCTGCCCGATCACGGTGAAGGTGGCTTTAACTAAAACCCCTGGCGTCTCCAAAGCTGACGTCAGTTACGAAAAACGGCAGGCCACCGTCCTCTTCGATGACGCAAAAACAAACACTGCGGCGCTCACCCGGGCTACCGCAGACGCCGGCTATCCCTCTCATCTTGTCGGGGCGACCCCATGAGACCGGTCACCCTGGACTCGGCTCTGACATGCCCGAGTTGCGGCCACAAAAAAACCGAACAGATGCCCGAAAATGCATGCCAGTGGTTTTACGAGTGCGAACAGTGCCACACCGTACTGAATCCGAAACCAGGGGATTGCTGTGTATTTTGTTCCTATGGAACGATGCCTTGTCCTTCCATGCAGGACAAGGATCTTGTGTCAGGCTGTTGCACCTGAGAACTTTTTTTTGCATTTGGGGTCACAGACTCATTAAACTCAGCCCATGACCCGAAACCGTCACCACCGCCTGATCACAGTGCTCTTCGCACTGGTCAGCTTGCTGTTCATGCAGCTGGCGGTGGCTGGCTATGTTTGCCCCGGTTCCGGATCAAAAATCGCTGAGGTGGCCGCGATGGCCGAGGCCGGCATGCCGTGTGCCGAATCCATGCCGCTCAGCATGGACGATCAGCAGCCCAACCTGTGCCATGCGCACTGCCAGGCGGGCCAGCAGTCTGCTGACAAGCATGAACTGCCGTCACCCGTGGCCCTTGGCGCCTTGCCTGGCGATTTCAGTTTGCAGGTCGCCGTCCCGGTCTTTTCTGAAGCGCCGTTGCAAGCGCCTCATCTGCAGCGCACCACCGCGCCCCCTGTAGCCATCCGGAACTGCTGCTTCCGCCTCTGACCTCCCAGACCGTCTAGCTCCTGTCTGATGCATTTCCTATGCATTGACAGGTCCGTATTCGTGCTCTGGAGGTTTTATGTTTATCCCCTTTCCGATTTATCGGACTATCGTTGCTGCCTTGATGGCGGCCACGGTCTCTGCGTCATGGGCTGCCGACCCGTTAACCCTGATCGAGGCGCAGCGCATTGCCGTCGGCCGATCCCAGCAACTGATCGCCCAAGGTGCTTTGGCCACCGCCGCCAGAGAACAGGCCGTGGCAGCCGGCCAACTCCCCGACCCGGTACTCAAATTCGGCATCGACAACCTGCCTGCCGACGGTGCGGACCGCGGCAGCCTGACGCGCGATTTCATGACCATGCGCCGCATCGGCGTCATGCAGGAAATCACCCGTTCCGAGAAGCGCCAGCTGCGCTCGGAACGCTTTGAGCGCGATGCGCAGCGGACGCAGGCGCAGCGCCAGCTGACATTGGCCAATTTGCAGCGCGACACCGCGCTGGCCTGGTTGGATCGCTATTACACCCAGGCTATGCGCGAACTGGTGCAGCAACAGATCGAAGAAGCCCGGCTGCAGGTGCAGGCCGCCGACATCGCTTTTCGCGCCGGCCGGGGCAGCCAGGCCGACGTGTTCGCCGCCCGCGGCGCCGTGATCCAGCTGGAAGACAGGCTCAGCCAGATCGACCGGCAGTCGCGCAACGCCAGCTTGATGCTGGCCCGCTGGGTGGGCACGTCGGATGCGGATCGACCGCTCTCCGGTTCGCCGCCCTGGCAAAGCACCCCGCTGCAGAGCCAGGTTTCAAGCGAACACCTCAAGCAGCACCCTGATCTGTTGGCCATGAGCGCAGAGGTCGATGCGGTTGAAACCGATGCCCGGCTGGCCCAAGCGAACAAACAAGCCGACTGGAGCGTCGAGGCCAGCTACGCCCAGCGCGGCCCGGCTTACTCCAACATGCTCTCCGTCGGCGTCTCTATCCCTCTGCAATGGGACCAGAAGAACCGTCAAAACCGCGAGCTGGCCGCCAAGCTGGCCCTGGTTGACGAAGCCAAGGCCCGGTACGAAGACATGCTGCGTAACCATGAAGCCGAGGTACGGGGCTGGCTCAATGACTGGCAAACGGGCAAGGACCGGGTCGCCCGGTACCGCAATGAGTTGATCCCGACAGCCCGTCAACGCACCGAGGCTGCACTCACCACCTATCGCACAGGCAAGAGCGACCTGGCTGGCGCCCTCGCTGCTCGCCGCGATGAGATCGACACCCGTATGCAGGCCCTGACGCTGGAAATGGAAACCGCGCGTTCCTGGGCTCAACTCAACTTCCTCGTCCCCGAACACAGCATGCCGGCGCAAACCAAGGAACAGCCATGAATAAAAAATACCTTATTGCCGCGCTGATCGCTGCCAGTGTTCTCAGCGCCGCAGGTTATGGCCTGTATGCCCTGGGAATGAAAAATGGCAGCAGTATGACGGCCGCCACCACACCAGGTGAAGCGCCACCGGCTCCAGCCGCCGCGTCCACAGCCGGCCCCCAAAGCATTGCCGAGGGCGAAGAAGCCACCCGCCGCCACATTAGCTCCGGCCTCAAGGCGGGCGATACCGATCCCGCCAGCGGCCGCAAGATTCTCTACTACCAGGATCCCATGGTGCCGGGCAACAAGTTCGATAAACCGGCCAAGTCACCATTCATGGACATGATGCTGGTGCCTGTCTATGCCGATAGCGATTCCGACCAGGGCAAGATCACCGTCAGTCCGCGGATTCAGCAGAACCTCGGAGTGCGTACCGCTGTTGTCACCGAAGGCACGCTGTCGCCTCAGGTCTCTGCGGTCGGCAACATTGCTTTCAACGAACGCGACCAGGCCACCGTGCAAGCCCGGGCGACCGGCTATGTCGAGCGTCTGCATGTGCGCGCCACGCTGGATGCGGTGGCCAAGGGACAGCCTTTGGTGGACCTGTATGTTCCGGACTGGGTGGCGGCCCAGGAGGAGTTCTTGTCCCTCAAACGCATGCAGGGCAATGACCTGGGATCGCTGGTCGATGGCGCCCGCCAGCGCATGCGCCAAGTGGGCATGAATGACGAGCAAATCCGCCTGGTGGAAGCCAGCGGGAAGACGCAACCCCGCACGACGATCACGGCGCCATTGGGTGGCGTGGTGGTGGAGCTGCTGGCACGCGAGGGCATGACGGTGTCGGCGGGGATGACCTTGTTCCGCATCAACGGGCTTTCCACAGTCTGGGCCAATGCCGAAGTGCCCGAGAGCCAGACGGCGCTGCTGCGCCCCGGCGCCAAGGTGCAAGCCCGCAGCCCGGCAGTGCCCGGCACGACCTTCGAAGGCAAGGTGCAAGCCATCCTGCCGGACGTCAACGCAGCGACGCGCACGCTCAAAGCCAGGCTGGAGCTGGCCAACCCGGGTTCGCGCCTGGTGCCCGGCATGTTTGTGACCATGCAGTTCATGGACATGCGGGCCGAGAAAGCCCTACTGATTCCCGCCGAAGCCGTGATCCAGACCGGCAAACGCACGGTCGTGATGCTGGCCGAGGAGAACGGCCGCTTCCGGCCTGTTGATGTTGAAGCCGGCATTGAAAGCGGCGGCCAGACGGAAATCAAGCGCGGCCTGCAGGCCGGGCAGCGTGTGGTGGTGTCCTCGCAGTTCCTGATTGACTCGGAAGCCAGCCTCAAGGGCGTGGAGGCGCGGCTCAACAGCGAGGCCGCCCCGTTGACCCGGCACCCCGGTGAGGCGCAGGTGATCGCCATCGACAAGGACAGCGCGGTGCTGGCCCATGGCCCACTTCCCACAGCCGGCATGGGTGCCATGACCATGGAGTTCAAGGCACCAGCCGGCGGCATGCCGCGCAATGTGACCAAGGGGGACAAGGTCCAGTTCGAGTTTGTGATGCCCAAGGACGGCGAGCCGACCTTGACCTCCATCACGCCTGTGGCACCTGTTTCGCCGCAGTTGCCTAAAACCCCATCGTCAGGAGTTCAGCGATGATGGCCCGCCTGATTCGCTGGTCCATAGTCAACCGTTTCCTGGTGCTGCTGGCCACGCTGATGATTGGGGCCTGGGGCGTGTACTCGGTGATGAGAACGCCGCTGGACGCCTTGCCCGACCTGTCGGACGTGCAGGTCATCATCCGGACGACTTACCCCGGTCAGGCGCCGCGCATTGTCGAGAACCAGGTTACCTACCCGCTGACCACAACCATGTTGTCGGTGCCGGGAGCCAAGACGGTACGCGGCTATTCCTTTTTTGGCGACTCCTATGTCTACGTGCTGTTTGAGGATGGCACGGATCTCTACTGGGCACGCTCCCGGGTATTGGAGTACCTGAACCAGGTCCAGTCGCGCCTGCCGGCGGCAGCCAAGGCCTCACTGGGGCCAGACGCTACGGGCGTCGGCTGGATCTACCAGTACGCCCTGATTGACCGCAGCGGCACCCAGGACGCCGGACAGCTGCGAGCTCTGCAAGACTGGTTTCTCAAGTACGAACTCAAAACCGTGCCGAATGTGGCCGAGGTTGCATCGGTCGGTGGCATGGTGCGCCAATACCAGATCGTCCTGGACCCGGACAAGCTGGCCGCCTACGCGATTCCGCATACCAAGGTGGTCGAAGCCATCCAGAAGGCCAACCAGGAAGCTGGCGGCTCGGTGCTGGAGCTTGGGGAAGCGGAATACATGGTGCGGGCATCGGGTTATCTGCAGAGCCTGGAGGATTTCCGTTCGGTTCCGCTCACGACTTCGGCGGCCGGTATTCCGGTGCGCCTGGGCGATGTGGCCCGTATCCAGATCGGCCCGGAGATGCGCCGCGGCATTGGTGAGCTGGATGGTGAAGGCGAAGCCGTCGGCGGAGTGATCATCATGCGCTCCGGCAAGAACGCGCTGGAGACCATTGCCGCCGTCAAGGCCAAGCTGCAGACCTTGCAAGCCAGTCTGCCCAAGGGCGTTGAAATCGTGCCGACTTACGACCGCTCGGGCCTGATCGAACGCGCCGTGGACAACCTCACGCACAAGCTGCTGGAAGAATTCCTGGTGGTGGCCGTGGTGTGTTTCATCTTCCTGTTTCACCTGCGTTCGGCCTTCGTGGCCATCATCTCGCTGCCGCTGGGCATCCTAGCCGCCTTCATCGTGATGCACTACCAGGGCGTCAATGCCGACATCATGTCACTCGGTGGCATCGCTATTGCCATCGGCGCGATGGTGGACGCCGCCGTGGTGATGATAGAGAACGCCCACAAACATCTGGAGCATTGGGGACATGACCACCCGGGCGAGACGCTGGAGGGCGAAGCGCGCTGGCGCGTCATTGGTGACGCAGCGGCCGAAGTCGGGCCAGCGCTGTTTTTCTCGCTGCTGATCATCACCCTGTCGTTCATCCCGGTGTTCACGCTGGAAGCCCAGGAAGGACGCTTGTTCTCGCCATTGGCCTTCACCAAGACCTATGCCATGGCCGCTGCGGCCGGACTGTCGGTGACCCTGATTCCGGTGCTGATGGGTTACCTGATACGCGGCCGGATTCCCCACGAGAAGTCCAATCCCTTGAACCGCCTGCTGATTGCCATCTACCGCCCGATGCTGGAGGTGGTGCTGCGCGCGCCCAAACTCACCTTGCTGGCCGCGGGTGCCGTCCTGGTCATCAGCCTCTGGCCGCTGCAGCATATCGGCGGCGAGTTCATGCCAAGGCTGGACGAAGGCGACCTGCTTTACATGCCGTCTGCATTGCCGGGCTTGTCTGCCGGTAAAGCCGGCGAGCTGCTGCAGCAGACCGACCGGTTGATCAAGACCGTGCCCGAGGTCGCCAGTGTGTACGGCAAGGCCGGCCGCGCCGAGACGGCGACGGACCCCGCGCCCATGGAGATGTTTGAAACCACCATCCAGTTCAAGCCACGCGAGCAGTGGCGCGCCGGCATGACCCAGGACAAGCTGGTGGAGGAACTGGACCGCATCGTCAAGGTGCCTGGCCTGTCCAATATCTGGGTGCCGCCGATCCGCAACCGCATCGACATGCTGGCCACCGGCATCAAGAGCCCGGTGGGGGTCAAGGTGGCCGGCGCCGACCTGCTCACAATAGACCGGCTGACCGGGGAGATCGAACGAGCGCTCAAAGACGTTCCCGGTGTCAGCAGCGCCTTGGCCGAACGCTTGACCGGCGGACGGTATATAGACGTCAATATCAAGCGCGACGCGGCATCCCGCTTTGGCCTGAACATTGCCGATGTGCAGTCGGTCATCAGCTCAGCCGTGGGCGGCGAGAACATCGGTGAAACCGTCGAAGGCCTGCAGCGCTTTCCGATCAACATGCGTTATCCGCGTGAAATCCGGGATTCGATGGAGAAGTTGCGCAGCCTGCCCTTTGTGACGGAGCGTGGTCAGCGCCTGGTGCTTTCGGACGTGGCCGACATCCGCATCACCGACGGCCCGCCCATGCTGCGCAGCGAAAACGCACGCCTCTCAGGCTGGGTCTACGTGGACATCCGCGGTCGTGACTTGCGCTCGGCCGTCCAGGACATGCAGAAAGCCGTTGCGGACAAGGTCATGCTGCCACCGGGCTACTCGGTCTCCTGGTCGGGCCAGTTTGAATTCCTGGAGCGCGCCACAGCCAAGCTCAAGGTGGTGGTGCCGTTCACGCTGCTGATCATCTTTGTGCTGCTGTACCTGACCTTCAAACGCTTTGACGAGGCCTTGCTGATCATGGCGACCTTGCCGTTCGCGCTGGTGGGGGGCATCTGGCTGCTGTACCTGCTGAGCTACAACCTGTCGGTAGCGGGTGCAGTGGGCTTCATTGCCCTGGCCGGGGTCTCTGCGGAGTTCGGCGTGATCATGCTGCTGTACCTCAAATCCGCTTGGGATGATCGGCTCGACCAGGGTAAAACCACCGCGGCCGACCTGCTGGATGCGATCCGGGAAGGTGCTGTGCTGCGCGTGCGACCCAAGGCAATGACAGTAGCGGTCATTCTGGCCGGGCTGTTCCCCATCATGTGGGGAACAGGTACGGGCTCCGAGGTTATGCAGCGCATTGCCGCGCCCATGGTCGGCGGCATGATCACCGCCCCCTTGCTGTCCATGTTTGTGATTCCAGCGGTGTATCTGCTCATGCGCAGGCCTCGCGAACGCCAGGCCGCAGGAAAGCCGTTCTGGGCACGACGTCATCCCGCCGCTTGATTTATTTTTGTTAGTTTTATCAACCACTCTCAAAGGAGTTTTTCATGAAGAAGATCGTAATTGCCTCTCTCATTGTGGCCGCAGCGTCCACCAGTTTCGCCCAGTCAAAGATGGGCGATATGAAGGGCATGGACATGGCCAAGAAGCCCGCCGCCGGCGCTCAAGCCACGCATGAAGCGAACGGCACGATCAAAAAGATCGATACCAAGGCAGGCAGTGTCGTGATCGCTCACGGTCCCGTCAGCAGCCTCAACTGGCCGCCGATGACTATGAGTTTTAAGGTCAAGGACAAGGACTTGCTTTCCAAGCTGGCTGTCGAAAGGAAAGTCGTCTTCGGCTTTACCAAAGAAGGTGATGATTATGTGGTGACGATGGTGAAATAATTCCAGGGAGAAGCACACTACCAGCTAGGGTGGCGACTTGCTTCGGTTCATTTCGGCTTGCTCTCTCCTATCGATCCAATTGGATAAATTGGTAGCGCTCTGCAATCGTTTTTCCACCGCCCAATCGACGTGCGCTAGGAAGTACTGGTTGATGCTGGGATACTCTTTAAGGTAAATCCAAGAAAAAACTGAAGCGAGGTCTAAGGACGCAACTTCACGCTGAGCGTTATGGATGACGGCGCCGCGCAGGCTCACTAGATGGAGCCTTGATATCGATGCGCCTCGGTCCAGTTCCCCCGCCTTTTCAAAGAACACGCGGGCATGTTCCTTGGCATTCTCAAATGCCTTGGCTGCACGTACGCTGCAGCCTTGAAAGACTAATGCTTCACCTCGACTGGTTCCATTGGGTACCGGGGTTAGTCCAAGTAGCCCGGTGAGTGTGCCAGTGAGGGGGCCGCTCGAAAAAACTGTCCAATGGTCCCTTCCAGACGGGAATTCCCAAGCCACGATGTGCTCGCCGCGCTGGTGCGCGACAAAGTCCTTGAGGCGCAACTTATCTATCTGTTTATAGAAAATCCCTCCGTAGTAGAGCATCTGAATCAACCCAAGCACCTGCAGGTCCTTGTATGACTCCGAATCGCCTTGCAGATACGGATGCAGTGCAGCCCAAACTGGCGTGGTGATTTTGTCCAGTTTTAAAGGCTGATTTGCCGTGGCCATAGCAGAGCGTTCGTTCTTTAGCAGTGCAGTTAACGCATGCAAAGGGTGACCCGCCAACAACAAGCCATGAGCATTTGCCCACCGAAAATACAAACGGATTAACGTCAATGTTGTACCGACTCCGCTCGCATTCATGGCAACCCTAAACGGTTTCCAATCGGCTCTCGCGCGGTTCCCTATGGTGACGGTCATCCATCTGGGTTTTGGTTCTGGCGCCATTAAAAACTGTATGAAAAGCGCCACCTCTTCTCCGCTCAATTCGGCAAGAGCGTGCCCCCGCTCAACTACACACCACAACAGTATTTTTTCTATCGCCAGTCGGCACTGTCGCCGCATACTGCTCCCGCTGTAACCATCCAGCCAGGCCTTAAGCGCTTGGATATCGTTGGCGAATGTCGACGGCTCCCTAGCGTCCCAAGGTATGGCCCAGGCGGTGGAACCATCGAGTGTGGAGGGCATATGTAATTCTTCTAGGGGTCGAATCAGCTTTGCGCGTCCCTCTGGCGTTGACAATTCCGTGGACATCAACATCTTCATTACGGCTCCATGATCAGGAATACGGGAAAAACGGCCGGCACACGCAACTCAGAGCAGCCAATTTAGGCCCTTCGTTTGCCCCCACCAGAAAGCGTGCATTGTTGACCGTGCGTTTAACCGGCTCGATGAGCGAAGTCTGTACTTCGAGCCGGTGGTGAGCGACTGAGAACAGCTGGTGATAAGGGGGCGGCACAGCGTCAAATTCGAAATGATCAATGCTCGTGCTGCCTTGTACCAATAACCTCCACCGGCTTTCGACCCAGGCGCATACTGCCCGAAAGCTTGCATGGAACGAGAACCACACGAGCGCGGGCCACTCGCTATCGGTCAAAMTGCCGTCCCAGACACCCCCTGCGTAATCCCTTTCCCAGTCCCCTGGGCCAGATGACCGCAGCAGGCATGCCCGATTGAATCGAGTTTCAAATCGAGACCTCCAAAGCATCCAGGCCTGCGCCCAAACACACAGTCTCGCGTCCGGCAGGCTGCTAAGGTTCAACCAACCGAACGTGGCGCCACCGGATGGGCTGCGCAAACATTTCTGATGAGGTTTGAGATACTTTCGGAAGATATGCCGACGTATGGCTTTGTAAGCTTTGACGCGCTCAAACGCGGCTTGGTCACTGGTTCGCTTCGGAAGCTTTGGAGTTTCATCACCGCGCGCATCCTCGATCTTGTGAAACTGATAGCGTTCCGCGCCGTCGAACACTTCAAATCCAAGATCGGGGGCACCTAAGGCTTGGCAAACACATTCGAACATGATCTTGCGTTGCTGAGATGCGGGGTCAATTTCCAGCTCGTTCAATAGCCAACGCTCCCCTTCTGACCAACGCAACGGATGTGCGGCCGTCATTCGCAACCACTCTCTGAGTTTCTCAAGGCGTTGGAGACCAAGATGGCTTGCAGATGGGCCTCGCGATCCCGATCCAGCCAAGCTGCTGATGTCGAAATCACCGGCTAGATAGAGGCCGCACTCGACGCACCGGTACGGCGAGAAGAACGTTTCTGTGGTCGCGGCATAGCGCGGCGTCATTGCACCGCAAGATCTGCAGTTGGAAAGCAGTGTGTCGCCGTGAACGGGGCACCGGCCTAGACTCGCAATCTGAAACTCGGCATAGTGAATTCCTACGCTCAGACAAGCGGGGCAATAGCGCACGCAGCGGTCCAGAGAGAGTGAAGCGATCTGGATGCCCTCTGGCGCCAGGCTCTGCCTGCAAACAGCACGAATATATTGCAGGTTGGGGTGGGCTTCGTACTTGGTCGTCCAGCCAGTGTCCAAAAAGCTTCTGCGATGGATAGCCAGACTGGAGCCATGGCTCATGGGCGAGTTAAAAACCCTCCGAAGCAATTCGCCAGCTTGAAGAGTATTGACCATCGCCAACTTCAAAAGTGCCCCATAAAGAGACTCACCAGGGCTACCCCATTCGTCTTGCCAGATGTGCCTGGGGGACTCTAAGGAATCAAGCATCGGGATCATCCAGGTCGATGGGCTTATCCAGCACACCCAGACTTTGCTGGTAGCCCGAGCATTCGGCGGCGTTGCGCCACAGGTTTTCGGGAAGGATCAGCCTTGGGTCGTCTACAAGCATGACCTGCTGAAGCACATGGACGAGCGCGATACGGACCCAAGCCATCGCCACTTGCATGGGTTGAGCGGTCAAATCCTGCCCTACGTTTACTGCGCAGCGTTGGAATTCCGCCCACAGCTGGATTGCGTAGCAATGCAAACGCCAGCCAGCGGCGAATGCCCGAGGTGCAAAGAACTGCGTACAAGCGCAGCCACTTCCCAAGGGATACTCGGACAGCACCTCATCGTCCAATGCGAGCATGACCTCGGCCAGCTGTTCCGCGTTCTTGATGCCCTCGAAGGTGTGAACCTGAACCATGAAGCGGCCCAAGATGTCCATTCGACCGACCTGGAAGAAAGTTTGCCGCAGACCTAAAAGGTCCGGTTGGCCAAAAAGCACCACGCAAAGCGAAATTCTCTTCTCGGCCAATGTGTTCGCAACATCGATCAACCACGAGTACTCGGCTTCCGAGAGCTTCTGAGCTTCATCAACAATCAGAACAATTCGTTTGGAGCGACGCGTCAGAACCCATGACCACCACCCCTTCCAAAGACGATTAAACCGATCAGTAGCGTCTCGTCCAGGTGGCACGCCCATCTCCGAGGACTCAAGGAGCTCACGGTAAAACCGAGCTTCGTCGGATTTGGCGTGTCGGCGGGCAATGTGCACTACGACTGGTGTTCCGTTCAAAGTCTCTTGAATTTTCTCCTTAATCAGCCGGATAGCCGTGGTTTTTCCGTACCGAGGTACCGCAACCCACGCGATGCCAGGGGTGCCTGCCATGATCGAGCTGACGATCTGAGTGAGCGCTGCGATGACGGGCGGTGTCGGCAACGCGTATCCGCCAGTTGCCAACATCAAAGGGTGGTCAGCGATGTAGATATTCCGCTGTTGCACATCGAGCGGATCGAACCCGGCGAACAGCGCCCCCTGCACAGGCACAGCGCCAAAACCGGATTCCAAGTCGTTGGTACTGTTCATCGCGGCTTGCCTCGAAAGTTGGTGTGAGGCAAAAAGCTCGGCCACTCAGGGGTCTTAACGGGGAGGGAAACCCGACCTCCGGACGGTTTCGGTGCAGGCACTAGAAGAGGCTGCACAGGATTACGCGGTGGCATGGGCATCGGGACGCCTGCTTTTGGGGGTGAACCAATCGCAGTGGCGTAATGAGCTGCTTTGGTTGTTTCTTTGGAAATCGTGGGGCGCCCCTTGTTCTGATCGCGTTTTTTCTGACCTTTATCAAACATGTGGCGGTTAAATGCGGTGATCTCGTCTTCTCCCGTAAGGACCTCGAGCTTGCCGCTATTAATCAGCCGTCCGATCTCCTTTCTCATCTCCAGGGTATGCGGCTTGATACCCCATACTCCTTTCGCTGTCAGCACGCCAAGTGATCCACCGTTCTTGAAGAATGCCTTTGCAGTTCGCGGATCCTGCGTATTGATGTGCAGAGTGACTTCGTGGCCAATCAATGACGCAGTGGAAGCCAACATAGGACTGGTGTAGCGCGCGTAGGACGTTTCGGCGTACTGGCGGATGGCATGCACACCTTGAGAGCCACGGATCGGGACTTTGACTACCAGTGTGGTCATATCGGGCACATGAGACGGGAGCGCTGGCAGGCGGCGCGGCAAGAAGCCAAAGGCATCCATACTCACGTAGTGGCGCAACACGTCCAGTGCAGACCTCCCACCGAGCGCGCTTGTGGGCTTCGCATTAAAGTTGGCGATGACAACATCGACGAGGTCCAGAATCTCCTCAAGTTCTATTTCATGCCGGATCGCGGCGCCAACTGGATCGCTTTTCCTGATATCCCGCGGATGACTGCCGGTGGTCGAGATGATCCGCTGGAAACCACGTTTCTCCAGAATGCCGAACACTCTCTCTACAACCTGACGTCGAACCCAATGGCCCACCGGCCCCCAGTTAATAGACATACCGGTCCTCTGACGGATACGGTCGACAAAGGCGCGGGACCAATGCGCCATGGAGTTGTCGATTTGCATTTCAGCGGCACATGCGCCTTCAAGTTCCGGAATCACTCCCGATGGCAATCCTGCACCTGGCATATATTTGACGTAGTCAATAACCAACTGTCGCGGCTGCCACCGCCCTAACACATTAGCCATGGTCAAGACCATTTCCTCCGCAGACGCCTCACTGCGTAAGGCGATGTGGTAGCCCACCACGCACTGGACGTGCACGTCAACAACCAATATGAGGATCAGACGGCTTATAGGTATGAGTTGAGGACCTTTGGGCGTCTGAATAAGCACTACGCCGAGGAAATCAAACTTGTGCTCATCGAGTTGGAACATGTCATATGGTTTGTCGGCTGTCAGGAGACTCACGAATCCGGTACCCGGCGCAGTCCTGGATGCGCCCACCTCCCCACCCAGCAACTTCGCGCCGATTGCAAAGTTTGACTTTCTGATCTGATGCGCGAAGCGGCGCGCCGCCGCGCTGCCCATGCTCTTCGTGTTGAACGGATATTGACCAGGCAATCTCCCAGCTTCGATGCACAGGTCCTTAAACTTTTGAAAGATGCCTTGGAAAGCGATTCCGGATTCAATAACCCGATCCCGCTTCTTTGAGCTTTTCAAGATGAAATCTACGAGGCCCWCTGCAATTGACGGGTAGTCCAGCAACAGCTTGGTGAAGCATCCACTCAGCCCGGCTTTTCCTGTCCACGTGGTTTCATCGGCCACGCGCTTGTAGTCTTCGACTCGCAAGTCTTTTATCAAGCCGCGCCAACCTAGAATCCGTCCGTCATCTGCTGGGGCCAGGCAGCGGCTCAGCTTATCCACGAGCACAGATGAGCCTACCCCGTGCCATTTTTTGATGTGAACGACGTGCTCTCCATTCAAATAGGCTTCAAGAGCCGCTCTTAATTTTTTAAACCTGGAGATGTTGCTTTCGCTCCAGTCGTCTGTTGAGACCTCCGGCCAACTGGCATGATCCGAATGTTCATCGGAAATCGTTTTTCGCGTGATCCGCAGGCGCTTCACGGCGCCTCCAACATGGTGCGAGGCCCTAGTGATAACTTGTCGAGGTCGGAAAGARCGCGGCCTTGTTGAGTCAGTTTTAACAGTGCTGCGACAACTCGGCTGTGCTCTTCAGCCGTGTATTCAGCCACAATCGCTGACAGCGCGATAGCTTTGCGTGCCGAGACAAGAGCGCACACCTCGTCTTCGTATTGTTGGATGTTGAGATGACGCACAGCCGCACAAAACGCGGTCGCACGTCGCCAATTGCAAATGAACTGCCAGTGCTTTTTTATCAGTTCGGGCGTGACTCGCAGGTATTGATACTGGAAGTCCTGAGTGATCCGCTCCTGGATAGCTCGCTGGTTCTGGGCAGGCATTGAGCCTTCCTGCTCTTCATCTTCCTTGACTTCGCGCCACTGGATTTCACCATCCTGATAGACAGCGATCGCAGCGGGATAGTTCGCCTTACTACTGTCATCCTCGTCAGCAATGTACAAATCTGAGTCGACTGAAAAGGACAGGATTTTTGGATCACCTTCCATCCAGTGGAAATTCAGGTATTCCATGTCCCCGATCAGCACAAAATCTTTCTGATTTTTGGTGCTGTAAACGGTCCAGATGTTATGGTTTTTGTGGCCGCGCTTCACGGCTGCGGCGATGGCTTTGAGGCGTAGCGCTCGGAAGTTGCCCTTGGGAATTTTTTTCTCAGCCATTGCTCTTCTCCCCGGCCCGCAACGGCCCAAGCTCAAGCGAATCTAGCGCTCGCGCGATAGGGAAATTGACGGCGGAGACAGGTGGGATAGGAGTGACCCGGAGCTGGCTGGCAGGATTGATAATGCGGGAAGACCACTTGCCGCAAGACTTGAGAAATGATGGCATGGACGACTCCAGCACGAGGCGCGGACTGAGCGCGCTGCGTGTAAAAGTAAAAAAGCTACCCTCCCCGCTTGACAGCAAACGGATAGGTCGTTCATACTGGAGTCGTCAGATTGCAAATCACGTACCCCGGCTGTAAAGGCCATCGGCCTCCTGGTCGAAAACGAAGCAGTCATGTGTTGACGCACATGGCTGTTTTTTTTTGCCACGCAAATACACTGTCTATGAGGCGGATAGGACCTAACTGGTATCCATGTCACCCTCCTTTTGCTTGTCAGCCTCCGTTGCGCGCATGGTGGCTAGCCAAATGGCCACGTCCTTCGCCAGGGCGAATTTTCCTTTGCGATGTTCGATGGAGAACACTTTGATCGGAAGTTGACGTCGGTACGCCGCTCTTCGGAACGCAGTTGCGGTCGGAAAGGCAAGTACGCGAGCCAAATCGGCCTGCCCCAGCATGAAGCCATATTTCTGGACAAGAGTTGCCTCAAGCGTGCTGGCAAGCTCGCTGATCTCTTTGCTCATCTGCTGATCACTCAAAGGCCGGTTGGTCACGCTAAAAGTGTGCACACTTCCGTGTGATTTGGGAACCCAGTCAAAAAGAGGCACTAAAGCGCGGTGTATGTACTGTGAGATCCACCGTGGCGATGATGGAGCGGTTGTCAAAACAGGTTCTGGCTAGCAAACGCAGGGGCTGTTTAAGGGGCGAATTTGGGTAAAAACAACGCTGGTGCACGTCGAATGGTTTCCGAGATATACGCGGCACCATTCTCGAGGAAAGTTTGAAATAAGTGCTTGCGCACAGGGGAGTTTTTCACTCCAATAAACTGATGTCCATCAGCGGTTTGATCAAATCACCAGCAGGCGAGTCCTCTCTGAAACTCAGGGAGATCAGCCTTTTTTTCGGCCAACTTACGCCGTCATTTCTCCACCAATTTCGTCCTGCGAGTCATGGGATAACACCGTTGCGTCAGTTTCTGCGCGAGCGAAAGAATATGTCATGACTGCGCCAACTCGCGCCTCGTCGCCAACCATCGACAGCGAGAACCGTGGCCGCTTTGCGCATCTATACGGAGTGCTGACGGCCCAGGAAATGGCAGACCATCTCAAGTGTTCGCCGGAGGCTGTTTATGAACGCGCGGTCGTCGGCGAATTCATTTTTCTTTCGTCGCCAGCCCGGGTCGATGACCGGCGGTATCCCGCGTTTCAGCTCAATGACCGGCTGGACAAGTCACTGCTGAAGCAAAGCATCCAGAAATACCTTGAAGCCGACGTCAACTCGACCCTGCTCTGGAGCTTCCTGCGGAGCCCGCAGAAGATATATGCCGGTCTGACTCCCATCGAGATGCTGCTGGGCGGTACGCCACCTGAATACGACACGCTGTCGCCCGAGGAGAGGTCGGACATATTCCTTGATGTGGTGGACGAAGAGATTTCTCGGGTGCGATGGTAGCTCCTGTTATGAGCGACCTGATGCTCTCGCCGACATCGATGGTGTGCTGCACCGCGGCATCACGAGCTCAGGTGCCTATACCGCCCAGTGTCAATCTTTGAGGAAACGCTTCGTGCATCCGAAAATTGAAGGCGTCATTTCCAGCGACCGGCTGGCTCATGAGTCTGGGATGGCCGTAGACAAATCATTCGGAGCTGGGAATCAATTCGGATATTTTGGTGACCGACGGTCGGCGAAAGGAAGGAGCTAAGTTTGAACTACCCCGACTTGATCGATAACCGAAATTACTTCAAAACCTTTGATCTGATCCGGACGTTTAGCGACTTTGAGTGTCCCCAGGATCTCTACACGCTAGACAATCCGAGAACCCGTAGAAAGCATGTAAGAACCTGCCAAACCGTGTACTGGTATGAGTACTTGAAAGCCCGGCACGGGCTGTCGTCGGCTCGGTCAATGCAAAAGAAATTCGAGCCTACCTCTTTTAAAACCGGTGAAGGCATCAAACCCTACGACAGCAACATTTGGCTGAAATATCGCGACGGTAAACACAAGCCCACACAAACCAAGCTCTTTAAGGTTGAGATTATTTCGCCTGGGTCCTCGGCGGCAGTGAGAGATCTACTATGGACTTTGCTGCTCAGAGACGGCTTTACACATAACAAATCGCAGCGATTGCTCAAGCGGTTGCCAGCATCGGTTCAAACAATCATTTTTGCCAAAGACCCGCATGGTCGTCTTAAACGGGTGCCAATGCCGTCGATTCTTAGTCAGCTTTCGCATCGAAATGACTTGTCAATATTGTCCGTCTACACAATCCTCGCACGAGAAGCCATAGAAGCTGAAGATTGGCCGTGCGCGGACATTTGGGCCGCTCATTTATTCAATGTATTCCTTGCGCTTTGCCCGGATTTTCATCGTATAGGAATAGCCAAGCCGCTTTTTCAAATTTTTGAAAATTTGATATTTAGCCGCACAGAGCTAGGAACCTGGCGCTCACGAGATTTCAGAGATGCTGATATGGAATTCAGGGATGCTTACCTCTGAGCGGACTTAAGCATAAACAGGATAGGTGACGTCTATTCGAATTCATTGATCTTGATCTTCTACCCCGGAGCTTCTCTGAGTAACAGCTGGGTATCACATCTTGACCGAGTGGCCGCTTCCTGACGCATAGGCTAGACTTCTGCAGTGGGCCATCAGCCGACCTTCGCAACTCCCAGCCGATTACTCGCCCACTGCAATCCCAATGCCTTTCTCGCTGCTATCAGGTGGTTCGTTAGTGCATCACGAACAGCACGATGCGATTGTTCCCTGGTGGAGCTTTACGAAGACGGTGCTATCGGCAGCAGCGCTGACACTGGTGCGAGACGGATTGGTTCGGCTTGATGCTGCGGTCCTTGACGCTCCGTTTACGCTGCGTCAGTTGCTGAAACATGAAGCCGGGTTGGCAGACTATGGTGAGCTTGCCGAATACCACGCCGCCGTTGCGCGCGGCGAAACGCCTTGGGCGGCGGACGAAATGTTGGAACGCCTCGATGCCACGAGGCTGCGATATACGCCCGGAGTTAGTTGGCGATATTCCAACGTCGGCTACATGTACGTGGCGAGACTCCTCGAACGCCTGACCGGTCTCACCCTCGATGAAGCCCTGATGCAGCAAGCGTTTTCGCCGCTCGGCTTGTCGGGAATTCGTGTCGCAAGAACGCGAGCTGACTTGGCCGGCGTGTGCCTAGGGGCGGTATCCGACTACGACCCTGGATGGGTCTATCACGGCCTGCTTGTCGGTCCAGTTTCAAGCGCCGCCGTCTTTCTGGACCGCCTCCTGGCCGGGCGCCTTCTTCCTGACTCACTGCTGCGGGAGATGCGAACGGCACGTACCCTTGGGGGGCCGATTCCCGGGCGTCCATGGATTTCTCCTGGGTATGCCCTCGGCCTGATGCAAGGCGAGGTGGCCATGGACGTGACACTGTGCGGCCACACCGGCGTTGGGCCGGGCAGTGTTTTGGCCGTCTACAACTGCGACTACGGGGGTACAAGGGCAACCTGCGCCGTTTTCCGTAGTGGCTCCTATGAAGGTATCGCTGAAGAAGAAGTCGTTAATCGCCTGTTGGCGACTCTCAAACCTGAGACCGGCGCGCAGAGAACCAGCTAGAAACGCCTCCCAGTTCTAGCTACCGTAGATACAAATTACGCGGCCTTCTTGGATGGAGCATCTCCTTGCGAATAAGTAGTGATTTACGTCACAACAGAGAAAACACTTAACTTTATGCAACCAATTCTTGCGTAATTTGCACTTCAAAAGAGGGCTAGATCTATATGAATCAACAAGTTACAGTGGGGGAGTCAGTCTGAATTTACGAAATCGCTGTAAAGCACGCTTTTTTGCCGCACCCCTCTTCGACCTGCCTCTCGAGCTATTGTTCGCCCATGGCTTTTGTTTCCACTCGCGGCAGGCTCACCATAGCCAGGAGAGATTCGATGTCCGCGGGTTTCACCACATGATGATCAAAACCCGCTTGTTGGGAGCGCAACCGGCTTTCGGCTTCGCCGTAGCCGGTCAAGGCAATCAGCAGCGTTGTTTTCGATTCCGGGCGACTGCGCAGCTGGCGGGCAACCTCAAAGCCGTCCAGGCCGGGCAAACCGATGTCGAGGATGACTACGTCCGGCACGAATTCCCGGGCGATATGGAGCGCTGACGCACCATCATTCGCGATCCTCACATTAAAACCTTCCAGTTCCAGCAGCACTTGCAGCGTTTCTGCGGAAGCCGATAAATCGTCGACTACAAGGACTTTTCGGGGAACGGCAGCCACCGGTTTGGCGGCCGCCGGCGCAGCCACCACGGGAAGACCGGCATCGTTGCCTGAAATCCTCGCCGGAAAATAAAGGGATATCCGGCTTCCCATGCCTTTGCCTTCGCTATAAGCCTCTACTTTGCCGTTGTGCAACTCGACCAAATGCTTGACCAGTGTCAAACCGATACCCAGGCCCCCTTGCGCGCGGTCCAGGGCCTGGTCGCCCTGGGCAAAGAGGTCGAATACATGCGGCAGGAATTCGGGCTCAATGCCCTGGCCGTTGTCTGATACGAACAGGGTGACGCCCTCCTCCTGCAGCGAAGCGTTCAGCTCGATCTTTCCATGCTGATCCGTGAACTTGGAGGCATTGTTCAGCAGGTTGGAAAGTACTTGCGACAAGCGCACCAAATCGCCCTGGAGCACCACGGCTTCAGCTGGAAGACGGACAGTCAATTCCTGATTCCTGGCTGCCAGCAGCGGGCTGCTGGCCTCCACTGCATGCTCGCACAATGTCGAGAGCAGGACCGGCTCCATATGAACCGTCACCTTGCCCCTGACGATCCGCGAGACGTCCAGAAGATCATCGATCATTCGTGACATGTGATCGACCTGCCGGGCAATGACATCACGCGCCCATGCAACTTTCGGGTTGACCACATGGGAACTGTGGATGATGTGCACTGCGTTCCTGATCGGAGCCAGCGGATTCCTGAGCTCGTGCGCCAGCATGGCAAGGAACTCGTTCTTGCGGCGATCCGCTTCCTGAACCAGCGTATAGAGTCTGGCGTTTTCCATGGCAATAGAGGCACGGCCCACCACCTCGCTGAGCAGGGCAGCATCCGCCTGCGCAAAACCGCCGACCTTGCCGAACAGGATGAGTGCGCCCAACATCTGCTCACGCGCGACCAGCGGGCAAATCGCCATCTCCTCATGGTCCGCCGGCAGCTCCGGCCAGGCAGGCTGTGGGGCTACCGCGGAGGCCGTGGACGCCGCGCACAGCTCCGTTGCGGGCAGAAACGCTATTTTCCGCGAGAGCATGGCGCTGCGGACCGTCGCCGCCATGGAGGCGCTCAACTCGCGATGGCATTCGAGTACGACAGGGCCCGCAGAGGGATCCGGGCCGCCCGCAATCTTGAGGCAGCGGCAGTGCAGGTCGCCATGGCTGTCCAGCAGGGCGACTGCAGCCATGGCGCCCAGGCCCGGTACGGCGATATCCGCCAGCGCTTGGGCAGTGGCATCGATATTGAGGGACATGGACAGGCGTTGGCTGGCGTCCGACAGGAAGGCGGCGCGCCGCGTGGCATCCTCTGCCGCGGTGCGTGCCGCCTCGGACCGCGCCAGCGCCTCGCGCTCGACGGCCTGCTGCTGAAGCTGCCGGTTCATGCGGTGAAGGTCGACGAAAACCTTGACCTTGGAACGCAACACGCCAGGCACGACGGGCGACGAGATGTAGTCCACCGCGCCCAGCGCGTAACCCTTGGCGGCCTGTTCCTCGTCCACATAGGCCGTGATGAAAACAATGGGCGTTTGCGCCGTCTTCTTGTACTGCCGGATCATGCTGGCGGTCTCCAGCCCATCGATGTCGGGCATGTTGACGTCCAGCAGGATGACCGCAAACTCCATCTGCAGGATGAGGCGCAGAGCCTCCCGGCCCGAGCGGGCGCTGACGATGTTTTGCCCCAGTTCTTCCAGGATGCTGTTCATGACAACGTGCTTTTCCGGCAGGTCGTCGACGATCAGGATATTGACCAGGTCCGGATTCAGCATGTTTGCCGGCTCCTGCGGCATGAGGACGGCGCTCACCGGGGCAACCAGGCACGCAGCACGGCCAGCAGGTTTTCCGTATTGACGGGCTTGGAGAGATAGTCCCAGGCGCCGGCCTCTATGCATTTCTCGCGGTCCCCCTTCATGGCTTTGGCCGTGACCGCGATCATGGGCAAGGTCTTGCCGGCCGGCAGCTTGCGAATCTCCTGCATGGTGACCAGCCCGTCCATCACCGGCATCATGATGTCCATCAGTACCACGCTGAGCTGCGGATCGGAGGCAACTTTGGCGATGGCATCGTGGCCGTTGTCAGCCCAGACGATGTCCATGCCCTGCCCCTCCAGCACAGTGGCCAGAGCGAAGATATTGCGCATGTCATCGTCGACGATCAGCACCCTTTTCCCCGCGAGTGACTTGTTGGCATCGTGGAAGTTTCTCAAGGTGCTGCGCTGCCTGTCCGTCATGCGCGCCTCGCTTACATGCAGGGCATGCAGGGCCAGGTCTATCACCCGGGGGACGGACCTGGCTTCGCGGAAAAAGTAGCCGTCGTGTGACTGCCAGGCGGGCTGAAGCTGTGCATCGATCATGCCTTCACGCCAGACCACCACCTGCAGCGGCCCAAGCACCAAGGCTGCGGGCGAGGCATTTCGCAAGCGGTCGAACCCGTTCGCCAGTGACGCCTCATCAATCACGGCGCATTCGAAGCGGGCGAAGTCCTCGGGTTTGACGTCCGCCAGTGACGGCACCGCAAGGCACTGAACATGGCTGCCGCCCAGCAGGCTGGTGACCTCGGCACGCAACGCTTCGTCCTTCAGGGCAACAACCACGTGCCGCACCGGGCGCGACACATAACGGTGCAGCTGATCCAGCATTTCGTCGAGAACTTCCCTGGCGGGGATCGGTTTCTCAATGAATGCCATGGCGCCGGATCGATAGGCGCGCTCCTTGGAATCGTCGGTGGAGATCACGCAAACCGGAATGTGCCTGACGCTGAAGTCCTGCTTGATGCGCTCGAGCACGCGCCAGCCCTCCATGTCGGGAAGATGCATGTCCAGCGTGATGGCCGAAGGCTTGAACTCGGCGGCAAGCGTGAGGGCGCGGGCCCCCAGCGACGTCACCAGGCCCTTGAACCCCTTGGCCCTTGCGGCATCAAGCAAAAAGCTGGCAAAGGCCAGGTCGTTCTCCACAATCAGGAGCACAAAGTCGCCCGGCTGGATGGTGTGCCGGTCATCCGCAGCCTCATTGGCCGCAGAGTGCGTGTCCAGAGACAGAACGGAATCATCGAAGGCGACTTCCATCTTCTCGAAACCCAGGCGGCTGATCGGCGCGGCCGGCTCGAAGCGCTGCTCGGCGCTGCTGCCCTGCTTGCGCGCGGCGCGCGTGGAAGCGTAGACCAGCGGCAGGTAGAGCACAAAGCTGCTGCCTTCTCCCGGCGCGCTGGACAGGCGTATTTCGCCGCCCAGCAGGCGCGAGAGTTCGCGACTGATGGCCAAACCCAGACCGGTGCCGCCGTACTTGCGGCTGGTACTGCCGTCAGCCTGCTGGAAGGCTTCAAAGATGATCTGCTGCTTGTCGGCGGAAATACCGATACCTGTGTCAGTAACGGAAAACGCCAGCACCTGCTGCGCGCGGTTGAGTTCCTCATTGTCCGGACTCCAGCCGGTAAAGGCTTCTTCTATCGCCAGGGCCACATGACCCTGGTGCGTGAATTTGAAGGCGTTCGACAACAGGTTTTTGAGAATTTGCTGCAGGCGCTTGACGTCGGTCACCATGGAAACCGGCAACTGCAGCCCGGTAGTGATCAGGAAATCCACATTCTTGGCTTCGGCCACATGGCGGAAAGTGCGCTCGACGTACATCTGCAGATCGGACAGCCGCAGCTCGTTCACGTCCACCACCACCGTGCCCGACTCGATCTTGGACAAATCCAGGATGTCGTTGATCAGCATCAACAGGTCGTTGCCGGAGGAATGAATGGTCTTGGAAAACTCCACCTGCTTGTTGGTCAGGTTGCCTTCCGAGTTCTTGCACAGCTGATCGGACAGGATCAGCAGGCTGTTCAGCGGTGTGCGCAGCTCATGCGACATATTGGCCAGAAACTCCGACTTGTACTTGGACGTGAGCGAAAGCTGCTTGGCCTTTTCTTCCAGTGCCTGCCGGGCTTGTTCGACCTCCTGGTTCTTGCGCTCCACCTCGTCGTTCTGCTGGACCAGCAGATGGGCCTTTTCCTGCAGTTCCTCGTTGGTCTGCTGCAGTTCTTCCTGCCGGCTTTGCAGCTCCTGCGCCAGGGACTGCGACTGGGTCAACAAGTCCTCTGTACGCATATTCGCTTCAATCGTGTTGATCACGATGCCGATACTCTCCGTGAGTTGGTCCAGGAAAGCCTGGTGGGTTGGGTTGAATCGCTCGACCGAGGCGAGTTCCACCACACCGCGGACCTGGCCTTCGAAGATGATGGGCAGCACCAGGATGTCCATAGGCGCCACTTCGGTGAGGCCGGACGATATCTTGAGGCCCTGCGGTAGCGAGGACGTCAACAGGATCTTTTGTTTGTCGAAAGCGCACTGGCCTATCAGGCCCTGGCCCAAGTCGATTTCCTTGCCGTAAGCGCCCTGCCCTTCGGAGGCGTAGCTGGCCATGAGACGCAGGCGCGGCCTCTCGTGCGTGTAGCTCAGCACATAAAACTCCGCCTGCTGCGCGCCAACCACCGGTGCCAGCTCCGAGAGAATCAGATGCCCCACGGCCACCAGGTCTTTCTGGCCCTGCAGCATCCGGCTGAATTTGGCGAGATTGGTTTTGAGCCAGTCCTGCTCTGTGTTGACCTGGGTCGTGTCCTTGAGGTTGCGGATCATTTCATTGATCGTGTCTTTCAGCGCCGCCACCTCACCGAGTGCCTCGACAGTGATGGACCGCGTCAGGTCACCTTGCGTTACGGCAGTGGCCACCTCGGCAATGGCGCGTACCTGGGTCGTCAGGTTGGCAGCCAGCTGGTTCACGTTCTCCGTCAGGCCTTTCCAGGTGCCGGCGGCTCCGGGCACCTTGGCCTGGCCACCCAGCTTGCCTTCCACGCCGACCTCGCGCGCCACTGTGGTTACCTGATCGGCGAAGGTGGCCAGGGTGTCAGTCATGCCGTTGATGGTATCGGCCAGCGCGGCGATCTCGCCCTTGGCTTCCACGGTCAGCTTGCGCTCCAGGTCGCCGTTGGCCACGGCCGTCACCACGCGCGCAATGCCTCGCACCTGGCTGGTCAGATTGCCAGCCATGAAGTTCACGTTGTCAGTCAAATCCTTCCAGGTACCGGCCACGCCCTGCACGTCGGCCTGCCCGCCCAGTTTGCCTTCGGTGCCCACTTCTCGTGCTACCCGCGTCACTTCAGAGGCAAATGACCGAAGCTGATCCACCATGGTGTTGATGGTGGCCTTGAGTTCGAGGATTTCGCCCTTCACGTCCACCGTGATCTTCTTGGAGAGGTCACCGGCGGCCACGGCCTTGGTCACGTCGGCAATGTTTCGCACCTGTGATGTCAGGTTACCGGCCATGAAGTTCACGTTGTCGGTCAGATCCTTCCAGGTACCGGCCACTCCCTGCACGTCGGCCTGCCCGCCCAGCTTGCCCTCAGTAC